>CAYYPK010000001.1:0-19416 GCA_964473525.1 uncultured bacterium
TGATCGAGGTGGCCGCCTGCGGAGTGTGTGGCACGGACATCCACATCCACGACGACGAGTACCCAACCGTACCGCCGGTGATCATGGGACACGAACTGTCGGGCGTCGTGGCGGAGATCGGCGCCGGGGCCACGCGATGCCAGGTGGGCGACCGCGTGACGAGTGAGACTTACTTCCACGTGTGCGGCGTCTGCGAACACTGCCGCGACGGTTTCCCGAACCTGTGCGCCGAGAGGAAGTCTATCGGTAGCGGCGTCCACGGCGCCTTCGCGCGGTACGTCCTCGTACCCGAGCAGAACGTCCACGTTCTGCCCGAGGATCTGTCGATCGAGGCAGGCGCGCTCACGGAGCCACTCGCTTGCTGTGTTCACGCTGTCGAAATGACCAAGGTCGAGCCGAGTGACATCGCCGTGATCTCCGGGCCGGGAGCCATCGGCCTGCTGACGACGCAGGTTGTCAAAGCTGCCGGGGCCACCGTAGTCGTTCTCGGCACGTCAACGGACGAACTGCGCCTGGACAAGGCGCGCGAACTGGGAGCCGACCGCGTCGTGAACGTCGACGTCGCTGACGCCGCCGCCCTCGTGCGCGACCTGACAGGTGGGTACGGAGCCGACATCGTCTTCGAGACGTCGGGATTCGGCGCGTCCGCAGCCACGTGCCTGGAGGCCGTCCGCCGTCGGGGACGCTACGCGCAGGTGGGGCTGTTCGGCCGACCTATCGAGTGGGACCTCGAGCAGGTGTGCTACAAGGAACTCGCAGTGAGCGGCAGCAACGCCACGATACCGAGCGCGTGGCGGAAGGCCCTGGCGCTCATGGCCAGCGGCAAGGTGGACACGGGCTCCCTCATCTCGGGCGCATACGCCCTGCAGGATTGGAAGGGAGCCTTCGAGGCCTTCGCCGCCCGAAGCGGACTGAAGACGCTCATCGACCCAGCAGGATAGGCCGGGGCGTGTCTACTCAGCGTCGCGGTAAGGCCGCATGCCCGCCTCCTCCGGCTTGAAGCCGGGCGGGAACTTCGTGGCGGCGTTGTACACGGCTCGGTGCAGGCGCGCCTCGGTCAGCACGGTTCCCGACAGGTCGGCGTTCCGCAGGTCCGCCTCCGTCAGGTCCACCCATAGCACGAACGCGCCGTGCAGTCGGACGTGTCGCATACTCACGCCACGCAGCATCGTGCCGTGCAGAAACGCCGACTCCATGTTCGCGCCGTCCAGCACGGCGTCCCGAAGGCTGGCGTTGTAGAGCGTGGCTCCAGACAGATTCACGTTGTCGAGGAAGGCCCCGTCCAGATAAGCGCCTGTCAGATCGGCCTGCTGCATGTCCGATTCCTGTAGGTTCGACCCGGTGAGGTCCGCCCACTTGAGGTTCGCTTCTCCTAGCGATGAATAGGGCGCGATACGGTACCCCGGTATCTTGTCCGGACGGACGACTCCGGGGAAGCGTGTCGAGTCGTCGTAGAGGATGCCGCGCACCTTGACGCCCTTCAGCCGCGACCCTCGCAGATCCGTGTTGCGCAGATCGGCTCCGCGCAGGTCGGCGCCCTCAAGGTTGGTTTCGTGTAGGTCCGCCTTCCGCAGATCCACGCCTCGTAGGTCGATGCCCCTCAGATCGGCGCCTGGGCCGATGAGGCGCGCGCCTGCGGCGCCGAGGTCGAGATCCCCCGCTACGTTCGTCTTCGAGTCGTAGAGCGCGCCCTCGAATTTCGCGCGCAGGTGGTCGGCGCCCCCGAAGTCGGCGCCTCGGATGTCGGCGCCGCTGAAGTCCGCTCCCTGGATGTACGCTTCCGTGAGGTCGGCGTCGTGCAGACGCGCCTTCCCGACAAACGCCTCCCACATCAGAGCGCCGCTGAGGTTCGCCCCGTCCATCCGGGCTCCACGTAGGTCTGTCGCGTGCAGGACAGCCTTGGGCATCTTTGCGTGGGTCATGTGTGCGCGTCGGAGGTCGGCGGCAGTGAGGTACGCGTCGGTCATGTCGCACCACTCGACGCTGGCGCCGGTCAGCTCAGCGCCGTGGAAGTTCGCGCCCTCCATGATGCACCCGCGTAGCACGGCGCGGGGAAGCAGCGCGCCCTTCAGCTTGGCGTACCGGAAGTTCGCGCCGTACAGGTATGCGTCGGCGACGAACGCGTGGTCGAGCGTCGCTCCCGCGAGGTTGGAGAACGCGAAATTGCTGCTGACGAGCGTGCAGCCGTGGAGGTCGGCGCCGCCGAAGTTCGTGTCCGAGAGGACCGCGCCGGAGAGGTTCTGGTTGCGCAGGTCCGCCCCGCCGAGGTCCGTGCCTCTCAGCGACGCGGCGTCGACTGTCTTTGGTCGATACCCGCGGCTCTCGGATCTCTGGGTCGCCACCTGCGCTTCGGCCATCCACTCGCTTCTGCGATCAACAGGTTGTCGGCCTACGCAGGCCGGGAGCCCGCGCGCGTCATGTGTCTAAACCCGATCCATGCCGTCGAGGTTCGATGGCGGGCGTCGCTGGTGCGACCCGCCGCCGTGAACTCCCTTAGGAAGTCTATCCCCCATGGCGCCCATGACCAACGTCGGCGTTGCCGCGGGCCTAGTCGGCGCTCACGCGTCCGGGCGTCGATCCGAGGCGCCACACGTCGAACCCACGCGAGCCGACGAACGCCATGGATACCCGCCCGTCGCGCGATCTGCGACCTGCCGACTGTACGCCATCGGAGCCCGGGCCTGCGGGCCAGTAGGCTACGGCGAGGTCGTCCCGCGGCGCCCGGAAGTCCTGCGTCAGGCGGCCGTCGGTGTCGAACGCCAAGGGGGCGTCGGGGACGATGGTCACGGCTTGCAGCGCGTGTGGCTCCTTGCTCGACCATCGGTAGCTGGGGTTAGCGAACACGACGATGCGCGATTCGCCGGCGCGAAGGGTTGCGTCGGCCCACCGCCCATGTCCATCCCTATGCGCGATCTCGCCGGTCTGCGCGACGACGCCAGCTGCCACGTCCCATACCTCGACAGCGCCCCCCGTTTGCAGCACCACGGCTCCGGCGTCCTCTGCCACGTGCATGATCCATGGCGGGGGCCCGCCCGCTGCCCCGAACGTCCACGGTCCTTGCGCGTTCCGCGTATCCCACACGGTGACGCGTCCGCCACCGGTCGTGGCGGCAAGGGCTCGCCCCCGCGGGCTCAGGCACACGCGCATTGCATTGGCGTGCGTGCGCGGGTCGGGGACGTACGCCCCCGCCAAGCGACACTCCTCGAGATCCCACACGTTTACCGTTCCCTTCGCGTCGACATCGGCAAAGCGCGTCAGATCCTGCGTGTACGACCCGCTGCGTCGCCCCAGGTCCATGGCGAACGTCCGCCGGACTTCGCCGGACGCGGCGTCGCAGACCGCCACAAGTCCACTGTCACGGACGATTCGGAGCTCGGCGCCATCCGCGGTGAACGCAGTAAGAACGCGCCATGGGGCGCGAGTCTGCCCTCTGCGGGGTACGGGCCCCTTGGGTGGTGGGAACGCAGCCACACGCGCGCCGCGTTCGATGTCCCACAACGTGACCGCGCCGTTGCCGTGGGTCGTGAGGGCCCGCGTTCCGCTTGCGTTCACCCGAGGGTTTCCGCCCCAGGCGTATCTGCCCTTCCCACGCCGGGTCGGCGGAGGGGCGCTGTCGGGCCACAGCTCGATGCCGGGAGACGCTGCGGCGAACAACGCGGCGTCGTGACGCAGCGCGACCGCTGCCGCGCCATCTCCATGCATCCGATGGACCTCGCTGGGTGGGTCCACGCTGACATCCCACAGGACGGCACGACCCGTGAGACTCGCGACGGCCACGACGTTTTGGTCGCGGCTGACCGCAACCGACGTGACCGGGCCGTCCACTGCGGGAAAGCTGTGGGTCCGTCTGCCCTCGGCGAGATCCCAGATAGTGACTCCGCCAGCGCCATCGCCCGTCACCATCGCGCGACCGGTGGCGTCGAAGACGAGCGCCCGGACTCGCCGCTTGTACCCGCCGTAGACGTCGAGTTCGCCGCCCGAGGCGACGTCCCATGTCCGCACGCGGTGGTGTTTGGCGCCTGCGGCGGCGAGCAACTCGCCGTCCGGCGTAATTGCCACGCATCCCGCCACCGGGTCAGCCTTCACGCCGACAAGCCGCTCACGCGTCGTCACGTCCCACACCTCGACTCGGCCTCCGCCGACCGCGCACGCCACCCGACTCCCGTCCTGACTGAGCGCGACAGCGTTGGCCTCGGGCTGACGGCCGCCGCGGCGTTCTACGGCAATGAGCTCCGCTCCGGTCGCCGCGTCCCAGACCCTCGCGACAGTGGGACTCGCGCCGGCGATCCGCGAGCCATCGGCGCTGGCAGTGTGGACGACGATGCCACCGACGTCCGCCGCAAGCGCGCGCGCTACGCGCTTCGTCACTGGATCCCAGAACACGAAGCCTGGCCTGTCTGTATCGTCCCAATGCCCGTCGATCGCGAGCAGGAGCCCCGTGTCGCCGACGAAGTCTACGTCGCGCACGGCGCCCAGATCCCACCGTATGGACGCTTGAAGCGACCAGTCGGCTGGCGCGCAGTGGGCGGCCGCGGTGAAGAGACCGGCGACGAGCAGCGACCCGACCCAGAACACACGTGACATGCTGGTCCTCCGAGACCGCCAGCGACGGGCGTGGCGAGGGGGCGAGGAGAGCTCCTCGCTCGCGCGTCGGCCAGAGTCGGCTACGCGTACCACTGATGGACGCTAGCGCCGCAACTCCGCCCACACAGTGGCGAGCTTGCCTCGTGGCTGCACAGAGAGGATGCGTTCGACGAACTCCATCGCCTCGGCGTCCGACGGCTGCTGTCCATCGTTGCGGAACGAGATCATCTCGATGCGGGGGTACTTGACAGGGTCGGTCTCGCGGATGCTGAGCTCGACCCAGTTGTCGCCGACCTCGAGCGGCGGATCAATCGCGCTGTCTGGCCCCCTCGGCGCGTCTATCGTGGCCTTGTGGTTCAGCCAGAACCACGGAATCTCATCGCCCGCGCTGGTCAGGAGCGAATCGACACCGTTAGCGGATTCCGGGAACAGCAGGTTGTTCTTCGAGCCGCCTGGGTCGTTCCACAGCAGATCCTGCGCTCCGCGCTGGTCGGGCGTCCAGTTGCTCCCATCGGCGCTCATGCGGAAGAACATCGAGTTGGCGAGGTTGCCCGTGAAGAGCGCCTCGGGCTCCATCATGCGAGCCCACGCAATCCACTGCTTCCCGTTCGAGGTTCCCTCGCCAGCCTCGACCTTCACCGGCAGCTTGATCGTCAGATGCGGTCCACCATCCGCTGGACGGACTCCCAGTCCCCCAAACACCCTTCCGAACAGGGAGCCCTCTTCATCCGTCTCGGTCCAGGTAGCGCCGCCGACGTCCTTGCCGAACTTGCTCTTCGCCTCAACGAAGTCCGACACGAGCGTGTAGATCACCTGATCGGCCATCGCGGCGCCGCTCGCGGCGAACAGTGTCAGCGCACAGATGATGTGATGCGCGCCCTTCATGCGCTGCTCCTCCTGGTTCATGCCCTGGAATCCGGTCGGTTCTTCGGTTTGCTGCGTCCACGGTCTGATGGAGGCGCCAGGGCGGTGGCGCCGCAGGCGCGGTGCGTGCGTAGCGCCATCGTAACACCCTACCCACTGGCGCCCCGCCCTGCAACGTGCATTCGGGCCACGCGCGCTAGGGGCGTACCCACACGTCGAGCCCGGCCGAGGAGACGCGCACGATCGTCGTGCCGTCCCGGGAAAGGAGCTGCCGCCGTTCTGTGTAGCGGCGGGGGCCGAGCGACAGCGCGTCGACGTCGCCGTACGCCCCCTCGCCTGAGACGAGCCGGCCGTCGCCGGTCATGCCGAAGGGGCCGCCCTTCGGCGCGGTCACGGCGCGCAGAGCGAGCGGATCCGCGGCTGACCACATCCAACCGACGCCATCCGCCCCAAGCATCGCGACCACCGACTCATCTTGGGTCCGCAACCAACGCACTGCGGTACCGTGCTCTCCGGCACCGTCTCCCGGCGGCGCCAGGCGCGTCGACGCGCCTGTAGCCGCGTCCCACGCGATCACTACGCCATCCCCGGGCGTGATGAGAACCACCCCTTCGTCGCTGACGTGGGCGATGCCTGGTGGTCGCCACGACGCGTGTTGGAAGGTCTGGAGGGCCGTCGCCGACTCAGTGTTCCATGCGTGCACCACGCCTTCGGCCGCGACCGCCGCGACCGTCTTGCCCCCGGGGCTGATGGCAATCTGGAAGACCGGCCCCGCCGGCAGGCCGTACGCGGTCAGCCGTTCGCCGCTGCGCAGGTTCCACAGGGCGATGTCGTCTCGGCCGCGCGTTGCCATCCAGCGCAGGTCGGACGTCACGGCCGGGAGCGCGTAGCTGCCCGGGCCTACTGAATACCGATGGAGTGGCGCTCCTGATGTGGCGTCGAACAGGCTCGCGTCGCTGCCTCGCTGCGACATCAGCACGAGGCTACTGTCCTGGCTGAATGTCGCGGTCTGGTGGCTGCCGCGCGCCGCGCCTAGCAGAAGCCGGGCGACGTAGGTCCGGCCTTCCAGATTCCACAGGTCGGCGGTTCCGTCGCGCGCGCCCGTGACGGCGCGCCTTCCATCGGGGCTGACGCCCAGAAGCGCCCTGTCGCTGTCCTGCTCCAAGGGGAAAAGGGCGCTACTCCTACGCTCCAGATCCCACACGCGCACGGTGTTCTCCGAGGTCGCCAGTCGAGACCCATCGGGGCTGAGTGAGAGGGAGTAGATTGGCCGGCGCCCGTGGTTGTGGCGACGCAACGGATCCCCGCTCTCGAGGTTCCATATGACCGCCTCCGAGCTCTGCGACCCCGTGGCCAGCAGTCGGTCCTCGCGGCCCAGCGCCAGGGAGCGGATCGCGGCTGAGGAGCCGCCGAAGTCGCGGATCATCTCGCCGCTGGCGACGTCCCAGAGCCTGGCCGTCCCGTCGTTCGATCCCGTGATAATGCGGCGCCCATCCGCCGTGAACAGGATGGCGCGGACAGCGCCCTCGTGACCGCTGTACACCGCGAGTGGCCTGCCCGACTCCACGTCCCACGTCTGGACGCCGAAGCGCGCGCCACCGGGAGCCGCGACCGCCTCGCCGTCGGGCGTGAGAGCCACGGACCCCGGCCCGGGGTGGCCCTGCATCTCCCGCACGAGCTTTCCCGTGGCGACGTCCCACACCGAGACGACGCCGGTGTTGCCCGGTCTTGTGGCAACCCTCGTGCCGTCCGCGTTAAGCGCGAAGCCGTTCGGGCCAGCGTACGAGGCCTGGATCGCGGCGACCGTGGTTCCGGTCGCGACATCGAGTACGCGGCCACCGACGGCGACGCGCCGCCCGTCGGCGCTCATAGTCGCCCACCGGCCCCCCGTGTCAACGGGAGCAGATCTTGCGACGCGCCCAGTATCCACGTCCCACAGGCGTATGGCGCCGCCGTAGAGAACCACGAGCAGGCCCGATTGCGGGTGAAACCCCGCGACGTTGGCGTTGCGGGCGCTCCACATGATCGACCCGCGGAGCTCCCAGCGCGCAAGGTCCACGTCGCCGGCAATCGGCGTGTGTGACGCCGTCATCTCGACGCGGCCCGCGCAGCCCGTAAGCGCCAAGCAGCACGCCGCTGCCACGCCAGCGGCGCGCAGTAGCCACCCAGTCGCGGCGCGTGCGGCCATCGGGGGCGTCCTGTCGTGCGAGGCTCGCATCGGCGCGCCCTCCATGGTTCGCGACCGCCCACCCAAGCCGCTGCTTCTGGGCTACGGGGTCGCTCGCCATACGTCGAGACCTGGCCCGCGTATCGGGCCTGCGCCACGGACGAGGACGATCCCGTGTGGCGCCGTTGCTAAAGCCGTCGGGTGCGGGCCGTACGCCTCCATCGCCGATAGCGAGAACGCCTCAACGTCGCTGTCTAGCCCCGTGTGGCTCCGGACCATACGCCCGTCACTTCTGAAGCCGGCTGGCCCGTTCGGAGCCACGGTCGTAGCTGCGAGACGCGTCGGACGCGAACGCGACCACACGTACGCCTCGCCAGCGACCGAGATAATCGCCACGTGCTCGCCCTCGCCTGCTGTGAGCGTCCTCCGGTACCCTCGCTGGGGGTCGCCGTGGGTGAAGGACACTCGTTCAGCGGCCGCGCCTGCGGCGACATCCCAGAGCGTGAGTTCGTCACCTGACTGCCCGATGAGCCAGGCGCCGTCGTCGCTCACATGGACTAGGCTCCCCACGCGCGCGTCGTCGGGGATCACCGCAGTGGGCGTTGTGCTCGATGTCCGCCACACGTGGATGACGCCGCCCGCGTGCGCCGCGATCGAAGTGCCATGCGGGCCGAGCGTCGCCCGGTAGATGCTCTCGACCCCGGCGAGATAGCGCCCTATGCGGACGCCCGTCGCCGTGTTCCACAGCGACACGGTGGCCCTGGCGCCGCCTGCGGCTGTCGCCATCGTCCTCAGGTCGGGCGTCACGGTGGGCCATGCGCCGGCCGCGGGGTCTACATCGAACGCCAACCTGACAGAACCGTCGCGGGAGTCGTACAACGCCGCCGAGCCATCGCGATGGTAGACGAGGAACGACCGGCTGTCCGCGCTGAACCTACAGAACGGGCGCGCATCCGACCCGACAGGCGGGGCGAACGCGCGTATCCACCCGCCTCCGAGCGTGTCCCAAAGCATCAGGCGGCCTTCCTGGGACGCGGTCACGGCCCGGGAGCCGTCTGGACTGACGCGGACCAGACTCAGCCCCGTCGCGGGCGTCAGTGGGAAGGAGGTCGGCTCGCCACGGGCGACGTCCCACACGCGCACGCCCTGACTGTCCGTCGCCAGGAGGGACGCGTCGGGCGACAGCGCGAGCGAATACACCGGCGCACGCCCATGTTTGAGTCGCGCGATCTCCGCGCCTGTCGCTACGTTCCACAGGATGACGCGGGAGTCGTCCGCCCCTGCCGCCACGACACGTTCGGCGCCGTCAAGCGCCAACGACCTCACGTTCGCGCTGTGGCCCTGGAAGACGCGTATCACCGCAGCCGTCTTTACGTCCCACAGCCTGACGGTGGTGTCGTTCGAGGCGGTGAGCATCCGCCGTCCGTGCGCCGTGAACTTGATAGCGCGGACGGCGTCCGTGTGGCCGGCGTACACGCTAAGGGGTTCGCCAGTTCCGACATCCCAGGTCTGTACGCCGACCCCGGTCGCGGCGTCGCGTCGGCGCATGGGAGCCGCGACGACGCGGCCGTCCTGCGTGATCGCCACGCTGCCCGGTCCCCCGCCGCACTCGATTCTGCGCTGTAGCACCCGGAGCCGCGCGTCCCACACGGAGAGGGCGCCTCTGCCGTGGCGCATCACGAGCGTCCTGCCGTCGCCACTAAGGGCGAGCCCGTTTGGCCCGGCGGCCTGCGCGGCGACAGACATCACGACAGCCCCTGTCCGCGCGTCGAACACGGTCGTCCGCCCCGACGAAACGGCAATGCGACGACCGTTGGCGCTCCTCGTTACCCACCCGCTCCTGCCGGCCTCGTCGCCACGCGCCACCCGACGGAGGTAGGCGGTATTGGGATGCCAGAAGTTCACGCCGGCCCCATCCACCGTTACCAAGGAGTCAGTCTCCCGCCCGAATCCCACGAGCCTACCCGCGGGCGCGCTCCACATGATGGAGCCGCGCGGCTCCCAGCCTCGGCCTGGCGTTCCCCACAGCGCGGCGTGAGGCCCGAGCGGCGCCGCGTGGCGTCCGCACCCCACCAGCGCAACGGCGCCTGCCAGCAGAACGCAGAGATGTAGGCGAGTGGGGTGGCTCACTGCGGGGAACTCGTCTCACAGTAGGGAGCTGTCGGGCACGGCAGCGTGCCTGAGTCTACCATACTGATATAGGCGTGGCACGCCGCGACGCCACGCGAACGACCATCGTGGGCGCCTCAGGCGTAGCTGTGGCGCGGCAACCGCGGCTCGATGCACTCCCCCATGTCCAGCAGACGGCCCAGCAGTTCGGCCCTATCGGACGCGTACGCCGGAGCTGACCACAAGTTCGTCAACTCGCTGGGGTCGCAGTCCAGGTCGTACAGCTCGCCGTACGGCTGCCCTGCGTACCACGTGAGCTTCCTATCCGCCGTGACGACAGTTTTCAGACGGAGCGTGTCCGGGTTGTCGACCATCTCGACGAGCGCCGCGTCGCGCGTGCCGTCGGCCTCGCCCGTGAGAAGTGGCAGGGCGTCCACGCCGTCCATGTCGTCGGGGATGTCCAGCCCGGCAGCGGCGAGGCACGTCGGCGTGATGTCGGCGAGGCTGAACAGACTCGAAGACGCCTCCCCGCCCCCGATGCCGCGCGGCCACCGCCAGATGGCGGGAACGCGGACCAGCTGCTCGTAGTGGAACGGCCCTTTCATCCAGAGCCCGTGGTCTCCGAGGAGCTCCCCGTGGTCGGACGTGAAGACGATGAGCGTGTCGTCGGCGAGGCCCAGGTCGTCCAGCGCGCGGAGTATCCTGCCGAACTGCGCGTCGATGAGTCTCACCATGGAGTGGTAGTACGCCCGGCCGAGACGCGCGTCGCGTTCCGACACCGCTCGGTAGTCGCAACCGGCTCCCTGACCGGCGACCGGGTACTCGCCGCGCATCGCGGACGCCTCCAGCCTACCCTCGTGCGCCTCGAGGAAGTGCGGCGGCTTGTCGTCGAGCTCGCCCGGCTCGAACGCCGGGAGCGGCACGTCCTCCGGGGCCACGCGGTCGCGCTGCTCGACGGGCACGCAGTGCGGATGGTGCGGGTCCTGGAAGCCCACCGCGAGCAGGAAAGGCCGCTCCATGGCGTGCCCGCGCAGGAAGGCGATGGCGCGATCGGCGGTCCATGTCGAGTTGTGGCACTCGACGGGGATGTTCCAGTCGAACGCGTTGCCGCCGAACGACGCCTCGCACAGGTTCGTCGCCTGCTTCCAACTCTCTACGGCGGACTCGCTCGCCCGCGCGCGCGCCCAGGCGCCGTAGTGCCCGTTGATGCCGTACGTGGCGTGTCCCTGCGCTAGCTCGACCGTGTCGAACCCGTAGTACGGTCCTGTCCAGCCGTCGTAACCCGCCGCCCAGGCGCCGCAGTGTTCCTGCGACCGCGACTCAGCGCCGCCGAATTCCTGGAAGTGCGCCTTGCCAATGTAGTGGGTGCGGTACCCCGCATCCCCAAGCATGTGGGACAGCATCCGCTGCTCCGGGTCGCAGCGCGTTCCGACGTTCCACGCCCCGTGGCGCGACACCTGCTTGCCCGTGAAGATGGACACGCGCGACGGCGTGCACACAGGGTTCGTGCAGTACGCCCGGTCGAGCCGGACGCCTTCGGACGCGAGGCGGTCGATATTCGGCGTGGAGGTGAAGTCGCTGCCGTAGCAACTGAGCGTGTCCGTGCGCTGCTGGTCGGTCGTGACGATCAGGATGTTCGGGCGGCGTGTCGGTGCATCGTGCATCGCGCGAATTCCCTGTGGAAGCGGGATTGGGCGTGCCGCGAGTATAGCACCTCGCTTCGGCCACTCCGACCCCGACCTGGCGCGACACGCGCGGCTGTGCTATCCAAGACGCCTGACGGAGGATGGACGCCAACACGGGGGAAGAACCATGGGCGAGGTAGACGCGCGGCTGGACGAGTTGGAGGCGGAGGGATTCATCGTCGTCGAGGGGGCGATGACACCCGAAGAGACGGAGACGATCCGTCAGCGTGTGAACTACGCGCGCGAGCAGGGCTGGGAGGAAGGGCTGAACGCCGTCGGCAACATGTGGTTCGACTCGCTGCTAGATCGCGAGCCGGAGCACTATGGTCAGTTCGTCGGGCACAAGCAACTGCGCCCGTACCTCGAAGGCATGATGGGGCCGCAGTGCCAGT
The DNA here is from genome assembly GCA_964473525.1 of uncultured bacterium. Lineage (GTDB taxonomy): Bacteria > Poribacteria > WGA-4E. The sequence continues at coordinate 11,802 of CAYYPK010000001.1, forward strand.
TGCGCAGCCTCCGCGCGCACATCAACCCCGGGCCGTACCTGCAGGAGTGGCACATGGACTTCTACGGCTACTGGGACGAGAAGCGGAAGGCGAGCGGCTATCGCCTGGCGTCGCCTCCCGTGGGCGTCAACACGACGTTCTACCTGCAAGACAACGACCCCGGCCAGGGGCATCTGAAGTTCGTGACCCGTGGCCACCTCGTTGAGCCGGACGGCCTCAGCCCACACGACCGCCCGACGTTCGAGCAGTGGTGTGAGTCTCAGGACCACGTTGTCATCCACCCCAAAGCGGGCGACGCGGTCGTCTTCCTCAGCCACATCCCGCACCAGGGCGCCAAGGACGACGACAGCATGGAGCGCTCGAACGTCGTCTGCCACTACCAGCTCACGCCGATGCACGAGCGGGCCTGGCATGTGTCGCGCCCTCGCGGGTTCGTGGACACGTTCCCGTTTTCGGGGTAGCAACCTGGGTCTCGTACACCGCGCCAGCGTGCACGGGCCAGCCACCACGCGCGGGTAGCCAGCGGCCCGATCGCCTCTTGGGTGCCGGACGCGCGACTACTGCCCGCTCTGCCGCGTAGTGTGGTGGTCCAGCAGTCCTTCGGACTCAACGTACCCTAGGAGGCCCTCCGGGCAAGCGCTTATGTCCGCCTGCGGAACGAGTTCGCGGACCCTACGCACCAGAGCGTGCTGCGCCACGTCGCGCCCGTCATCGCGGCCAGCGAGGTAGACGAGATCAATCGGGCGGCACCCGAAGCCCCTGAGGCCATACCGCATCAGCCACATAAGCCGTGTGTCCGACGGGGCGAAGGACAGCCCGACGACAATGACGCGGTCCGCCTTCTGTAGCTGTGTGACGGCGATCCGCCATTCGCTCTCTATAGTGGGGTAGGCGCGGTAGTCCTTTGACATCGTAGGTGGAACGATCAGCGATTGGTAATGCGCCCCGCACAGACAGGGCAGGTTGGGGTGGTAGTGCGCTGGTAACGCGTCGGCGCCGGCTGCCCACTGGGTGTCAAACACTGCGCTGAAACACCCAGCACGCACCTGACAGTCGGGGTTCGGACAGTGGAACCAATCGAGCGAACCATGTAGCTTCAGGTACCAGCCTGAGCGCGCCATCGCCTCAGTGGCCGATTTCTCAGTTCCCTCCAGCGTGGCGCGACCGCGTAGGTACCGCAACTTCTGCAAGCGAGTGGACCAGCGCCGATCCCACGGCCCTGTCTCCAACGCGTGGAGCGTCCAGTCTGCTACCAGGTCGTAGTTCGTAGTTATCACGGTTGAGAACGCGCCGCGATCCGTCCCTGGATTCAGGTGGCGACCCATCAAGACCCGGTGGCACGCGTCCGTATCCTGGGGCCGAATGTACGTGGCTCGCGCCGGGAATCCGGGCGTCTGATCGTCGGGCGGCTGGATGTCGAGGCGCCGCCTAACGTATTCGGTGACTGCCGCGCGCAGCGGACCGACGTATTCCGTGTCCTGCACTGTCTGTGGGTCCGCATACGCCCTGGCATGCGCGGTCATGTCGAGATACGCCAGCGTGTCTTCCAGGTTCACCGCGCGGAAGTCGATGCCGTCGCCGTATATCGTCTGGAGACCAACGCGCAGTTCGTCGGACATGTCGCAGCTGTCAGGGTCGAAGAAGCCCTGCATGACGGGCAGCTCATACTGCGACCCCGCAGATGCCCCTGCGCCTAACATCACGACGGTTCGGTCGCGCGCTTGCTCCCCAGGCATCCCCACTCCTCGCATAGTTCGCTGCTGCCCAGCTCGGGGGCGAGCGTCTGCTAATGTGCGCGCGTTCGCGATGAGCGCGGCCACCTGCGCCATCGCGCCGGATCACCGGCTACCAGCAATCGTAGCATGGGCTCGCTAGTTCGGTTAATGGACCCAACAGACAGGTGTTGTGGAGACGTGACGTCACGGCGACAGACGCCGCGCCAGGATGTCATTCTGAGGAGCGAAGCGACGAGGAATCTCGATGCTCAACCGCAGCGGGAGACTCTTCCTCTCGCTCATTGATGCCGTACGGCATCGCTCGTCCCTCAGAGTGACGGATGGTGAGATGCCGCGCGGTCCATGGTCATCGCGCGCAGAGAGCTCCAGAGAGCAACCACCGTACGGTGAACTCCGCATCGACGCCAGGGCCTCGGCTAGCCACGCATCAGGGCCCAGGAGCCAGCGGCGCGGCGAGTCGCAGTCGCCACATCAGCAGCGAGTTTGGCCCGGGCTCCCCGCTCGCCTTGGACGGGTTGAAGCAGTCCGCAGCGATGGCAACGTCGTCAGGCGTGTAGATGGATCCGTGGAGCGGGTTCGGCGCGAAGAGGTACGACGTTGCCTGGTAGCCGAGACGCAGCACGTCCACCGCTGGCTCGTCTCGTCCGGCGACCGGGCCGCCGCCGAGTATGTCGCCCTCCCAGAAGCGGATACGGCCCATGGACGGGTTGTTGATGAACACCGAGTGGTGGCCCGACCCGGGCAGCCATCTCCCGGCGTTCGACTCCCCGTAGGGAACGTCCAGGGAGCGGAGCACGCGCAGCTTGCGCGTGCCCACGTCGTACGCCCAGAACTCATGCGTCCCGCTATCCTGCGTGGCGGGCGCCCGGGATCGGTAGAGAACCATCCGCGTCCAGTCATGCGCGTCGAGCGGCCGCATGTCGGACACGAAGTGGTGGCCTGGCTCCGTCGCGGGCAGATCCTCACGATGCAGAAGCGCGCCGTCCCAGGCGACGTGTAGCAGCCGCGCGGTGAACACGTTGTCGCCGGTGTCGTCCCACACCTGGCCAACGACGACGACCCCGGATTCCGTGGCGGCGACCTGTGGGTAGAACAGACCCATCGCTTCGGCGTACTGGATAGGGGCGCCGAAGACGTAGTCGAGGCCCTCTCGGTCGCCAACGAGGAGCACCGGCGTGTTGAACGAGAAGGCGCCGGTGGGAGACACAGCGAGGATGACGAGGGCGACGCGGCTGCCGTCGCGGGAGATGCCCACGTTCATGCGCAGGTGGTAGTCCTCGAACGGCGGAGTCGGCGGCAGGAGTTCCGTGCGGTCCACGAGCGAAGATATGTCCTCAGGGCGTTCGCTGCGGAAGTAGCGGATGCGTCCGGACCCAACGTTCGGATTGTCCGTGGCCCGCTCTACACCAATGAAGACGTGTAGGTGGCCGTCCGGCGAGCGCACCATCTGGGGCTGGTTCCAGTTCTTGATCCCCGGCTCCTCGACGGACAGCGTTGTCACGTGAGGCCGCATGGACGACCCGGCGCCCGGGTGCTGGCCAATCAGCACGGACGCTGGGGCGCCATCGTCGTGCGGGCGCGCGGCCCAGAACACGCCCGTGGTTCCTTGGAGGAGGTAGCCAAACGTGTGGCCACCCCACTGGTCGCGAGTGTTGGCGTGCAGGACGGTGGGGCCTTCGATGACCCGCGTCGAGTGGTCGACGTCGCCCGCGCCGGATGCCGTTGAGATGGGGGCGGAAGCGAACGCACAAGCCAGCACTACCAGGCCTCCTAGCATCCGCTTCGCGTGAGATGTCGGCGTTGGTGGCATGTCGATGCTCTGGTCCTGACTACATGGCATACCGTGGTTTGAGGCCCCCGCAGTAGTCTCATCGGTCGTCAAGGCGTGTCTTCAGGTCTGCCCAGACGGTCGCGAGCCGCGCCTCCCGCGAGACGGGTAGGATGGCCCGGTGGACGTCGGCGGCCAAGGCGTGCGCGTCGCCCAGGACGCCCGGGCCAACTGCGAGGTAGTACACGATCGGGTCGCTACGCTCGCCCTTCGCCAGTCGTCTGCCGAGGGAGTCGTGCACCAGATCCATGCGGCCGTCCGCCTCCCACGCCTCGTGCGCTCGGGCTGTTCCCAGTTCCGTGTACATCGCGAAGAACCCGTGCTTGTTGGCGAATGCAACGTGCGGGATCGGGTCGGCCCATGCCTCGTACGCGTTGACGGCTCCTGTTCCCGTGTGCGGCTCAACCATCGGCTCGTGCCCGTTCGCGAACGAGAACGCCTCGGCGTGCGCTTCGACGACCACGGTGTGTCTGAAGTAGGGCGCCCCATCCCAATAGGTCGCGGTGCACGTGTACGTCTTGCTGGCGCCGTCGAACATCGTGTACTCGACGGCCACCTTGCCGGGCGAGCGAGTCACTTCGCGCGCGGTGGAGGCTCCCCAGTCGTGCCATCGTCCGCCATAGTTGTCGGAGTGGTAGAACGTCCTGGGCTGCTTGGCGCCTAACAGGCTGCCTTCCTGTCCCACCGCCCACGCCTGCGAGTACCCGGCTTCCGCCTCGAGCTTCCAGTGCAGCGTGTACGCGTCCGTCTCAATGACCCATTTGTCGCCATGGTCCGAGGCGCTCGCGGCGTGCGCGCGCCCGCAACATGCCAGCACCGCGAGGCATGCGACGCATAGACCGACAAGTCCGCGCATCTGGTTGGCTCCACATCGGCCGAGCGATGGCTCGGGACCACGCTGGCAGCCGGCGTCTGGGCGTCACTTCTGCTTCGGCAGCGGCGTTGTCGGCACGCGCGCGGAGGTCGGCGCGACGTCCGTCGCCTCCTCCTCCGCGAGCAGATCCTCCGGCACGTAGTCCCGGTAGTCGGAGATGTTCCCGTGCGTGAGCGCGTAGACGACGACGTTCGTCGCCCAGCGATACGCCGCCGGGACGCCGCTGGGAAGGTACGCTCCGCTCGTCCACGTGACCGTCTTCATGGAACACATATAGTCCTTGCGGCTCATGATGGCAACGAGATCCTCACCAACGGTGATGCCCTCGAGGAAGTGGCGCGGTTGGTAGATGCCGGCGCCACCCCACCATGCCACCCATTCGACGTCGAACCCAACCGGCGGGCCCCCGATCTCGTAAAAGTTCCTGTAGATCTCGTGGTCGTTGGGGATGGGGAGAATGGGGTACTCCGGGACGACCTGCCTTAGCTCGGCGGCGACGGTTTCCCACAGCGCGTTGCGCCCCCCGAAGCCCAGCCCACAGTCGTCAAAGACGAACATCCCACGGCTCTGCGTCAGGTAGCGGCGGATGTTCTGCCGCTCCGCGGGCGAGAATCGCTTGCGCGCCGTGGACCCGCTCGTCGGCCCGAGCAGTCCACCGCGCGATTGCGTGACGGCCGGATCGTGACCCGTCATCCACACGATGGGCGAGTTCAGCCAGCCTGGGTCGGCGATGTCGATGGCGCCGCCTGCCGTGTGCATGTCGGCCTTGATCCGCGTGTTGCTGTTGAGCCACTTGGTGAGACCTCGCAACGCGGAGCCGTTCATCCACCAGTCGGCCAAACTGTGCTTCAGGCGCACGAACCGGAGCGCGCCCCTGATGTCGCGGCCTCGCCCAACCACTCGACCGCCCGGCTCGCCTTTGATGAGAGGCATGACGTCCGGCGTCCCAATGGTCACGGCGTACGGCATGTCGCTCATGCCGTCGAGCGCCACGCCGACGTGGTCGATGAGGGAGATGCCAGACGCCTCCAGACCGGCCAGCGCCGCCGAAAACGCCTCGCCGCCCTGTCCAATGCGCACCTGACGCGCAAGGGCGCCGGCGCCACCTCGACCCCCTCCGCCCGCGCCTCCTCCAAGTGGGGCTCGGAACGCCAGCGCGTCCGCGGACTCGTCCACGGGCAGGTTCGCCACCGTCGTGACTCTCGGGACGCTGACAGCGGCCTCCATCGCCGCGACGCCCACGCCAGCGACGCGCGGCATCCGCGTGCCGACCGCCTTGTCCGCCACGTCAGTGACCGACGCCGCCGTCACGTTGGCTGTCTTGATGCGGCCCGTGACGACACGGCGCGATTGACCGCCGCCGCCGAACACGGGCGCAATGCGCTCCTCGGCGACAGTGGGTTTTGGCACGGGTCGACGGCGGGCGACAGGCTTGCGCACACGTGGTTTGGGCGGCTCCGCAGGCACGACGAGGTCCGCTGAGAAGGGGTTCGCGATGATCTCCTTCTCCACGAGGACGTACAGCCCAAGCGTCAGGAGGGCGAGCGCGTGCAGGCAGATCGAGACGAGCAGAGGCGTCCGAACGCGAGTGCGTGCCATCATGCGTCTCCGTGCTTCTCCGCGAGTACAGCATTGTAGGGCAAGGAGGGTCAGAGGCGCCAGCCGTGCCTACTAGCATCCTGAGCTGTATGGCCCGGCGGCCTACCCTCGGCTGACGCGGCGTGCTAGACCTACGGTCAGACACGAGCCCTCGGCGACCTGATCGCTTGGGACGCCACGGCTACTCGGGGGCGACCATCCTTTGGTGGCGGTCATCGTGTTCTGGAGCTTCCCGCCGCTGGATGGGCCTCTGGCGCGCGTGAAGACGACGCGCCGAGAATGGCCGGGCGCACGAAGGGAGATGCGTATGAGAGGCGTACGACATTGGGTGGTGTTCGGCGCCCTGCTGCTGGTGGTCGGGTGTGCGGCAGGGCCAAACGGTCTGGAGGGAACGCCAGACGTGTCTGGGCAGGTCGCCGGCTTCTGGGTCGGGCTGTGGCACGGCATGATCTCGCCGATCACCTTCGTCGTATCCCTGTTCAAGGACTCGGTGCACTTCTACGAGGTCCACAACAACGGGCCGCTGTACAGCCTTGGATTCCTTCTGGGCGCCGGCATACTGGGCGGCGGAGGCGGCGTGGCGGCGCGAAGCAAGTGACCATGGTGTCGTCGGCAAGTTGACCGGCCCACGCTCCCGCATCGGCCAGATGGATGCCCGACGCCCTGGCGGCCCCAGACATCCGCGCCCGCGTCAGCGGCGCAACGCTGGAACGGACACCTATGTTCATGCTCCTCACACTCGCTGCTGTCGCCGCGCAGACCAATCCGCCATACCCCAAGGACGTCACCCTTGCTTCGCTGGCGGACCCGACGGAGATGGCGCGCCTGCAGCAGCCTGGCGCCACGATCCACACCGAGACGTTCGAGACCGCGGACGCTCTGGCGGATTGGTACAACTTCGACCCGTCCAGCGACCGCCCAGAGCGCGCGGAGGTCGTGTTGGACACGGGCGAGGCGCGCTCTGGCCGTGGGGCTCTGCGGCTGACAGCCGTCGACAAGGACGGCGCGGAGTCGGGCGTGGGGCCTCACTACTGGTTCCATCCTGGCCACGACACCGTCTACTTCCGTCGCTACATTCGCTTCGCGGAGGACTACGACCAGGGCAATCTGAACCACGTAGGCGGGTCGCTCTACGCGGTCGCTGGCGCCGACCGATGGGCGCAGATGGGCAAGGCGGGTCTCAAGCCGGACGGAGACGACCGCTTCGGCGCGCGACTGGAGCCGTGGCGCGCCTGGGGCCGCCACACGCCGCCCGGCGCCATGATGCTCTACACGTACTGGATGGACATGAAGCCCGATCGGAGCGGCCCCTACTACGGCAACAACCTCATGCCGCCGCCCGAGCGACAGGTAACGCTGGATCGCGGCCGATGGTACTGCCTGGAGCACATGATCCGCGCCAACACGCCGGGGTCCGCCGACGGCGAGATGGCGGCGTGGATCGACGGGCAGCTCTACATCCATCTGACGGGCTTCCGCTGGCGCACTACGGCAGACCTGCGCCTCAAGCGCGCGAGCCTCGATGTCTACGTCCACCGGAGCGACCAGGCAAACACGGTGTGGTACGACGACGTCGCG
>CAYYPK010000001.1:19426-135871 GCA_964473525.1 uncultured bacterium
GGCTACATAGGCCCCAGTGTCGACATCGGGGCCGCGGAGGATGTGCAATGAGCGAGACGACCGTTGACGCGACGAACGCGCGCATCGCGGAGCACCGTCAGCGCGACGCCACGATCGTCGTACTGACGTCGGACGGGCAGCCGATCCCTAACGCCACCGTCCGCTACGAACAGACCGCGCACGAGTTCCGGTTCGGGTGCAACCTGTTCGCCTGGCAAGCGGAGGCAAGCGACTGGCAGGCGGAATATCGAGAGCGATTCAGCGAGCTGCACAACTTCGCGACGCTGGGGTTCTACTGGTGGTCGTACGAGAGAGAGCAGGGGAAGCCGCGGCACGACTACGTGGACGCCGTGCTCGACTGGGCAGACGCCCACGGCATCCAGTGCAAGGGGCATCCCCTCGTGTGGAACTTGGGCGACGCCGCGTGGTATCCGTCGGATCTCGCGGAGCTGCGCAGGCTGTCCGACGAGCGCGTCGCCGACTGCGTGTCGCGCTTCGCCGGCAGGATCGACGTGTGGGACGTCGTGAACGAGGCGACCGACCCGTTCCGCGAGGAGAACGCCGACGGCGTGTTCTCCGCCGCGTGGAGGGAATTCGGCCGGATCGAGTTCGCGCGCAGGTCGTTCGGTATCGCTCGCCGCGCGAACCCAGACGCCTCTCTGCTCATCAACGACTACAGGCTCGGGCCGGACTATGAGCAGGTCATCGACGCGCTCGTTGGCGGCGACGGGAAGCCGCTCTACGACGTGGTCGGGCTACAGACGCATCAGCACGGCGGAGCGAAGCCGCTCGACGAACTGTGGGATGTCTGCGAGCGCCACTCTCGCTTTGGCGTGCCGCTGCACTTCACGGAGACGACGTTCGTCAGTGGGCCTGGCAAGTGGAACGAGTGGCGGAGCACGACGCCAGAGGGAGAGGAACGGCAGGCGCGCGACGCCGCGGCGTTCTACCGGCTTCTGTTCAGTCATCCCAAGGTCGAGGCGATCACCTGGTGGGACCTGTCCGACCGCAACGCGTGGCAAGGCGCGCCGTCGGGTCTGTTGAGGGAGGACATGTCGCCGAAGCCCGCCTATGACGCTCTCATGCGTCTCATCAACACCGAATGGCATAGCTCGGGCGAAGTGGCGACCGGTCAAGAGGGCGAGGCGGCGATTCGTGGCTACCACGGCGAGTACGACGTCTCCGTGACCGGCAGCAACGGCACGCGCGCGCAGTCGGCAGTGTCGCTCCTGAGAGACGGGCCGGAGGCGTTTGAGATACGGGTCTAGCGCGCCACCACGCAAGATCTCGTGGTGTGTTCCCGACCCCATCCTAGCCTTCCCCTGCTAGGGGAAGGGACTCCCTGGGCGTCGTGGGCTCCTGTTTCCAGGCGGGGTTGACGTGGTCGAGCAGTAGGCCGTACAGCACGAGGGCCTCGGCGTCCATCGACTCCGGGGCCCTCGCGTACTTGCGTTGGGTTCGCGCTACCGAGTCTTCACGCGCGCCCACGTCGTGGCCGCCTTGCCTGCGGGCTCAACGGGCAGGAACTCGTCGTCCATGACGGAGGCGATTTCGTCAACGTCCAGCGCGCGGCTGAACATGTAGAACTCGTCGAGCAGACCGTCGTACCACCGCCCCTGCTTGTGGTGGCCGATCTCCGCCTGTAGGTTCCAGTTGTCGGACAGCTTGCCAGCGCCCTGCGCGCGGTGCGTCTCTTCGCCGTTCATGTACGTCACGGCGTCGCCGTCTTCCTCGTACGTGCCCGCGAAGTGCACCCACTCACCGCCCGGTATCACGGGGCCTGGGTTGATATTGAAGATCTGCACTTCGCCGTCGTCGCGGTGGAACCAGCGCACCCCGCCCGCGCGGATCTCTACGTGGTACAGACCGCTACCGTGCGCATCCCCGATAGCGTCAAACAGGCTCATGTCACCTATGGCGTTGTGGTTCACCCAACAGGCGATGGTGATGCCTTCCACCGGCTTGTTCTGGAACTCTGGTCCGTTCAGGTCAACGTACGTCTGCGCCTTCAGGACAAGCGCCTGACCGACCTGGCCGGGCTCCCACGCTGGATCGCCGACGATGAGGCCGTCGTTGCCGTAATCCGAGCCGTCCTCGGCGATCTCGCCGCCGCCCTCGTTGAAGCTGTAGTAGGCGGATAGGTCGGGGTCGGCGGCTACGGCCACCGGGCCGACAGTGGCCGCGACCGCGTACGCCGCTACCCCCACGAACGCTCCACACAACCGGTTCACATTGCTCATTGCGTCGCCCTTTCCCTTGGCTGACCGTGTGGCGGCAGCGCCAATCGAGATCGTCTCGGTGGCCCGCCTCCGCGTGTTCTAGCGTCGCTTGATGTCGCCCCAGCTCGTTGCGAGCTTGCCATCGGCCTCCACGGCCAACGCTGAGTCGCCGCCGAACTCCACGCTGAGCTCTATCTGGTGGATCGTCCCGCCCAGATCCTGCTCGAACGGATGCACAGCGGAGTCCCACCGCGCGTTGTTGGGCTTCCCGGCGGGAACCCCCGTCGATTCGATGTGCGGCATGGACCACTGCTCGCTGGAAACGTCCCACGCAGGGATCTCAGGCGATGCGCTGAGGGTGGCGATGTTCGCCGTCCGAGCGATCTCCGTGCCGTTCAGCCACAGGATGTACGAGTCGTCATAGTCGACACGGAGAACGACCGAGTCGATGTCGCTCGCTCCCGGCAGGTCGAAGTGGTAACGGGTATAAAGCGACGTCACCTCACCGGCGAGCACTTCGGTGTTATCGTCACCGTCGCCATACCCTATGCCCGTGATGCCCTCCTCCCAGCCCCCGTCATCGAAGCCCGTCGTGGTCCAACCGTCGACATCACCCGTCGTGATGTGGTACATCACGTCGGCGCCCTCGTCGAAGATGACCTTGCCACCAGCTTCCAGCTGAATGATGAGAGTTAGGTCGCTGCTGTTGAAGCCGTCATTGTAATTGCCAGCCGCCAGGACATTGGCTCTCGTGAACACGCTAGGAGTATCGAAGGCCGATGCCGCGGTGGTTAACCCAAGGGCTAAGCCCAGGGCGGCGGTTGTACGTGCAATCGTGTGCGTCATGCGTTGCTCCAGAAGGTCTCTGTGTGCGGAACTCCAGGCGTTGGCTTGAGCATAGCACCGTAAGGGTATCGCGCAAACCGAGCCGGGCCCTAGATTCTACGGAATGGCGCCACGCGCGGTTCCGGCGAGGCCCTGCGGCCGCTTAGCCTCCGGGCGACATCGGCTCCGCGAGCGAGTGGGACGCGGCGTACAATCGCAAGGAGCCCACGACCTGCCCTATTGTCCAACAGGGAGACGTCGCCGTGCCCAACTGGCAGTTCGAACCCGGTCACACGTCCGCGGAGTTCTGCGCTCGTCACATGATGGTCACGTGGGTGCGTGGCTCGTTTAAGAACATCGAGGGTGAATTACGGTTCGATCCCGAGGATCCGGCGGATTCGAAGGTGGAAGTCCACATCGACGCCGCGTCCCTGTGGTCTGGTGACGCGGCGCGGGACGAGCATCTGCGCGACGAGGACTTCCTCGACGCTGAGAACCACCCGACCATCAGCTTCTTGGGCGACGATGTCACGCTGCTGAGCCACAACGAGTTCCGTGTCACGGGCGACCTGACGATGCGTGGCGTCACGTGCAAGACGACCCTCGCCGTGCGCTACATGGGGTGCTGGGACACGCCGTTCTGGGAGGACGGAGTCGACAAGGGGCCGCTGACGCGCGCCGGCTTCCACGCCACAACCACCATCGACCGGCGCGACTTCGGCGTAAGCTGGAACGGGGATCTTGAACGCGGCGGCGTGGTCGTGGGCCACGACGTGCTCATCACCGTGGACGCCGAGGCCCTGCTGCAATCATAGCGGCGTCACCGGCTGGCGGGGATCGACGCTCCAGTCCTGGGTGGACCATGGGCCGGGCCCTCGCGCGCCTGTCCGTCGGAACGCAGCAGACCAGCCGTGGCGTTGCGCCTCGCGCGCCACGGCCACGTGGACGTGCCGCCATGCCTACTCTCGCCGAGTCGACGTGACCCGCCGGATGCGCGCCCAGGTCGTCGTCAACGCGGCGCGCGCCTCGACCGGCAGCGCAAACCTGCCCGGATCGTCGCTCGCCTGGGCTATCTCATCTCCCGACAGAGCCCAGCTGAAGATGCACACGTCATCCATCATGCCGCTGATGAACCTCACTTCCCCGTTCCGCGAGCCGATGAATATGGGATCGTCGTTTGTCAGGATGGGGCCCGGACACTCCATATCCCACGGGGAACCCGCCACCGGCCCGTCGGCGTCACGGATGTGTACACGCAACGTGTCGCCATCAAACGTCCCAGCAACATGGCGCCAACCAAGACCCTTGATGTCCTGTGTCTTAATCTGGTCGGCGCAGGCGGGATCCAGATCCCGCGCCTGAATGATGACGTTGTCGACAAAGTCAGGCATGAGGCTGTATTCGCCTGCCACCCAGCCAACTCCCTTCTCAATCCCCATCTGTTGGCCGTCGTCCCCCACAACTGCCGGGCCTATCTGGACCCAGCACATCAACGTCATTTCCGGGGCGTCTTCTGTACCAAGATGGAAGCTCGGGCTGTGATCCACCGATGCCCACGACTTATCGCCGACCGTCAGAGCGTTCCCGCGGACGCCGACGTCGATTCCTGCGTCGCCGTGCAACGTCGCGTCGTTGCCATGACCGCTTCGATCGCGAGAGACATCACCGTCAACTGCATCGAACGGCAACCACAACAGCATCCGCTTGTCCTGGGCGCCGGCGTGAGAGACAGCGATGCAACAGACTGCGAGGAGCGCGAGTACGGGCTTGTACATTGACGGGGATCTCTCGGCCGTGAGGTGTCTACGCGGACGTTACGGACGCGATTCGGCCAAGGTGTCTGGCGGAATCGCCTACGCGACTAGCCGCGCACCATGGTGAGGCACATCTTGAAGCGCGAAACGGCCTTGAGGGCGTGCGGGACGTCGGCGGGCATGATGATAGCGTCGCCGGCCTGCAGAACGGACGACACGCCGCCGATGATGATGTCCACCTCGCCGTCAAGGACGTGCACGAGGGCGTCGTAGGGGGCCGAGTGCTCGCTCAAGCCCTCTCCCTCGTCGAAGGCGAAGTACGTCACCGAGCCGGCGTCGTTGTTGATGATCGTGCGGCTGACGACCCCTGCGTTCTGGTACGCGACCTGGTCGGTCGCCCTGAACGCTTCGGCCTTGGCAACATCACTCATTCGCTGTCCTTCTCGCTGGGTTGGTCACGGTCTTGCTCGCCCGTAAGAAGATAGCGCGCTTCCCGCGATGTCGACATGATTTCGTCGAAAGTTCCCTGCGCCTCGATGCGGCCCTCGGACATGACGATGATGTGGTCCGCCCGGCGCAGCACGGAAGGTCGGTGCGACACGACGAGATAGGTGGCGTCGCGCTCGCCGAAGACGCGCTCCCACAGCACTCGCTCGGTCTCGACGTCGAGCGCGCTGGAGAGGTCGTCGAAGACGAGCAAGTCAACGTCGCGCGCGAACATCCGCGCCGCGGACGAACGCTGGATCTGGCCGCCCGACAGCTTCACCCCACGCGGACCTACGACCGTGTTCAGGCCGTCCTCGATCTCTAAGAGGTCGTCTTCCATGACGCTCAGGCGGATGGCGGACCCGACCTCCTCGTCTTCCTGGACCATGCCCATGAGGATGTTGTCCCGCAACGACTCGCTGAACAGTCGCGGCGTCTGCGGCGTGTACGCGCTCCGAGGGGGCGTGAAGAACGCTGCGGGGTCGTCCACGACGGCTCCGTTCCACCGAATCTCGCCCTCGTCCTTCGGGAGCAAGCCGAGGACGGCGCGCAGCAGCGTCGTCTTCCCGGACCCGATGCGGCCGGTAACGACGGTGAAGCTGCCGCTCTTCACTGCGAAGGTGATGTCCGCCACTCCGTGCGTGGAATCTGGGTGCTGGTACGAGAGGCCGGTCACTTCCAGGTGGCTGAGAGCGTCGCCCGCCGTGGCGACGGCGGCCGGGACGGTGGGCAAGTCGCCTCGCAGGTGCACTGGACCGTGTTCGACAAGCGTTTCGGGCGGGCTGGTGGGCGTCAGGTCCACCATGCGTTCGAACGAGACACGCGCGCGCTTGTGTTGGGCCATGAGCCGCGCGATGGAGAAGATGGGGTACGTCGCGTGCGTCACGTACGTGACGAACAGAGAGAAGTCGCCCACCGAGAACTCCTCCGACCGCATCTTCGTGGCTGCGAACAGCAACACCACGCCCGTGCCGAGGTGCACGATGTTCCATCCGACCGACCGGAGCAGTTCGTTGAAGAACTGGTCCTTCAGAGCGGCCTTGCGTCGCACTTCGTTGATGTCGCGGAACCGCCCAATGATGGACCCCTCCGCCCCCGCCGCCTTGATGGCGAGCGTCGTGCGGAACATCTCGCCGATGAAGTCGCTGACCTTGCCTGCGGCCGCCCGGCTGGCCCGTCGGTATTCGTGGATACGTCGGCGCGCCATGTTGATTAGGAAGATGAGCAGCGGCAACGGCAGGAACAACACGACCGTCATGGCGGGCTGAATGCTGAACAAGATGGCGAACGCGATGCCGATGTAGAGCAGCCGTCCCGCGAAGTCGATGCACTCCTCGATATACATGAGGACTTCGTGCGTGTCGTCGCGGAAGCGGCTGACCGCCTCGCCGGACGCCTCGGACATCGCGTGCGCGCCCGGCGCGCCGAGGACGCTGTGCAGCATGTTGCGGCGAAGCAGCGTCTCCATCGTGTGCATGAACACGGTGAATAACATCATGCCGCTGAAGGACGCCACCTTCCGCGCGAGCGGGACGCAGGCGATGAGCGCGAGGAGCGTCCACAGGTCGTAACCAAACCGCCCGACGCCCTCAAGGCTATCGAACAGCTCGCGCGAGACGAGTCCGGTCAGCAGAGGAATAGTGCTGAACGCCGTCCATGCCAGGAGGTTCAGCGCGAACAGTACCGGCGCGTACCGGACGAGACGCCGGATGAATCCCCATGCGCTCATGACAGCGACGCCTCCGCGCCGGTGCGCAGGAGGTGCGAGAACCTCGACTGCGGGTCCGCCGCCAGGTCGGCGCGCCGGCCGTATTCGCGCACGCGGCCTTCCTTGAGGATCATGACCTCGTCCACGCGCTGCACCGTCGCCAGTCGGTGGGCGATGATGATCGCCGTGCGGTCGCGTAATAGGTGGTCGATGGCGCGCTCTATCCACTGCTCGGTCAGCGGGTCGAGGCGAGAGGACGCCTCGTCGAGGATGACAAGCCCCGGGTCTTTCAGGAACACGCGCGTGAACGCGAGCAACTGCGCTTCGCCTGCCGATAAGCTGCTGCCCTCGGAGTCGAGGACGGTGTCGAGCCCGTCGGGCAGCGACTCGTACCAGGGGATGAGACCCAGCTCTTCGAGCACGCCGAGTATGCGGGCGTCAGCGTATTGGGTGTCGAAGAAGGTGAGGTTGTCGCGCACGCTCGCGTGGAAGAGCTGCACGTCCTGAGTCACCATGCCGATGCGGGCGCGCAGGTCTTCCGGTGAGAGGCCGCGGATGTCCTCGCCGCCCAGACGAATCGCGCCTTCCTGCGGCTCATACAGACGGTAGAGCAGGCGCGAGATGGTCGTCTTGCCGCTTCCCGTGCGGCCTAGCAGCCCGAGAGCGGCGCCGGGAGCCAGCGTGAACGCCACGTTGTCCAGCACGAGATCGTCGCCCACGTACGCGAACGACACGTTCTCGAAGACAACGCCTAGCTCACCGTCAGGGAGCGCCTTGCTGCCCGTGGCCTCGATTGCTGGCTGAATCTCCCGGATTTCCTGGATGCGTTGGATCGCAGCGGTCGCACGCTGTAGTTCCTGTATGCGGCGCGTCAGGCGTTCGAGAGGTCGCAGCAGCATCTCTGTGTACTGCACGATGAGGTAGACATCGCCGATTTCGAGCGAGCCGCTGCGGAAGAGGTACGCCCCCAAGCCGAACGCGATGACGGATGCCGCCGCGAACATGAGGGTCGCCGCGACCCACACGACCTGACCCATGAGCGCCGCCTTGATCGCCTTGCGATACACATCCCGACTGAGCTCGAAGAAGCGCCGCATGACGTATGCGACGGCGCCATTCGCCCGGATGTCCTCCGTGCCGGCGAGGCGCTCTTCCAGGAACCCGAACAGCCCGGCGTAGGCGGCTCGTTCGGCGCGGAAGTGCGGCACGGCGATGCTGCGTCCCACGTACAAGACGCCCATGGCGAGCAGTGCGAAGCCAGCCATCGCGGCGCCGACGCGCCAGTCCTCGAGGAACAGGAACGCCAACACGCCCACGAGCATGAGGAGGCTGCCGATAACCTGGAAGATGAAGCGCGCGAAGAACTCGGAGAGAGTGTTCACGTCGCCTTCGATGCGCTCGATCATCTCCCCGGGCGTGCGGTCGTTGTGGAAAGACATGTCGAGCGATAGGCAATGCTTCGCCAGGTCGACCCGCATCGCGTTCGTCGCCGTCCAGCTCACGTCCTGGCTGAAGTACGTCGCGGCGGCGTTGAATACCTGGTTTACGAAGCCGACGCCGAGGAACGCTAGGGCGAGCAACGTGAGCGCGCGGATGGGTACCGGCGGTGTCGATGTGGCGCCGTTGATGAACCCGCGCGTGATCTGCGGGAGGATCAGCTGCACGCCCGTGACAATCACGAGGAGCAGACCCAGGAGCGCCGCCTTCCGCCATTGCGGCTTCACGTACGCGCGGAACAGGTCCAGGTAGTGGGAGCCGGAGGTCCTCACGGGCGGCCGCCTCCAGCCTCGGTCGACGGCGTCGAGGGACGAAGGCGTCCGGCGGCTACGGGTCGTCCTTGGGACGGGGTTTGGCGGCGAGCAGGCAGTGTATCCACCCTCCCATGGTATCACGCCGCTGCCAGACGCGGTCGCCGTTACCGGGCGCCTTCACCAACAGCCGTCGGCGGCCGACGCTGTACCGCCCCTCGGCCTCGCCATGCCATGCTGAGCCGGAGGCGAAGCATCTCTTCGGTGACAGGGACACCATGACCAGGGCGCTCGTCAACTGTTGCGCGGAGCACGGTGTCCACATACTCCGAGATACTTCGTCGCCTTCGGCGCCCCAGCATGACAGCCTGGTGATGGCGGCCCCGCGTTGTGTCACGGACGATCTACGAGCACACCCTCCGTTGCCGCCACAAGTCTTGGGGTGTAGGCTGCGCCCACCGCACGACGACCGAGCACCGGAGGAGCGCGCATGCTGGACGCATGCCTCGATCATTTCGCGTCCGAAGAGCAGTTGGCGGCGTTCAACAACGACGGCTATCTCATCGTCGAGGACGCCCTCCCTCCCGGCCTCGTACGGCGGCTGAACGTCGTCATCGACCGCATCGACGCGGAGGAGCGAGAGGCGCGCGCCCTCGCTCCGCACACGATCATGGCGAAGTTCCGCACGATCGTCGAGGACGATCTGTTCCTGGAGCTGCTCGACTACCCAACGACGTTCCCGCTCGTATGCGACATGCTTGGCTGGAACATCCAGCACTATATCTCGCACCTCATCATCTATCCGCCGGAGCCCCCAGACGCGGAGCGCAAGCGCAAAGCCGCCGGGTGGCACCAGGACGGCGGGCGCCCCGTGCCGGAGATGGAGCGACCGCACCCACGGCTGTCGCTGAAGGTCGCGTTCTGGTTCAGTGACGTGGCGGAGCCGGACAACGGCGCCCTGCGCGTGGTGCCAGGCTCACACAGGCTGGACGAGCGGCCGCCGCAGTCCGATGCTGACGGCGACCCCGACGGCGCGGTGCACGTGCTCGCGCGTCCTGGCACAGCGGTGATCTTCGACCGACGCCTGTGGCATTCGCGCGGGTGGAACTACTCCGACGTCACGCGGAAGGTGCTGTTCCTGGGGTACAGCTACCGCTGGCTGCGGGGGCTCGACTACAACAACATGTCGCCTGAGCTGCTGCGCCGGTGCGACCCGATTCGCCGCCAACTCCTGGGCGACGGCGTGGACGTGAAGGGCTGGTGGCAGCCCACGGAAGACGACGTGCCGCTCAAGCAGTGGCTTCGGAGGCGCCGCGGCGACGACTACGTCAGCTGAGAAGACACGGACGGGACGGCGGCGCCGGGCCGCCCAACAGGCGCCGGCCCGGGTGTCGATCCACCGTCGGAGAGCGGTCAGTACAGACGCTTGACCAACCCCCAGGATGTCGCCAGCTTCCCTTGCGGTTCGACCGGCGTCGATAGCGCGCCGTTCATGTTCTCGCTGACCTCGCCGGCCGAGAGCGTGCGGTCCCACATGGCCACTTCGTCGATGACCGCGTTCAGGAATTGGCCGTCCACGCGGGATGCGATGCGCGGCAGCGTCGGGCCGTCGCACGGTTCGTTGGCGTTCGGCCCGGCCTCGGCTACGAGGTCCCCGTCGACGTAGACCATGACCCCATCAACGACGTCGAACGTGCCCACGACGTGATGCCATTCGTTCTGCGGCAGCGTGCCTGGCGCGCTTGGCTCGGCAACGCCTGAACCGCCGCAGTTCCAGACGGACATCCCGGCGCCGAAGTCGTCATACACGTAGAGCGCGTATTCCCAGCCGTCACCGCTGCCCTTCATCACGATCGGCTGCCGGGTCTGCCCGTGAGCGTCCGTGTTGGTCTCCAGAACCTTCACCCAAGCAGCGATGGAGAGCTGCCCTTGATTGCCGGGCGCCTGCGGGCTCAGGTCGATGGGTATTTCGACGTAGTTCGACGTCCCGTCGAACTCCAGCGCGCTGCCAGTTGAGCCGGCAACCCAGCTCGGTGACTCGACGAGGACGCCGTCGTCCCCAACGGTGTTGGTCGCGATGTCGCCTGCGCCGTCGTCGAGCGGCATGTAAAGCACAAGGCCATCGGTCTGCGCGTGTGACACGCCTGCCAAAACCAGACACGCGGCGAGCGCCGCGCGCGCTGCGGTCGTCATAAGCCTCATGGAGGCCCCCTTATCCATTCGGTTGTCTCGGTTAGCGCCCCGTCGCTCCCTCGGCGCCCCGCGATCGCCGACCCATGACGGGCCGCCGACTCTCCTAGTCTACCGCTGCCGCGCCGCGAGACGAAACCCCAAGGTGCGACATCCCACGGCGGCGGCTATGATGTAGCCGCGCCTCGCCGGGCGCCACAACGAATGGAGAGAGCATGCACGTTGACTGGCAGGGCGTATTTCCGGCCGCGACGACCCACTTTCACGAGGATCTGTCCCTCGATCTGGACGCCACGAGGGCGCACGTCGAGAGGATGATCGACGACGGGATCACGGGCGTCATCATGCTCGGGACGGTCGGTGAGAATAACTCGCTGGAATACGCCGAGAAGGTCCAAGTTCTGCGCGCCACGGTCGAACACGTCGCGGGCAGGATCCCAGTGCTAACGGGAGTCGCCGAGTACACGACAGCGCTCGCGTGCCGCTACGCGCAGGATGCTCGCGACGCTGGCGTGGATGGCCTGATGGTCCTGCCCGCGATGGTCTACAAGTCCGACGACCGCGAGACGATGGAACACTTCCGCGCCGTCGCGCGGGCCACGGCGCTGCCGATCCTCGTCTACAACAACCCAGTCGCCTACAAGGTGGACATCAGCCCCGAGATGTTCGCGGAACTGGCGGATGAACCCACCCTCGTCGCGATCAAGGAATCGTCCGAGGACGTGCGGCGCATCACCGATCTCAAGAACATCGTCGGCGACCGGTACATCCTGTTCTGCGGCGTGGATGACCTCGCCCTCGAAGCGGCGATGCTCGGAGCCGTGGGGTGGGTTGCGGGCCTTGTCAACGCCTTCCCGGCGGAGAACCAGCGCGTGTGGGATCTCGCCATGGCGGGGCGGTGGGAGGAAGCGCGCGAGATATACCGGTGGTACACGCCGCTCCTCCACCTCGACACCGACGTGAAGCTAGTGCAGTACATCAAGCTGGCGATGTCCGAAGCCGGGCAGGGCGCGGAGACGACGCGGCCCCCGAGACTCGCGCTCGTTGGCGAAGAACGCGAACGCGTCGTGGGCATCATCCAGCACGCCATCTCCACGCGACCGCAACTCTAGGCAGGGAGCGCGCGACATGAGAATAACGCGCATCCGCGCCTATCAGGTCGACCTTCCGCTTCACGAGGGCTCGTACAACTGGTCGGGCGGCAAGTCGGTGTCCGTGTTCGACAGCACCGTGGTCGAGATCGAGACGGACGAGGGCGTCGTGGGCTACGGCGAGGTGTGCCCGCTTGGGCCGTTCTACCTGGCCGCGTACGCGGAAGGATGCAGGGCGGGCATTCGCGAGTTGGCGCCGCACATCCTAGGCGAAGACCCAACCGAACTGGACAAGCTGAATCGGCTCATGGACGCCGCGATGAAGGGGCATCCCTACGTCAAGTCGGCGATCGACATGGCGTGTTGGGACATCCTTGGCAAGGTCGCGGGGCTGCCCGTGTGCACGCTGCTCGGCGGCCGTCACGGCGACGACTTCGTGCTATACCGCGCCATCTCGCAGGAGGAGCCCGAGGCGATGGCGGCGCGCGTCGCGGGATACCGGGCGGAAGGCTACCGCCGCTTCCAACTCAAGGTGGGTGGCGACCCAGACGTCGACATTGAGCGTATCCACGCCGTCGCAGAGCAGACAGAGCGTGGCGAGAAACTCATCGCCGACGCGAACACTGGCTGGCTCATGCACGAGGCGGCGCGCGTCGTGCGTGGCGTGAGCGACGTGGACATCTACATCGAGCAGCCGTGCCTCTCGTACGAGGAGTGCCTATCCATCCGTCGCCGCACGGATCACCCGTTCGTCATGGACGAGGTCATCGACGGTATGGACGCCCTGCTGCGAGGCCACGCCGACCTCGCCATGGATGTCGTGAACATCAAGATCAGCAAGTTCGGTGGCATCACGCGGGCGCGGCAGGCGCGCGACCTGTGCGTGTCGCTGGGCATCGCGATGACCCTCGAGGACAGTTGGGGCGGCGACATCATTACCGCCGCCATCGCGCACCTCGCGCACAGCACGCCGACGGAGTTCCTCTTCACCGCTACCGACTTCAACAGCTACGTGACCGTCGACATCGCCGACGGGGCGCCGCAGCGCGTGCACGGACGCATGGCGGCTTCCACGGAGCCCGGGCTGGGGGTGCGGCCGAAGATGGACGTGCTCGGCGCGGCGAAGGTCGACGTGCACTAGACCGCAAGCGAGAAGGAGGCGCGCATGGCAGCGACAGCGTTCGCGCTCGTCGGCGACCGGTACCACAACTCCGACTACATTCGCACCGCCCTCACGAAGACGCTTGTAGAGGGGGCGGGCGTGAGTATCGACTTCACTGACGAAGTGACGAGACTCAACGCGGAGACGCTCGCCGACTACCGTCTGCTGATCCTGTTCAGGGATGGCATGGTGTGGCCGGACGGCTACGGCGAGGAGCACGCGAGCGAACCGGATGTGCCTCCGCGTGCTGCGCGCACGGTCAGTTGGATGACCGACGCGCAGGGACAAGCTGTGCGCGACTTCGTCCGGGCGGGTGGCTCGGCGTTGCTGTGCCACAACGTCACGTACATCGCGACGGACAACGCGCCGTTCCGAGAGGCGCTGCGCGCCGCGACGCTGGGTCATCCGCCCGTGCGTCCGTACAGAGTGCGCGTGACGAACTCGGACCACCCGGTCACGCGCGGCGTCGCCGACTTCCTCGTCACGGACGAACAGCACTACATGACGTACACCGGCGACCCAGCCGACGTGCTCCTCCGCAGCGTCAACGAGGACGGGCTGGAGTTCGGCGACCACGGCGTCGAGTGCGAAGCAGGCTGGGCGTTCGACGAGGGAGCGGGACGCGTCTGCTACCTGGCGCCGGGCCACACCATACCAGCGCTGTGGAACCCAGAATACGTGAAGGCCCAGCAGAACGCCGTGCGCTGGCTGCTGCGTCAGACGTAGGTCAGGGGGTCCGTTTCGGTCCACGAGGCCTGGTCAGCGACGGCGTGTGCGCCGTCACCCCGACCCCGTCCCAACCTTCCCCTGCGAGGGGAAGGGGCCAGATGCCTTCCAGCATATCGGTTCCGCGTGGAGCTGATGGGTGGTTCGCCGTTGAAGCGGTCCCTTCCCCCTTTCGTAGAGGGGGAAGGCTAGGATGGGGGTTCGGCCCATCCACGCAAGGTCGCCCGCGATGGGTACCACCGAGCTTCCTGTACGCCGTGGGAGCCGCCCAGGCGCCTAACTGGGGCGGAGGCCCTGATCGCGGGCCGGCAGAGGCGAGCGGCGTGGCACGCCTAAGCCTCGCGCGAGCGGCTATTGCGTGACGGCGACGAAGCCCTTCGGCAGCGCCTTCTTGCCCACGACGGCGTCCTTCAGCTTCCGCGCGTGCTGGCACGAGCCGCGGTACTGGAACCCGCGGCACGAGCAGGACACGTCCGCGCCGACGATCTCCAGGTCGTACGCCTTGCTTGCGTCCGACGAGCTGACCGCCCGGTAGCGCTGCCTCTGCGGCCCCGAGAGCGCCGCGGCGAGGGCCTGCACGGCCTCCTCGGAGTAGGGCAGCTTGGCCACAGCGGTCGCGTTGTCCTCTCCCTGCTCCGCCACGTATGCCGCGCGCGCCTGCGCGAGCATCTCCGTGACGTGCGCCGGATCGACATCGCCCGATGCGAGAGCGGGCATCGCCGTTAGCAGACGCTTCAACTCGCCTAGCACATCCGTGTCCAGCTCCGGGCCGAGCGCCTTGCCGTCGATAACGTCGTCGATGACGCGCGCCTTGGATTGCAGGACGCCGCGGACGAACTCGTCTACCGTACCGGCGCCGACCATGTACGTGACGTTGACCGAGGACGTCTGGCCGATGCGGTACGCGCGATCCTCGGCCTGCCAGTGGTTCGAAGGAGTCCAGTCGAGGTCGTTGAACACCACCTGGCGAGCCGCCGTCAGATTCAGACCCACTCCGCCGACGTGCAGATTCGCGGCGAGTACGCGGACGTCGTCGTCCTCCTGGAAGCGGTCGACGCGTTCCTGTCGCTCCGCCGCGGACACGCCGCCTGTGATGCTGACCGCCGCGTCGCCGAAGTGTCTCGCGAACCTCAGCACGGGCGGGATGAACGCCGAGAACGCGACTACCTTCTCGCCCTGGTCCACGATGCTCTGCAGGTAGTCCGTCGTCTGAACGGACTTTAGGATGGCGAGCTTGCGTCGCGCCGTCGTAAGTCCGCCGAGTAGGCGTCCCTGCGCCTGGCGTTCCTCGGTCGTGCGTCCTCGATCTCGCCGCGACGTCTGCGCCAGCGCGCGGACGGGTTCGTTCAGCTTCTCCACCGCCCTCGGGTGAATCTCGACATCCAGCCACGTGCGCATCTTGGGAGGCAGGTCCAGCACCTCGTCCTTCGTGCGCCGCAGCATGACACCGTGTAGCTGTACGGTCAGTTCGTCGATGTTCGTCGCGCCGTCGGCGACGAGCCCGTATTCCCCCTGGTAGCCAGCGCAGTAGCGCTTCGCGAACGTGGCAAAGCTGCGCCCAAGAGGATGTCCCGCTAGCTGAAGAAGCGGGAACAGGTCGCGCGGGCGGTTCGTGAGCGGCGTGCCCGTCAGCGCGTGAACCACGGGGTCGCTCGCCGTCTCACGCACGAGTTGCATGGCGGCGCGGCTGCGCTTGCTGCGGTAGTTCTTGAGGTAGTGCGCTTCGTCGAACACCATGCCCGACCACGGTCGCGCCAACAGCGCGGGGAGATGTTTGTCGAGGATGTCGTAGTTGATGACGAGCCAGCCGTCGAAGTCGTCCTCCGGCATGGGCCCGGGACCGACGATCACGCAGGCCGGTTCAGGCACCACAGCCTGGATCTCGCGCACCCAATTCCGCTTGAGTGACGCCGGGCATACGACGAGATACGGGCCACGCGCGTTCGCCTCGGTGAGAGCGATGATGGACTGTCGCGTCTTCCCTAGACCCATGTCGTCGGTGAGAAGCGCGCGCCGGCGCCCGAGCAGGAACGCCACGCCCTCCAGCTGGTGCGGATACAGACCCTCCGCGAGTTCGTTGGCGCGCGCTACGATGCGGTCGTCCATAGTGGCCGTCCAGGTGTTGGCCGGCGCCATCGCTCACCGGCTGCAAGTTGCACACTACTCTACGGCCAGATGCGGGTACCGCGTTGCAGGGCTGCGCCCTTGAGCTTCTCGGGCTCCCGCCCCACGGACGCGTGTACCATGTAGCCGTATCGCCTCCAAAACGGGAAAGGAAACGGCGTGATAGACCTAACGACGCTGGTACCTCTGATTACCACCTACGCCGCCCGCGTGCTCGGCGTACTGGTTCTGTTCTTTGTCGCGTTCCGCGTGGGCGCGTGGGCCCGGCGTGTCGCAACCCGCCGGCTCGAGCGGGCGGGCATCGAACCGACTCTCTCGCAATTCTTCGGGGCCGCTGCGCGCTGGCTGGTCCTCCTTCTGTCCTTCGTGGCGATCCTCGGCGTGTTCGATGTGCCGGTCACTAGCTTCGCCGCTGTCATCGGTGGCGCCGCCCTGGCGATCGGTCTGGCGTTCCAGGGCAGCCTGTCGAACATCGCGTCCGGTGTCATGCTGCTCGTGTTCCGGCCGTTCAAGGTCGGCGACGTCATCTCCGTTGCCGGTGTCACGGCGAAGGTGGCGGAGATCGAGCTGTTCAGCACGACGTTGGACACGCCCGACAACAGGCGTATGATCCTCCCCAACAGCAGCGTCTTCGGCTCGCCCATCGAGAACGTCACGTACCACCCCGTGCGTCGCGTAGACGTGAACGTAGGCGTCGACTACTCCGCAGCGGTTGACGAGACGCGCGATACGCTCTCGGCGGCTATCGCCGACATTCCTGGGCAGGACCCCGAACTCGAGCCGCAGGTCGTGCTGAAGGATCTCGGCGACTCCGCCGTCAACTGGCAGGTTCGCGTCTGGGCGCCCACGGAGGACTACTTCGCGATGATGGAGACCGTCACGCGTGCGGTGAAGTTGTCGCTGGACGAGGCGGGCATCGGCATACCGTTTCCGCAGATGGACGTGCACATGGACACTGTCGGTGGCCCGAGCGTCCAGGGCGAGGAAGGAGTCTCGAAATGGTAGCCAGAATCGCGCTGTCGGTTGTTCTCGCCCTGAGTCTCGCCGTCGCCGCCGTGGGACAGGAGGACGGCGCGGCGGAGGCGGCCGCGGGCTGGGATCACAAGCTCGTCAGCGGGCTCACGCTCACGCAAATCTCGCTGTCTAACTGGGAGCAGGGCGGCGAGGAGGCCGTCGCGTGGACGGCGAGTCTGGACGGCAAGTCCACGTTCGCCCGCGCGAAGCTGCTCTGGGACTCGACGTACAAACTCGCCTACGGTCAGACGAAGCTGGGAGATCAGGAGACGCGGAAGACCGACGACAAGATCGACCTGGAAAGCGTGCTGACGCTCGATCAGGGCTTGCTCGTGGACCCATACGTCGCTGGGACGTTCAAGACGCAGTTCGCCAAGGGTTACGAGTACCCCGACGATGGCGAGAGGGTCGCGGCGTCTTCGATCTTCGACCCGGCCTATTTCACGCAGAGCGCTGGCGTCGGCTACCGGCCCGTCGAGGAGGCGCGCACCCGTCTGGGCGTGGCCCTACGCGAGACACTCACCGACGAATTCACCGGATACGCGGACGACCCAGACACTCCCGAGGTCGAGACGACTCGGACCGAGGGTGGCGTCGAGTCCGTCACGGACGTCGAGTGGCAGTTGCGTGACAACGTCCTCCTGTCGTCCAAGCTGGAGCTGTTCACCGCGTTTAGCGACCTGGCGGATGTCGTCGCGCGCAACGACACGACCGTCGCCGTCAAGGTGACGGAATGGGTCAGCCTGAAGCTGAACGTGCTGATTGTGCGTGAGGACCGTGTCGTAGAGAAGACACAGGTGAAGCAGACGATCGCATTGGGTCTGAACTACGACCTGCTGTAGTCGGGCTGCGGGCGGCCTCCGTGGGCTCGCGGGTTCTCGTAGTGTCCACGCGCGCCTGATATGGGCGCAGCCATCGACTCCGCGCCGAATCCTCTTGGCAGCAGATGCGGGGTAGACGGCGCCGACGGCGCGGCTGGCGTGGAGTCATCGTGCTTCAGCGCGCGCAGTGTGCGGCGCCATACCGGTCGCCGCTCCGTTCCCGCCGTAGGGTGGTCCTCTTAACGCGCGCGGTGCTAGCATGCCCGAGTGTTGTGCGGCTCCGCCGCCGGCCCACTAGCGGCTTGGAGGAGTGATGGTATGTCGCTGCCCCGTCGGACGCGCCAGAGATGTCCTCGCCTCCTAGCGGCCCTAGCGTCGTGGCTCGTTGCGGTTGCGGCCGTCTGTGACATCGGTCACGGCGCAGCGGGTGACGACATCGTGTGGCATCCTGTGCCCTCGCCACCGGGTGGCGGGAGCGTCGTCATGGCCACGTCGCAGCAGGAGATCTACGTTGGTTCGGGCCGTCGCATCTTCCACTCGACTGATGCCGGGAATACGTGGCGCGACACAGGGTTCCGTGTCCGGGACAGCATCTCGCATGGACTGGTGCTGGCGCTTGCCGAAGCAGAGGGCGTTCTGCTCGTTGGCACACGTGACGGCATGTACAGGTCGGTGGATGGGGGTCACTCCTGGCAATTCTCGCGACTCGATCCTGCTTCGTTTGAAAGGACCGTTCGCACGATAGCGGCGAGCGAGAGCACCGTTCTGGTCGGGACGCCGAGGAACGGCGTGTATCGCTCGGACGACGGTGGCGCTACTTGGTCGCGGACCCCTCTACTCACCGGCGCGTTCAGCGCCATCGTCATCAGCGGAGCCACCATCTACGCCGGAGGCGCTATCGGTCTCGCGGTGTCCGCTGATGACGGCGTCACGTGGCGCGACGCAAGCCGCGCTATGGAGAACCCGGGCGCTGTCTCGCACCTCGCCTCTACGGACGGCGGCGTGCTGGCGATCTTCGACAACGGCGACGTGTGGAGGTTCGACCAGAGCGAGTTCTCGTGGGTGTACCAGTCGGCGATTGCAGCGCGCGTCACCAGCCTGGTCCGCGTGGCCGACACCCTCTACGCGGCTACCGATATCGGCGCCGCCGGCAGCGTGTACAGGTCGGACGACGAAGGCCTGTCCTGGGAACAGACGTCGCTGACTGGCTGGCCGGTTGACGACATGGCCGCAACGGCTGACTCGCTCATAGCCTGCGGGCCGGGGGTGTTCCAGTCGCGCGACGGAGGGGGCAGTTGGGCGCAGCTCGCCGTCCCAAGTCAGGAGATTCAGGCGCTCGCAGTGGACGCTGACCGCCTGTTCGCAGGCACGACTGGAGGGCTGTATGTTTCCAGCGATGTCGGCGTCTCCTGGGTGCGGCTAACAGAGCTATGGCGCGACGTCACAGAGTTCACGGTCGTGGACGGCGCCGTCTACGCTCAACTAGACCCACCGGCAGGCATCACACGGTTTACTCACGACGCGAACGGCTGGTCCAGCACCGTGATGCCCGGCTTCGGGGTTCCCGTCGCGTCTCCCACGGCGCTGTATCGCGCGCCTGATATTCTGGACCCCGGTGACTGGGAGTACCTCTCCGGTTCGACATCCTCGGCGCCAAGCAAGCCAATTGCAGTCGACCAGCATTACGTGTTCCGCGGGGACACGCTGTTGGGCACTCGCTTTGGACGGCCTGGAAGGCACGTCCGGACGCTCGACGAATCTACGATGGCGTGGTCGATACTGCCCAATTTCGAACCGCGCGGGGGTGAGAATGCGTCGGTGATGGACATAGCCACACTTGACGGCGCGGTCTACGCCGCTTCCGGCGGGGTATGGACGAGCGCCGATGGCGGGAGCACCTGGTACCGTCTCACATTCGGCCTCGGCGACCGGGGTGTATGGTCGCTGACGACGCTCGGGGCCTCGGTGTTCGCAAGCACCGCTGCGGGCCCGGTGTTCCGGTTGACGCCGCCCAGCGAAACGTGGATAGCTGTCAGTCCCGCTATCCCGTACGAGCCAGGGCTGAATGCGCGATGGGTCGACACACGATGGCTGCATTCGTACGGGGACGCGCTCTTCTCAGTCACCGACACGCACACGATCGAGATGGCGCGCCCTGATGCCGGATTCCGAGCAGCCGATGTCAACCACGACGGCGTCGTCGACATCATCGACCTTATCGGCGTGGCCCGCGACTTCGGTCTCGTCGGCCTGGGCCTTGACGGAGATGCGGACGGCAATGGGAGGGTGACGATCGCTGACCTTGTCACGGTGGCGGCGGCATTCGGGACGGGACCAGGCCTAGCGGCGCCGTCGCGGCTGCAGGGCGTCGGAGAAGGGACGCCTCTGCGCGCGTGGCTGGCGCTCGCGCTCGAGAGCCACGATGGCACCGTCCAGTGGGAACGTGGCGTCGAAGTCCTGAGGCTGTTGGCTGCCGCGATGGTTCCCCAGGCCGACCACGTGTTCGCGCCCTATCCGAACCCGCTGAACCCCGCGACGTGGATCCCCTTTGCGCTGGCTGAGGCGAGCGAAGTCACGATGACCGTCTACGACGCGCGTGGACAGAGGGTCCGTCAACTGCACCTTGGATATAGGCCGATTGGCTCCTACTACGCCAAGGACCGCGCCGCGCATTGGGACGGCCGCAACGACAGTGGTGAGGCGGTCGCCAGCGGAGCCTATGTCGTCGAAATCACGGCCGCGGGCCTTCGTCAGATGCACAGGCTCGTGCTCGCGCGATAGCCTCGTAGCGTCGCTGCACATCCCGCAGCGACAGTTCGGCCGTCGATATGCGGGAGGCGGCGTGGGTGTCCCGTCGTGCAACGGCCCTTGATGGGCTGGCGCGGCCGCGGCTACCATCGGATCGGAATTGCGGGCGGCAGGTCGCCGCTAGGAGATCGCCAGCAGCATGCAGTCGCGCCTCACGATCACACGTCTCCGCCGTCGTCAGCGTAGACATTCCGTGTGCCTGGCGCCTGGCTGACGATCGAGACTGAAACGACCGAGAGAAGGGGCGTGGGGCGCCTTCTTTGCTTTAGGTGTGAGAAGGAGCCCGAACAGATGCCCCACGTCGCCTGCCCCGACGCCGCCCCTGTACTCGACGCCGGTAGCTGTATCTTGCGCGGGTGGTCATCGGACGACGCGCGCGACTACTACGGCTGGATGCGTGACGCGGAGGTGTCGCGTTACCTGGGGCGTCCGCTGGCGAGCGAGCAGGACGCGAGGCGTGAGATAGAGGACTACATCGCGGATGTGCGCCGTCGCGCCGCGATGCGATGGGCGGTCGAGGACCGGGACAGCGGGAGCGTCGTCGGGCGCTGTCATCTGTTCCGGTGGGACGCGGCGAACGCGCGCGCGTCCCTCGGGTACGCGTTGGCGCGGGACCAGTGGGGGCAAGGCGTCACGACACGGGTTGTCCGGGCGGCGCTCGCGTGGGCGTTGGGCGAGGCAGGTCCAGGGTTACATCGCGTTGAGGCGGCTGCGGCGCGGAGCAACAAGGCGTCGACGCGCATCCTGCTTATAACTGGGTTTACGCGCGAGGGAGTGATGCGGGAGTACCGCGAGTGCGCGCACGGCTACGAGGATTTCGAGATGTACGGTCTGTTACGCGCCGAATGGCGTGAACGACGGGAGCAGGGCACGTCTTCTGACCAGCCGCGCGCCGCCCCGGCGGGATCCCCTACGGAGCCGCCGAGTGTCGGAGGCATTCTCCCGGTCTGAGCCACTTACCCGGGCGCTACGCCCACGCGTATCGCGTCGCCATGCGCCGCGTGCGCGAAGGCCTTGCCGAGGTCGCTCAGCGGGTATGTGGGAGCGACGAGGTCGTGGAAGGGGAAGCGCTCGCGGGTGGCGGCTACGAACGCCAGCGCATCTCCCAGGGCCTCGGGTCGGTAGTTGTGCAGGCCTTGAAGCGTCAGGCACTTCGTTACGAGCTTCTGCGCGTCGAAGGCGACGTCCGAGCCCGGGTACACGTAGCCGAGGGTAAGGCAGCGTCCTCCGACGCCGAGCCAGTCGACGGCGCCCGCTGACTTCGACCGCCAGGTCGGGGCCGCGGCCGTCAGTGAGTTCACTGAGCGCCGGGCCGATGGCATCGTCGTCGTCGCCACCGACCTGGAACGTGTGTGTCGCGCCGAACGCGGTCGCCTGTCGCAGTCTCGAGTCTATGCGGTCGACGACGGAGACGGTCTCGTACCCGAGGTCGCTGAGCCGCGCCGCCGCGTACAACCCCAGCATTCCGGCGCCGAGGACGACCGCGGATTCACCACGCCGAGCTCGCACAGCCTCCAGGCCGCCGACGATGGTTGCTCCGGCGCAGTTGAGCGGCACGGCCTCCTCGTCGGTCACCTTGTCCGGCAGCCGGTAGATGCGCGTGCCGGGCTTCAGGAGGATGTGGTCGGCGAAGCACCCGTTCAGGTCGCGGGCGCCCTCGTACCGCGCGTGTCCATACTTGCTGAGCGCGTCGCACTTCTGGGGCAGGCCTCGCGGGCCGCAGTACGCGCACTCGCCGCAGGTCGCCATCAGCGACCACGTGACGCGGTCGCCCGGCTCAAGGGAGTCTCCGCTGGCATCGCACGACGCTGCGGCGTCCACGATCACGCCCACGCCCTCGTGACCCAGGACGCACGGCGTCGGAGCTTCCCGGCGGCCGCTGACCGTGTGGAGGTCGGAGCCGCATATCGTAGCTAACGTCACGCGCACGAGGACTTGTCCCGTCTCCACGTCCGGCGCGGGAACGCGCATGGACTCGAAGGGCCTCCCCACGCCGTGGAAGAGACTGACGGTCGTCTGTCGCACGCTGCCTCCCGACTGTCCTATGGATCCGCGCATGATCCTAGAGGCTACGCCGAGGTTGAGGCAACGTCGTGGAGCTGGTCGGTCTCGACAACGGCGCGAGGCCTACGCGGGCTCGGCTGCGGTCGCGCGGGTGACGAAGACCACGAGCCAGGTCGACCCGATCTTCGCAGCGACGCGCACGAAGTGCTCGTACTCCGTTCCCGTGGACTCGTCGGCGCAGGTGTATTCCCAGCGCCTGCCGATGGTCAGTCCGTCGAAGCCGTCAGATGTGGGGCCGCTGTGGCTTCGCAGGATCAGGTCCGTGGTGTAGTCGTTGTCGTGGCGCCGGAGCACGCGCACGACGCCGACTCCTGGCGCGAACCAGGACTGCTGCGCGCCAGACACGTACCCGATGGCGTCGCCCTGCGGCGGGCGTCCGGCGCCCCTGCCGACGTGCAGCTCGTGCTTGCTCTCGATCAGAGCGCAGCCGTCGAACTGGCCTCCCGGCGTCGTCACGCTGGCGGCGGTCTCTGCAAGCACGCTGTTGACCATCGCGCTTTCGCCACCCCACGGCATCCGCACGTTGAGGCGGTCGGAGTCGGCGGCTCCGACCTCCTTCGTTAGCACTTGTATGCCCAGGTAAGGCCCGATCATTGCGAACGACGTGAGAGGGAAACCTGGCGGCCCAGGCGGGTACCCGTAGTACGTGCAAGAGGACGAGTTGGCGCCGTCAACATGCCCGTCTTTCTCCAGGAGTCGGATTTCACCGGAGCAGTAGCCATGTACGTCGTCCTCCGGCACGACGCTGTCGAGCAGGAAGCGGTCTGCCCAGCTCTCGGCGTTGGCTGTGCCAACAACGTCGCCTGCATCCGCGGAGATTGCGGCTGACGCGCGGAGGGCCTCCTGCGCCTCATCGCCCCGCCCTGAGTCCTTCAGCCCCACGCCCAGGAGCCACGTTGCCCTGCTGCGCGCCTGCCAGCACCCGTCGGCGTCCGCGGCCCCTACCAGTTCCCGCGCGCGCTCCACGGCCAGGTCGGGAGGCAACTTCCCGTCCACTTCCTGCAGCCGCCACCTCGCGTCGATCTCCCGCCGGGGCGGGCCGACCTCCGCGTACAGGTCGGCGATCTCCGCCGCAGTCGCCTGTCGCGCCTCGGGGCCAGCGTCGTCCGTCATTCTCGCCCGTCTTGCTTCGAGGGAGGCGGCAAGGCCCGCCGCATCGCCGCTCGCGCGCTCGCACTCGAGCATCCGCTCAACGTGCGCGTCGCAAAGATCGTCCTCGGGCTCCCCTGCCACGGTC
Source organism: uncultured bacterium (assembly GCA_964473525.1). GTDB lineage: Bacteria > Poribacteria > WGA-4E. The sequence goes on from CAYYPK010000001.1 coordinate 43,404, forward strand.
GCGGACGACAGGAACGCGGTCGACCCGGCGACAGCCACGACCCGCGCCAGATCCTCGTAGATGGCTAGCGGCTTCGGGCCGCCATACCCGCCGTGCGTCCACTGGTACCGCCACTGCGCGCCGACATGCAGCGGGAGGTAGTCGTCGCCCGCTGCCTCGTAGCTCATGAGGGCGAGGGTGCGGACGCGGTCGTTGTGGGTGTCGTGGCGGATCTTCACGCAGCCGACGCCGCGCGCGTACCACGCCACTCGCTCTCCCCCGTGCGCTCGCGCTACGTAGGCGGGCGACACACTCCCGTCGGGAGCCGTGATGACAGTGCGAACCCGTAGGCAGCCCTCGAACCTCCCAGCTGGCGTGACGACGATGTCGGAGTCGCTCTCGACTGCCGAGCGGCTGACGAGATCGTAGCCGTCAGGCAGGGGCCATAGCATGGCGGCGCCCGTCTTCCTGTCGACCTGGTCCGTCCATATGGCGCCCACGGTGAGATCCGACCCCAGGAGGCGGGCGGGGTACAGCAGCCACGCCAGCGCCGTGGCCGGGGACGGGCCTCCCGCGCCGTAGTTCCTCGACGAGGCGGGCGTTTCGAGGGTGATGCCCTCAGCGTCCTGGGTCAGAGCGAACCCGGCCATCGCATAGCCGCCCGTGCCGCCCGACACCCACACGCCTGGTAGTCCGTCGCACAGGTCCACGGCGGCCTGCATCTGCGCCGCGTGGGCGTGGTCGTCGAGCGCGCGGAACCGTTCCACTGCCTTGGCCGCGGCGTTGCGCCCGGCTTCGAACTCCCGACTACGGAGGTACGCGGCCACGAGGTCTTTGCAGAGACGCGCGGCGTCCTCGTCCTGCCCTGCTTCGTCCGCGGTGGCAATGGCTTGCAGGTAGTCGTGCGTCGCGCCCGGGACATCGCCGATCCAAGTCGCGCGCGCGTCGCCACGCATCCCAAGCGCCTCGACGCGGCCCATAGCCACCTGGGGGTCCGACGACGTGGGGTCCAGCGACGCGAGCGCGTCGTCCACTCCTGCGAGGAACGCGCTCTTCTCCCACTTCTCGTTGGCGTCCTTCGCGCGACCCATGGCGGCGGCGACGATCTCGGCGATACGCGCGTCCGCCATGCGCTCTGCCTGGAACGTCTCGCGGAGCATCGGCTCCATCCTCTCCTGCATCAGCCGTCGGGCGCGGTGCATGCGACCGACGACTGTCGTCACGGGCACGCCCAGGAATTCTGCGATCTCGGCGTACGACCAGTCCGCGATATAGTGCAGCGTCAGCGTGAGTCGGAGCGCCTCGGGGAGACGGGCTAGCGCCTGGCGCACTCGCCCTGAATCCTCAGCGGACGCTAGACGCTCGTCGACGCCCACGACGTCCGTCGCCTCGCCGGCCGGGCCGAGGTGCTCCAACGGTACGGTGTCCCGCTGCCGACGCCATCTCATCCGGCACTCGTTCTGCGCGATGGTCTTTAGCCACGGGCCAAAACGCGCTGGGTTCTGGAGCTGCCCCAGCCGCGTGTACGCCGTGACAAACGCCTCTTGCACGATGTCCTGTGTGTCCGTGAAGTTGCCCATGAGGTGGTACACGAGGCCCTGCACGCCAGCTTGGTATTCACGCACCAACGCCTCAAAGCTCGCCTTGTCACCCGCCAGCGTGCGGCTTACATGGAGCGCGACGGACTGCGCGCGAAGCTCGGAAGCCATCCTCGAATCCACCTACATGGGCCCGGTCATCTGGCTAGTAGATGCGGGACACCGCCGGGGCTTTACGAAAATCTGGCGCGCGCTCGACCGCGGCGCCTATGGGAAGGCCTGGTGACGAGCGACGACGCGCATGCGGCGTCCTTGGCGCTGTGTGACGCGCGTCTGTTGAGACGCGTCACGGCTTGGCAGCGTCCTGGACGATCTTGGGCTTGTAGTCCTCGCCCTGCGCCTTGCCCGCTTCGCGGATGGCGGCGAGCAAGCTCCGCTCCGTCATCTGGTTCGCGTCGTATTCCACACGAAACGCCTTCGTATCGAGGTCAAACGAGGCTGCCTTGACTGCTTCCTGCCCTACCAGGGCAGTTGTGACCGCAGTGGGTCACTCCATTCACAACACGCCGTTGTGCTCCGCCATGCCATCGACGGCGATCGTGACCTTGCGGAACGACTTCCCGGCCGGAGCTTCCGCAGTCGAACAAGCCTGTACGAGCAGCAACGGCGTCAGCAGAACGAACCCCAACGCAAGCCGTGTCATCCTCGATATTCCCTTCAGCGTGGTACAGTTTGGCCGCGCGTCACACGCAGCCTCGCGTCCGATTCGAAAACGAGGACGAGGCGGCGATGTAGGCGGAAGCCGCGACCGTCTCCGACGACGGACACACGATTGGCGCTACGGCGGTGACGTGGATCAGCACACCGCACTTCTACAAGAGCGGCCGCATCATCGCCATATACGTCGGGACGGACAACTCGTTCACGAGCACGCTTCGCGGCATCCTGGGCGACCCCTTCGCGAAGGGTTAGAGGCCCGGGTCGAGGACCGCCTTCGCGATGACGCCATCGCGCACGAAGTTTGGCGTCGACACGCCGTCGTCGTTGCTCCCGAGACGTGTAATCGCCAGGATGCCGATGGCGTTGGCGCCGTCCTGAAGGTTCGGGCCGATGGGATACCGGCGTGGTCTCATGTCGGGCAGCGCGCCGTGCTCGGTGCGGCGATAGCCTTCTGGCGGCGCATCGCCCTCGCCGCCAGGCTTCACGGCGTGGCCGTTCACGAACACCTGCACCGCGATGGCGCCGGACGCCATGACGTCGACGTAGGCGGTGGCAAGATCGCTGGCGTCTCCAGGAACCTCGAATTCGCGCCGCAAGTGCACGACGCGTCGCCTGTTCGCGATGGCGTTCGCCTCGCCGAAGGCGAACTCCCGCTCGGGGTACCACACCCACGCGCTGCCGTCGAATTGCCCGCTCTCGCCCGTCCGGTCGATGTGCGACGTCACCGGTAGCCAGTCGCGCGTTCCGTAGTTCGGGGCCGCCCACCTGCGCGTCTCCTCGCCTTCCCCGGTGTGCGTTACGAACGGCTTGTTCGCCGCTAGCGCCTGCCACGACGAGTCGGTGGCGACGATGACTTGCGCGCTGGCGGCCTCCTGGCCGCCGGGCCGGCCTTGGCGCGTCGCTGACAGCTCCGCGCATCCCAACGCCCCCATCACGCATATCAGCGCGATCCACGCTGTGGACTGGATTGCTCTCACGATGTTCCTCCTGCGTGCGTCACACGGGTCGTCGCGCGTCGGCGACATAGTCTACCGCCTGCCCGCATGTCTCGCACAGCGCGACGCCACTTGCGCGCGCGCGACGCGCCCGGGATTATGGGCGTGGCCGCCGCCGCAAGGGCCCGCGACGAGGAGGAGAAATGGACGCGAGGGAACGCTACTACTGGGATCTCACCGGTCACTTGGTCGTGCGGAACGTGCTCGATCAGGCTGAGATCGACGAGGTGAACGCCGCGCTGGAAGTCGTCAAGGAAGGGGTGCGCGAGGGCCGCCCAGGTCGTGGGTCGCAGGGCTCTGACGCGTTGGACGGCACGCCCGCGCGATGGTACGGCGGCGAGAACCTGCTGGACCTCCCAAAGCCCCACTGCGAGCCGTTCCGCAAGCTTCTGGCGCATCCTCAGATCGTGAGACGGCTGAACGTGATGTGTGGCTCCGGCTTCCGTCTGGACCACGGGCCGCAGTTCAACAACGCGCAGCCCGGCACGGAGGGTCTGACGCTGCACGGCCAGGGCGAGCCGCACGGAGAGTGGGTCGCGTACCACCACCAGAACGGTAAGCCGTACTGCGGCGGCGTCACGGTCACGTGGAACCTCACCGACTGCCCAGCCGGAGCGGGAGGCTTTGCCGCTGTTCCCGGGAGCCACAAATCCAAGTACCGCATGCCGCGCGGCGTGCGCCTGTGCGACGACGACCTGGGAACCGTCGTGAACCCCGAGATACGCGCGGGCGACGCGCTCTTCTTTATGGACGGCGCGCAGACCCACGGCACGCTCCCGTGGACGAACGAATGGGAGCGTCGGTCCATCCTGTTCAAGTACGCCTCGCGCACGTCGTGCCGCACGGGCATCGCCACCCAGATTAGCCCTCCCGAGGTGTACTGGGATGAGGCCACGGTCGAGGACATGACGCCCGAGGAACGCGCGGTCATGTTTGGGCCGTGCTCGAACCCTCGGAGCGACGGCCCGTATCTGACCGTGCGCGACGACGGGACTGTGTCGCTCGAGAAACCGGACAGCGTGGGTTAGGGGCAGACAATGACATTCGAACACCACCGCGTGTCCGACGAAGAGATGTACGTGTTCGACACGCGCGGCTACTTGGTTGTGCCGGGCGTCCTGAGCGACGCGGAGATCGACGCCGCCAACACCGCGTTGAACGCGAAGATGGACGGCGCGACCACGCTCGAGGCGGGCAGCCTGTCGGGTGGGGCGGCGCGTCTGTCCGGGTCGTCAGGTCGCACGCAACTGACCGGCATGCTGGGATGGGAGCCGGAACACCGGGCGCCGTTCCGCAGCATGCTGGTGCATCCGGTCGTCGTGTCTCGCCTGAACGCCTTCACCGGTCGCGGCTTTCGACTCGATCACGGGCCGCTGCTCATCAGCGGACGGAAGGGCGCCGAGGGGCACCGCCTGCACGGCGCAGGCGAGCCGTTTAGCCAGTCGGTGTGGTACCACCAGCAGAACGGGCGCATCTACTGCCGTGGCATCACCGTCGCGTGGCAACTCGCGGACTGTGGCCCGGGCGATGGCGGATTCGCGGTAGTGCCGGGAAGCCACAAGACGGCGGAACCAACGCCCAACGAGGTGCGCACGCTGGACGACGACATGGGCCTCGTCGAACAACCCGTCATGGAGGCGGGCGATGTGCTGTTCTTCGCGGAGACAGCGACGCACGGCACGCTTCCCTGGCAGGCGGACCACGAGCGTCGGTCAGTGTTGTACAAGTACGCCGCGCGAGGGGCCGCGCGCGCCGTCGGCAAGCACTTCACGCCACGCGACCGGTACGGCGACTGGACCGACGAGCTGACGCCCGAGCAGCAAGCCCTGCTCTACGGCCCGGGCGTGCACCATGGCGGCAGCTTGCCGCTGCTGGAGTCGGACGGCGAGACGGCGTGGGTCGTGGACAGGAAGTAGCGACTGGGAGACAGCGCACATGAAGATCACGGCGATGCGCACGTTCATGACGGTGTTTGGCGGCCGGCCGCGGGCGCTCATCAAGGTCGAGACCGACGAGGGCATCCACGGCTGGGGAGAGGCGTACTGCCACGGCCCGGAACTCGCCATCGAGCCGCTTGTCGATTACATCTTCGAGATGATCAAGGGCGAGGATCCACGGCGTATCGAGTTCATCATGCTCAAGCTGTTTCAGCAGTTCCGATTCCCGCCGGGCGCGCTCGGCCTCGCGGCGATGTCGGGCCTGGACCACGCTCTGTGGGACATCAGCGGGAAGGCGGCGGACCTGCCCGTGTACATGCTGCTGGGCGGCAAGGCGCGGGACCGAGTCCAGGTGTACCGCTCGGTCGGTGGGTCCTCCGGCAAGGCGGCGGCGGACGCGGCGCACAAGCTGCACGACGACTGGGGATTCACGGCGTTCAAGACGGGGCCGTTCCAGCTCCCGCCCGAGTCGACGCGGTGGGGTCTGATATGCAGCGCGGCAGCGGAGTACTTCGAAGAGATCCGCCAGAACACGCCGGACGCATGGGAGTTCGGGTTCGACCCGCACGCGAAGATCTTCGAACCCGTTCGTGCGCTACAGCTCGCGAACGCTCTGGCGCCGTACGACCCTTACTTCTACGAGGAGCCGCTGCGGCCGGAGCACATCCCAGCGTGGTCGAGGCTGCGGGCGCAGATGCAGGTCCCGCTGGCGACGGGCGAAAGCCTGTACACGCGGTTCGAGTTCCTGGACCTGCTCGCGAACCAGGCGGCGGACATCATACAGCCGGACATCTGCGCGTGCGGCGGACTGCTCGAGATGCGGAAGATCGCTGCCATTGCCGAGGCGCACTATGTCTCTGTCGCGCCCCACAACCCGATGGGGCCGCTCGCCACTGCGGTGAACGTGCATTTCGCCGTCTCAACGCCCAACTTCAAGATACTCGAGTACCTGCTGCCGGGCGACAACCACTGGCTCGACGATCCGTACACGCCGGTGGACGGGTACCTGGAGCCGCGCGACCGCCCGGGCCTCGGCGTCGAGGTGGACGAGGACGCCATCGCCAACGACGAGTACGTGCACTGGCAGCGGACGTGCAAGCTGCGTCCCGACGGGTCCACCGACTACATCTAGGGACGCCGAACACACCGAGGTAGCTGAGCCATGACCAGTATCGCCCTGTTCGGAGCGGGAGGCGGCATGGGCCGCCACCTGACAAGCAGGCTGAAGGACGGCGGCTACGACCTGCGGTGCGTTGAGATTGGCGAAGCCGGGGTGCGGGCGCTCGCGGAGATGGGCGTCGATGTCACGCCACAGGACGCCGCCCTCGCGGGCGTCGACGTCGTCATATTCGCCCTTCCAGACGCCGTGGTTGGCAAGGTATCACACGCGATCGTGCCGGCGATCCCGGCGGGCGCGATGGTGTTCTCGCTGGACGTGTCCGCCGCGCTCGCGGGCGTGCTGTGCGTCCGCGACGACCTCTCGTACTTCTTTGCGCACCCGTGTCACCACAACATCCTGCGCCCGGGCGAGAAGTCCCAACACCTCACCTGCGCCCTGATGCAGGGGCCGGAGGAGGCGTACGCGCTGGGCGAGGAGATTGCGCGCGCGATCCACGGGCCGATCTCGAAGACGCACCGCCTCACTGTCGAACAGATGGGTCTCCTTGAGCCTGCCCTTGCCGAGACCGTCGGCCTCGCGTGCCTAGCGCTCTTACGCGACGCTGTCGAAGAGACCGCGAGTCACGGCGTCCCACGTGAGGCGGCAGAGGAGTTCCTGCTGGGGCATCTCAGCTGCCTGTCCGCGTTCTTCGGTGGCGGTCGCCTCTCGGATGGCGCCGTGCTCACGATGGAACGCGGCAAGGAGAGGCTGTTCCAGCCGAACTGGCGGGAGCTGCTTACCCCGGAGAGCGCGTTGCGAGAGGCGCGGGCGATCGTGGGCGCCGACGAGGGTTAGCGTCGGGCCGCCTCCGCCAGGGGATCCCTCGCTCTTGACATTATGAGCAGCACCAAGTATCTTAATATCGAACTATACGGCATGGAGATAACGTGGCGAGCCACTACGACGGCACCGAGCAGGAACGACGGGCGTTGACGGCGTACATCACGCTTGTCAGATGCGCGGAGTCTGTGACGCGGCGACTCTCGCCATTCCTGTCAGAGCACCGTCTCACGGAGACGCAGTTCGGTGTGTTGGAGGCCATCTACCACCTCGGGCCGCTGAACCAATCGCAACTGGGGGTCAAGACGCTCAAGAGCAGCGGCAACATGACCCTGGTCGTCGACAACCTGGAGAAGTGTGGCCTCGCGCGGCGCGAACGCTCGACGGAGGACCGACGCGTCGTGCTCGTGCATCTGACGGATCGTGGGCGGGCGCTCGTCGCCGACATGCTGCCGCAGCACGTTGCGAACATCGTGACTGAGTTCGACGCGCTCACCGAGGAGGAGCAAGAGGAGATGCGGCGACTGTGTAAGAAGCTGGGACTACGCGGTGGCCGGTGAGCCAAGCGGGCTTTCCGCGTCGATATGCTTCGACATCAAGTTACATAGGATCAAAGGAGATCGGACGATGGTCGTTGTGAGGAGATCGCAGGAGCGAGGACAGGCCGATCACGGCTGGCTATACGCTCTGCATAGCTTTTCGTTCGCGAGCTACCATGACCCCAGATGGATGGGCTTCCGCAGCCTGCGCGTCCTGAACGAGGACGTCATACAGGCGGGCATGGGCTTCGGGACGCACCCGCATCGGGACATGGAGATCGTCACCATCATCCTGGACGGCGCGCTCACGCATGAGGACAGCATGGGCAGCCAGGCGACGCTGACACCGGGCATCGTCCAGCGCATGAGCGCGGGCACGGGCATCACGCACAGCGAGATGAACCTGTCCGATGGGCCGACGCATCTGTTCCAGACCTGGATGCTGCCCGACCGGGCGGGACATGAGCCACGGTACGAAGATCGCGCGTTCCCGTTGGAAGATAGACGGGACCGGCTCCGACTGATCGTGTCGCCGGACGGCCGCGACGGCTCGTTGGACGTGCATCAGGACGTGTCGATCTACGACGCCGACCTGGCGTCGGGGAGAGAGACGAGGCACGAACTGGCGCCGGGCCGCCATGCATGGCTACAGGTCGCCGACGGCGAATTGAGCGTGAACGGCGAGACACTGTCCGCAGGCGACGCCGCCGCGGTCAGCGACGAAACGGCGTTGACCATCGCCGCCGGCGAGGACGCCGAATTCATACTGTTCGACCTCGCGTAGACGGCACTGGCAAGCGTGCGGGAGCGGGAGTGGACGCAGGGGGTTAGCGTGGAGAGAGTCAAGGTAGCGACGTTCTCGGAGTTGGGTGACCGTGAGCCGGCCGGCGCGCTGGTTGGCGCCACGGATCTGGTTATCATCCGCTACGGCGATGAGGTGTCCGTGCTTTACGGTCGATGCGCGCACCGTGGCGCGCTCATGGCGGACGGCTACGTCGAGGGCGACAACCTGATCTGCGGCCTGCACAAGTGGGACTTCCGCATCGACACCGGCGTGAGTCAGAGCGACAGCGACGACACGCTCGACAAGTTCTCGGCCTGGATAGAGGACGACGCCGTCTGGGTGGACGCGGACGAGATCGCCGAGTGGGAGGAAGAGAACACCCAGCCCTACAACAGGGACGACTACCAGGGCGCCTACCAGGATCCCGAGGGCACGTCCGCGGAGCCTTTCGTGGACGAGATCCGTGAGTTGGCCGCCAACGGACTCGACGGCGTGGGGCATCACGGCCCGCTGTCGGCGATGGGCGTCCGGCGCGACGAACTTCCCACCTGGGACGACCTGCAGTTCGTGACGGCTCAGCTCCATCGTCGGCCGCTGCTGGACGACGCCGATGTCGGCGCGGAACTAGTGGTCGGCCCGGCGGCGGATCGGCCGTTGGTGATGGAGCGCCCGATCTTCGTGTCGGACATGAGCTTCGGGGCGCTGTCTCAGGAGGCGAAGGTCGCCCTGGCAAAGGGCGCCGAGATGGCCGGCGTCGGCATCTGCTCCGGCGAGGGAGGGATGCTGCCCGAGGAGCAGGCCGAGAACACTCGCTATCTGTACGAGCTGGCGTCGGCGCGCTTTGGCTTCTCGATGGACCTGCTGAAGGACGTGCAGGCGTTCCACTTCAAGGGCGGCCAGGGGGCCAAGACCGGCGTTGGCGGTCATCTGCCTGGCGAGAAGGTGCGGGGCAGGATCGCCGAGGTGCGCAGATTGCCCGAAGGCGCGGCCGCTATCAGTCCCGCGACGTTCCCGGACTGGACGAGTCTGGACGACTATCGTCGCTTTGCCGACGACGTGCGCGAAGCCACGCGAGGCATCCCGATCGGCTTCAAGCTCTCGGCGCAACATGTCGAGGCCGACGTGCGGGCGGCTGTCGACATTGGCGTGGACTACATCATCCTGGACGGCCGGGGCGGTGGCGCGGGTGCCGCGCCAGACACGCTCAAGGACCACATATCCGTGCCGACGATGCCCGCCATCGCGCGAGCGCGTCAGTTCCTGGACGAGAACGGGCACGACCATGTCACGCTGATCGCGACGGGAGGCCTGAGGACCGCCCCGGACTTCGCCAAGGCGATGGCGCTTGGCGCGGATGGGGTGGCCGTCGCCAACTCGGCGCTGCAGGCCATCGGGTGCATCGGCATGCGCGCGTGCCACACGAACAACTGCCCCGTCGGCATCGCCACGCAGAAGGATCACCTGCGGGCGCGCCTGCTGGTCGACCAGGCTGCGGCGCGCCTCGACCGGTTCCTACGCGCCACGACAGACCTCATGCGGTTGCTCGCGCGGGCCTGCGGCCACGACGGACTGAGCAAGCTCAGCGTGGGCGACCTGACGACGTGGAAGCGCGATGTCGCGTACCTCACCGGAGTGCGTTACGGCGGCGTCACGCCGCTGTAGCCTCGCGACGCATTATGCGGGACGCCAGACCCACGGTCGCGACGAGGAGGCCTGCGGCGGCCACCGGCCACAGGCTGCCCGTGGCGTCGACGGCCCAGCCCACGCAGGGAGCGGCGATCATCGTTCCCAGCGACTTCGCCTGAGCCTCGATGGACAGGACCGTCGCTCCGAGTTCGGGCGTTGAGTGTGCGTTGATGCGACTTACCAGGGCGGGCCGCCATATGTTCTGTATGACCATGAGACAGACGAACGCAGCGATGGCCAGGGCGTGCCATCCCATCGCCAGCGACCCGACGAGCGCTGCGAACAGCGCCCAGTTCACCCGCCAGAGGACATCCGCAGCGGCCTCCTCGCCTCCCGCGTGCTCCACAACGCGATGCGCGTGTCGCGACGCCAAGCTCGACATGACGTGCAGGACGAAGTACACGCCGCCGACCAGCAAGGCCGTCCTGCGCATGTCCGACAGGAACAGCAGGAACGGCAGCGCCATCGCTGTCAGTTCGAGTAGACGCTGTAGGTACTGCTTGGTCGCGTGGAACATGCCCTCGAAGCCGAGCGACTCCATCATCGCGCGCCGCAGGGGTCGGCGCCGAGCTACCTCGCCGAAGGATCCCCACAGGACAGCGAAAATCCCCGCGATGGATACGGGCGCGTCGCTCTCACCATCCAACTCGGCGGGATAGCCCAGGAAGTTCAGGATGTTCATCGTGTAGGGGATGATCGCGAACCAGAATATGTGCACGTATTCGCCAGTGTAGAACACCAGCGCCGCGCCCAAGACCACCGAGACGGCAGACCCCATCTTGGACCAAGACCGCGTGTAGCCGTATACGCGCGTCTTCTCGTCGCTGCGACCTTGGATACGCAGCCAGTCGAAGATCATCGCCTTGTGCGTGCCACTACGGAACGCGTCGCCGATGGCGTAGATGAACATGGCGGCGAAGAGCCACACCATATTCCGGCTCAGAGCGAACGTCACGAGTGACCCGATGTACGCGGTGAAGGACACGATCATGGCGCGCCGTCGTCCGTACAGATCGGCGACCGCGCCACTCGGTATCTCGAACACGTTGATGCACGCCTCGCGGAAGGCGAATAGCACGCCGATCTGAAGGAATGTCAGCCCCTTGTCGAGGAACGCAAGCATGATGAACGGTTCGAAGTACCGCTGATTCTTGAGGAAGCCGTACAGGGAGAATCGGAATAGCACGCTGGCATTCCCAGGAGCCGATGTCGGCGTGGCCGCGCTGTCGCCGCGCGGTACCCCGTTGCAGACGCCGGGTCAAATGCCTGTTGGCTCGTCCAGTGGGCGCAGTAGGCGTTCGGCGAGTTTCTCGCACTGTTCTAGGGACTCGCCCATTTCGCGCAGGTCGTTCCGTAGACGGCTACGCGTCTTCGCGTCCGCCCTGTATACCGACGCGTGAGAGATCGACGCCCACGTGTCCTGGAACACCGTACGCAAGTGTACCTCGCATGGCACGCCGCGTTCTACCCCCGCCATCTGTGTTTGCACCTCCATCAGGAGATGGACCGCCCTATAGCCTCCCGTGGTTGGCTGCGCTACATAGTCCAGGCGGGTTTCCACCATCTGAGGGTGCGGGAGCACGCCGTTGCGCCGCGCGCGCGGCCCTGTCAGCCACCGCTCCACCTCGTCTAGACCATCCACGGTTGGGCAGACAACGCGGGCGCCCGCGATGTCCTCCATGCGCTCGTACCTGGGCCATGCGTATTGGCTCTGACGAAGGCACTTCTGCAGGATGGCGTCCGGCTCCTTGACCCTCGACTCGAGGCGGATGAGGGACAGAGGCGACGCGTCCCCATGCCCGTCACTCAGGTAGAAGTCGATCAGGTGCTGCACGACGGCCACGGCCTGCCGACATCGCTCCCGCCAGTGATGGAGCTCCCGAAGTTGCGACTCGGTCGCTCCGACGCGCGCCGCTAACTGGACATCCATGCGTACGCCAAGTTGCGCGGCGGCGCGCCAGGCCCGCCCGTCGGTCGGTCTCTGCCACGACGAGACGGTGTGTCAAGTGGTGCGTCAGCACAGTGGCCGCGTGGAGGGACAGCCACTGGGGAGGCCCGAGGGGCCCGAACGCAAGGGACGCCACGAAGACGGCTGTTGGGTCGCCTTGCATTGGCACCGTGAAGACGGCGGTGGCATCGTCGGGCGAGCCGCCTCTTGCGAACGCTCGCGCCTCGTCGCCTTCTATCCTCTGCGGCGTCCGCCAGTCCCTTCCCCCCGGCGCGTCGACTCGGCGGTAGTCGGGCAGTGGCCCGGCTACGTGGTCGAACCGCGTCGACCCGTCCCAGCGCCATACGGCAACGTCGTCGGTGGCGCACACGCGGCTGAGAATGGACGCTACATCGTGCAATTGTGCAATTCGAGCAGCTTCTGCGACGACGCGTTGACGCATTCCTCCAGCGCGGCTTCCAGCGTGTCTACGCCCTCGGCGCCGTGGGTTTCATCTCGGGCCACCTGCTCTTCGGCGGCTCCGATCGCCTTCGCATACGCGGCCGCGATGTCGTCACCCAGGTCGCAGAGCGCGATCAGGGGTCTGTAGTGGTCCTTGACCTTCTCGATCAGTTTGACGAGCAGGTAGGTAGGTGTTCCCCCGGGCCGGCTGAGGTTGTGGATGCTGTCACATATCTTGATGTACGCAGCCACCGGCCCCGCGTCCGCGATCTGCTGGACGAACTGGCGATTCTGCTCCTCGCGACCCAATGCCCCCGTGGGCGGCTTGGAGAGCGCGGTCACATAGTGGCGTACCTGGCTGCCGCTGACCGCCTCGACATCTGCCGCGTCGACGCGCGTGTCTTCGACGAGGTCGTGCGCCAACGCGATGCAGACGAGCGTATCCAGGTCGACAGTGATGCCTTGGGCGGACGCGTAGTGTTCCATGGCGATCCGCGCCGTGCCGACCGGGTGCACGATGTACGGCGGGCCTTCGGCCCGTCTCGCTGCCCGCGAAGCGCCAGCGTGCCCGGTGAACGCGAGGCGCAGAACGTCGCGGACGCGCCGAGGCAACGGGCCGCCGTAGTCCCGCTCGAGCACACGCGAGAGCCTTCGATAGGAGAACGGACTATCTACATTGCCCTGTCCCATACGTGTCCTCACGCTTAGGGCGTAGCCGCGTGCGCGTGCTCGACCAGCCTCAGCATTGACAGCATCCACTTCTCGAGGTGCGGGATCACCGCGTCACCGTCACCGAGCATGGCGCGCTCGAGGTCCGCGTGCCATGCCCGGTCGTTCTTCACCTTGGGAATCGCCACGTAGGGCAAGTCCCAACTTCTGAGCGCCCAATTCGCCAGAAGCCGCGCCACGCGCCCGTTGCCGTCGGGGAAGGGGTGAATGTGGACGAGTCTGGAGAACACGCGGCCGGCGAGGCGCAACTGGGCGCTCAGATCGCCATCACGAGGCACGCGTCCCACAGTCGCGAGCAAGCCCCAGTAGGACTGCATCGCCTCCTCTATCGCATCTGGCGGAGCCGGTTCCTTGAAGCCTCCCGCGAGCGCGAGCCGGCTGTTCCGCCACACAGTCGCAGACGCCGGCACGCCGTACACGTTCGCATACAGCGTGAGCACGCAGCCTCGGTCCATGTTCGTGTGGCGGCGCGTGTCCTCAATGTCGCGGAGCACAGCTAGCTGCCGACGTACGTCAACATCGGCGGGGTCAGCGTCCGTCTTTGCCGCGGAGCCATCGGCCTCTGCCAGGGCGCCGACGCGGCGTCGATCCAGACCTGGGTACTTCCCCGCCGTGGCGTTCCACACGACCTCTACCCACATGGATGTGCGGGCGCTGATCGCCAGCCCTCCCCAACTCGCCCGCCGAAACTCCTCGACGCGAGCCACCAACCTGGCATCCTGTTCAGTGTAGGGAGGCATTGAGATGGCGTCCACCTAGACCACAGTGGGTTCGAGCTTTTGCGCCAGACGCGCGGCAGAATAGAGCGCGCGAGACAGTCTGAACTGCGCGTCCTTCCCGGCGGCAATGTCCCGCAGCAGGTACTCGACGTGCTTGACGGTGATGTAGAAGAGAGCCGTCCAATACTCGTCCTCAGGTGTTGGTCCGCACTGGCCCCACGCGCATTCGCGGATCGCCCGGATCGCGGCCTGTTGGCGGGTGAACAGGGACGCTGCCTCGTCCCCGCTGACTGGCCCGAGTCGCAATGACGCCAACAGGCCATCTTCCGCCTGGATCATCGCCGCTACGCGTTCGTCCTCACTGACGCGTTCGGCGAAGTCGTCCGGCATGTGGTACTTGATCGATGCTTCGAGTCGCACGAAGTCTGTCATACGCGACTGACCGTCGGTCGTCTTCGCGAAGTCGATCATCCAGAGTTCGGCGCCGTCCCAGATGAGGTTGTTAATATTCAGGTCACCGTGGACGATGACCGGAAGCTGACACGCCACCCTTCGGCGGGCCGCTTGTGTAGCGTCTGTGATCTCGTCAATGAGGGCTCTCGGTGTCGTGCTACCGAGCGCGGCCGCCACGGCTGTTGCGGCCCACCCGAACGTGTCGTCCCCGACCGGATCGGGCCACGATGCCGGCGTTGGCTGCCAGAACGCGCGGCAGCTCTCCGCAAGGTCGCCCGGCTCGAACACCCCTGCGGAGGCGAACCACCGGGCGCAGCTGCTCTGGAAGTGGTCCTTGATGGCCGCCGCCGCTGCCGTGGGAGACTCATGTGTCACGGTCCATCCAAAGGTCCGCGGGCGGTCTGATAGGCCCACGAACGAATAGGACAAGATGCCCACGTCGCCGGCCTGTGCCAGGTCATCCATGCTCGTGACGGCCCGCCTGGGTATGTAGCTGCTAACGAACCGGTCGTATCGCGTGGCCTCGTCGCGCAGATCCCGGAAGCGGTGGAGCTTGAGGACGGTTGGGAGATGATCGTCCGCGTAGAGTGCGAGTATCCCGGCGCCACTCAACCCCTTGGACAGCTGTTCGTAGCGGACGCTGCTGTCCGCGGCGCGCAGGATCCGACGGAGACAGGCCGTCCACTGGTCGGGCCGGCCGTGCGGCGGCGCGCCGTCAAACGCCAGCCGCAGGGCGGACTCCGTCTCGACGTCGAGTCTGAAGTTGTATCGAGCCAGCGCCCCCAGGACGAGAGGCTCTAGCGCCTTCCGCAGCCGCGCTCGTGTACTGCTCTTGTCGAGCAGTCCGGCCGTGCGCACCCCGACCAACTCCATGGCGGTATGCGCCCCGAAGGCCGTGAACGCCGCCGTCAGACAGTCCTTGTTGTGGGAGCGCGCATAGTCGAGAACCTCCAGGCCTGGATACGGAGACAACGCATCCCCCGCGCCGACATACGGCTCGGGCATCGCCAAGTCGACAAACGCCAAGGGGTATATGCCGAGAGCCAGCTCCTGCCTTGCACGATGGCAGTCATCCGCCTCAGTGATGCGAAGCCTGATCCCCAGCGTCGCCTCCGCGTCGGCGGCCAGCGCCATGAAGCGTCGCCTCGCGTGCTCCTCATCGTCGGCGAGCAGGGCTGGTATCTCCACAGGACGCCGCGCTTCGGGAGAGCTCATGTTCGGGCCCTCGCTTCTTCGTGGTGCAGAGGGAGCTGCAGCTCGAAGGCCGCGCCTTCGCGCGTGTTGTGGACCAGACGGAGCGAGCCGCGTAGCATTGCGGCGTGGCGCGTGCTCACAAACAGGCCCAAGCCGTTCCCATGCCAATTGCTGTTCACGATCATCCGGCCTAACTCGGTCGCCAGGCTGGCTGGGATGCCTAGACCAGTATCTCGCACACGTATAGTGACATTCTCTTCGTACCGGCCCACATCGACGATCACCTCGGGCGTCCGCGTCGTGTCGTACTCCGCGGCTCGGGCTGATGCGGAGGCGGCGTTGTGCAGCAAACACGACAGGATGTCGGTAAGCCGCTCGCGGTCGGTATGGACCACTAGATCCGCAGGGCCGAGGCACCGCCACGGGATTCCATCGGCCGAAACGAGTCTTCTTGCCAGGTCGCTGGCCAAGTCGCACACCGCAACGTCCACGAAGCTGCTGGGATCGGGCGTGCGGCCCGACGCGAGCAGTCGTGCGGACACGTGCAGCAGATCCTCTCCAGCGCCTTGGATGCGTTCGAGAGTGTCCATGACGTAGGCCATTTCAGGGGAAGCCGAGAGCGAGCGGAACGGGTGCGCGTCTAGCTGCTCTCGCACCCGCTCCGCGTAACCGGGGATGCCGCCGGCGAGGTTCGAGACGCGGTGCACGGAACTGGCCGCCGTGACGCCCATGGCCTCAGTCCATCTGGTTATCTCGAGCTCGTTGAGGGCGTCCCTTAGCTCTGCCACGAGTCTGGCGTTGTTCATGGCTACAGGGATCTGGGCGACGACGGTCTCGACGAGATGGATGTCGTCGGGCGTGAATGCGTCCCGATCCTGCGATTCCAGCGCGAGCACGCCAGTCACGGTTCCGTCGGCGTCCTTCATGGGGATCGCGGCGGAGGTAAGGATCCCAGGCACTCGTTCGAAGTATGTCGCGGCCCACGCCTCGTCGTCGACGGACAGCACCTGCGCGCCGCTTGTCACCATCGCATGTCGGCTTACGCTGGCGCCCTCTGGCACCGGCACGACTCGGTCTTCACCGCCGGCTTCCTGAGACCAGGTGTAAACGTAGTCGAGACGATCGCTCGCCTGGTCCGCGAGGAGAAACGACGCGGAATGCACGTCGAACAATTCAGCCACGCGCTGCGTCATCGCCGCGATCACGTCCGCGAGTGGCCAGCCGTCGTTTATCTGGCTGACGCAGTCGGTGAGTATCTGAAGGCCCTGCCGCTGCCGGCGCATCGCCGCGATCTGCTGTTTGTTGTACAGCGCCAGCGCGGCTTGCTTCACGACCAGCGACAGAGCCTGCAGCTCGTCGGGGGTGAATCGGTACCTATACCGGGTGTAGAAATTGCACGTGCCGAGGTAGTTGCCGCCGGTTTGCACCCGGAACGAGAACAAGGATCCCAGCGGAAGTTCTATCTGCCTGTGCTGAACGTGGCGCATGAAGCGGCTGAGACCAGCGATCCCGTGGGTGTCGTCGTAGACGTCATCCACGACGCGGATCCCCGCCTCGTCGGCCTCCTTGGCAAACGTCTCTGGGAAGCTTAGCGTAGCCATGTCGGGCGCGTCGAACACTTGCTCCAGTTGAGGCGGCCAATACCCCGCCACGACAAGACGGTCCAGACGGTAGCCAGCGCGAAGACGCACGTTTATCATGGAAAGAACTGGGTGGAGAGCGGTCGCGACGCGGAACAGAGCCTGTAGCACTTCCTCGGGGCCGTGCTCGGTGAGGAGATGTTCGTGAAGCGACGACAGTTGCTCGATGCGGAACAGCAGGTCCGACCGATCTGCCCCAGACTTGGCCCTTGTTAGCGCGCCAGCGACACTGGGCAGCAATACTGCGGCGATCTCCCGCTCGATGTCGCCTGGCCGGTCAGACACGTGCGCAGGATTGTCGACACACAATACACCAAGAGCGGAGGCGTCATCACCCGGCAAGGGAATCGGAAACAGCCAGCAGGAGTGGAGCTCGTTCGCGCGCGCTACCTGACCGTTGAACTCGGGGTCGCTCCCAGTGTCTTCCACGAATGCAGCCGCGTTGCCTACGTACACCGCGGCCGCCTTCCAGTCGCGAGAAGCCAACGCTATCGGTTCGTTGATGAACTCGGCCGACCACGGACCCAACGCCGTGCGACAGACCAGTCGGTCGCCGGTTGCGTCGACCAGGTAGATGCGCACTCGACCGGTGCGTGTTACTACGTCTACCGCTTGTGCGACCGCCTCGAGAACCTGCGCGCTCGCGCCTTCCGGCAGCGGCTCCAGCAGCCGGGCCACCTGCGGCACGAACACATCCTCAAGCCAGCGTGATCGACGACCGGCAGGACATATCGCGCTGAAGCTGCGTGCGAAGGACACGTACGCATCCACGTCAGCTGCCAGGAAGGCGGCGTTTAGCGCCTCCTCTAGCGCTTGCGCCCTGCTTTCGAGCGAGCCGGCGGTATGCTCCAAGTGTGCCCCGTAGAACGCAACGGCGCGGGCCCACAGGTCGCGCCCGGCGGCTTGACGCGCGAATTCGTACCGTGTGCAGCGGCGACGTAGGGCGGCCTCCAGCGTGTGTGATGCGAACCCGCCCCCGTCGGGCGCGGTCACGCCGAGCCCTTTCAGACTCGATATGTCGACCGGGGTCCGGCCCTCGAACAGATCAATGACAACGTGGGGCGCGGTTTCGTGCTTGAGCAGTCCGTCCACGAGCCGGTCGAAGTAATCCGCGAGTACGCGATCCATGTTCCTCAGGAAAGCCTGCATCTCCGGGATGCCTTGCGCTTCTCCCCGTGGATACGGAGTGTGCTGCACGCCGAAGGCCGCCGCCGCGCGCTGGATGAGATACGGGTTGGTCCCGCATTCCCGGCAGAGCAGTTCGGCAGCGTCCATGCCAACGTGGTGCCCTCGTGACAGCAAGGGCTCTACGACCAGACGGGTCGCGGCCTCTCTGATGTCGAGCGCGGCGAGCTCGCATTCGACGATGGGGAACGGGAGTTCTAGCTCGTCCAGTCGGTCGCGGACCAGCCGGTCGCCGGTTATCACGAGCACGCCATCGCTACCGAGAAGCGGGGCCACCGCGTCAAGCGCGGCCTCTACATCGCCGGCCCCGTCGCACTCCTCGGCCTCGTCCATGAGGAGCAGCAAGCGCCGGTCGTCGTCGTCACCAGACGTGTCCGTGTCTAGCTCGCCCACGTCTCGCGCGTCTATCATACGCACACGGAACCTGCCCTCGGCCGCGAGCGCCAGCTCCCGGAGGAACGTCGTCGTTCCCCATCCCGGAGGAGCCCACAGGAAGACCACCCCGTCGCCATCGCGAGCGAGATCCACAACGCGCTCGACATCAGCGGCACGCGATAGCCACACGTCGGCGTCCGCGCGCGGGTCTAGAGGTCGGTCCCACACCAGCTCGGCCATACGACTCGCCTACCCCCAGTCGACGGAAACACCATGGTGGTGCGTCTGACTCACTGTTGCCGACACGCGCCTATGGGCCAGGAAGGCCGCATAGACGCCCTTCCACTCGCGATTATCGAGGGTGACGGTTTTCGCCAGAAGTGCGATGCCGCAGGCTAGCGCTGCAGCTGCCAGGAGCCATTCGCCCCGGAACGCGAGGACGGCGCCGTACACGAACGCGGGACCGGCACAATTGGAGCACATGGAGCGCCTGGCTACGGTGCCGAGTAGCTTGTCCCACGCGGCTGGGCAGTGCTGCGCCACGTAGACGCGACACAGACGATGCGCGGCGTGCCCCGGTGGTAGTCGACGGCCGCAGGTCTGCTGGGAGTGGTTGGGATAGAACATCTCAGCTATCTGTGTCAGAAGCGCACGTCTAAAGCCTGCACCGAGGGAACGGCGGTCGGTGGTGGGCTCCTCACCGGCCGCGCTGTCATCGCCATCCGGGCCGCGCGGCGGACCCGAGCGCACTCTGTGTACGAACGCGTGCACCCCTTCTCGGAACCGTCGCGTCGGAGACGGGCCGTCCTCGGCGAGGTAGTCCTCGCGCGGATTGGCCCAAAGTCTGTACGTCAGCCGCTGGATCGCCTGCCGGCTGAACACGCTCCACGCAAACCCGAGCGCATAGGCCGCAACGAGGGCGACGCCGGCATTCGCCGCGGTGCTGCCGGTCGCGAGTGCGGGCAGACCGCATCCGTCCTCGCTGTTCGCCCAAAGGAAGAAGCAGTGGAGCGTGGCGATGCCCGGGAAGAGATACGCCAGGAAGTCGAACAGCCCAAAAGGGGCATCGGGCGTCTTCATCGAAGATGAACTCCACCGGGCTCTCCCCGCGCCGGCCATGCGGCCGTGGGGAGAGCCCATGGGCAAGCTGCGCATTGACCTCAGCGACGCGCGCACGCGCCTCCGAAGATTAGCGCCCTACGTGACGTCACGCAACGCCGTTACCCCGGGGTCCACATCATCCTGGCCCAGGCCCACCTGGACAAACACCGTAGTCCCCACGCCCCGCGTGGATTCGACGTTCACACGGCCCCCGAACGGGCGGAGGCGTTCCTCCATCGAGAGCAGCCCAAAGCGTCCGTCGACCGGGCCAGCGAGGACCGATTCCGCCTCGAAGCCCACGCCGTCGTCCTCGACGATGATGGCGAGTTCACGCGCGGTGCGCCGTAGCAGCACGCTGACGTTCTTCGCCTGCGCGTGCTGGAGGACGTTCACCAACGCGGTATGGGTGGCGCGGTAGACGGCTGTCTCCAGCTCCTGGGGAAGACGCGCGCCATTGCCTTCCTCGCTGTGGTAGTGCACCTCAATCCCGAGGCGCTCTCGGAACTGGGCGGCGTCCTGCTCCAGCGTCGCGCTCAGGCCAAGGTGGTCGAGCGAACTGGGTCGCATGTCGAAGGCCAGCGCGCGGATGTCCCTAAGCGCCTGTGTCGTGATCTGCCGCAATTCCCCCGTGCGCGCGGCTATCTGCGCGGGTTCCTTGATGTCGTCCAAAGGGCGTATGCCGACGAGCACCGCGGTGAGGGCCTGGCCGATCTGATCGTGTAACTCGCGGGCGATGCGCCGACGCTCATCCTCCTGCGCCGTCAGTATCTTCTGGGTCAGTCCCCGCCGCTCGTCCACTGCGGCCAATAGGGCCTCTTCGGCGCGCCTGCGTGTGGCGAGTTCCTGTGTCAGTTGCTCGTTCGTCGCGCGCGCGTATTCGCGACTGCTGCGCTGCTCGGTGATGTCGTCCAGCGTCAGGAGTACGCATAGGAACCTGCCTCGGTTGTCGAGACCTCGATCCGCCCGCAGCCGTATCCACCGCCCTAGAGGATCCTCGGGCGGCACGCGCTTCTCCATGCCGATGGGCGCTGTTCGACCGTGCGCCAGGCTGTCCCACTCCTCCAGACCGTCCAGGAAGCCCAACTCCACGAGGCCAGAGCTGACCGTGCTGAAGGGGTCGACACCGATGGACTGGGCTATCCGGCGGTAGGACACGTTGGAGCGGATGAGGTTCCCCTCGGCATCGACGAAGGCGGTTCCAGAGGACACGAAATCGAAGGCGTGTTGCAGAGATACTTCGGTCAGCTCGAGCATGTCGGCAACCGCCGACGCCGGAACGGGAGCTCCTGGGTCGATAGCCGTGAGAGCCTGTACGGCCGCCCCCAGGACTGTCCGACTGTCGGTGTGCATCAGCCGTGTTAGGGCGGGTACGGCCGCGCTGGCCGCCGGGCCCATGCGACGCAGCGACGCCGCTGCGCATACCCTCGTTCGCGCGCTCACCGAGTCGAGGAGATGGATGAGAGCGTCGATAACTCCGTCATCTGGGCGCTGCACCTCGCCCAGGAGTAGAGCGGCGCACCGCAACCGCGTCTCGGAACGCGAAGGGCCGAGCGCGATGGCGACAAGCGCATCCACGGCGTCGTTGGGGTCGACGCCCTCTGGGAGCACGGCGTGGGCGTCGAAGTCCGCCCCCAGGGCAGCGGTCGCCAGCCGCGCGCCGCAGTGCGGGCACGTCTTCGTGGCTAGTTCCAGGCAGCGGTCACAGCGGTCGCATCGCATGCGGTGGTCCGTTGGCGACGAGTACGGGGCGGCGCGGGCAGGGCCGGCACCCTCGGACCACACGATACCACGCGTGACACAGACTATCCACAAGCGTGCGCCGTCGGCCGTGGGTTGCTACACTCGCCACGCGTTGCCCTTGCGCCGCTGGCTGATGGGAGCTTGCATGAGCGCCAGTTTCCGGGTTGGAGTTACCCGCGACCTGCTACCCCACCGCGACGCCCTGGGCGTCGCGGGCATCGGTCTCGACATCCTCGACGATACTCCGGGCGTTGAGTGGAGGTTCCTCGACGAGCGCGCCGACACGCTCCGCGCCGACCAGGTCGCTCCGTACGACGCACTGTTCGTGTTGGGGTGCGGGGTGGCCGCGGAGACATTGGCGGACGCGGAAGCCCTGAGTATCGTTGCCCGCTTTGGCGTCGGATACGACCGGGTCGATGTGGACGCCTGCACACGTGGGGCGATCCTCCTGACGATCACCCCAGACGGCGTGCGGCGACCCGTGGCGTCGTCCGCGCTGGCTTTCATACTGGCGCTGGCGCACAGGCTGCCGACGAAGGATCGACTTGCGCGAGAGGTCAACTGGGCCGACCGTGCGAACCACATGGGCACGGGTCTGACGGGCCGAACGCTGGGCATTCTCGGTGTGGGCAACATCGGGCGCGAGCTGTGCGAGCTCGCCCGCCCGCTGGGCATGCGGTACATCGCCTACGACCCATACGCCGACGCCGAGGAGGCGCGCGCGTCGGGCGTTGAGCTCGTGGGCCTCGGCGAACTGATGGGCGAATCGGACTTCGTGTGCATCACGTGCCAACTGACCGACGAGACACGCCATATAGTCAACGCGGATCGCCTGAGTCTCATGAAGCCGTCGGCGTACCTCATCAACGTCGCCCGCGGGCCGATCATTCACCAGGCGGATCTCGTGGCGGCGCTTCAAGCCCGGCGCATCCAGGGCGCCGCGCTGGATGTGTTCGACCCGGAGCCGCCGAGCCCGGACGACCCGATCCTCGCGCTGGACAACGTCATCCTCGCCCCACACGCCGTGTGCTGGACCGACGAGTGCTTCCGAGGCGTTGGCCGCAGCGCGTGTCGATCCATCGTCGATGTGGCGTACGGCAGGGCGCCACGGCATGTCGTCAATAGGCCCGCGCTGGATGATCCGCGCGTGCTTGAGAAGCTGCGTCGCTACGCCAGCCGACAGGAGACATCGTGAGAGAGAACAAGGTCAAACGCGCTCTGGCCGCCGGGGATGTCGCCCTCGGGACGATGGCGTTCGAGTTCGCGGCGACGGCTCTCGCCCCGCTGGCCGCCGAGGCCGGCGCCGACTTCGTCGTCTACGACATGGAGCATACGGGCTGGACCATCGAGACCATGCGCACGCTCATGGCGACCGCGCGTGGCGGCGATCTGGTTCCCGCCGTCCGCGTGCCCGTGACGGAGTACCACTTCATAGCCCGAGCATTGGACGTCGGCGCGATGGGGATCATGGTCCCGATGGTCGAGAGCGTCGAGCAGGCGCGGCGCATAGTCGAATGCGCCAAATACCCGCCCGATGGCAAGCGCGGGACGGCGTTCACCGTGGCGCACGACGACTACACCGGCGGCGACATCGGTGAGAAGATCCGCACCGCCAACGACGAGGGACTCGTCATCGCCCAGATCGAGTCCGTAGATGGACTGGAGGCCGTAGACGGCATCGCCGCTGTCGATGGCGTGGATGTGCTGTGGATCGGCCACTTTGATCTGACAACATCCATGGGCATCCCCGGCCAGTTCGGCCACGACCGGTACGCGGCGGCCGTCGACACCGTGCTGAGCGCGTGCGCGCGCCACGGCAAGGCGCCGGGCTTCATGGCCGGCAGCGTCGAGCAGGGCAGGACGCTGATCGAGCAGGGCTTCCGTTGTCTCGCGTACTCCCGCGACAGCGTGCTCTACCGGGACGCCCTGGCGGAAGGCATTGCCGGGATACGTGGCGGCCACGTCGAGTAGGGCGTCTATGCCTCCGGCGTCATCATGCGCCATGTCGGGTTGTGAAGGTCGTCCGTTCCGGCGCCTGGGGCGACTGCGACGGCGCCGTCGATCCGCTCGCCGTCGCGGGTGACGTCGAGTCGCGCCCACGTGTACTCGCCTCGCTCGTAGGCGTAGGTCTCCCCATCGTCCAGGTAGTAGCGGAACGACCCGTGCGGAGCCGTCCCGTAATACCGGACCTCCAGCCCAGCTCCGTCCTCGCGCGCGAGGGGGACAACGCCGCCATCGCGCACGAAAAGCGGGATGCGCTCCAGCGGCGCCGACACCGAGCGCGAGCCCCCGTCACCGACACGCGCGCCTGTGTAGAAGTCGAACCACGGACCCTCAGGGAAGTCGACCTCACGTTCCGTTTCGCCCGCGAATACCGGCGCAACAAGCAGCGAGTCACCCATCATGTACTGGTCGGACCTGTCGCTGACTGGGCCGTCCTCCAGGACGGTGGAGCGGAACGGCGGCGTGCCGTCGAAGTGGTACCGGGCGAACGCGGAGTAGAGATACGGCACGAACCGTACGCGCAGGCGCATCACGTCGCGTATGGCGTCCTCGATCTCTGGGTAGCTCCACGGCTTGGTGCCGCTGGCCCAGGCGTTGAGCATCGCGACTGGGGAGAAGCAGACGGTCTGCATCCGTCGCACCCAGTCCTCGGCATCGTTGGCGCTGCGGATCTCGGGGCACCACAGCAAGCCGGAGAAACCACAATTGCACAACGCGGTCACGAACGCCCTGTGATCGTAGTAGTCGGAATAGAGAGCGTAGGGCAGGGGAGCCGCGCCGACGTGCGACGCTCGCGTTAGCCCAAAGGTGCGGCGACCGACGTCCCGGAACACGCCCTCCGTGAGCGACTGTAGCTGGAGGCCGTACGTTTGGCGCATCTCCTCACCGGTGTGGCCAGATGGAAACGTCGCGTGCGCGGGCCAGAGCCAGTGGTCGTGGCCGTCGCACTCGTCCAGTTTGTACCCGGATACGCCGATGTCGACGTGCGCGCGTCGGTGCTGGTCCGCGAGGATGCCCCGCGCCTCCGGCAGCGTGTAGTCTGGCACGATGCCGCCCCACACCATATGCGAGCCGGATAGCGGCTCGAGCGCGTCGTGCACAGGCGCGTCGGGGGACACGTATGCGTTCTCCCACAGGTTCACCTGGATGCCCCGCTGGGCCATGCCACTCACGAATGCCGACGGATCGGGGAAGCGGGACGTGTCCCACTCGTACGTACACGGATACGCTTTACTATGCCATCCAGGCTCTAGCCCAACGACGTCCAGCGGGTACCCCCGCTCCTCGAACTCAGCCACCTCGGCGGCCACCTGCTCGTCCGTGTAGAGCGTGGGCACGCGGTGCCAGAACCCAAGCGCCCATTTCGGCGGGAGCGTCCCGCCGCCACAGAACAGGTTGTACCGCCGCACCGCGTCCAGCGCCGTGGGACCGGCGAATACGTACAGCTCGGCGCCATCGCCCGGCACGGCGATCTCGACGGCGTCCGACGGAGGGAGCGCCTGCCACGCGCGGTCGGTGTTCCGGTCGCGCGACGGCGGCCGATTAGGGTCGTCCTTCCTTACGGACGTGCCGACGTCTGCCGTCGCGACCAACGCGGTGTTGACGAGGACGGCGTAGCCCGCGCTAGACACGTAGTATGGCATCGAGGCGTGGGAGCGTCCGTCGTCCCGCCCACCGTAGTGGTCCACCTGTAGGCGCATCACGGCGCCGCGGTGATTCAGTCTCTTGAAGTGCAGGCCGAAGCCGTAGATGCGCTCGTCGGGCGCCATTGGGAACCGCAGCGCTGTGGTCGCGCCCGTCTCGGCGACCACCGACGGCGTGGTCTCCTGGAATGGGAATGGCGCGTCGCCCAACGCGTCGAGCGCCGCGTCGCGGGCATCGGCGCCGAGCCAGCCCAACGGCGTGAGGGACGCTGAGGCGCCAATCTGCGCGCGCCATACGCCGCAGTAGGTTTCCTGCCAGTCGATCACCATGGTCTCTCGGCGAAGGTGAAGGGGCGAGGGAGCCCGGTCGGAGCCATCTTACCGTCTCCGACCATCGCGCCCAACCGCGACCCCATGGCAGCGCGCGCGGCAAACAACGGTATAATGGGTGCACAGCCTGGGAAGGCGTACGTGAATACACGGGACACACACGTTGAAGCTCCACGCGGACGCGTGCAACGCGCGTTGGCGGAGGCGGTGCACGACAGCCTGCGACCTGTGCTGCTGGCGGCGGCAGCGCTGTACGTGGGGTTCGCGGCGAGCCACTGGTACACGCTGCCTCGCCCCGAGGGCGCCGCTATCGCCGCCATCGAGGCGGCGAGCGTCATCATCGCCCTGTTGCTCTGGTGGTTCGTAGGGTCCATCGCCCGACCCTCTCCCTGCACTTACCCGGTCGCGGTAGCCATCAACGTCCTCCTGCTCGGCAACATCTGCGCCCGCGTCGTGCTGACGGGCGGCACGCACCAGGGCCTCACCGTCTTGCCGCTGTTCGTGGGCGTTGGTTTCTTCTTCCTCTCGCTGCCGTGGATGCTGTCGGTGTTGTCCGGGGCTGTCGTGACGTGGGCGGCAGCGACGCTGGCTGTCGGGGCCGCCGCGGAGCTGCCGCAGCAGCGGCTCGCGGCGCTCGCCGCCGTGGCCATCGCGGTCGCGGTTCACGTGGTGCGCGTGCGCGCGCTGACGCGCGTCGAGAATCTGCGTTACGCCGACGAGCTTCGCGCGGAGGAGCTACAGGTCGCGCTGGACGACAGCGACTCGCTCCGACGCCAGGCCGAGCAGACCGGGCGCGAGCTTCAGGACAGCTTCGACGATCTTGGTGAGAGCGAGGCCAGATACAGAGACATCTTCGACAACGCTCACGACCTCATCGCCGCGTTCCAGCCAGACGGCGCCTTCGTCTACGCCAACGACGCGTGGGGCGCCACGCTAGGCTACGACGCGGAAGAACTGGCGACCCTGGGGCTGCGCGACATCCTGGCGCCGGGCAGCGTCGATCCGGTGGTGGCGGCGATGGACGGCCTTGTGGATCAGCCTGCCGGCGCGCGCATAGAGTGCGATGCCGTCAACAAGTCCGGTGGTGTGGTAAGCCTGGAGGGCCACCTTGGCGCGCGCGTTGAGCGCGGCCACCCGACGACGGTCCGTGGCATCTTCCGCGACGTCACCGAACGCCGCGAAATCGAGCGCCTCAAGGAAGAGTTCATCGCCACGGTCAGTCACGAGTTGCGCACGCCCCTCACGTCCATCCAGGGCGCCCTGGAGCTTGTCACCGCCGGGGCGGCCGGCGACATCCCCGACACCGTCGAGTCTCTCCTCACGATCGCGTACGAGAACGGCCATCGGCTCGTGAAGCTCGTCGACGACATCCTGGACATGAGCAAGATCGAGGCCGGCGAGATGGCGTTCCATATGCAACTGGTTGACGTTGTGTCGCTGGCGCGGATGTCGGTCGAAGCCAACGCGGCATTCGCGACCCAGTGCGGATCCGTCATCCGGCTGTCAGAAGAGGCGGACGCAAGCGAGAGTGACCCGATCTGCGTCCACGCCGACCCCGGACGCCTGGTACAGGTGCTGACGAACCTGCTGTCCAATGCGGCCAAGTTCTCCGGCCCGGATACGGAAGTCACGGTCGCCGTGACGGCCCTCGCCGCCCGGGTGCGCATCTCCGTGCGCGACCGGGGCGACGGCATACCGGAGGCCGCCCGCGCGCGCGTCTTCGACAAGTTCATGCAGCTTGACGGGTCGTCAACGCGGGCGCAGGGCGGGGCCGGCCTCGGGCTGGCTATCTCCAAGGCAATCGTGCAGCGCCTCGACGGCACCATCGGGTTCGAGTCCGAGATCGGTCAGGGCACGACGTTCCACGTCGAGCTACCCCGCGTCGACGAAGGAGCGGTCGCGCAGGACACCGTCTAGGCGCGCGACCGACTACAGATGACCGTACTGCCACCGCTGCCACAGGTCGTGCGCGATGTCGAACGCGCTCTCACGCACACCGTACTTCTCCCAGTGGCTACACACGTTCTCGATGTCGCGCCGGAGTAGCTCGAAGGCGTTTGGGTTCTGCCGCGGGTCGACCGCCTGTGGGAAGTCGATGACGACCAGCGAATCTTCGTAGTACAGGATGTTGTACGCGGACAGATCCCCGTGGATGATGTTGTCCGCGAGCCAGATTTCGACGTTCTCGAGGACCAGGTCGAACAGATCGCGCGCGTCCTCGGCGGGCAGCTCGACGTTGCGTAGCATCGGCGCCGGGCCCTCGGCGTCGCCCAGGAACTCCATGAGCACGGCCGCCGCGGGCACGAACGGAGGCGACGCGGGCGTGTGCAGGATTGGCTCGGGAACATCGGCGCCCGCTCTGAAGAGCCGGGTCAGCATCTGGAATTCCACGCCTGTCCACGCGGTCTCCTGGAAGTCTCGCCCTCGTCGGCTCTTGTTCTTCATGGCCCGCGCTGTCCGCTGATCCAGCGTCACGCGACCTTCGCGATACGTGTCCATGCTCTTGTAGCCACGGAACTTGCCGGGCCGGTAGATCTTGGCGGCGACGAACTCGCAGCCCACCGACGGGTGCGCGTGGCAGCAAAAGACGGTCGCCTCCTTGCCGCTCTTGACGGTGTAGGCGACGTCGGAGATGTAGCGCTTCTCGGCGAACTCGACGAGCTTGCCGTTCATGACTTCGTCTAGCTCGGAGACGATTTCCTTGGGCAGCAGTTGCTGTTGCATGGGTCCATTCGTCCTGGGCAGATGGTCGCGTGTCGCGGTAGTCGGCGCATCGTTCTTGGTCTCCCAGGTTGGCTTGCGGCTGGCGAGGGCTCCATGGCGCCCACACCCAACCCGCATCCCGGATGCAGTTCTGCACGAGGTGGGCGCGCCACCCCCGCGCAGTAGCTACGCCGCCGCCCCTTGGCGATGCGGATTTCGTCGTCTATGTATGGGGCATCGAAAGCGAGGCGCGCCGCTACACGGCCTCGCGCGATAGCTGTGAACGCTGGACCGCTCATAGGGTAAGGATCCGACACGTGGCGCAGACTATGCCGCGCCGTACGCAACCCGCCCTGTTTCTGGGAGTCTATGAGATATCCTCGCGCGTGGTTCCTACGCGCGGGACCGGCTGCGCGCACGCGGCGCGGCAGCCCAGTCGACGAGGCGAATTCACGAGGCGTACCGATGTCGGGGCCCGGGACGAACACACAGTGCGAGGCGCCGAGGCGCTTCGACCAGGAGGCGCCGCAAGACAGTGAAGACGAGCCCTTTCCGGCATGAGTTAGCGGAGTCGGATGACTTCCTCGTGACCGTGGAGTTGCTTACGTCGCCCAGCGACGGCACCGAGAGTTACGTGGACTTCTTCCAGGCGTTCTCCGACCGGTACGAGCACAGGCCGGGCGCGCCGAAACTCGTCGCCGTGACATCCCCGCACAGCCCTGGAGGCATGGCCACACTCGACCCTTACACCGTGTGGACCGAGTCCGCGGGCGCGCTCCCAGATGGGCTCGACGCGATTGCGCACGTCGCCTGCAAGGATATGAGCCGCAACGGTCTCGAGACGCACCTGCGCAACTTGCGCAGCGTGGGCGTCGCGAACCTGCTCGCGCTGACGGGCGATTATCCCATCGGGTCCAAGCCGGTCTTCGACGTCGATTCGCTCGGGCTGCTGCAACTGGCCATGGACGTCAACGGCAGGTTCATCCGGCAGGGGGTCCCGGAGGAGCTCGACGAGGTATTCCAGTTCACGGCTGGCGCGGGAATGAGTCCCTACAAGTACACCCTCGCGTCCGCGTGGCAGCAGTACGCAAAGATGCTGAAGAAGGTCACGTCCGGGGCTTCGTTCCTCATCACGCAGGTGGGCTACGACGTCACGATGAGCGCGGACCTGACGCGTTACGCGCAGGCGCACGACGTGCAGGCGGCGCTGTTCGGCAATGTCTACCTGCTAACGAAGACGGCGGCGACGAAGATGCACGCTGGCGACCTCCCCGGATGCTACGCCTCCGACGCGCTACTCGAGACGGTGACGCGCGAGTGGCGCACCTCGGCCAGGGGGCGCGAGGCGGCGCTCACCAGGATGGCTTACCAGACGGCGCTCTTCCAAGAGCAGGGCTACCGAGGTGTCCACCTCGGCGGTTGGGGGCTGACCTACAGCGACGTGGTCGAGGTGATTGACCGGGCGCGTGAGATCACGGACGCCGGCATGGATCCCGACGCCGCCCATGAATGGTGCCACTTCGCCCCGCCAGGCGCGGAGTACTTCATCGGCGAGGACGGCGAGTTCATCCTGCCCGACGACCCGCCCAAGCCCACGGCGCGGCAGAAACGGCTCGAGTTCTTCCACGACCACGTGGTCGACGTGGACTCCAAGCTCGGGGCCGCCATACAGAAGGCGGCGGCGAAGGATCCAGAGCGCGAAGGGGTTCGGACGCGCGCGCTCTACGGCGCCGAGCGAGCGGCCAAGGCGCTCCTCGTCGAGTGCAAGGACTGTGGCGACTGCCGCCTGCCGGAGAACTTCTACGCCCTGTGCAACGAGGCGGCGTGCGCCAAGGGGCTGCCGAACCTGCCGTGCGGAGACAGCGACTCCGTCACGGGCCAGTGTGGGAATGCGGACGTGACCTGCGCGGGCGAGTTGGTCTTCTACGCCGCGTTCGCTCGGGGCAAGCTGGGCGAACTGGCCGAGCAAGTGCAGAGCAGCAAGGCTCCCGACCTCCGTGGCTCATCCGCCGTCATCAACTATCTGTCGGGCGTCGACCACAACGCGCGCATCGCAGGCGAGGTGCGCCGAGAGAAGAGCCTTCCCATCACGGTCGTCGGCGAGAGCATCCACGCCCAGATCCCCCGTGTGAACTGGGCGATGACGGACCTGGGCTCCGACCCCGGCGAGCAGATGACGGGCGCCCTGGCGTTCATGCACGAAGTCGTCACATCACAGGTGAACGCGGGAGCCGACTATCTCGCGATCAACGTGGACGACTTTCCGCCCGAGACGCGCGAGGACATGATGCGCTTCTACGTCGACCTGGCGAACACCGTCGGCCGTGGCGTGCCGGTGTGCGTCGACAGTTCCGATTCCGCCACCAAGGCGGCTGGCATCGACCAGTACTTCCGCACGGCGCGCGACCCGCAAGCTCTGCCGATGCTGAATTCCATCAACATGCTCGACCCGAAGCCGGTGCTCGAGCTCCGCGAACGCTACCCGTTCAAGGTCGTCGCGATGCTACACGAGACCGTCGACGACAGCGGCGTCGCGCTTGCCATCGAGTCGCCGGATCAGGCGCATGGGCTGGCACGCGACATGTTCGACATGCTGGGGCACGTTGGGTTCGAGGCCGAGGACATCTTCTTCGATACAGCCGTTGTGCCCATCGCTGCGGACCTAGAGGCGAAGCGCGCGCACCAGACGATGCACGGGATACGCGCCATTGCGATCGATCCCGAGCTCAAGGGGTGCCGCACCCTCATCGGGTTGTCGAACTGCTCGCACATGATGCCCAACCGCCGCGCGGTGAACCGCGCGTACCTCGATGTCGCGCTCGAACACGGCGTGACCGCCGCTGTCCTTGATCCGACGGTGGATTACGGTGAGAGAACGCCCGGGAAGCAGATACGCGGCATCATCAGCGACCTGGCGGCGAACGACGGGTCCGACATGACAGCGGGTTTCGAGATATTCACCCGTATCGCGGACTACAGCCGGAAGTACGGCCGAAAGTGACCGCGTTCCAGACGCGGTCGACGGCGGGCACAGGGCGTCCTGCGGGGCGCCGCCCATCGTGGACGCGTTCCTACTGATCGCGTAGACTCGGCGGGCCACGCTCCCATCCCGGAGAAGACCCAATGAGCTTGCTATCTCTGTGCCTATACCTACACGCCGCCGGCCCAGCAGCCGCGCCACTGGCGTTGACGCAGGACGGGCGGCCAGCGGCGACGATCGTCACCGCCTCCCGGCCGACCCCATCGGTGGCGCTCGCGGCGACGGAGTTACAGTGGCACGTGCGCCGGATCACCGGCGCGTCCCTACCGATCGTGTCCGACGAAGAAGATGTCGTTGGGACGCGTGTCCTCGTCGGCGAGAGCGCCGCCACGCGCGCGCTCGGCCTCGCCAGCAGCGATGCCGAGCCGCAGGAGTACATCATACGCTTCCTGCCGGACACGCTCGTCCTCATCGGCAGAGACTGGTACGAAAGCGACGCGGCCGACGGGGAGTTGGGGTACGACACCTACGGCGCGCACGTAGCCTCGACGCGGCGCGTCATCGACTACGGCGAGGCCACGGGGGCGTCGGCCACCGGCCTCGCGAAGATGACATTGCCCGGTCTGTTCGACGATCAGGGCACGTGCTACGCGACGTACGCCTTCCTCGAACAGTTCTGCGGCGTGCGGTGGTATGGCCCCTCCGACCTGAACGTCGTGACCCCTCGGCGCGACACGCTCGTCGTGGAGGGCAGGGATGTACGACGCTCCGCCTCGCTCATGCACCGGCACGCAACCGGCGGGAGTTGGCCCATCGTCGCCGAGCAGTGGGGGCGCCCGAGCGGAGATCAGCTCGAGCTCTACTGGCGACGTATGCGCGTGGGTGGCGAGCGCTGGGCGGGTAATCACACGATATGGACCAAGACTGTCGCCGAGGTGTTCGATGATCCGGACTACCAGGCCGTTGGGCGCGGCGAGGGCAGTCAGTTGTGCTTGACGCATCCCAAGCTGGTGCAGGACATGGCCCAGGCCGCGCGTGACTTCTTCGACGGCGACGCCCTACCAGACGGTCTGAAAGCGATGGGCGATCATTTCGGAGTCGTGCCGGACGACAACGCGTCGTGGTGTGAGTGCGAGAACTGCGCGAAGGTGTTGGCGGCCAGCCGCGAGGACAACCGCGGCGATGGGATGTTCAGCAACGCCGCGAGCAGCCTGTACATCTTCCAATTCGTCAACGCCGTCGCCAAGGAGGTCGGCAAGACACACCCGGACAGGTACATTTCCGCGCTCGCGTACGCCTCCTACGCGTACCCGCCGTTGGGGCTGGACCTGGAACCCAACATCAGCGTGGCCCCGTGCCTCCAGATATGCTACGGCTACGTTCCCGACGTGTTCGCCAACGACGCGGAACTGTACGGGCTGTGGCTCGACGCTGGAGCGCGGCCCATTTACCTCTGGAACTACTTCCACCACCCCCTCGAGCCCGCGATCATCCAGGGCTGGCACGCGTTCCCGGCGTTCATGCCCGAGGTGATCTCACGCGAGGTGAAGGCTTACGCCCGCGATGGGGTGCGCGGCGTCTTCCTGTGCGGCATTGGCCAGCAACTCGACTACTACCTGTACATGCGCACGGCCTTCGACGCCGACACCGACGGCGAGAGGGTCGTCGCCGAGTTCTTCGCTGAGTACTTCGGCCCGGCGGGCGAGGACATGCGGAGATTCTACGAGCGCATCCGCGACATCAACGCGGAGGAAGCCGTGATCGGCACGTCGCGGGAGGCGTCCTGGGGGCGGCTTGGCACGGCGGAGCGCATGGCAGAGCTTGGCGCGCATATCAAGGCTGCCGGCGAGGCCGTCGAAGGGCGCGGGGTCGAGAGCCGCCGCGTCGACAGTTGGCGGCGCGGGGTGTGGGAATACATGCGTGAGGGCATGGAGGAGTACGCCCACGGTCGCGAATGAGGCGCCAGCGCTGCACGCGGACGTGCTGTCGGATACCATACGCATGGACGAGCCGTACGGCTCGCTTCCACTCCACACATCCTGTCATCTGTTGGCGCCGATGCGTCTGGACCCGTGATGGGGATCCCCTGACACATCGGCCAAGGTGTTCCCTGCGTTCGCAACGGGGTGTGCGATGAACCGGCGGCTTCGGTCTGACATTCTACATATGGCTACGCTCGCGGTTCTCTACTACGTGGCCGGGAGTCTGTCGCAGAAGCTGACCGTGCAGGGCTCGCTCGGGGCTCCGGTATGGCCGGGCGCGGGGATCGCCCTGGCGTTCCTGCTCGCGCGTGGCTATCGCATGTGGATCGGCGTCTTCGTCGGCGCGTTCCCCACGAACATCCATCTCGCGCTGGCTGCGGGCGGTGGGCCGCTCGGCCCCGAGGGCGTGCTGCTCGCGGCGAACGCGGCGGCTGGCGCGACGCTGCAGGCGTTGGCGGCGGCGCGCCTCGTGGATGGCTTCGTCGGGTTCCCCAGAGCTCTACAGGACGAGCGGGCAGCCCTCCGGTTCATCGTCATCGCTGGCCCTCTCTCCTGCTGTGCGTCACCCACCGTGGGCGTGACGGGGCTGTACCTGAGTGGCGCGCTAAACCTACAGCAGTACGGCCTGACATGGTGGACGTGGTGGGTCGGCGACAGCATTGGCACGCTCGTCTTCACGCCTCTGACACTCGCCTGGCTGGCCCACGGCGGGCGGCCAGATCGGCGAGGACGCCTCGCCATCACGCTCCCACTGGTACTGCTCTTCGCGGCGACCGTGGCCCTCTTCGTACGCGCCAACTCGTGGGAGGCGGAACGGGCCCGCCTCGCCTTCAACGCGCAGGCGCACGAAGCCGCGGATCGCGTCTCACAGAACGTCGTGACCTACGTACGCATCGCCGAGGCCGCCGCGGCCATGATGGAGGTGTCGCCTGGCACGGACCGAGACGCGTTTGCCCGCTTCGCGAAGAGACTATGGCAACCAGGCGTGAAGGCGGTGGAGTGGGCGCCCATCGTGCCGCTCGCGGAACGGGCTGCGTACGAAGGCCGAGCGCGGGAGGATGGGCTAAGCGGGTTCACGTTCACCGAGGTGCAGGACGGTGTCAGGCGCCCGGCGGGTCGCCGGGACGACTACGCGCCCGTGTACTACGTGGAGCCGCTCGACGGGAACCGACCCGCTGTGGGGTTCGACTTGCTCTCCAACGCCTCGCGTCGTTCCGCGTTGGAGAGGGCGGCGGGGACTAGGCAGTCAGTAGTGACCGAACCGGTGACACTGGTGCAGGAGACAGGCTCACAGCGCGGGTTCCTCGTGGCCGCGCCGGCGTTCGGCGCGGCTCAGAGAGATGCGCAGGAAGGCAGACTACTGGGTTACGCCATCGGCGTCTTCCGCATTGGCGACATCGTGTCGTTCAGCCTTCGCAGTATTCGGTCGGCTCACTTCGCGCTCGCGATCGACGACGTCACCAAGCCCGGCCCACCCGCCACGCTCCACGCGCCGGCAGCGGCGGACACCGGCGCCATGTCCCACGCTCAGACTCTGGATGTTGGTGGGCGACGGTGGCGAATGACGTTCACCCCAACCGCGCGGTTCTGGGCCGGGCGGTCACGGAGGCAGGCGTGGGGCGTGCTCGCCGCGGGCTTCCTGTTTACAGGTCTGGTGGGCGTTCTGCTGGCGGTCATGACAGGGCGCGCCGGCCGCATGGAGCAACTGGTCGAGGAACGCACAAGCCAACTGGTGCAGGCGGACATCGCGCTCCGAGATCGATCCGCGCATCTTGAGGCGGTCCACGATGCCGCCGTCGACGGGATCATCACGGTGGATGCCCAGGGGGATGTCGTCTCCGCCAACCCCGCCGCTGGCACGGTGTTCCACGCGACGGCGGATGGGCTCAGAGGCATGCCGCTGACTGACGCGGTCGCCGCCGTGGAGGCCGACGACATCGCGCGGTGGCTGGCCGAGGTAATCGGTGGCGTCGCGGCCGAAGAGACGCCGCCGCGCCGTGAGGTAACAGGCGCTCGCGCCGACGGCGTCGAGTTCCCCATGGAGATATGCATCGCGCGGCTCGACGGAGGCGATCGCCCCATGGCCCTCTGCATCGTGCGTGACGTCTCCGAGCGTCACGAGGTAGAGCGGATCAAGGAGGAGTTCGTCGCCACGGTCAGTCACGAATTGCGGACGCCGGTGAGCGCGGTCAAAGCGGCTCTGGACCTTATCAACATGGGGCATACGGGCGACATCCCAGAGCAGGCAATGGCGATGGTAGACATCGCGGGACGCAACACCAACCGGATGCTGCGGCTGGTTGAGGACATCCTTGCGCTCCAGAGCCTCGAGTCCGGCGGGATGCAGTTCGCGCGCGAGACCGTCGACGTGCGCGCCGTCGTGGAACAGGCAGTCGAGGCGAACACGCCCTACGCTCGGACGTACGGCGTGACGGTGCTCCTGGAGGACTCAGCAGGTCCCGCCCTGGCCACGACCGACCCCGTCCGCGCGGGTCAGGTTGTCGTCAACCTTCTCTCGAACGCAGTCAAGTTCTCACCGGCGGATCGGCCCGTCCGGGTCGACGTGCGGGCGCGTGGCGCCGCGATACGGACGACGGTCGTCGACGAAGGGCCTGGAATCCCCGAGGCCGCGCGGGACACGATCTTCGAGCGGTTCCAGCAGCTTGACGGCGCCTCGACGCGCGAGAGGGACGGGTCAGGATTGGGTCTCGCGATCTCCCGCGCGATGACAGAGAAGCTCAATGGCGCCCTCGATTTCCACTCCGTCGTAGGGCAAGGGACGACCTTCTATCTCGATCTCCCCGCCGTCGACGGTTGACCCCTGGCCGGCGCCGACGTAGGCTCATATGTATGGTGCGATACCTTAGTTGCGCCCGTGGGCGGCGGAGCGCCGTGCTGGCGTAGCGGCTCAGGCATCCGATATCGGGGCGGCGGGCCGCCTCTGGTGTGGGGACGCACCGCGCGTCGGATCGTGCATCCGGCGCGGGTTGGGGCGTGGTTAGATCGGTCGGAGAGAGGCGCATGCACGTACAGGCGGGCGAGAGATACGACGGCCTTCCGGACGGCGTGCTCGTGAGAATGGCCCGCGACGGCGATCGCGACGCCTACGGCCAGCTGGTGGTTCGTCACCACCGGTGGGTCTTCACGATCGCGCGAGCGACGTTGCCCGCCCGCAGCGACAACCACGAGGACGCCGAGGACGTAGCCCAGGATGCGTTCGTGAACGCCTATCGGGGTCTCGTGAAAGGCTTACGCCCACCGGACAACTTCCGCGCGTACATCGCGCGCGTCACGCAAAACGCCGCGCACCGTCACTCGGGCCGCACGCGCGACAAGCTGGGCATCGACCGAGAGGCGGATGTCGACGCGTCCGCTTCCACTGGTAGAGCCGTGCCACAGGAGGAGCGCGCCAATCGCGACGACGTTGCGACGCTCATGCGGGAGGCGATCAGCTGCCTGACCCCCGACCTGCGCCAGGCGCTTCTGATGCGGTACAGCCGGGATGAGCCGAGCTACCGCGACATCGCGGCAGCCATGGGGACGGGAGTTGACGGCGCCGAGAAGCGTGCCAAGCGCGCCATTGCCGCCCTTCGCACGTATCTGCGACGCACCGGCAAGGCGGATCTCCTCAGGGACGCGATGACCACGCAAATCATCGTCGGAGCGCCAGCCGCGGATTTCGTGGCGCGCGCGATGCAACGCATTGCCAACGCGCCCCACCCGCGCAGGTCGTCCGCGAAGGTCGCCGGGCCCGCTGGCGCGGGGATCGCGGTCGCGGCGGCGGTTGGGGTCGCCCTCGTCGCGGGCATAGGCGGCCTCGTCTGGCAGGCCAGTGTGGTGGGCTACCCAGAGCCCGACGGTTCGTTCGAGGCTGTCCTGATGCCGAGCATCCGGCCGACACGGGAGCGTCCGACGCGGCGCCCCGCCGGGGAGCGCGTCGTGTTGGCAGGGCAGGCGGGGGCGTCCGGGTGGGTAGCGAACGATCCGGTGCGCGATGGCGCGCAACCGGTGATCCAGACGCACCACACCAACGGCCCCGGTGTCTTCATGATGACCCTGAGCGACGGCGCCGTCCGCCGCGGCATCGAGCCGACACACGGCGTTGTCACGCTGACGATGTCCGTCCGACCTACAGTTGAGGTGGCCCCTCACAGAGGCGCCAGGTCCGCTGCCCTTCGCATCGGCTTCGTGATCGACGGCGAGGTGGACCCAGCGGACAGTTACGGCGTCTACCTCGAGCGGAACAAGCGCAATCAGTGGGTCTACCCCCAGGTCGTGGAGACCGTCCCAGGGGTAGCGCCGCGTCGAGACGAGGCGGATGTCCGGCAGGTCGCCTCCGTGGAGCGACGGTGGTACGAGGTCCGCATCGCCCACGACACCGAGCGGGGGAGATTCGACGCCTGGTTGGACGGGGAGCCAGTGGCGACGCGAGTGCAGCGGCCGTGGACGGCTGGCCGGCCTGTGACGGGCGTGTACATCGGGGCGGTGCCGGGTGGGATCGACAAGGGCGAACCGGTCTACACCGGTGGCTACAAGTCTGG
Organism: uncultured bacterium; assembly: GCA_964473525.1. GTDB lineage: Bacteria > Poribacteria > WGA-4E. Next base: position 81,229 of record CAYYPK010000001.1, read on the forward strand.
AACGGCGGTTGGTCATGCCGTCTACTTTGGGAAGACGCGCATCGCCGTCGCTGGCGACGCCGTCGTTCCCCGTGCGGCCGAATCCTGGGTCGGGGCGCAGCACTTCACCAAGTGGGCCGAGGCTCCCGTGACGGGACTACTGGAGGAGGCGGAGAGAGCGCTCGCGTTGGGCGACTTGCTGGCAGCGCGCGACATCGTCGACATGGCGGCGCGTAGGGGCGGGGCGACCGGCGATCTGAGGCGGGTTGAGCGGCGTGTCAGCGGCGCCGAGAGTGTCGCCGCCGCCAACCGGCCTCGCGCGGTGGCGCATCTGGAACGGTTGCGCGCCAGGGTCGACCGACTGGGACAAGACAGGGGCGCCCAGACGTCGGATGCCGCCTTCGCCGCCTGGGTAACTGCACACGCCTCTGTCACTGGGCTCGCCTGGAACGACTGGTACGAGGACCTGCATGGAGGCAGGCATCTGGACGTCACGTTCGCCCCGGAGCACTACCATGGGGACGCGGCGCACCTGTTCTGGATGGCCAGGGAGGTAGTGCGGGCCTTCCACTTGCTGAACCGTGGCTACGACGGTCGTGTGGCCGTTGGCGTGCTCCGAGCCGCCACGATCGACGACGCCGGTGGCGAGGACGTCATCAACTCCGACGACGCGATCGTCGCTGCCGCCACGACAGACCTGGGACCAGCGTTCCACAGGGACCACTCGCCGACGGGCCAGCCGCCCCCAGCGTACCACACCGTCACCCGCATGGTCGCTGCGGACGACGGGCGCGCGTACGCCAACCACACTGGCGGATTGTTGCTGACACGCGACCACGGCGCGACGTGGGCCGCCGCGGACACCGACTACGCTCGGGTCGAGACGCTGTGGATTGAGGATGGTGTGCCGCACGGATACAGTTTTCGCCCTCCTGGCCTAGTCGCCCAGAACCCCGCTGGCGCGTGGACGGCCGTCAAGCCGGACGCCGATGGCATGCTGCGGCTCGACGCCTACCTCGGGGTGCCTGCCCGCGGGGCGCCGGGTCGCGCGGGGGCGTCGGCACACCTGGACGTCTCGACCGCCCCAGTCTCACAGATCGCGTGGTTAGGCGACCGGGTCTACGCAGAGACGCGACATGGCGGCCTCGAAGGCATCGCGACACGACGGCGAGCGTCGTATCCCGTACCTGCGTGGCGAGGAGTTGTCGCGGAGAGCGCCGCGGCCGTGCTGGCCGATCAGGACAGACTGTCAACCAGCGCCGCGTTGGAAGCGCTGGCCTACGATTGGCTCCTCGACGCGTACGGGGCGCCCGAGTCCGAGGTGGGGAATGGCGCCGCGAGGTCGCTGGCCTGGCGCCACGTCGAGGCGGACGCCGAGGGCGTCGTCGACCTGCGCGCGCATCTCGCTCCCCTGGCGGACGACGCGGGGGCTGCCGGATACCTGACCTGCTACCTCTTCTCGCCCGACGCGCGCCGCGTCGCGCTGCACCTGGTCGCCGGCTGCCCCACGATGGTTACTGTCAACGGAGAGCCCGTGATGGACGCGGCGCCAACGGCCTCTCGGACCTATGGCATCGCGCTTCGCGCAGGGCGGAACGAGCTGCTCGTCAAGACGTGCCGGTTCGGCGGCGATTGGACGCTGAAGGCGCGCTTCCTGCCCGACGGGATGGACGGGGTCCACTTCGCCTCGAGGCTCGACGAGCGCCCACGATCCATACCGGCCGTCGACGGCACGGCATGGTTTGAGGTGACACATGGCATGCGCGGGCGGGCGCTGTACCGCCTGCTGACAGTCGCCGACACGCTCTACGCGGGCGCGTACCACGGTGTCTGGCAGTTCTCCGAGGAGGACTGGCAGTGGGCGCGGGTCGACGAGGACATCGAATACGACGCCCACGAAGCGTACGATCTGACGCCGCATCGCGGCGCGCTCTACTCGGCGCGCAAACTCGGCGTCTATAGGCAGAATCCGGCGACGGGCGAGTGGGAGAAGCGCAGCGACGGCCTGACCGACCACAACGTGCGCTCCTTGGCGTCGACCGGGCGCGCACTCCTCGCAGGGACGTACCAGGGGCACATCTACCGGTCGCTGGACGATGCGCGCAGCTGGACCCTCGTGTACGCCCCGGCGCCCGACGGGGGCGGGTCCGAAGACGGAGCCAATTTGGCCGCAGCGCGCTAGACCACCGTATACTGCAGGGCCGCTGAACCACACCGCGCGGGAGCCTGCCGTGAGCGCCTATTCCCCGTCCCAATTCCTGTCTCTTCCGCCGTTGCGTCGGACCTACGCGGCCCTCACGCTCATCGTCGCTTGCGCTTCGCTGCCGGCAGGCAGTGCACTGGCTGCGGACACCCACTCCGCCACGCCGCCGTTCGAGCCAATACGCGTTGTGCCGCCCTTCCCGGCGATAGTCGATGCGCCCTTCATCCCAGGCGTGGATGTCGAAGACGAAGTGACTGGGAAGGAGCTCGTACTCGGCGTCGTGGTCGACGGCGAAGCGCGGGCCTACCCCATCAACATGCTGACCGGGCCGCAGCGGGAGATCATAAACGACCACCTCGGAGGCCGCGCCATCGCCGCCACGTGGTGACACCTCTGCCACAATGGCGTCGTGTACGCCAGAGATGTCGGGGATCGCGAGATCACTCTGACGGTGTCGGGCCAGCTGTGGAGTCGCAGTCTTGTCATGAGAGACGTCGAGACCGGGTCGCTGTGGAGCCACCTTCTCGGGCGCGCCATGGAGGGCGCGCTACTCGGCACGGAGCTGGAGATCGTGCCCGGCGAGATGATGACGTGGGAGGGTTGGCTGGCCGCGCATCCCGACACTACCGTGCTCAACATGTCCCGCACCTCGCGCGACTACGGCCTGAGCTTCTACACGAACCCTGACAGGTTCGTGTATGCCTGGATGCTCGGCGGTCGCGCGTTCTCGGTTACGGTGCGGTCTCTGCTCGAGTCGCCTGCCCTGAACCTCGACGTCGCCGATGCGCCCGTCCTCGTGACGTTCAACCCCGACACATCAGCAGCGGCGATCTTCTCGCGCTCGGTGGATGGAACCAACCACACCTTCCTGCCGACGGGCATGGGCGTCGTGAAGGACGCCGAGACCGAATCCACGTGGAATAGCACGACGGGCAAGGCGACAAGCGGGCCGCTCGCCGGGTCTTCGCTGACGCACATGCCGGGGCTGATGTCGTACCGTTCCTCGTGGCAGACGTTCCACCCCGGAAGCCGAGAGTTGGACGCCACCGACGATGTCGCGACAAGATAGGCGTCAGCGCCGCGCCGCTGCTATGAACGCCGCCAGCTTGTACGGATCCTTGACGCCAGGCGCGGACGCGACGCCGGAGTTGACGTCCACGGCGTAGGGTCGAGAGACGTCCATGGCGGCGGCGACGTTGTCCGGCGTGAGTCCCCCAGCGAGCATCACCGGCTGAGGGAGCGACGAGGCGGCGTGACGAGCGATGTCCCAGTCGAACATTGCTCCGCCCTTTGGGCGGTCGAGGAGGAAGGCGCTCGCGTCCGTGTATTCCGTCGCGGCGGCCACGTCGGGCGCGGCAGTCACCGTTATCACCTTAATGACCGGGATCCCGGCCGCGACCACCGCCGAGCAGACATCCGGCGACTCGCTGCCATGCAACTGGGCGTAGTCGAGGCGAGCGGCGGCGCATGTCTCCACGATGTCGCTGGGCGAGACGTCTAGAAACACGCCGACCGTCTGCTGGAACGCCGGTAGCTTAGCCACGATGCTCGCGGCGGTCTGAGGCGAAACGCGGCATGGGCTATCGGCAAAGATGAAACCCAAAAGGTCCGCCCCAAGCGACGCGGCGAGAGCCGCGTCGACGTCGTTTGTGATGCCGCAGATCTTCACTCGTGTGGCCAACGTAGCCTCCTTGTCGACGGCGCCTGCCCTGCCCACGATTGTAGTGCGGGTCGCGGCGCGTGTCAGCACGCGCGTGTGGCCCGTTGCCCGGCAGTCCGGCGTCTGGTAGACATAGGCGGCGCCGACACTAGGCCCTGCCACGCGCGGAGTCCGTCAGACGCACATGCAGAAGGATGCTCTCCGCTTCTCACGGGTTCGCGCGCGAGCATACCTGCTCGGGGCGCTGCTCGTCGTGGCGAACAACTTCTGGCTGATGGCGTCCGCGACGTGGGCGTCCGGGTATCCAACGACCGTCTCGCTTTTCCATCACGTCGTCTTCCTACTCCTCGTGTGCATCGGGTCGAGCGCTCTCGGCAAGGCGCTCCCGGGGTACCGGCGCGCGTTCCTGAGCTCGGGCGAGCTGGTGGCGCTGTACACGATGCTGTCGGTTGCCAGTGGCATCGGCGGGCTGGATCTGATGCAGGTGCTCGCGACGTTCACCAACGGCCTGCATCCGCTGGCGACGCCGGAGAACGACTGGGAGGCGCTCTTCTTCCGGTACGTGCCGGAGTGGCTGGTCGTGGTGGACGCGGCTGCCCTGAAGGGCCTCGCGGAGGGAGGGTCAACCCTCTATACGTGGTCGCACCTGCGGGCGCTTACCCCGTCGGCGGTTGTGTGGTCGGCGTTCATCCTGGTTCTGTCCGGCGTCATGTTGTGCCTTACACTCCTCGTTCGCGAGCAGTGGACCGAGGCCGAGAAGCTCTCCTACCCCGTCATCCAGCTGCCCCTGCACATGACCACGCGGTCCGCAGCGCTCTTCAGGAACCGTGCGATGTGGCTTGGGTTCGCCCTGGCGGGAGCCGCGAACCTGCTGAACGGCCTCAACTTCCTGTTCCCCGCAGTGCCCGGGGTCGGCGGGAAGCTATACGACTTGAGCCCAATGGCCCCAGACCCGCCCTGGAACGCCATTGGCTGGACACCCCTCTCGCTGTGGCCGTACGCGGTCGGCCTGGCGTTCTTCATGCCTCTCGACATGTCGTTCTCGGCGTGGTTCTTCTATCTGTTCTGGAAGCTGGAGATGGTGGCCGGCCGCGCGATGGGTTTGCAGCGCCTGCCAGACTTCCCATACATCGAGCCGCAAGCGGCAGGGGCGTACGCGGGTCTCTGCCTGCTCGCGCTGTGGACCACTCGCAGGCATCTCCGCGCTATACTCCGCGGGAGCCCCGGCGCCGAGTCGCGCTCTCCGCGTGTGGCGCTCGCCGGCGCCGTCGCTGGTCTGATCGCGCTCGTGTGGTTCAGCGTCGCACTCCAGATGACTCCGTGGGTGGCCATCGCTTTCACGGTTGGCTACTTCGTGCTGTCTATCGGGATTACGCGCATGCGGGCTGAGTTGGGGTCGCCGGTGCACGACCTGCATCGCGCCGGTCCACACCTGATGCTGGTGGAGGTATTCGGGAGTCGAGCGCTCTCGACGGGCGATCTCACCGCGCTTTCGTTCCATCAGGGGTACAACCGCGCGTACCGCGGGCACCCGATGCCGCACCAACTCGAGGGGTTCAAGCTTGGCGAGCAGGCGCGGTCGCGCCCTCATTCACTTGTCTGGGCAGTGCTCCTCGCCTCCGCTCTGGCGCCGTTGGTGTCCTTCTGGGGTATGGCGCACTACTCGTTCCAGCACGGGATTCCCAACGTTGGCAAGGTCCCGGAGTCCTTCGGGCGCCTCGCAGGGTGGATCGGCGCGCAGACGGAGCCCGGTATCGGCGCGGCTGGAGCGATCGCGTTTGGCGGAGCGGTCACGCTGCTCCTTGCGGCGGCCCGCGCGCGCTTCGTGTGGTTCCCTCTCCACCCGGCGGGCTATGCAGTCACAAGCGGCTGGTCGATCAACCTGTTCTGGTGTTCGATCTTCGTCAGTTGGGCAGTGAAGCTTGGAGTGCTCAAGTATGGCGGCCTGCCCCTCCTCCGTCGCGCGCAGCCTTTCTTCCTCGGCGTTGTATTGGGCGACTTCGTGATCGGGTCACTCTGGATGCTGCGCGGCGCCGTGCTCGAGGTACCCACGTACCGCTTCCTGTTCTGAAGGAGGTCGTCGGGTGCACACACCAGTCGCGCCTCACTCCTTGGCACCACGGCCCATACGCGTGCTTTCGGTCCTGGAAGACCTTATGAGAGCGTTGTCGGCGACTAGCATGCGCGCCTAGAGACACGATTCGTATCCTCGCCTGTCCGGGCTGGGACGTGCCTTCGCGGCACGGCACGGATGTAGTTTCTGATAACCTTTTCGCGGTTTCTTTCATCAGCTCCTGAGGGCCGCGTCGCGCGCTGCGCACGCGCGTCTTCCGATAATGCAAATTATGTCATATCCGGCGCGTCCTCCCCGCGCGATTCCCGGGGTACGGTACAAGATGTTGGGTCGGCGGCAGATATTTAGGCCAAGTCCCGCCTGACGCCGGTATTATCGGAAATCGCAACATCCCCGGAGCTGTCCGGGCGTCCGCGCGCCGGAGTCGCGGGGTGGGGCGTGACTCGTCCGCAGGTATGCGGTACGTTCCGCTCAGCGACCGACTCCCCAGCCATTGAGGACGACTTCCCATGCACGACTTCGCAGGTAAGGTAGCCGTGGTGACTGGGGCGGGCAGCGGGATCGGGAGATCCCTCGCCCGCCGGCTCGCGCGTGAGGGGTGCCGGCTCGTGGTAGCGGACATATCACCGGTCTCTCTTGCCCGCGTGGCGGATGAGCTGCGCAAGATGGGCGTCGAGGCGGTCGCCGTTGAGGTAGACGTTTCGGACCAGAGCAGCGTCGATGCCCTGGCAGAGCGGTCGGTCGACGCTTTCGGCAGCGTACACCTCGTGTGCAACAACGCGGGGGTGGGCGTCCCGAGGGGCGGAGGCATGTACGTGTGGGATACGTCCCTGGAGGAGTACGACTGGGTCATGGGGGCGAACCTCGGAGGTATTCTACACGGATGCCGGTCCTTCGTACCCATCCTGCTCCAGCAGGGCGAGGAGGCGCACGTCCTCAATACCGTGTCGATCGCCGGCCTCCTGACGCGCGGCGCGACGCACGTCTACACCATGTCGAAGCACGCCGCGCTGTCCATCAGCGAGTCGCTGGCGGCACAACTCGCCGAGATAGACGCCCCCATAGAGGTGTCCATTCTATGTCCAGGATTTGTGGACACGTCTCTCGCAGCGTCCGATACGGTAGCTCCGCCGAGCGTGAAGGCGCTGCGCGAGCGCGGCGCTGAGGATGTGGACTTCGGCGGCATGCGCGCCCATTTCGAGGCGTCCATTCGCAACGGTATGTCGCCGGACGACGTCGCGGACGCGGCGATCGTGGGCATTCGGGCGGGGAAGACCTACATCCTCACCCACCCTGAGTACGGCGATCTCGCCAAGAGTCGCGTGGCCGACATCGTGGACGCCGGCCGATTGGACACATACATGGACACCTACCGAGCCTTCGCGGCCAGGCAGGTAGCGAAGGACTAGCTCGGGCGGCGCCGGAGTCGTGGGTGACGCCCACCGTGTGGCCGCGCGGACGGGCCCTTCGCGCGTGTTCGCGCCCGGTAGACTTGCCGGATGGCGTGTGTGGCGCGGGAGCCATGCACCACGCCAATTGGCCGGGACGTGCTCGGGACCGGGAAAGAGTGAACCATGGGCGGGGGAGTGACACTGACACGGTAGTTGCCGACGCTTGGGGATCGACCACCACTCAGGAGTGCCATCCATGAGACGCACGCTGTTCGCGACCGTACCTATCGCATGCGCTCTGTTCCTGCTCTGCCGGAGCGGCGCTGGCCACGAGGTGGAGCTGCACGTCAGCGACCGTTGGGAGGAGTGCTCCATGCAGCTAGACCCCTCTCTGTCACAGGCGGCGTGGCGACAGTTCACGCAAGAGGCGGGCATCATTGCCGCGCTCGATCCGCTGACATCCGCACAGCCCTTCGGCCGAGGGAACTTCGAGATTGCCATCACGCCGGCGATCTACCCCATCGACGACACGGAATCCGCGTGGAACGACACGTTCGTGCACCCGCACTCCACCCACTGGCTCTACGGGGAGACCTCCGAGGAGCCCGGCGAAGTGCGCGACGGCCACGCGGATTCGATGCACTCGCTGGGCATTCCCTTGCCGCGGGTGAGGGTGGGCGTCACCGACCGGATGGACGTCGGCTTCTACTATATCCCAGCGCCCGGCGCTAACTACGCGTTCCTCGGAGGACACCTACAGTCCAACGTGCTCTCGGACACCAGGCGCGGTCTGAACGCCGCGGTTCGGTTGAGGGCCGCGCAGCTGCGCAAGGTCGAGGACTTCGGCGTGTCGACGTACGCGCTGGACGTCCTCGCGAGCAAGGACGTGTCGATCTTCTCGGCCTACGCGGGTGTCTCTGGATACATGGCTCGCTCCCACGAGACCACGCCTGCGGTGGATCTCGACGATGAGACCGTCTTCGGCATGGAGGGGCATGTTGGCGCCAGCGCGCTGCTACTGTCGCACCTGCGGCTTGGCGCGCAGCTGACGGTTGGGCGACTGACGTACCCGGCAGTCACGTTGGCGTTCGCGCGGTAGCCAGTGGGATGTGCTCCCAACGCGTTGCCCGCTGGGCGGCCAGACTAGGCTGTGGAAGTAACCAGCGCAAGGAAGCCCGCGTCGGGCGAGACGACTTGATCGCGTGCATCGACCTGTACGGTGGTGCCCTTGCTGTCCGGTAGCAGGCGACGCGTGTCCGACCCACCAAGCCACTGGGACAGCCCCCTTGGAGCCAGCATGCCGGTGCGCCGGTGTCGCCGCCACAACAGCCACCTGAGAGGTCGGATGTAGGTGAGAGCCCATGCCCGAAGGGCTCGGGCGAGTGTCGGTTGCCAGTAGTGGGGCGCGTCAAAGCTTGGAAGGGTAACGAAGGACGTTTCTGCGATCGCGAGCCGGTGGATCGCGGCGCGGTCGAACGAGGCGCGGCCCGCGAAACCACAGCGTTCTATGAGGAGATCGTAGAGCGTGGAGTCCGCGAAGCTGATGTCGCGTACGGTCGCGTCGCGGAACACGATGCCCTGAAGGACCGCCCGGTCGAACCTGGCGATGCCGATCTCGGCATACTCGAAGTTTGCGCTCGCTGCGAAGGTTACACCGCGAAACTCGGCTTCCTCCAGCGCCGCACTGACGAAGTGGGCGGGCCCACGGAACACCGCGCCGGCGAGGTTTACATCCCTCAAGCGCACGCCGTTGAATCGGGCCGCGTCGAAGCGCGAGCCTGACAGCCAGCACGTGTGGCGGGAGTCCGCCAGATCAAACGTGGCCGACCCTAGCGCGCAGTTCTTCAAACTGAAGGCTGGCCCCAGGCTCGCCTCCTCGAAGCTGATTCGCTCGGCATGGCAGTCGTCGAACACGGACGCACCGTGGAACGCCGCACTGTCGAACGCTACGGACCCTAGGCGGCTGCGCATGAAGTCGGCGGTGGCGAATGCCGTTCGCGCAAAGTCGCCGCTTCCAGCGATGCGCACGGAGGGGAACCGCGCCACGCCAAACGTCGCTCCCGCAAACGTCACATTGCTGAATACGGCACTGTCGAAGTCCGCATCGCCGAATGTCGCTTCCTCGAAGGTAGCGCCCTGGTCAAAGGTGCACTCGCGGAACCCGCCATGGTCTGCGAACGAGGCCGCAGCGAACGTGGCGTCGCCCTTGAAGGACGCGCGAGCGAAGCTCGCGCCTTCGTCGAATACGGCTCCCTGAAAGTCCGCCGCTGCCACCACGACACCTTCACACCGCAACCGCGTGTCGAAGCGGCAGCCTGCGAAGCGTAGGCACGGCAGAGGGCGCCCGCGGCCAGAAGAGCGTTCGTGGGCGTACAGGGCACCGAAATCCAACTCTCCGTGGATGTGGCAGTCCTCGTACGAGGCTGCGCCGCCGCTGCTCGCGGCCATGGCGAGTACGTCTGCCGCCGCCACGTGCCTAGCGCGGGTGTCCCGTGCCGCCTCGGGGGCCTCAGCGAATTCGTGCGCAAGAACAGCCTGCCGCTCGCGCACACTGGACAGCGCCAGTGCTGCTGCCAGCGAGTCGGGGGCCGCCCGAGCCATCGTCGCGGCCTCGCGCACGAGCTCCGCCAGAACGCGGAACTCCGAATCGACGACTGGCATGGGCCTCGCAGTACCCGGCGGTGCGTGCGCATCGTAGTCGGCCCACGCTGCAAGGTACTCCTCGAGCAGGATGTCCTCTTCGCGTCTTACGCCGTCGTCGGCGACCTGCGCAGCCAGCGAAGCCGGGGCGTCCGCAAGGAGCTTGCTGCTGGCGTGTCGGAGCACGCGCAACCGGCGCATCTGCCTGCCGATCACGGACAGGCTTCGGACGGCGCGCCCGTCCCCACTGTCCATGCTGTGTGCCATAGCGCTCACCCCGATCATGTCGGCTGCGGCCGCAGTGCCAACTCCAGGAAGCCCTTGGGTGTGTCGTCACGGGTGTGGCCGAACAGGTCGCTCCAGTATGCCTCTGAGGCTTGGGTGAACGCGTGCCTGTCCTCCCCACGCTCGTACACGGGAACAGCGTAGGCGTCACACCGGTACCGTTCGCGGATCTCGCCGTGGCTTGTGAAGAGACGCCTTGCGGCTTCGGCCGAACGGCGGGAGAGGGCATCAGTCGCCTCCGCGTCGAAATAGGTCACGATGTCTATATCTCGCGGATTCGTCTTCATCTCGACGAAGCTGCCGTCTATCCACTGACGAATGCCGACGCCGAGCTCCTGCACGTCACCCAAATACCGTGCGTACCCCTCAAAGACCGCGCGCCTGGTGAGGGAGCCTGGGAATGCGTCCACGAACAGTGCCTCGATGTCCGCCAACTCTACCGCGTGCGACCCAGGGGGCAGCAGCCCGCCCTCGAACTGTAGCATACGAATCCGTCCCAACCCGAGTTACTGACGGCGCCAACCACGGACGTCTCTCACCCGCTTTCATTGCCAGGGCCGAACAAGTCTAGCGATGCCCGGCGCGGGCCAGTACGTCTCCTGAGGGCACCTGCAAAAGAGACGAAGGTCGCCGCGACCTGCCTCTTGGTCACCAGAACCTGTTCGTATCCCAGCCCTGCGATGATTGGGCTCTGCTGGAGGACATCGTGGACCTCAGGTCGCATCGCCTCCACTTCCCTGGTGAGGTGGTCCTCAACGACCTGCTCGATTCTAGCCGCGGTGCGGCGCGCGGCATCCACCGTCGCTATGCGATAGGCCTCGCTCAGGCACGGCAGAAGATCCTCGTAGAAGCTGGCGTACGCGTCATCCGAATCGTCGAACCAAGCTACGCGTACGTAGTCTAGGATGTGGTCGATGACTCGAGGAGACGCGCCATCAAACACCAACAATTGGCAGACGGACGTCGCTACCGTCGGGTTCGCGTAGGCGCTTACCGAGACGTCAACTGGGGCGCCAGCGACCAACTCGAAGAACTGGGCCAGGTCCGACTTGAGTGCCACGATGTCGCGAAGCGTACCGGGGTCGCGATCCCGCACGAAATACAGTACATAGACCCTTGAGATGGTGGTGTAATACGGCGTCAGGGCGCGCAAATCGTCGACTGCGATAGCGAGGCTGTCGCCGCTGGTTACGCCTGCTAGGATCTCGCCCACGAGTTCGCGTACGCGCGAGTCGTCAACTGCTGACCCACTGCAGATGGGGACAGCGAGACCACTCAGGGCACCCCCGTCGCGAGGACGGGCCAGGCGCATTGGCGTTGCCGCGTCCACGAACAGATCGACTACTGTCGGCTCGCCAGACGCCGGGCCCTCCAATGTGGCGGCGTCGCCCGCCGCCCTCCCTACTGTGGCCAGGCCGTTCATGTACGTCTTGCCGTCCATCGGGTCGAAGGACTTCCCGATCAGTGTCTCCGACATGGGGTCATCCATCATGGTGAACGCGGCCACGAATTCCCGCACGTACGCATTGATTGCGGCTTTCGCACCCGCCCCCTTGTCGTACACGGTGCCGTCAGTCGCCGTCAGCGCCACGTCTGCGCATTCGTTGCTGAATAGAAACAGGGTATGGTATCGGTGCTGGAGTGGCGTGCCAAGGAATCGGCACAGGTACCGTCCAGCATTGGCGGTACAGTTCGGCTCCGTCTGGGCGGGCATGATGCCGATGCCAACGGTATACCGGTTTACCGACTCCTTGTACCGGCTGAGGACGGAGAAGAGGCTGCCTGCACCTGTACCGCCGCCCACGGCGAACACCCCTACGAACATCCCATCGGCGAACCTCACAATGGCGGATTGCATGGTGGTGTCTTGCTCGGCCAGCGCCTCACTCAGAGCCTGAATGCCGCCCGCGCCGCCGAGGTCCAGCAGTGGCACGCCTCCCACGCTGAACCGTAGAGGCGTGATAGTGCTGGCGGCGTCGGGATTATTGGCTATTCGCTCGACAAGCCACGCGTCGCCGTCCGTGAACCCTAGCTCTGGCTCGTGGTCCTGTAGGTCGCGTATGGAGGGCCCGCGGCGCATGCGTGCGCTGGGCAAGCCCGCGCCTATCTGGGACTGGATGGAGCGGGACTTCATGTACAGGCTGTATATCTCATTACTCGTGTTGAGATCCGCAAGGTACACTTCAGGTGCCCTGGCTGCGTCGCCACGACGATGCGTCCCAAGCAGAGCACGAGCGAGGCCGCCCACGAGTCGCGACGTTGCGGTGTGCGGCTCACGTGATAGGTCCGCCCTGGGGTCGAACAGCGTAGCGATTTCCAGCGCTATGTGGCTACCGCATTGTCCGAATCCCGCGATGGCGATATCTCGCGACATTGGCGTCTCCTCCAGCGGCGCGCGTCACACCTGACGACTGGTGACAGCATTGTGGGGCATGGCATCGCCTCGCGCAACTGGAGGCCGCACGCTAGGTTAGAATCTCGCGCAGGATCTCTGGATTCCCATCCACCCCGGTAAGCTTGTTGTCCAAGGAATTGAACCGATACGTCAGCCGCTCGTGGTCGACGCCGAGCAGGTGGAGGGTGGTCGCGTTGAGGCTCTGGATGTCGACGGGGTCTTCGGTGATGTTGTAGCTGAAGTCGTCGGTCTCACCGTGCACAACGCCGCCCCTGACGCCCCCACCGGCGAGCCACATCGTGAACGCCTTGGGGTGATGGTCGCGCCCGTAGTTCTCGGCGCTGAGCGGCCCCTGGCAGTACACCGTGCGCCCAAACTCGCCGCCCCAGATGACGAGCGTGTCGTCGAGCATGCCGCGCTGCTTCAGATCCTGGATGAGCGCCATCGCCGGCTGATCGATGTCGCGGCACTGGTTGGGCAGGTCGCCCGTGACGTTGCCGTGTTGGTCCCATCCGCGGTGGAAGATCTGCGTGAAGCGCACGCCGCGCTCCGCCATGCGGCGCGCGAGCAGGCAGCAGTTGGCGAACGTGCCGGGAGTCTTGGCGTCCGGCCCGTACATCTCGTACGTGTGGTCCGACTCGTCGGAGATGTCGGTAAGCTCCGGCACCGACGACTGCATGCGGAACGCCATCTCATACTGCGAGATGCGCGCCTGAGTCTCAGGGTCGCCGACCTGATCGTAGTGCTGCTCGTTCAGCGCGCTGAGTCCGTCCAGCATCTCACGGCGTGTGTCGTCATTCACGCCTTGCGGGTTCGACAGGAAGAGGACCGGATCGCCCTGGCTACGCAACAGCACGCCCTGATGCTGCGACGGTAGGAAGCCCGAACCCCACAGACGGTTGTAGAGCGCCTGCGCGTCTCGCCGGCCGGTCCACGTGGCGTTCATGACGACGAAGGCGGGCAACTCGTCCGTCTCGGCCCCTAGGCCGTAGCTGAGCCACGCGCCGAGGCTTGGGAACCCAGGACGTTCGCTCCCAGTCGTGATGTACGTGATTGCGGGGTCGTGGTTGATTGCGTCCGTGTGCATGCTCTTGACGATGGCGAGGTCGCTCACGTTCGCCGCGGTGTGCGGGAGCAACTCGCTAATCCACGCGCCGTCGCCGCCGTTGTCGTGCTTCGTGAACTCGTAGACCGATGGGGCGATGGGGAACCGCGCCTGCCCAGACGTCATCGTCGTAAGCCGCTGGCCCATCCGCACGGACTCGGGAAGATCCTTGTCGAACCACTCCGCCATCGTGGGCTTGTAGTCGAACATGTCCAACTGCGACGGGGCGCCCGACATGAACAGGTAGATCGCGCGCTTCGCCTTGGGCGCGAAGTGCGGAAGGTCGGGCAGGCCGCCTACGCGGCCGCCGGGCGTTGCGTCCGTGATCGCCGCGCTGACCGGCTCCGGCAGCAACGAGCCCAGCGCCGCCGCGCCAAGCCCCATCGCCGTCTTGCCGAAGAACTGACGACGCGTCTCGAGCTTCAGGTATTCCCTTAACGGATCCATGCGCGATTCCCCCCGCGTAGCGTTGCGCCGCGTCTCGACCGAGCTCCCCGACCCCATCCTAACTTCCCCTGCAAGGGGAAGGGACTGTTGGGCTAGCCTTCCCCGGCGAGGGAAGGGACTGTTGGGCCAACCTTCCCCTGCGAGGGAAGGGACTGTTGGGGAGCCGGCGACGCGCGCCTCTCAACACAGCAAGCGTTGTGTCCGACTAGCCCTTGTTGATCACTTCATCGAGGTTCAGGATCAGATTGGCGACCATGGTCCACGCCGCGAGTTCCGCCACGTCCGCCCGGGCGTCGGGGTCGACATCGCCGACCGACGCGAGTTGGCTGGCGGCTTCGGCGTCCTGCGTCATCTGACCCATGTGCGCCTGCAACGTGTCCATGAGGATCGCGGCCTCCGCCGCGCGCGGCTGTCGCGCCGTCGCGGCCTCGAAGGCGTAGGCGATGCGCTCCTCGACGGTGGCGCCACCCTCCTCCAGCACGCGCCGCGCGAACGCCCGCGCCGCCTCGACGTACTGCGGGTCGTTCATCAGCATGAGCGCCTGCATGGGCGTGTTCGTGCGCTCTCGGCGGACCGTGCACGCCTCGCGCGACGGCGCGTCGAGGATGTTCATCTGGGGCGCCGGCGCCGTGCGTTTCAGGAACGTGTAGAGGCTGCGTCGATGGACCTTCTCGGCGCCGGTGTCGCTGACGAACGTGTCCGTGTTGGATCCGACGTAACCGACCGCTTTCCACAGACCCAGGGGCTGCGGCGGCTTCACGCTTGGGCCACCCACGGTCGGCTGTAGGAGGCCACCCAGCGCGAGCGCCTGGTCGCGGATCGACTCCGCGTCGAGCCGGAACCTCGGCCCGCGGCTGTACAGCCTATTCGTGCTGTCCCGGTCGCGCGATACCGCCGTCGCACGAGACGACTGCCTGTACGTGGACGACATCACGAGCTGCTTCATGAACGCCTTGACGTCCCAGCCGCTGGCGACGAAGTCCGCAGCCAGCCAGTCCAGCAGCTCTGGGTGTGATGGCGGCTCGCCCTGGCTGCCGAAGTCCTCCGTGGTCCGAACGATTCCCTGTCCGAAGACCTGCTGCCACAGACGGTTCACCGTGACGCGCGCTGTCAGCGGGTGCGCTGGATCCACCAGCCAGCGCGCCAACGCGAGGCGATTGGACGGCGCGTCGACCGGCAGCGGCGGGAATATGCTCGGCACGCCTGGCTGGACCTGCTCTCCTGGCTGGTCGTACGCGCCGCGGTTCAGGACGTACGCGCCGCGCGGCTCCTCGCGCTCTTCCATGACGAGCGTGGTGGCGACCTTCGCGTCCAACTCGCCCTTCAGCGTCGTGGCGACGCGTCGGTCGGCCACGATCTCGCGAAGGACGGGGTCAGTTGACACGTTCTCGCGGAAGTACGTGCTGAGCGCGGCGACCTGCTCCGGGTCGCGCGCCTCGGCAGCGCTAGCAGCGGAGTCCACGAGACCGGCGGGTACCATCCGTGGATCCGCGTCCAGCCCATACGAGTAGCCGGACCCGCCAGCGTGGTTCACGACCTTCACGAGCAGTTGGTTGTTCCCCGCGTTGAGCGTGACCTGGACCTGGTGTGCGCTCACACCCGTGGCCGACGCGGCGTCGCTCTCCAGCGCGAGGACGCGGTTGACCCACACCTTCACGGCGTCATCCGCCCCGATGCGAAGGGTCACGCGCTGCGTGGTGTCCGACCGAAGGTTGCGGTAGACGTAACTAGCGCCGATCGCCTCGTCGAGGGCGTGGAACGCTCCGTCGCGCCAGTCGTGCTGCTTCTCCCACTTGATCTTGGAGCCGCCGACGTCGAACTCCTGACCCAGGCTGAAGTTCCCACCTTCCGGCCCAAACGCCTCGTGGAACGCCACAGAACCCGTGTGCGCCGGGAACGGTCCCACGGAGTGCCATGTCTCCTGCGACACAGCGGCGCCCATCGCGGCGACGTTTGCCGCGGTCGTCGTCTTCACGCGGATGCGGCCGAACTGGTGCTGGCCGCTCTTCGACTCGTGCTTCAGGCGCACCCGCAGTAGCGACCCGGCCTCGGCGCCGAACGGCTCCGCCGCCAGGAAGATCGCCTGTCGCCCGCCGTCGCGGTTGGTCGCGCCTGCGGCCCAGCCGGTGTCCGCCTTGCCGTCGAGAGCGTTGGCAATGGGGTAGGTGGCGTCCTGCTCATGGTCGGCCCACGCGCGGACGAGGCGGATCGGCGTCCACTCCGTAGGCGCGTCGGTGGACGCTGTCTCAGCCTCGAAGCCGGTCATCACGGCGTTGCCGTTGCTCGCGCGGCCGGTGCGCCCGCTGGGCAGCGAGGCGTGTTCGAGAGCCTCAAGCCGTATAGCCGTGTGCCCGGCGCCCTCTAGCGGGAATGTCACCTCGTACACGTCCGTCGCGGGGTTGGCGCCACTTACCAGGACGGACCGATCGGCGAGCAAGTCCATCGCGGCGCCTCCCGCTGCGTCCGCGCGCACTGCGGTGAGCGTCCGCCAGCGGGGCATCATCGCTTCCCATGCCGTCTGTGTCGCGTCCACGTGCGGCATGTCGGCCGTGGCCCGTTCGTTGAGACCCTCTATCTCAGCGTCGTACGCCGCGAGCCGCGTCGCCTGGTCCTCGGTGGGTACTTTCACGACGGGTGGGGAGTCCTTGCGATTCCCGTCCATCGCGTTCTCGGTGATGTTGTTGAAGTACGCGAACAGCTCGTAGAACTCGCGCTGCGTGAAGGGGTCGTACTTGTGCTCGTGGCACGCCGCGCACCCCATCGTCATGCCCATCCACACGGTGGATGTCGTGTTCACGCGGTCGACGGCGTAGCGGACGTAGTACTCCTCGGCGATGGAGCCGCCCTCGCTCGTCGTGACGTGCGCGCGGTTGAAGCCCGTGGCGATCTGCTGGTCGTGCGTGGCGTCTGGGAGCAGGTCGCCCGCCAACTGCTCGACGGTGAATGTGTCGAACGGCATGTTCTCGTTGAAGGCGTTGATGACCCAGTCGCGGTACGGCCACATCTCCCGGTAGTTGTCGAGGTGCAGGCCGTGCGTGTCCGCGTACCGCGCCGCGTCGAGCCAATACCGGCTCATGTGCTCGCCGTACTGCTCCGTGGCGAGCAAGCGGTCGATGGCGTTGGCGTACGCGTCGGGGCAGTCGTCCGCTACGAAGGCGGCGATGTCCTCAGGTGTGGGCGGCAGGCCGGTCAGGTCCAGCGTGACGCGGCGGATCAGCGTGCGTTTGTCCGCCTCGTGGGCGTGCGTCAGCCCTTCGGCCTCCAGGCGCGCCAGGATGAAGCGGTCTATGTCGCTCTCGGCCCACGTGTCGTTGGCGACCGTCGGTGGTGGCGGCGAGGCCACCGGCGTGAACGCCCAGTGGTCCTCCCATTCGGCGCCCTGCTCAATCCACGCGCGGAACAGACCCACCTGCTCGGGGGTCAACGGGTCGGCGCCCGCGGGCATGCGGTATTCTGGGTCTTCCTCGGTTATGCGGTCGATGATGAGGCTGTCATCGATGCTTCCGGGTACGATGACCGCGTAGCCATCTCGGTCGCGGAACGCGTCCTCGCGCTCGTCCAGCCGCAGGTCTCCCCGGCGCGATTCAGGGTCGTGACCGTGGCAGTTGAAGCAACTCGACGACAGTATCGGCCGGATGTCGCGCGAGAAGTCGACCGTCGTTGGCGGCCCGTCCGCGGCCGCGTGGAACGCCACCGTCGCGAAGACCACCATCGTGCAGGACAGAGCAGCTAGAACGTGCCGCGCCGGACTCAACGCGGCGTTCTCCCGGTACTTCGGCGCCATCTGAGCCGAATCCTCCTCGTTAGCACGGACATCGCGCGCGTGTCGGCGCGTCGTCGTCGACCCTCCACCCCATCATACCCTTTGCTGGCGCGGATGGACGGCGGATTATGCCGAACCGCCGGGGCCAGCGCAACGCGTCTGCGCGCCGCGCGCTACGGCTCCGCCGTGTGGTAAGGTGTGTCGCCGCGCGACCGCCTTGTTCGACGGTCGACGGCGACGCCTCGCCACGGCTAGTTGAGGAGCATGCCATGGGGTACGAGTTCAGTTACCAGAGCATCGAGGAGTACCACACCCACGGGTTCACCGTGTTCCGTCAGATACTCCCTCCCGCGCTCATCGCGGACCTTCGACGCGTCACTGACGACGCCCGCGAGATGGCGCGCGAGCGGTCGGGAGCGCAGGCGCAGCGCCTGCAGCCTGTCGCGTCGTACGAGCTCGACCAGCAGCCGTTCCGCGACTACGCCGAACTGCCCGAGCTCGTGGACGCCATCGCCCGCGTCCTATCGCCCCGCCATCGCCACGGCAATCGGGAGATACTCGGGGTGCTCCTGGAGCCCGCGGAACTGCCGTGGTGCACCGCGTGGCACCGAGACTGGCGCGACAACATGCCAGGGCTGGACATCCCCATGTGGGAGCGGTCGCTCGCCGACGCGGACCTGTTCAACCAGGTCAACTGCGCGCTCTACGAGGACAACTGCACGTGGGTCGTGCCCGGAAGCCATCTGAGGCTGGACACCGATGACGAGCAGGCGCTGTACCCTCGGGGCGCGATCCCCGGAGCGCCGACGGATGGACTAACGTACGAGGAGCGGGAACGCGCAGGCCTCGAGTACTGCCGCGCGATGCCCCACGCGGCGCGCCTCTACCTGGACGCGGGCGACTTCGCCCTGTATCGCAACACTCTGTGGCATCTCGGGAACTACGCGCCGCACCTGAAGCGGGCAACGCTGCACGACTCGGCCGACACGCCAGAGTTCGCAGAGTGGCGGCGTGTGGCCCATGAGACGCGGAAGGCGAGCTGAGACTCAGGAGCCCAAGGAGGGACGCGCGTGCTGAAAGTGAACGTCGCCGATATCGAGGAGCATTACTTCGGCTCGCCCAAGGGCAAGTACGAAGTGCATAGACGACACGTGCGGCCGGGGATGGGAGGGGAGCAGGGCGGATCAGGTAGCCACGGCGACCACCCGTTCGATGTCGAGCTGAGCCGGATGCGGCCCGGCATGAGGAACTACCCGCTGCACGGACATGCCGCGGCGTGGGAGTACTACATTATCCTGTCAGGCTCGGGCGTATACCGCACCGAGGGCGCCGAGGAGGAGATACGCGAGGGTGACCACATCATGTCGCCGCCAGGGGAAGCGCACCAGGTCATCAACACCGGCGATGTGGACCTTGAGTTCTATGTGATCGCGACGAACCCCCCAGCCGATGTCGTCACCTACCCGGAATCCGACAAGCGCATGATCCTGCCGGAAGGGCTGTGCTTCGAGCCGAAGCCGGAGTTCTACTTCAAGGGCGAGGAGTAGGCGCTACCGGCGGTAGCTGATCTGCCGCATCCAACCCCAGGCGGCGGGGCTCCGACGTGGGCGGGGCGCGCCGACGCCAGTGCTGAACCACGACGCGTTGTCATCCCGAGAGCCAGCAACCGTGACGGCCCGGGCATCTGATCCGTCTGGGCGCACGCTGTGGAGGCTGCTGCGTCGCCCCCTACCCTTTGTGAACAGCACATGCGAGCCGTCGGATGTCCATACGGGCGACGCGGCGTAGTCGCCGCGTGTCACGATACGACGGGTCTCGCCAGCGGCCGACGATGCCACGAAGAGGGCGGACTTCTCGCCAACGCGCCGCGCGAACGCGACCTGCGATCCATGGGGCGACCACGCCGGCCCCGTGGCGCGGCCCAGCGAAGCCCTGCTCCCGATGGATGTTGGGAAGCCCCCGTCGAACGGCGTCCGGTGCAGCCCACCATCCGTGTTGGAGACGTATGCGAGCTCTGATCCGTCGGGCGACCACGTCGGAGACTCCGCGTTCTCAACTACCTTACGGACATCCGACCCATCCGGGTCCATCACGAACACGGACGGCACGCGCCCGTCGTACCGCGTGAAGGCGATGTGCCGGCCGTCTGGAGACCACCGAGGCCGCCAGTCCATGCCGGGGTGCTGGGTCACGCGGCGCTGACCTTCGCCCGTGGCGGACATGACATAGATTTCGTCGTTGCTGTCGCGCGCTGAGACGAAGACGACGCGCTTGCCGTCCGGCGACCAGTCCGGCATGTCATCCAGGGCGTACGGCGCGTTAGACAGGTTGCGGACACCTGTGCCGTCGGCGTCCATCGCGTATATCTCGTAGCCGCGGCCACGCGCGGATCGGAAGACGATGCGCCCGTCGGGAAGACGACCGTAGACGTTGGCGACAACGCCAACCATCGTGGCGAGAAGGGCGAGAGAGGCGATACGTCCGCGACTGGGCATCGGCGTGCCTCCACGGTCGTTCCGTGAGCGCGAGTGGGTGGCGAGTACCCACAACACGCCGGTAAGGATACATCGTGAGGGGCGCCGGCGCAACCGGCCCGCGCGACGGCGGCGAGCGGACTCAGTCTCCCGACCGGTTCTCGAAGTGCACGAAGTCGATGAGGAAGACGGCGCCGAGAAGCAGCGACTTCGTCTCCGGGTCGGCGTCACGAGGGAACGTCACACCGAAATTGTCGGCGTCGCTGAACGCCTCCTTCATCATGCCGGACCACTGCTTCTGTATCAGGCCGACCTCGCGACCGTCGCTCATTATCTGGAAGGTCCACGGCCTGAACAGAGGGCCGAACAGCGTGAAGAGCTCTCGCTCGGAAGCGTCGCGCACCGTGTAGACGCGCCGCAGCACCGCAAACTCCCGGGTCACTGACCCAAGCCGCGCTCCCGATCCGTCCAGGACATCGAGGTGCGAGAAGTAGAACCGGAACGGCCGGCGCAGCACGAGCGCGGTCTCGCCTCCAGACACCGCGCGTAGGGTGAACGGCCGCGCCGCCTTGAGAAATAGGCGCACGAGAACCGACCCGGGCTCTTCGCCTACGAGGAGCACTTCCTCCCCGGACGGATCCACGACGCGGTAGTTGTTGCGCGTCTCGAATCCAGAGAGGATTTCGCCCCACTCCTTGATCTGGTGGATCGCCAGCGAATCGGCGCGGGCGAGTTCGTTCATCGCTTGTCCCTTCTTGCGGCTGCTAGCACGGGCGCTCCGAGCGAGCGCGCAACGTCTCGGCTGCGGTATTCTAAGGTTGACGAGGCCGCCGTGCCATCCGTGGTTTGCCCGTGGCATACTCGTCGCGGCTCGGGAGTGTCTGACGATGCATTACACCGCACCAAGGAATCGACCGTATGACATGGCGTAACCTGTCTGCAATCGCCCTATCCGCCGCGATGGCGGCCCTTCTGATGACCGGCTCGCCAGCCCTCGCTGGGGAGGGTGAGGGGGAGACCAAGGAACACCACAAGAAGGAGCACCCGAAGGAGCATCCCGACAAGAGGAAGGTCCACGACGCCAAGCCGCCCAAGCTCGAGGCCTTTGTGCTCGAACACGGTGGTGGTGACATCGCCGACGTCATCGGCGACATACTGCCAGAACGCTCGCGCGTTGCATACCACCCTCCGACCGGCACGCTGGTCGTCCTTACCGACGACCGGGGCATGGACTACGTCCACTATCTCATCAAGCAGCTTGACGTGCCCGCCACACGAGATGTCCACCACGGCGCCCACGGCGGCGGCATCTGCGAGATGTGCCGCGCCGAGCACGCCAAGCACGGCCACGGGGAGAAGCACGATGACGACGATGAATACCCCGAAGATGGTCACGAGGCGGAAGGCGAGGACGACGAGGACTGCGACGAATACCCAGAGGACGACGAGGAAGCCGCGTCCGCGGGCCCGCTGACCAAGGAGTCGCTCGCCGTCGCGATCAAGGCTCACATCGAGGACGCCACCAAGGCGCAGGGCGGCGCGTTCCACGTAGAGGACGCGAAGAAGGGCGTCACGCTCGAACTCACGTTGGACAAGGTGCACGAGGAGCGTCTCGCCACGATGGGCGGCGGCGTGTACTTCGCCTGCTCTGACTTCAAGGCTGCGAACGGGCAGGTCTACGACGTCGACTTCTTCATGAAGGACGGCGAAGAGGGCCTGGCGATGACCGAGCTACACATCCACAAGGAAGACGGTGTGGCGCGCTACACGTGGCACGAGAACAACGGCGTGTGGAGCCGTCGGGAAGTGCAGTAGCCGGCCTGCACCTGCGAATGCAACGCCGCGCCCGCCATGCCGTCCGCGGCATGCTGGGCGCGGCTTCGCGTACGCCGGCTACGCGCTACGCCGTGAGAATCCAGTGGATCCCTTGCAGCACAAGCTGTCGGAACGCTGGGTGGTCGTACGCCGCCTGGTCGTGCCCTAGCGCGTTGTAAAGCACCGTCCCGTCACCGTGCTTCTTCGCGTAGATCAGCGGCTGCGGGGCGTCCTCCCAGTCGGCGGTCGCCAGGATGTCCGCACCGGCCGGCGCACGGTCCAGAACGTACAGCTCGTCCAGAATGCTGAACGGGTCCACGCCGGCGACCGCGCGGTGCTCCGGCCCGACGATGCTCACGGCGAATTGGTGGTAGGGGCTGTGGTGCGTGAATCGCCCACCGATGAGGTCGATAAACGCCTCGCGCTCTGGATGGATGACGGTCGCCGAGTGGATGGCGACCAGCTTGCCGCCTCGGGCGACGAACTCCAGCGTCCCGCTCTCCTGCTCGGGCGTCAGCTTGTCCATCGTGGCGCAGAGGATGCACAGGTCCACGTCCGCCATGGTCGCGAGGGCATCGTAGTCGTGGGTCTCCTCGGCCGCCACGCCGTCCAGGTCGGCGAGCCACGCCATGAGCCGCTCGCCGAGCTCCTCCAGCGGGTGGTGTTGGTCGTTCTTGCTCAGGATCAGCGTCTTCGCCGGCATCGGCTCCCCTTCATCGCGCAAGCGCTCGGGTGGGCGTCGAGTGGCTAGCCGAGAATCGCTCGCATCTTCTCGATGCCCGTGCGCGTCACGGCTTCGGCTCCCGCCTCCTCGTACCCCTTGTTGAAGAGCTCCAGGGAGTACATCCCGGTGTACCCAATGTCCCTCAACGTGGCGACGATGTCCGCGATGGGCGCCGCGCCGTCGCCAGGGTAGACACGATCCGCGTCCGTCTGGGCGTCGATCTCGGGCGAGCCAGGGAAGTCGTTGAAGTGGAACAGACCGAGCTGCGAGCCCTCCAACTCACCGAGCAGGTCGTAGCTGTCGCCAGCCTTGGCCATGTGGAACACGTCGGCGAGCAGAACCACCTCCGGGCTGTCGACGGTTCGCATGATCGCCAGCGCGTCCTCGAGCGAGCCGAGCGTCTTCGACATGCCCCAGAACTCCAGCAGCGGCGTCACGCCGATGCCTCGTACGGCGTCCAGCAGACCGGAGTAGTACGTGGCGAGGTCCGCGATGGGGATGTCCGTGCGGTCGGTGACGCCCATGGGCGGCGCCGCGACGTAGGGGCATCCGAGCGCGTTCGCCATCTCGAACACGTCCGCCGCTTCCCCTAGCGCGGCGGTTCGCGTGTCGATGTCTGGGTTCGCCCACTGGAAGAACGCGATAAGGTTCGGCACGTGGATGCCAGCGTCGTCGATGACGGCTCTTAGCGATGCGAGCGTGCCGCCGGCTTCCAAGTATGTCTCGATCTCTGCCACCCAGAGTTCGATGCCGTCGTAGCCAGCGGACGCGGCGAGCTCGATTTCCTCGGTGACGGTGAGCCCGCAGTTGCGGATCGTGCTCGTGTTAAAGCAGTAGATGCCATCGCTTGGCATGAAGGACCCCTGTTGTGTTGCCTGTTGTGTTGACGGCGCGGCGACTTTGCCCGGTTCATGACGCGGCAGGCGCGCCATTCTCGAGGAATTGACGGCACGTCGCCTCGAACGCCTCGTCCCTCGGGGCATTCACGAGGCCGCCGCCGCGCGTGTAGACGGTCCGATGCGGCCCCGACCCGTCGGAATACGCCACCTCGCTGATGAAGCGCTGCCCCTCGGGGTTGTTGATCCGCCCGACGGACATGTCCTCGCCTTCGATGCGGACAAACACGAACAGGTTCATGGCGCGGAAGTGGTCCTCGGGTATCTCATTGACGCCCAGGAGCTGCTCGTGCGCTTCTTCCATCGTGTTGATATGCATGGTGCTGGTGACCATGTGTCCCTCCGCCTGAAGAGCCAGGAGGTCGCGTAGATCCTGGTCCCAGAGATAGCCATCGAGCTTGTGACTGCTGATCTCGTGGCAGATGACGCAGTGGGGCGATCCGTCGAGGGCGTCGATGCTGTCGCGCGACGCGATGACGTATGGCATGTCAGCGGGAGCGAAGTCGACCAACGCCCGCATCGTGGACGTCTTCCCGACCCCTCCCGGTCCTGAACCAGCGATGAGAGACGCCCCGCGGCTAACCTGCGCCACCAGCCATCCAGCGAGGTCCAGCGGCGTGGTGTTGGACCGCACGAGGTCGAACATCGTGAACGGCCCTTCGGGTCTGTCCCGGTGCCCGAGAGCGTCGAGGACCGGCTGGTCCTCACGGCTCGCCACGAACGAAATGGGCTGTGCGCTCGATTCGGTCTCTGTCATGACGCCTCCAATGCTGCCCCGGGCCGTCCTACGTGTTGCCGCCGTCGCGAAGTGTGCAACACCGCGCAGAGGAGGCCAAGAGCGAGCGGCGCCGTGCCGCGCGACGACATCTTCCGACGCAACCGTCTTGACTTGTGCTCGTAGTCGTACCCAGTGGCTCGTTGATTGCGCCGAGTGCGGGCCGTTCTCCCGTCTAGCCGCGAAGGCCCGGCCAGCGCGCTCGACGCCCCGGCAGGAGACTTACCATGAGCGACCTACCCGACCTTACGCACGGCTTCCGACACGACCCCATGCAGCACGTCCGAGAGGGCGAGACGCTGCAAGCGGCGCTAGCGCGACGGCTCCTGCATTTGGCGCCGCTTGACGCGGACGGTGACCTGGTCGGCGATGCCGTCTCCGAGACACTGGCAACGCAGGATGCCGACGGCGCCTTCGGTGAGACGCGAGACGACACGGCGAAGGCCGTGTGCCGTCTGATGGAGCTTGGTTGCTCTGCGGACGCAGTCGAGGTCACGCGCGGCCTGGACGCCATGCTCCGGCAGCACCGCGAGGCGCCGGTAAGCGAGAAGGCGGACGGCGACAACCTGAAGGATCCCGTGCACGCCGTCGCGCGCTCCGAATCGCTGAGCGACAACGCCATCAACGCCCTGGTGCTGGGCGATCGACGCGGGGAGGACGAACTCCGCCCCTCCATCCGTTACATGGCGGACCACGTGGAGACGTGGTTGAGTCCCACGTCGTGTCCCTGGGGGCCGAACTGGTACACGCAAGCTCTGTGGGGCGCCCGGGGAGTCGAGGACGTTACGGATACGGTCGTAATGGCCATGCGGTGGTTCGGACGGCACATGAATGAGGCTGGACTCGTCGGCTACATGGACCCGTGGGCGCATGTGAAGACCGCTGGCGTCGTTGACCATCCCGCTGGGGAGAGGCAGGCGCGGCGCATGATGCCGCTCGTGCTCCGCACGCAACGCGCGGACGGCGGGTGGGGCGACAACACGCTCGATGTCGTGCGCATGCTGGCGACGCACGGTCTCCTCGAGGAGTTGCGAGGGCTGCCGCCGCTGCCTGACGACTGGGTGGTCGGACGCTCGACTCCCGCTCCAGACGGCGAGTTCCGCCACATGACGTACGCCGACGGCGCTCTCTGGGCGCACGATGCGAAGGCGAATGAAGTGCTGGGCATCTCGCCCGCCGACGGCGAGGTCACGCGTCGCATTCCGCTGCCAGTGGACAAGGTCTACGGCATCGCCTGGCACGAGGGGATGTTGGCGGCCTGCCAGGGCGGGCCGTGGGAGCCGAACAAGAATCTGCTACTGGTTGACCCTGACACGGGCTCCGCTACCCGTGAAATCGTCCTCGACAAGGTGGACATGGCGATCGGGCTCGCGACGCTCCGAGGTCGGTTGTGGATAGGCGACGGCTTCGCCTTCGGCGCGAAGTTGATGGATCCGTCCAGGCCCGGCGAGATCACCCATGTCCAGTGGCCGGGCACGTGCGCGGGCTACATGGCGGCGACCCAAGACACGGTCTGGCACACCGACAGCTTCGCGATGGTCATGGTCGAGTGCGACCGGGTCGGTGAGCTGACCGACTGGGCGGAAATCCCCTTTGGCGGCGCCGTGAAGGGCCTCGCTCACGACGGCGACCACCTGTGGGCGCTCGACGGCGCGGCGGGCAGGCTATGTCAGATAAATCGAGCGGCCTGAGACTGCCCTGGAGACGTCTCAGATCGAACGCGACCAGCGTTCACCAGCGATTGCAGCGCCCTAAGCCCACCGACGGAGGACGGTGACATGGCATACGGCTTCCGACACGATCCGATGCGTTTCGTCGAGGAGAACGAGTCACTACAAGCCGCGCGCGTACGGGACATCGTGTTCAACGCGCCTCGCGAGGGAGATCGTGCGGCCATCGACGCCGCCATCGCGAAGACCATGGAGCGCAGGCGCGAGGACGGGACGTTCGCGAACACGTCCAAGGACACGGGGAGCGCGGTTCTCGAGCTTCTGCGCCTTGGACAGGCCACGAACTCTCCGGCGGTTCGGGATGGTCTTGCCGCCATGATGAGCCAATACCGCGCTGGCAAGAACGCGGACGAGTGGTACGAGAAGGACGGCTGTCTCAACATCTATCCGCTGAACGCCCTTCTTCTGGGCGGCATGGAGTCAGCGCCGGAGGCCGCTCTGTCGCTGCGTTGGCTAGCCGCTCATATTGACACGTGGGTCGGACCGACCGCGGGCTGCCCGTGGACGCCCGAGGTGTTCATCCACGCCGTCTGGGACGGCCGCGAGGTCGTGGACGTGGACGTGGACAACACGATATCTCACGCGTTGACCTGGATTCGCGACTCCATGAACGACGCCGGGCAGATCACTTACAAGGACCCGTGGGGATTCGTCAGCGCCGCTGGCTACGTCGATCACCCCGTCGGGCGAGAGATCGTCGTGAAGCTGCTCCCGCTCATCCTGCGCGGGCAGCACGCAGACGGTGGCTGGGGCCATCACAGCCTCGCGGTGTTCCGCGCGCTCGTCAGGTACGACCTGCTGGACACGCTGCGCCCGGCGCCGCCCCTTCCTGCGGACTGGCGCGTCACCGCGTCCGTGCCGGCGCCGGCGGGCGTGGGTGATCTTGCGTGGGACGGCGCCGCGTTCTGGGCGCGCGATCCCAAGCGCGAGTCCCTCGTCCGCATCGACCCGGACACGGGCGCCGTGCTGCGGTCGCTGCCGTTAGAGGACGAGGCGCACGGGATCGCTTACCGGGACGGGCACCTGGTCGTGACAGCACGCGGCGAGTCGAGCCACGTCGTGATCCTTGACGCAGAGACGGGTGAGGTCGTGGAGGACATCCCGACGCCCCATGTGGACTGGATCGGCTCGGCCGTCGCGGCAAACGGGCATTTCCTCGTCGCCGACACGTTCAACGGCGCGGTCGCGGTGGTCGATCCCACGAAGCCCGACGAGCGGAAGATGCACTGCCTCGCCGGCGGCGGCCCGGGACACCTGGCCGCGACAGCCGACGGCGTCTGGCACGACGACTACTGGTCGCCTCTGTTCATCAAGAGCGACTTCGATGGTGGCCTGCTCGAATGGGCGGGGAAGCCGTTCGAGCGCACCGGCGGACTCGCGTGGGACGGTGAGCAGTTGTGGGCGATCGACTCAGGCGCGCAACGGCTGTGCGCCATCGAGCGCGTCGACGCGCCCTAGCATGGCTTCGAAGATCTGGCGGTGGTAGGGGAGCGACACATGTTACGCGCCGGACTATGGTGGACTGCGATGCTGACTATCTGCGCGGGAGCCGCCATCGGGGCGGCGGAGGACCGGACCATGGAGACCGCGGACCTGAGGCATGGATTCCGCTACGACCCGATGACGTTCGTCGAGGAGAGTGACACGCTGCAAGCGGCTCTCGTGCGGAAGTTCGTCTTCGACCGGGCGACGTCGCGAGACGACGAGTTGCTGCGGGCCGAGATCGACAAGCTCTTGGAGCAGCAGCGCGAGGACGGCAGCTTCGGCGACACGACCGAGCAGACCGGGGCGCGGCTCAACGAGTTGCACCGCTTCGGGTTCGACATGGACGCGCCAGAAGCGCAACGCGGCGCCGACGCGCTGCTGGCCCAGTACCGCGCCGGCAAGCAGAACGAGGAGTGGTACACCGGCGAAGGCTGCCTGAACGGACGCGCGCTGCACGCGCTCATCCGCACGGGACGCCTGGACGCCCCGGAGACGCTGCTGTCGCTGGGTTGGCTCGCGGAACACCCGGACAAGATGATCGGCGATCACATCGGCTGTCCGTGGACGCAGGAGATCATCGTGAACTGCGTGTGGGACGCGCGCGAAGCCGCCCCGATGGACGACTTCATCGACCGCACGTTCGCGTGGATGCTCGATTCAATGAGCGATGCGGGGCAGATCAGCTACAAGGATCCGTGGTCGTTCATCTTCGCCGCCGCGTACACGGGCGCGCCAGCGGGCGGGGAGGTCGTGCGGAAACAGCTGCCCATGCTCCTCCGCGGCCAGCGCGCGGACGGTGGTTGGCACTGGAACAGCCGGTGGGTGTTCCTCGCCCTCAAGAGATACGGTCTGTTGGAGACTCTCCGCCAGCTGCCGCCGCTCCCGCAGGACTGGGAGCAGACGAAGGTCGTGTCTCTGCCAGACGGGGACTATCGCGATCTGACGTGGGATGGCAAGAGCCTTTGGACGATCGACGCCAAGTCGGGTCGCGCCATCGCGGTGGCGCCGGACGCGGGTGAAGTTGTCGCCGACGTTGGCGTTCCGGAGAAGGCGAACGGCATCGCCGCGTGGGACGACGCGCTGGCCGTGACAGTCGGGGGCGAGCCGCCGCGACTCGTGGTTCTGGACCCGACGACTGGCGAGGAACGCCGCGCCGTCGAGCTTAAGAAGCTCAACTGGATCGGCTCCGTCGACCGCGTGGGCGACAGGCTATGGATCGGTGACGACTTCTACGGGTGCGCGTTCGAGGTCGATCCGGACGCGCCGGACGACGCGAAGGGACGCGGCGTCGCCGGCCCGAACCCCGGCAGCATCGCCGCTACGCCCGACGGCATTTGGCACGCCGACCGCATGGCGGAGCTTCTCATCAGGAGCGACGTTGACGGCAAGCTCCTTGGGTTCGCGGATCTGCCGTTTGGCGCGGACACGCGCGGCATCGCGTGGGACGGCGAGACGCTGTGGGCGCTCGACGACGGCGCGGATCGTATCGCCGCGATCGGGCGCGTCGACAGCCCCATGTCCCAGGCTCGTCGCGTGGACACGTCGTCGGTGTCACTGGCGGCCGATGGACTGCGCGTCGACAGCTTCGCCGTGGCGTTCGTCGAGGCAGCGCGTCTGCTGGGACGCGATGTCGACTACGACACCGTGCGTGTCCTGTCTGGCAACGCGTTCTCGCACCGGCTGGGGAACGCGGACAGTTGCGCTGCGTGGTGGCACGCCGCGTCACGCGAGGAGGGCATTCAGCGCGTGGCAGCAGGCGTCGGACTGAGCGTTCGCCAGATCGCCGACGAGGGGCTGCCTCGCGACTCCGATGACGCTGCGGAGACCGACCGGCAGCGCCGTTCTCGCGGTCTGCGCACGCGCGCGGCCCTGGACGCTGGTGAGGTCGTGCTCACGTCGGGTGGGTGGGAGGACGCCGTCTGGTTCTGGCCAGGCATTGTCACTGGCGTCGACGAGGACGGTGCCCTGCGCGGCGCCTGCCTGAACGGCGAATCGGACAACGCGGCGCGACCGTCGGGGGTGATATGGGCGCTTTCGGTCGGGGAACCCGAGCAGGGCGCCTACGCAACCGACGGTGACATTCTGCGCGCGGCGTTCCACCAACTGCGCGGCGACGCGCCGCCCTTCGCCTCGGACGAAGACGCTGTCTACGGACTCGCCGCGATGGACCGCTGGGCAGACCGCATGGCGTCCGTCGAGCACTTCTGCGACCCGTGTCACTCACGCGAGGAGGGCAGCGCGGTCGGCTGCGCGTGGCTCACGGCGGTCACGTTCACCGAAGGGGCGGCGGCCGTCGCGTCGCACCTGCGCGAGCAGGCCGCCGCCGCTGACCCCGCAGCACGCCCGCACATTTCCGACGCGGCCGCACGGTATGGGCGCGTCGTCGACCTGATGCAGCCTGTGATGGAGGGGTCTCCCGGCGACGGCTACCGCGAGATCCTCGGCGACATGGCGAAGCAGCGCGAACACGCCGAGGCCATCCGCGCGGCGCGCGACGAGCTGGCCGTGGCGGCCGGCGCGCTGCAACTCGCCCTGGCAGCCGACGCCTCCGACGCCTCCGACGCCTCCGGCGCGCGGTCGCGATGAGCCACAAGACGCGTCTCGACGCGATCGCCGATCTCCTGCGCTCGGTGGACGCCTCCGGCATATCGTCCACGCGGCCACTGAAGGACGGACGCGACGACGTTGTCGTCACCTGCGCGTCTGGCTCGCGCCACCTGGTTCGGCTGGAGGCGCATCACGACTCGGTGCTGCGCCAGAAGTGGGGGTACGAGCAGATGCGCCGGGCGGGCATTCGCTGCCCAACTGTCGAGGCGCACGTGGAGCCGTGTGACGAGTTCCCGGGCGGGTGCTTGGTGCTGGAGTGGTTGGACGCCGTCCCGGCCATCGACGCGCTGCGGCGGCATAGGGATTCGCGCGTGGGGAGCGACATGTGCCGCGATCTCGGCGCCCTACTCCGCAGCCTGCACAACGCCGAAGCCCACGGCGATGTTCCCGAGTACATCTTCGACGACCGACTAGGCCGCGGCGGACTATACGACTGCTTGGAGCAATTCGTCGGACACTCCGTCCGCGATGGCCTCGTAGACGCGCGGTTCATGGGCGACGCACGGTCCCTGGTGGATCGCTACGCTCCTCGCGTGCCAGATCCGTACCCACCCATGCTCCACTTCACGGACATGCACTTCTCGAATGTCCTTGTCGAGAGCGCTGACGATCCGGGAGCCGCAGGGCTGATCGACATTGAGGAGATCACTGTCGGCTGGCAGATGTGGGACTTCACTAGCTGGGAGTCCTGGGCTCTGCGTTTCGGACACTCGTGGGCGCGGGAACACATCCTCCACGGATACGGCGAGCTCGATATGGAGCTGTACGGGGTCGCGCTGCTTCTGCGGCTGGCGCATCCCTCGACGTTCGTCGGCACGACGCGGGTCGAAGTCACCCGCGCCGTCCAGTCCGTCGACATCGGCGACTTCCGTCTCGACCGGCTCTATCAAGCTTAGCGGGCTCGCCGCCGCGAGGACCTCCGGCGTGCCGGGACACGGCATCCGCGGCCCAGCTGTGTCACTCCGTCTGGCCGCCGGGCTTGGGCGGCGCGGCGCGATGGAGTTGGCTCTGACGCAGAGCTTGCGCGATGCCTCGCGGTGAGGCGCACGGGCGCGCCGGCGTGGCGGGCGCTAGAGTGTCAGCATCCCAATCCCCAGCGAGACGCCCTGCGAGCCGATGAACTCGGCCGAGTCGTGCTTCTCTCTGAGTTCGTGCCACAGGCGCCGCACTCCGTATCCGTCGGGATCGGCCGAGTGCTGGATATCGTGGAACATGACGAGGCCACCTGGGCGGACCATGGGAGCGTACAGCTCGAAGTCCCGGCTCGCGCCTTCGTAGCTGTGGTCGCCGTCGATGAACAGGAAGTCGATGGGCTCGCCGTCCAGCGCCGCCGTCACCCGTCGGGCGGTGGTGTCAGCCGTGGAGTCGGCGAGGATGCAGGTCAGGCTCTGGTCTGGGGCGCAGAACTGCTGATACCTCCGTGCGTATTCCGCGGTGTAGCCGCCGCCGCCCTCGCCTCCCGGCAAGTCGATGCTGACGAGGCGCGCGTCCGCGTGCGCCGCCTGCGCCCATGAGAAGAGGCTACCGCCGTGACAGGTTCCGATCTCCACGACGCGCTGTGGCTCGATCCCAACCACCATCTCCAGGGCGGCCACGAACTCCTCCTCCAACTGCATGAGACTGAAGAGGAACTTCGCTGCCCAAAACACAGCCGGGCAGTCCACCTCTTCCTGCTCGCCGTCGGGGACGAGCAGACCCGTCTCCTGCAAGTCGCGTATGCGCCGATCGACCGTTGCTGTGACGTGCGCGTCGCGGCCAGCGGCGCCTCGGCTCCACATATCTAGTGGCTGGGGTTGGTCGAACGCGCGCAGCAGGAGAGCCACGACGTCGTCGTGCGCGACGTACTCGATCTCGCCCGTCTCGCCCCCTAGTTCGCCTCCCTTGGGTCGGACCATGCGACATGGATGATAGAAGAACTTCCGCGGCACGAGCCGCGCCCGCTGCTTGCCCATGGCGGCGAGACCATCGGGCATGTCGTTGTGCCAATCCCAGTCGTGGCTCCGGAGCCACCTCGAGGTCACCCAGTCCGTTGGCATGTCATCTCCCTGCGCCAGCGTGCGTCGCGCCTACGATTACACCGGCGGCAGAGCTACGACACAAGCGCGCGCGGGGCGCGTCTCGGCTCCGCCGCGCGCCTGGAGCGTGTACAATACGGCCGACAGTTGGCGAGAGTGTAGGGCGCGGGCAGTCGACACCGAGGGCGATCAGAGCATGGCGACAGGCATAGCAGGGCAGTATCAGACCGAACCCCGCGTAGAGAAGACCCACGTTGACGGCGGCGAAGGGATGCGGATCCCCGTGCGCCGCGTCTATCTGTCCAACGGTGACACGCCGCTAGATCTGTACGACACGAGCGGCGCACAAGGCACGGATGTGCGGGTCGGCGCGCCGGATGTCCGTACGGGGTGGATCGAGAAGCGAGGCGGCGTCGAGGTGCAGCCGCGCTCCAAGGCTCCCGCCGAAGGACTCATGCCCGAGACGCTAGATCGGCGCACAGCGCTCCGCGGCAACGGATCCGTCACCCAGATGCACTACGCGCGTCAGGGCGCCGTGACCGACGAGATGAAGTTCATCGCGGCGCGCGAGAAGATGGACGCGGAGTTCGTGCGCGACGAGGTGGCGCTGGGCCGGGCGATCATCCCGTCCAACATCAACCATCCCGAAATCGAGCCGATGATCATCGGCCGCAAGTTCCTCACGAAGATCAACGCCAACATAGGCAACTCAGCCGTTTCGTCATCCATCGACGAGGAAGTCGAGAAGATGCGATGGGCGACGCGGTGGGGCGCGGACACCGTCATGGACCTGTCGACGGGCAAGAACATCCACGAAACCCGCGAGTGGATCATCCGCAACTCGCCGGTGCCGATCGGAACCGTGCCGCTCTATCAGGCGCTCGAGAAGGTGGACGGCATCCCCGAGGAGCTCACGTTCGAGCTGTTCATGGAGACACTCATCGAGCAGGCTGAGCAAGGCGTGTCGTACTTCACCGTACACGCGGGCGTGCTGCTGCGATACATCCCGATGACCGCCGACCGCGTCACGGGGATCGTCTCCCGCGGTGGGTCCATCATGGCGAAGTGGTGCCTGGCCCACCATCAGGAGAACTTCCTTTACACGCGGTTCCGCGAAATGTGCGACATGATGCGCCACTACGACATCGCCTTCTCGCTCGGCGATGGCCTGCGGCCCGGCTGCATCGCGGACGCGAACGACGAGGCGCAGTTCGCGGAGCTGGAGACGCAGGGCGAACTCACGAAGGTCGCTTGGGAATACGACGTTCAGGTGATGAACGAAGGGCCTGGACACATCCCTATGGACCAGATCCAGGAGAACGTGACCAAGCAGATGGAATGGTGCGACGAAGCCCCGTTTTACACGCTGGGGCCGCTGACGACGGACATCGCGCCCGGCTACGATCACATCACCTCAGCCATCGGCGCCGCGATGATCGGATGGTACGGCACCGCCATGTTGTGCTACGTGACGCCGAAGGAGCATCTAGGACTCCCGAATCGCGACGACGTGAAGGAAGGGGTCATCACGTACAAGCTGGCGGCCCACGCGGCGGACCTCGCCAAGCGTCACCCGGGGGCGCGGGATTGGGACGACGCCATCTCTCGCGCGCGCTTCGAGTTCCGCTGGGAAGACCAGTTCAACCTGTCGCTCGACCCCGAGACAGCGCGCGAATACCACGATGAGACGCTGCCTTCCGACGGCGCCAAGGTCGCGCAGTTTTGCAGCATGTGCGGGCCGAAGTTCTGTAGCATGCGCATCACGCAGGACATTCGAGACTACGCCGCCGAGCACGCCGTGGCGCCTGAGGACGCGGTCGCCGTGGGGATGCAGGAGAAGGCGGCGGAGTACCGCGACAGTCGGTCCAGCTAGCCGCGAGGCGTGGGCTACAGACCCACAGACGTGTGAATGCCCCGTCGGCGCGATTGGCGCGGACGGGGCATTCGTCTTCACGGTGTAAGTGGCAGGTCGGCCTACTCGGCGGCCGGCATGGCGCCGATCTGTTGCAGGAGCGTCATCATGTCGAAGTAGTTCCGGGTAGCGACCGCCTTGCCGTCCTCGACATCGACGATCCACACGCCTGGCGTCTCTTGGGCCGCTCCCGACGCTGGTAGCTCGCCAGCGGGAGTCATGAGCGGGCCGGTGTGCGTGCCCACCCAGGTCAGTTCGATCGCGACGGAGGCGCCGGAGACGTAGAAGGCGTGCGGCTTTCCGACCGCGTCCGGCATGGCGGCCTTCCACCCGAGGAGCGCCTCAAGCAACGCCTCGCGCCCCTCGATCGTGCGTTGCGTTCCGTGCTCGACGTACACATGGTCCTCGGTCACCAAGTTCGCGAACGTGTCCCAGTCGCTCTCGTTGAACGCATGCAGGAGCTGCTTCGCGCACTCAACTTCGGCGGGATGTTCCGCCTCGTGGCCGTCGGCGCTTGCGGCGCCGGTGGTAGCATCCACCCATGCGTAGGCGGCTAACGCGGCGACGATGCATACTCCTATCGCCAGCGTCACGGAACGAGCTGTCCCACTGAGTCTCACTTCTGTCTCCTTATCCTGTGCCGGCGTGCGCCAGCGGTGTGACGGCACGGTATGGGGGCGGCCCGCGACTGTCAAGCGCGCTCCAACCCGCCTTGCGACGAAGGCCGATGCCTGACAACATCCACCGCGCCGCCGTCCGCACTCCGTCCTCCCGACAGATCAGGACAGAAACATGCCCCAAGCCAGCCCGTTGGACGCCATCTCGCCAGGTCTCAAGGTCGCCGCGCAGATTCAGCCCGAGGCGAGCGACGCGGATCTGCAGTTCATCGCGCAGATGGGGGTCTCGCAGTCCGTGCTATGGACCAGCGGTGACAAGTCCAGCTACGAGTTCTACGCCAGCCGCCGCGAACGCTTCGAGCAGGCGGGCATCAACATCTACGGCTTCGGCAACAGCGCCGTGCACAACGTGGACGCCATCGTCCTGAACCTGCCCAACCGCGACGAGAAGGTCGAGCAGTACAAGCGCCACATACGCGCGCTTGGGAAGGCGGGAATCCCGTACACGACCTACGCGCACATGGCCAACAGCGTGTGGAGCACGGATCGCGAGGAGACGCGCGCGGGGGCGAGCGCGCGGGCGTTCGACACGAACACGGCAAGCAAGGCGCTGACGCACGACCGCACATACTCAGAGCAGGAGGTATGGGACAACTTCGCTTCCTTCATCACCGAGGTGGTTCCGGTGGCGGAAGAAGCGGGCGTCATGATCGGCATGCACCCGGACGATCCTCCGGGCCTGACGCTTGGCGGCGTGCCGCGCTGCATCTTCAGCAGCTTCGAGGGCTACAAGCGCGCGCTGGAGATTGCCGACAGTCCCAACGTCGGCCTTTGCCTGTGCGTGGGATGCTGGCTCGAAGGTGGCGAGGCGATGGGCATGTCCGCCGTCGATGCCATCCACTACTTCGGGGAGCAACGGAAGATCTTCAAGGTGCACTTCCGCAACGTCGACCAGCCGCTGCCACACTTCGTTGAGACGTTCCTCGACAACGGCTACGGCGACATGTACCGCATCATGAAGGCGCTGCGCGATGTCGAGTTCAACGGCGTTGTCATCCCGGATCACATCCCTCGCATGGCGGACGACGGGCGAGTCGGCACGGCGTACACTATCGGCTACATGAACGCCCTTGTGGAGCGGGCGAACGACGAGGCAAGCTAGCGGCACGCGCTACAGGCAGGCGGTGAACTCGTCCACCGTCATCCCGGCCTTCCGGATGAGGCTGCGCAACGTGCCTGCCTTGAGAGTCCGGTGGCGGGGTATGGACAGGGCGTTCACGCGGCCGGCGCGCTTCAGGATCATGTGGCTGCCGGTCTGGCGCTGCATCACCCAGCCGACACTCTCGAAGGCGCGGCGAGCTTCGTCGCCGCTAACCACCGGGAGAGGTGGCATCAGATGGTCACCTCGACCCTTCGATAGGTATCGGTCTCTTCGAAGTACACGGGATGGCCGTGCTCTCGCTGCACCGCCACCCATCCTTCTATGGCGTCGCGCACGTTCGCTAACGCCTCTTCGACGGTCTCCCCTTGCGAGACGCAACCGGGCATCGTTGGACTCTCGACGACGAACCCGCCATCTTCGTCGTCCGGCGTGAGGATCACTGGGATTCTCACTCGCACTTTGCCGGCCTCGCCGGCCGCAGCCACGAAGTTCAGTCGGCTGGGCCTCTCCTGGACGTAGTCTTCCTTCACCCCCGACAGGTATTGGTCTACCGCCGCGCGTATAAGCTCTGATAGAGAGTGCCCGTGCGACTTGCGGATGGCGTCCAACACCGAGTATTGGTGTTCGTCCAGGTTGATGTTCGTGCGGATCATGGCCATCCCGTGTCTCCTTCTTGGTTTCACGAGCGACGCTTGCCGCGAGTGCTGCTGTTCCGACCCCGCTGGCGCGCAACTGGGCGCGGCAATACACATAGCGTAGCACATGTGTATTTAGCGTGGCAAGGAACTTGACTCGGGATGGACGGGGCGGCCTTCTGGGGTCCTGCCAGGCCGGTGCGCGACCGGCCCGGCAGGTGGAGCGCGGGTTCCCTGGGTAAGCACCCGGCGTCGCCGTGTGGCACGACCGCGCGCTCCCCATAGGCCCGCGCTCCATGAAGTACAGTGCGATCCGACGCTGGCGTGGGGCACGTTATCTGCCCGTTTGCGAGTACCCGCAGGAACCCCACCGCACGCGGCGCCACCAGATTCAGCGTGTGGCGAGGACGGGGCGCGGGCGCCCTCTTCGCAGGTAGACCGACGGATTGACGGTTGACGCGAGTGAACTCCCAGTCATCGAGCAGGGCCGCTGAGCCGTCCCTCGTCGGCAGCTTTCGCCCCTCGTCGGCGACGGCGCGGCCCCACCCCATACGTAGGCGCCCACTCGCGTCAGTATCTACAGTGTGGCGCGGCGTGTAGACGTGGGCACTTCGTTCGATTACCCGCGTAGCCGGTCTGGAAGTCCGTCGAGGAGCCGGCGCGCCTGCCGGTGCGACAACCCGAATTCGGCCACCAGACATAGTTCTATCCTCCGCCTCCCTGTCTCGCCGTTCCCGGCCAACTCCAGCGCCCGCCGATCCGCCGTGTCTAGAGAAGCGATGTCGATCTCATGGTCGATCTGCGCGAAGACCGTGTCTGGCGAGGCCATCGCGCGGAAGGCCTGATGGCAACCAGATGCATCACGGCGCAGGGGCATGTCACTCAGGTCGACTCCAGCGCGCAACTGACCTTCGGACAGAGCGTGCTGTCGCCCTGCGGGTGCGGCCACCCGGAACGCGAGGCGCGACATCGCGGGAGGCGCATGCCACCTGACGTAATGTCGGACGAACGCCGCCAGCGAGCGAATGTCCGTGAGCCTGCCGTCCGCGTGCCAGCGTCGTAGGAGCATGTACAGTCCGAACGTCAGCTCCTGCACACAGTCCTCGCGGTACGACCGGGCCGCAGTGGGAAGACGCAGACATCCAGACACCAGTCTACGAATGCTCAACGCGATTGCGTCGGCGGCTCGACTATCGTGCTCAGTCGTGGCCGCTTCGTACAGTTCGGCGAGAGTTTCCGATGTGGGTACGTTCACTTCGTTCACCGTGCCCTTCACGCAAACGCACGCAGGCCGGTCGCCTCGTTGCCCAAGGCGACTGGTCTGCACACGACATAGCGTGGCGCACGCTGAATCGGAGGGGTCCGAGTCGCAATTCGCCGCGATGATGACGCGCACAGTCTTCGGTCGGACAGACTACTTCACGACACTCGTCTCATGTCTCTTGTAGGCCTCGGCGAGCGCCCTCGGGCACTTTCTCCTCGCGCCGGGATGCCAAAGGCGGGCGGGTCAGCGGGAGTTGGCTCCCCGCCAGTCCTTCACGAAGCTGTCGACCGCCGTGGCGATGCTCGCCTCGATGGCGGCGGGAACGCCGTCGGCTGGGGCGATGAACACGTCGCTGCCGATGTACGTCGCGTTTCGCTGCACGAAGATGGCTCCGCTGCCTCGTGATGTCCGTTCGAGGTAGGCCGGCTGCGTGACGGTCAGTAGGGTGGACCCCGCGTACGTGTCACCGTCCCGGGCCGCCCGCACCTGCACGGAAAGCGCCTCCGGTGGCAAGTCCTGCACGTCGGATATCTGGAGGCCACCCGCGGACAGACGCTCCTCGAGCTGACCTTCGAGGGTGAACACGTTTGCCCCCGCGGCCGTCAAGAGCTCGTCGACCGACAGGGAGACCACGCCGAGGAAGTACAGCTGCTCTAGCCCGGACTCCGTGCGCATGGATCCCGCCGTTGGGAGCGCCAGATGCGCTCGCTTCCCCATGGCCTCGCCGGCGACGTCGTAGTTCTCCGCCCGGACGATGGTGTAGAACGTCGCTCCGGCCACCAGCGCCGCCAGAGTCACAAGCGCGCGATTCATGGGTCACTTCCTCTCTGCGGGGTTGCGTGGCGTACACGGGCGCTGTCGCGCGGGAACCGCACGATGTAATGTTGACGCGCCACCCATGTCTGGGCAAGCCGGCGGCGGCTGCGCGGGACGAACGGACGCCCGTGCCGCGCGGAGGCCGCGCGCCTCGCTGACGCTGGATGTCGCCCTTTGGCGTGCGTCAGGCCTGAATCGGACCATGTGCACGCAGGTCGCGTCACGCCAGCCAGGGCGGGCGCGTCTGGCCGGCCGCGTGGCCCAACCTGGGCGACGCCGTCGGCCCGCGCTCCGGTCGTGCAGAGCGACGCCAGGCAAGCCGACAGCTTGCTCGACGTCGCGGCGAGGGGTATCGTCGAATCGCACGCTAATACGCGCTAGGAGGGAACTGATGCGATCTCATATGCGATATGGAGCTGTCTCCGCGGCGTTCGCGCTGGTGGTCTCGCTGTCGGCCCACGGGAGGGTGGATCCGGCGGCGGTGGTTGGCATGTGGCTGTTCGAGGAGGGCGGCGGCAAGACTGCGCTCGACTCCAGCGAAAACGGCCTCGACGGCGCCATCGTGGGGCCGGCGGAGTGGGAGAACGGGCAGTTTGGGCAGGCGCTGGAGTTCAACGGGCAGAACGTGAGCGTCGAGGTCATGGAAGACCCCGCTCTCGTGCTGCCTGAGCTCACGATCGTCGCGTGGGCGAACGTCGTCGCGGCGCCCGGTGTGCGGTGGCAGTCGATCATGATGCGCGGGCAGGATCCGCGGAACTACCTGCTCGTCGTCGACAAGGATTCGCAGAAGCTGCAGCTCAGCATCACCAAGGGCGCGCCCGGAGCGTGGGGCGGCCCCATCGCGGGCGAGCCGATCACTGACGGAGAGTGGCACCACGTCGCTGGGGTCATTGGCCCCGAGACGGGCCTCGGCATCTACACCGACGGTGTCCTCATAAAGGCTGACGCGTACGTCGAACCGAGTCAGGACGCGGCGCCCGCGAAGACCGTCATCGGAGACGGGTCTGGTGGCGGGCATCAGCTCGAAGGGCTGCTCGACGAGGTGGCGTTGTTCAACGTCGAGCTTGCGGAGGACGAGATCGTCGAAATCATGAACGACGACCTCGAGGCGGCGACAGGACTGAGTAAGGCCGTGGACTCGCGCGGGAAGCTCACGACGACCTGGGGCAAGCTGCGCGGAGCCAGGTAGATCGAGGTTGCCGTAGCGCGCCCTATGGCAGCCGTCGCAGATCCTCGCCGCCCTCGGTGACCTCGATGTACGCACCCGCGGGCACGTCCGCGAACCGATCGACCGCGCCGGACGGCCACTCGATCGTGAGGGCGTGCGCGACCTCGGCGTCGGCCAGTCCGAAGAGCGCGCGCCGGTCGCTGCCGGACAGGTAACTGCCGCCGCTCCGCACGTCGCGAGCCTGCGTCCTACCTCCAGCGGTCACCGTGATGCGCGCGCCGATGCCGCCGCGGTTGGACTCCACGCCTACCAGGGAGACGCCAATCCAGGCATTGCCCGCCTCCCACCCGTTGCGGAGGAGGCTGGGTGATTCGCCGATGTTGCCAACGAGGATGTCCGCATCGCCATCGTTGTCGTAGTCGGCGACGGCCAGGCCCCTGCTAGAACCCGGCGGCTGGACTCCCCGCGCCAACGGGACGTCCGAGAGGCGGCCGTCCCCTGCGTTGCGGTATAGCTGATTGGGCTGCCTGTAAGTCCCTACCTGCTCGAACGCCTCGATGTCTGGCTCCAGGTGGCCGTTCGCTATGAGCAGATCCAGGTCGCCGTCGTTGTCGACATCCGCGAACTCCGTTCCCCACGCGAGCGTGAGCAGTGACGACTCGCCCAGACCCGCGCGGTTCGTGACGTCCCAGAACCCCGCGACGCCCTCGTTGCGATAGAGCGTGTTCGTCTGCGCCTGATAGTTGGTCACGAACAGGTCGGCCGCGCCGTCGCCGTCGTAGTCGCCCGCGGCGACGCCCATGCCGCTCTCGGAATAGCCATGCTCGTTGTATGCGAGACCGGTCATCTCGCCTACTTCCTCGAACGACCCATCGCCACGGTTGCGGTAGAAGAAGTTAGCCATGCGGTCGTTGGCCACGAAGACGTCTGGGAGACGGTCGCCGTCGAAGTCGGCCCAGACGACGCCGAGACCACGCCCGCTCTGCGTGATGCCCGCCGCGTCTGAGACGTCCGTGAACGTCCCATCGCCGTTGTTGCGGTAGAGTGTGTCGCGCGCGGCCGGATAGTCCTCCGGCCGGCAGTAGGCTGGGATCGCGTTCTGCTGGCACTCCGGCCGTGCGGCGAGATCCAGCTCGACGTAGTTGGCGACAAAGAGGTCCACGAAGCCGTCGTTGTCGAGGTCTGCGAACGCGCAGCCAGTGGAGAAGCCTGCGTGCCCAACGCCCGCGGCGCCGGTGACGTCGGTGAATGTGCCGTCGCCGTCGTTGCGATAGAGGACGTTGGAGCCGAAGTTGGTGACGTACAGATCCGTGTCGCCGTCGTTGTCGACATCGGCGGCCGCGCATCCGAGACCGTAGCCGGTGTCGCCCACGCCCGCGCGGTTGGTGACGTCGGTGAACGTCCCGTCGTCGCGGTTTTTGTAAAGGAGGTTGCGTGGGGGCTCGGTAGGCGGGGAGCCGGGGAGCGGCGCGCCGTTCACCAGGTAGGCGTCAAGCAGACCGTCTCCGTCGTAGTCCAGCCACGCTACCCCGCCACCCATGGTCTCGACGATGTACTTCCGGCCGGTGGCTCCGTTGTAGTGGACGAACTCTATGCCGCTGTCCTGCGTCACGTCGACGAACTCCGATGGGCCGGACGCGCTGAGTAGAGCCAGCATCACTGCGAGGGTCGTCATGGTCGCGCGCCGCCTCGCCTCGCCTGGCGTACGGCATCCAGCCCCGCTCGATAGACGGCGTTCTCCGGCTCCAACTCAATGGCGCGGCGTACTGCGCGCTCCGCGGCGTCGTGGTCGCCCAGCTGGAGCAGGAGCCACGACAGCGTGTTGTGGTAGAGCGCCGAGGTCGGCTCCAGTCTCGTGGCGTCGCGCGTGAGACTCACCGCGCGGGGCAGCTCCAGTCCCTCCCGTCCGAGCAGGTAGCCCAGGCTGTGGCGCGCGACGGGATCCTCCGGCGCCAGGGCGATGGCGCGTTCGTAGTGCGTCACGGCGGGAGGTATGTCACGCCGGGCGGCGTACAGTGTGCCAAGAAGCAGATGCGCCTCCGCCATTGCGGGATCCGCCTCAATCGCCGCGCGCAGATGAGACATGGCCCGCTCGCCGTCGCCCTGTTGCATCAGCGCCACTGCGGTGTGGTAGCGAGCTTGTGGCGCGTCGAATGCGAGCTCGAACGCACGGGCGTAGCTCGCGACCGCGTCGGCGTACTGCTCGCGCTCCAGGGCAACCCGCCCGAGCCCCGCGTATGCCTCCGGTTCGGGCAGGGCCGCGGTCAGCCGGCGCTCCGCCGCGTCGAACTCCTCGCGCTCGATGTGGAACAGTCCTAGCCCAACGAGTGCGCTCGTCCGGTCTTGCTCGTCGCCCGCCAGAAGCGTCTCTCGCAGGCGCTGCATGCGCTCCACGTGGTCGTTCTCGACGCGGAACCGCCGCATCATCGCCGATGCCTGCTCGAGGTCGCCTTGCCGGCGGAGCAGTCGGGCAAGCTGGTAGTACGCCTCGGGCATGTGTGGCTCCAGACGCAAGGCTTCCTGCAGGCTTGCCCGGGCCGCGTCCCACTCGCCCGCGCCCGCCAGTAGGACGCCGAGTTGGTAGCGCGCCGGGGAGTACGACGCGTCGGCGGCGATTGCTTGTCGCTGTGCCACGATCGCTTCGTGCGACGCGCCCCGTCGCGCGTGAATCAGACCGAGCATGTGGTGGGCCACCGGGTGGCCCGGGTTCGCTGAGGCAATGGATGCGAACTCGGCCAGCGCGGCGCCGTATTCGCCTCGACGGTACCGGGTGTCTGCGTGGCCCAGGCGGGCGGACAGACTCTCCGGCTCGACCCGCAGCGCCGCTCTGTATGCGGCCAGCGCGTTGGTGAAGTCGCCACGCTCGGCGTATGCGGCTGCGTCCCCTACCAACGCGCCGGACGTGGCAGGCTCCAACTCGCCCGCGACTGCCGTGGCGCCACCGCCTGCCATGCATAGACAGACGCAGCATGCTAGCACGACGCACGTGCGGCATCCGATGGACAACCAGGCAAGCATGGCAGGACCCCGACCGGCGCGGACGTCGCGTCGACGCGGAGATCATACGTCGGACGCTCCGCACGGCGCACGGCAGGGAATACCGGGCGGGCGCCGTGCAGGCTATATTGGCGTAGACAATCCCGTCACCCGCAAGCGAACCGAACGGAACGGCAATGAGCGCAGCGACCAGGACTGTCGGTCTGCCCCTGCTGCTATCTGGATTGTACGTGGCAGTGGCCACGCACTGCCTCGCACAGGCATTGATGGACGCGCCTATGGCGTGGGTCGAGGACACTGCCTGGCGCGGGCACAGGGGGACTATCAACACCGTCGCCGTCTCGGCCGATGGATTGCTGGTGGTCACGGGCGATTCGGACGGGGCGGTACGCCTCTGGCGAGTGCCAGAAGGGAAGTCGCGCCTGTATCGAGGCCACTCGGGCGCGGTCCTAGATGTAGCGGTTGACCCGCAGGGCCGCTTTGCCGTGTCCGCGAGCGCCGACAAGACTGCACGCGTCTGGCGCCTGGACCGACGCGAGGAAGTGACAGTGATCGAGGGGAGCCGCGGAGCGGTCACGTGCGTCGCCGTCTCGTCCGACTCCGAATTCATCATCACTGGTGGTTCCGACAGCGCGTTGCGGGTGTGGGACGCCAGCACAGGCAACCGCGTGCGGTCGCTCAATACACGCCCTGCGGCGCCCAAGGCTATCCACGACATCCTGCTGAGCGCGGACGGCCAACGGGTGTTTATCGCCGGTGGCCCGTTCGGCGACACGCATAGGGCCATATACGCCTTCCATGTCGACACAACGGCGAACATGGGTTGGCCTTACGTGACGGCGCCCTGGGAAGCCGTTGAGGCTGCATTGGCTGCGAGCTCAGACGGCACGACCGTGGCGCTTGGGGGACTGGCGGGCGTTGTGACGCTCTGGACGCCGTCCAATCTGGCCCGTCGCCTGACTGGTCACGAGGGGGCGGTGTTGGGGGTGGCGGTTCGCAACGACGGGTCTCTCGTGGCCTCGGCCGGCCAGGATGGCACGGTGAGGATCTGGTCCACCCGATCGACAGGGGATCCCCACGTGCTGGAGGCGCATCGCGGGTCGGTCAACGACGTTGCATTCGGTCCCGCCGGCGATTGGCTGATGTCGGTCGGCGACGACCGCACGGTGAGACGGTGGCTGCGTGTCACC
Source organism: uncultured bacterium (assembly GCA_964473525.1). Taxonomy (GTDB): domain Bacteria; phylum Poribacteria; class WGA-4E. The sequence goes on from CAYYPK010000001.1 coordinate 125,453, forward strand.
GACAGTGACCCTCCCGGCGCGCAGCCACGTGCGCACGAACCTGCTAGCGACGGCGAGGCCGTAGGCGGGAGCTTCGACGGCGACTTAGCGGCCGCGCTCGCGACGGCGGCCGACGTACTTGCGTTGGCCGCGCCGCAAGACGAGTTCGAGACCACCGCGGCATATACAGACCGTCTCGCGCTTCACAACGCGCGACTGTCTGAGATCCGGGCCATGGAGGGACGGACGTTTGAGGTCGCGCTAGCGGTGGACGAGGTCGGCCGCTACGACCCGGACGCGCAGCGACTCGCCATGGTCGTGTCGAGGGACGGCTTGCTTGCCCCTGCCGCAGCGTCCGTGACAGTCCCCCGCACGTTAGCTAGGCAGGTGAAACGTGACCTGAACCGGGTTTGGGCGACTGCCCACGTGCGCGTGTCACAGCCGGCCCTGCAAGCGGCGGTACACCTGTCCCGTGTGCGCGCGTCCATAGGCGGACGGCGAGTCGATGTCGACACCCACAACGCGTGGACACCGGGATTCCTGCTTGTCGGAGATGAGGGCCATATCCGAGATCTGGCCGCGACGCGGGACGGCGAGCTCCTGGCGTCGTGCGGGTGGGGTGGCAGCGTGCGGATCTGGCGTGTGGCGGACGGCGCCAGGCGAGGTCACTACTCCCACAACACGTACGATGCCCGCGGTCGCCTCGTCGTAGCCGCGACAGTGGCCGCGACGGCGTGGTCGCCCGACGGCTCCACGCTGGTCGCTGGCAGTCTCGGCCGCGCCATATCCGTTTGGTCACGCGACACGGTTACACGGCTAGAGGATCTATGGACTGAAGGCGAGCTCGCGGGGCACTTCGTCATGAACGTCGCTTGGAGCCCAGACGGCGCCCTCCTGGCCACCACCCGCAATGACGGGTCGCTCCACGTGTTCGATGTGCGCGCGAACCGCATCATCGCGTCCGCGACGCTCGGCTCCGCGGTCGGGGGCGGGGCCTCCGCGCTCGCGTTCTTGCCGAACGACGCGCTGCTCGTGAGCACTGTGTCCGGCCCTCTGGAGAGGTGGGTCTTGGACCGCCGCGCGGGAATCGTGCGACTCGGCGGCATTGTGTCGCGCATGCCCGCGCACGGGTTCGCTGCGCTGGGGGAAGGCGCGATCGTAGCCTCACATGCAGATGGGTTCCGTCGCATCTGGGACATCGGCCGCGGCGGTTCCAGGGCATTTGGAAGCAAGCCCCGAGTCTTCGGGCTAGCGACACATCCGGATTCGCAGATCGTCGCCGGAGCCGCGGGGCACTGGTCGATTCCCATCTGGGACGCCACAACGCGTGAGCTTCTACAGCACCTGAACCCGCCAGAGGAGGCGGCGCTGCCCGCGGGCACAGCGCGCCTGACGTTTGCCAGCGCCGACGTGCTGGCGGCCTCCATGGGCGGCGACATACGGCTGTGGTGGCGTGTTGGCGCGCAGCTCTCACCCACGCAACTACGCCCGCTCGAGGCCGCGGCGCCAACTGCCCAGTAAGCTCGGCCGGAAGCAACGCTCGCTTCCTCCCGCGACAGGTCGTCGCCATCTAATCGAGTCGCCGCCGCCAGATCGCCCCTGCCCATCGCGCCGGTTCTGTGTACTATCCCAGTGTCCCCGGCGGAACGACGCCATCCGCGCGTGACGATCTCCGATCGCTCCCTATCTGAATGTACCGGAGGAAGGACGGTAATGGCCCGCGTAACAGGACGCTACGAGCCCTCCACGGCCGCGGGCGTGCGTGTCGACGCGTACGTCCCGCTCGCCCTGCCGCCAGGCGACCCTCCGCTTGCGGTAGAGGGCGCGCTCCGCACGCAGCTCGACAGAGCAGAGGGCGCTGTCCAGCGACTCGCGTGGGCCGCGTCGCTTCACGGCGAGTCCGACGGCTGCGGCCGTAGTCTTCGCGTCAAGGAAGCGGTCGTTTCCGTTGCCATGTCCGGGAGTACCGCGAGCATCCTGGATCTGCTGACGCTGGAAGCGGAGCGGGCCGGCTATCCCGACAGCCCTCGCGAGGACCACGGCGCGGGCGCAGTGCAGAACTATCTGGACGCCGTGGACTTCGCCCGCGACACCCGCTCCGGTCACCCGCAGCCCCTGAATGAAGCGCACCGGCTCTTGCTGAGGGCCGCCGAGAGCGACGCAGGCGAGCCCGTCGGCGTACGCTCCGAACAGAACTGGGTCGCCGACGACACGGGCCGAGCGACGTTCGTTCCGCCGCCGCCCAGCCAGCTTCCCGCCGCCCTGGGGGCGTTCCAACGGTACCTCCAGACGCGTGACGCGCTGCCGCTGTTGATCCGCATCGGTCTGCTGCACGCGCAGTTCGACACCATCCACCCGTACTTGCACGGCAACGGGCGCATGGGTCGCCTGCTCATCACGCTGCTGCTCGAGCACTGGGGCCTGCTGCCGGAGCCGTTCCTATACCTCAGCGTGTACTTCCAGAAGAACCAGGACGAATACCGGCGCCGACTACAAGCCGTTCGCGTCGAGGGCGACTGGGAGGGTTGGCTCACGTTCTTCCTGCGCGGCGTGGCTACCATCGCCGACGACGCGGTGGCGATGCTACAGGACATGCATCAGCTCGCGACATCGTCCCGCGCGCGTGTCCTCAAACATCACACCGCATCCGTCGTCAGCCTACAGCTGCTGGAGATACTGCCTCGCCATCCAGTCGTGACGGGCCGCAGCGTCGTGCGGATCCTCGAAATAACGCGACCCACCTCCGGCAAGGCGATCGACGTCCTGGAGGAGTGCGGCGTGCTCGTCGAGGTGACGGGACGCAAGCGGGACCGGGTCTACCACTACGCGCGTTACCTCGACCGGCTGTGCCAAGGGCTCGGCGACTGAGTGGCACGGCTGCCGACGTCGGGCGCGCGGCCTATGTGCGGGTTGACCCAGCGCGCCGCGCCGCCTACCGTCGTCGCAGCCTGACAGGGAGGAACCATGCCGCAAGACCGCACGCTCAAGCAGCGAATCCGTGACGGCGAGGTAGTCGTGTCGATGCGCATCCCCCTGGAGTCCTCGCGTGAGGACATCGAGCGTGGATTAGAAGGGACGGACTACGACTTTATCTACGTCGACGGCCAGCACACCGCCTTCAGCGACGAGCAGCTCGCGTCCTTCTGCGCGGCCGCGGACGGCCTGGGCCTGCCGGTGCAGTTCCGCATCCCACACACTCGGCAGACGTACCTTATCGGGCGGTTCCTCGACATGGGACTCAGCGGCATCCTCGTGCCCGACGTGACCGAGACGCGGAGCGTGCATGAGGCGATCGAACAGGCGTACTACCCGCAGACGGGGCGACGAAGTTGGGGTGGCACGTCGCGCCTCGGGTTCGACGCATCCCAGCCGCCCGATCGCCTCGAGTACGCCGCGTGGTGGAACGAGCGCGTCGTGCTGGGCATCCAGTTGGAATCGGTAGGCGCCATTGCTCGCGCCGGCGAGCTCGCGGCGCCAGGCGTCGACTACGTCGCGTTCGGCCCCAACGATCTGCTGTTCAGCCTGGAGCGCCATCCGCGCTTCCCGCTGCGCACGGTCGACGACTGCATGCGCAACGTCGCGGAGCAGATGGCGGACACGGGCGTGCGGCTGGGCATGGCGGTCGTGACGGACTCGGGCGACCGAGGCGAGTACCTCGATATGGGCGTCACCGTCTTCCAGGAGACGCCGTAGACCGTCCCACCATCGCGCGCGCTTGACCGCGCGCGGCCCGCGCCCTCATCATCTCGTCTCGTCGTTCCGCTGGTGGTCGTCCTCGCGCGCTCCGGTGTCGCGCCCGCGCGTGTAGTACATATAGGCATCATGTCGTCCAACATCATCGCGCTGCAGAACAAGTTCCTCGGACACGGCGAGACGGTCTACGACCGGCTGTCCGACGTGTTCTCGCGTCAGGGGTACATCTCCGACGACGACATCGCGGGCCTCGCAGCCGAACACAACCTGCCACCGGCACACGTCCGCGCGACGGCGAAGTTCTACGACGACCTGAGCCACGACGCGCCAGCGCGACGCACCGTGCACGTGTGTAACGGCGAAGCGTGCCAGGTCGCCGGCGGAACGAAGGTAGAGGCGGCGCTGACCGAACGGCTGGGCGTGGCGCCTGGCGGAGTCTCTCCCGATGGCGTGCGGCTGCAGCACGTGACCTGCGTTGGCTACTGCGGCCGGGGCCCGAACGCCATGGTCGACGACGCCCCGGTCTCCCTGGCGCCGCCGGGAGCCGTGGACGATCTGGTGGAGATCGTCGCTGGCGACGACCCCGCGCCCTGGGGGGAGCCGAAGAACGCCGTGCATGCGCCCGCCGCTGGGCGGCCCTGCGTTGTGTTCCGTCACCTTTCGCCGGATGTCGTCGGCTTGGAGGCGGCGCGGTCTGCGGGGATCTATACGGCTTTCGAGAAGGCCGTGACGTCCATGTCTCCCGAGGAGGTGGTCGCGGAGATAACGGCGAGTCGTCTGCGTGGCCGAGGCGGCGCGGGATTCCCGACCGGCGTGAAGCTGGCCACCGTGGCGAAGTCGGACGCGGGCGATGGCTCGGGCGCACGGTACGTCGTCGTGAACGCGGACGAAGGTGACGCCGGCTCCTACATCGACAAGGAACTCATCGAGCGCGACCCGCACAGCCAGTTGGAGGGGGCGCTCCTCGCGGCATACGCGTGCGGAGCGCGCGAGGCGTTCTTCTACATCCGATCCGAGTACCCCGCCGCGAAGGCTGTCCTCGAGACCGCGCTCGCCGAGGCAAGGGCGGCTGGCATCATTGGGCGTCCGGTGTTCGGTTCCACGTTCCAGTGCGATGTCCGTATAGTACAGGGACGAGGCGCGTACATCTGCGGCGAGGAGACAAGCCTCCTCCGCTCGATCGAGGGCGTGCCCGCGCTCGTGAGCATCAGACCGCCTTTCCCCGCGGAGAAGGGGCTGTGGGGGTGTCCCACCGCTGTCCAGAACGTCGAGACGGTGCACAACCTGCCGTGGATTGTCGCCAACGGCGGGGCCGCGTACGCGGCGTACGGCGCGGGCGATTCTCGGGGCACGAAGGCGGTGAGTCTCAACACCCGCGTCGCCCGCCCCGGCCTCTACGAGGTCGAGTTGGGCACGACGCTCCGGGAGATCATCTTCGGACTCGCTGGCGGCATGGCGGACGGCGAGGAGTTCAAGGCGGTGCAGATCGGAGGGCCGCTAGGGTCTATTCTGGACGAATCCGCGCTTGACGCGGCGTTCAGCTTCGAGGGGCTCGCCAGCGTGGGCGGCATCCTCGGTCACGGCGGCATGGTCGTCTACTCGCAGAATGACGACCTCGCGCGCGTCGCCCGCGGCCTCATGCGGTTCTGCGCGGTCGAGAGCTGCGGACGCTGCTTCCCCTGCCGCATAGGGTCGGTTCGCGGGACGGAGTTGCTCGACCAGATGCTGTCCGACGGAGTCACCGACGCCCGGATGGAGTTGCTGTCCGACCTGTGTGACACGATGCGATACGGGTCGCTCTGCGGCCTCGGCAAGATGCTCCCTGACCCGATACAGTCGGTCGTGGAGCGGTTCCCTGATGAGTTCGGTAGGTACCGGCGCAGCGCGTCGGACCAGGAGGCATAGGCGACATGGCGACGACGCCAGCGGCGGACACCGCGCCGATCATCTCCCTGCGCATCGACGGGACGAATGTCGCCGTGCCCGCTGACGCCACCGTGCTGGACGCCGCGCGAGCCGCAGGCGGTGATGTCCCAACACTGTGCCACTCGGATCGCCTCGAGCCACACGGAGCGTGTCGCACGTGTCTCGTCGAGCAGGCCGACGGCAGGCTCGTCGCCGCCTGCCACACGCCGGCGGCCGACGGCGAGGACTACACGACGCGGTCCGAGCGCCTCACTCGGCTGCGCCGGAACATCGTCGAGCTCATCGTGAGCGACCACCCGCTAGATTGCCTCACCTGCGCAGCAAACGGTCGGTGCGACCTGCAGTCTCTGGCGGCGGAGGTCGGCCTACGTGAGTCGCGCTACGAATCGCCCAGCGTCCACACGCCGCCACGCGACGACTCGCACCCGTTCATCAAGGTGGACATGGAGAAGTGCATCGGGTGCGCGAAGTGCGTGCGCGCGTGCGATGAGACTCAGGCGTCGTTCGTGCTGGGCATGTCCGGCCGGGGGTACGACGTCAGCGTGGTCGCCGGGAACGACACCGGCTTCGAGCAAGCCGACTGCGCAAGCTGCGGTCAGTGCGTGCTGGAATGCCCCGTCGCGGCTTTGGAGGGACCGGGCGCGCATGCGCACGGACGCCCCGACACGACCGTGACGACCACCTGCGGGTACTGCGCCGTCGGCTGCACGCTGGACGTGCACACCAAGGACGACGCGGTCGTGAGCATCGAGCCGAACGCAACAGGCTCCGCGAACCGGGGGCACGCGTGCGTGAAGGGACGGTTCGCTCACCAGTACACGCGGTCCAAGGATCGACTCCAAGCGCCTCTCATTCGGCGCGACGACGGGTCGTTCCGCGAGGCATCCTGGGACGAGGCGCTGGACCTCATCTCTCGCGAGTTCGCACGGGTCCGAGACACCTACGGGCCGATGGCGTTCAGCGCCATCAGTTCGTCCCGCTGCACGAACGAAGAGAACTACCTCATGCAGAAGTTCGCGCGGGTGGTCATGCGGACCAACTCCGTGGACAACTGCTCGCGCGTCTGTCATTCCCCGTCTGCGTACGCCCTCCGCAACGCGCTCGGCACCGGCGCCGGCACGAACAGCTTCCAGTGCGTGGAGGAGTCGGACCTGCTGATGGTCGTCGGGGCGAACCCAACCGAAGCCCATCCAGTGTTCGGGGCCCGGATCAAGCGCGCTGCCCTCGCGGGCGCCAAACTCATCGTGTTGGACCCTCGCAACATCGAACTCGCGGGCATCGCCGACGTGCACCTCGCGCTGCGTCCGGGATCCAACGTGGCGGTCATCAACGCCATGCAGCACGTCCTGGTGAACGAGGGGTACGTCGAGGACGCGTTCATCGCCGCCCACGCCGAGGGCTACGATGGCCTTCGAGCGGAGCTGAGTCTCACGACGCCAGAGTGGGCAAGCGACATCAGCGGCGTCGACCCCGACACGATCCGCGAGGCCGCCCGCATGTACGGGCAGGCCAACTGCGCGCAGATCCTCTGGGGCCTCGGCGTAACAGAGGCGGGACACGGATCAAACGCGGCGTTTGGCCTCATCAACATGGCGGTGCTGACCGGGAACATCGGCCGCGAGGGCGCCGGCGCGAACCCCATCCGAGGACAGAACAACGTGCAGGGCGCCTCGGACGTGGGCGCGCTGCCACACGTCGTGTCGGACTACCGACCCATAGACGACCCCGTGACGCGGGAGGAACACCTCAGTGCTTGGGGAGTCGACGTTCCCGAGGTCGAGGGTCTGCGCATCCCGGACATGTTCGACGCGGCGCACGCGGGACACCTGAAAGCCATGTACATCATGGCGGAGGATGTCGCGCAGTCGGATCCTGACGTTACTCATGTGACCGGCGCCCTGAGGAGTCTGGAGTTCCTCGTCGGCCAGGACATCTTCATGACGCCCACCGCAGAGCTGGCGCACGTCGTGCTGCCAGGCGCGGCGTTCCTCGAATCCGAAGGCACGTTCGTCAACAGTGACCGGCGCATACAGCGCGTCCGTCGAGCCATCAGCCCTCCCGGCGATGCGACGGCGGACGGCGACATCATCCACGCCATTGCGCGACGGATGGGGCGCGACCTCGGCTTCACGCCCAACGGCGGGTCGGGCGTCGACCCATCGCTCATTATGGACGAGCTTGCGTCGCTAAGTCCGAAGTGGCGCGGCGTCACATATGCGCGGCTGGAGGACGCCGGCTTCCTGCAGTGGCCATGCGAGGATGCGGGTCACCCGGGCACGGAGATAGTCCACCGTGATGGCGCATTCCTGCGAGGCCGCGCGCGGCTCACCCCCACGCCGTGGCAGGAGCCCGGCGAGCTTCCCGACCACGAATACCCGCTCATGCTGACGACGGGCCGGCAACTGTTCCACTACAACGTAGGGTCCATGACGCGGCGCACGGACGTCGCGCGGCTGGACAAGGCGAAGCGTGAGACGGTACGCGTGCACCCGAAGGACGCCGGCCGACTGGGGATCGCGCACGACGAGGTCGTGAAGGTGGTCTCTCGGCGCGGCGCGGTCCTGGCGCCGGTGGAGATCTCACGCGCCACGAATCCCGGCGTTGTGTTCATGACCTTCCACTGGCCGGAGACGCGCACGAACATCCTCGTCGGGAGCGCCGCGGACGAACACACCGGCTGCCCAGAGTACAAGGTCTCGGCCGTTCGCATTGAGAAGGCTTCCCAGTAGACCCCATGCCTGCGTGCGAGCCGGTGTTGGGCGCCGCCATCGCGCCCCTGCGCTCTGGCGTGGGTGTTGCACAATCGTGCACCCGAATGCCGAGAACGCCACAGTTGGGCGCGCGCGGTGTACCGAACCGCGCGCTTCGCTGAACGGATTCCGCTGCCCACGCGGCTTGATGACCCTGGCTGCCATGGCACGCGCGTTGCATCAGCCAGTCGCGGGATGGACGCCGGTTCCGAGGCGTTCGCCCTGGGAAGGCTGAATACATGGGTAATGGAGTTTCCGCGCGCGAGCGGCATAGGATGGAACTGGTAGAACGCCTCCAGGCCTTGGTGGATCGGTCTGCAGGGTCGCTGGCCGACCTAGAGGCGATGGACCGCCTCGTCGCCGGCGCTGGCCTCGGGCGGGTGGAGACCTACCTGTTCGAGGGCATTGTGCACGACGTTCGGGAGGCACAAGGTCGCCTGACCGAGTTCCTGGCCATGATGCAGAGCCGACTGAGAGATCCCTAGCTGGCCGTGTGCGCCGCCTCCCGGCCGCCCTCTTGACAGCCCGCTTCGCCTGCGACGCGGTCGGGGCGAATAGCACACGCGGGCGCAGGCGGAAGTACGTGGTTGACGGGTGAGGGCGTCGTGCACAGTCGTGTGGTAGATGGGGCCTCCAGGAGGGACAACAATGCTCACCAGTCGCCGCGCCACGATTCGCCACACGACTCGCCACACGACGGGACGAGAGAACACGCTAGACGAGTCGGCGTTCGATGTCGTCACGCCGGAGTCCGCCTACTGGGTGGGGTTCCTCATGGCGGCCGGGTCGGTAACGCGCGCGGGCACCCGTAGCCCGGCGATAGCCCTCACCACCGCGGACGAGGATCGTGCCCACCTCGAGCGGTTCCGCAACTTCGTGAAGGCCATGGAGCCCATCACCGTCGGCACGCGCGACGGGTTCCGCGACGCGAGCCGGTCGTACCTCTCGGTGCAGGTGCGCTCGGCGCGGTTGGCGCGGATGCTCGCACGCTACGGCGTGGTGCCGTACAAGGCGCTCGTCGCGCGCGCGTTCGAACTCGAGAGCAACCACCACTTCTGGCGCGGATGCATCGACGGGGATGGTTCCATCTCAGTGACGCGCGAGGAGGGGCGTAGTCGGCAGGTGCTGTCGTTCGCGTGTCGTTCGCGTGAGCTGGCGTCCCAATTTGCCGAGTTCGCCCGGACGGTCGTGCCGGGATGCGAGGTCGAGGAGACCACCCGCTCGCCTAGGGCCTACTGCGTGATCCACGCGGCGACGCTACGGGACGCTGACTGCGCGCAACTGACGCAGGCGCTCTATGGCGCGGGCGGCGTGGCGCTGCCGCGCAAGCAGAGAATCGCCCGGCAGATCATGCGTGAGGGTTCTCGTGGGCGACAGGCGATCCCAAGCGATGTCGCCCGCGCCGTGTCGGCGGTGTCTCACCTCACCGGATCCGCGGTCGGCCGTCCCGGCACGATGCAGCCCAGGCTGTTCTGACGCCGGCAGCGTTGGCCGTCTCGGGAGACAGACCGATGTCCGACACTTGGGTAACCCGGCCCATCACCACGCGAGACACCCGTGCGATGTCGTTGCGCTGCTGGCCTGAAGACGCGGCAGCGCGGCAGCGGCTGTTCGACAGCCAGCACACGTTGGGCATGGCTGCGTGGTCCGGCTCCACCTGCGTCGGCGCGCTGCACTGCTACGCCGTCGACCTGCCCGGCCGCGCGAACGAGGACTGGCCAGCATGGAACCAGTGGTGGCCGGGCGTCACCGAATACACGGGAGGCTCCGAGGGCTCCGCCTGGTGCCACGCGTGCTTCCATGTAGGTAGGACGCTCGCGCGGGCCAAGGTCGACGACAACCCCGACGAGACCTACTTCGGTCGCGGCATCGGTACGGCGCTCTGCCGCGCCTCAGTCGCCTGGGCCGCAGAGAACGGCTACGCCTGCGTGATAGCCCCTGGCGCGCCAGCGGCGCTGCCGGCGTACTCCGTGTGGGTGGGCGGGCTCTCGTGGACCACCTATGCGAAGTTGGGCTTCCGCGAGGCCGGTGTCGTCGGCCCACCGGATGTCTTGCCGGAATGGGCGCGCGG
>CAYYPK010000001.1:135988-157880 GCA_964473525.1 uncultured bacterium
GGCCCGGGCGACGATGCCTGAGGTCGTGTCGCGCCCTATGCCAGCGCGTCGGCCAGGTCATCCAGGAGGCCGGCAGGCGGGTCGAACGGCAGGTCCACCGGCTGCCGGGTGAGCGCCGACGTGTAGAGGCCGAGGATGATCCCGAACTCATCGAGCGAATTGGACAGCTGCGTTGCGTGTCCAACGCTGTCGTCGCCAATCCACGCATACGCGGCCTCGGTAAGCCCCGCCTGAGCAAGCACGTCCTGCTCGCCGTACCCGTGGGAGCCGCTCTCGTAGCCGCCCTCGGCGGTGAACTTCTCCCAGCCCGCCATGTACCAGTGCGCCCAGCCCTTCGTCCCATACACCGCGATGCGCTTGTGCATGAACACCGAGTCGTTGTCCCAGATGCGGGGCGCCGCTTCCGTCCCGAACGTCACGTTCGCGCGGATGCCGCCTTCGTAAACCACGGTGCCCGTGGCGTGCGACGGTGAGGGCTGACGTCCCTCCATGTGGCTGCCGCCCGAGACCTGGCCGAACACCTGCGTCGGCGGGATGAGGCCGAGATACGACGAGACCAGCTCCAGGACATGCGGCCCCTGGTCGATGGGAGTGGAGCGCGCGCTGGCGTCCACGAACCGTATGTCGCCGATCTCGCCGCCGCGAACGGCGTCGCCCAGCGTCAGGTTGTTGGGGTGGAAGTGGAGCTGCGTGTTCACGATGAACTTGGTGTCCGTGTCCAGGAGCGAGCGGATCTGTATGTAGTCCTCGCTCTGTAGGGCAATGGGCTTCTCTACGATCACCGCCGGCACGCCCATGTCGGCCGCAATCTTCATGAGCGAATAGCGGATGGTCGGCGGCGTGACGATGTGGAGGAGGTCTGGCTTCTCCTTCTCAATCATCTCCTCCATGTCCGTGTACCGCGTGTCGACGTTGAAGTCGTCGCCGAACGAGGCCAGCCGCTCCTCGTCCATGTCGCATATGGCGACCATCGACCCTCCGGTCACGTGCTCGTAAGCGTGAGCGTGCCCGCGCGCGCGGCCGCCGCATCCGAGGAAGCAACTGCGATACATCCCTGTGTCTCCTGATTCGAGCCTGGAGTCGTGCGTTCGACCGCGACAGCAATCAGACGCTCTCTTGTAATGCCAGAGCCGTCTGCGATCAAGCGTGCGGCGCGCGGTGGGCGCGCCGGGGTCGGCGAACCCGTGGCGTACGGGTGTCCGGGGCCCGGAGGAGCCGTGCCCCGGACAGCGCCGTAGACGCGCGGACCATGCCGCTACGCGAGCGCGGCGGCGAGGTCGTCCAGGAGGTTCGCCGGAGGATCAAATGGCAGCGCGACGGGCCTCCGCGTCAACGCGGAGGCGTACATGCCGAGGATGATTCCGAACTCGTTGAGCGAATTGGACAGTTGCGTCGCGTGTCCGACACTGTCGTCGTCGAGCCACGCGAACACCGCGTCCGTGAGACCTGCCTGTGCGAGGAGATCCTGCTCGCCGTAGCCGTGCGACCCGCTCTCGTAGCCGCCGTCCTGCGTGAACTTCTCCCAGCCCGCCATGTACCAGTGCGCCCAGCCCTTCGTCCCGTAGACGGCGATGCGCTTGTGCATGACGGTGGAGTCGCTGTCCCAGATGCGGGGAGCCGCCGCTTGCCCGAACGTGACGTTCGCGCGGATGCCGCCTTCGTAGGTCACTGTCGCCGTGCCGTCCGCTGGCGACGGCTGGCTGCCTCCCATCTGCCCGCCTCCCGACACCTGTCCGAACACCTGTGTCGGCGGGATGAGGCTGAGGTACGACGAGACCAACTCCAAGACATGCGGCCCCTGGTCGATGGGTGTCGAGCGCGCGCTGGCGTCCACGAACCGGATGTCGCCGATCTCGCCGCCGCGAACCGCATCGCCCAGCGTCAGGTTGTTGGGGTGGAAGTGGAGCTGCGTGTTAACGATGAACTTCGTGTCCGTGTCCAGCAAGGAGCGGATCTGTATGTAGTCCTCGCTCTGCAGCGCGATGGGCTTCTCTACGATCACCGCTGGCACACCCATGTCCGCCGCGATCTTCATGAGCGAGTACCGGATGGTCGGCGGCGTGACGATGTGGAGAAGGTCGGGCTTCTCCTTCTCGATCATCTCCACCATGTCCGTGTACCGCGTGTCGACGGCAAAGTCGTCGCCGAACGAGCTCAGACGCTCTTCGTCCATGTCGCATATGGCGACCATCGACCCTCCGGTCACGTGCTCGTAAGCGTGAGCGTGCCCGCGCGCGCGGCCGCCGCATCCGAGGAAGCAACTGCGATACATCCGTGTGTCTCCCAACTCCAGCCTGGCATCTCGCCGTCGTGTGCGTCCGTCTAGGGACGCTGTCTTGTATACGCATAGCCAGGACTTATCAAGCGCGTCGGGTCCATGGGCTCGGCACGCGGCTTGATGGTGGGCGCCGCGCGCTTGCGTTGGCTATCGTAGCGGGAGCGCCGTGAAGCGCTGGAGTACCGTTCATCCGCCTGGTGGGGGTAGCGCGATGGGTCTGAGCGACAGAGATCGAGACGTGTTGCGGAGTCTCGCGGAGCAGCAGGCGGCCATCGCCGCTCTTCCAGCGCACGCGGTCACCGCGGACCTGTGGCGCCGGCTGAACGGCCTCGAGCCCACGCGACCGCTCGTGTGGATCAACGAAATCCCATGGAACGAGATGGACTACGAGGACGAGCTCACCCTCGTGACCACCGACCCGTGGGCGCGCGGTCAGGAGCTCGGCCTGCGTCGTATGCTCTACCAGTGGCGGCACATGCCGGGTGACATGGTCGTCGACAACTTCATGACGTGCTCGCAGGTCGTGCGCAGCACGGGATTCGGCATCAGCGAGCAGGCAGAGATCGTACGCACGGATGAAACCAGCGGGATCGTGTCGCGTCAGTTCCACCCGCAGATCGTAGAGCCGGACGACATCACCAAGATCCTCACGCCCGAGGTTACGTACGACCCCGACGCCACCGCGGCGAACTACGAGCGCATGTGCGGCGTGTACGGCGACATCCTTCCCGTGCATCTGGTAGGGAGAAAGGGCTGGTGGTTCGCGCCGTGGGATCTGCTCATCCGGTGGTGGGGCGTCGAGGACGCGATGATGGATCTCGCGGTGCGGCCGGACATGGTCCACAAGGCGATGGCTCGCCTGGTGGACGCGTACCTGGCGGAGCTCGATCAGGTCATTGAGATCGACGGGCTGACGCTGAACAACGACAACACGCGAATCGGCTCCGGTGGCTACGGGTACACCGACGAACTCCCGGACCCCGCGCCCGACAAAGGGCCCGCCCGCGCGCGCGACATGTGGGGGTGCGCGACGGCGCAGATATTCTCGGAGGTCTCCCCGGACATGCACTGGGAGTTCGCCCTACAGTACGAGGCGAAGTGGTTGGAGCGATGGGGGCTGACGTACTATGGCTGCTGCGAGCCGTTGGATCTGAAGGTGGACATCCTGCGCCGCATCCCGAATCTGCGGAAGCTGTCGATGAGCGCATGGATCGACGCCGAGCGGGCGGTGGCGAACGTCGGTACCGACTACGTCATGTCTCGCAAGCCCAACCCGGCCGTCTTCGCCACCGACGAGTGGCAGCCAGAGGTCGCGCGGCGGGAGCTTGTCGAGTTCCTCGAGGTCGCGGAGGGATGCCACGTCGAGCTCATCATGAAGGACATCTCCACGGTGCGCTACGAGCCGCAGAGGCTCTGGGACTGGCAGCGCATTGCCATGGAGGTGTCGTGCCAATGATACGCCTCAGCACGGACAGCGCTCGGCATGGGTGACCGCTCCGGTCTCTACGCCATCGTCCGCGACGCCGCCACGCAGCGCGTGCTCGTCGCAGCGACGCCGTCGGGCATGTCGCTGCCGTTCGTCGGCCTCGCGCCAGGTGACTGGTCCGTTGTGGACGGCCGCGAGGCCAAGGGGATCATGCGCGCCGAGCGTGCCGTCGAACACGCCACGGGGCTGCGGGTCACTACCCTCTACGCGACCGAGTGGCCGAAGGGGCGCGAGGATGTGCATCGCGTTCTGCGTATTCACGCGTACGCCAGCAGCGGCGCGCAGGCGCAACCCACAGCGCCGTACACGTGGGTGGCCCGGGCGGAATCCGCCGCCCTGGACTGGGCCAGGCCGTTCATGGCCAACGCCGTTGCCGCCAACGATGCGGTGTCGCGGGAGGGCAGCCCGGTGGCCCCGTGGTGGCGGCCGGGTTGGGCGGATGAGGCCCTCGAGTGGTTGGACTCTCAACTCGCAGCCGCCGGACGCGGACGCGTTGGCCGCGTGGACCAGGTGAAGAACGACTGGCAGAGCATCGTCATGCGGGCGCCGAGTGACCAGGGCGATGTCTACCTCAAGGCGCTGGCGCCCCCGGCCACGCAGGAACTGACGATCCTCCGCGACATCCTCCCGAGGGACGCGGCCGTTCCCAGGTTGCTAGCTTCCGATGTCGACAGGGGTCTCCTGCTCATGGAGGACGTTGGCGGCGTGAACCCGGCGGACTGTAGCCGTGGCGATCTGGCTCCCGGGGATCTGCTCGCCCTGGCGGAGGGCTACGCGAGACTCCAGCGGTCGACCGGCGCCGTCGCCCCGGAATCCGTCATCGACTGCCGCCTCGAACTCATGCCGGAACTCCTCTCCCGGGCAGTCGACGATCTGCCGACGCTGCTGACGGGCTGCGACGACCCGCCCTCGCCGGAGGACATCATGACTCTTCGCGAAGTCGTCTTGGCCGTTGCGCAGGCCTGTGCCAGCGCCGCCGAACTAGGGATCCCTGCACATCTGACGCACGGTGATCTCGACGGGAACTCTATCGTCACGCCACATGGGCCGGCGTTCTTCGATTGGGGCGCCGCGTGCCTCACACATCCATTCCTCGACGTGTTCGAGTTCCGCGACTCGGTTCGCACCGTCGGTGGCGAATCCGCGGCGGAGGCGGCGGTGGACAAGTACCTGGAGGAATGGACGTCGTACGGCTCCACGCCAGATCTGCGTCGGACCGTTGCGCTGCTTGGGGCCGTACGCAGCGTGCCGTGGCTACTCTTGGCGGCGCGCGCCATCCGCCACCTTCCCCCTGCGACAGCGCCTCTTCGGACGGCGCCCTACTCGCCGGTCGCGGCGTCGGCCCGGCAGTGGCAGGCCTGGCTCCTCAACCAGCTGCGTAGCCTGCGCCGCGACATGTCACGACAATGACCGACCCCGCGGAGGACGACGAATGAGCCTTGATCTTGCACGTGGTGTCATCACACGTCTCGAGCCGGGGTCGCGCCTGGCCCACACGGAGTACTGCAGCAACTACGCCCTGTGCCGCGCCGTCACTGGCCGCGACCCACGCACGGATCGCGACGCCTGGCGCGCTTTCAACGACGCGTGGGACGTGGACTTCATTTGGTCCACGAACGACGGCCCAGTCGGTTGGGGGCAGCGGGGCCGCGTTACGGACATGGGCCACGCGGAGTTCCTGGAGGGCGGCGTGGACCGTAGAGACCACATCTTCTGTCCGTTCAACACCGTAGAGGAAGTGTGGGCGTTCGACGCCGTCGAGGAGTACGGCCTGCCGGATGCCGCGGAGCTAACCGCCTCGTACGCCGCCTCCTACGCGAAGACGCAGGCGCGCAGTCCTGGCCAGCTCTTCCCCGGCGGCTACTACAAGACCATGATCTCCGGCGCCATCCAGACGTTTGGGTGGGACATGCTGCTGCTAGCAGCGGCGGACAGGTCGAAGTTCGACCGCGTGATCGACAGCTTCTTCCGGCTGACGCGTCACCACGTCGAGGCGTGGGCGAGGACCGACATCGAGGTGTTCATCCAGCACGACGACATCGTGTGGACAGGCGGCGCCTTCGTCCACCCTGAGTTCTACCGCGAAGTGCTCATGCCCCGCTACGCCGAGATGTGGCGCATCCTGCACGACGCGGGGAAGACGGTGCTGTTCTGCTCCGACGGCGACATGACCGAGCTCATCGACGACATCGCGGACGCTGGCGCGGACGGGTTCATCTACGAACCGATGACGGACTTTGACTACATGGTCGAGAGGTACGGCGACAGCAAGGTGATCATGGGCAGCAAGGTGGACTGCCGCACTCTCACCTTCGGCACGCGCGAGGATATACGCCGCGAGATCGACGCTACGCTGGAGGTCGCCTTCGACGTGCCCGGCTTCGTCTTCGCCGTCGGCAACCACATCCCGAGCAACGTCCCGGTCGACAACGGCGTGTTCTATATGGAATATCTGCGCGAGCGCTGGTCGCGGTGACGCGATGGCTGAACAGCGGGTGGGAGCGCCGGAGAACCGCAGACCAAGCCGCCCAGAACCGGCGCAGCGTACGGCGCGGCATCAGCCCAGCGAGGCTGCTCCGAGTCGCCCGCTCCCGTCCATGGTCAAGCGTCTCCGACCAGGGAGACCCGGGCGAGATTGGAGGCTCGTCAGGATACGGGGAATCGCACCTGACCGAGGCGGAACGGCGTGGACGAACTGCGTGCCCAGATGTGGAGCGCTGACGCCGTCGCATGCGAGGTGATGACCGGCGCCCGCCCGGGGGCTGCCGTGCGTCACGACTAGGGCCCGGCCTCGGTACTGTCGAAGCTGATCTTCGAGTGCCGACAGAGCTACTCAGTCCGCCGGTTCCGAGATCCGCCCAATCGCGAGTAACCTGCGGAAGTCGGTCACAAACTGTGCCCCACTGGGTCAATTGAGGCGATGGCGCCGAACACGAGCGAACATCCAACGGATGCGCGACGGTTCGACCAACTGGTGCTCGCGCAGGTGGAGTCGATCCGACGGATCGGTCTGTCCACGCTGCGCGACCGCGAGCGAGTGGCCGACTTCGTCCAGGAGGTGATCCTCCGCGCCTACGTCCATCGCGACCAACTCCGCGACCCGGAGCGCGTCCCGCAGTGGCTCGCGGTGATCGCCAAGAACACGGCGCGCACGTGGAACCGCCGCCGGGACACGCTCCCGGTCGACGAGATTCTCAACGTCCCGGCGGGCGGCCCGTCCCCCGACGACCAGTTGGTCGATGAGGAGCGGTGGTCGGCGCTATCCAGGGCGTTGGAGGGTATCAACGACGAGGACGCGACGCTTATCCGCCTCCGATACATGGAGGAGCAGTCGTACGACTTGTTGCAGCAGTTCTTCGGGGTGTCTTACGCGGCGCTCCGCAAGCGGCTCAGCCGGGCGCGACATCTGTTGCGGCAGCAATTCCGTGGCTCCACGAATTTCGCGCGCGCCCGGCGTTCTCTGGAGGTAGTGATGCCATCCGCCATCGTTAGGACCGATTGCCCGAACCTGGAGCTGACGCGCCGCGGCAAGGTACGCGACATCTACGGCGTGGGCGACCACCTGCTCCTCGTCGCCACGGACCGCATCTCGGCGTTCGATGTCGTCTTACCGAATGGGATAGCGAACAAGGGCAAGGCCCTCACCGCGCTGTCGGCGTTTTGGTTCGACTACACCAGGGATCTGGTACCCAACCACCTAGTCAGCACGGACGTCAACGAGTTCCCCTCCGTCGCCGCTGAGTACGCTGACACGCTCGTCGGCCGCACGATGTACGTCCTGCGCACGGAGCGAGTGGACATCGAATGCGTCGTGCGTGGCTACCTCAGCGGGTCCGCGTGGCGCGAATACCGCGAGAGCGGGACCGTCTGCGGCGAGCGGATGCCGGATGGACTGGTGGAGTCAGACAAGCTACCCGAGCCGATCTTCACGCCCGCGACCAAGGCAGACACTGGACACGACGAGAACATCTCCATGTCGCGGATGGCGCAGATCGTGGGGCAGGAACTGACGGACCACCTCAGCCGCACGAGCATCGCCATGTACGAGGCCGCCGCAGGCTACGCTGCGGAGCGGGGCATCATCATCGCCGACACGAAGTTCGAGTTCGGAGAGCGCGACGGCGAGATCATCCTCATCGACGAGGCGCTCACCGCCGACTCATCCCGGTTCTGGCCGGCCGACGACTACGAACCCGGCCGCGCGCAGCGTAGCTTCGACAAACAGTACGTTCGCGACTACCTGGAGACGCTCGACTGGGGCAAGACTTACCCCGGACCCGAGCTGCCGCCGGAGGCCGTCGACGGGACGAGCGCCCGCTACCAGGAAGCGTACGAGCAGATCGTCGGTCGCCCGCTCGTCGCCTAGAGCCAGCGGCTGTGTGTCGTACGCCTCGTAGGCGCCCCAGCAGCAGTGCGACGCTCGAACTGTGCCGTCGCCCGATGGTTGGCCCCACCTCGCCTGCGCCGCGGGTTTTCCCTCGCGGGAGGTCGCGTTCGACGCGGCCGGGTCTGCGTTCGCCATCGGCAACCACATCCCAAGCGGGGTGCCGGCCGCCAACGGCGTGTTCTGTATGGCATACCTGGGCGAGGCCGCCGCCCGACGTACCGGCCGTCGCCGCTTAGACGCAGTTGCACTACTACGATACGTGGCTGTATGCTTGGCGCAAGAGATCGACTAACATGTGGTACCGAATAGGACATATGGCCTCCAATGCCTTTCAGTCTGAACCTGTACACCCGGGCCGCCCAGCCCGCGACGATCCTGGACATCCTCTCCGAGGATCTCATGCGGTCGCTTATGGAGGGCTTCCTCTTCCGCGCGGATTCCGGCGTCACCTTGCTCTACGATGTCGACGGGAACATGGAGGATCTGCGTCGGCTCGACACGTTCCAGAACGGGGACCGCGGCTCGGCAGAGAACTGGAGCGATTTCTGTGTCGCTTACCGGCTAGATACCGACAACAACGCCGAATGCGAGGCCTGCGATCTCCGTCACGCGCGCGAAGCATACGCGCAAGCCATGGCGGGGCCTGAGGCGACAGAGTACCGGTGCCACATGGGGCTCGTCGACATGTACCACCCCCTGACCGTTGGCGGGCGCGTGCGTGCGGTGCTGTTCGCAGGTCAGCTAGTCGCGGAACCCCTGCGGCAGATGGATGCCAGAGTCGCCGCCATTGAGGACGACGACCTACGCGTGGATCTCCAAGAGATTGCGGCAAAGGATCTGGTAGAGGCGGATGTTGTGGAGGGTCGTCTTGCCGCCTTCACGAAGTTCGCGGCTGCTGTCCAGCAGGCTGTCGACGAGGTGCAGGCTGCGAAGCGAATGGCGGCGCTTCAGACCGCTGTGGGAGCCATCAGCCGTCACCTGGCGGCGCAGGCGGGTCGGAAGGAGAAGGACTTCCGAGCCGCCGCCTCTGAGGTGATCATTGCGTTGTCGTCCGCGTTGGGCGGGGTCGAGCTCGTCGTCCTTGCCCGCGAACGTTCGCGCTATGTCCGGCTCGCGTCAACTCCCGGAACGGAAGGTCTTGGCAGACCCACACTGCCTGTGCGCCATGGCATGCGGTGGCCAGCGGAGCGCCTCCACCCCCTCGAAGGAGATGCCGCGATTCGGGAGGTCTTGGCCGCCAGGTTCGGAGTGGCGATAGCAAACACGACGGCTTACAGGGTGGTCGCCGACGCCACCCCCAACGGATCACAGTCGACGCTACTACTCGTGCAAGGCGACTTGCGAGCCGAGGACATTGAGCTAGCTACCGCGTGCTTCCGAGCAATCGGCCGAGAGACCTCCAGCGCCGGCCTGCTATGGTCGGCGGAGCAGGAGCGATCGGTAGGGGAACGCGACCAGCTGTACATGGCGCACGCTCTCAAGACGCCGCTGCAGACCCTGATGTTCTTGCTCCGACGGCTGCTGCTCTTGCGCATCGAGGAGCCCAGGGCGCGTGAAGATCGAGACGGCTTGGTGAGGCAGGCGCAGCGGCAACTGCGTAGCGCGCTGTATGACGCCCTCTCCATCCAAACCTCGCGCACAGCGGCGGAGGAGTTTGACCTGCGCGTTATACTGCGGGATTCGGTGGATCTGTTCGATGAGCGGTGCCGCGATGCCGAGATCGAACTCAGGCTGGATATCCCACCGTCGCCCGTGAAAGTCGACGCGGCCCCGAGCGATGTCCGAGTGGCGCTCAGCAACCTCATGGACAACGCTGTCAAGTATTCGTACGCCGACGGCGGGCAGGGCCGCTACATCGACGTGCGCCTAGCGGAGTGGGATGAGTCCTACTGCGAGATCTCCATCCAGAATTTCGGTGTGGGCTTCTCGGAGGAAGACCGCGCGGTCGTCTTCGAGCTAGGTGGGCGCGCGGAGGTCGAGGATGCCGAGCGTCTACGACAGGGCTGGGGCTATGGGATACCTCACGCCGTGGGCCTTCTGGAGGCGAATGGTGGCGCGCTGGATATCGACAGTTGGCCAGCGGACGAGAACCCGCGTGAAGACCGACAACGGTTCGTCACTACTGCATACGTGACGCTCCCTACAGTAGGACCTCGTGCATGACCCAACAGGCGGATACACTCACCCAGACGCAACATCTCTTCATCCTTGAAGATAACCTCGAACTGCTGCACGAGGTGACGTGCATGGCGGCAGGCGCCGGATACGCCGTGCACTCGGCCCGGTGCCTGAATGACGCCGTGACTGGCGCCGCGGAGCTGCACGGCGAGTTGAGCGCGGGTGACGACGCAGTATGCGTGGCACTCGTGGATCTCATGGTGCCCGAGACGGCCGAGGAGCTGGAGAAGCTGGACAGATTAGCCGCGGAGCGGGACGAGATACTAGACGAGCACATCCCCCTTGTCGCCTCGGCTCCGGGCGCGGGGGCCGTGCGCGAGGCGCGGGAGAAAGTCGGCCGCGTGGACCAGCAGGTTCGCGACATCCTGCACGAGCCCCTGCAAGGACTTGGGTTCCTCGTCGCCCTCAGCGACCAAGACATCGGCTGGCCAGTTGTCGTGTTCTCCGCGCGCGGCGAGTCGGAGGCCAAAGTCAGGAGGGCGGTCGACAAGGCCGTCGGGAGCCGGCTATCGGCGTGGCTGTGGAAACCAACCGACCCCGTCGTCGTCATGAGGGCCATCGCGACAGCGTCTGCTGGGGCCGGGCCGACGGAGGCCGAACGCAATGAGCAGTAGGGCTTCGGAGGCCGTCGCCTCGCTGCGGACCGACATCACGCACGGCAAATTCGGCTGCTTGTGGTCGTTCCTAGAGCGGCTGTGCAGCACAACTTGGTCGATGTCCGCCGCTGTAGTCCGCATCGACCTGGGCGCGTCACGGGCGGTCGTCGAGGCAGAACACAGGTTGGAGGGGTCCGGCGTTGGGAGGTATCTGGGCCAGATGGTCGATGAGTTGCCCGCCCGAGTACGCGCCTCGTCGCAGTTCAACGTCCTGCCGGTCACAGACGACGCCACTGGCGAGGTGTACCGACTGGCCCTCGCCCGCACTGGCCGTGTCGATCGGTGGCGCCCCACGCGAGGCGAGAGGTACTTCGTGTGCCTCATGGACTCGCGACTGTTGCCACTGGAGGCCGATCCGCCCGCAGAGGCCGCGATTGAGGTCGCCCACGTCACCGGGGAGTGGTTCCGCTGGGCCCGCGATCGAAGAGAGCTTCGCAGCGCGGTCGTGGGTGATGTCGCCGGGCGAGTCGATGCGCAGGGAGACGAGACGACTCATCGGGCGCTCGGCCAAGAGCTCGAGGCCGCTCTCGAAGACACGAGCGTGCGCCCGATACACGAGCGGGAACTCGTCGCTGTGCTCCGAGAAATGCCTCCGGAACTCCCCCACGCAGAGCGGATCGGGCTCATCGAGCGGCTCTCCGACATCGCGGTCGGGCCGCGATGCAGGTGTCCCGACCGGCCGACCGACGGCTGCTTGGCATGCGACGGGGATGCGACGGACCTGTCAGACAGGCTGCATGTTCTCCGGGGGTTGGCGTATTGGTCCGTGGATTGGTGGAAGGATAACGCCAGGAGCGACAAGGCCGCCAGCCGCCAGCGCGACAGGTGGCGCAAGACCGCCATCGACGCTCTTTCTGCGTCGGTTCCGCTGCTCGATGCCCGAGTCGACCTCAGGGACGCGGGTGAACGCGAGTTGCTCTGCCACTTCATGGCGCGCGCAATCGAGCACCTCGACGCGCGCCTTCGCAAGGTCTGGCAGTCCAGGCGCGTACGCTCGAGCGCGCTGCAGACGCCAGCGTCCCTTGCGGCACTGGTCACGATGCTCCTGACGGACGAGGCCTGGACGGTCGACACTATCGATGCGCTGGTGCACGTCGTTGCCGAGTACGGCTATCACGAACTGGACGTCCCGCGGCGTCTGCGGATCGAATCGCACTTGCGACAGACCATGCGCGGCGAGCCGGCGCTGCACGCGCTGAAGCCCTACTACCGGGACCACTTCTTCCACGCCATAGAAGTATGTCTCATGGGATTTGCCCTGTTAGACAGCCACGTGACGACGACCACCACGTTCGCACAGCGTATAGGCCAGAGATGTGTCGGCGCGCACGGCGCCACCGAGCCCGAGGTTCTCAAGCGCCTGTGGTGGGTGGCCTCGCTGACACACGATGCCGGGTACGGCATGGACATCCTCGCCGGCGCGCTATCCCTTCTCTCCTTCTTCGAGGGTGATGAGCGTATCGCGCCGTTCGCGGCGGACGTACGTAGGGCGCTTGTCGCTCTTCCGGTGGATGACAAACTGCTTCCGGAGTTGACGGACGACGCCAACCGAGCCCGCGACCACGGCGTTGTCACCGCGTCGCACTTGCACGCAGTTCTCAGGCGCATGTCGCCAACACGCCAAGGCGACCTCGCCGCGGCCGTGAGGGCGGTAGCGTTCCACAACTCGCGAGCGGCGGCGGTCAAGGCCTATGACGACCCGATTGCGGCGCTCCTCATCATTTGCGATAGCCTTCAGGAGTGGCGGCGCGCGCATCTGGGCTTCGGGCAGGCCCCCGCCATCATGCTGAGTCGCGTCGTGGGCTCGCCACAGCCGCTAGAGCAGGCGGCCGCTGACGCTGCGATGGGGCCCGTAGAGCGCTTCCGATTCTCGATGAAGGAGCCGCCAGCCAACATGGGCGGCGTCGTCCAGCACATATGGACCGACAGCGATTGCCTCACGGCGCGGCTGACATACGGCTCCGACATCAACAAGAACTCTGGCGTGTTCTTCCTGTGGATGGACGCCACGTACAATCTCCAACGAGTTGACATCGCCGCCTTCGGCCCGTCGATCCGCGTCCAGTATGTGACGCCGTCGCTGGACGACGGCATCAGCCAGCTTGACAGGCTTGAAGACTGCCTCCAGGAGGTGGGCATGCCGTTCATCGAGGCGTGGGTCACCGACGCTCGCCGTAAGAGGAAGGACTGGGACGGGAGGATCGTGCATCACGAGGTGCGCGACGGCAAGGAAATCCTCACGCTCGATCTCAAGTTACTCGGCGCCCGGCATGGCGACGAACCCCTCCTCGGGGGCAGCATAGGCGACTTCTACACGCGCCTGCGCGCGTGGTCAGGTTACTTCGACGATCGCGACCTGGTCGAGGATCCGATGAACGACCGCGTCGTGTAGGCACGCTCGACTCCGGTCGATACGGCCGCCGCCGCGGGGCGCCTGGGTAAGAATCCGACCCGCGACTTAGGTGTAGAGTACCGCCAGCCGTGGTAGGCTCAGCTGCGAAGGGCACGCTGGCGCCCGACTCGTCCTACGACAGATGGATCGGGCCGTACGGCGCGCCGTGCCAACGGTGGCGACCAGCGGGAGTCCATGGCTTGGGGCGGCCGCCGCGTCTGACCTGGCTGCCCGCCTCCTGACCGCCATACGAACTGCACCGGGACACGACCGATGCCCCATAGCTTGCCACACGCGCTGAGTGACATCTGTCAGTATATGCTCGCTGTGCAACCCACGTCGATTCTCGATATAGGGGCGGGCTTCGGCGCCCTTGGCGTGCTGGCCCGTCAATACACCGACATCATGCGCCTTCAGTACGACAGGCGTAGCTGGAAGACGAAGATCTTCGCGGTGGACATACATGGCGCCTATGTCACGCCGCTCCATGACTACATCTATGACGAGGTAGTGGTCGCGGACGCGGTCGAGTTCCTGGAATCGGTCCTCGCCCAGGGCAGTGGGGGCGTAGTGTTCGACATGGTGCTGTGTTGCGATGTCATCGAGCACTACGAACGCGAGGCAGGCGAGCGCCTATTGGAGCTGATCGACGAGTGCAGCCGAGCGGCTGTCATCACAACGCCGCGGGCGTTCTTCCCGCAGGACGCGCTGCTTGGGAACGAGCACGAAAGGCACAGGTCGCTGTGGTCGCCGGAGGATTTCGCCGGATACCGGGTGCGGACCGTCAGAGGCGTCAAGATAATGGCTCTGAAGGATGTGCCCATGGATGCCCCGTGGGCCGCGTCTGTCGGTCTACACTGGGATGACGCCGACCTACAGCCAACACGCTCCTGATCCGCCCGCCGGGCATGGTGTGGGCGCTGCCGGCGTCAGATCGACCGGCGCAGCAGCGCCGCCTCCGCAGGCGTGCCGCCAGCCTCCAGCTCGCGCACGATGCTCTCAACACCCGGAGCCGCCGCGCCATCCGACGGATCGACGGCTTCGCAGACGGTCTCCTGCGTCACGGGATCGTACGATCGTGAATACTGCGGTCGGTACGGGTCGTGCGCGCGCGACGCCGTGGTGTCTCTCCTACGTAGGAGGCTGGCCATGAAGCGCGTCAAGCCGTGCTGTGCTTCCGCACTCGCCCACGCGGACGCGCGACTCCGCGCGACCCGGCTCAGCCTTTCCAGGTCGTTTGGGTCTCCCCGGGCAATCTCGAGGGCCTCCGCGACGGCCCGCGTTACCGATTCAGGAGTCATCTCGTCGCAAGAGTCGACCCAATAGCAGGCGTCCGTAAGCTCGGATGGCAGTGCGGGTCCAGCCACGACCAGGGGTGATCCATGCGCCATCAGGCCCGCCAACTTGGCCCGTGTGACGCCCCATCCTAGCCACGCAAACACAGTGTCGCCACTCCTGGTTTGGTCGAGTGATTCCCACGGCACAGTGCCCACGTTAGCGCGCGCGGCGTGCGCAGGAAGACCTGTCGATGCGGCGTGCACAAGGAAGCGGGCAGAGGGATAGGTCCGTGCCACCCGCTCTACGATCTCGCCCCGTCTCGTCGTGTCGTGCGGCAGCAGAAGATGCACGACGGGAGGGGCGGCCCGACCTCTCGGGCCGTCCGCGTCCGCTACGCCATCGGTCTGTGTGACCGCGAGTGGCGCGCCGGCGTAGCACGGCGTTGGGACGGCCAGGATGCCTTCGAGCGCCTGCGTCTCCCACGAGCTCTGCATCAGGATCGCGTCGAATGCCCTCGCCAACGTGCACTTGGCCAGCACGCCTTCCAGTCGAGGCGCCCGCACACCTGGATACAAGCTTACGACGGGAATATCGGCAGCCTCGTACAGCGGCAACACGAAGCCGGACTCAGTGCTTAGGTCCACGATTGCGTCGTACGTGCCGTCCAGCGAGCGCAGATTGCGGTAGTACAGCGACATGTCCCATGTCAGCACGGTGGCGATCCGAGCCAGTGCCTCCCCATCCAGACCGCAACCGACAGGAACGGGCACGCGGACGTCACACCGTGCGAGCGAGCGACTGACACACCCGATCTGCTCCGCGATGGCGGTAGGACTGGCGCCAATCCCCGCCGGGGTGAGCAGGTCGTGGAGGACGAGCACGCGTATCTGCGACCCCACGGCTGGTGGCACGACGGCCTCATAGTCGCCGAGTATGCCCACGTCGACGTAGCTGCGCAGGCGATCCAGTATCACCTGTCGTTCGTAGTGGGAGTGGGTCTCACCGAGCTGGGTGGCGATCTCGGCCAGCGTCCGAGCGCCTCCCCAATCGAGCGCATGCCAGAGCTGCTCGCCTACATCGAGCACGATTCCCTCGGCAACGTCGCAGACGTACCACCGGCCATCGGCCTGGAATCGGTGGAGTGGATGCAGCCGGATGCCGCGCATCAGGACACCCCCCAAGCGCTGGTTGCTTCGCAGTAACCGAGGGCTCGAGCGAGCGTGGCCGCGGCTTCCTTTCTGCTGCCGCACGCGTCCAGGAGCACCGCCTCCACCTCGTGCGGGGTGTGTCCACGCAGCATCCTGAGGGCGACCCCGTCCAATACGGTGTGGTGGTAGTGGTGCATCGCCAGAGGACATTGCCCCTGGTCGTTGTAGTTGATGAGCAATGAGCAGGGCTCGACCTGTCGCGTCGCGTGGCTCTGCCGGGCCGAGAACCGCACCATGTACCGATTCCGTGGCGCCATCGAGCGGCGGCCGCGCAGCTCCGCGAACAGCCCAAGTATGCTGTTCGCGGCTGCCGTCCACGTCCACGACCTCGCCTGCTCGAGCGCCTTCGCCCGCAGGGCTGCAAGGCGTGGGCCGTCGCGCAGCAACTCGCGTACGACGCGCGCGTACGCCGCCGGCGACACACCTGCGGCGAAGCTACCGATGTCGTGTTCGTACCGCTCGCTCAGCACGACCACCCCTCCCTCGCCGACAGTGTCCGGCAGCCCGTCCATGTCCGGCACGACGGGAGGGATCCCGCACGCCATGGCCTCCATGAGCGCGTTGCCGAACGACTCCTCGCCAATCAGCGACGGGAAGCAGTGGAGGTCGAAGCTGTTCAGATACACGGGCAACGACTCGCGGGGCTGGTGCCCCGCGTGGACCACGTTCGGGGGCAAGCCGTCCATGGCATAGGTAGGGTGGTGTGGTGCGACGATGAGAAACAGGGCGTCGGGGACCAGAGACGCCACGCGTGCGAACACCTCCGCGCCCTTCTCAACCTGGAAACGGGAGAAGTAGCCGACGATGGGAGCGCCGGAAGCTATGCGTGGGTCGTCGAGCGCCGCGGCCACCTGCCGGCGGGCCTCCCGCGCAGGCATCGGATGGAACAGCTCGGTGTCCACGCCATTCCGCACGACGTGGAAGCAGTCCGTGTCCAACACGTAGTCCGAGTAGAAGTCCACGACCGAGCGAGACGGCGTCACGAAGGCGTCGCCCTCTCCCATGGCTGCATAGACGCGGAACACCTCGTTCATGAGATGACCGTTGTGACCACGAGGAGAGAAAATCCGCGACACCACTGGCACGTTCGCCGCTTGGAGATAGCGGCGCGCGTCTTCATGGAACGCCCACACGAATACGCCATCGTACGCGTGGGCCAGGAAGTGCCGACGCAACCCATCGGGACTTGGGTCGACCGGCGTCTCGATCACGCGCTCCGCAATCCGCGCGCGGCGGCTCCCGGGCACGACGAGTGTCGCCTGCTCGGCCATGGCGCCCAGGAGGCGCCTCGCGGACAGGAACGCGCCGCCCGTCTCGAACTGCGAGTCCTGGGCGACCTGAGCGCCTTGAGGCACAAGAATGAGAGGCCTGTCGCGGGATTCCACGCGACCGGTGACCGAGGCGAACAGGCCGCGAGCGACCCCAGCGTTCACGGCGTCGGCTGCGGTTTCCGCCTCCTCCTCCGAGTATCGCGTTGCGATCTCATCCCGAGCCACGTCGAATCCGACTGCCTCGCGTGCCGCCAGCAACTCGGCGACTGGCTCCGAGACCTGGACACATTCGCCGGCGTCCAGATCGGCGATGTACTCCTGCCCGCCGTGCGTGAAGCGGTGCAGACGATGCGTCTCATCTGGTGATGACGTCATGATCTCTCCTCCGACCTGCGCCGTGCCCAGCGAAGCACGGATCGCGTCTCGGACTCCGAATGGCCGCCAAGTGAAGCGGCCAGCGCCTCTGGCAGGTCCAGCTCCTCCATGCCGGGGAGGCTACAGGCGCTGACGCTCAACGAGTCACTCCCGCGGTCATACCTGCGATGGTAGAGAGGCAGCGCCCGCGGCAGGGCGCCCTGAGCGGCGCCGACTCCAAGGCGCTCAAACATGTCGATGATGCGCAGGGCCGCGGCCGCCCATGAGTAGTCGTGAAGATCTGTTACAGGAGGGCCGACCGTCAGATGCTGGTAGATGGCGTCGGTGACGTCACGCGCGACGACGTCAGGGCGCCGGTTCGGCGCCTCCACGGCCGTCGCTGGACACCCGGCGTACCGAGCCACCGCGAACGGAAGCGCGGGCGCGCCGGCCGTCGGCTCATAGATCAGGGCGGTGAAGCGGGCCACGAGGTTGGCCATTGTACGGAGATCTTCCGTGGATTCGGCGGGCAGGCAGACCAGGTTGCCCGCGTGCTCCGCTATCTGTGGCGCCGCGGGATGCAGGACGACAAAGGTCCACTCCAGATGCGCCGAACATAGGGATCCGAGCCAGGCCCTGTGATGCTCCGATACACTCGCCAGTGAGACCCCAATGACTGCCTCGCGCCCTAGCCTTCTGCCTGGAAACCGTTCCTGCACATACCCCAGCGCCTCGGCCGCGCTCGCCCGTTCTGTCTGCAGGTCCGGCGTGAGGCCCACGGAGACGTGGCGTCGGCACGCCGCTCCCCTCTCCTCTGAATCGGCGTTGTCAACGAGCCACGGCGCGTCGACGACGACGCCGTCTTGGCTTCTCTGCACGTGCGCGTGACGGTGCAAGGCGTTCCGGCATTGACGCCCGCCCAACGCCTCCGACCGCGCATGGACGACTACCGGAGCGTCTACGTGCCGGTACCAGGCGAGTTCAGATGTCGTGCAGGGCGCCAGAAGAAGAACGCCGTCGCAGCCTTCCGGGGCGCTTCGGACGACGTTTCCTACGAATGCATCACGTACCCGGACCACATCGAGCGACGCAATGTGTGCCAGGGCGGGCGCTGCCTGTTCGGCGAGAGTCGCGGGCAGAATGAGTGTAACGCGGGCGTGCTCACAGAGCGCTTCGAGGAGCGCCGCGTTCGCGTAGGTCGCGTAAGGGCTGCGCCCTTCGCGGGCGCCGAGGAAGCCAGGCGAGACACAGATGTGCGGCGCCTGTCCGCGCGCCCGCGCATCCGAGGAGTCGCGCGGACAGAACACGTATCCGTGACGGTCTACGAGTTCCAGCGTTCGAAACGCGTCCTCCAAGTCCCGCGCCGGGTACCGTCCACTCAGCTCCACCGCAATCTCGCGTTCGGTGTGCGTTGGGGCCAGGCGCAATATGGCGCGCATGGGGTCCGACGTGGGCAGGACGAACCCCTCGTCCAGATCCACGAACCATGACTTGGAGCCATCCTCGAGTTCGTAGGAATCGTGCAATCGGCGAGGAAGACGCAGGTGTCCCATTTGCCTACTCCGTGGCCAGGGTCGCGATGAGCTGCTGAATCCGACGCAGTGTGTCGCTTGCGGGCCCCTCACCCGCGAGGCTCTCTAGCACGGCCTGCACCTCGTGGCGCGTGTGGCGACGCAGCAGGGACATCGCCAGGCCCTCCTCGGGGCTCTGCGGGTATGAGCTGAACATCGTCAGGTCGCGACCGTCCTCCGTGGCCCCGGATATGGTCGCCTCCAAGGCATCCATGTCGTCCAGCGGCGGCGCCAGGAAGACGGACGCGCGTGGGATCTCCCGGTGCGCCCGCTGCCGTTGGTTCAGCTCCGCGAACAGGTCCATCAGATCGCGTGCGGCGCGCTCCCACGTGAACTGTTTCGCGCGCTTCCGGGCGCTCTCCGCCAGACCGTCGCGGCGGTCGTCGTTGTCGAGGAGGCCGCGCACCGCAGTGACGAGAGCGGGCATCGATACGTGTCCGGCGACGCTGCCCAGCTCCGCTGTGTGCGTTTCGGTCTCGACGAGCACGCCCGCGTCGCCAACGACCTCTGGAATGCCGTCGAAGTCAGAGGCTACGACGGCCGTCTGGCACGCCATGGCTTCAAGGACGCACATGCCGAACGTCTCCTCCCCAACGACCGAGGGGAAGCAGTGAATGTCGTAGGCGTTGAGGAACAGTGGAATCCGCTCGCGGGGCTGCGCTCCCGCGTAGATGCAATTGGATGGCGGCGGGGAGCCTTCGTAGAGATTGTGGGGAGAGACGGCGACGAACAGCGCGTCAGGGAACCTCCTTGCCAGCTGTATGTAGGTACCGCTGCCTTTCTCGGGCTGTAGGCGAGATAGGAAGCCCACGATGGGCATGGATAGCGCCCGCTCATCGCCAATCAGTTCGGCCACCTGCCGCTTGGCGTCGCGCTTGTCTAGGGGGCGGAAGACGTCGTGGTCTACACCATAGGGGGATGCGTGGAAGCAGCTCGTGTCCAGTCCGTACTGCTCATAGAAGCGGCCGACCGATTTGGACGGCGAGACGAAGGCGTCATAGCCTCGGAACGCGCTGTACCAGAGGAGAACCTGGTTGCGCTGAGCGCCACCGTGGCCCCGCATCGTGTACAGCGGCACGACTACCGGGGTGGTGATTCCGCGGGTATACGGGATCATGTGCGTATCCGCCGCTGAGTGCAGCAGGATGCCGTCGTATGCGCTGTCTATCAGGCGCGAGAGGAAGGACGGATGCTCGGGCTCGGTTGCGATGGACCTAACGCCCGGAGCCATCGAGGCCGCCTGTGCGCCGCACACGTCGACATGGCCGCCTGCTTCGCCGACCGCGCGCAGAAGGTAGTGCAGAGCTATGGGCACGCCGCCCGCCAGCTGTCGGATGTCCGAGGTAAACGTGGCTGGGTTGGGGCATAGGTACCGGGTGTCAGCGCGATCTGGCCGAACACCGGGCGCGCGCGCCGATGACAGGTGGCCCGCCGCGGTGAGTGCCGCGAGGCTTGTCAGCGCGGCATCGACATCCCCTTCGGCGAATCTGGATGACAGCGCCACCCGCGTCGCGTCGTCACTATCGGTCGATTCTCGCGCCATGATTTCCCGGGTAAGGTCGTCGATCTCCATCACTCTGTACGTCTGTAGGTCGACGACGAAGTGGCGGCCGTCCCGCTGGAACAGTCGGGTCGCCCCTGCATCAGCCATGCAGTCTCCTCTCCGATGGCGAGCGCCATCGCGCTGTCAGACGCCTCACCATTTCAGCTGCCCCCATACCTCGAACACTTTGTCAGCGGGCGACACCATCAGGCCTGGATCGAACCACGTCGGGTCCATGGCCGCCTCTCCAAGGTAGTGCGTGAGTTGCGTTGGCTTCCCGCCATCGAGACTTGTCACGAACAGGTTCAGACTGTCCCCGGCACGCCAATGGCGGCCGGAAAACACCACGCGGTCACCGTCCGGCGACCAGGCTACGTGCAGCGCGCCGATCTCCCCGTCGGCAAGTCGTCGACCCCGCCCTGTTTCCATGTCCAAGACGCTCACTCGTGGGACGCGCGCGTTCCGTTCCCGCCAGAGGTACGCGATTGACTGGCCGTTGGGAGACCAGGCTGGAGCCATTCCATGATCCCTGCTCTCAGTTAGGTTCGCCAGATGCACCCCGTCCGCGGTCATGACATGGAGGTCCGCCGTCAGCGCGGCCCCGGCGGTATCGTCCGGCTGTCGCAACCAGAACTCCTGATCCCGGTAGGAACTGAACACAACGCGCGTGCCGTCCGGGGACCAGCTTGGATGTTCGTCCCACACGGCCTCGCCGCGGTCCATCCCGGCGGATAGGTCCGAGAGCGTTCCCGTGACCGTATCTAACACGAACACGTGGGGCGCCCGCCCAGCTAGAGACGCGTGGAAACCTACCCGACGCCCATCTGGAGCCCACCTCGGGGCGATGGGCCGCACACCCACGGGAAGCGGCACGCGGACACGGTTCGTTCCGTCGCATCGCACGGTCAGGAGCGCGTTCTCGCCTGTGGCCAGGATCACGCGCGAGCCGTCCGGCGACCAGTCGTGTCCAAGTCCGAAGTCCTCGGTGAGCCAGATGTCATTCGACCCGTCTACCGCGATCGTCCGGAGGTCCATTGCCCAGCCGCGTCCGTTCTGCTCCCGGTGGCTGTATGCGATTCGCGGCGTTTTAGGGCGCGCCAACGCAGGGGAGGACAGCGTGAGAAGGAGGATCACCGAGCCAGCGACGGCGCCGAAGCGTCGCGACCGGCGCCCTTCAGCGCGGTATGACATTGCATCGCTCCTCTGTCGAACTTCCGTCGCGCGGGCCGGCCGCTCAGCTGCTCAAGGCAGTCCATCGTTGAGACGCTGACTGGAGACCGCGGGGGAAGC
>CAYYPK010000001.1:157913-159684 GCA_964473525.1 uncultured bacterium
GGGCCAAGAGGACCGCGCTTCCGTGTGCTGTGCCAGCTCACGGCAGACACTGCACGTCGCCACCCGTGCAACGCCACTGGCACGCCGTACCGCACCACAGGCCCACGCACCAGGGCTCTCGGCCGTTCGGGTCGCAGAACGGGGCGGCCCCACCTGCGCCGCAGGCGACGCCGTTGGCCGCTGCTGGCTGTGCAACGGCCATCATGGCTCCGACCGCGGCAGCGGCTCCGAAGACGGCGCCGATCTGCGCGGAGCGGTGCGCGCTCATCTCGCCCGGCTCGCTGGTGAAGAACTCACCCACGCGAGCGTGTCGCGAGATCTCGTACGTGTACGGTCATGTCGTTTCTCCATGTTCCGCCGCGGGTGCGCGGAGGTTCCGATTGGTCCCCGTAGGTGCTAAGCTGCCTTGGGCGGATGTTGCGCTCCTTCGGCGGCGCTTGTGGATGCGTCTCCCGTGTCACTGCTTACCGCGGTTCACGGACCCGTGGGTGAAGGCGTCCGCCCGCTCTCCGCTACCGTGCGTACAGGCTGTCGTCCGTCGGGTCCAGGCAGTAGCGTTTCTCCAACGCGCCACGCGTCGGACGCGCACGGACAGCAACCGGCATCGTTAGCGGCCTCACCATTTCAGTTGCCCCCACATTGCCGGCAGCTTCCGTGCTGGCGACACGGCGAGGCCTGGGCCGAGCCACCTCGGGTACATCCCAGACTCCCACTCATACTGTGTGAGTTGCGTGAGGTTCCCGCCGTCGCTGTCTATCACGTAGACATCGCTGCCCTTGTCCATCGCTTTGGGGCCCATCGCGGAGAACACGATGCGGCCTCCGTCCGGGGACCAGGACGCGTATTGCGCCCACATGTCATCTCCCGTCAGGCGCTGCTCGCGTCGCGTCAGTAGGTCGAGCACATACAGGACCGGTGGCCCCGCCTCCGGTGTCCGGCGATCGAACGCCACTGAGCGGCCGTCTGGAGACCAGCTTGGATTACATTCGGAGTCCACGCTCTGCGTCAGGTTCTCTATGTGCGCGCCGTCAGCGGTCATGATGTGAAGGTCGCGTGTAATCGCGCCTCCGGCTGGGTCGTCGGGAGCGCGCGCCCAGAGCTCCTCATCGCGCGTTGAGTCGAACACGATTCGCGTCCCGTCTGGGGACCAGTCCGGGTGCTCGTCAGACAGCCGATCTCCTCCCATGGCCACGGACAGATCCGTGAGGATTTGCGTCACCGTGTCGAACACGAACACGTGTGGGCGCTTCCTGTTGAGAAACGTGTAGAAGAGGATGCGGCGGCCGTCGGGTGACCACTTCGGCCCAAGAGGGGGTCCACCCGCGGGGATTGGGACGATGACAGGGGCTGACCCATCGCACCGCATGATGAGCGCCGCTTCGCCTCCGCCGGGAAGCACGATCCGCGATCCGTCAGGCGACCAGTCGTGCCCAACTTGTGGAGCGTCCTCCGCCAGCCACGTGTCGTTGGAGCCGTCTGGCAGCATCGTGCGCAGGCTATACACCCAGTCGGGCGTGCTGTGGTCCCAGTGACGGTACAGGACTGACGCCGTCTCCGGCCGCGCGTCCGCGCCGCCAACGGAGACCAGCGACAGCAGTAGTACGCCGACCAACTGGCGGGCGGCCGGTACCGTGCTGGGCCGCCGCATCCCGCGTCCCATGCGTGCGCTCTGCACCCGATCATCTCCCTCGCTGGCGCCGTGGCCTCTCCGGCGGAGCGACACGTGCGCCGGTCGCGGCGCCCTCACGACAGACTGAGGCGCCTGGAGGAC
>CAYYPK010000001.1:159694-164989 GCA_964473525.1 uncultured bacterium
GTCCGTTCCACGTCGCGTGGTCACGCGTCGCACTGCTCGAGGCCGCTGGTGCATCGCCACTCACACGCGGTGGCACACCACAGGCCGTAGCAGAACCAACCGCTACCGCACGCGGGGCCGTTGGGATCGCACGGGGTGCCATTAGGCTCATCACCACTTCAGTTCACCCCAAGTCGCTGGCAGCTTCCCAACAGGGGACACGCCAAGCCCTGGGTCGAACCACCGCGGGTACACCGCCGACTCCCACTCGTAGTGTGTGATCTGCCTCAGGTTGCCGCCGTCGCGGTCGATCACGAACAGATCGTCGCCCTTCGGTAGTTCCTGGGGGTCCAGCGCGGAGAAGACGACCTGATCTCCGGAGGGAGACCAGACCGGATTGTGCGCCCATAGATCATCGGCAGTGAGCCGTTCCTCACGACCGGTCGCCAGGTCCAGTACGTAGAGCTGTGGGGGTCCACCATCTGGAGTTCTCCGGTCGAACACAATGGAACGGCCGTCCGGCGACCAACTGGGGTTGGATTCAGAGTCCTTGCTCTGCGTGAGGTTCGCGATGTGCACACCCTCGACGGTCATGATATGCAGATCACGCGTGATCGCGCCGGCAGCGGGATCGTCCGGCTGTCTTGCCCAGAACTCCCTATCGCGTGTTGAGTCGAACACGATACGCGTCGCGTCGGGAGACCAGTCTGGGTGCTCGTCGGACATGCGGTCTCCTCCCATCGCAGCGGAGAGATCGGTGAGTACCTCCGTGGCAAGATCGAATACGAAGATGTGCGGTCGTTTCAGGTTGGGGAACGTATAGAACAGCAGTCTGCCACCGTCCGGCGACCACTTGGGGTCGAGAGGCGGCCCTCCCGGCGGCCCCACCGCTGGCATCGGGACAATGACAGGGCCCGACCCGTCGCAGCCCACGATCAGCGCGGCGTTCTCACCAGAAGACAGCACGACACGTGACCCGTCCGGCGCCCAATCGTGACCGGCGTGCACGGTGTCGGCTGTCAACCAGGCGTCGTTTGCGCCATCCGGCTCCACGGTTCGCAGGCTATACACCCAATCCGGTGTGCTGTGATCCAAGTGACGATACAGGATCAAGGACGTTCGTGGCTGCGCCAGCGCAACGCCGGCGGAGGCCGCCAACAGCAGCAGGGACGTCGCCACCCGGAACACGCGCGTGGCGCCCAGGCGCCGATGGGTTCTCTCACGTTCGGACAACATCGCTCTCCTTCCTGGCGGCGTGGCACACACGACGCCACCCGCAACGCCCACGGCTCCCTGCCGGCGTCGGCTTCCGCCTATCCGGCGCTGACGCCGGGCCGTAGCCCGCGTGGGCGTGTGGGTCCGCCGACCCACACGCCCAGTCGTGCGCCTGCTAGGCGTCGCACTGCTCGAACCCGGTCGTGCATCGCCAACTGCACGCCGTCCCACACCACAGGCCGTAGCATTGCCAGCCCATCCCGCCGCAACTGTCGGGGTTCGGGATGCAGGGCGTGCCGTTGGCCTCTGCAGGCTGCGCAACGGTCATCATCGCGCCGACCACGGCGGCGGCCCCGAAGACGGCGCCGATCTGCGCGGAGCGGTGCGCGCTCATCTCACCCGACTCGCTGGTGAAGAACTCACCAACGCGAGCGTGTCGCGAGATCTCCCGAATGTGTCCGGTCATGTCGTACCTCCATGTTCCACCGCGCTCGTGCGGTGGTACCGGTCCTCCGCCGCTGGCGCCCATCGGTGATGTGCGTATGTCGCGGGCCTCCGGCGGCAGTTGTGGATGCGTCTCCCGCGGGGGCTTCGGGCGGGTCACGCGCGCGTGGGTCACCGTGTCCGCCTGCGCTGCCCCCTGCCGCTTCACGGCCGGCAGACGCTCGAGGCGTTCTCTGTAGGCCGGCAGTCCACGGCTTCGCTCGTCGCGTCACCACTTCAAGCCGCCCCAGTTCGTGGGCAGCCTTCCCGCAGGCGACAGTCCGAGAGCCGGGTCGAACCACTTCGGGTAAAGGGCGGGCTCGCCCACGTAGTCGGTGAGCTGTGTAACGCCTCCTCCGTCAGCACTCACCACGTAGATGTTCCGCCCGTTCGCGACGTTCCGCGCGTCGATGCCGGTAAACAGTATCCGCCTACCGTCGGGTGACCACGAGGGGTGGAATGCCCACAATCCCTCGTCGGTGAGCTGCTGCTCGCGTCCCGTCGCCATGTCGAGCACTGTCACCACCGACGGATTCTCGCCTCCAGCCTGCCTCACGAAGGCGATAGACCGCCCGTCTGGCGACCATGCGGGGTAGAACTCGTGGTCCATGCTCTCCGTCAGATTCGCGATGTGCGCCCCATCGCTCGTCATGACGTGCAGATCTGCTGTCATCGCGGCGCCGAGTGGATCGTCCGGTTGCCGCCACCAGAACTCCTGGTCGCGCGGTGAGTCGAACACGATGTGTGCGCCGTCAGGGGACCAGTCGGGATGCTCGTCCCACGGAAGGTCGCCGCGGCCCAGACCTGCCGTGAGATCCCGAAGAACGTGTGTGCGCAGGTCCACCACATACACATGCGGGCGCCGAGCCGTATACGCGAAGAACAGGGCCTGCGCGCCGTCAGGGGACCACTCGGGCTCGCGTGGAAACAGGAGCTCTGGGAGATTCTCCGCGGCGGCCTTTGTCCCGTCACTCCTCAGGATCGCTAACGCATTAGTCCCCGTCGGGATGAGGATCTGCGTCCCATCTGGCGACCAGTCCGGGCCAGGCTCGAGCGCGTCTGGGTAGTCCGCGAGCCACGTGTCCTTGGAGCCGTCCGGGGTCATGGTTCTCAGACTGACAGTCGCGTCGGGCCCAGCCCTGTCGCGGTGTAGGTACAGAACCTGGGGCGTCGACGGGCGCCCTTCCGCGGTCGCCACGACGATCGCCAGAAGCGCCGCCACAGCAAGCGCGGCCGGGCGCCGATGGATTCCGCCGCTGGCACGCGGCGCGGCGCCACGGGCCTCGGCCTCGGCCCTCCGAGCCGTTGGGGTCGCGGGCGTCATCGCTTCAGCTCTCCCCACGTACGCCCCAGCTTGCCAGCAGGTAGCACGCCGAGGCCGGGATCAAACCACCTCGGGTCCAGCGCCATCCCATCCTCGTAGTGCGTTAGCTGGGTGAGGTTCGCGCCGCTCCGGTCAATGGCATAGATGTTTCGGCTGCCAAAGACCGCCTTTCGCCATTCCACAGCGGCGAACACAACGCGTGTGCCGTCCGGCGACCAGGATGGATCCCACGCAGTCGTGGCGCCATCGGTCAGTCTGCGCTCCCGGCCAGTATTGACGTCCAGGACGAACACCGCAGCGGGGCCTCCGTCGTTCAGCTGGCGAAGGAACACGATGGCGTCACCGTCTGGTGACCAGCTAGGTTCGAACTCGTGCTCCTTACTCTTGGTAAGGTTCGCTACGTGGGCGCCGTCGGCGGTCATCACGTGAAGATCGGCCGACAGCGCCGCCCCTGCTGGGTCTCCTGGCTGCCGCAACCAGAACTCTCGGTCGCGGAGCGAGTCGTATACGATCCGAGTGCCGTCTGGAGACCAGTCTGGATGTCGGTCCCTCGGAAGGTCGTGGCCATCCTGCGGCTCGGTCATATCCGCGAGATCACCACTGTCCAGGTCCAATACATAGATATGTGTGCGTTGGTTGTTGCGCGCCCAGAATGCGACCCGGCGGCTGGAAGGCCCCCACCTTGGATCACCGGGCCGCATGTCCGCTGGTAGGCCTATGCGCGCGGGATCCGCTCCGTCGCAGCGCATGACCTGCAAGGCGCTGTCCGCGGCAGGCTGGATGACCCGTGACCCGTCAGGAGACCAGTCGGGCCCGGCAGCGAAACCCTCCGCGAGCCGAATGTCGCTGGCTCCGTCGGGCGTCATCAGTCGCAGGCTGACGACGGCCTCGGGCGCCACGTGGCTTCGGTATCGGTACAGGATCATGGCGGTGTGGGGCCGCGCGAGCGCGGTCGTGGCGGCGACCAGGATCAGCAACCAGACGACTGCTGCGGTGGCGAGTGACGTTCGCCGGGTCTCGTCGCGTCTCCATGCGGCTCCTCCGCCTTGCTTACCGTGATCCGTACCGCGATGCGGCGTGGCCGGGGCCGCCTGGCGACATTGGCGGGTTACCACTTCAGTTCACCCCACAGGACCCGCAGCCTCCTGGCCGGGGACACTGTAAGCGTCCCGTCGAACCACGCTGGGTCCAAGGCCTCCTCCCGGCCGCTCTGTGTGATCTGAGTCAAGTTCCCGCCGTCGCGGTCCATCACGTACAGGTCAACGGCCCCGTTCGCTAGCTTTGCCCATACAGCCGCCGAGAACACAATCTGTTCGCCGTTCGGCGACCAGGCGGGGTTCGACGCGGCTAGTTCCGGGTCGGTAAGCAGTCGCGAGCGGCCCGTGTTGACGTCAAGGACGGCCACCGACGCTGCGCCCGCTGCAGGCCCACGCCAGAGGTGCACGATCGACTGGCCGTCGGGTGACCATGCGGGGTCCGTTTCACCATCGGTACTCTGTGTCAGATTGGCGATGTGCGCGCCGTCTGCTGTCATGACATGCAGATCCGCCGTCAGGGCGCCGCCCCTTGGGTCGTCCGGCTGGCGCAACCAGAACTCGTCGTCCCGCAACGAGTCGAACACGATGCGTGTGCCGTCGGGCGACCAGTCTGGGTGCTCGTCGAACAGGATGTCCGCTCCCATCGTGACGCTGAGATCCGCCAGCGCTCCTGTCACGGTGTCCAGCACGAAGATGTGCGGACGTCGGTTGGGGAGTCCGTTGGCTACGTAGGCGTAGAACACAACGCGGCGCCCGTCTGGCGCCCATCTGGGTTCGGCGGGGAGAACGCCCTCGGGCAGCGGAATGCTGACGCGGCCGGTCCCGTCGCAGAGCATGGTCACCAACGCGTTCTCGGCGGAACCCAACACGAGCTTGGACCCATCAGGGGACCAGTCAGGGCCCGGCTGCAACCCGCCCTCGGCGAACCATGTGTCGTCGGAGCCGTCGGGAGCGACCGTGCGTAGGTTGACGATGGCGTCGCCGCCGAGCGCCACCGAGTGGCGATATAGGATCACGGAGGACTGCGGGCGCGCCAACGCAACGCACGCGGAGATCGACCACAGAATCAGGCCCTTCCCCATCTGGCGGGCTCGCTGAGTTGGCGTGCTGGCCCTAGCTGATCCGTGTTCCGCTGACACTGCTTCGCCTCCCCTGGAGCTTGTCGACTGACGGTCGCGGTCGCCTCGGACGGAGTCTCACTACGTCGGTCGCGCGCCAATAGTATCGACCGTCTGTACGCGGGACGTGTGGGCCAGA
>CAYYPK010000001.1:165001-269886 GCA_964473525.1 uncultured bacterium
CCCCCCCCCACGTCCGTGTCACGTCCCGAGGCTCAGGGTATGCACTGAGGAAGGCCTGTCGTACAGCGGTAGCTGCACGTGGTTCCGCACCACAGGCCCCTGCAGACGTTGGTCTCCCCAGGGCAGTTGTCGGGCGAGGGATCGCAGGGCGTCCCATTGGCCTCCGCCGGCTGCGCGACGGTCATCATCGCGCCGACCACTGCGGCGGCCCCGAAGACGGCGCCGATCTGCGCGGAGCGGTGCGCGCTCATCTCGCCCGACTCGCTGGTGAAGAACTCACCGACGCGAGCGTGTCGCGAGATCTCTCGAATGTGTCCGGTCATGTCGTACCTCCATGTGCCACCGTGTACACGGTGGCCCCGTGTCGCCGCCACAAGCCCAGCCTACCATGGCAGGAGCTTTGGTTAACGTGGCGGTAGGTGTGGATGCGTCTCCCGTGAGTGCGGAGGCGGCGGCCCACGGATGCGAATCTGCCGGCCTTGGGTCACGGCTTGGCGTCCTCCTCGGATCCCGTGCTCTGCACGACGACACCCTCCCAGTGCCCGACGAACGTCGACACCCTCCGTAACTCCGCGAGCACGTCCGGCTTGTCCACGTTCCAAAGGCGACCGGCGACCCGGTCGTGCACCTCTCGGTTTCGCCACAGCTCAATGAGGACCACCCCGTGCGTCGGCCCGAAGTTGTCCGCCACCTCTACGTACTGACATCCCTCGGCGGCTTCGAGGAGAGGGATCCACGCGTCGTTGAGGAACCGCAGGAGATCGTCCTTCCCCTCGCCCTGTTTCGGACGCACCTCGTAGAAGACGCGGTACGGGTTGTCCGCGTAAACCTCCCACTCCATGGGGTCCGGTTCCTGCGCTTCCTGCGCCGGCTGTCGGGTTCGCCTCAGCATGGCGGCTAGCTGCTTCATGTGTCCTCGACTGGCCCTCCGATGTCGCGACGGCGCCTAGGGCGCGCACACCCCCGCGCCTCCTGGCTTCTGGAACATAAGTCCGTTGATCTCGCGCCCGCTGACCAGCAGCGTCGGCGACGCGAACGCCTGGGCCTCTCGCGCGCGCTCGTAGTGCTCCGCCAGCGTCTGCGCGGCTTGCTCGCCGCCGGTCAGGCGCGCGACGAGCGCGATGTCGACGCCGGTCTCCGTGGCGCACGTCTCCCACGACTGCTTAATGTGCTTGGCTCGGCACAGGAGGTAGTCGAAGAGCGCCTCGGGTTGCTGTTGGCCGATCACGATCTGCCGCAGGTTCTCTTCCATCTCGGGGATGCCGTGCATCGCGGTGAACTGGTCGGATCCCTCCTCCGCGGGATGCACGATGTACCGCAGGCTGAAGTCCACCTCCGACTGGAACTCCTCGACGAGCGGCAGTAGACGCTCCTCGGCCTTGATGCCGTACGGACACATGCTCATCACGAACAGCTCCATTTCCACCTTGCCCGGTAGCGGCGCCCGCTCGACGATCAATTCGCGGATGTCGCTCAGGGCCTGCGTGTGGTCGACCGTCGGCATGAGCCGTTCCGCGACGGCGGCAAATCCCGGATGGTGCTCCTGCGTGTGGCACTGCCCGCACAGGGACGGCGGCGCCTCCCTCCGGATGTTGTCGGTCTTGGGACTGGCGGTGTGGCTTCTGCCGGGGCCGTGGCACGTCTCACACTGCACGCCGCCCAGATGGGCGCGATCCTCGTCGCCGATCTGGAACCCCGTGTCGTATCCGAACCCGGTCACGTGACACGTCACGCATTCCGGGTAGTAGTGGCGCTGCCGCTGTACGAGCGTGTTGTAGGCGATGGCGTGCGGCGTGTTGGCCCATTGTGCGTGCTCGTCGGCGTGGCAGCTCTGACACGCGTCCGCTCCGACATACGCGCTCTCGGGGTCGCGCTCGGGTAGGTCGTGGGCAAAGAGGCGCTTCGTCGCGGTCTGGTACTCGGCGGTGCTCTTGATGGCTTCATGGAAGCTCGCCAGCACTGCCTGCTGGTCGGGGTCTACGGCGACGTCCTCGGTCATGTGGATCTCGCCGTGCCGCCACGTGTCAGCGCCGGAGGCCTCCGGGCGCCACTGCACGAAGCCGAGGGTCTTGCCTAGGCCCCGAGCTCCCACCAGCTGGACGCCCTTGACCCGGTGGTTCTCCTCCCTGTGCGTGTGTCCGATGATGAGGTCGATGCCATCCACCTGCTTCGCGATTTTCTCCTCGGTAACCGGTGGCAGCGAACTCATCAGCACGACGAGGTCGGTTGTGTCGAGCCCGTCAATGGCGTCGTCCAGCTCGTCGATGACGTCGTCGGAGGGGAGACCGGCGTAACTCGCAGCCAGGAATGTGACGCGCGCGCCGCCCACGTCGACGACGTGGGTCGTGGGGAAGACTTGCGGGTCAGATGGCGCGACCGTCAGGACAGTTGGTACCGCGTGCTCGCTCAGCAGTTCCGCAAGTCGATCTGGGCCTAGATCCAGATCTCTCCTGCTCGGGGCAACGACCGTGGCCCCCATCGTCGCCAGCGAGTCGACGTAGGTCGCCAGCTTCAGATCCTCCAGGGGGCCGCGACTCTCCGACCACGTCCCGACGTCGACCAGCAGCGGGACGAGTCCAGCGTCGCGCATGGCGTCGACTACCGTGGCGCGGCGCGCCACGCCCCCCGACTGTCCCACGTAGCACCCGCAGGGCTCGAGGCTGCCCATGGTGTTGCCCGTGTAGAGGATCGTCACCGACTCGCCGTCTGTAGCCAGTTCCGCGATGGCTTCCCCAACGCTGAGCCCCGGCGTCGCGCGATGGTGGGCGAGTTCCTGCTGCACGCCAGCGCGACGGCGCGTCTTGACCCACCGCTGCGCGAAATGCGATCCGAGGAGCCCAGACGGGATAACGAAAGCAACAATGATCCATGCGAGGTAGCGGCGCACTGTCGGCTCCTTGGTTGGTTGTGGGCTATCGGACGAACAGCTGGTGGATGGGGCCCTTCAGGAGGATCGTCGCCACGACGCCGACGGCGATGAAGGGGGCGAATGGGATCGTGCGGTGGACGCGGACGTCTCCGTCGAGCGCGTCCAACTCGCCCTGGGCGTGCAGGCTCTTCATCCGCTCAACTGGCTCTGACGCCATGGGCTTGCCGTCCTGTATCACGAAGGCGTTTGCAGGGGAGGGAGGGTCGTGCGCTGTCGCGCGCGCGTAGTAGTCACCGGCGAAGCTCCCGTACCTGCGGATCGACTCAGCGGGGATCATGCCGACCTCGAGCGCCTCGATTGGCATGCTCCGGATTGTCAGCGCGCTCGCTAGATAGAGAGCCAGGGGACGCACGATGCCGAACGCGACGACATACACGCCCACGAACACGGGGAGGGAGGCGGCAACGCTCTGGGGAACCGCGAAGCCCGCGACGATGAAGGACGCGCAGAACACGGAAATGCCCAGGATAGGCACAAGGGCGGGCCGATTGTGGCGTTCGGCGACCCTGGACAGGATCGCGAAGGCCGTCATTGTAAGCAAGAACTGGAAGACCGGCCCCACCGGCAGCGATACTGCCTGCTTGAGTGCCGCGATTCCCGCCCCGACGAGCGTGGCGAGGCCGATGAAGCCGAAGATGCGGGATACGTTGCCTGCGATGGAGCGCGGCACTAAGGCCGCGCGGAACGCCCGCGCCTTCTCCGAGCCAGTCGTCCGGATCAATGCCGCGCCGACCAGTATGAAGAAGTAGAGGACGAACACGTTTGTCGCGAGCACCATCAGGGGGAACTCGTACCCGCGCGGAGAACTGAACAGGCTCGGAGGCAGCGCCACGGATGCCGCCCAGAAGAGCTTCGCGTCACCGGGAGCAGTTAGCCGCAGAACGTGGGTGAGGTACGCAAGCGCGCCTCCTCCCGCCACGACGATGACGACGTACGACCCCGAGGTGTCGCCCTGGAGCCAGAATATGAGCTGGAACGCTACCCCTGCGCACAGCAGGCCCACGCTACACACATTGCGGATCTTCCGCGACCGCAGGTCGGTCGCGGAGGCCCACAGGCTGCACGCGATGGTGGCGCCTATAGCGAGCGTCGAGTACATGGCGATGTCTAACCTCCTCGAGAAACAGCCCGTCCCTGCCACGGCTATGTGAACATG
Organism: uncultured bacterium; assembly: GCA_964473525.1. GTDB lineage: Bacteria > Poribacteria > WGA-4E. The sequence goes on from CAYYPK010000001.1 coordinate 169,087, forward strand.
AGGGTGACGATGCCTCCAGGGCGGGCCATGCGGCCGTTGTCTAGGCGAGACGTGGTTCCTGTCGCCGAGGGAGAGCAAGCGACGGGCGATCCACGCCGGTCGTCGTGCACACTCCGGGGAGATGCGGCGTCCGGCTCAGCGCTGGCAAGGAGGGGTGGCACGACGGGATAGCTCCGTGCGGCGGCCCCGGGCTGTAGGCGATTCGCCTGGACACGCCGCCGATTTTGCTGGTTACGGTTACGGCTTGGTCGGCGCTACATACTACTGAGTCGTCCTCCGACGAATTCAATCTGAAGACTAATCAGAAGGCTAAGACTTTCATAAGCGGCTGTCAAGCATCGTCGAAGCCACGCGCGCCGTTGCTAGGAAACGAGCCGCCCACACGTACGGGTTCACGCCCTGCAATCCGCGCTGGCCGGCGCCGGCCGCCGTCGGCCGACGAGTTCCGGCGTCACCTGGTCGCCTACAACCCCGCGGCCGGTCTCGTCGTCGAGACACGCGTCACCTGTCGCATGCGCGGTTGGCGATGCGGCAAAAGGGGCCCCGTGCCCCACGGCCGCGATACTCGGCCGCCACGCGGGATCGCTCTATCGCCACGCACGGCGCCTCCCGCAGCCCCCGATTCAATGAGAACGCGTCGGCGTCCTCATGCCGGGCGTCGGTCGAAGCGCAGGTTCATCATGCCGATGACGCTAGTGGGATGTGTCTCGCGCGAGACCGTCGTCGGGTCGCCGGCCTTCTCGGAGCGGAACCGCGCGACCCGCTCGAACGGCGCGTCCAGCCCTATGATCCCGAAGTCCTCGGACTGCGCGCGTCGGAGCGCCTTCTCGGCCCCCGCGCGGATCATGTCTCTGGCGCGGGCGGGCTGGACGTGTACGGCGGCGGCGTTGCGGTGTTCGTACTGCGCGGTGGTCATCTCATCGCCGCTGCCTGGCCGCAGTCCGCGCTTGACCGACACCGTCTCGATGCCGGGCACAAGCGCCTCCGCCTCCACGGTGAACGCCAGGTCGCCGCTACCGAAAATCGTCGGAATCCCTAGCTCACTCGCACACATCGCGAGCTGGCCGAACTCCCCAATGGACACGCCGTTAACCGACAGATCGATGTAGTTGAGGCCCTGCGTGTGGGCGAGGTGGGCGAACTCCGTGCCAGCTTTCGCGTGCTGCCCTATGAATACAAGGTAGTCGTACTCGCCGTCTTCGAGTCCCAGCGGCCAGCCTTGGGGCCACCCCCTGCGCATCTCGGCGCGCGAATCCAGCAGCTCGATCTCAATGGCTCCGCGACCGTGGCCGTCCGCCACCATGAAGTCCGTCGCCCCTGCCGCCTCTAGCCCCTCGATAGCCGCGTTCACTTCGAGCGTCAGGAGGCGCGTCGCCTGCTCGTAGCACCGGCCGTCGGGCACGCACCAGTCGGGGAAGTCTCGCACGCCAGCGACGGACTCCAGGTCCGTCATGATATAGATGTGCATGTCGTCTCCTGCATCTGGACAGCGCTTGCGTCAGCGACCCCATCGTAGGCGATGACGCCCTAGTCCGCCATCCTCTCGGGGGGTAGGAAGGTGGACGCATCGGCGCGCCGCCACAGTCTGTCCAGCGACTCCGGGTACGGCTCCGACAGGAGCGATCCGGGCTCGATGAAGTCGTAGATTTCCGCGAACGTCTTGATTTCCGCGGCGCTGACGCGGCGCGCGATATGCCACGGCGATAGCTGCGACGGGTCGGACAGGCCGGCGGCTCCCAACAGCTCCATCAGACTCTCGACCGTCGCCGCTTGGTAGTGTGCGACCCGTTGCGCCTTGTCGTCGACGTCGAGCGCTCGGTACAGTGATCGGTCCTGCGTCGCGACGCCAGCGGGGCAGTGGTTCGTGTTGCACTTGAGCGCCTGGATGCAGCCGAGGGCGAACATCATCGTCCGCGCGGAGTTGCACAGGTCGGCTCCGAGCGCCAGCAGGCGAGCGATGTGGTACCCCGTTGACACGCGTCCGGCCACGATCACCTTTACTCTGTCCCGCGCGCCGATGCCAACCAGACCGTTGTTGACAAGCAGCAGCCCATCGACCAGGGGCATGCCAACCGAATTGGAGAACTCGATCGGCGCCGCGCCGGTCCCGCCCTCGGCGCCGTCCACGGTCACGAAGTCCGGGTAGACACCAGTTTCCAGCATCGCGCGAAAGAGGGAGAACAGCTCGCGACGGTGTCCCACGCACAGCTTGAAGCCGACCGGCTTTCCAGCGGCTAGCTCCCGCAGCCGCGCGATGAACTCCATCAGCTCTGCGGGCGTCGTGAACGCCGTGTGAGCCGCCGGTGAGACGACATCCTCGCCAACGGCCACGCCCCTGATCTCGGCGATCTCCGGCGTCACCTTGGCGCCCGGCAGTATGCCGCCGTGTCCGGGCTTCGCGCCCTGGGACAACTTCAGCTCGACCATCTTCACGCTTGGTGTCGCGGCGCGCGCGTGGAACCGGTCTGGGCAGAACGCGCCGTCCTCCTCCCGACAGCCGAAGTACCCCGTGCCGATCTGCCAGACGAGGTCGCCCCCATGCTCGAGGTGATACGGGCTGATCCCGCCCTCGCCCGTGTTGTGAGAGAAGCCACCGTGGCGGGCGCCGCGATTGAGGGCGAGGACCGCGTTGCGGCTGAGCGCGCCGAAGCTCATGGCGGAGATGTTGAGCAGCGCCGAGGAGTAGGGCTGCGCGCAGTCCGGGCCACCTATGGTGACGCGGGGCGTTTCGTGCGGGCCGGATGTCGCCGCCATCGAGTGCGTGATCCACTCATAGCCGACCTGGTACACGGGTCGACGCGTGCCGAACGGGATGGTGTCCAACTCCTCCTTCGCTCGCGCGTACACAACGCTCCGCTTCTCGCGACTGTACGGGGCCTCCTCGGAGTCCGACTCGACGAAGTACTGGCGGATCTCCGGGCGAACCATCTCCAGCAGGTACCGGAAGTTGCCCAGAACGGGGAAGTTCCGCCGGATCGTATGCCGCTTCTGGGCAATGTCAGACACGCCCAGCATGACGACTGGGACGACCACCAAGTAGAGCCACAGCGCCTCCGAGCGCCACCGATACCCTACCGCGCCGACCGCGAGCAGCGCGGCGGAGCTGACGAGGTAGAACGTGGGCCGCAAGTTCCGCTGCATGCGCAGGGACGACAGAGCGAGGTACGTCACCGCCGCGCCCAGCGCGCCCACGGCGATCATCAGACCGGCGCCAAAGAGGTAGACCCTGAGACTGACGCCTTGCGGCATAGGTGGCTCCTCGGCGTGGTACGGCTGGGCGACGCCTACTCGTGGGCATTCTACGGCATGTAGGGCCTCGGCCGCTGCCTCGCGCCCGCGTTAGCGTCGGACGTTGCCGCGCGTACGACGAGCGCGCAATATAGACGACAGGAGCCTAACGTCGCACCGGAGACCCCGCATGCCGAAGATGGTCATGATGCCGCCACAGGGAGGCCGCACCCGCGAGTGGGCGCGGCGTCTGAAGGAGGCCTGTCCAGAGTACGAGATTGCTCTGCCCGACACGGACGAGGACGCCCGCGGGGCGATTGCCGATGCGGATGCCGCGTTCGGCGTCGTGCCACGCGACGCCCTGGCAGTAGCCGACAGCCTGAAGTGGATACAGAGCCCGGCCGCGGGCCCAGCCGCCGGCTACTACTACCCGGAACTCGTCGCGCATCCCGTGCAGGTGTGCAACCCTCGCGGGGTCTACAACGACCACATCGGCCAGCACGTGTTAATGTACACGTTGGCGCTCGCGCGCGGTCTGCCCTACTACATGGATGCCCAGCGCGAACGCCGATGGGACACGCGGGCGAGGAAGAAGGGCTACGTTGATCTCAAGACCGCGACCGCGCTGGTCGTCGGCGTCGGCGGCATCGGTCAGGAGATAGCGCGCCTCTGCAACGCGTTCGGGATGCGCGTGGTAGGCGTGGACGCTCGCTGGGAGTACGATCCACCGGGCGTAGAGCGGCACGGCCCCGACGAGTTGGACAACCTGTTGCCCGACGCCGACTTCGTGCTGGTCGCGACGCCGCACACGCCCGAGACGGACGGCATGTGGCATCGCGAGCGCTTCCAGCGCATGAAGCCGACAGCCTACTTCGTGAACATCGGACGCGGGCTGACTACGAAGCTAGACGACCTCGTCGCAGCGCTCGACGCTAACGAGATCGCGGGATGCGCGCTGGACGTGTTCGAGACCGAGCCTCTTCCTGAGGATCACAGGCTATGGGCTATGGAGAACGTGATCGTTACCCCGCACATCGCGGTAGCAGACGCCGAAGACGTCGGCGAACGGACAGTGTCGTTGTTCCTGGACAACGCGGCGCGCCTGTCCAACGGCCAGCCGTTACGCAACGTCGTCGACAAGACCATGTGGTTCTAGAGAGGGACGCGGCCGCAATCCGCTGAGCGGCGCGCGCGATAGGGAGGCGCCATGTCCAGGATCCCGAACAGAGCGGTCTACAAGGACCGGAGCACGATGTCGTGGCCGCGTCACATAGACGCGCCGATCGAGAGGGTGTGGGAGGCCATCACCCAGAAGGAGCGCCTCGACCGCTGGATGCAGGGCCTGGAAGCGCCGCAGATGGAACTCCGTCTGGGCGGCAGGCACTTCTGGTGGACGGGAACAGGCACGGTCGACGGATTCGAACCGCTTCGCGTGATCCGTCTGCGTCACGGCGACGGCTTCCCCTTCATGCGCTACGAACTCCAGCCGGACGGACAGGGGACGTCCTATACCTTCACGGATCGCATGAATCGCGGCGAACGCGCTCCCAACACAAACTGGGAGGAGACGGAAGCTGGCTTGCGACAGAGCCAGGACGATCCCATCGCGACGCTCTCGCCGGGCGGCCCCGGCACGCATTGGGTGGGCGTCGCCGCAGGCTGGCACAGCTTCGTGGACGCGCTCGAAGCCTACATCGCCGGCGACGCGCAGGGACGCGGGGATCTCGAAGGCCTGTGCAAGGAACACGGCGAGTGGCGTGGCTTCCTCGGGCACGACCGTCTGTGCGAGCTGTACCATCAGTGGTTCGCCGACTTCTGGGGAGAGGGTGGAGAGGGCTGGGATCTTCCTGATCCTGACGAAGGCAGCTAGACCCGCCACCAGAGGGTGTGCGGGACCCCTGGATGGCGCGAGCGCAGGACAAGCTCAAGGGAAACCGACGTATGACTATCATCGACACGCATTGCCATGTGTCGACGGTCTGGTACGAGCCGGTCGAGTCGCTGCTGCGGCAGATGGATGCCAACGGCGTTGAGAAGGCGGTTCTCGTCCAGATGGGCGGGGAGTACGACAACTCCTACCAGTTCGACTGCGTGCAGGCGCATCCAGACAGGCTCGCGTCCGTCGTGCTCGTGGACGTGGGCTCCGACACCGCTCCCGACGAGCTTTCGCGGCTGGTCGATCAGGGAGCGCGCGGCGTGCGGATTCCTGCGGGCGCCGACGCCCCGCGCGTGTGGGAACGCGCCGCCCAACTGAACCTGCCCGTGACGAGCCTCGGGTCCGCTGATGCGTTCTCGTCCGACGCCTTCGCGGCGAACGTCGCGACCATGGGAGATACGCCGGTGGTCATAGAACACCTCGGCGGACTCAAGTGGGACTCGGCAGAAGCAGCGCGCGAGCGCGTCTTTGCCCAGGCTGCGCATCCCAACGCGCGCATGAAGGTCCACGGCCTTGGCGAGTTCTGCCAACGGAACCTGCCAGTGACGTCGCCCTTCCCGTTCGATACAGCCGGACTACCGCTCCTGCAGGAAGCGCTGGCGGCTTTTGGGGCGGACAGGCTCATGTGGGGCAGTGACTACCCTCCCGTGAGCGGCCGGGAGGGGTACACGAACGCGCTCCGACTCACGATGGACCAGTTCCCGGCCGAGGGCGACCGGCGAGAGATCTTCGGCGGAACCGCCGCGCGTGTGTACGGCTGGCAGTAGAGGAGCCTGACGGACATGGCTGACAGCGAAACGCGACGGATTCACGGCGCCGTGCCGGTCCTCGTCGCCCCGTTCGACGACCGCGGCGCCGTGGACGAGGACAGTCTGCGGCGCCAGATCGACTTCTGCGTCGAGGCCGGCTCCGACGCCATCGCTTTCGGGATGGGCACCGAGAGCCACATGCTCACCGACCCGGAGCGCGAGCGCATGTGGACCGTCGCCGCTCGCCAGTTGGAGGGCGGCCTGCGGCTCATCGCCGCGACGGCGCACGCGAGCCGACAGGGCACGGTCGCGCTGACGCAGCTTGCGTTGGACTGCGGAGCCGACGGCGCGATGGTGAACCCGGCGCCGCTCGGTGGCGACGCGCTGGTGTCCCTGTTCCGGGATCTGTCAGAGCAGGTAGCTCTGCCGCTGATGGTCCAGGACGCCAACGGCAACGCTCCCGCCGACGTGCTGCTGCAAGCCGTGCAGGAGTCTCCCCGCGTCAACAGCCTCAAGCTGGAGTCGCCAGGCGCCCCAGACAAGATCGGCCGTGTCGTCGAGGGGTTGGGCGACCGCGCGGGCCGCGAGGTGACGGTCGTCGGCGGCTCGAACGGAACGCTGCTGCCCGAGGAGTTCGACCGAGGCGCCGTGGGGACGCTCCCGCACCCGGCGATTATCGACGCGTTCGTGTCCTACTGCCGTCTGCGGGAAGCGGGCGATGCTGCCGAGGCCAACGAGCTGTACTACCGCGTGATCCTGCCGTTGAACCGGCTGACGGCGGCGGGCGCCGGGAACGCGATCTGGCTGCACAAGGAGATCTTCCGCCGGGCCGGCGTCCTCCGCTCGTCGTTCTGCCGCGTTGCTGCGGGTCCGATGCCGGAGTGGGCCATGCAGGCGGTCTGGCGCCATCTCGACGCCGTCGACACGCGCGTCGGACGCCTCCTCGACGCCTAAGCGCAGCCTACCGCGGCGGAGCGACCCACGTCCATGTGGGTTTTGCCGAGGGTGTAGTGATCTCGATCTGGCTTCGTAGAGCCCGAATGCTCTCGTCGCCAATGGATTTCCGCACGGAACGCGAGAAGGCGAGCAGCGCGTGGTCCGTGTACGCGGTTCGCGGCGAGTCGGGACGCAGTTCCGCGTCGTACCCCTCCGCCCGGAGCAACTCGCCGTACGCACCGACTAAGCGGGCCACGGACTCCTGCCGCGTGAGCGGCGCCGCAAAGCCGGTCAGCAGGCGCTCCGCGAGCTCAGGACACGGATCCGGCAGCCTCGCGAACTCGCGTTGAATCCATTTGTGGTAAGGCGCGTATCGTCTGTGCAGCAGAAAGCCAACCTTCATCGCATACGTTGCGTACCGGCCCCAGTACATCGCCGCCGCGAACTCGTCCCCGCGCGCCTCGGCGCGCGCCAGGTGCTTTACACCCCACTCCCATGCCCAGAAGAGGCACGCGCCGAGCCGCTGCCTCCGCACATCGGCAGGGTACGCGGCGAAAGCTCCTATCGCCGACGACGTCTCGCCGGTAGGATCATGGAATACGCGAACACTCGCGAGTTCAAACAGCCATTCCTCCGGGATGCTCAGCCACTCGACCGCCTCCTCGGACGGCGCCGCCCGGCCGACATAGTGGGCGATGAGGGGGTCGATCCCCATGACGCGGCAGGCCTTCTCCGTATCGCGCGCCCAGCCGTGCCCTAGGAACTCCCGGGGCATGTCGTCCAGCGCGTTGCGAAGCGCGTCGCCGAAGCGCTCGATGTGCGCGTCGTTCAGCCAGACGGTAAAGCCAGGCCCCCAGCCGTGGTCGCACGACGTGTCGTCGTCGGCTCCGTGGCACTCGGAGCCACCGGCGATGCCCGCCGCGATGATGGGCTCGGCGTCTGGAACACGCTCGCGTATTGCTGGCAGGCCGACGTCAAAGAAGAAGCGCCGGCACAGTTCGAGCCCCTGCACTGTCTGCACGTCCGTTCAGGCGATTTCGGATGGGTGGCGATCTTATCGCCCCAGGTACGCGCTTGCTTCCCGCTCGAGCGCGTCGTAGTCGTGCCGCAACGTCTCGCCTGCGTATGCTACCTCGCTCTTCTCAGCCGGGAAAGGGATCCGCGCGTACGGGTTGTCATACCGCGGGTAGTCGCCCATTGCCACGGGGGCGCCGTCCTGCGTGAGGGGCCCGTCCCACGCGAACGCCAGCCTGCCCTGCGACGGCGACTCGTAGACCACATTTAGACGACGAGTTTCCAGCGGCGCGGCTTCGATCCGCCCCATGAAGTCGGCGAACTCGCCGTCCGTGGCGCGTCGACCGAGCTCGCAGATCCAGATGTTCCGCTTCCCGTCTGCGATGAGCTCAATGTCCTTCCACTCGCCCTCGTCGGCCCATCGCGTGCCGTTGCGTGACCACAACGCGAGGTACCCATCACCCTTGCGGGCGAAGGTCCACTTCCCGCGCGAGACGACCTCGTCGAACTTGTCACGAGGGAACCAGGCGTGCGTGAACTTCATGCGGTGCGTGATGTACAGGCCTGGTCGCGTTGAGATGTCGTAGAGAACGATCGCCACGTTCTTTACCTGCCCGACGCGCGGGAGTGACCCGGACCCCGCCCAGTAGTTCGGCGTCTCGTCGTGGATGCGCGCTGGGTGGGTCGTGAAGCAGACGGCGTCCCGGCCGAGCGTGGCTTGCCAGATGTGCTGCTGGTCGCCGCCGTACCCCTTCCGGTAGTCCTGCGCCGCGCTCAGCATGTAGTCCGGCGTGCGGTACGTGTAGTAGTTGACCTCGGTGCGCATGTTCCGCGTGACGTCGCGTTCGAAGACGCGCGCCAAGGTGGGGAGCAGCCCGACGCGCCGCGCGAACGTCAGCATGCCGCGTTGCGACTTGAAGCCCTCGAAGAACCGGTTGTCCCACCAGTCGTATTCGTCGAGCATGCGCGTCATCAGCTCGATCGTCAGCGGGTGTGAGTAGGCCTCCAGGCTGAGGAAGGTCATGCCGTCCTCGAGCCGGTCATAGTCGAGCCCCCAGCGCGCCGCCTCCTCGATGCGGATGCCGGCGCGTCCGCGGTGCGCCATCTCCGCGCGGTCCACGTCCTGCGCGATGGCCTCCAGCACTGCCGGCGCGCGGTACCGCCTGCTGAGCGCCAGCGACACGCCCGCCTGGTTCCCGGTGGCAAAGCTGTTCATCCCGAATACCAGGCGCGTGAGCGACCGCGTTGCTTCCGACCCGCCGTCCCGCTTGCTCCCCAGGTAGCTGCGCCCGTGCGTGCTGCCGAACGTCCCTCGGAACTGGTTCACGGCTACATCTAGCAGCAGGAGGTCGAGGACCATCGTCGCCTTCGCCACGATCTTTTCATCCTCGGCGAAGTCGACCAGGCTTACCAACCCCGAGACGTCCTCGTCGTAATACACGTTCGACAGCCACTCGCTGAAGCCAGTTTGGTAGCGCAGGTCCAGCCATCGGACGACACGCGGCCGGAAGCGCGCCATCTTCTCGGCGCCGGTCTCTCCCGAGTTCGCGAACGTCTCGGTCGGGTAGAGCTGTCCCGCCAGATAGCCACCCGCGCTGAAGAGGATGTGGTGGTTTTCGGACCACGTGCACATGTGATCCTTGCCCGGCTCGTCCGGCCAGTATTTGAAGCCGAGAACGCTGGCGCGAGCTCGCGCGAGGAGCTCGTCGCTGGCCATCCCGGTATCGGCGTGCGTGTACAGCAGGCGTAGGATGGGGTGCAGGCGAAAGTCGGCGCAGTCGCGCCGCTCGTCCATCTGCGCGAGGTCGCCGTCGAAGTCCGACGCGGTGGGTCGTACGCCGAGTTCCATGCGGGCCAACGCGGAGAATGCGCCGCCGCCCGTGGTCGCCGCATGGTACGCCAGGTACTGAGCGCGCCGTTCGGCGTATCCCTCTTCGACCGGGACAGGCGCGTATTCGGCGGCGTCGTACGAAGCGGCGAATGTTGGCAGGAGGAGCGATGGCAGTAGGGCAAGCATGGCGCGGCGGAGTCTCACGGTGTGTCCCTGGTCGCTGGGGTCGGCCCACCGCAACGATAGCCTCTGCGGGAGCAGCGTGGGCCGGGACGCCAGCGTCTGTCGGCGCCCCGCCCACGTTTCGCCCCTACGCCTCGTATAGATCGACGGCGGTGAGTCCCTTGGCGAACCTGTGCGCCGTCTGCGCGGCGGAGTCACTGCCCGTTGCCTTGCGGACATCCGTGGCCCAGCGAGCCAGACCCACGAGCATCTGTCCGCGCGCCGGATGGTCGCCTGACGCGCTCCACTCGTCGCCCACCGTCCGCAACGCGTGCAGCAGGTTCCAGCCGTGGTCATCCTTGAGGATCGCCTGCCCCATCGCTGATAGGAGCGCGTCTCCCGACCCGCCGCCAGCTAGGTACGCGCGCGTCTCGCGGCCGACCTCGCGGACCCGGACCGACTCGATGGAGTCGATGATGCCCGCCAGCGCGGCTTCCTCGTCCACGGCGTCCCCGGTGGTGGCGATCTCCGCCATGGGCCGAATGGGGATGTTCAGCCACCGGTCCGAGTAGAACTGCCACGCCGCGTGGTACAGCGCGCGTGCGGCGACCGGGAACCCACCGTAGCGCAGCGCCGTGCGCACGGATGACGCGAGCGTCATCTCCCGCGCAAGCTCCCACCAGCCAGGGCTCATGGTCAGTGGCGTGCGCGCCATTCGGTCGCCCGCGAGCATCACCATGGTCGTCGCCACGGCCTCAACGGCGGCTCCACCCTCGAGCGCGTCCGTGACGGCGCCGAACGCTTCGTCCAGATCGCCGCTGACGAGGCGCGCCGCGAACGCGTCCTCGTCGAGGTCGCCCGAACCGTCGGCGCCCAGCGCGTCGATCATCTCCCCTGCTTCGGTGAGGCGTCCCATCGCGGCGCGTCTGTGCTCGTCTGGCGCGCCCCGGCCTCGGCCGATGATCTTCGCGCCCAGGTTGCAGATGAGCTGCTCCGCATCCCCCCAGCCGAACTCCTCGAGCAGCTCCGCCAGGTAGCCCAGATGCAGAAGGTTGTCCGAGTGGCCCAGGAAGAACGGCTGCACGCTGCACTCGTACAGCAGCGGGATGATCTCATCGTCATGCCCGCCCAGTTCGCGGGCGGTGATGAGGCACTTCTCGATGCCCTCTGGATGCCGGTCGTCCGCGAACGTGGCAATCCAGGCTCGCAACTGCTCCCACGTGACGGGTGGCGGAAGGGGCCGGATCGCTGGGCGATCGCCCGCCCTGCCTGACGCGCCCTGGGCGGCCATCATCAGCGGAATCAGACGGTCGTCACCCTCGTACCGGCGCGCGACACGGACGCCGTTGACTGTGAGGGCCAGTCGGTTGCCGCCGTCTGGCCCTCGCTCCGTCGCGATGTGCTGCCCCATGTGCTGTACGAGCAGTCGCAGCGTCTCCTGCTCGGAGACACCGCGCGCGAGAGTCATGGCGATGGCCTTGGCGAGCGTCCAGTCGTCGCCACTCAGCAACCCTTCCTCCAACAGGAGCAGATGCCGATCCGACCGCGCCGACCCTTCGACGTTCACGTCTACCCAGATCGCTCCGTCACGGACTTCGACCGGGTACGCCTCAATGTCGTCGCAACCACCGGTGAAACACCCGCCGCCGCGCATGTCGTAGCTCCACCCGTGCCAGTCGCACGTGAGAACGCCGTTCCGCACGCGTCCTCGCACGAGTGGATACCCCATGTGGGGGCATTGGTTGTCCGTCGCGTAGTGCGCCCCCTCGTGGTAGAACAGCGCGACGCTCTTGCCGTCTACCTTCACCGCCTTCGGTTTGCCCTCGGGTACCTCGTCCACGGTTGCGACTCTCACGAAGCCGTTCTGTGCGTTCAATGTCCCATTCCCCCACGTGCAGACCTTTGGCGAGCGCTATCGGTCGAAGACCTCGACGGTGGTTCGCCCTTCGGCGAACCGCATCGCCGTCGTCGCGGACGACCCACTGTCGCTGTTGGTCCTGACATCCGTCGCGTAGCGAACCAGCCCCACGAGCAGCTGCGCCTGCGCGGGGTCGCCCTCGGCTCGCGGCCACTCGTCGACAACTGCCCTGAGCGCCGGGACAACGCGGCTACCGGTGTTGTCCCAGAGGATCGCGCGCCCGACCTCGTGCGCGAGTTCGTCGGGGGAGCCGCCGGCGTTGAGCCGCGCCAGTGTCTCGTCGCCTACTGCGTGGACGGCCAGCGTCTCGATGCTGTTCACGATGTCCGCCACCGACACGTCGGATGTCGTCGTGGACAGCGACTCGCTCAGCGGCCGATGTGGGATGTTTACCCAGCGGTGGGCGAACAGCTCCCATGCCACGTGGTAGACGCCCATCGCCGCGACCTCGTCGCCCGCTACGCGTTGCACGGTGCGGAGCGAGGCCGCGAGTGTCAGCTCCGACGTCAGTTCGTGCCAGCCTGCCTCTACGCTGACGGGCGTCCGCGCCATGCGGTCCGCGGCCAGCAGCACGAGCGTTGTGATGATGTCGTCTAGCGACGCGTATGAGCTCAGCGCCGCCGCAACCGCCGCGAACGAGCGCTGTACGGAGCCGGACGTGAGCTCGGCGACCAGCGCGTCGGCGTCGTACGCCTCCCCTGACGGGCTTTCGCCGCCGCTCAGCTCGCCCATGAGTTCTACGGCGTCGCGTCGGAAGCGTTCCGGCACGCCTCGTCCTCTGCCCACGAGCTTCGCGCCCAGGTTGAAGACAAGCTCCGCCGCCTGGTCCCACCCGAACTCGTCGACCGCCTCGGACAGGTGCGCTATCGCGGTGATGTTCGAGGGGAACCCCAGGAACCGCGGCTGCACGGCGCACTCGAAGAGCAGCGGCAGCACGCTGTCCTCGTGGCCGAGGGACCGCGCGGTGAAGAGGCACCGCTCGATGCGCCCGGACTGGCTGTCACGCGAGAACGCCCGCACCCAGCGGCGAATCTGGTCGATGCTGACGGGGTCGGGTAGCGGTATCACGTCTTGCCGCTTGGCGGCGGGGCCGGACACCGCGCACGCGGCAGTAGACAGGGCGATGAGCCGGTCCTCGGCATTGTACATCCGCCCGACGCGGAGGCCGTTCACCAGGCGCGACACATCCTCGCAGCCTTCGGGGCCATGCGAGGTCGATATGTGCCTACCGACGTGTCGGAGGATGAGCTCTACCACCTCGTCTTCTGACACCCCGCCCTTCAGCAGCAGCGCGATCGCCTTGGAGATGGTCCACCGGTCCTCGCTCAGCAGTCCCTCTTGTAGGAGCTGCATGTGCTCAGCCTTGCGCTCATACGCCCACTCCGGGAGCTCGACCCAGACGTCGTCGCCACGGACTTCCGCCGGGAAAGTCTCGAGGTCGTCACACTCGAAGTTGAAGCACCCACCCGCCTCAAGGTCGAAGCTCCTGCCATGCCACTCGCACGTCAGAATGCCGTGGCGTATCGTGCCGCGCGTTAGCGGGTACCCCATGTGCGGGCACTGGTTGTCGGTGGCGTGGATCTCTCCCTCGACGTTGAAGAGCGCAATGCTGCGCGACTCTCCGACCTTCACCGCGCGCGACTCGCCGGGCGGTACCTCGGCAAGAGACGCGAGTTTGGTCCATTCCGGGCCTCGTGATGCCAATTGCTGCCTCCTTGATACAGCAGACGCCACGCGCGCGCAGACCGGCGCACGCGCCTACGTCTCGCAGGTTTGGACGTTTGACCGCTATCGCGGCTGGTGGCACATTGGCCATGCACTCGGTGGTCGCGCGCCCACGGCGCCCACGCCCTGGCGGGCGATTCCTACGGGCGGCTGACGCGCTCTCATGTTGTAACCCCATTCTCTCAGTGTGCGCATACTGGAATGCTGTCAACGCCGGTTCCGGTAGCGCCAGCGCCGCAGCCGCGCCCGGCGAGGCGGAGGACTTGGTGGATATGCGACGGTTCGCTGCGGCATTCGCGTGCGCGTGGTTGGTGGTCGGCGCGCAGGCCGCAGGTAGACAGATGGAAAGCCTCGGCCGGGGTGGAGTTGCGGCGCCGCAGGAAGACGGGCGGGTGTTCCTTGCGTGGCGCCTGCTCGCGACCGACCCCGACGACATTGCGTTCAACGTCTACCACGTCGCGGACGGCGGCGAGCCGGTCCTGCTGAACCGAGAACCGATATCCACCCGAACGATGCTGCTCGCCGACGTGCCCGACGACGCGGTCGGCAGCTCGTATGCGGTCGGCAGCTCGTATTACGTGCGGGCGCTCGCTGGTGGGGAGGAGGGGCCGCCGTCGCGCGCCTTCACGTCCGCGGGCGCGCCCGACGCGCCGTACGTTTCGATCCCCCTACGGACGCCCGACGGAACGCGACCCAACGACGCGTCCGTGGGCGATCTCGATGGAGACGGCGAGTACGAGATCGTCCTGCATCAGGCCCCACGCGGCCGCGACAACTCACGCCCTGGCACGACCGACCCACCCATCCTCGAGGCGTACAGACTGGACGGGACGATGCTCTGGCGCATCAACCTTGGCATCAACATCCGCGAGGGCGCGCACTACACGCAGTTCATGGTGTACGACCTGGATGGCGACGGTCGCGCCGAGGTCGCGTGCAAGACCGCGGACGGCACGGTGGACGGCCAGGGCGTTGTGATCGGCGATCCTGACGCCGACTACCGAGAAGGCAACGGCTACATCCTCTCCGGTCCCGAATACCTGACCGTGTTCGACGGTCTCACCGGAGCCGCGCTCGCCACGATGGACTACGTGCCCCCGCGCGGCGTCGTCGCGGACTGGGGCGACGACTACGGCAACCGCGTCGACCGCTTCCTCGCCTGCGTCGCCTACCTCGACGGCGAACGCCCCAGCCTCGTCATGTGCCGAGGGTACTACACACGTACCGTCCTGGCGGCGTGGAACTGGCGGGACGGCGAGCTCAGTCACGTATGGACGTTCGACAGCGCCGACGACACGCCCGGAAACGAGGCCTACGCCGGACAGGGCAACCACGGCATCAGTGTCGGCGATGTGGACGGCGACGGCCGAGACGAGATCGTCTACGGCTCCTGCGTCATCGACGACGACGGCACGGGCCTCTATTCGACGGGTTTGGGACACGGCGACGCGATGCACCTGTCAGATCTAGATCCAAGCCGCCCCGGATTGGAGCTTTTCGACATCCACGAGAGCCCGAGCCATGAACACGGCATTGAGTTCCGTGACGCCGGCACGGGAGAGGTTCTGTGGAGCAAGCCTTCGGCCGATGTCGGGCGGGGCATGTCGATGGATCTCGACCCGCGACACCTCGGCTATGAGTCCTGGGCCTCCGGCCGGGGCCTTGATGCCATCTACAGCGCGACCGGCGAGGACGTGTCGGACGTGAAACCACGGTCCTGCAACATGGGTGTGTGGTGGGACGGCGACACGCTCCGCGAGCTACTCGATCACACGACAGTCAGCAAGTGGAACTGGCTGGAAGCCACGGAGACCACGTTACTCGACGCCTCTCGGTACGGGTGCGTGTCCAACAATGGCAGCAAGGGCAACCCGTGCCTCGTCGCCGATGTCCTGGGAGACTGGCGCGAGGAAATCATCTGGCGTTCGGAGGACAATTCGGAGCTGCGCATCTTCACGTCGACCGAGCCTACGGACCATCGGTTCGTGACGCTCATGCACGATCCGGTGTACAGGCTCAGCGTCGCCTGGCAGAATGTCGCGTACAACCAGCCCACGCAGCTGGGATACTACATGGGGGCCGATATGCCTCCGGCGCCCAGGCCCAATATCCGGCTAGGCCCGTAGCTGCTCCGACAGGATGCCGTCAAACCTCACGCCCCGGCGGACCCATCCGCGGACAGATGACGCTCGTGAGCCACGCCCCGTAGGTCCATCTCGAATTCGATCCCGAGGATCGGTGGTCGCGCATGGAAGCGTCGCACGCCGTGTCTGCGCGCGACGCCCATTCCGCGCCAGACGACATCGCCCATGCCGCGCGAGGCGTGCGCTGTGTAGACGTTGGTGCGACTCACATCGCCCCACCGGACACCCAGCGCGGCCAGCCGGGCCGACATGACGCCCATCACGTACGACGCCTTCGCCTCGAGTCCCAGCGGGCTTGTGTCACCCTCGCTGTGGATGCCTGTCGCCTCGTCGTACTCGCCACTGCCCGCGACGACGAACGACGGCGTCTGGACGTGTGGCGCGGGCCGGACATAGGAGAAGGCGTAGAGACTCTGGCTCGCGGGCGGATCGATCACGGGAGCGACGTTCGACCGGGCGACGGGGTTGAGTCCGTCGACGCACACGCCCCAGGCGTCCAGGACGCGCCGGTACTCCGCGTTGTACGCGTCGAAGCCGCCGAATGAGTACGGCTCTGGGCATCGCAACTCTGTGCCGCATAGGGCGTGCCGAGGGTGGCCCTCGGATGACAGGTAGGCGTCGATGATCTCGAAGCCGTCGCGCCACGGGGTCGCCTCGTGAAGCGTGACGTGCGCGACCTCGCGCCCTGAGTTGGCGACGACGCCTCCGGAATACGCGTCGATGCCCTCAATGAACCGATACCCGCCTCGGACGTGCTCGCACACACGCATCTGATGTCCTTCTGCCTCTGGGCCTGCCGCGAACGTGCGCTACGCCTAATAGTACTGCCACGTGCTGTCTCGTGTCGGCCGACCGGGGCTCTCGACCGGCGCCACCGCCCGGAGCCACGTCCGTGGCGCGGAACACGCCACGCATCGCTGTCGCCACCTGCTAACCCGAGACGCGAGGCGCCGTGCGGTAGTGTGGTCGCATGGCGTCGTCCAGGGCGCGATACCGGACGTACATGTCGTCGTGCGCTTGGCTCGGCGCGGGAGCGATGCGCTCGCCCTCCCGCACCAGGGCGTCGCCTGCGTCCTCTACAGACCCGTGCCACCCCACGCCGACGGAGGCGATGAGGGCGGCTCCCAACAGCCCGGCTTCGCGTTCCCGGGGAGTCACGACCGCTCGGCCGGTCACGTCTGCGAGGACGCGCAACCACAGCGGTGAGCGTGTGCCGCCGCCGACGCACCAGAGCGCCTCGTCGCCGGGAGTGTCGCTGTCGTCGCGCTCGTCCATGATGTGCCGGACGTGGCACGCGGTTCCTTCATAGACCGCGCGACACATGTGTTCGCGCCCGTGCGCTAGTGTCAAGCCCAGGTAGGATCCCGTGGCCGACGGTTCAGAGTACGGCCCACGTTCGCCGTTCATGTGCGGTAGGAAAGTGAGACCGTCCGACCCGACGGGCGCGATCTCGGCCAGGCGCTCGGCTTCCGCGTACGACTCCGACGCGCTTGGCGCGGGACAGATCGTCTCGACGCACCAGCGCATGGCCGCGCCGAAGGTCGCCGTCGCTCCGAGGAACCGCGTTGGCCCGCCTGCCGCATCCGGGCCGCGCGCTATCCACGCGGCGGTGCCCATGTAGAGGCACGTGCGTCGCGGTGTGTGGATGCCCATCCCGGTCGTGGTGCAGCGCACGTCGGATGCCCCCGTCGCCACAGGCGTCCCCGCCGGCAAGCCGAGAGCGCCCGCGGCCTCCTGCGTCAACCCACCGGCGACCGAAGTGGACGGCTGGATGTCGGGCAGCTTGGAGGGGCTAACGCCGAGAATGTCGCGAACATACTCGTCCGCCCACCTGGGCTCGTCTCTGTCCGCCAGTAACGCCGTGCCCCCTGCGTCGGACGGATCGGTCGCCCATTCGCCCGTCAGTCTGAGCCTAAGATAGTCCTTCGGGAGAAGGAACTTGTGCGTGGCTTCGACCACTGCCGGATCGCTTTGGCGCAGGGCGTAGAGCTTCGCGGCGGACGTGGTGGTTCGGGGCAGAGGCGCGCCGAGCGCCTTGATGCGTTCGCCGTGCTCGGCGATGAGCGTCTCGCACTGGCTCTGGCAGCGTTGGTCCATCCAGAGCACGGCCGGAGCGAGGGCGGAACCGTCCTCAGCCGTCGGCACGAGGGCGTGCATGAGGCCGCCCAGACCAATCGCCTCCACGCGCGCCGGGTCGACGCCGGACTCCCGCATCACCTGCGGGATGAGTTCCCAGACGGCGCGCGTCCAGGCGTCCGCGTCCACCTCCGCCCAGAAGGGACGCTCATGCCGGACGCGTATCGCGCGACGCGCCACGGCGATCAGGGATCCGTCGGCGTCGCACAGAGCCACCTTGCTGACGCTCGTGCCCTGATCGATCGCCAGTATGAGGGGCCCATCGCCGGATGTCTTATGTCGCGGTTTCGATGACAACCTTCAGCCCCTCGCGCCGGTCGACGGTCTCGAAGCCCGCTGCCGTCTCGTCCAACGTCAGGCGATGCGAGATGAGCGTCTCGACGTTCACGATGCCGTGCTCGATGAGCTTCAGCGCCGACGTGAAGTCGTGCGGCGTGAAGTCGTGGCTGCCGGTGAGGTTGATCTGCTTGTAGTGAATGAGGTTCGGGTCGAGGGCGATGGGATCTGCGGGGTAGAACCCAGCGAACAGGTTCACCGTCGCGTTGATTCCAGCCATCTCCAGGGCGGTTTCGGCGGCGGCCGTCACGCCGACGGCGACGACGATCACGTTGGCTCCTCGTCCCTCCGTCATATCGAGCACATCTTCGACGGCGTTCCGCTCGTCGATGCGGATGACGTCGTCGGCGCCGACCTCCAGGGCCTTGGTCAGTCTTCCCTCAATGCGGTCGCACACGATCACGCGAGCCCCATGGTGCTTGGCTAGTTGCGTGTGCAACAGACCAATTGGGCCCGCGCCCACGACGACGACATCGTCTCCCGTGCGGATGTCGCTCTTGCGGGTACCGTTGATGCAGCACGCGAGGGGTTCGGTGAAGCACGCCTCCTCGTCTGAGACGATGCCCGGTATCACGCGAAGGTTGCTGGGTATCGCCGTGCCACGTTCTCCGAAGCCGCCGCGCACGCCTCCCCTGCCCATGTTCGAGCAGTAGTTGAACACTCCGCGCCGGCAGTTGTAACACTCGCCGCAGACAACCCGCCAGTCCGCGACGACGCGGTCGCCCGCGGCGAATCCCTCGACACCGGGCGCCACGTCCAGCACGCGTCCGACCCACTCGTGCCCGAGGCGACGTGGATAGTCGCCGCCGGTGCGTCCTCCGGTGTACCACCGAACGTCGCTTGGGCAGACGCCGCAGGCGGTGATGTCGATCAGGACGTTCCCGTCGTCGGCGACGGGGTCGTCCAGTTCCTCAACCCGCAGGTCACGCACGCCGTACAGTTGGGCCGCTCGCATGTCGTCGTCCTCGTCTTGTCACGCGATGTTGAGTAGCCGTGCGATTGTTCCGCCGAGGACATCCGTCTCCTCGGCGTCGGACAGGTCGAGCTCGCGAATCGGGTCAAGTTCCTTGCGGGCGAAGCCAACCGTGTCGGGATGCAGGTGCGGCCCGTCTGTGCCCCACGCCACCCGACCGGAGCCAACGCGGCGGACGGCGTCTCTGATCTTGTCGTGCAGCACCACGCCGCTGACGTCCAGCATGAGGTTCCCGTGTTCCTCGGCGAGAGCGATGCAGCCGTCGACCAGGTCCGCGTCACGCGACAGGTATCGACCGAGGTGCGCCACCAGGATCGTGGTTCCCGGGAATGCCTTCAGCATGTCCTCCAGCGCTCCCAGGCGCCCGCCCACGTCGATGAGGCACGGGACGCCCCTCTCGCCAGCGATGGCAAGCACGGGATTCACGACGTACTCCGCGAGCGTGCACTCGCCGACGTGCATCTTGATGCCCCTGAAGCCACGCTCGGAGATGGCCTCCCGTAACTCGTCCACCACGGGCCGTTCGTAGCTTGGTAGGGCGTAGACGTATGGAATCAGCCGATCCGGGTGGGCGTCGACGGCGTCCTGCGCCAACTCTACGGAGCGTCGCGTGGTCGTCGACATGGCGAACACGACGGACTTGTCGATGCCCACGGCGTCCATCGTCGCCACGATCGTGTCCGCCGTGTATTCGGTCTTCGCGGCGTCGCCGTGCTTGAGGTGGACGTGCGAGTCGATCAGCATCGCTCAGCTCCGGCTCAGTCGACGACGACCGGCTGGGTCGCGCCCGTGTCCAACGCCTCGTTGAGCGCGTTGCAGATGATCTCACCAGCGACAACCTGCGACTCCAGCACCTCGCACGCCGTGTCACCGGCGACCACGGCGGCGAAGTGCTCCAACTCAGCCCTATACGCGTCCGGGTACCTCTGCGGGAAGGAGTGGAGCGGGTTCGCGGACACGGTTCCGCCGTCCCCGTGGGTCACGACGGCGGACTCACGCCGGTTGCCGACCTGCGCCATGCCGAACTCGCCGAACACCTCCGCGCGCTGGTCGTACCCGAAGTCGCACGTGCGGGACACGTCGATCACGGCGAGCGACCCGTTGTCGTACTGCATGGTCGCCACGACGCCCTCGTGCTCGCCGATCTCACGAAGCGTAGGGTGATGCGTGTACGCCACCGCGGACACCGACGTGGGTACGGCGTGGGTCTCCTCGGCGCCCATCATCCAGTTGGCGATGTCGATGTCGTGGATCATGCAGTCCTTGACGATGCCGCCGCTGGATTGGAGGTACGCGGCGGTCGGCATGGGGGAGTCGCGCGAGGTAAGCTTCACCGTCTGCGGCCGCGTGCTACCAACGTGCGCGCGCACGGCGCGGAACTCCGGGTCGAACCGACGCTGGAACGCGACCATGAGGCTGCGATCGGCCTCTCTCGCCCGCGCGTAGCACGCGCGTATGTCGTCCAGCAGGCCGAGGGGCTTCTCGCAGAAGACGTGAAGGCCGTGCTCGAAGCCTAGTTTCACCATGTCCGTGTGCGTAGCAGTCGGCGTGGCGACGACAAGGCAGTCGGCGTCGTACGACGCTATCGCCGTGGCGGGGTCCGCCTCCACGGCGCACCCGAGGCGACGCGCGTACTCGGCCGCGCGCTCGACCTGCGGGTCCGCGACGCACACCGCGTCGAGGTCCTCGATCTGGCTGATCGACGTTGTGTGGAAGCCGCCCGCGCGGCCGGCTCCCAGTAAGATCACCCGTGGCATCGGCGCGTATCTCCTACGGCTTGTGTTCCATCGCGCGCCTACGATACCACGCCAGACGACGCTACGGCACTGTGAGGTCGGCGGCGCCGTCACGCTCCTTACCGGCGACCTGCGGCCTCGGGGCTCCAGCTTTCGGAGGGAGCGTCGCTAGCGTACAATGCCGGCCGACGCGAGCAGGTGTCCATCTGCATGCCACACGGAGCGAAACATGGCGCGCACGGCTGAGGCAGTCATCGTCGGCGGCGGGATATGGGGGTTGAGCACGGCGTACCACCTGGCGGACATGGGTCTGTCAGGCGTTCAGGTGCTGGAACGCAACCCCATCGTGGCGGACGAGACGACGCCCCAGGCCGCGGGGCTGGTTGGGCAGATACGCGGCTCCGCTCTCATGGTCCGCGCCATCCAGTATTCGCTGGAGGTTCTGACGCGCTTCCAGGACGACATGGGCCACGACATGGGCCTGCGGCGGAACGGTAGCCTGTTCGTGTCCCTGACCCCCGAGCGACAGGCAGCTTACGAGCGCAAGGCCGAGAGCGTGCGCGGCGAGGGCATCCACACGGAGTTCCCGTCGCACGCCGCCATGCGGCAGTTGGCGCCCGACATGGACACGTCCGACATCGTGGGCGGCCTCTACGTCGACGGCGACGGATACCTGGATCCGGCTAAGTGCGCGCGCGCGTACGGAGCGGCGGCCGAAGAGTTGGGCGCCACGGTGGAGACCGGCACGACCGTGACGGGGTTCCGTATCGAGGCGGGTCAACTGACGGGCGTAGAGACCATGACGGGCGTCGTGTCCACGGACGCCGCGATCATCACGGCTGGCCCGTGGGGTGGGCTGCTGGCGTCTCACGGCGGCCACACTGCCGCGATGCGTCCCATCCGCCATCAGCGCGCGGAGACGGAGCCAGTGGCGACGGTCACGGAGCACATGCCGGTCGTCCGTGTGACGGACGTCAGCTGCTACGTGCGTCCCTGGGACGGCGGCTACACGTACGGCTTCTTCGAGCCTACCCCGGAGCACGTAGACCTCGAGAGCAAACCAGCAGACTTCGCCACCTCGGACCTCGAACCCCCAGTCCAGGTCATTGCCGAGGCCCAGCGACGGCTCGCGCCCGTGTTTCCGACACTCCCCGACCTGCGCATCACCGACTACCGACGCGGCATGACGTCCTTCGCGCCTGACGGCGCGTACGTCATCGGCCCAGTCCCGGGCGTGCAGGGCCTCTTCATCGCGACAGGCTGCGCCGCTCTGGGCATCGCGGGGTCAGCCGCGGTTGGTCGCTGGCTGGCGAATTGGGCCGTCAACGGCGACCCAGGCGACGACCTGTCTGCCTTCGCCCCGGACAGGTTCGGCGACCGGGCCGCCGACGGCGAGTGGCTTCGCTCGGCGTCGGGCGAGTTCTACGGCAGCTACTACGCCATCCGCGACTGACCCCGCCGCGGGTCTCAGGGACGCACACGCGCCGCCCCACGCCGCCTCGGCGCCGCCACGTCGACGTGAACGCTCTCGACTTGGGTGGACGCCTCCGCTATACGTTCGTGCGTGACGCGGCCATGGACAGAGCCAGCCACCGCCAACCGGGGACACAGCATGAAGGTCGGATTGGACCACATCCCACTGCTGAACTACTTCAAGTGGGACATCGTCGAGTTCATGGGACACGCCGCCGACTATGGTTACGAGGGCGTGCAGATCCCATCTCGTCCTCTCGTGGACGACATCGACCTGCGGAGGCGCGTCGCCGACACCGCGCGCGAGCGCGACCTATACCTCGAGATCGGTGGCGCCGGGATCGACGCGAGCCGCGCGCGTAAGACGCCCGAAGAGCTTGCCGCTGCGTGGCCGCCGCTGTTCGACGTCGCGCGGGATGTTGGCGCGCGCGTCCTCATCACGGGCATCGGAACGTGGCCGTGGGAGGGGCGCACGTCCGACGAGCCTGGGCAGAGCCCGGCTGAGCAGATTGACGGCGGGGCAGCCACGCTGCGCGCGGTAGGCCCCATGGCGGCCGATCACGACATGCTCGTATCGGTGCACACCGCGTTCTTCACGGCCGCCGAGCACGTCCGCCTCGTGCAAGAGGCGGACTCGCCACACGTTGGGCTGTGCCTGGATACCGCGAACGCGTACCTCGTGCTCGAGGATCCTACCGAGTTCGCGCTTGCAGTCGCTCCGTGGGTGAACGCCACGCACCTCAAGGACTCCGCCGTCTATCTCACCGACGACGGTATGGACTGGCTCGGTGGCAGCGTGCTGGGCGAGGGCGCCGTCGACCTGTCGGCGATCGTCGCGGCGTTGCACGACGCCAATCCCGACATCAACCTAACGGTGGAGGACCACTGGGGCAGGTCCAACGTCCCGGTCTACGACGCGGCGTTTCTCGACAGCCTACCCGCCACCGGCGCCGCGCGCGCGGCGTTTCTTCGCCAACTCCGCGCTGGTCAGGCGGCACTGGAGGCCGGGCAGGCGCCGACGAAGGCGGAAGTCGGCGAGTGGGATCTGGCCGCAGTCTTGCCCGAGCGCGCTCGTCGCAATGCAGCCTATGCCAAGGAGCTGCGCGCAGAAGTGTGTTCCGCGTGACGCGTCGCTCGCCTAGCGGCTCCGGTTCACGCGGTCCTGAATGAGCGGGTCGTCGGGGAACTGCCGCTCCGCCTTCTCGAAGACTTCCGCGGCCTTGTCCGGCTTGCCGGCTTCGACGTACTGCTGTCCCAACTCCATGTACCGCCACGCCATCCAGTTCGTCGTCTGCTTCGCGTAATCGTCGAAGTCCTGCAGCCCTCCGTACTTCTGCCCGGTGATGCTTTCGAATTCGTCCGCCAGCGAGCGATACTCCTCCATGGCGTCTTGGTATTTCTGCACAGGCGCCGGGGTTTCGGGCGGCGGCCCCGGAGGCGCTGGCGGCTCGGGCGTGTCGGGTATGGCTCTGCGTGAAGATGGCTCGCGGGCCGGGTCGGGCGTCGGTGAGCGCGATCGGTCGGTCGCTGCCGCGACGGCAGCGGCCGGCTCCGCGATCGGGCCGAGGCCATTCTCCTGCTCGAAGCGTGCGCGGACGTTTTCCAGATTATCGAGCCTCATCTGTATGCGGAAGTTCGCCTCCGCCTCCATACCCGCGTCGTAGTAGGACTTGGCCGCGTCCACGTCACGCAACTGTTCATAAGCCATACCCATGGCCAGGTAGCCGTGGTAGCTGTCAGGGTGCGCGTCGATCATCCGCTTGGCGTACTCGCCGCTCTCGAGTGGCTGACTCTGCAGCGTGGTGTTGGCCAGCTGTAGGAGCGCCTCGGGATGCGTCGGGTCTTGCTGCAGCACCGCAAGATATGCGCCGCTGCGAGCCGACATCGAGACCGAGCCCGGGCCCGTTACGCTCTGTTTGGCCCACATTAGAAGCGCGTCGACTGAAGTCGGATTGCTCCGCAGCACGGCCGCCGCGTGGTAGCGCGCCCACCGATCACCGTAGGGAACGCGATCCCAGTATTCCGCAGCCTCCCAGTCCGTCATGTCTTCCGACAGAACCGCGTGCAGCAGCTCGTCAGGCGGTCCGTCAAACCTGCCTGAGCTGTGGTAGTGCCGGTACAGGAGGTCGATCTTCTCGTCCTTCGTCAGCGTAGGGTCGTATACCGATTCCTCGATCGGCCGGGCCAGCCTCTCCTCGATTTCCGCGGGCGGAAGCTGCCCCGGGATTGGCTTCGCCACGCGGTCAGGCGGCACGCGGCGTGAACCCTCTGCGCGCGCGCCCGCGGCAGCCATCAAGCGCTGCCGGCGGGCAGGCGCGTCCGCCTCCTCGCCTGCGGGGGCTTGCGGGGTCGCATCGCTGGCGTCGGCGGCGGGGCGAGGAACGCTCGGCGCGAGTCGGTCGCGGGACCGGCAGGCCGTCATGCCGACCGCAACGACGCACATGGCGATCACGACGAGCCTGCTGTGTTGCGGTGCCATGCGTGCTCCTGAGGCTTGATGTGCGGTGGGCGGCGACTCTCGGCTGTCACGAAGGCTCCGCATCGATGGGGCTCAGTCCACGTGAGAAGGTACTCGAGAGAGTGGTTGTGCGCTCCGTCACTATACCCTTTCGAGTCTAGTTTGTCGTCCGCCCATCCTGGCGCGCCGAAGTCCCATACGGGCGCCCAGCGCATGCCGCAGTATCGGAAGAGAGTGTTGCCGGAGGTCGCGCAGTGGCTCGGCGAGGGGCCAGCGCTTATACCATGCCCGATCTCATGGCCGAGCGTTTGGCTGATCTGGACTATGTCCAGTGGATCCTCTACGTTCCAGGCGCCGTTGGGCGCCGTGTCGGCCCGGATAAGACCCGTGTGGATCTTAATATACCAGACGCCTCGTGGAACCCACTGAGTAGGGGTAATGTTTGGCACGGGAACCGTTTCCCCGTACTTAGAGTGATGCAGTTCAGTGGTCTCACTCGCGATCAGCACCTTCTGCAGGATGTGACCAGGAACATCGATGCCCCGCCAGTTGATCCCTCGACCGTTCGGCTTGTACTCAAGCGTGCTGACGTGATGCACGTTGAAGACACCCGGGAGCATGCTCGCGTCGCCATAGCCAAGTGGCGCGCCACCGTGCATCACGGAAGAGTTTACGAACAGATCCTTTTCCACCTTGGGGTCCGTGCGCCAGAACCAACCTTGGATGACGAAGCCCCGATACTCCTCGAACAGGCTCAGGTCGTCGCCGCTGTTCGTGTTCCACGCCGGCCCGACCTCCGCGTCCTCGACGGGATCGTACCCATTGGGGAGGACATCACGGTCCGCGACGCCGTCTATCTCCCAAGCGTCCGCTATCCCGTTGTGGTTAGCATCATCATCCGGGATCGAGCACGAAGTGTCGGTGAAGTTCTCCCCCGACGTCGCGCCCGCAGTCATGCCTGGGTCGTATTCTGAATTGTAGAGTTCGCCCTGCAAGTACGAGAAGGCGGCACTGTCCCGCACACGCACCTTGAGCTTCATCGTCTGCCCGTTGACGAAGTCGCCCCCGTCGATGAGCCCCTCTATCTCTCGCGCGGGATCGGTCTGAGTCCACGTGAGCCCGGCCGGAGTGGGCTGATCTCCCTTCCATAGCTTGATGTCTGGCGTCGCGTCATTGTCGTTGCCGTAGTTCATGCACTTGCCGTCCCAACTCGATGTGCCAGACAGGTAGAACTTCACCGTGGCGAACGACGACACGCCAATATCGATGACGACATCAACCGTCGCCGGTACCCATGGCGTGCCCACCTCATAGTACGGCACGAAGTCTGGGTCGGTGGTCATGCTGAGGTACACCGGGGTGGCGTGCGCGTTGCTGGCGAGAAGCAGCAGCGGGACTACCAAGGCCAAGCACTTCATGAGACGTGGAACGCCGGTCATCGTCGCGGCTCCTCGGGCCTACACTAGGGGTTTGCCCCGCGCTGCCAGCGGGCCGGCTGCCAACACAGAATACTTGCGCACTTTGGGTGACCAGGATCCCACCACAGTCGTCAATAATACTGCGTTGCGAACCGCGGCGCAACCCCCGCCTGTATTGCCGGCGCGGCGCGCGTGTTCCCTCCGCTCCCTCCAAGGCGACAGACCGCGCCGGATCGAGCCCAAGGCCCAGTCGCTGTGCTGCTACGCCTTTGGCTCCCGTCGGGCCGACGTGCGGGCGCATCACGCGCCCCCGCGTAGCGACGCCCACACCACCGGCAGCGTGTCCGCACCGGGATCAGCAGCCTGCGGCCCCGACAGATTCGGGCTGAGTTCCTCGGGGCCCCACGCGCGGCCGCTGGCGGCCGGCGCGCCGCCCTACGAGGCTCCGTGACCTCAACGGCGCCGTTCCATCCGTTCCTGGATGAGCGGGTCGTCGGGGAACTGCCGCTCCGCCTTCTCGAAGACTTCCGCGGCCTTGCCCGGCTTGCCGGCTTCGAGGTACTGCTGCGCCAGCTCCATGTACCGCCACGCCATCCAGTTCGTCGACTGCTTCGCGTAGCCGTCGAGGTTCTGCAACCCGCCGTACTTCTTCCCGGTGATGTTCTCGAACTCATCCGCCAGCGAGCGATAGTCGTCCACGGCGTTTCGGTATCGCTGCACAGGTTCTGGAGTTTCGGGCGTTGGCGCCGGAGGCCCCGGGATGCCGCCAGGCGACCGCGGCTCGGCCGACGGCCCTGGCCCTTCGACGGGCGGGGAGGTCGGCGCGTCGGAGGGCGAAGCGGCGTCGGGCCGACGCTTAGGTTCAGGAGCAGGCACGGCTGGCTCGACAGGTTGGATAGGGGACTGGCCGTTCCTCAAGAAGTCGCGGGCCCATCGCAGCGCGATGAATCCCGGCCCCACTTCGAGACCAGCGTCGTAATAGCTGGCGGCAGTCTCAGGATCGCCGAGTCGCTCATAGGCCCTGCCCATAAGGCTGTAGCCGAAGCCGGATTCGGGGTACACATCCAGGAGCCGTTGCGCGTACTCCATGCTCTCAAAGGGTTGGTCCATCGTCGTGCCGCTGGCGAGGTTTGCTAGAGCGTCGCCGTGGGTCGGGTCTAGCTCCAGCACCGCCAGAAACGCCGCGTGTCGATCTCGTGCCCGGTCCAACGGCAGTTTCCTAGCCCATAGCGCCAGTGCGTCCACCGATTTCGGGTCGTCTCGCAACGCCGCCTCGGCGTGGTGGAGGGCCCACTTGCGGCTGCCCCCTTGGCCGGCCCAGTATTCGGCGGCCTCCAACGGCGTCATCCCCTCGGTCATCACCGCATCCATCAGCGCGTCCGGCTCTGTCACGTGGTTGCCCGGAATGCTGTAGTGACGCAGAAGCAGATCAAGCTTCTCCGCCTGCGTAAGCGCCGGGTCATAGATCGACTCTTCAATCGGCCGACCCATTCTAGCGGTGATTTCCGCGTCGGGCAGCCTGTCTCCGCCTCCGGCCCCCGGGTCAGCGGGCCAGGCGGGGTCGTTGCCCGGTTCGTCGCTCGCCTGCCGCCGCTCGGCCGGCGCGGCCGCCACTCTCTGACTGGGAACGTCCGCGGCCGGGCCGTCAGGGCGGTTCCTGTCCGCCGCGGCATCCTGGCCTCGACAACCCGCCGCGGCCAGGAGTATGAGGCACATCGCGAACACCGCATACACTCGTCGACCTAGCATCGCGCATGGTCCTCTAGCGAAGGGACAGCGCGCGTGCACGGCCCGAGCCGGCCCTCCGCGCGTCACAGCGGCGCACGGTAGATGCGCTCGTCCGGCGTGATGGCGAAGACGTACGCGCTCGAAGCCGCCGCCTGCTTGACGATCCGTCCCCCTGGCAGCGGGCGCCGCCGTCGCCACCGCTTCCCCTCGTTGTCGGAGAAGAACAGCGTCCCGTCCGTGGTGAGGGCGTGCAGTCGGCCGCGCTCCAGGTTCAGCCACGTTGTCCCATGGTCGCGTAGACCCGCGCTGCGCCACAGTCGACCGCTGTCCGTCGTCCGACTGACGCCGCGCTCGCCTTCACGGTAGTACGACCCCGGCTCAGTCAGCGTGCGATGCCTGTTGAGCACGCCCAGCTTGCTGTCCCCGAGATGGAAGCCTGGGGTCGCGAAGCCCTCTGCCCGCTGCCACGTCTGGCCCTCGTCGGTCGAGACGCCATAGCCGTACTTGGAGCCGACGTATAGGCGTTCCCCAAGCACGGCGATGTTCGTTGCTTGCAGCCGACCGAGACCGTCGCTGGCGGGCCGCCACGTGCTCCCGTCCGTCGTCCGATACACCCCGGAAGGGGAGCCCGCGAGGAGCTCGCGCTTGGTGGCTAGGAGAGACGAGGCTCGGAAACGGGCGCCGGGCGCGTCTGCCCACGGGGCTGACCCCTCCGTGGACTGGAAGACTCCGCGCGGCTCTCCCACGGCGCAGGTGAGATACCCCTGAGTGGTGTAGGCGACGCCCCCGTACGAGACGATCGGCCCGTCCTCGAAGGTTGGCGTGTGCCCCTGCTGCCGCGGATCCCTGCCCGCGGTCGTCGTTCGCAGCAGCTCCCAGGCGTCTCCGTCTGGCTGCATGCGATAGCCGACACCCCACCTCGACGCGTACGACAACTCGCCACCGGATGCTGTAAGCAGTGGCGACCTGCGCGACCCGACCAGATCCCGCCGCGCGATGCCGCCGGACGCGGGAGCCCACGTGTCGGAGGCCGCATCAAGCTGCAGAACCTGTACCCACAGGCCCTCTTCCTCGACGGCGAGAAGCAACACGCGGCGTCCCAGGGCAGCCACCTGGAGGGGCCTAGTGCCGCCTAGACCTTGATCTAGGCGCGTCCATGCCTGCTTCCCCGCGCGCCGGACCCACACGCCTGACTCCGGCGCGCCCGTGACGATGTACGCGTCGAAGTCCACGGCCGCCATCGAACGAACCGACGCGAGACCGAGCCCGCCCGTACAGTCGGCCCAGGCGCCGGCCGCGTCCAGGTACAGTATTCGTCGCCCTGGTCGTTCCGGCGAGCCGTCGACAACGACGAATACGCACCGGTCTGATACTGCCGCTCTGAGAGGCGGGGAAGGCAACGCGGGGAGCCGCTCCCACCCGTTGGAGGCGTCGGCGGTGGCGTACATGCCGTCGTCCGTCCTCGCGTAGGCCACGCCAGACGAAGTGACCCCAACGAGGTGGGCGGCGCCTCCGCTCGGGCCGGCGATTTCCTCCCACCGCCCGCCGGAGTCGCAGCCTGCCACGCACGCCACGATAGCCAGCGCGGTGTAGATGCGGCTGAGTGCGTGTCGCATGTACCCTCCGCGCCGTGCAACGCTCTACATCACGCCGGGACTTACCCAGCTACCGCGTCATTGGCCGGCGCGAAGATCCGCCCACACGACGGGCAGTGTGTCCGCCCCTGGATCGACCGCCTGTGGCCCCGACAGATTCGGGCTGAGTTCCTCCGGGTCGCGCGCGCGGCCGCTGATGCGCACTTCGTCCAGCAGGCCAACCCACTGGAACTCGCGGCTCGACTTGCTGCCTATGACGACGTCATGCCCGCCTCCCGCGCCTTCGAGGTCGCCCTTCGCGGCGGCGGCTCCGTCTTCCTCGCCGTTGATGTAGATGCGCACCTCGCTGCCGTCGTGCGTCCCAGCGACGTGGGTCCAGGTGTCCAGTTCCAGGGGGCTCGCTGCCGCCGCGTTGGCGACTGTCCCACCAGCGTTCACGTGGAACTTCGGCACGGCGTTCTCCACGCCCAGGTGGTAGCGACCGACGATGGCGCCGCCCCAGTGCGTGCAGATGAGCTTCCAGCCTCCGAGGTCTGTCGGATAGACCCACGCCTCGACGGTGATGAGGTCCGGCTGCACGACATCCACCTCGTTCGGGACGGCGAGCTGCGTCCCGCCGTCGAACGAGAACGACCTGCCGCTAGCTCCGTCGGCGTTCCATTCGTCGTTGTCGTCCCACGCCGCGACGCCCTCGACGGCGGCCTCGACGCCGTTGTCCGATTCGTCGACGACTTCCGCGCCGTTCTTCTCGTTAAAGTGCCAGAGCGCCAGCGTATCGGCGTCCGGTCGGTACTCGTACCCGGTAGCTCCCCACGCCACGCTCGCCGTCACTACCAGGCCCGCGATCGATCCCGCGACTGTCCGTATGCCCATCGATACGCCTCCGACGATGTTCTACTGGGCGCCCAAGCGCGCCCCTGCCGTGCAACTAGTAGCCCGCGCCCAAGCGACGCCACTTCTCGTTCAGCGGCGACATGCGCTACGCTGCGGGCCGTTACGCACAGGATAGGGGGAATCATGTCCGCTGGCACGCCGGCCGCCGTCGCGGCGCGCCGATCAGAGCATTCGCCAACGTCTGGCATCGCCGAAGCCGTCGCGTCTCTGCCGCCGGCTGGTGGGGTCGTCCACGTGCCGGCCGGCGCGTATCCGCTGCGCGCGACGGTGCATCTGCCGTCGGGCGTGCGGCTTGTCGGCGATGGGGTAGCCACGGTCCTGCGCGTCGCGCCGATCCAGCGGGTCGCGCTTGCGGCCGACGTTGACGTGGCAGCTCGCGTGGTCGAACTGGCGGGCGACCACTCATTCCGGCCGGGCGACGCCATCGGTCTGACAGACCAGACGAACGCGGGTTGGTGGGGCACGCACGCGACCGTCTCCCACGTCGAAGGAACGACGTTGCGTATGGACGGCGAGGTTACGCGCGCGCTCAGCACGGAGCTCGACGCGCGCGCGGTGAATCTGTTCCCAGCCGTCCAGGCGAACGACGCGACGGACGTCGAGGTCACCGACCTGAGCATCCAGGGCCCGGAGGGGTACGCCGGCGCGTGGTGGGACTTCACGTACTCCGCCGTTCACATCGTAGGATGCCAGCGCTCACGTGTTCGCAACCTGAACGTGAGCAACTGGCCCAGCGACGGCATTAGTATCCAACGCGGCTCCGACGCTCAGGTCACGGCATGCCAGGCGCACGGGAACACCGGCCACGGGTTCCACCCGGGAACCGGGCTGGGCCAGAGCATCTGGTCGCACAACATCGCGAAGGGCAACGGGCGCGACGGACTGTTCTTCTGCATGGGCGTCCACCACACCGTGTGTAGCGACAACGTCTTCACGGAGAACGGGCGGCACGGCATCGGCGGCGTGGCGGAGGGTGGCGACCACCACGACATCATCAGCGACAACGTCTGTTCGTACAACGCTCAGTGTGGGATCGACGCGAGTCGTGGTGAGGAACAGGTCATCACCGGCAACCTGTTGCTCGGTAACTCCCGCGAGAGCCCGGGGAAGTGGCCTGGCGTGCGTCTGCACGACATCCAGCGAGCGCTGGTTCAGGGCAACCGTTGCGCCGACGACCAGGAAACGCCAACGCAGACCGCGGGGATCGTGGAGAGCGGCGACAGCGACGGCAACCTGATATCCGGTAACCTGTGCACGGGGATGCAGACGAGCGTGCGGCTGGTCGGGCCGGGGAGCCAGGAGCACGCGAACCTTGCCTGACGCACGGGAGACACACGGATGCGAGTAGCGATGTTGCTGATTACCTGCCTTGCGCTGCCAGTGGCGGTGGCTGACGACGCCTTCCACGTCACGTCGAACCCGGGCGGACGCCACGCGCCGTTCTGGATGCTCGGGAAGTACGTCGACGTCCTGGACTTGAGCATCTACGCGACAGAGACGACCCCGGACGGCAAGGTGCGCCACGCCGCGAACGTGTTGGCGCAGTACCTCGACAACGACGCCGACGGCCGCCCAGACAACCCGCGCGTGCACCGCGAACTCGTGTCGCGCTCCGCGGCGCTGGTGATGTTCGCCACCGAGGGCGAGGCCCGCTCTCACGGCATCTGGGGCCGTCTGCCAGACGGCGTGGCCGTGCAGGATCTCTACGGTGAGGAGACGCGTCCGGGCGGCGCAGCCGACGGAGTGTTTGACGCATCGCTGGAGGAGATACTGCATCTCATCACGCAGCATGGTTACGCGCACGCGTACCCTGACGTGTTCGGAGAGCGCCCCGACACGCGCGTCGCGGACGCCATGGACAAGGCGCGGGGCGGGCGCTTCCTGCAGGTTCCAGATGCATACCCCGACGAAGCCTGGTACTCCTACGATGACGAGACGTGCGACTACGGGTGCCAGGTCACGGAGTACATGTACTGGGCCATCACGTCCCTGCTCGGTGGGCAGGAGTTCCCCGGCCGTGCGGAGGACATCGCCAACGAGTGGCGGCTCCCAACGCCTGCGTCCGTCCGTGAGCGCGACCCCGACGTGTATCGCATCCTGAGCGACCCGAAGTACCGCTTCCCGCGAAGGCTCCCCGACGGAGAGTACCGCGTGCGCGAGCGTCGCGCCCCCATCGCCCCTCCCGCAACGCCATAGAGAGTTCTGACCTTGACCGAGCAGGATATCGGACGACACGTCGGCGACCTCGACACGCCCGTACTCATCGCCGACCTCGACGTCATGGAGAGCAACATTGAGCGGATGGCGGGCGTCATCGTGCGCGACGCGGGTGTGAGATGGCGCCCGCACACGAAGGCGATGAAGTCGCCCGCCATCGCCCGCAAGCTGCTTGACGCCGGAGCCACTGGCATCACGTGCGCGAAGCTCGGCGAGGCGGAGGTCATGGCCGCCGCCGGGATAGACGACATCCTCATCGCGAACCAGATCGTCGGCGCCAAGAAGATCGCGCGTCTCGTTGCCCTCCGGCCGCTTGCCGACGTGATCGTAGCCGTGGACGCGGTCGCGAACGTCGAGATGCTGGGGCGGGCAGCGTCCGACGCGGGCGTGGAACTGCGGGTCGTCATTGAGGTGGATGTGGGAATGGGCCGCGCGGGTGTGCCGCCGGGCGACCCGACCGTGGCGCTGGCCCGCGTCATCACGGCGACGCCGGGAGTGCGGTTCGCGGGTCTGTTCACGTGGGAGTCGCACGCCCTCGGAGTCACCGATCCTGACGAGAAGCGCCGCGCGGTCGAGGAGGCGCTCGCACGCGTCGCCGACACCGTCGGTCAGTGCCGCGACGCCGGGATGGATGTCGACATCGTCAGTTGCGGCGGCACCGGCACGTATTGGCTCAGCGCGCACTGCTCCGGCGTCACGGAGATACAGGCCGGGGGCGGCGTGTGGGGTGATCTCGTCTACGGCGAGCGGCTCGGTGTGGACCACGAGTACGCGCTCACGGTCCTGGCCACGGTCACAAGCCGACCGACGCCGACGCGGATCATCTGCGACGCCGGCCGGAAGACGATGAGCATGGACGCCGCCGTGCCCAGGCCGCGTGGGATCCCAGGCGTGTCCGCCGTGCGGCTGTCGGCGGAGCACGGCATCATCACGCTAGGTGCTCCGAGCGACACGCCACACGTCGGCGACACGTTCGAGTTCGTCGTTGGCTACTCGGACACGACCGTGTTCCTGCACGACGCCATCGCCGCCGCGCGAGAGGGCGTTGTCGAGGCGGTCTGGAGCCTGCCAGGCCGCGGGAAGCTGCGGTAGCGCAACGGATCTAGCACGTCGACTTGTGCTCGCGCGCGAACACGCGCCCGACGACCGAGTTGTCATAGGGCGGCCGTCGCGCCAATCGGCTGCACGGCCCGCTTTGCAGATCACGGCCGCGAGCCGCGCGCCGAGACCGAGCAGGTCGATGGGCTTCGTAACGTAGTCCGATGCCCCTGCGGCCATGCCGCGCTCTACGTCGCCGGGGAGCGCGCGCGCGGTCAGAAACACGACTGGCGTGCCGCGAAGATCGGCGTCAGACTGCATTCGCTGCAGCACCGACAGGCCGTCGGCGCCTGGCATCATCATATCCAACAGCATCAGGTCAGGTCGGTGTCTGCGCGCGGCGGCGAGACCCTCTTCACCGTTCGCCGCACAGGTCACATCGTAGCCTCCGTGCTGCTCCAGCGCGGTGGACACCAGACGCCGATGGTCTGGGTCGTCGTCAACGTACAGTATGCTCTGTCGCTGCTTCGCCATTCTGCCTCCAAGGCCGGGGCCCACGCCCGGCCTGCTATCGCGTGGTGTTCGCATGTGAACACTCTCGGTCTGCTTGCCCTGTACACCGCAACTGCTATGCCACTGGCCGTCTTGCTCAGGGGCGAGGAGTCAGGCACGCTTGCGGCAGCGCCCAGGGCGGAGTCAGCCAGAGTGGCGTCACAGGGAGACGATATGCAGATGCGCCTTGCCGCCGTGATGGGAGCTGCGGCGGCGATGTCGCTTGCCGGGCTGGCTCAGGACGCCATGCGCGTAGGCGAGCGCGACGGCGGGGTCGCCGTCGCGCCGACGGGCCAATTCCTTCGGCCTGCGGGCGAGACACTGGAGTTCCCCGGCAGACCGGTCGACTTGGCCATCTCGCGGGACGGCGCGACGCTGTACGCCAAGGACAACCGAGGCGTTGTCGTCGTGGACCTGGAGTCGTGGTCCATCCGGCAGGAGGCGCCGTTCCCGGAAGGCGGCGGGTCCATGCACGGCATCGCCGTCTCCGTGGGCGGCGACGTGTTCGCCACAACGGCTCAGAGCCAGCTCTGGCAAGCGGCCGCGGGCGAGACCGGCACGTTGGCCTGGTCCTCGCCGCGCGCGCTGTCCTCCACGCACATGGCTGGCGCCGCGCACGCCGCGGGCATCGCCCTGGGCGCTGGCCGACATCCCGACCTGCTGTCCATGTCGCGCGCGAACACGCTCGCCATTCTCGGCGCGGAAGGGGTCGAGGAGGAGATCCCAGTTGGCGTCGCCCCTTACGATGTCGTCGTCTCCCCAGATGGGTCGACGGCGTACGTCTCCAACTGGGGCGGCCGCCGCCCCGGCGCGGACGACCTCACGGCGACATCCTCCGGCACGAACGTCGTCGTGGACGAGCGCGGGGTTGGCGCGAGCGGTACTGTGTCCGTCGTGGACGTCGCGAGCCGCGCGGTCGTCACGGAGATCACTGTAGGGTTGCACCCATCGGACATGCTGCTGACGCGCGATGGGTCGCGCCTGTACGTCGCCAACGCCAACTCGGACACCGTCACTGAGATCGACACCGCCACACGAGCAGCAATACGCGAGATCACGGTGCGACCAGATCCGCGCCTGGCGTTCGGGAGCATGCCCAACGCCCTGGCCCTGAGCGCCGATGAGCGAACGCTGTACGTTGCCTGCGGCGGGAACAACGCGGTCGCGGTTCTGTCGCTCGACGCCGACCGCGACCCCGTGCGCGGCTTCGTTCCGGCGGGTTGGTATCCGTCGGCTCTGGCAGTGGACCATGGATACCTGTACATCGCCAACGTAAAGGGCGTGGGCTCGCGCAGCCAGCGCGAAGGCGAGGACGGTTGGAACGTCCATCGACACCGGGGCAGCGTGCAGCGCGTACCCGTGCCGCTGTCCGCCGACGCGCTCGCCTCCTACACGCGTCAGGTCATGGACGACGGGCGTGTGCCAGACATGCTCCGCGCGGCCGAACGCGCGGCATCCTCCGCCCCTCCGCGTCCCGTTCCCCAGCACGTAGGACAGCCTTCCGTCTTCGAGCACGTCGTCTACGTCATCAAGGAGAACCGCACGTACGACCAGGTGTTCGGCGACATGGAGCAGGGCAACGGGGATCCCGGTCTCTGCATATTCGGGCGTGACGTCACGCCCAACCACCACGCTCTGGCGGAGCAGTTCGTCTTGCTGGACAACTACTACTGCAACGGCGTGAATTCCGCCGACGGACACTCGTGGACGACGGAAGGGAACGTCACCGACCACCTGGAGAAGTCGTTCGGCGGGTTCACGCGGAGCTACACGTGGGGCAACGACGCGCTGACCTACTCGTCGAGCGGATTCATCTGGGACAACGTCCTCGCGCACGGTCTGAGCTTCCGCAACTTTGGCGAGATGGACTACGCGGAGCCCGACCCGAAGGACGCCAGCTTCGAGGCGATATACCGCGACTTCGTGGACGACGCGGGAGCCATCGGGTTCACCCAGGACATCGGCATAGAACGGCTGTCGAGGTACAGCAGCCCGACCTACCCGGGTTGGAATATGCGCATCCCGGACGTCCTCCGCGCCGATCGCTTCCTGGCGGAGCTCGCGGGGTTCGAGGAGCGCGGCGACCTGCCGAACTTCACGATCGTCTACCTGCCGAACGACCACACGTCGGGCACGTCGCCGGGCGCGCCGACGCCGCGCGCGCAGGTTGCCGACAACGACCTCGCGCTGGGTCGCGTGGTGGACGGCATCACGCATAGCCGCTTCTGGCCAGAGACCTGCATTTTCGTCATTGAGGACGACCCGCAGGCGGGTTTCGACCACGTCGACGGCCACCGGTCGCTCTGCCTCGTCGTCAGCCCGTACACCGCGCGCGGGAAGGTCGTCAGCGACTTCTACAATCAGACGTCCGTGCTGCACACGATGGAGCGGATTCTGGGCTTGCCCCCCATGAACCAGATGGACGCCATGGCGCCGCTTATGGAGACGTGCTTCGTCGCGGAACCCGACCTCTCCGCGTACGACGCGCTGCCCAACACCGTGCCGTTGGACGAGATGAACCCACCGATGGGGGCGCTACGTGGCGGCGAGCTGCACTGGGCGTTGGAGAGCATTGGCCAGCCGTTCGACGCGGCGGACGAAGACACGCTGAACCGGATCCTGTGGCACGCGACGCAGGGCGCAGACGCCCCGTATCCCGCGCACGTCGCTGGCGCGCACGGGAGCGGCCTCGCCGGCCGAGACCTGATCCTCACCGGCGACGACGATGACGACTGATCGCGTTGGCCACTGGGCTATCCCGCCCACTTGGACCAGGCGACCCAGCAGAAGAACCCAAGCGTCAGAGCGAGGCCGGCAACGGCCGGCCATCTGTTCCTCAGGTCGTCGCCGACCCACGCTCGGCGGCCGTTCAGGAGCAGCAGCGTCACGGCGAGCAGCGGCATGAACGCCGCGCCGATGACGGCGTAGAGCTTCTGTATCTCTCGGAAGCTCATCATGAGCCCGATCATGGGGACGACAGCGATGCCGACGAGGAATCCTCGGTACGCCAGGGAACGCGTATCGACTGCCTCACCGGGCTGGATGGCCGAGCCGGCGCTGCGGAACGACAGGCGCCACACGTCCGCGAAGATGTACGGCACCGCCTGCCACACGCCCAGCAGGCTGCTGAAGACGGCGCCGAGAGCCCCAAGCAGGAACGCCATCCTGCCGACCGCGCCGACGGACTCGCCGAGGCGATCCGAGAGCGTGACGAGCAGGCCAGCTCCCTTGCCTTCGATCTGCACGGTGCTACCGATGACGACCATCGCGATCCCGAACAGCGCCGTCATGCCGTAGCCAACGCCGAGATCGATGCGGCACGTCTTGAGGTCCGCCGCGCCCGACCGTCCCGCCTCTCGGATCCAGTAGCCGTAGCACAACACCGTGACGGTGCCGCCTATCCCGCCGATAAGGGCGACGGTCCAGGTCAGACCCGAGCCTCCGGCATCTGGGATGCTGGGCACGAGCAGACCCTTGAGGAACGCCGCCGTACCCGGCCAGAGAACACCCGCAGTGATGAGCGTCGTGACGAACATTACGCCGATGCAGGCCGCCATCACCTTCTCGAAGAGCTTGAACCCGCCGAGGAACACGAGGACGACCCCGAGAAGGCTGGCGCCGACTCCGAAGACCAGCTTTGCCCGGGCCGGGTCGTCGAAGACTGGGATGAGGGCGTGCAGTGCGACGCCGCACGCGCTCATGAGAGCCGATCCCACGAAGAACGACCACAGGATCAGATACGGCAGGAACGCCCACCCTACGCCGCGACCCAGCCTGCGGATCGACCCCTCGATGAGCGTCTCGCCTGTCGCGAGTTGCCAGCGGCCGAGTCCTTCGTTGAGGACGTACTTCATCAGCGCGCCGACGAGCACCGCCCACAGCACCGCCGTACCCAACTGACTCCCCGTGAACGCTCCGGTAGCGAGATCGCCGGCGCCAACGCCGGTCGCCGCGACGAGGATCCCGGGCCCGATGATCGCCAGGAAGCCGCCGCGACGCGGCTTGCTCGTGTCGTCCATGCCTCACGCCTCCTCGTCCGAGTTGCCGCGCTCGTCAGTACCCTGGGCGCTTCCACGTGCCCGCGACGTAGTTCGCCCAGGAGTGCCCCGAGTGACCGACATACTCATACGTGTCGAACACCTCGGGGTTCCCGGTGAGGCGCGGATCGCCCTGTTCCTTGAGTTCTGCTTCCATTCGCCCCCGCAGGTCGCCCCTGACGCCCGCGTAGTTCGCGTCGCCAGCCAGGTTGTGCATGCACTCCGGGTCTTCCTCGACGCGGTAGAGCTCCTCCGCCGGTCGTTTTCCCATGGCGAGCGCCCAGTACGTGTCCTCGCCCGCCTCGTGCTGTTCGATGATGAGGGAGCGGGTCGGGGAGCTGTCCATGTTCGTGTACCCGGTCTCCGGGTTGCCTGCCGGCCACCGGTCGGGCTCGTAGTTGCGGACGTACAGCCACTCGTCCGTTCGGATGACGCGGACGGGGTAGCCGAGATCGCCCTCGCGCCCCAGGTCGTGGCGCTCCCTGCCCATGAGCACGTGCTCGCGGGAGGCGTCCACACGGCCTTCCGCGTCCGACGTGAGGACGCCCAGGAAGCTGGATCCGGTCATGTCGTCGTCCGGAGCCAGACCTGCGGCTTCCAGGAACGTCGGCGCGATGTCGCGGAAGCTGATGAAGTCGGTGACGACACGTCCGCCCTTGACCGCGCCGCGCCACATGGCGGCGAAGGGCATGTTGAAGTCGTGCTCGTACATCTGACCCTTGACGCGCGGGAACGGCATTCCGTTGTCGGACGTGACGACCACCAACGTGTCGTCGAGCTCTCCGACTTCCTCTAGCTGCGCCAGGATGCGACCGAGATGTTCGTCGAACCACTCGACCTCGAGCGCGTAGTCGAGCAGGTCGCTGCGGACGATCTCCTCGTCGGGCAGGTACGCGGGCGGCGTGACGTCCTCGACGCTGCGCCCCGCGCGAACGCCCGAGCCCTCCTCGTAGTGACGGTGCGGCTCGTGGGCGCCATACCAGAAGCAGAACGGCGCGCCGTCCGGGCGCTCCTCAAGGAACCGGGCGAAGTTCCCGGCGTAGTCCTTCGCGCTCATGCCTGTCGTGGGTGGCTCCAGCTTCGCACCGTGGTACGCGGGACCGGCCGGATTGTGCTCGAAGCCACCTGCCTCGTAGTCGCCCGGCCCCCAGCCCTTGCCCGTATGCCCGACGTGGTACCCGGAATCGGCAAGCAGGCTTGGGTACACCGCGAACTTGGACGGGAACTTCCCGAAGTGGCACGACGCCTCCTCCAACTGCCACGTGTGCCGCCCAGTGACGATGCTTGCCCGCGACGGCGCGCACTTGGGGTTGGTCGTGTACACGTGCGTAAACAACACACCCTCGGCCGCGACGCGATCGAAATGCGGCGTGTCGAGAAACGTGTGCCCGTACGCGCCCATGTGCGAGGCGTCGTCCGCGATGGCGAACAGGATGTTCGGGCGCGGGCGGTCTCCGTTGTTCACGATGGCGCTCCCGTGCGCGGATGTGGTGGCGTCGCGACGGCGATGATACCCGCCCGGACAGCTCGCCGCACGGTAGCACCCCACGTGGCGCACACGGCCCGGTCCACGTCTCGCACGCCTGCGCCCCCTCTATGGCCGGCTCGACGCGCCGGGTCTTGCGCCCTTGCGCCGATTTCGCTATACAGTGCGGTATTGCACGTGAGGAGAATCGAGTTTGGCAGGGGTACACCGCCCTCGGAGCGTGGGCGTGATCGGCTGGTCGCTAGCGGCATGCGGAGTCTTGGGTCTGGCCGCTGCGGCCTGGCATGCATCGCCCTGGGAGATGGTGCGCGTAACGCACGAGGTGCTGGGCAACCCCACGGCCGGCGAGTCCATCTACGTCGCCGTCTCTTCCGCCCTGTACGCGACCTGCGGGGTCGGTATGCTCCGCGGCGCGCGGTGGTCTCGCGTCGCGTACCTCCTTGGCACTCCGGCCGGCTACCTGGCCTTTTGGGTGTTTGTCCGCATCGCCTGGCTTGACGCCACCGTGTCCGTCGGCCTCTACCTCGTCCCGCTGTGGTACCTCACGCGGCCAGGAGCTGGGGCGTACTTCACCGGCCCCAGCCAGCCACGCCCTAAGCTGACAGCGCTCACGCTGCCGCGTCCCGGCGCTGTCGCTGCCGTTCTCGTGATCTCAGCCGGGGCGGTTCTGGCCGTCATGGTGGTCGCCTTCGGAGCTGCCGCCGCCTATGCCATCACCGCAGCGCGAGGCGTGGGTCTGCACCACGTCGGCCTCGGCATGTTTGCCGCTATCGCTATGACTGGCGCGATCGCCCTGGTGGCTTGGGGCGGCCGTCTGTGGGACAGAGAGCGACCGCGCAGGGCGTTTGGCGTGGGCGTGGCGGCAGCGGGGGTCGGTGGGTTGGCGCAGGCGCTGGTATTCCGGTCGCTCGTGTGGGCGAAGATCCACGAGACGATGGGTACGATGGATCGGCTGCCCTACGGCCTCGACCCGGTCCCATCCGTTGCGAACGCGCTCTCGGTGTTCGCGGGCGTGTGCATCCCTGTAGGCGTATATCTGTACGGTCGCCCGGGTGGCCCTAGTCGGCACGCGCGGGAGCGCAGCTCCGACCTTCCCGGCGAGTCGCGCCGTTAACCGCACGTGGGCCAGCATGGCGTCTGCGCCCGTAACGAGGCCCGCGTTGTTGGCGCCCTTCACTTCATCCACGACCCGTCGTGCCGACGCCGTTCTACGCGCCGTTCGTCGACGTCCGCCCGGTCATCGTAGGCCCACGCGACATTGCCTGTTACACATCTCGCTGACCGGTGTCTAACTGTTCGGGAAGCAGGTATGGCGCCATGGCACTGCGCGACGCGACACGCCCTGGATCCGCTCCGGCCGAGCTGATAGCTGCCTGTCAGCGTGGCGACGAACGCGCTTTCCGCAGGCTGTTCGAGAGCCATCACGCGGCTGTGTTCCGGCTGGCGTACCGCTTCGTGCTGAACGCGGACGAGGCGGCGGACCTGACGCAGGACGTGTTCCTACGCGTGTTCGAGCGCATCGACACGTTCCGCTGCGAGTGCGCATTCTCGACGTGGCTCTATCGCCTCGCGACGAACGTCTGTCTGAACCATCTGCGCAGCCGCCGGACGTCCGCGCCCGCCGACGCGGACGGGATAGAACCGCGGGCGGCGACCGACGACCCCGCGCAGTCGGCGGCTCAGGGCGAGATGTCCGAGCAGGTGACGGCTTCGGTGTCTCTGCTGCCGGACAGCCTGCGGGCGCCCTTCGTTCTGGTGGCCATGGAGGGCTTGTCTTACCGGGAGGCCGCGGATGTGCTGGCGGTTTCGGTCGAAGCTGCGCGCATGCGCGTGTCTCGCGCCCGCCAGCAGTTGAGGACGACGCTGAAGCCCTATCTCGAAGGCGGAAGGGACTGAATATGACCTGCCTGCGATGCCAGGAGGCGCTGTCGGCGTTGATCGACCAGGAGCTGTCGGCAGTCGAGTTGGCGCCGATTCAGGCGCACCTGCGGACGTGTGCGACGTGCGCTCACGCGTGCGCTGAGATGCTCTGCATCGACGCGGCGGCGCGAGTAGTCGACTGTCCCGAAGCGCCGCCGAACCTCTGGAGCCGAGTGGAACGCGCCCTGCCGCGCGGCCCGTCCGAACGGAAACGTCCAGGGCAACCAAGCATCGTCGGGGGCGCCCATACTCGGTTCTCGCGAGTGGGCAGGAAGTAGAGGAGAACGCGCATGGCGAGTAAAGGCGGGGGCCGCCCGACCGCGCACGGGAGTGTCAGAGGGTTCCCAACCACCGCCCCTTGCATAGGAGTCACGCGCCTTGATGCACCGGCTCCCGAGGTGCAGTGGCGGGAGTTGCGATGGTGGTTCATCGTTCCCGCGCCTGGTGAGTCTCGCCGATGGGCTACCTACGACTGGCCAGCGCGCGAGCTGGAGGACATCAGCGACCTGGAGGTGCTCGGCAGGACGCGCGTCCACGAGGAGGAGTGCTTCGAGATACGGCACCGAAGCTATAGCAGCTACGGCGAATTCACGCGCGAGGCATTGGCCTACGGCGACCTCCGTCAAGGGGTGGCACGTTGGTTCGGCTGGTGGAACATGTCGGACGAGCGGAAGGTCTACACCTACCTGGACGAGGGCTTCGAGCACGACTGGGGCCCTGCCGATCCCATCCGACTGATGGACGTTGGCCGGTACCGCTGGATCGACGACCAACGCCTCGTCGACGCAGAGGCGGTGTCGGCAGAGCATGCAGATCCTGTGAATCGAAACGGCGCCGGGCTATGGGAGATAAGCGTCGGTAAGACGCGACTCCGATGCGTGCGCGTCATCGAGGTGAGCCCAGACGCAGCTGGCGAGCCCTGTCGGATCTGCGACGGCTTCGTCACTCTCGACGGCAGAGGGGTCATCATGCGGCGGTACGAGGCGCCAGACACCACCTACGTCTGGTGGGAGGGCAGGAAGGCGAGCGAGGTACTGGCTGACTCTCCGCGCCTGGTCTACAATGGCATGACGTACCACCTGTGGTACGACTCGATTGCGGAGGACGTCCTGGCTCCGTCCCCGACAGACTGACGGCCTGCCCACGTCGACCGGGAGCGAGACGTCACTACACGATCCCATGCGCCAGCATCGCGTCGGCGACCTTCACGAACCCCGCGATGTTGGCGCCCTTCACGTAGTCCACGCCGTCGCCGTCCTGCCCATATTCGACGCACTGCGCGTGGATGCTCGCCATAGTCTCGCGCAGGCGCTTGTTGACGTCCTCGCGGGACCACGTCAGGTGCATGGCATTCTGCGTCATCTCCAGCCCGGACGTGGCGACGCCTCCGGCGTTGGCA
Source organism: uncultured bacterium (assembly GCA_964473525.1). GTDB lineage: Bacteria > Poribacteria > WGA-4E. Next base: position 212,126 of record CAYYPK010000001.1, read on the forward strand.
GCCTTGCCCGGCCCATAGAGTATGCCCGCCTTGCGGAACACCTCGGCGGCGCTGTTGGTGGACGGCATGTTGGCGCCCTCGCAGACGACCTGACACTTGCTGCGCACGAGCTTCCGCGCGTCTCGCTGGGTGAGTTCGTTCTGCGTCGCGCACGGGAAGGCGATGTCGCACGGTAGCGCCCATGGCTTGCCGTCAGCGTGGTGCTCCGCATGCAATTCCTCGGCGACATCCTTGAGCGCGCCCCGTCTCGAGGACTTCACGTCCATGATCCGGCCCAACTGCTCCTCGGTGAACCCGTCGGCGGAGTGCAGGAACCCGCCGCGATCCGACAGCGCAATGACCTTGGCCCCGCGCGCTTCCAACGCGCAGGCGGCGTACATCGCGACATTCCCCGCGCCCGAGACGACGCATGTCTTGCCCTCGAGAGTCTCGCCGCGCGTCGACAGCATCTCCTCCGCGAAGTAGACGCATCCGTACCCTGTCGCCTCCATCCGCACGGGGCTTCCCCCGAACGACAGGCCTTTGCCCGTCAGGATGCCCGCGAACTCGCCGCTCAGGCGCTTGTACTGGCCGAAAAGGTAGCTGATCTCGCGCTCTCCCACGCCGATGTCTCCGGCGGGGATGTCGACATCCTTGCCGATGTGCCGGTGCAGCTCCGTCATGAACGACTGGCAGAAGTTCATCACCTCGACGTCCGTCTTGCCGCGCGGGTTGAAGTCGGACCCGCCCTTCGCCGAACCCATCGGGAGCGTCGTGAGGCTGTTCTTGAACGTCTGCTCGAAGCCGAGAAACTTGAGGATGCTCAGGGTGACGGAGCGGTCGAATCGCAGGCCGCCTTTATACGGGCCAATCGCGTTGTTGAACTGCACCCGGTAGCCGCGATTCACGCGGACATGACCGTCGCGGTCTTCCCAACACACGCGGAAGATGATTGCCCGGTCTGGCTCCGTCATGCGTTCGAGGATGCGCGCTTCCTCGTACCGTGCGTGCTGGTTCGCGTAGGGGATCACGCTCGAAGCTACCTCGCGAACCGCCTGGTGGAACTCCTCCTGCTCCGGGTTGCGGCGGACGAGCCCGCGCATGAAGTCGTCTAGCTGCATGGCTGCATCCCTTCACGTGGCGTGTGGCCGGTTGCATCACCGGTTCCTTCAGATGTAGCCCTACTCGCGCGCGGCGTGCCGTGAGATGTCACGAGATCGAGTGCAGGTACTCCTCCAGGTTCGTGTATCCGTCGCCGTCGCGGTCCGCGCGACCATCCGCCGCGTCGGTCGGGTCCAGATCGCGCGCGCGCTCCCACGCATCTGGCATGCCGTCGTGGTCTGAGTCGGCAGGTGGCTCGCCTGCCTCCAGTTCGGGATAGCCGCCGACGTCCTGTGGCGAGTCGATGATGCGGCCAGTTCTCTGCTGCGTTTCACGCACCACGCGCCTGTCAACGGCGTCCCTGGCGGGCCGTGTCGCGCCAGCGTCAGCCAACACGGCGGCCAGCGCCACTCCCGAAGCGTCCTGCGAGACCGGCGTTGTCTCGTAAGCCTTGTCCGCGCGCAAGTCCAGGGCAGGCGTGCGGTCGTTGTCCCAGCCGTCGCGGACGAGGCGCCATTCGGCTTCGTCGCGCGCGCGGTGCGGCCCCACGTTGCCTGCTACGTACAGACGCGGCGCCCCGCCGTCGTCTATTGGCGCGCGGATCTCGTACGAGTACGGGTCCGTGGACGGGCCTGGTAGGAAAGTGTTGCCAGTGAAGTTCACGAAGGAGTTCGCGCCGTAGTCCACGACTTCCCCGGCCAGTACGCCCCAGTCGTAGACCACGTTGCCCACGATGTCGTGCGTGCCACCCCCAATGACGAGCGGGTTGCGGAAGTCGTTGTGCGCCATGAGCGTGTGGTGCACCGTGACGTGGTCGGAACCGTCGCCGATGAGCAGGCCGGCGCTGTGCGTGCCCTTGCGGTGGCGACTGCGGTTGAGCGCCTCGCTGACGATGCACCACGAGATGGTGATGTCGTGCGCGCCCTGCCAAGTGCTGACGGTTTCGTCCTCGCCCCAACTCACGGACACGTGGTCGATGACGACGTTCGATCCTCCCTGCCCGGTTCGCCGGTCGCCAAGTATCTGTATCGCGTCGTTGTTCTCGGCCGCGACGCGCCCCTGGGCTCCCGGACGGACGCGGATGTGCTGGACAAGCACGTCGTGCGAGGTGACCGTGAGGCCCATGTTCTTGAGGCAGATGCCGCCTCCCGGCGCTGTCTGCCCAGCCACCGTCACGAACGGCTGCGAGATGACCAGCTCCGTCTCAAGCTCGATCGTCCCAGCGACACGGAAGACGACCGTGCGCGGGTCCGGGTCGGCGAGCGCGTGACGCAGCGAACCCGGGCCGTCGTCGGCCAAGTTCGTCACTTCGATCACCTCGCCGCCTCTCCCCGCGCGCGTGTGCGTGCCGAACCCCTCGGCTCCTGGGAACACCGGGATGCCCGCCTGGGGCTGCAATGGCCTCGGAGTCGTTGGATTGGGAGGCGTCTTTGCGCCGAAGACATCTCGCGCCATGGGCGGGACAACGACGACAGCGAACGCGAGCAGGAACGCTGTCGACGACGCAGCTATCACCGTCCCCGTCCGCGGCCTCGTGGGCCGCACCCTTCGGTGGCCCAGCCATCCTGCCACGGCGGGGCACAGCAGCATGGCGCCAAACGTCACCCACGGTCCCGGCATCTTCATCAGGACACGGTCGAAGATGTTGACCACGCGAAGCAGGAACAACGCCGCGGCCAGCCAGAGCAGACCCGCGAAGGCGAGGAGGACGTACGCATGTGTGGCAGCACGGCGCGCTGCCGTGCTGGGGAGGGGCGCCTCTGACATGCTGCGGACTCCGGCGTGTAGGAGCGGCGACCGGGAGTAGGTTGTCGCGGCCGGTACGCCACCGCAAGACCCGCCCGCTCCAGGCGCCTCCGGCCACGGCACGCCGACGAGGACAGTTCAGCGGGGCAAGCCGGCGCGCACAGGCCTGCCCGACGGCCCGCAGGGATTAGCACCCGCATATCCATGCGACGCCGGTCCTCCCGTCCCGCACGGCTCTGTCGGGCTTGGCCACGCGGCTAGGTATGGGTCACGATATAGCTAACAGGTTTCATGACGTGTGGAGTCGCATGCCAACCGGCCACGCAGGCTTGCCGTGGCGCCACCGTCGGGCACGCACCGGACAGGAGTGACGCATGCTGACGCCGCGAAGCGAGTTCCCGAAGTCAGGCGCCACCACTGTCGCCGTCGTGACTGGCGCGTACCCGTACGACGTGGTCGGACTGCACAACCTGTTCGTTCGTCTCGACGGCGTAAACGCGTACGTCCAGCACTTCGAGGACTTCATCTACGACTGGGGCGGCGTCCGCACGCAATACGACGTGGTTCTGTTCTACAACTGGCACCGCACGACTCCCTCCGAGGAGGAACACATCTGGCGCCAGCCGGTGCGCAAGGCGCTCACGGAGCTCGGTGAGACGAAGCAGGGGGTCATCGTCCTGCACCACGCCCTGGACGCGTTCCCGAAGTGGGACTTCTGGTCCGATCTGGTGGGGTTCGACCGGTCTGCGTGGGCGTCGGCCAGCGACGGTAAGCTCCACTTCGAGGAGACCATCCCCATCACCGTGGTCGATCCAGAGCACCCCATTACGCACGGCCTGCACAACTTCACGATCGAAGGCGAGACGTGGGAGGCCCCGGGCGCCGACGATGTGGCGCCGTATAGCGACTGCCGTGTGCTGCTGACCACGGATCACCCCAAGCAAAGCCCCAAGCAGCTCGCCTGGACGCGGACTCACAACGAGGCGCGTGTGATGTACCTTCAGCCAGGACACGACGTGCGCAGCTTCGAGGACATGAGCTTCCGCACGATCTTGCAGCGAGGCATACAGTGGACGGCTGGGCGGCTGGAGGCTTAGTCGCGCGGATTCTTCCACTCCGCGCCGTCCGCAGTGTCGCTGGCGTCGGGACGGAACCCGCTCGGAGTGGCCCAACGATGGGGCCCGCAACGGCCCAACCTGACAGCTAGACCCAGAGACAGCCCTGCGGCGTTCCGAGGGAGGCCTCCTGCGCGATCTGTTCCTGTAGCTGACGAGCGATCTCCGCCTCACGGCGCCTCCGGCGTGCGGACACGAAGCGCCTACCAACGACCGTTGCCGTCACCGTCACTACTACCAGGAGTGGCGCCAACACAATCATCCCCAGTCTCCCCATGATGATCCGACTCGGCGCGTCGACCCGCGTCGATATCCGCAATGACCTACATCCGTACGAGAGGCCCAGCACCTACACACTAGGAACGTGGGCTTCAACTACACATGTAACAAAGGCGTGGCAGAACGACGGCTTCGCGAACCATCCACGGCGGTGGATCGAGATGCTTGCTCGCCAGCGTCCAGCGCGACCGCCGCGACGAATATCGCGACAACAGCGCGCGGCGTAGCCATCCCGACCATTTCCGCGATGACGATCCCCTCTGTCGCGTCCCCGCTACGTGCGCAGACGACGACACGCCGGCTCTCCATCCTGCCAGTATTCTACCTAGGCGCGGGGCGGAATCTAAGGGCTGTAAACCTGAACTTCGGCCGCGCGGCCCTCGGGGGAAACCCGACGGGGTGGGGCGATCCACGGACGTCCGGTACAGGGCGCCCTGGTGTTGCGTCGGCCCGCCGCGCCCACTACCATGCGCATTCGAACGGACGACTGCCGTGTCGTGCTGACCACGGATCACCCGCAGCAGACCCCAAGCAGCGCGCGTCATGTACCTCCAACTGGGACACGATCCGCGTAGCTTCGAGGACATGAGCTTCCACACGATCCTACAGCGCGGTATTCAGTAGAATGCCGGTCGCTTATCTGAGTGATCGCGTACCCGGAACGGTGGCGCCCCATGCGGCGGAGGATAGCTTGCTCGTAGTATGCAACGGGATGGCGCGTGGTGGCTCCACTCTGCAGTACACGCTCGTGCGCGCGCTCCTCGACGCTACCGTCGGCTGCGCCGTGCACGGCTACATCTCGCCCAACAGCAACCACGTCCAGTTCGTGCCTCACGAGAATCTCTTCGAGTGGGCAGCGTCGCCTGACTACCACGTCGTGAAGATCCACACCGCGCACCCGCGCGCGGCGGAGTTGCTCGAAGGCGGACGCGCGAAGTTCTGCTATATCTACCGCGACCTGCGAGACGTTGCGGTGTCGCGCCAAGCCGCGTTCGGCGAACGAGGAGCCGTTCTCCTGGCGTCGCTCCGCAAGTCTGAAGGCGAGTACTACCACCTACGCGACCTGCGCCACGGATTCCCGGACCACTTCCTGTGGCATCGATATGAGGACACCACCGGCGATCTGCTCGGCGCGGTTCGTGATGCGGCGACGCTCCTGTCCTTGCCCCTGACCGATGAAATCGCCGCGACCGTTGCGGGGGCGTGCTCCGTCGACGCGGCCAAGAAGGCCTGCGATGACCACCGCGGCCGGCTTGTGGCGAAGGTGCAGGCCGTGAGGGAGGAGAACCCTCGGCTGGCGGCCGAATATCTACAGGCCATCGGAAGGGGCACGGTTACGCAGAGCATCATGGAGATCGATAACGACAGCCTGCTACTCTACAACCACGTGTCCGCGCACCGCGGCGCATCGGGCGTGTGGGACAAGCACCTGAGCCCGGCCGCCCGTGATGAGATCACGGCGCAGCACGAGCAGTGGCTGCGGGAGACAGGTTACATACCAGCGGCGTTGTGAAAGCGCCCAAGCGCGTTGGCGCGCCAGGCTAGCATCGACGTTGGCGCCGGAGGGCGCCTGCTCGCGCGGCGCCCCTGCTACTCGCGCCCGTCCACTCCCTCATCGCGCGTGTCCCGTACCAGCGCAACGAGGAACACACCGACGACGATTGCAGCCCCAAGCACGGCGATCAGCGTCCCCATTGCGATGCCTTCCACATGACGGTAGATAGAGCGGCCCGCTACGGCCGATGCGGCCCCGATCCCTACACTTGAGCCTACCACCCGTAGGTTAGGCTCGGCGCGCGTAGAAACCTGATATTGCGTCGCGCCCTCTCAGGCAAAACGCCGCACAATAGGGGGCATCCCGGCAGACGTCGGCGTGCGACCCTTGTTGCGGTCAGGCGCCGCGCCATCTACTATCCATGACCGCGTCAGGATCAGCCGGAAGGGCGAGCATGCAACTGCGAGTACGGTATTTCCAGGACAGCACGCCATCCGACGTGCCGTGCCGCGAGTCGGCGTTCGTCCGCCGTGAATTGGACACGGAGCTGCCGGCCGATCGCACGGCGCTCGTGCTCGTGGACATGTGGAGCGTCCACTTCATCGAGAGCTGGATCGAGCGCGCCGAACGCATCTCGCGGGAGTACGTGATTCCAGCTATCGACGCGGCGAGAGAAGCTGGGCTGACAGTCATTCACGCGCCTTGTCCAGAGGTCGCGGCCCAGTATCCGGGCCATCTGCCTGACGTGCCGCCGGCGCCCTCGCCGCCAGCGTCGGGACCAGACTGGCCGCCGTCTGATTTCCGTTCACGCGCCGGTGGATACGCCGCTTACCGCGGCCCGCGGGACCAACCCCCCGGCATCGCCACCCATTGGGACAGCGTGAAGGGCGACCTCGCGATGTCCCCGCTCGTGGACGTGCGGCCCGAGGACCCAGTCATCGCCACCGGCCGCGAGCTACACCACGTTCTGGCGGAGCGCGGCATCTACCACACGGTCTACGCCGGATTCGCGGCGAACTGGTGCCTGATGGGACGTGACTACGGCATCCGCGCGATGTCGCGCTACGGCTATCACATTGTCGTGCTGCGCGACTGCACGACGGCCGTCGAGTTCCCGGACACGCTCGACCAATGCCTCGTCACTGAGGTCGTAATCCGCGAGATTGAGCAGCAGTACGGCTTCTCCGCTTCCAACGAAGACTTCCTGGCGGCTTGCCGTTCCTGACCACGACCCTAGGATGCGCCTACATGTCCCTTGACCGACTCGGATCGGCTCTTGCCGCGTGTGCGTTCGGACTGCTCCTGCTCTCTGCCAGGCAGACCGCCGCCTCAGCCTCTGTCCGACTCGTCGATCTCCCGGACGGCGGGATAGTAGCGGACGCCGAGGTGAATGCCGGCGGCGCGGTGCATCTGGTCTACGTGTCCATGCCCGATGGTGTCGAGCAGGATCTCTTCTACGCCGTGTCCAACGACGCTGGCGAGACGTTTGGCGAGCCGATCCGCGTCAACTCGAACGCAGGGCAGGTGTACGCCGGCGGCTTCCGAGGGCCGGACATCGCTCTGGGCGCCAACGGACGCGTCCACGTCGTGTGGTACACGAACGCCTACCAGGCGAAGCGGCCGCCGGAAGAGTGGGGCGTCCACTACGCCTACATGGACGCGGACGGCGACGCCTTCGTCGGCGAGCGCAACATCAACGGGCGACCCAGCGATAACTACTCCGTAGACGCCAACGACGTGGGCGAGGTCAGCATCTACTGGGGCGCCGACGCCGGGTACATCAGTCGATCCAGGGACGGTGGCGAGACGTTCGCGGACGCTGTCCATATAGCCTCAATCGACCCTTGCGAATGCTGCGCCACGCGTCTGCGGTACGCAGACGACGAAACGCTGCATCTTGCCTACCGGGAAAGGGCGGACAACCTGCGCGACATGTACATCGCGCCCATTACCGGGTCTCTCTCGGCGCCCCCGCATGTGAGGCTTGACTCGGAAACGTGGGAGATCGCCGCCTGCCCGATGACCGGATCCTATCTCGCCGCGTCCGACGCGGGCTCGTACCTCGTCGCGTGGGAGCGGAAGCGCGCGGTTTACTATGGGCGCTACGCCCAGGGCGGCGGGCCGCTGGAGCCCGCGGAAGTCGCAGTGGCGGACGAGGGGCGCTACCCGCTCGTCCTGTCTGGCGCGGACGGCGCCACTCTCGTCGCGTGGAAGGACGACGCGCGGATGGGATGGCGCCTATACGACGCGCGGGGACGACCGTTGGGCGACACGACGACCGTCCAAACCGACAACATCCACCGCTTCGCGGGTGTCGTTACCCCCACGGGTGAGTTCGTTCTCTTCCCGTAGTCAAGACCGACGCCGGTGTCCCATTTGGCGCCCACTGGCTCGCCGCGCCGCGACAGTCCGAGCCACGCCCTTACGATTTTCTTGAAAGACCGTGGTCGGCTGGGGTATCACCTATTGCGGTTCCGCCCGACGGGAGCTACGAATGCTGTAGCCGCCTCCATCTGGGGGCGTTTTCGCGGGCGATTTATTGAGACTGAGTCTCAAATGCGTTTACGAGCGTACACAGAATCACGGAGCATCGATCCTACAATGTCTCTCATGGCAAGGCGAACGCGGGCAGCGGCGCTAGCCCTGATAGTCGCGGTGGCGATGATTGCCGCCACGCAAGCACGGGCTGACCAGCGGTACTTCACGTATTCGTACGAGCCGAAGGTGCTGCCAGCGGGCGGCACCGAGCTCGAACAGTGGGCGACCATGCGGAACGGTCGCGACAACGGTCTATACACCCGATGGGATATCCGCACGGAGTTCGAGACGGGGTTGACCGACCGTCTAACGACGGCGGTGTATATGAACGCGAAGAACGTGTTCCAGAAGCGCCTGAACGCCGACGGTTCGATGACGGACAGCAACGTCATGAGCTTCAAGGGCTTCTCATCCGAGTGGAAATACAAGCTGACGGACCCCACGGCTGACACGCTGGGGATCCTCCTGTACCAGGAATTCGGCGTAGACCGCCGCGAGTGGGAGAGTGAGACGAAGCTCATCCTCGGCAAGAACTTCGGTGACCTGATCGTGGCGGCCAACTCCATCTTCGAGGTGGAAGGCAAGGGAACCGTCTCGCAGACTACCGGCGAAGTCGGGTCGGAATACAAGCAGGAGATGGAGCAGACGGTCGGCGTCGCCTACCGTTCTGGCGGGAACGCCTTCGGGTTGGAGGGAAGCCTGCGCACGGAACGCGAGGACGGTGAGTTCTCGGACGCCGCCGTCTACGTCGGCCCGACGCTCCACACGTCGCGTGAGTCGTGGTGGGCGACGCTCACCATCCTCGCGCAGGTTACCGACCACTACGCGGACCACGAGCGCACGGAGACGCGACTCATCCTGGGGATGCACCTGTGAGACGCGTTTCCTCAGCAATGGGCGTGTGTGTGCTGACCGTCCTGCTCGGATGCGCGGCGGCTCTGCCGATGGCAACCGAGCAGGACGCCCGGGTGGCGGGCGTGCCATTGCCGGACCTGCACGAGGGCCGCGAGCGGTACGTGGCGAAGTGCAGTGGCTGCCACCGGCTCTACGCCCCGGCGGATTACGACGACAACGAGTGGACGGTTCATGTGCCCGCCATGCGTCAGAAGGCGAGGCTGTCAGACAGCGACATCGTGGCCATACTAGGCTACGTTACCGCCGTGAACGGCACGTCAGCGGCGCCATTGGCGAGGGCGCCCGAACGATAGAGGCCGGCGTCTGGCTCGCCAGGAGGACGACGAGTGGATGTCGTGAGGATTGGGCTCGCGGGCTGCGGCAGCGTGTCGAGGTCGTACCTGCCGCACCTCGGCGCGTCCAGATACGCCGAGGTGGTCGCCGTGTGCGACGTGCATCTAGACCGCGCGCGCCACGCGGCTGACAGGCACGGCGTGCCCGCCGCCTTCGACGACGTCGCGCGGATGCTCGACGAGGCGGAGTTCGATCTGTTCCTCAACACGACGGCGATGCCCTCGCACTACGCGCTCAACCTGATGGCGCTCGAGGCGGATCGACACGTCTACTGCGAGAAACCCATCGCGACGTCCTACGAAGGAGGCGCCGAGCTCGTGGCGACCGCCGCATCGCGTGGTAGACGCCTGTGGGGCGCGCCGAACGTCGTCCTCAGCCCACAGTTCGCGTACCTCCGGGAGCTGATACTGGGCGGCGCGTTGGGTAAGGTGCACGCCGCGCACGCCTGCTACGGTCACTCAGGGCCTACCTGGGGGCCGTGGTTCTACGGTTCTGACGGGGGTAGCCTGTTCGATCTGGGCGTCTACAACGTCACGACGCTGACGGGCCTGCTCGGCCCGGCAAAGGCGGTCGTGGCGCTGTCTGGAACGGCGATTCCCGAGCGCCCGGTGGACGGCGCCACGGTCACGGCCGTGGCGGATGACAATACGATGCTCCTCATCGACCACGGGGACACGGTCTACTCCCACATCCAAACCGGATTCGTGTATCGCACGCAACGCGGCGACCGCAGCATGGAGTTCATCGGTACGGAGGGCGCGGCGAACCTGCTCGGGTACGACTGGGGGCCAGCCGGCGTCGAGCAATGGCGCCCGGCGTCCGGCGAGTGGGAGACGGTCTGTGAGGACGTCGGGAGCTACTGCTGGCAGGGCGGAGCGGCCTACGCCGCCGGGCGCCTGGTAACGGGAGCCGAGTCCGTTATGACGGCGGAACACGCGCTGCACGCGCTCGAGGTGATGACCGCCGCGAAGGCGTCCGCGCGTCGTGGCGAGCGCGTCGACATCGCCTCGACGTTCGAACTCCCTCCCTGTCCGCGGTAGCGGGTCGACGCCAGGCGACGACCGGGGTGACGTCGGAGACGCACCGCTCGAAGCCCGGCAGAAGGAAGCGGTGCACCGCCTTGATGTCCTCTGCCTCGACGACGTAGTACATGGTGTGCTCAGCGTACGCTCCGTAGATGCCAACGGTGGTGACTCCCTCGGCGTCGGCGTCGTACAGGGCTCTTGATCCGCCAGCGTCCAGCGGGCACGCTTCGGGTGTGTGACGCTGGGTGATGTGGAATAGCATCGCGCGTCTCCCTTCGTGGCACGATCGGTTGTGCGGACAGAGGGATGGATCGCCGCTCCGGGTCGGGTTCCCGCCCGCGCTCCGACACGTCAGACGATGCCGGCGCGCCTTCGGGCCAGCGTCCTCGCCCTCTCACACGGGAATGCGCGCATGAGAATACTCCTGGCGTGTGCCGCTGTCATGTTGACCTGTACGTCGTCGCCGGCCGCCACACCTGGCGATGTGTTCGCCTTCCCCGGCGCCGAGGGCTTTGGCCGGCATGCCCAGGGAGGCCGGGGCGGGTCCGTGCGGTTCGTCACCAACCTGGACGACTACGGGCCAGGGGCAGAACCGATTGAGGGCAGTCTTAGGGCGGCTGTCGAGGCAGACGGGCCGCGCACGGTGGTGTTCCGTACATCGGGCACGATCCACCTCAAGTCGTCGCTGACCGTCCGCAACCCGTACGTCACGGTCGCGGGTCAGTCGGCGCCGGGGGATGGCATCTGCGTAAAGAACTACGGCGTAGGCGTCAAGACCCACGACGTGGTCATCCGGCACGTGCGGTTCCGTCCGGGTGACGAGGTGGGCAGGCGGCCTGAATACGCGGAGCGCGGATGGTCGACGGATGCGCTGTCGCTGAGCGGCGGCGCTCGCGACGTCATCATCGACCACTGCTCGACGAGCTGGGCGAACGACGAGGTGCTGTCCGTGTCTGGGGCGGGCATCACGGACGTCACGGTGCAGTGGTGCATCATCAGCGAGAGCCTCAACGCCAGCACACACCACAAGGGCGAGCACGGGTACGGGTCGCTCATCCGCACGAACGGGAACGTCACGTTCCACCACAACCTGTACGCCTTCCACAGGTCGAGGTCGCCGAGGCCCGGCACGTATGGCGAGGGGTGTATCCTGTTCGACTTCCGCAACAACGTCATGCACTCTGGCGGACACGGCTACTCCGCCGCCGATCCCGTGCGCATGAACTTCGTCGCGAACTACCACCCGACGACGCCCTTCCGGGCCAACCCGGCGACGACGTTCTACGCGGCAGACGGGGTCGGCGACATCACGGGCGATGGCTCCAGGGCGGTCGCCTACGAGGTGGCGCCTGTGCGCACGACCACCGCCCAGGATGCGCAGGAGGCAGTGCTTTCGTCAGCGGGCGCGACGCTGCCGACGCGCGACGCCGTAGATGTCCGCGTCGTGTCCGGGGTCAGGGATGGCGTAGCGACGCTCGTGGACTCCGTGGGGCAGGTGGGCGGCTGGCCCGAGCTGCGCGCGACTCCAGCGCCACCGGACACAGACAGCGACGGCATGCCGGACGCCTGGGAGGATCTCCACGGGCTGGACCCGACCACGGCCAACGATGCCGAGGACACCGACCGCGACGGCTACACGGACCTCGAGGAGTACCTCAACGCGACCGACCCTAACCTCGGCGCGGGCGGGAGCCGATGATCGACCACGAGCCGGGCGCCAACGCAGCCGGCTCCCCAGCCGCGAAATGGCTCGTTGGGGTTGCTCTCGTCCTGGTTCTCGGGGCGTGCGTCGTCCTGCTGCGAACGCGCGTCGGGACGTCACGCGAGGAGGTGGAAGCGTGGGTCCGGTCGCTTGGCGCCCTTGGGCCCGTCGCGTTCGTGGGCGCGTACGTGTTGCTGACGATGGTTGCGTCGCCCATGTGGCCGCTGACGGTGCTGTCCGGCGTCCTGTTCGGCCCGGTAGTAGGCGTCGCGCTTGCCAGCCTGGCGTCAACCATCACGGCCGCTGGCGGCATGTTCGGCGCGCGCTACCTCGTCCGAGACTTCGTGGAGCCACGTCTGCGACGCAGCCGTCACTTCCGACGACTGAACGCTCTCATCGAGGCGCACGGCCCCGTCGTGGTTGCATTCACTCGGCTGGCGCCGCTGTTCCCGTTCAGCCCCCTGAATCTCGCCTTCGGACTCACGTCCGTGCGCGGGACCACGTACGTCTTCTGGTCCTGGCTCTGCATGCTGCCGATGACCGTGGTTTACGTCGTCGGTGGTACCGCCGTGAAGACAGCAGTCGCGGAGCGTCGGATTCCGTGGCCTGCGGTTGGCGTCGCCGCAGCCGTCGCTGTGGGCGTGTTCCTCGTAGGGCGAGCTATGCGTCGCAAGATGACCGCTAGCGGGCCTAATACGCCAGAGGACGGGTGACGCGCGACGTGGCTACGCCTGGTGGGCAGCGATGGCGTCGCGGATCGCGTCCACATAGGCTTCGGGAAGCGCCACGGGTCCGTCCTCGGACCACCACCGTGGCGTCTCCGTGTAGATCCACACGTAGTCGTCCGCGACGTCGAGCGCGCGGCGCAGGCACCGCCCAAACTGCTCCGGCTGGTGATGGTTGCTGGCGAAGTCGTCCACGTCCCAGCCGTGGTCTCGCCAGTCGCAGTCCAGCCACAGGCCAAAGCTGACACGGAACGCCTCCGCGTATCGCGCCGGATCGGCCACGATCTCCAGCACGTCCGTCTCGAGTCGCTGGCGCGCCTCGTTGAACTGATCTGGTTCGCGGTACGCGTAGGACGACTCGTGCCCGTCGATGAGCGTGGCGCCGTCTCGGCAGGCGTCCGTCATCCCGTCGAGGAAGGGAGCGAGCAGACCGTACGGAACGGCGTCGAGGGATGCGCCCCGCCGCTGCATCTGGTTCCACGGCAGACAGTACCCAAACGTCAGCAGGATCTGCACGCCCGGGAAGCCGCGCTGGAACGCCTGCATCACTTCCGACCCACGTTGGCGGGCCTGCGCGGCGTAGGCGTCCCACGATCTGGCGTTGGATTCCGCCAGGCCGGAGTAGTCGAAGAGCTGCGCGTTGTACTGCTCAATGTCGAACAGGATGCCCGCGCAGCCCCCGGCCTGGGCGACGCTCGCCGCCACCTCGGCGTTGTGCGCCACGGCGGAGTAGTCGTCGAACCAGTCAATGTCCGCTGGCGTCGTGTTGAAGCGCAGGAAGTTGTCGCCCAGGCCGCCCGCGGCGTTCGCGGCGCGGAGGTCGGCCTCACCCGTGGCGAAGGCCGCGCGCTCGTACCTCACGTCGCTCCAGCACTGCCACGTGAAGTTGGGCGGAGGGTCGTCGCTGTCGGCGGTCAGGTGGAAGACGCACCCGTCGAACGGCGTAGACCGCATCTCCTCGACGTGGCTACGCATGAACGCGGGGTCGGGCTCGTCCCACCCAAACTCGATCAGCTTCGCGCGCGACATAGTGTGTCTCCGTGCGGCGGGTTGTGGCTGGGCGGCCCGGTCGGGCTAGTCCGTGATCTTCGGGGAGATTACCACCACTCGCAGCCGAATCGCCTCTTCGTCCAGCGGGGTGTCGCTTCCTCTCGCCTGTGGCGTCAGAATGACGTCGTGCTCGTGCTTCCCCAGTGGGATGGCGTCGGAGGCGGCGGCGCGTACGCGCAGCGTACGGACACCCAGGGGCGGCAGCGTGAACCTGCTGGGGGACACCGTCAGCCAGTCGCTGTCTCCCGAAGGCGTCCGCACGTCGACGCTGACGGGCGCGCGCAGGTGATTGCGCACCTCCACTTCGCGCCGGTCGGAGCGCTGTGCGTTCGCCGTCATGAGTAGCCCATCTCGACCGAGGCTCAGCATGCGGAAGGCGGGCGCCGCTGGCGAGGCCCCTGCTACTGGCTGCATCAATTGGAACTGCCCGCTGCCGGTCGCCCGCACGGTGTTGTCGTCCGCGACGAATTGGGTCGTGACGCGGTACAGGCCGGGAGGGAGCCCAGAGCGGATCGCGCCGTAGAACCGGCGGCGCGATCCGGGCAGCAGGAGCCGCGTCCCGCCCTCCATCCTGACCTCCTCAATGACACGCCCGTCGTCGGCGCGCGTGACGGCTGCCGTGATACGTCCTCTGGCGTGCGTGGTCCCGGTGTTCGCGATGTCGGCGAACACCCGCACCAGAGGCAGTGGGTCCGTTGGGTACGGGAACTCCGTGTGCACGTTCGCCACCGATACCGCGCGGCGCGGAGGCGTGGAGGGTGATCTGACGGCGCCGGCGTACACCGAATGAGCTGTGATGAGCACGAACACGCTCACCTGGAAGCGGACGCGCACGTCGAACGGCGCGCCGAACTGCACGGATGGGGCCGCAATGCCTCCGTCCGCTGTGATGAGGGCGCCGTACACGCCCGTGGCGCCGGCTGGCAGGCGGACGGCAAACCGGACACGCCGGCTCTCGCGCACGCCGAGGGTGATGGAGTCCGCCTGAACGGACACGAACCGGGCGCCGCCGTACCGCGCTGCGACCCCTGGTTCGACCTCGTCGCCGACCAGAATCTCCCCGTCTCCGGCAATCCAGAAGTCCTCAACATCGAAGCGTACGGCGCGCGACGTCTCGCTACACGTGTTCGACACGTTCAGGAAGTACGTCTGCTCGGACCCGCCGGGAGCCGGATCGGCCTCCACGCGCATGGGGGATACCGCGATGCTCGCATGGGCCCCGGTGTGGGACAGCAGCGCGATCAAGCAGCCGGCTGCGACGAGGCATGCCATCGCTCGTGGGCGAGATTCGGGCGCGCGGCGGGGCGAGGGCATCAGTCCAGGTTCAGATCTAGGGCGCCGGTGTACGATCCGACGCCCGTGCCAGGAGACTCGCACGTCACCGTGTTCAGGTCGATCGCGTGGCGTCCGCGCGACGTGACCGTGAGGACCACGTTGTCGTTCCCAACGGACGTGATCGTGACCCCGCCCGCGCCAAGGAGGGTGGCTCCATCGACGAAGGCGCCATGCCCTTGGGCGATCGTCGACGCGGTGCTGATGATCCCGGACGAGCTGACCCCGTCGCCGTCAGTCTCGAACGACCAAGTGGTCGCCATCACCTCGCCCGTCGTATCCTCTGTCAAATCCGTGTAGGCGACCAGCGTCATCAGGGCGTCTACGCCGTTACCTAGCTTAATGTCGTACGTGACCACGTAGTCGTTGTCTGTCCCAATCGCATCGTTGTCCGGCGTGCTGATCCCCGCCGGGGCGGACGCCGGGGATGTTACGCCGCTCCACGCTGGCGGCGGCCCACCGTAGTGCCCTTGCTGGTGATGCGAGATGGACGACATGGGTGTCATGATGGCGCCGCACGCGAGCGACCCCAAGAGCAGCAACCTGCGAGCGAGTCGGCGACTTGCCATGGGATCCTCCTCGGCTACTGCGAGACAGCGCGGAACGTCAGATCCGCTGTGTACGTGCCGGCGTCTGGCGCCTCGGTATAGTCGCTCGCGGCTCCGAAGTCCTGCCCGTTATGGCCTCGCACCGTGAACGTTAGCACGATGCCGCCGTCTGAATTGGTCAGGGCGATGGTCTTGCCCGCCGCGGAAAGGAACGTGCCCGGGGTGAGCCCCTCAGCCGTCTCATAGTCGCTCGCGCCCCCGCCGACGTATAGGAAGCTATCCACGCCGTCACCAGAGCTCGTGAATCCGGTCGTCGTCACGGCGTCGCCATCGCCCTCCACCTGGTAGTGGGTGGCGAGGACCTCTCCCGTGGTCGTGTTCGACAGCGTGGTCTGCGTCGTCGCGTCGAGAACCACATCGGTGTTCAGCACAAGGCAGTAGATGGCGACGGAGTCGGTCGCCGCCGCTGACAGAGCGGCGTTGTCCCAGGTGTCCAGCCCCGTCGAGGTAGTCGCCGCCTGTTCCTGGAACAGCTCTTGGTTCGCGAACGAGTTGACTACGCCGAGGTAGTAGACGTCGAAAGATCGGGTGCCAAGCGCGCTAGGCGCCAGGCCAAGGACGAACAGCGCGATTGCCAGTCTGGCGCGTAGGGACCACACGGCTTTCCCACTCCGTGTTCTGCCACGCTGGGCCGTGAGCGGCCCGTGGCAACGTGGCCGGCTTCATCCGTCGCTCTAACGGTAATCGGTCGGACTGTCGTTCGGCAAGAACCCTGACAGCCATTGCGCAGAAACCCTGGCCTCTACCAACGCGCTGCGGGGCGTTCTGTTCACGCGCCATCGCGTGGCCTCGGCGCCGCGAGCCGTCGGGCCACGCACTGTCCCAATGCGCCTCCCCGAGTGGCGTTGCGTGTTGTTCCCGCCGAGATCCTCCCGTAGCGCCGCCCATGGGCAACCGGGCCGCCGTGATTTGCCGAGTACGCCCACGCCGTGCGGCGTTGTGTCACGTATCGGGCGCCGCTATCCTCGTCGTCTATCCCGCACAGGCTGGCCTTCGCCAGCGCGGCGACACCCCTAAGGACTGTCAGATGATTTTCGGCGACAACTGCTGGCCAGATGTTGAGGCGGCTGACAAGGACAAGATCGTCGTCGTGCCGCTCGCCTCCTTCGAGCAGCACGGGCATCACTCGCCCCTGCTAACGGACACGTATCTGTGTACGGCTGTGGCGCAACGCGTCGAGGCGAGCATGCCCGACGACATCTACCTGCTGCCGACCCTGTGGCTCGGGGCTTCCGACCACCACCTCGAAAAGCCCGGCACCGTCAGCGTCCCGAACGACGTGTACACGTCCATGATTAAGAGCGTCGTGCGCTCCATCGCCAAGGCGGGCTTCCAGCGCGTGTTCCTGCTGAATGGCCACGGCGGAAACGTCACGCCCGGCACGCAGGCTATCAACGACCTCGCGAACGAGTCCGAGGTGTACGACCGGATGTGGATCGCGCTTGCGTCGTACTGGACCATCGCCGGCCCGGTGATGGGCGCGGATGACCATGGCATGGAGTCCAAGCAGCTCTCGCACGCCTGCGAATACGAGACGTCCATGATGCTGCACCTGCACGGCGAGACGATCCGCATGGACCGCGTGACGTCCAGCCCGCCGCTGATCGACTCGCCCTACTACCACAGCCAGCACGGCGGCCGTGTGAACGTCGGCAAGCGTCTGACTACCTCGTCGCCCACCGGGGCGATGGGAATGCCGCACGAAGCTACCGCCGAGAAGGGCGCATCGCTCCTCAACGCGATCGTTGACGAAGTGATCGCCTGCTTCCGTGACTACGCTACCTGGTAAACCAACGCGAGGCCGAACCATGCAGGTCGGATGCGGGCGAGCGCGCATCACGCCAGACCTGGGCGTGTACATGGCAGGCTACTTCGAGGCCAGGTTCGCGACAGCCGTGAGCGACGAGCTCTACGCGAAGGCACTCGTGTTCGAGTCGGACGGCACGCGCGCGGCGATCGTGAGTTGCGACCTCATCTGTATCCCCGATAGTGTCGTCGCCCAGATCCGTGAGCAAGTCGAGCGTCTGTCGGGAATCCCTGGCGCGAACGTCATGGTCGCGGCCACGCATACGCATACCGGGCCCATCCCGATGCCGGACGCGGTCGAAGATGGCGGCATCACAGCGCGATGGGCGGAGGGATTTCCGTCCGTTGTTGCCCATGCTGCCGCGATCGCGGTGGCGGATCTAGAGCCTTGCGACACGGCCATGGGCGTGGCACACGAAGACCGCATCGCCTTCAACCGGCGCTATTACATGGCCGATGGCAGCGTGCGGACCAATCCCGGTATCGGCAACGCCGACATCGTCGGGCCTGCGGGGCCGATCGACCCGGACGTGGCGGTCGTCGCGTTCCGCAGGCCGCGGGGCGCGGCCAAGGCGCTCCTCGTGAATTACGCCTGCCACCTAGACAACGTGGGTGGGACGGAGCTATCGGCTGACTTCCCGGGATACCTGGCAACGCGGCTGGCGGAGCGCCTCGAAGACTCGCCGTGCTGCCTCTTCCTCAACGGCTCGTGTGGGGATATCAACCACGTCGACGTTACCGGGACAAGAGCACGGCACGGGCACGATCACGCGCGCTGGATGGGCGAGACACTCGCTGGCGACGTATGCGAGGCATTGCGCGCCGCGACGCCGCTGTCTGCATGCTCCGTTCGCGTCGGCCGGTCAACCGCGCGCCTGCCAACCGCGCCAGACACCGAGGCCGCCGACGCCATTGAGGTGCAGGCCATCGCGCTGGGCGACGTGGCCATCGTTGGCGTGCCGGCGGAATACTTCGTCGAGCTACAGCTCGACATCAAGGACCGGTCGCCCTTCGCACAGACGCTCGTGTCGGAGCTGACGAACGGGTGGATTGACTACGTGCCGACGCGCAAGGCGTTCGAAGAGAACATGAGACACGTCAGCTCGGACCCAATGGACGGGTTCGACCACATGGGGTACGAAGTCCGGTCCGCGCTGTCGTGGGGCTACTTGCCGGGCGTGGGCGAGGCGATCGCGGACACAGCCGTCGAGCTCTTGGAACAGATGCGCAGCTAGCGACGTACGCCGACGTCAGACTGCCGGCAACGGGAACTACCCCAATGCGAACGATGACCGCCGAGGACGCAGTCGCGATCACGGAGTTGTGCCAGCTTGCCATCTCGCCCGACGGCGCGTGGGTAGCGTACGTGCGGGGCCGACCCGTGGTGACGGAGGACGAGAGCACGCGACGTGGGCACATCTGGGTCGTCGCGGCGGCGGGTGGTGAGCCATTCCGGCTCACCAACGGGCCGCGCGGTGACCGCCAGCCTTGCTGGTCACCGGACGGCACACGACTCGGCTTCATATCTCGACGCGGCGACGACGTGTCGCAGGTGTGGGTGATACGCGCCGACGGTGGCGAGGCGTGGCAGGCCACGCAGTCCAAGACGGCGGCCTCGAATCCGCGATGGTCACCCGACGGCCTCACGATCGCCTACACCGCGCCCGCCCCATCCGACGAGGATGAGGAACGACGCGAGAAGGCCAAGGACGACCCCATCGTAGTCGCCGAGGACGACTCGACTCCCGAAAGGCTATGGACGGTGCAGGTCGCCCCGGGGCCAGCCGATGTGCCCGTGCAGTTTGAGCCGCAAGAGGACGGCCCGGCTGCGCCGAGCGCCGCCATGCACACGCCAGCAGACTTCCACGTAAGCGACCCGCAGTGGCGCCCGGACGGCGCGCAGATCGCGTTCGTCGCGTCCCCGACTCCCATGGCCGACGACACGATGTTCGCGTCCACCATTCGGGTCTTGGACCTGGGTCAGGGCTCTACCCACGGCTTGACCACTCGCGAGCGCGGCGAGAGCTGTCCTCGGTGGTCGCCCGATGGCGCTCGGGTTGCGTATCTGCACAGCCCGGAGGGGTACGGGCAGAAGCATCTACACGTCGCGGACGCGGGAGGAGGCGCATCGCGGTGTCTCACGGACGGTCTCGACCGCACTATCGAGAACCCGTCCTGGATGAGCGATGGGCGACGCGTCCTCTGCGAAACGCGCGTCGGCCTCGAGTGCCATCTGCTTGTGGTCGCGACGGAAGGGGGCGAGACGCGCCAAGTCGGCTCGGGCGCATCCGTAGCGCACTCGACGGTCGTCGCGTCTGACGCCGCCCGGTTCGCCGCACTCAGGTCCAGCCACGACTCCCCCGAGGCGATTTGTGTCGGAGACACCGAGGCCGGGCTGGGCGATGCGCTTGTCCACTCGAACTCACAGTTGGCCGACATGACGTTCGGTGAAACACGCGCGACCCACTGGGCAAGTTCTGACGGCATGCAGATCGAGGGGCTGCTCGTCCGGCCGCCGCGCGCGGACGGGTCGCCCTGCCCACTCATTGTCGACCCGCATGGTGGGCCGCACGGAGGTCGCGACTTGGGCTTCCGCGCGGAGGTCCAGTACCTCGCGGCGGAGGGGTTCGCGGTGTTCTCGCCCAACTTCCGTGGCAGCGATGCATATGGCGGCGAGTTCGCACGCGCGAACTTCGGAGATTGGGGAGGTGGCGACTACGCCGACATCATGGCCGGCGTCGATGTGCTCGTCGCGGAGGGCATCGCGGACCCAGACCGACTCGTCGTCGCTGGTTGGAGCTATGGCGGGTACATGACTGCGTGGATCATCTCCCAGACAGACCGGTTCCGGGCGGCGATGTGCGGCTGCGGCATCTCGAACGCGTTCAGCATGTACGGCACGACCGATATCCCGCGGTTCATGGCGATGTACTTCGGGGAGGGATCCCCTGCGGAGCAGCCGGAGCTGTACCGCGAACGGTCGGGGCTGAGCTACGCGGCGAGCATCTCAACACCGACGCTGATCCTCCACGGCGAGGAGGACGAACGCGTGCCGATCTCGCAGTCTGAGGAACTCTACGCGGCGCTCAAGGCGGTTGGCGTCGAGACGGAGTTCGTGCGCTACCCGCGCGAAGGACACAGCATCTCGGAGCCTCGCCACCGGCTGGACGTGCTGCGGCGGCAGGTCGCTTGGTACCGGCGACATCTGGGAATGGACAACAACTGACACACTCGCGGAGCAACGACGTGTACACATCGCACATGCCGTGGAATGGACCCAAGGTGCTCCCACTCCGGGAGCGGGCGGCGCTCGTGAACGACATCCTGTCCGACAGATTGGACACGATCCTACCCGCGATCATGCGCGAATCGGACATCGACGCGTGGGTCATCGTGTGCAACGAGGACAACTACGACCCTGTGTTCCGCACGATGGTTCCATGGGAGTCGTGGGCGCCCATCTTCCAGGTGATGGTCTTCTACGACGCGGGCGGGGAGCGGGGTGTCGAGCGTTTGAACATCTCGCGGACGAACACGCAGGGCCTCATGCAGGACGTCTGGGATCGGGGATGGGACGGCGAGGCCGATCAGTGGGCGCACCTGCGAAACGTGCTTGGGGCGCGTGACCCGAGACGCATCGGCGTCAACATGTCCGACGTCATCTGGGCAGCGGACGGCCTGACGGCGTCGCTGAAGACGAAGCTGGAGGACACCCTCGGCGCGGAACTGTCGTCACGAATCGTGTCGGCCGAGCCGCTCGCGATACGGTGGTTAGAGACCCGCCTGCCGCGTGAGCTGGAGCTCTACCATCAGGCGTGCGCCATCGCCCACGAGCTCATCGCCGAGACGTTCTCACGCAGAGTCATCACACCCGGCGTCACGACCATTCCCGACCTGCGGTGGCACTACTGGCAACGGTCGACCGACCTCGGGCTGCCCGTGTCGTTCTCGCCATTCTTCCGCCTCTTCCGCGGCGCGCCCAACCGCGAGCAGTGGGGCGAGGACGACGCCGTCATCCGCCACGGCGACATGATCCACTGCGACGTCGGCGTCGAGTACCTGCGCATCATCACGGACCATCAGGAGCTGGCGTACGTTCTGAATCCCGGCGAGACGGAGGCGCCAGCCGGCCTGCGCGAGGGCATGCGGCAGGCAGGTCGCCTTCAGGATATCTTCACCGGGGCGTGGGAGCTCGGGCTGACCGGCAACCAGATACTCGCGAACGCGCTAGAGAAGGCGCGGGAAGAGGGCCTCAGCAAGCCTAAGATCTACTCGCACTCGCTGAGCCACTACCTGCACGAGCCGGGGCCGCTCATGGGTCTGCCGTGGGAGCAGGAGTCCTGCCCCGGACGCGGGGATGTCGTGATGAACTACGACACTGCGTACACCGTCGAGCTCAGCGTCACCGTGCCCGAGCCCGCCTGGGGCGGAGAGGATGTGCTGATCCCCATGGAACAGGACGCGGCGTTCACGGAACACGGCCCCGTGTTCCTCGACGGGCGGCAGACGGAATTCCATCTGATATAGGGGACACCGTCCAACTCGTCGAGGCATCGTGCGCGTGGTAGGATGGGAAAGAGGGAGCCGACCATGAAGGGCATACAGTTCGTTGTCGACGCCGCTGGGAAGCCGACGGCCGTCCTTATCGACCTCGCCGAGTTGGGGGATGCGTGGGAGGACTTCTACGAAGGCCTCGTCGCGGAGTCGCGCAAGGGCGACGAGAAGGCAGGTTGGCAAGGATCGGACGCCCTCGCAGGCGGGTGGTGAACGCGGCCGCCCGTCGGCCGCAGCAGCGGTCGGTGTCAGCACCGGACGGACCCCGCTCGGACTGCTGAGTGGATTCGCCTCGAACGCGCTCGAATGACTACCTGGAAGAGGCGTCGGTTTCGCAGCAGCCGGCAACAGGCGACACGCCTTGCCCACAGGTTCCTGCCTCTGCCTCTGCCGCTAGCCCTCTAGCCAAGTCCCAAGCATCGAAGAACCCGATCCCTAGGTAGAGCGCTACCGAGGCGCAGGCGGCTAGAATCCCCAGGCCTCGGCTAGCCAGGTGGCACGTCGCCACAGCGTTCATGGCCATGATGCTGCCAAGCGGAATGAGCAACAGCCCGGTGAACACGTGTCCCCAGCCGCGCCATTGCGGCCCGTGGCGCCGATTGACCTTGTCCGCCCCGGTTTTGTCGGCGTAAGTGAAGGCGAGAAACACCGCTAGCGACCCGGCCCACACCGGGCCGAAGGTCTGCCCCAACACGGTAGAGTGCGTCTTGATGGCGCAGCCGAAACGCGCCGCGCCACCACAGTAGCCCAGTAAGCGGAACAAGACACCCGTCGTTGCCGCGAGGGCGACGACGTGCTTGAGCCCGAACCAGAACCAGGACCGGAGCCGCCATCCTTCGCGCGCCATCCGCACCCCCTATTGAATGGGTTAAGGTCATAAGATACTGCGGCATCGGAGGACCGCGCATGCCCTGGCGGCACGCAGATAGCCATGCCCCGGGGTTCCTGCTGCACGGTCACGACCACCCAGCAAGCGGGCCGATACCGGTGTCGAGCTAGCTGTGCGTTGCACCGGCATCCTCTGGGCGACGCCTTTGGGCCGCATCCGGCAAGCGGCCGCGATCCTGTGTCAGCCAGGCGCAGGCACCGCGACCATGTTCCTGAGGGTAGCCTCCGAGCAGCGCCGTTGGGGTAGTCACCTGGGTAGCGCCTCAGCTAATGCGTACCCCATCAACGAGTAGTTCGCGGCCGAGCCGTTGTAGTGGCAATACCAGTGACCCCCGAGGCGCCGGTATTCGTCGTTGAGTTCCTTCGTAGGTAGGTCGTTCTCTGCGGTGTGCGGAACGCCTTGCTCCTGCTTCTCACCCCAATACCTGTCACTGATTTCCCGGAGCTCCTGCAGCCGCACGTCCCACAGGTGGGCGGTCGGAACGAACGAGACGTTGGAGACCCGAGCGCTGTCCGCAGCGGCCTCCTGCGCGCGGCGGAACGCCATCATGGCGACGGCTTCTCGGTCGCTCGGGTCTTGCGCGCGCGCGACCATCTCCTCGCCGCCGACGCCCATCTCGCCTATTGCGATGGGCAGGTCCGGCGCGTCGAGGTCGTCCCGCAGGTCGCGGAACATCGCCGACAGGTTCGCGGCGTAGTTGTCGATGATCGCCTCGCCAACCGGTTCGTCGTCGATGCGGAGATGCCACTCGCAGAAGTCGTTCCACCCTTGCAGCCACGCCATGCCGGCGATCTCGTAGCCCTGCCCCTGGTAGCCGGGGACGACGTCCGCGATGTTCGCGAGGCACGCGCGTATCTCCGCGACCATCTGCCGGTAGGTCGCCCCGTTCTCGCGGTCTCTCCCCTCGGCGCGCTGCTTGTCGACCACCGCCCATTCGCCATCGCTCGGGTCGCCAGCGCTCGGGGAGCGGAAGTCGCAGTAGACGTCCCTCCCGCCCCACGCCGTCTTGATCAGCAGGACGGGGACCTCGTGCCGATCTCCCATGAGCGCCCCGAACAGCAACTCAGGACCGATCTCGTTCTCGGACGCGCCCCAGCCGACGGTCAGCGGGCCGTATACCGGTTGCTTGGCTTGCCAGTAGATGGTGACGTCGTCGCGCGTCCGCCAGGAGCCGTCAGGATCTTTCAGGCTGGCTAGCAGGTGTCCGTATTCCGGGTGGTCCCCGAGGTGGTCGAGGCTGCGCGTCTGTCCGTGCCCTTCCATGTTGGACTGCCCGGCGAGGATGAATACCTTCACCGCATCCGCCACCGCATCCGTGCCAACTCGCGCGGGTCGCGCTGCCGCAAGGCAGCACACGCCTCCGATGAGCAACGCCACAGCCAGATCACGCCCCATATTGCAGAACTCCGGTCGACCAGAAGGGAATGCGCGACGTGCGTGGGCAGGATCGACCCGCACGCGGCGCCGCGCAACCCCACGTACCGAGCGCGGGTGGGCTGAAGGCGGGGTCGCCCCAACGGCAGGACGGCCGGTACGGGTGGGCCGTCCCGCGTCGCGTCTGGACTGGCAGGACTTTCACGCCCGGATCGCAACGGGTCGCGGGCGAGGCTGTGAATGCCGTCGTCCCGACCCCATCCCAACCTTCCCCTGCGAGGGGAAGGAGTGCAGATGCGCGTTACCACCGGGTGGTTCGGACGCTGTCGACGCCGCCTGGACACCTCCCGCAACACCATCAGCGATCGTGCGCCGCCAGGAGCGGGCGTCCTGACTGAATGTCTACTCCATCCACGTCTCGAACACCGCGGTGACGTTCTCGGGCGGTGTGTCTATGCCCCATTCGCACTGCGCGACCACGCCACCCTCGCCGTGGTCCAACGCGGCGCGCACACGGCGCACTGCTTCGCGGCACTCATCCGGGCCGCCGAAGGCGAGTATGGCTTGTCGGTCGATCTCGCCCCAGAAGGTCACGTCGCCTCGGTGTTTCTCGGCGATGGCTTCGATGTCCATGCAGAAGAGCTGCGAGTTCATGGCGTCGACGCCGATTTCGATGAGGTCGGCGTGGATCGCCTCGGTGTGGCCGTCGGTGTGGAACCACACGTCCTTGTCCGCGGCGCGCAGGATGTCGCAGTAGTCCTTGTAGAGCGGCTTGTAGAACTCCCGCCACTTGATGGGCGAGATGAGCAGCGCCGACTGCGTGCCCCAGTCGTCCATGAAGGACACGCCGTCCACGTCGGTCTCCGCCCACATGCGCGCCTCGCGCAGGAACAGATCGTGGACCATGTCGCGAAGTTGGTAGAGCTGGGCGCTGTCCTCGGCGAGGTCGTAGAAGAACTGCTCTGAGCCGCGCAGGAACTGCATGCGCTCGAACGGACGGATCGTCGTGCCGGCCTTCACGTAGTGGTCTGTGGCGGCGCAACTGGCGTTGACGCGGGAGAAGTCGGCCTCGTCGAGTATCTCGAACGGCGGCTCGTAGCCGGAGAGAGCGTCCCAGTCGGCGATGATCGGCTCTGCGACCTCGCCGACGACGCCCTCCTGTGCCACCTCCCACACGGATCCCCAGGCGTCGGTGTATCGCCCGACGTGGTATCCGGCTCCCGACGCGCGCTTCGCCTCGCCGTACTGAACGGCCGGACCCGTGAAATCGCTTGGGAAGCGTTCGTAGAACGCCGCGATGTCGACCGCCCAACGAGTCTGCGCGCCCGGCAGTATCCACAACTCGCGTGGCGCCCGGTCTGGCTTCTCGAACCGCAACGTGCGCTGCACACGCTCTCTTGGCGTCATGTCCGCCATGCGTCGTTTTCTCCCTATCTCGCGAACTGCTCCGCTACGTCAACGAGCGCCATGAAGTTGCGCGCCGCCGGCTCCGTGAACGTACCGGACGCGGTCCCGGCAAGGCAGTAGCCCAGTGGGCCGGCGGCCCGCAGGCACTCCTCCCCCATGCGCAGCACCGTCGCCCGGTCGCGCGTCTCCAGCACTTCCATGTCGTCCAGGCCCCCGACGAGGCACACGTCCTCGCCGACTCGCCGCTTCGCCATGCCAAGCGTGATGTCGCCGTACGGCTCCACCTCGATGGGGTCCAGCGCGTCTATGCCCGTCGCGACGAGGTCCTCGATGAACGCGTCCATCTTGCCGTGGCAGTGGTAGTAGGCGATGCCGCCGTACTTGTGGATGACGTCCACCAACTCCATGTCCTGAACCCGTCCCAGCCGCTGAAAGGCCTCCGGGCCGAGCTGCTCGGTGATGTACTCCGCGCCGACGATGCGGTACGCGTCGACGCCTCCGGCCGACGCTTCATCCACCCACGGTATGAGTCGCGACTGCACCGTGTCCGTAGCCTCTACTGCGAAGTCCGGCTCAAGCGCCCACAGTAGGCAGAAGTCCTCCGGCGACATGTACTCGGCGAGAAAACAGATCGCGTCGGGAATGCCTGCGAGGACGAGGCCTTGCTCCCCATACTCCTGCTTTGCATCGAGGAAGGACGCCACGTTCGGATGCGCCGCCTCGAAGGGGATGGACAGGAGCGCCTCAATGTCCTGCCGCGTCGCACAGGGGAACTTGACCGTGTAGCCCGCGAGCGACGTCCGTCGGTAGACGCGCGTCAGGTCGCCGCGCGGCGTGCGGATGGTGGTGACTGTGTCGGACCCGTCCTGTTCCGACGACACATGCTCGCCGTACCGCGCGCCCATGAACTGCCCGCCGCCAGCGCCGACGGGTATGAACGGGTCGGTGACCTCCAGCATCTCCTTGCCGACGCCTTCACGCGGGCTCAGATGCCCGAAGCCGAAGGGACTGACGGGCACTCGGTCCACTGGCTCACGACGGATCGCCGCGATGATACGTTCACGCGAGGTCATCACGTCAGTATTCCTCGACCAGTTCGCGCGCGATGCGGGACCACTCGTCGAACCGTTCGGGGCGGTTCTCGCATGTGTGCGTGTCCTTGAGGATCATCTCGATGACACAGTCGCGCGAGACGTCCAGCGTGTGCCTTATGTACTCGCGGATCATGTCGGCGTCGAAGTCACCGACGAGATGCGACGGCTGCGGCTTCCACGAGAATATGTAGTCGCCGCCCAGCTTCTCGGCAGCGCGGTCTACGTCCGCCATGGGCGCGATAGAGATGCGTCGGATGCCTGGTATCTGGCTGACGAGGTGGATCTTCGGTTCCAGGTCGTCGCAGCACCCGTATCCGGTCAGCGCGAACGGCTCCAGGAGACGCTTCTCGTATTGCAGCGCGAACTCCTCGTGCATGTCGGGAGACACGGGGTCGAACTCCTGCGACTCCGCCGACGCCCACATGTCGCACGGACGCACGTGGTCCGGCTCGTAGCCGTCGGGTGGCAGTTCGTCGGTGTACCCGTTGCCCCCCGTCGAGTGGTAGGTCGCGTCGTTGTTGAGGCTCAGCAGGTTCAGATCGACGTACTGCTTGACGAGCTCGTGGTGCCCCTCTTCGAGCTTTGCCATGGCGTCGTGGACCATGTTCGGGTCGTCGATCATGTCCCACATGACCTGCTCCAGCCCGCGCAGCCCGGTGTAGATGTTCATCAGATGGAACGAGATATGGGACACGCCCTTGAGCTTCACGTCGAGGATGTCGCCGAACAACTCCTGAGCAGTCTCGAGTGACCGCGCCGTGGCGTCTTCGTCCTCGTACACCCTTGGGAACTTGATCTTCTCGAGATCCCTGTGCGTCTTGATGACGGGATCGAACTTCCACGCCCCCGTCGCCATGGAGCTGCGGAAGTGCTTCGCCGTCAGACCCCATCCGGTGTTGTGCACCGACCGGCTGACGACCCACTCCTTCTCGATCACGGTGTCGTCGTGGAAATGCTCGTGGTAGTAGAGGCGGCTGCGTAGAGTCCACTCCACGCGGCGGGCGGCCGCGTCTTCGCACGTCATATCGGAGTCGAGGAGCAACTCGCGCCACGATCCCTCGGGAAAGAACAGGATCATGGGACGCACTCGCTCCAGCGCGTTGTGGCGCTTCCACATGCCGCGCCGCTCCGCCATGATCGGCAGGTCCGCGACCTCGGCTACTTCGGTCGCCACCGCGCGCAGGATGTCGCGGTCTCCGACGCTGAACTGTGACAACGTAAGCCTCCCCATCGGATGGACTCGGGCGGGCGCGCACGGGGAATGGATAGCCATCGGTCGGTCGGTCGGCAATGGTCGATACAGCGCGCCTCGCGAGGTCGGCGGACCCTCGGGTCAGTACTGCTCGGCCAACTCGCTGGCGATTCTCGACCATTCGGTGAACCGCTCGGGACGGTTCTCGCAGGTGTGCGTGTCCTTGAGGATCATCTCGACCACGCAGTCCCGCGAGACATCGAGCGTGTGACGGATGTACTCGCGGACCATGTCGCTATCGAACTCGCCAACGAGGTGAGACGGCTGCGGCTTCCACGAGAAGATGTAGTCGCCCCGGAGCTTCTCCGCGCTGCGGTCGACGTTGGCTAGCGGCGCGATGGAGATGCGGCGGATGCCCGGGATCTGCGCGACGAGGTGCAGCTTCGGCTCCAGGTCGTCGCAGCAGCCGTAGCCGTTCAGCGCGAACGGTTCCAGTAGCCGCTTCTCGTATTGCAGCGTGAACTCCTCGTGCATCTCCGGCGACACCGGGTCGAACTCCTGCGACTCCGCGGATGCCCACATGTCGCACGGACGGACCCGGTCTGGATCGCAGTCGGGGAGCGGCAGCTCGTTCGTGTAGCCGTTCCCTCCTGTCGAGTGGGTGGTCCCGTCGTTGTTGAGGCTGAGCAGGTTCTGGTCGACGTACTGTCGTACGAGTTCGTGATGCCCCGCTTCGAGCCGCGCCATAGCGTCGTGGACCATGTTGGGGTCGTCGATCATGTCCCACATGACCTGCTCGAGGCCACGCAACCCCGTGTAGACGTTCATCAGGTGGAAGGACAGATGAGCGATGCCCCTTACCTGCACGTCGAGGATGTCGCCGAACAGCTCCTGGGCGGCCTCGTACGAACGCGCCGTCGCGTCCTTGTCCTCGTAGACCCGTGGGTACTTGATCTTGTCGAGGTCGGAGTGGGTCTTGATGACTGGGTCGAACATCCACGCGCCCGTCGCCATCGAGCTGCGCAAGTGCTTCGCGGTGAGCCCCCAGCCGGTGTTGTGGATGGACCGGCCTACGACCCAGTTCTTCTCGATGACCGTGTCGTCGTGGAAGTTCTCGTGGTTGTAGATGCGTCTACGTAGCGCCAGCTCGGTCCGTCGGGCGGCGGAGCCCTCGCACGTCATGTCGGACTCGGGGAGCAGCTCCCGCCAGGAGCCCTGCGGGTCGATGAGGACCATCGGGCGGACGCGTTCGAGCGCGTTGTGACGCTTCCACATGCCCCGGCGCTCCGCCATGACGGGCAGGTCGGCGATCTCGGCTACATCTTGCGCCAGCGAGCGCAGTGTCTCGCGGTCTCCGGCGGTGAATTCTGACACTTGGCCTCTCCTCGTCACCGCGTCTGGCGCGGCGCACGCGATAGGGATAGCCACCGACGCAGGGCACGGCAATGACGCGCGCGCCGCCAGCGGGAGCGGCGAGCGTCGCCGCGGCCGCGCACCTCACGTGCGGCGCACCCGCGCGGCGTTCACCTCCGACTTCTTGGTGAACACGTAGACGGCGCTGAAGCCCTCATTGTCAATGTCAGGCAGTTCGGCCCTCACTTGCGACACAAGGCCGTCGAGGATGTGCTCAGGCACTGTACGGTCCCGCTCCGCGTTGCGGCGACGGCACACCGACCTACGCAAGTTGAGGGCCACGACGATCGTGTGACGTCCGTGTCGGTCGGCCATCTTCCGAAGCTGTGCGCGGATGGCACTCGTCGGGTTTGTCGCGTCCACACCGGTCGGCAGATTCCGGCGCATGCGAGGCTTCAAGCGCTCGCGCAACTCGGCGAACACCGCGGGATTCGCGTCCATACTCCCTTCATCCCCGGTGAATTCAAGACGTAGCGCATCTGTGGAGAGGATCTCGTCCGCGGTGAAATGGAGCGCGGCGAACGTGGACTTGCCCGAGCCGGGCGCGCCGACGAGTAGCACAAGGGCGCCTTCCGGCACGTCGATGGTTGTGCCGACCGTGATGGGTTGCTGTGACTGTGCGCGTGCCATATTCTGCTGTCTCCCAATTCCTGTAGCCGGTCGGCCGCGTCACGGCGATATAGTTCTTATATACTATAACCATGCCTGAGCGACGGGCGGATGGCAACTGGTCTGATGCTGGGGTGGCGTCTACACGCGATGGTATTGGCGCGTCCCGCTGTCCGTCGGCCGTCATCCTGAGAAGCGAAGCGACGAAGGATCTCGGCGTCACTGCCCGCGCGGGAGATTCCTCGCCACGCTCAGAATGACGAGTGGTCGGAGCCCACCAGCCCTGCCGCCATCGCCTGTAGAGAACACCGTTCCCCGACGCCCCACGACTCGGTGCGTCGCCACGCTGGGAGGGTTGCTCGCGATTGGGCCAGTGGTGCACATGTGCGTCACGACGCGGCGTCGCTGGCCAGGGCCCACCGCATGGCGACCGACGCGACCTCAGAGTCGCGGATCCAGCGGCTCACTCTCCAGCGCGAGAACACCGAAGACGCACTCGTGCACGCGCCGCAACGGTTCTCGCCGGACGAACCGCTCCAGCGCCTCGATCCCGAGCGCGAACTCACGCAACGCGAGGGAGCGCTTTCCGCCGACGTTGCGCTGTTTAAGCTGGGTGAGATAGTCCGGCTCCGTGTATTCAGGCCCGTAGATGATGCGCAGGTATTCCCTGCCGCGGCACTTCAACGCGGGCTGCGCCATGCCTCGGCGGCCGCGCGCGATGAACGAGAGCGGCTTTACGACGGCTCCCTCGCCGCCCTTGTCCGTCAGGGCCTCCCACCAGTCCATGGCGGACGCGCGGGCGGCGGCGTCATCCAGCGACACAGTGACGTTCTCGGTGGCCTGCACGATGTGTCCTTCGCCTTGCGGCGCCATCGCGCGGGCAGTCTCCATGTGCCAGCGATGGTCGCGATCCGTGTGCGTCGATCCCTCGCTTGCGAGGACGTGGAAGGGCGCGACGCGCAGGTCGGCGGGGCTCTCGACATTCCAGCAGTAGTGGCGGTACGCAGCCGCGAACTGCTCCGCCATCGCGAGACGACTTTCATACCGCGCGCGGATGTTCGACACCTCGACACCGTTGGACTCAGCGGCGCGGAGCGTGCCCAACGTCTCCGTGAGCGACGTGCGGGCGGCGGCGCCAACGGCGGCGTACTGCTGTTCGATGAGCTGGCGCGCCTTCGCCGACCACGGCATGATCTCGCAGTCGATGCAGAGCCAGTCCGTCGTTAGCGTGTCCCACAGCCCGGCCGCGGAGGCGCCGTCGCACAGCGCGGCGAGGATCGCCTCCTCGGACTCGGTGTCCGCGAAGAACGCCCGCCCCGTGCGCGTGTAGACGACGCCAGGTCGCTCTTCCGCCAGCCCGAACCGCGTCACCGCGACGGACGGTTCGCGGCAGACGACCGCGATGGCGCGGGAGCCCATGTGTTTCTCTTCGAGAATCACCTCTGGCACTCGTTCGCGCGCGTAGTACGCGAACGCCTTGTCGGGGTGCTCCAGCAGCCCGTCGCGGTCGGTCGCTGCGGGAGGCGCCATCGTGGGCGGAAGGTGGATGAGCCACTTCGGGTCCACCGCCCAGCGCGACAGGACCTCGAGCGCGGCGGCTCCCCGCTCCTCGTCGACGGTGACGTTCCCGCGCAGACGCGTGGAGATGGACCGGCGGCCGATCAGGTCGCCGATGTCCAGGGAGTCGTCCGCGGCGTGTTGGGCCGCGCGTCCCGTGTCCTCCGGGCGCTGCAGCGGACGGATGGGCTCCGCGTATGTCTCGCGGGCGTCGACGCTCACCAGTTCCCGTTCGGGGTAACGCAGCGCCGTCAGCTGCCCACCGAAGACGCAGCCCGTGTCCACGTTGATCGTGTTGTTCACCCACTCGGCGTCGACGACCGGCGTATGTCCGTAGACGACGGCGGCCTCGCCACGATACTCGCTCGCCCAGTCGTGCCGAACCGGCGCGCCGAATTCGTCCGTCTCTCCCGTGGTGTCGCCGTAAAGAGCGAAGGCCCGAACCGCGCCAGACGCCCGGCCTGCCATGGTCTCCCTAATGCCCGCGTGGGCGACGACGAGCGCCCCGCCGTCGAGGACCGCGTGACTCACGAGCGAGTCGAAGAAGTCCGCCATCTCTGTGCGGAGAGTGGCCTGGACGTCCTCGGGCGCCGCGTCGATTTCGGCGAGACTGGTCTGGAGGCCGTGGGTGACCTGGACCTTGCGCCCACGGAGAGCTCGGACAAGCTTCGAGTCGTGGTTGCCCGGCACGCAGATCGCGGAGCCCGCCTCGACCATGTTGCGCACGAGGCCGTAGGCGTCGAGCACGCGAGGGCCGCGGTCCACTATGTCGCCCACGAACGCGACGCGCCTCCCCTCTGGGTGCGACCACACACGCGCGTAGCCGTGAGTCTCACGCGGCGCGTCCGAGTGGGCGTACCCCAGTCGCCCAAGCAGTTCCTCGAGCTCGTCGCAGCACCCGTGGACGTCACCGATGATGTCGAATGGGCCGCGCTCGTCGCGACGGTCGGGCCACAGGCGCACGCGCGTGACCGTGGCGGCGTCGATCTCCTCGACCGAGGACAGCCGGTACACGCGGTGGATGCCCTCGCGACCCAAACCGCGCAAAGACCGCTTCAGGTCGCGTACGTGCCCGCGGACGACTCGCCTGCCGAAGTTCCTGTCCGGTCGCAGCTCGTTGCGCGCGTGGCAGAGATCCTCCGACAGGTCGAGCACGATCGCGACGGTAAGGCAGTGCAGTTCCTTCGCGATGTCGATGAGGGACTTCCGGGCGAATGGCTGGACGTTGGTGGCGTCGATCACGGTGACCCGACCCGCGGCGAGTCGCTTGCGCGCGATGAAGTGCACGAGCTCGAACGCGTCCGCCGTCGCCGCCATACTCGTCTCGTCGTCGCACACGACACCTCGACTGTGGTCGGATGAGACTACCTCCGTCGGGAGGAAGTGCTTCGCCGCGAAGGTGGACTTGCCGCTGCCGGACGACCCGATCAGCAGCACGAGCGCCATGTCCGGGATGTCGATGTTCATCGGGTGAACACCCCCATCTGCGTCGGAGACCCTAGGGCGGGATGCACGTCGCCGACGGCGCGGAACTCAACGGCGTAGCCGTGCTCGGACGCCACGCGTTCCGCCCACGCCGCAAACTCGTTGCGCGTCCACTCGAACCGATGGTCGGCGTGGCGCGTGTCCGCGGCCGGCAGGGATGCCCACACGGCGTTGTAGTCGCGGTTGGGCGTTGTGACGACGACCGCGTTCGGCCGCGCGTAGGCGAAGACGGCGTCTTCGAGCGCCACCAATCTGCGCGGCTCAATGTGCTCCACTACCTCCATGAGCACGACGGCGTCGTAGCCGGTGAGTCGGGCGTCACGGTAGAGCGCCGAGCCCTGCTGCAAGGTGAGTCGCGCCTTCTGAGTCTCAGGCTGCCGGTCGAGGTGTAGGCTTCGGCGCGCGCGGGTCAGCGCGTGGACAGAGACGTCTACTCCCAGGATCGATTCGTACCGAGGGTCCGCGAGGAGGCGGCGCAGGAACTCGCCCTCACCGCAGCCCAGATCCACGACGCGCCTTGCGCCCGCCCGTGCCAGCGCCGACAGCGTCTCACGATGCCGCTGTTCGTACAACCTGGGCGTCTCTTCCTCGGCGTCCGCGTCGGCCTGCTGTCCGCTTCGCCCGTCACCAAGGGGCGTGTCGTCATCGGCGAGAGCCGCCAGCGCCGCGTCCGTGAGTCGCGCGCTGTGGCGCATATACCGACGTACGATGTCGTCCCGCACCGGGTGCTCGCCCAGCCAGTCGCCACCGTGCCGCTGCAGCTTGTCTACCTCGTCCTCGGAGACCCAGTAGTGCTTCGTGTCGTCCAGCACAGGGACCAGCACGTAGAGGTGGCTGAGTAGGTCGCGCAGCCGCGTGGTCTTGGACAGTTGCAGCGTGAAATAGTGGCTATCTCCCCACGCCGGGAACTCCGGATCCAACGGGCGCCCCTCGGCTGTCACCTCGTATCCGAGCGGGGTAAACAGTCGCTCCAGGAACGCGCGCCCGGGCCTGCACGGAACAGCCGATAGCCGGGCCGTCAGAGGCATTTGAGCCCCCACCAACTCTGGGCGCGCGTCGCATTTCCCGTGCAACGCGGAGCCAAACACGCGCGAGATGGCTACGGAAAGGAACGACGAGGCGGCGTACGGCCGGTCATTGACGTAGGGTTCCAGTCGGAACGCTGGTTCCGCGCGGCCGCGACGGCGCAGGCGCTGGGGATCGATGTCCAGAAGTATCGCCGCCGTGCACTCGGCGTCCTCGGCTAGCGGATAGAAGACGCGAACATCACCGAACCACAGCGGGAACTCCTGCACGCGCGCCGGATGCTTGTGCAGCAGGTAGCCGAGGTCCGTCGCCGGTTCGTGCGTTGTGGTGATCGTCAGCAGCATGTCGGCGCCTGCGGGGATTTGCGGGGCGGCCTCACAGACACTACTTTATGGGTTACGCGAGTGACAACCGACTGGAGAACACAATGCGCGGACGCCGGATGATGGGGACGCTTCTCGTTTGCGGGGTGATGGGCTTTGGGCTGGCCGTAGCATCTCACGCACAGCTGGCCGTGGCGCCGGCCGCTCAGATGACCTACGCGGCATCTGTACCAGGTCTGATCGCGTTCGTGCAGAAGGCGGGTCTTGGCGCGGGCGAGGACTCTCCACCGTCTTTTCTGCACGTGCCGCGTGGCAAGCGGTCCTACGAGAACGAGTGGGATCGGTTTGCGTACGACATAGGCACGGTTCGGCCCGATGGCACGGACAGGCGGCTGCTTACGTCCGACGGCTGGAGTCGCAACCCCCTGTGGTCGTGGGACGGCGAGTGGATCGCCTACGCCACGGGAACGGAGCCGCAGATGGCGGTAGCCGTCATGCGCGCAGACGGCTCGGAGCGCAAGGTGGTCCTGGAACGCGAGCAGACCGTAGAGGCGTATTGGTGGTCGCATGACAGCGCGCGGCTGATGGTCGCCGTCGAATCGAGGCGGACGGCGTCTCGCGGCGCCCAGTTGCTCGAGGGCCGCGTGGTGACCATCAGCAGTGGGAAGGTCAGCCGCCTGTCCAACAGCGATTGGATGCGCGGGTGGAACCACTGGGAGCCGGGCGAGGAGAAGCCCGTCAACCCGCGTCGTCGGCTCCTCGAGGCCCTCGCCGGAGTGCAGTGGCCATCCTGGTCGCCGGACGCGAAGCACGTCGCCTTCATCCAGGACGGGTGGCTCGCCCTCGCTGACGTTGACACAACGGGCGATACCGGCAACTGGTTCCTGCGCAACGACGAGCCGCCTGCCGCAGCCATCCACGAGTGGTCGCGCGACGGGACGAAGCTCCTGTTCTCCATACGTGCGCAAGGCGGGTCGTTCCTCGTCCTCGGGGACCGAGAGGGTGACACGTGGGGTGACATCGGCCTAGTGACTACGCGCGTCACCGGCAGCGTGACGATGGACGACTCCGCATCCAGCGTGGCGTTCGCGGCAATACCGCCGGGATACCGCAACCGCGAGATCTACGTAGTCGACATCGACACGGGCGAGGACCGTCGCGTCACGCACTCGCGTCTCCACCACATGGAACTGGCGTGGCAACCCAGGCCGTAGCCGGCGCGACCCCGTGGTTCTGGAGCCGCGCGGCGTGCTATATGTCTGCGGAGGGCAGGCGTGCGGCGGCCTTCGTACGCTGGCGTGGGAGGATCGCGGCGGATGGCGGACACGGGATCGAGCGACGCGACGTTGGTTACCGAACGAGCCGACGCGGAGTTGGCGGAGACGCGCCGAATCCTGGCCGCCTACGAACGCATCGGCGCGACCGTCCTCGCGACACCTGACCTCGACGACATCCTCGACACGCACGCGCGGGAGATAGTGGCCGCCGGAGTCTTCCGTAGTCTGATGTTCGCGCTGGTCGACCACGCTGGAGGGTATGTCGAGGTGCAGGCGGCGTGGTCGCGGGCGCGTGACGGCGCCGTGTGGAAGACCCCTCCTCTGCCTGTCCGAGTGCGGTACGCCCTAGACGACCCGAACATCACGGCTGACGTGGTCCGAACGGGACGCATGCAAGTCGTGACCGGGTGGGACGAGCGGTTCGACGCCCGCATTGACCGCGCTGATAGCTACGACCCGGACAAGGTGGCTTACTTCATCCCCGTCAAGCGGGGAGATACGGTGCTCGCCGTCATGGCGACCGCCAGTGATGTAGCGGACAGAGAGCTCACACTGGCGCGCATCGGCGCCATGTCCCCACTGCTCACGCAGGTGGCGGCCGCGCTTGATCACGCTCGAACGTACCAGGAACTGCGCGCGTCTCACGAGACCCTACGCGCAGCGATCGAGGGCGCGCGATGCGTGGTGTGGCGGGCGGACGTCACGAGAAGCGGCGACGAGCTCAACTGGGAAATGGAGTCGATGGACGAGGAGGCGGCTCAGCGCCTCCTGCCGGTCGATATCGCCGAGGGGGAGACATGGCTCGACGGCGCCCATCGCGCGCGGGATCCTGAATACGGCGTCAGCATGGGCAAACTCGCCCACGAGACGCTGAAGTCGGGAGGTACCCACTACACGCACGAGTTTCCCGGTACGGATCGCGATGGCGACGAGCGCTGGGTGAAGGAGGATGTGTTCGTTCACGCTCGCGGCGAGGGGCGATGGTGGGTGACCGGCGTCCTCACGGACGTCACCGACCGCAGGCGGCGTGAGGATGAAGTGAGAACGCAGAACGAACAGCTCGAGGAGCGCGTGCGGAAGCGTACTGCTGAGCTGGACCAGGCCAACGCCGACCTTCGCCGCGAGCTGACGGAACACACGCGCACGGCAAGCGAGCTGCAGCGCGCCGAGAGTGAACGCACCGCCCTGCTGCATCGCATCCTCGCCGTGCAAGACGAAGAGCGCGCGCGGATCGCCAGGGAGCTGCACGACCAGACGGGCCAGGCGCTAGGGTCGCTGCTGGTGGGCCTGCGGGTCGTCGAGGACGCCGCCAGTCTGGACGACGCGCACTCCAAGCTGCGAACGCTGCGCCAGGCAGCAAACGAAGCGTTGGAGCAGGTCCGCACCCTGTCCTTCGAGCTACGACCCGCCCCGGTCGAGCATTTCGGCGTGGCCGCGGCGTTGCGGCGCGATGTCGAGACGCTTGCAGAGCAGGTCGGCGCGCGCGCCGACTTCTACGCGGATCGCGGCGACGGGTACGACCTCGCGGACGAGGTCGAAGGCGCGCTGTACCGCGTTGTGTACGCGGCCCTCACCAACGTCGTCCGCCACGCGAAGGCGGCCAACATCAGCGTCGTCCTGCGACAGCGCGAAGGCCGGCTGCACGCGCTAATAGAGGACGACGGCGTGGGGTTCGACGTGGACGCCGTCGCGAGTGGCCCGGTCGAGGGGCGGTTCGGACTGCTGGCGATGGAGGAACGCCTCAGACCCGTGCGAGGAAACCTGAACGTCGAATCGGCTCCCGGATCAGGGGCGACGATATATGTCGACGTTCCCTTGGCGTCGGACCACGGCTTCGGCTGGCGCCACGCCGCCAGCGAGCAACCCAAGCCGCGCGCGTAGACGGGTCATCGGACGGGTCGCGCGCCGAGCTTGACACGGCTGTGTACATCCTGTATAAGATAGGCACGCGCTAACGGGCGCGTCCCGCCCGCGGGTAGAACTGAGTTCACCGTTCCGATGTTCGCGACGACATTGCGAAGCCATCTTTCAGCCTGAATCACGCGGGCACAGGCGACCACGAAAGAGGCTTGCTATGCCTGCCCTGCCCGAGCGCCCCTGTCTGCGCCAACTACGAAACCAGGCCAAGGATCTGCTCAGAGCCCTGCGCGCCGACGCGCCGGACGCGCGGCGTCGCGTCGCTGTGTACTCGGCGGGATCTCGGGCGAGCCCTCCCAAACAGCTCAGACTCACCGACGTCCAGCGCGTCATCGCGGGTGAGTACGGATTCGACAGCTGGGCCGGCCTGAAGCTGCACGTCGAGACGCTGCCCCAGGACGACGACCGCGCGCGTCCTGCGAACAGCGTTGGCTCCGATGAAGAGGCCGCCGAAGCCGTCAACACGCAGGCGTCGCCACTGGCGGAAGGCATCAGCGCGTTTCCGCCGGCCGCGGGCTGGGCATGGAGCGTCGCGCCCGCGGCGTGCGAAGGTCGCGTCAGCCACATGTTCGCGACCCCCGGCGCCGTGGTTCACGTGACCCCCGTGGCTGGAGTCGCCACGCGCGGCAATCCTGGGGCGATGCCCTCCCTACGTGTCTACATCGCGCTAGGCGGCGCCACTGAGGACGTGCCGCCGGAGTTGCGCCCCGTCTTCTACGACCAGGACGGAGCCCGCCATGCGCTGCGCAGCGGAGGAGGGCGCAGCGGGCCGTCGCCGAACGGCTGGTCGGCTCACCGTGGGTTCGACCTGCGTCACGAGATGCTTGCGTTGGCAGACGTGGCCCTCATGGGCATCGAGGCAAAGCTGTCGACCGACGATGAGCCGCGCCAGTAACGGGCCACGCCACACGGAGGGCAGGGCAGCATGACGAACAGAGAACACCACCGACCGTCCTTCACGGACACGCTCAGCCGCGTGGAGGCACTGGAGAAGGCTCTGGAGGCGATGTTCGAGCCGTCGCCTGGATGGGTATGGCAGCGCAAACCGTCGGAGCATGTGTCGGGCCGCGCGACGTTGTGCCGACCCACGGGGCCCGGCGACGGCGAGTGGGAGCCCTACTACGCCGTATACGTCAGCCAGGGAGGAGGCGCCGGCGACCGCCCCACGCAACGCCGGCCCGTCGCGTACGACCGAGACGGACACCGGTACATCCTCTCCAAGGCCGAGGAGGGGCGCTCCGAGCCGCGTGACTCAGGAGGCTGGGCGCAGGCGACGCTGTTCTGGATGGAGCCTGACAGACTGGCGCCCGACCAGGTCGCCTTCGTCGGCATCGAGGAGCGGCCGGACGACTCCGATGGCTGATTGGCCAAGGGCGAGCGTCCGCAGGCCGAGCCGAAAGGGAATCAAGGCATCGGGAAGCTCAACGCACAGATGGGAGCACGCTACATGACGACCGACACGGCCGCCGCTTCATTCGGCGGCACGCTACGCGAGCTGGAGGAGGCGCGCGAGACGCTCGTGGCGATGTTCGCGGCCGATCCCGGTTGGGAGTAGCTGTATGGGACAGCAGGATCGCCACAGCATGGAGGAACACAGGATGGATAGGGAACGCTCGTCGCCGGCCGGCGGCTCCTTCGCCGACACGCTCTCGCAGCTTGAGCAGGCCCGCGAGGAGCTGAAGCACATGTTCGAGCCCGCCCCAGGATGGGAGTGGCACAGCCCACCGGGGAAGGCGATGTTCGACGGCGTCAGCGCGGGGCAGGGCGTCGTGACACAGGGATTCATGGTGGCCGGCGACAGGTCGCCAGGTGGCGGAAGAGGCGAGCCACATGTAGGTGTGTCGATCTCTCACGTTAGGGACGAGGACGATGAGGAACGAGAGTACCGGCCGGTGGCGTACGACAGGGACGGCGAGCGGTACGTCTTCGCTGGCAAGCACGCCGGAAGCACCAGCGCCAGTCAGGGCACTCGGCTCAGCGTCGCTCTCTTCCGTCTAGCCGCGCGCGATCTGCCGGCGGCCGACGTCGCCTTCGTGGGCGTCGAGACGCGCGAGCGGCCTGCCGATGAGTGATCCGGGCGACGACCGGAAGCAACACTGTGGCCCAGAGCGACGACGGAACATCAGACTAGGACAGACACTATGGCTACGCACGCATTCCCGCCCGCCGATGGATGGCAGTGGCACATCGCTCCCGCCGAGTGCGACGGTCGCGCGACGGCAGTCACAGCCTCGGACGGGGTCGTCGCGCACGTCATGCCTGGGCAGCTCCCTCTGGGAGCGGACGGCGCCGTAGCGCCGCCTGTGGCGGTCTACATCGCCCAGGGCGGGGGCGAGGGTTACACGAAGCGAGAGCTGCGCCCCGTCTGCTACGGCCGCGATGGCGAGCGACACGCACTCAGCAGCGGGTGTGGCGGCAGCGGCAAGGGCGCCGGATTCAGCGGATTCCATGTCGAGCCGGACGCCTTGCACATCGACGCTGTGGCGTTCCTGGGCATAGAGGTGAAGGTCTCGGGCGGTGCCGATGTTGAATAGAGCCGCGCAGTCGCAGGAGAGCATCGTGACAGACACAGCTACGACGCAGACGCCGTTCGCGGCAACGTTACGACGTATCGAGGAACTCGAACGGCTCGTCGAGGAGACGCTGGCGCCAGAGGCGGGATGGAAGTGGTGGCGCGAGCCTTCCGACCGCATCGGCGGAATCCAGGGGCCGTCCCATGTGCTGACGCTGGGCTGGCCTCCCGAGGAGGACGGAGACGAGTGGGCCCCGTGCCTTGCCGTCTACGTCACGCAAGGCGGCGAGGAAGGCGTGGCGCCAGCCGACCGACGGGCCGTGGCCTTCGACAGGGAGGGCGTCCGTTACGTCTTTGAGGGCTGCATTCACGGGCGTGCCGACCGTGAAGACTCCGGCGGGTGGGTCGAGGCTCGGTTGTTCCGCTTGCCGCCAGAGACGCTCGCCCGCGCAGACGTTGCGTACGTCGGCATTGAGGAGAAGCTGGGGGCTGCCGGCAGCACGGACGGCTGACGTACCACGCACAGGAGCAGGCGGGCGTTCGCGGCCCGTCGCACGACGGAGAGGGAGCCACGGAATGAGTGACAGACAGGCCTTCAGCGATGCGCTTGATGAGCTTGAGACCGCGCGCGCGGACCTAGAGGGGATGCTCGATCCCGCGCCGGGATGGGAGTGGGCGCACGAGCCCCGCCGCAATCGCGGCAGCTGCGCCGCGGCAGGCGGCGTCGTGGCGAATACACTGCGGACCGCAGGGCGTGAGGGGCCAGACGGCGTGCCTGGCCCAGCCGGCCTGGCGATCACAATCGCGCAGGGGGGATCCAGATCCACGTGTGCCCGGAAGTGCCGCCCCGTCGCCTATGATCGGGACGGGCGTCGGTACGTGTTCCAGGGCGGATCCAGCTGCAGCATAGGCTCAAACGAAGAGGACTACTGGGTCAGCGGTGGATCACACCGCCTGCACGGGGATGTCCTGCGTGAGGAGGACATAGCCTTCCTTGGCATTGAGATCGAGGAACGGAAGGCCGATGCCGACGGCCCGGCGTGACGTCGCTGGCCACCAGTCGCGTGCGCGCCGCTTCTGACGATGCGACAATCGTGGCGTTGTCACACCGTTGGAGACCGCGCTCATGCGTCGACTCGCTGCCACGTGCCTGGCCATACTACTGCTGGTGACCGGTCGGTCGGTCTCCGCCGAGGGCGCCCGTTCTTTCAGGATGGGCTTCACGCCGTTCCCGTACGACATCACGACGGAGGCCGTCGAGGACACGAGGGCGTTTCTCCGTGAGAACGCGGACATCATCGCCTTCCACATGGAGAGCGTCCCGTGGACGGAGGCGCTCAGCGGCGAGCCGTTTCGCGACGGCCTCATGGCGGACTGGGAATACAAGCGCGCCATCATGCCTGAGGGGGCGCACACGTACGTTGCGGTTTCACCCGGCCGTGATGGCTTGGGGAACTACTGGGGAGACGAAGAGAACCAGCCCGTGCCCGCTGGATTCGCGGGCAAGCCGTTCGACGACCCGGACGTGAAGACAGCCTTCACGAACTACGCCCTCCGCGCGGTGGAGTATTTCGAGCCGCAGTACCTCGCCATCGGGATCGAGGTCAACGAACTCCACGACAAAGGCGCCGACACGTGGGACGCGTACGTCGCTCTGCACCGGCATGTGTACCACGCGGTGAAGGGGGAGTACCCAGACCTGCCCGTGTTCGCGTCGTTCACGCTGCACAACATGATCGACTGGCAGGGAGCCCCGAACGAGGCCATGATCGCCGCCTTCGACGGCCTGATGCCGTACTGCGACATGGTCGGCGTGAGCTTCTACCCGTTCGTCGGCGGGCTCTCGCCCCGCGTGGACGAGTCGTTCACGTGGCTGACGGAGCATTACGACGCGTTCGAGAAGCCCTATGTCGTCACCGAGACCGGCGAGGCAGCGGAGGAGCTGACGTTCCCATCCACGGGGCAGGTGATCGCGAACACCCCGGAGATGCAGCGCGCGTATTACGAACGGCTGCTCGCCCTGGCGCAGGAGCGCGAGTTCGCGTTCGTGATCTCGTTCCTCTACCGGGACTACGACGCGCTGTGGGAGAAGATCAAGGACGGCTCGCCAGAGTTCTTCATGGCATGGCGAGACTGCGGACTCGTGGATGAAGCTGGCGTGGATCGGCCCGCGCGTGCGGTGTGGGGGACGCACTACTCGCGCCCGCTCGCGTCCCGCTAGCTGCGCAGGCGTGAGGCTCACGCTATACTGCGCTCGCCTCGCGACCATCTCCTGGAGACCTGTATGGCCGTTCTGACGCAAGCGCATCACGACCACTTCGACGAGTTCGGCTACATGCTGGTCGAAGACGCCGTGCCCACCGAGCTGTGCAGTCCCGTCGTGGACGCTATCTGGGCGTTCCTGGAGATGGACCCGGACGACCAGGAGACGTGGTACCGCCCGCCGCACAAGCCCGGCGCGGGCATGGTCGAGATGTACCAGCACCAGGCGATGTGGAACGTCTACCAGCACCCCAAGATTCAGCAGGTCTACTCGGAGATCTACGGCACCGAGAAGATATGGGTGCATCCTGACCGCGTGAACATGAAGCCTCCGCAGCACGCAGACTACCCAGAGTGGGACCACAAGGGCATGTTCCACTGGGACGCCGACGTGTCCAAGCTGCCGCTACGGTACGGCACGCAGGGGGTGCTCTACCTGACGGACACGGCAGACAATCAGGGCTCCTTCGTGGCGTGGCCGGGCGCCCACAAGTCCCTCATCGACGAAGACAATCCGTGGGCTCCCGAGATCGACCCGTCGAAGTTCGTGCAGATCCCCGCCAAGGCCGGCACGATGCTGATCTGGCATCGCGCGCTGCCGCACGGTAACGGTCGGAACACGTCGGACAAGCCGCGTCTGGCGCAGTACATGAACTTCTACCCAGTTCCCGACCCGATGAACGAGGAGCGGCGGCAGGAACGTATCAGCCTGTGGCGTGAGCGGCGCGCGCTCGGGCGTGGGCCGTGGCCGGGCGATCCGCGAGGTTGGGAAGCGAAGAACTACGGGCCTGCGGAGTTGACTCCCCTGGGGCGAAAGCTGCTTGGGCTAGACCTCTGGGAGTAGCGCATGGGGTCGAGATAGCCGGGGCCGTGTAGGTCGAAGCCGTCGCGTTCACACGGGTGGGCCGTTAGGCACGTCGATGAACACCACGGTCCCTTCGCCCGGGGACGACTCGACGGTCACAGAGCCGCCCAGCATCCTGGCACGCTCATGCATCGC
Organism: uncultured bacterium; assembly: GCA_964473525.1. Lineage (GTDB taxonomy): Bacteria > Poribacteria > WGA-4E. The sequence goes on from CAYYPK010000001.1 coordinate 255,766, forward strand.
CAGCAGCCCCACGCCACCATGGGACGCGATGCCGTCGATGGGATTCGTGTCGAAGCCGGCGCCGTCATCCTCGACCATGGCAGCGATCCGACCGTCCTGCGGGCCAACGGTGACGTTCACGTGACTAGCGGCCGCGTGGCTGACGACGTTGCTCAAGGCGCCGTGGACGATGCGATAGAGCGACAGTTGCGCCTCGTGTGACATCGTCAACGCGTCCGCGTCATGCACGTTCACCGTCGCGTCGAAGCCTTCGCGCGCGGCGATAGCCCGCACGTCCGTATCGAGCACGGCGGCCAGGCCCAGGTCCGCCAGAGACCCCGGCTGCATCTCTACCGCCATCAGCCGCACGTCTTCGATAGTGCTCGTTGCCTGCCGCCGCACTTCGGCGAGGACATCGCGCACCTTGTCCAACGAATCGCCGGACTCGGCCGCGCGCAGCCCAAGGACAACCGCCGTCAGCTCCTGCCCGACCTGCTCGTGCAGGCCCTCGGCGATGCGCGCTCGCTCCACCTCCTGCATCGTCATGACGCGGTGCAGCAACTGCGTGCGCTGAGCGTCAATGCGTTTCATGTCGCTGATGTCGCGCACAATGCCCGCGAATCGCCTTCCCTCCGGAAGGATCATCTCGCTAACGGACAGGTGCATCGCGAAGGTGGAACCGTCCTTGCGCCGCCCAAGGGCCTCGCGCCCGCCTCCGACGACCGATGGCACGCGCGTATCGGCGTACCGCTTCAAGTACCCGTCGTGGGCGCTGTGGTACGGCTCGGGCATCAGCATATTCAGGTTGCGGCCGACGACCTCGCGCGCGGCGTACCCGAACATGCGTTCGGCGGCGGGGTTGAACGACTCGACGATGCCCACTTCGCTCGCGGTGATGATGCCGTCGGCCGCAGTGTCGACAACAGCCCTGAGCCTGCCTTCACTGCGTTCGCTCGCGGTAGTCAGCTCGACGTTGGCGGCCGCCAGCGCCTGCGTCGTACGCCGCGCCGCCTGCCCGTAGTAGACGACCATCGCCGCCGACGACGCCATCAGCAGCCCGGTAAATAGGACGATGTCGGGAAGACCGGACCGTTCGGCAGAGACCGTCTGTGGCTTCGGCCACGCCACGAGCGTTGACCGCATCGCCGAGGCGCCGAGCTCCGCCGACGCTCGCCAAGGCGATTGCAGGTCGCGGTGGTCTCCCAGCCGGACTACCTCGCCGCTTCGGCGGTAGAGGGCGATGTCGTACCCCGCCGCAAGCTGGGCGTCCACGGCAGCCGCGAGGAACTGCTCGGGGGATAGCACCGCGATCACGAAGCCGTCGGAAACGCCGTCGACGAAGATGGGCGCGCACAGCAGAGCCATCACCCCTTCGTCCGCCACCGCGAACACCTCCGATAGCTCGACGACTCCATGCTGGCGCGATGAGTCCATGGCGCTCCTCGCCGCAGGCAGCCGAGCCAGATCAAGGCCACGCAGCCCACGGTTCCCCTGAATCGGTTCTACGCGCCTGATCCGCATTGTCGCGTCGACCCAGACTACCGCCCTCTCGCCTTCGTAATCCCTGGCATACGCGCGCGCGTCCCTTGTCCAGGTGTCCAGCGGCGTCCCCCGCTCGCTCTCCCAGCGAGCGGCCATGCGACCCAGGGCGAGGCCATAGTCCTGGATCTGCTTCGCCAGCCGCGCCTGTATCTGTGCGACCGCGTCGTTCGTCGCCTCGTGCAGCCCCTCGGACTGCTGAGCGCTCAACGCCTGCCACAAGAACAGCGACGCCGTGACGACCACCCCGCTGACAGGGATCGGTAGCCAGCGAGGCGTGGCGCCCTCGCCTGACGTCGAGGCATCCCACCCCACGAGCACCAGGGCCACGCCCAGGCCCAGAAAGCCGGCGGCGGTGTGTAGGGCCATCGGCGACAGGCCACGCCACGCGTAGGCGGTGGACACGCGGATGGCGTATCCGGCCAGCGCGACAAGCGCGAGCCCGGCGACGAACGAGCCGCACAACGCCAGCAGAAACCCAAGGCGTTCCGTGGGGAGGACGCCGCTGGCTAGCAACAGACCCACCGATACGGCCACGAAGCAGAGGCCGGTGTTCGGCGCCATTCGGCCAGGGTGCACGGCGCTCGCCCGCACGTAGTCGCGGACAACCAACTGGTCGATGCCGAGGTCGATTCTGGCTGCATACTGGAAGAGCGTGGCGCTGGCGATCACCGCCAACGCGAGCGAGAGACCAGCGGTCCAGCGAGGCCGCCGCCAGACCGTCGTGCAGAGGCCTCCCCCTGCCAGGAGGAAGCAGAGAGCGGTGTTGTACTGCATCGCGCCAGCGGCGGGCGTCGCCCGGATGAGACGGACGCTATGCACATGCCATGCGAGCAGCACGAGGACGCCGAGCCCGCACACGCCAACGGCGCTCACGAACGCTGCCCACCGGGCGGATGTCAGGCGACCGTCTGGTGTCATTGAGTCCGGGCCCGTCCGGGTGCGCGTTGGCCGCAGGGAACCACTCCCCAGTTGTAGCCCAAGGGGCGGCGGCGCGCATACCGACTCTGACGGGCGTGCGGTCACCGAGCCTATGCGGAGTAGGTGGAGGAGCACGGGATCCGCTCTATGATCACTGTTGCTCCCTCGCCAGGGGTTGAATCCACGACGAACGCGCCACCGAGCATGCGCACGCGCTCCTGCATGGCGAAGATGCCGAAACGCTCCGCGACGGGGCCACTCAGTACCTCCCCGGCGTCAAAGCCGACACCGTCGTCCTCGACCAAGATGCTGACCGAATCCGGGAATCCGCGTATCGTGACGGTGACCTGCGTCGCGCGCGCGTGCCGCGCGACGTTGTCGAGCGCGGACCGTACGACCCGGTACAGCGCCGCTGCTGTCTCTGGGGGTACCGCCGAGACATCGTCGCCAACCGCCTCCGTGGCGCCGTGGATGCCGGCGCGTGCCGCGGTGCTGTGGACCTCTCGAGTCAGCGCCTCCTCGAAGCCCAGATCCAGGGATCCGGGGCGCATGTCCGTCGCGAGTTCCCTCACGTCCTCGAGGGCGACAGAGAGATCTGCCGCAGCCTCGGAAACATGCTTGCCGACCTCGTGCGCCGACTCCGACGCCTCCGCAGCGCGAAGCCGGTAGACCACCGCGGTGAGCTCCTGACCGATCTGCTCGTGGAGCTCCTCGGCCACCTTCGCGCGCTCCTGCTCCTGCGAGCGCAGAACTCGACGGAGCAACTCCTCGCGCTCCTGCTCCGCTGTCTTCCGTCGGCTGATGTCCTGCACCAGCGCCGTGAAGCGTCGGCCGTCGGGCATGGCCACTTCGCTTAGCGCCACGGAGATGTCGAACGTCGCGCCGTTCTGTCGCCGGCCGATGACCTCGCTGCCGCTGGCGCGATCGTCCTCCGTTCGTGCTTCGAGACAGCGCTCCATCCACGTGAAGCCTTCCCTAGCGATAGCGCCCGGGATTATCGTCTCGATGTGCGCGCCAACGACATCACGGCTCTGGGCGCCGAACATGACTTCGGCGGCCGGATTGAACGTCTGGATGTACCCGTCGTCCGTGAGGGTGATGATGCCCTCCGCCGCCGTATGCAGAACTGCGCTCAGGCGCCCCTCGCTCTCTTGCCGCGCGGCGACCTCCGTTGTGAGGTCTTCGTTCGCGCGTTCGAGATCCCGCGCGGAGCGCGCGGTCAGCTGAGAGAGTCGCACGACGAGTGTGGACGAACCGGCGATCACGACGCCGACCAGGAAGACGAACACTGGCAGCGCGGTACGAGCGCCGGCGACCGTGTTTAGATTCGGCCACACGGTCACATGGCACGATGCGCCGCCAACGCGGATCGCGCCTCGCTTGGCCCACGCGCTGCCTCCCTCGCGCCGGGGGCCCGTATCGTAGAGCGTCTCGTCGCCGACCCGCACGGAGACCTCGTATTCCTCTAACACGCGCGCTGGGATAGCGGAGGCGATGCAAGCCTCGGGGTCAAGAACGGCGAAGATGGCGCCGTCGGATTCTCCGCGAATGAAGATGGGCGCGCACAGCAGCACCACAGGCTGCTCGGCGTCAAGACGGAACGCCTCTGACATGGCAGAGGCTGCGTGGCGGAAGGCGGCGTCCAGGCCCGCGCGCGCCTGCGGCAGGCCCGCCATATCGACGCCCAGCAGGGCCCGGTTGCCCTGTAGCGGCGCGACGCGCTGGACCACCATGTCCGCGTCGACCCAACCGACGACATCCTTGCCTTCGAAGTCCTGGACGTATGCCTCGGCGTCACGCGTCCATCGCTCGACGTCGGAACGGCCGTCTGCCTCCCATCTGTTCACCATCCTTTGCAGAGCCATCAGGTACACCCGCGCTCGGGCTTCGATGGCGGCTGTGGTCTCATCGAGCACGAGCGCGGTATGCCCGTGCAGCAGGTCGCTCTGCTGAGACCCAATCGCCTGGGCGAGGACGACGGCGGCCGTTAGCGCCGCGGCGGCGACGGGCAATGGGAGCCAGCTTGGGGCGCCACCTTCGGCGACGTACCCAATGTCCCAGGCCGCGCACACCATGCCGGCACCGAAGACAGCGAAACCCCCGGCTGTGTGGAGTGCCATGTGGGAAAGGCCGCCCCACGCGTATGTCGTGTCCACATCGGCGGCGTACCCAGCCAGCGACACGAGGCCCAAGGCTCCAACGATGGACCCGGACAGCGCGAGCAGCCGAGCCGCGAGTCTGCGATCGGCTAGCACGCCGCCCAGTAGCATGCCGATGGCGGCCAGGATGAACGCGAGCGTCGTGTTGGGACCCATGCGCCCGGGGTGGGCGTCACCGGCGCGCACGTAGTCATGTATGAGCAGTTCATCGATACCCAGGCCGACACCCAGGACGTACTCAAGGGCTGTCGCGAGACCGACGACCCCCACGGCTGCGCTCGCGACAAGGGCAGCTGGCCTTCGCCGTGTGGTCAGCGCTAGCAGAGCCGCGCCCGCCAACGCGAACAGCAACGCCGTGTTGTATTGCATCGGGCTCAGCGCGGGCAGGACGGTGATGAGACGGATGCTACGCGTGTACCAGCCGACGATGACCAACGCGCCTATGGAACCGGCCACGACAGACGCGGCGGCGGCCAGTCTGCGGGCCGTGGCCCCCGGAGCGATGCCTGGTGTTTGCCGCGCGCCAGCGGACGGCGGCGTCGCCGGCGGGTCGCCGGCCTTTGGCGTGAGCATTCGTTGGGCCATCAGTTGGGCGAGACCGCCGGAGCGGCAGGGCGAGTCGCCTGCGCGCGGCGCTCGCAGGGCGGGGGTGTAGTCATGCGGTTCCCAACTCGCGTAGGAGCCCGGCGGCCCTCCAGACGCTTCCCAACGCCTTGGGTACCTCCGCCAGACAAGGAGACTCTAGGCGGAGTGTATCGCGCGCGAGGCACGCGCGACAACGGCGATCCGGCGCCACGTTACAGAGCCCGGTAGTACGTCACACTGCCGGGGCCGGCGGCAAACCCGACCTTCTCATATGCTCTGCGGGCAGCCGCGTGCGCTGGGTCCGAGCCAGTAGTAACGCGCGCGTGCCGCATCCCGGCGGCCCTGAGTCGACGCAACGCCGCTTCGTACAGGCGGCCGCCGATCCCCAGAGACTGATACTCAGGGCGCACGGCGTTGTTGCCGATCTCGCCAACCGCCGTCGCTGCCGTGCGGAACGTGACGAAGCCCACGGCAGAGCCGTCCGCAGTCGCCACTAGTACATCTTCACGCGCGTCAGGTGCGCACGCCCCGCGAACCTGTCGCGCCTTCTCCGCCTCCCAGTCTGGATGCAGATGGCCGAACAGGTCGGCGCCAAGGACGTCGCGCGCGTGCGCGTATATGGGCTGCCATGCAGCGACCGCGATTGCGGCGACCGCCTCAGCATCCTCTGGTCGGCCGTCACGGATGGCCACTGCCACGCTCATGGGTTCCACCAATAGGTCAGCTTGGCGACTATGGCGGAGTCGAGCAACTCAATGCCGTCGCCGCTGTGGTCCCACGTTCGGTTGAAGGCGACGAACAGGTTGCTGCCCGGGCGGTAGAGGAAGCTCAACAGGAAGTTCATCGTGATGACCTCCGCGTCGCTGTTCCACTGTGTGAACACCTTCGTGACGAGGTCGGGCATGAAGGCGTAGTCCACCCGCGTCGCAAGGATGTTGGCGTCGAAATCGCCAGCAGGTAGGTCCACGTGGTCGAAGCGGTAACGCGACTCGACGTTCAACCGGCCGCTCGGCCGGAACGACATGCTGCCGCCGACGCTGTACCGTGACCCATCGAAGAAGCCCCCGCCGCCCCCGCTCATCTCCACGGATACCATCTTCGCTTCGTCCGTCTCCGCGCGCACGTTCAGCGTGCGGAAGCCGTACGTGCCGACGGGTATCACGATGCCGTCGCGGATTTCGAATTCCTCGTCGAGATACTCCTTGCTGTCGGAGCCGAAGAGCGCGAAGCTGCCTCCGCCCTCTAGCTCGAACCAACTTATTATCTCGGCGCTTCTGGTCAGGAGCTGTCCGTCACGGTCGTACGTGTAGTCCACCTCGGGGCCGAACCACCACCGGCGCAGGCCGTACCGCCTGATATACGGCGTGTACCGCAGCTCGCCCGTCGCGCGGCGCATGTCGTCGCGTCGTACGAAGCCAACGGCCGGCTCGAACTGGTCCTCGATGTCGCTGTAGGTTCCCTCGAGCCGGTAGGTCTCGTTGAACCACCCTCCCCCGACGTAGTATGCGTCGCTCTGCGCATCTAGACCGCTGTCGGATGTCCGGGCCCACAACGCGCGGAAGTCCATGTTCCCCGTCGGTCGAAACAACAGGTCTACGCCGCCCGCGCGGTTGTGAGACTCACTGTCCTCCCGGTTCACGGCGATGACGCCGACGCTGGACTGCGCGAGCACATCCCGCTTCGCGCGCACGACCGTAAAGTTGCGCGTTGGGATGCTCACGAGCTCGTCGTCGACCTCGACGCTGGCGGAATCTGTCGTGACGTTGAGCGCCCCCGCGCTGTATGGCCCGAGGCGCCCTGTCAGCTTGGCGCCGAGGATAAGTGGGATGCTGTCGCCTTCCTCCAGCCCGATTCGTCGGCTGTAGAAGAGCAGCAGCGGTGGCGGACGGCGGAAGCTCGTCCGGGGAATGCCGAAGTCAAAGAGGCCTGCGCCCTCGAGGAAGAAGGGCCGCTTCTCAGGGAAGAACAGGCTGAACCGCGTGAGGTTCACCTGTTCCTCGTCTGCTTCGACCTGCGCGAAGTCGGTGTTGTACGTGACGTCGGCGGTAATGTTAGGCGTCACGCCGTATTTCGCGTCGAAGCCGACCTCGAAGGCGCCGGATTGGTCCTCACCTTCCGCCTTCGTGATGCCGGGGAGCGCGTACGGGAGTATCTCGACGTTCGCCCCCGTGGCAATGCCCTCTAACCCGGTCAGCTGCCCCAGCCGCGAGCTGCGGTAGTGTCCGCGCGAGCCGTCTGCCTTACGAAGCGGGATCCACGACGCCTCCTCCTGATTCCGTCGGATGCCGCGACCGACGTTCATCCCCCACACCATGTCGCCACCTCGTTTGAAGCGCAGTTGGCTGAAGGGGATCGCGATCTCTGCTGTCCACCGGTCATCGTGGAGAGTGGTCTCGGCCTCCCAGACGATGTTCCAGTTCTCGTTGCGGCTGTCGCCGTTGTCGGTGGCGGCGATGTCTTGTCTCGTGCCGAGGGGATTCAGCCGGAAGAAGAACCCACTGCGCTTGTCGTTGTACGTGTCAAGGAGGATGTAGACGTTGTCGTTCTCGTGCAGGCGTGCGTCACGCCGCATCTCGTTGGCGACGATCCGGTCCATCTCCGACTCGTGGCATGTGAACCCAAAGTACAAGTACCGAGCATCGTAGAGAATGCGCACCTCGGTGGCTTGCGTCCCAGGCATGCCCTCGTCCGGCTCCAATTGCACAAAGCCGTCGAGGGGAGTCGCGTCGCCCCAGTCTGGTTCGGTGAGGTCGCCGTCGACCTCAATGGTCCCAACCGTGGGGTGCGCCCGAGCTACGTGGCTGTCCCACACTTCGGCGGCGGAGGCGATCGTCCCTGCGGCGTGCGCGGCGCTGACGGCTGCTAACAGGAGGGCGATGCAGGCGGCGAGCATGGGGCGCATATGGCTAGCGGTTTCCTACGGCGCGTTACGTTGATGACGGGGCAGCGACGAACATCATCCTATGCCCCGCCTGCCGACACAACGCGGGACGGCATGTGCCGCCGTTGGCGATCCGTGACCGATAGCGGCGCCCCGCACGCTCCGCTTCCAGACGTGACACGCGAACCGTTCAGGGAATCCCACAGTTGTCGCTGCGCTACCCGTCCGGCGACAGAGCCGTGCGTCCAGTGCGTCTCGGCGGCTCGTAGAGCGCAGCTTCCGCGGGCGTTGGGTCTGCGATGGGGCACGCCGCGTGGGGCGATCCCCACGACAGATACCCCGGCGAGCACTTGAACAGAACAGACCGGCGCTCGCGGTCGTGCGGCTCCCATGGGAGCGTTCCGTGGACGAGCGCTTCGTTGAACACCACGAGCGATCCCGCTCCCGCCGCCAACTGCTCGACGCACCCCAGATCGTCCTCCAGCGACACGACGCTGCGAGGCGGTCGATAGTTGGACTTGTGACTGCCGGGCACGCACGCGAAGCCGCCGTCGCCCGGTCTCACTTCGGTCAGCTGCCACGCGGCGACGCACAGACCTGCCTCCATCCTCCCGTGGCGGAAGTTGTGGTACTGGCTCGGGTCGTGCGTCGTGCCACCGTGCAGCCAATGGCCTTCCGTGCCGTTCTTCATGCGTATGAGACCCGGCCCGTGGTCCAGACGGAATCCGGTCCCAAGGATCTCATTGAAGAGGTCGATGACCCGCTCATGGGCCAGCATCCTTCGAAACGGCTCGCACCACGGCCTGTCGAAGGAGAGGGGGTTCTGCTGGAACTCTCCCCGGCCGTTCTCGCGGCGGAGCTCGTCGGACTCCTGGGCGAGGCCAGCCGGCCGATTCCTGATGAGGTGTTCGTGCTTCTCGACCGCCTCGTTCGCAAGCGCCACCTCGTCCGCGGTCAGGACGTCCTCCAGGACCAGGTAGCCGCGCAGGTCAAACAGGAACTTCTCGTTATCGGTCATATCCTCCCTTTCCAGGCTGAGTCGCGGCCACTTTGCCGTCTGTCGCGGCGCGGCGCAACCACGCGCCCAACGCCGCGCGCGGCCGCCACTCTCGCCTTGTTGGGTGACGTGGGACACAAACAGCAGCTTGGCCAAAGCATCCGTAGCGTGGTAGCCTCAACGCAGTTTCGGAGACTCGGATACTGGAGGCTACGATATGCGCAAGCCGCTATTTGTGTGTCTGGCCATCGCTCTCGCCTGCCGCTCGCGGCGTTGGCCGAGTACGAAGTTCCCGTCAGGATAGAGGCGCTCGACCTGGGCGACCTCGGCGACTTCCACGGCGAAGCCGCCGCGAACAACGAACAGGGCTGGGGCTACTGGGGTGGCCGCGAGCCCATCGTCACCACGGACTGGGTTGTCTTCCCGTTCAAGGGCAAGTATTCGTTCATCATTGAGGCGTCGAGCGTCCAGCTCGTGCCCGAGGACACGGACAACGGCATCTTCGCCGAGGTCGAACTGCGCGGACGGTTCGACGGCGAGAACGGCGTGAGGAAGCTCGCCGAGACCAAGAACGACTTCATGAGCGGCGAGATACCCATCCTCTACACACGCGTCAAGGCGGACAATGCGCTGGGCGAGTGGTTCACGGAGCCTCTCGAGGCGGGAACCGTCGACCCGGAAGGCGTCACGACGATTGAGGACGACGGCGTGCTGGGCATCATTGAGGTGTCCGCGGGCATGAAGGCGCAACTCGGCGTATGGTTCATGAACGACGAGTGGATCCCCGATCCGGCGCCGGCGAAGGACCGCAACCTGCGACTTCGCGCGCTCGAGATCATACCCCCCGAGGGGTCACTCGCCGTTGACGCGGACGGGAAGATGGCGGCCACGTGGGGTCGTCTCAAGGCCGAGCGTTAGACAGCCGCGCCCGACGCTAACGCGAAACCCCGGCGCTGACGCGTCGGGGTTTCGCGCGTACGGAAGTACGCTACTCGGTCACTGTGATGTACTGGTCGGCTGCAACCTGCTCGAACGAGCTCGTCACACCCGACGGCCACCGGATCGTGACCCGTGTCGCCGTGGTGTGACCACCTAGACCAAAGAGCGCCCGGGGGTCGCTGGCGGACGCGTACCCAACGGTGGTCGTGATGTCGCGCGTCTGCGTCACATCCGTTTCCACCGTCACGCGCGCGCCCACCCCCGACCGGCTGCTGACAGAGCCCACGAGGACAACGCCAAGCCAGTGAGCCCGGCGACGCGTGTCGTTGCGGAGGAGCGTCGGCGCCGAGCCAGCGTTCATCACGAGGATGTCCGTGTCGCCGTCGTTGTCGATGTCGCCAAAGGAAGCGCCGCGACTCGACAGCATCGCACTCAGTCCCGCGGCCTCGCCTCGCTCCGCGTAGCGGCCGGCTCCGTCGTTCATGTAGAGGAGGTTGCGCTGTGCGTATGACGTCGTCGCGTCGTGTTCGGCGACGCTGAGCAGGAGGTGCCCGTTCGCGACGAACATGTCCAGATCCGCGTCGTTGTCCACGTCCACGAGCCCGACGCCCCAGCCTACGAGGGGGTAGGTCAGCAGGGCGGTGGCCGTCGCGTGCGACGTGTGCGAGAACATAGTCCCGCGCTCGTTGTGGTAGACCGCATTGACCTGGTCCTGGTAATTCGTGACGACGAGATCCAGGAAGCCGTCGTTGTCGTAATCGCCGAAGGCAGCCCCCATACCGCCCTCGGGCTCGCCTAGCTCGCTGAAGCCAACCCCGGCCCAGAACGTGACGTCCTCGAACGTCCCATCGCCCGCGTTCCGGTAGAGGAAGTTCCGTGTGTCGTCGTTCGCTACGTAGACATCCACGTCGCCATCGTTGTCGTAGTCCGCGACGGCAACGCCGAGGCCCTTGCCCTCTTCCGAGTAGACGCCAGCTTCGCGCGTTACGTCCTCGAACGCGCCGTCGCCTCTGTTGCGGTAGAGCGTGTCCGCAACGCCATTGTAGTCACTGGGTCCGCAGTCTGTTCCCAGGCGACCACCGCAGGGGCGGTAGTCCTCAACGCGGAAGTCGACGTAGTTCGTCACGTAGAGGTCGAGGAAGCCGTCGCGGTCGTAGTCGAGGAAGGCGCTGGACCCGCTCCAGCCGCTGCCGCCCACGCCAGCGGCGGCGGTGACATCCTCGAACGTGCCGTCGCCGTTGTTGCGAAAGAGCGTGTTCCTCTCGAAGTTCGTGACGTACAGATCGACATCGCCATCGTTGTCGTAGTCCCCAGTGGCGCAACCGACACCATAGCCCGTGTCGCCCACGCCCGCGCCATGCGTGACGTCCTCGAACGTGCCGTCGCCGCTGTTTCGGTACAGCGCGTTCGTCGAGTTGTTGGGGGCCGCGGGCGGCAGCGCGTGGCCATTGACGAAGTAGATGTCGAGCAGACCATCGCCGTCGTAGTCGAGGAAGGCGCACCCGCTGGACACCGTCTCCAGGATGTACCCCTTGCCACTTCGTCCTACGTCGTGGACGAAGTCGATGCCCGCGTCGCGTGTCACGTCAGTGAACCGCGGCGCCGCTCCAGCACGCGAGGCGGATAGGAGGATCGCGCACACGAGGACGCGCACGGCCTGTGACCATGGCGACGCTCTCATGGGCGGCCGCCTTCGACCGCTGCCTGCAAGGCGGCGCGCCTCGCGACGTAGGCCGCGTTGTCGGGGTCGGCGTCCACCGCGCGCCCGATGGCGGCGAGAGCCCGGGCGAGATCCCCGCGCGCCTCCTCGACACGCGACAGCGTGTGCAAGTACCCAGGCTTTGGATTGAGGCGCACGGCACGCGTGACCAACGCGGCCGCCTCGTCCAGCGACCGGCCGTGCCGGTAGAGCGTCCATGCCAGGTTGTTGTAGCCAGCAGGCTCGTCGGGCTGGAGTTCGATCGCGCGCCGGTACGCCGCGACTGCGTCGTCTACCGCCCCGACGGCGCCCGCGGCCATGCCCAGGTACAGGAACGCCATAGCGTGGTTGGGGCTGGCGCGCGTCAGGTGTCCAGCCCACACGTATCCCGGCTGCCACTCCTCACGCGAGAGGTGGATGCGGACCCGCGCGTCCAACGCAGGGACGAACGTCACGTCGAACGCGAGCATGCGGTCGCACTCGCGTACGGCGTCGTCCATACGGTCCGCGCGGAGTAGCTCCTTCATGAGCGAGTACCGCGCGGCCAGGTTCGAGGCGTCCGCCTCCAACGCGCGCGCGTGCGGTTTGAGCCTCTCGTCGACGGCGTGGAGGGCGGCGAATGCCGCCATGGCCTCGGTGGCGAGTTCCTCCTCGCCTCGCGCCGTGTAGGCCTTCGCCAGGCCGTGCCAACCCGACTTGTGGCGTGGGTCCAGTTCCACCACGCGTCGGAGCGGTGTCACAGCTTCGCCGTGGCGTCCCTGACGCAACCGCGCCAGTCCGATTCCGTGGTGCGCAGCGATGTCGGATGGGTCCAGCGCGACGGCGTTCTCGTAGGACGCTATCGCCGCGTCGAGGTCGCCAGCCCACGCGTGTGCCTCGCCGAGGCTGCGATGTGCGGGCGCCGAGTCGGGGTCCAGCGAGAGGACGCGCTCATAGGCTCGGCGCGCCTCTGGGAAGCGCCGTTGCGCCGCGTACGTGCGCCCCAGGCCAAGTTGCGCTTGGAGGAAGGCGGGCCGTTGACCGAGGGCCATGGAGTAGTGCTGCTCCGCCTCTGGGTACGCCCGTCGACGGAGCATGAGGTCGCCGAGCTCTTCGTGTGCCTCCGGGAAGTCTGGTTGTAGCCGTAGCGCGGCCTGGAACTCGCGCTCGCCGCGGTCTAGCCACCCCAGAGCGGCGCACACGATTCCTACGCCGAACCGGGCCATCGGCGAGTCGGGGTCGGCTTCGGCCGCCTGCTCAAAGGAGATCAGGGACTCCGCCAGGCGTGCGGCCTCGTACAGCGCGAGACCACGCTCGAGCGCCTCGCCAGTGGCGTCCGCCCCGTCGAGGGCGGCCAGCGCGGTCAGACAGACGCTGGCCGCGATGGCCCTCGCCCTGAGGCTCCGTGTTCCCTTGCTCGCCATCGTGCGGGCGTCTTCCGTTGAGCTGGCCGCCACGGCCGGGCACGATGAAGGCCGCTCGGGAACACGCTGCGTGCGCTTGTCCCGAACGGCCTTCCTACGTTGTTAGCGGGCGCGCTTCATGCCGGCCCACGTCGTGGCGACCTTGCCCGCGGCGTCGACGCCAAGGGCGGTGAGATCGTCCATGCTCGCGGCGACGTCTGCCTCAGAGAGCGCGCGGTCCCAGATCTGCACTTCGTCGATGAGTCCGCTGAACTTCTGCCCAGTGGCTCCCCAGGATCCGACCATCGTGTCTCCGGCGGTACCCAGGTAGGCGATGCCAGCCTTGCCGGCGTCCTGCGCGACCTGTTCCCCGTTGATGTAGATGCGCCGGTCATCGTTGTCGACATCCAACCAGAAGCACACATGCGCCCACTCCTCGGCTACGACCGCCGCCGGGGCGTCGAGGTCGTTCGAGTAGAAGCCCATGCGCACCGTGCCGTTGTTGTAGACGCGGTAGTGCAGGCTCGTGTTCTGCGCGTTGACCTGCGTCTGGGAGAGCACGCACTGCTGGTCGCCACCCGCGAGATTGGGCTTGACCCACATGCTCACGGTGAAGCTGCGGTCGTTCAGCTCAATGTACGGCGCCGCTACTTCGCCAGCCTCGCTGAATTCCAGCGCGTCACCGTACTTGCCCGGCACGATGTCGACCGTGCCGACGATGACGCCGTCGTTGCCGGCTGGGCCGGCGTCTATGACGTCAGCGTCGTCCGTGACCGGGAAGTACAATAGTAGATCGTCGTCCTTGATGTCGAGCGCGGACGCTAGCACGGGCAGCATGCCCGCAAACAGCGCAACCGCGGTAAGTTTCCGTATCATCGCCTTCTTCTCCTACATGGCCGTGTGTCCGTGGCGCGTCGCTCAGCGCAGACATGGCCAGTTCTGACCGCTGTCTGCGCGGTACACGGAGTATGGTGTCGCGACACGGGCGAGGCAAGAAATGCGGCCGGTCGCGCGCGCGGGTAGGCGGCGCCCCTCACGCC
>CAYYPK010000001.1:269896-359400 GCA_964473525.1 uncultured bacterium
GGGGCGCCCGGTTGTCTTACAGGACGCGGTCCACGAACTCACGGGTGTGGACGTTCACCTCGACCTTCTCGAGCTCCAACACGCCACGGGCAACGTGTTCGGAGTAGCGACGGAACGCCTCCTCGCCCTTCTCCTTCGTCGCGCGCAGCGGGTTGCCGATGACTCCGCTCTCGATGAACTCGTGGTGGTCCATCGGGAACGTGAAGTACTTGTACCCCTCGAACTCAACGTCCGGCATCCCGTCCTTCTTCTCGAACGACTTGGGCAGGAAGTCCGGGATGTGCGCCTTCGTGTGTTCCGCGCGATCCATGCGGACGTATTCCTCCATGCCGGCGAGATCCTGCGACGTCTCGAGCTCGCTGGCGTGCCAACCGGGAGTCTCCTCGATGGGGTTCTCCATCAGCCCTTCCATGAGGCCGACGTAGTTCTCCATGTACGGCTTTACGAACGAGATAAGCGCGCCCGTCTCATAGCGCAGCTTCCTCAGCACCGGATCGATGACCTTGATGTTCGACCCGTGACCGTTGATGAAGATGATGCGGTTGAAGCCGTGATGGATGAGGCTGCGGCCGACATCGTGGATCAGGTTCAGCAGCGTGCTGCTACGCACCGTGATGGTACCCCTGCCGTGTCCTGGCTCGTGCATGTGCTGTGGCGAGTAGCCCATCCACACGACGGGCGTGTAGATGACGCCGATGTCCTCGCCAACCCGCGAGGCGACGGTCTCGGCCGTGAGACTGTCGGTCCACAGCGGAAGGTGCGGCCCGTGCTGCTCGAAGCTGGCCATGGGCACCAGCACGGTGTCCTTGACCTTCAGGTAGTTCTCGACATCCGTAATCGTCAGGTTCGAGAGGCAGAAGGAACGAAACTGTTCGCGGAAGTCCGCGTCGCTCATGTCGGCGCCCTTTCAGGGAGTCGTGGCTGTGATTCGTGGCTGTGTTTCGCGTGGGTTGGTGGACGGGCTCGTCAAGCTGTCACCAACCCCGTCTGGTGTGTACCTCGCGCCTAGCCGGTCGGGTGTCCGTGGACGGTCGGCAGCGGGTGCGGACGCACGAGGATCCCGCCCTGCTCGTAGGACTCCATCGCTGCCCACGTGTATTCCAGCGCCGCCAGCGCGTCGCGCCCTGAGGCGCGGAGCTCGTGCTTCGGGACGGCGTTCGTCACGTCCTCGAGGTAGGCGTGGATTCGCAACGGGAACGTCTCGCCGAAGTCGCTGATCCCCGACTCGTGGACCGTCGGGACCGGTGAGGATCCCATGGTCATGTTCTCGGGATTCGCGGCGCCCTCGGTTCCGGGCACTGGGAAGTACGTCAGCTTCTCGATGCAGTTCTCGATGACGAACGTGCCACGCGTGCCGGCCATCTCGACGCTCCACCACCCGCCGAGCCCGAACGTGGCGTCGCCTCGCTGACTCAACAGGTACCCCATCGCCCCATTCTCGAAGCGCATGTGGATGCTGTTGATGGACAGCATGAGGTCGCCTGCGCCCTTGCGGAAGCTGGGTCGGTCGAAGAACGCCTGCACCTGCATGACATCGCCACAGAAGTGGCGCATCACGCTAAACGGATGCGACAGGAATGCCTTCACGTGGAAGTACTTGTCGCCCCCGACGGGTCCGCCACCACCCGAGCCGTACGTGTACTCGCCGCCGGCGAATCCCATCTTGTGCAGGATGTAGACCTGCTCCCCGATTTCGCCATCCTTAATGTACTGCATCGCGCGGTCGGCGGGCGGCGTGAAGTAGTGGTTGAGGTTGCAGCCGAGGTACACGTCCATCTCGGCGGCCTTCGCCACCATCTGACGGGCCTCGCCGACATCGTTCGAGATGGGTTTCTCGACGAGGACGTTCTTGCCCGCCTCCAGGGCCTCCATCGTCGGCTCAAAGTGCCAGCTACCGTTCTCCGTGCCGCCGGTCGTGACGTCTACGATGTCCAGGTCGGGTTCGTTCTCCAGCATCGCTGCGAGGCTGTAGTACGCCTTCACCCCAAGACGCTCGGCGGCATCGTCCGCTCGTTGCTTGATGACGTCACATACTGCCACGAGATCGGCGAGTTCGTCGTTCGAATGGCAGTTGGCGTGGTTGTTGCCAATGCCCTTCATCCCGACGACTCCGACTTTCAGCGCCATGGGTTGTCCTCTCCGGTCCTGTCTGGTGGATACGCCCGCACTCTGGCGTGACGCTTGTATGCTGGCGGTTTCGTCTGTGTGGGTCAAGGGCAGTCACCGCGCGGACGGCGGCCGCGCGCGCTACGCCAGCCGTTCCGCCATCGCGCGTCCCAGGTCGGACGCGTTCGTGTCGTCGCAGGCCGTCAGATGGGCGGCGATCCGCGCCCGCGCCGCTGGCGAGCGATTCTGTCCGAGCTTATAGATGGCGTCCAGAGAGGTGACGTCCATCTCAAAGGCGACTATCCCCGCGACCATACGTGTCCGCAGCGACTCGTCGGCTGCGTCCCATCGCTCGCGGAAGTCAGGGTCGAAGGTGGCGAGCAACTCGTGCAGGAACCCATGTGTGGCGTCGTCGTCCAGCACGCGCGTGCGACCTGACGCGTGTACGGCGATGTAGTCCCAAGTCGGGCCGGCCCCGGGGTCGTCATACAAGAGGGGCGAGACGTAGGCGTGCGGCCCCTGGAACACGACGACTGTCGGCGCGGGGCCATCCAGAAGCTCGCAATGGTCGTTCGATCGCGCCATGTGCCCGCGAATGCGAACGACACCCCCATCGTAGTCGGTGGTGATAGGGATGTGGGACACGGCGGCCACGCCATCCGTGGACGTGACCACATTGGCGAACGGATGGTCGCGCATGAAGGCGACGAGCGTTGGGCGGTCGTCAACTCGCATGGCTGCGGGGAGATACATCGCGGTCCTTCGTCGGCGCGGTCGCCGTTCTGTCGACCCGTGAACGCGGCGCCACCGTCTACTCAGCCCGGGCCAGCATCGCGCGGCCAATCGACGAGACGTGCGTGTCCTCTGGCGCCGCGAGTCGCGACGCAATCCGCGCCCGTTCGGCTGGCGTGCGGTTCCCGCTGATCTTGTACTTCCCGTCGAGACGCGTCACCACGACCTCAAGCGCCACGACGCCAGCCGACAGACCGTTCCTGAACTCCTCGTCCAGCCCGTCCCACTGGGCTCTGTATGCCGGCTCGAACACCGCGAAGGACTCCTCCAAGACGCGTTGCGCGCCAGCGCCGTCAAGGATCCGCGTGGCGCCGTAGGCGTGCGCGACTATGTAGTTCCAAGTCGGGACTGCTTCGCGAGTGTCGTACAGCGATGGCGAGATGTAGGCGTGCGGCCCCTGGAACACGACGGTGTCGTCTGAGCCATCCAACGCATCGGCGTGCGAATCCGCAAGCGGCCGTGGGCGTCGTCGATGAGGACGGGAAGATGCGTGATCTCGCGTCCGTCGGCGGCCTCCGTTACAGCGGTGGCGAAGCAGCGCGCGCGCATGAACGCGACGAGCGTTGGGCGGTCATCGACTCGGTGGACCGCAGGCACATACATACCGGCCTATGCCTCCCCCGCGGATTCCAGTGCGTCCGCGGCGTGGCTGATCTCAACACGCGCCTCGGACAGCAGCGACTCACTGGCGTCGGTGTAGCCTAGCGTGAGTGGCCAGAGCAGCTCGGCGATGCGCGTATACCGTCCCGCGGCGTCTGCTATCGCGTCGCTCGCGCGGCTTGCCCCACGGTCGGCGTTCAGCTGTGCCGCCCCTCGGCGGGACGCCTCCACGACGACGCCAGCGTACCGCGCCGCGCACTCCCAACGTCGCTCGCCGCATACCTCGGTGACGTGCTCGGCCCAGTAGTCCATCGCCACGAGTCCGTACAGCCGCTCGCCGGCGCGGGGCGCCCGTATGCGCTCTGCGGCCCGCGCGAGCGCGTGTCGGCCGACAACGTCACACGGGATCGGCGCCGGGGCGGCGTGCAGCACCCAGTTGCGCCCGTGCCACGCGATGCACATGTCCGCGTCATCTCCGACGACCAGTCCATGGATGTCTCCCATGTCCGTGACGTCGGAGACGACGCCGAAGGCATCGTGCAGCGCGGCCTGGTCGTCGTCGTCGTGCCACGTGTTGTGGCCGACTACTACCCCGCCCGTCTCCAGCGCCAAGCGGAAGGGCTTCGCGCTCGCGATGCGTTGCTGAGCGCCCGGGTCGACGCCGCTCGGTGTCTCGGGGGCGGGCGGCGCCACGATCTCGCGCGCTTCGAGGCCGCCGCGGGCGCACGCCTCCTCGATGCCGTCCGACCGGTCGCCCGGATCCCAAAGGGACGGACACGACTGGGCCGCGTTGATGCACGGCACGAGAGCCTGTCCCGCTGCCGCGGCGGCGTCCTCGACGCTCAACGCGACGCCTAGCATCGCGGCCGCCTGGCTCATCGCCGCTGCGAGGCCGCCCTGGTGTTCGTGGGCTGGTGGCGTTGGCATGCACCCGTCTCCTTGGGTTCCGCGAGGGCGGAGCCCGCCGCTCGTGGATGTCGTCGCGTACTCCCTGCAAGAAACGACCCCGAGGTCTGGCCGTTGCACCGATCCGCCGCCGTGTCTCCCGGCGCGTCGCCGGCTGCCCAGCGACGGTGGCTCACGACTGGCGTGTGGCAGTTCGACGGTTCCGGCGAGGCGATTCGACGAAAACGTCGAATCGGGGACGGAGAGCGCCTCAGGACGCGCTGTACCGCCCGCGCCGGCGTTGGTACGGCCCTTGCGCATACCCGCCGCAGATCGGGATTACGCATCCGGTGGGATGCGATGGGAGGCAGAATCGTGGGGCACGAGCCGTCGAGCGACCGTCAACTCGTCGCCGCGTACGCCGCTGGCGACGAACACGCTCTGGAGGCGCTGGCGCTGAGGCACTATCCGTCGGTGTATCGCCACGCCGCGTATCGCGTGCGAGATTCCGACGCGGCAGCTGACATCACGCAAGAGGTGTTTCTGCGGGTGACGCGCGCGTTACCGCGTTTCCGTGGCGATGCGGAATTCAAGACGTGGCTCCACTGCATCACCGTGCGCGCTTGCATCGACCACATGCGCGTCTCCCGCGCCCGACCAGCCATGGCTCCACTAGATGCCGACGGCGACGCGCGTCGCGAGCTCCCCGACACCGACGAGCGCCCCGACGAGCGCGCGGCTTACGACGAACTTGCTCGCCAGATCTCTTCCGTCGTCGGCGAACTGCCTGACAGACAGCGTCGCGTGTTCCGTATGCGCCACTATGACCACATGAAGCTCCGGGACATCGCCAGCGAGTTGGATCGCAGCGTCGGCACGGTGAAGGCGCAGCTGTTCACGGCGCGGTCCACCATTCGCGAGGGCATTGCCGGCTATCTGGCCGGCTGAATTTTCCACGGCCCCTGGATTCCTCCATACGTTGATGGTATGCTCCACCTACAGTTGGAGAGCTGCCATGACCGCACGAAGCATCGCCGCCACCCTCTGCTCCTGCGCGCTCACGACGACATTCCTGGCCGCTTCGGCGGGCTGCGCGTCGCTACAGGCCAGGCTGAACCAGAAGCTGCTGGATTACGCCACCGTCGAGCAGGACGCCCGCATCACGGTTTCGGGTGAGAACAGTGGGTTCTCCGCTGAGAGCCTCATCGACGGCGTGACCGAAGTCGAGGCGTGGAACGCCGACTCCGGTTGGGAATACTCGTTCCAGCGCACCCGAGTCATGCGCAGCGGCAGGCTGGGTAGTGTCGAGGCGAACATGTCGCGAGGGAGCGCGTGGGCGCTCATCGAGTTCCCGCACATCCGTCGCATAAACCGCATTGCTGTGCACACACTGAACACCATCGCGATGCCTTCGTCTGGGATAGTCAGCGGTCTCGCACAGGTGCGCACACCCGCTGACGTTCACTCTCCGTGGAAGACCGTCGGACAGGTCGAGAAGGGCTACCTCATCACTCTGGGCAAGCAGGCAACGCGCGCGCGTCCCACCACGACATTCCGCTTCAACCAGGTCGAAGCGGACGCGGTGCGCGTTGTGATATACAGTATGGGCGACAGCGAGGGAGCCATGGCCGACGACCCGGAGACCGAGAGTCGGTACTGGTCCAACTCCGCGCAGGACACGACCGTGAGACTCGTTGAGATCGAGGTCACGGGAAGCGTAGCCGCGCCGACGGCGGAGCGGGCCAGCAACTGAACGACGCGCGCGGGGAGCTGCGAGGATCCATGAGAAACGACCTACCAGCCGCGGCGGTGTGCCTTCCCGACATCAAGGGCGACGTCGAGACGAACCTGGCGGAGGCAGTACGCCGCGTGCGCGAACGCGTGGCGGCGGGCGCGGAGCTCGTGGTGCTTCCCGAAGCCGGCGTGCAGGGCTACCCAGCCGGCGCGCAGACGTACACACGGGAGCAGATTGCCGCCTGGGCAGAGACCGACGATGGTCCGAGCATCCTCGCGCTCCGCGAGCTGGCGGCCGAACTTCGCATACACCTGGTCGCCGGCTACGACCGCCTCGACGGAGACTTGCTCTACAACACGGCGGAACTCATCGGCCCCAACGGCGCGGTCATCGGACGCTACGACAAGACGCACACGCTGAGCGGCGGGGATGTCGGACTGTACGAGCCCGGCGCCGACTTGCCCGTGTTCGACACGCCGTGGGGCCGTGTCGGCATCCTCATCTGCAACGACCGGGTCTACGCCGAGACGTGGCGCGTCCTGATGCTTCGCGGCGCGCGGGCGGTGCTCATACCGTCGAACGGCTCGTACAACGAGGGCAACACGCGTCGCCTACAGACCATGGCCGTCGACAACGGCGTCGCCTGCCTGTTCGCGCATCCGCGTCGAGGCCTGGTGATCGACCCGCGCGGCGGAATGATCGACCACGACGAGGACGAAGGACGACCCTGGGCGCAGGGCGTGGTGGACCTGTCTCGCGTCGAGGAGTTCCAGCGCGGGATCCTCGGGCGTCGTCGGCCGGACCTGTACGCCGGACTCGACACCCACTGACCAGGCGCCGTAGGCGCATCACGGAAGACGCTCCGCGCCATGGCAGGCGGCCAGCGTCGAGCGGGTGTAGCATAGCTCCGCCGCCGCGTTCGCGGACGCCCCAGCCCGCCGCCGCACAGGAGCAGAATGAGCGACAAACCCGCACAACCTGAGCCGCGCCTCCCCTCGCTGGGCTCCGCGGCGTTCCGCTGGTATCTGGTTGGGCGCGTGACCGGTTCGCCCACTGGCCCCATGCGGCAGGTGGTCGAGGGCTGGCTCATATACCAGATGACCGGCTCGGCGATGTCCCTCGCGTGGGTCAGCTCGGCGCGCGCGATATCCATGTTCCTCGTGGCTCCGTTTGGCGGCGTGCTCTCGGATCGCTTCCAGAAGCGCTGGATGATGCTCGCCGCGCGCGTGGTGCTCATCGCTAACGCGTTCGCGGTCTGCGGCCTTCTATGGTTGGGCCTACTGCGTCCGTGGCATCTGGCCGCGTCCGCTCTGATGGAGGGCATCGCCTTTGCCCTCATCGCGCCGGCGATGAGGAGCATGGTCGCCGAGCTCGTGGACCGTGACACCTTGATGAACGCCTTGTCGACGGCGTCCGTCGTCGAGGGCGCGATGGCCATCGCAGGCGGCGCCGCTGCCGGACTGCTCATCGACGGCGTAGGCCCCGCGTCGGTATATCTGACCACGTGCGCGTTGCTGGCGGCGTCGAGCTACACGCTCCTCCGTCTGCCCCCGGGTCTGCGCAGCAGGGCTCGGCGGCGTCGCGTGACGCGCGATCTGTACTTCGGCGTGCGGCACATGTTCAGTCGCCCGGTTCTGGTGGCCCTCGTGGGGCTGTCGTTCGCTCGCAACCTCTTTGGCGGCCCTTACCGCACGTTCCTGCCCGCTTACGCGCAGGACTATCTCCGACTCGATGCGAAGGGACTCGGAGGGCTGACGTCGGCCATGGGCCTCGGATCGCTCGTGAGTTCGCTCATCGCGGCGTCTTTGGGGAACACCAAGCACAAGGGCCGCATGCTCATCGGCGCGGGCGTCGCGACTGGCGCGTGCCTGGTGCTGCTCGTGACGCTCCGAAGCGTGCCTCTGGCGTTCGTCCTGGTGGCGCTGGTCGGTGGGTTCGGGAGCATGTCGATGTTGCTCACGAACATCCTGGTGCAGTCAGAGACCAAGCCCCAGTACCGCGCGCGGGTGTCGAGCTTCGGCATGATGCTGCGTAGCCTGTCGGGGTTGAGCGTCCTGCCAGCGGGCGCGGTTGCGGACCGGTTCGGTGTGCCAACGGTCATCGGTGTAATGGCCGCGCTCTTGGTGGTGACGTACGCGGTGGTAGGCGGTCGCCGTCGGGATCTGCGCCGGCTGTCGTAGCCGCGGACTATTCTGAGGGCGTTGGGTCGTACGCTGGGTTGGGCGCGGGCAGGCGCGCGTCGACCGAAGCCAGCCAGTCGGTGAGCCGCGCCTGTAACGCATGTTCTTGGTCGTGCCCCGTACCCGCGAGGTCACGCGTCTCGGACGGGTCTCGCGTGAGATCGTAGAGCTCGTCGCGGCTCGCCTCCTCGTACCGGTGGATGAGCTTCCACCCTCCCGAGAGCACGATGCTGTAAGGCGCAACATCGCCGCGGTAGTGCGGGAAGTGCCAGAACAGCGCGTCGCGATCGACGTTCCCCGCGCCCGTCAGCACGGGCGTGAGGTCTGCTCCGTCGATTGGCGTCGCCGCCGGGAGGCCGACGCCTGCGGCGGCGGCGATGGTGGGCAGGAAGTCCACGCTCGTGACGGGCGTGTCGGACATCGCCCCAGGCGCGGTCTTGCCGGGCCACCTCACGATGAGCGGCGTGCGGATGCCACCCTCGTACGGCCACCCCTTGCCCGCCCTCAACGGCTCGTTGTGGCTTCTACTCACGACGCCGCCGTTGTCCGACGTGAAGAGAACCAACGTGTCGTTGGCGATGCCGCCCTCGTCCAGCGCGTCGAGGATGCGACCCAGAGCGGCGTCCACGCTACCGACCATGGCGGCGTACGTGGCGTTCTTGGCCGCAGGCTCACGCCCTGCGTACCCCGCGACATCCTCGTCCTTCGCCTGCACCGGAGCGTGCACGGCGTAGTGCGACATGTACAGCAAGAACGGCTTGTCCCGGTTGGCCTCGATGAAGCTTGCCGCCTCGTCGGCCTCGCGATCCGTCAGGTATTCGTCAGCGGCCCGTGGTGGCAAGGTGGGGATGCCGCCACCGTGGTCGTATGTCGTGGCGCGGTCGTTCACGTACGGGTCGAAGTAGCTGGGCGGCTGCCCGGCCTCGTAGCCGCCGATGTTGACGTCGAAGCCCTGTTGGTCGGGGTAGCACGCCTCGGAGCCTAGATGCCACTTGCCGACGTGGCACGTCGCGTAGCCACTGTCGCTGAGCAGCTCCGCCAGCGTCACCTCGTCCGGCGGGAGCCCCGGACGGTTCTCTGGCGCCATGAGTTCCCGCTTCGGGCCGCCCTTGTACGGCATGGGGTCGCCGTGCGGGGTCCATGCAAGCGCGCGCGTGGGGCGTATCCAGTCGGTGATGCCCGTGCGCGCGGGGTACTGTCCGGTCATGATCGCGGCGCGTGTGGGAGAGCAGACAGCGCACGCGGCGTACGCGTTGGTGAACGTCATCCCTTCGCGAGCTAGCCGGTCGATGTTGGGCGTCACGAACGCTGGCGAGCCGAGGGCCCCAGCATCGTGCCACCCCATGTCGTCAACGAGAACCAGGACGACGTTTGGCTGCCGCCGATCTCCGTGGGCGGACCGCGGCCACAGCGAAGCCGCTGCGCCGCCGAACACGACGCCCCCAGCCAAACCCAGGAATCCCCGTCGGGTGAGGGTGTCTCTCCTCATCTGCGGGGCGCGCCGTTGACGGCCTTCACGAGAGTGTCCAGAGCCACGGCGAGTGAGTGGGGCGCGTTGATGAGCCCACCCGGCATCACCGACTGCCGGTACTCCCGCGCCACCCTGTCCAGAGCGGACAGCATTCGTCGGTGAGACAGTTCTACGGACTGTAGCCGCTTCAACTCGGCGACCATGTCCATGCCGACTCCTACGCCAGACGAAATGACCATGGTTGCGTCTGACTCGTCCCGAGCGATTTCGCCGCTGTCCGTGCCTGTGTGAGAGAACGAGAACTTCATGGTATTCTCCCTATCAACCCCAGCTATGCCCGTCGCGACATCGTGACCGCGCGGCCGCAGAAGTGCAACGAACATGCCACCCGTCGCGGTTGCGACCAGTTGCTTTGGTACCTGTATACACGGCTGCGGCGTCTGTGCGCACGTGCCCGCGCGCGAACACTTGCGCCGCCGGGAGTCGCGGAAGTGCACGATCCTGGGAAGTGCTGACCCGGGCCAAGGAGTACTGCATTGAGGCTCGCGGTGGCGAACTCCGATGGCTCGTTCAAGTGGAGCCAGCCCCTGCACGTGGTAGCGCGCGACGGCTCGCGCCTCGTCTGCGAGTGGCGGATCGGCGACGAGGTGGCGGAGCCAGGACAGACGCTCATCCAGCCCGCCACGACCCGTGTCGTATACTGGACCGACCGCTGGTACAACGTCATTCACAACTCAGAGCCGATGTACGACCGCGTGTGGTACTGCAACATCGCCACGCCAGCGCTCGTCACAGGCGATGTTCTCAGCTACACGGATCTGGACCTCGACGTGGCCATCACGACTGACGGCGCGGTGCAGGTACTGGACGAGGACGAGTTTGCGATCAACCAGGCGGCGCACGGACACGCCGCATCCGTCACGACGGCGGCGCGCGACGGCCTCGCCGAAGTCCTCGAGCTCATCCGGCGCCGGGAATTCCCGTTCGAATACCGCGATCTGACTACGCCATACGATCCCGTGCGTCGGCCTGCGGCGGTCAGCGCGGGGCCAGACGCATGAGCGACGTCGTCTTGGAAGTCATCGCGCTGGACCTCGAAGACGCCAGACTCGCCGCGGCCGGAGGCGCGGGCCGGCTGGAGGTCTGCGCCGGGATGGACCGCGACGGCACGACGCCCGCGGCCCACACGGTCGAGGACATATGCGCCGCTGGACTCCCGCTCGCGGTCATGGCGATGGTGCGACCACGCGGCGGCGGGTTCGTATACGCCGTCGCCGAACTCGAAGCGATGGTCCTGTCCATCCGCGAGCTCGTGTCCGCAGGCGCGGACGGCGTGGTGGTCGGATGCCTGACCGACGGCGCCGCGGTGGATGGGCCCGCGACGGAGAGGCTGGTCGAGGCGGCGGATGGCGCGTCCGTAACCTTCCACCGCGCCATCGACTGCGCGGCCGACCGCCTCACCGCTCTGGACGCGTTGTCGCGCGCGCGCGTTGACCGGGCTCTCACGCTGGGCTACGCCGTTGGCGCGCCTCGCCAGCCAACGGATGTCGACGCGATCCGGGCAGCGGCGGCGCACGCGGGCCCCTCGCTCGCGATCATGACAGGTGGCTTGCTAGAAGGCGACGCTCCCGAGCGACTGCGTGAGGCAGGGATCCGCGAGTTCCACCTCGGCCGTGCCGTACGCCACGGAGCGTCGTACGCCAACCCCATCGACCCCGTCCTCGTTAGCGAATGGCGGTCAAGGCTGGGGTGAGTGCGACGAAGTGGGCGCCCGAACCCGCTGGCGCACTACACTGAGGCGAGAGCGTGGCGACGCCCAACGGCGTTCTGCGCAGGAGGAGGCAGGCGTAACCATGGACCACCGAGTAGCGATTCCCGTCGTCGCCCTGACCCTTGCAACTGCGCTCATGGCTCCTCGGGCCGCCGCTGCGGATGCCGTGCACCTTGCGTACGTCAAGGCGCTGGGCTCGCGGCACGCAAACCCGGGACTCAACGCTCCACCAATGCTTCCCCTGAGCGTTGAATTCGGCCACAACGACAGGCGGCTCGTCGTGTCGCGAGAGGGCGGCGCCGTCGAGGCGTGGGACGTAGCGCGCGGCGCCATCGAACGCAGCTACGACGCCGAGCGCCTCATCGGCTACGCGTGCCACGCGGATACGCTGCTCATTCAGACGCGCGACCAGTCGGTCCAACTCGTCGGCCTCGCCGATGACGCCCACATGACAACCGCCGCCGGGAGCTACATGGGCGCAATCGCCGAGGACTGCTCCACGGTGGTTGTCCAGCCGGCGGAGGGCAGTATCGAGATCTGGGATCTCGGCACGCTCGTCCATCGGCGATCCGTAAGCGCGCCGCGCACGTACTACTCGAGTCTCGCGCTCTCGCCCGACGGGCGCTACGTGGCCGTGGTCCACGAAGTCGACGACGGCGATTACGACCACGACGAGCAGGCGGAACACGAGCACGCTCACCGGTTCGTCATCGACGTGTGGTCGGTTGAGCGCGACGAACTGCGCGTCCGTATCGACAGCGGCGGCCCAGACATCCCGATGGGTGTCTGGCGAGTCGCGTTCTCCCCCGACGGCACGCGCATCGCTGCGGACACGCGCGAGGACGGCAAGTCCGGCTTCCGGGTGTGGGACGCGGAGACCGGAGACGAACTACTGCGCCGCGAGGAGTCGGCTGGCTACTGGACCCCGGCGCTCGCATGGTCTTCCGACGGCAGGTTCATCGCCTCCGGGGACGAACGAGGTGACATCACGCTCTGGTCCGCTGACAACGGTGAGGAACTCGCTCGTGTCCGCGCCCGCCAGCAGGTCCAGTCTCTGGCCTTCGACGACGTTGGCTCTCGCCTCGCCGCCGGTCTGTGGGACTCGTCCGTTGAGATCTGGGACATCGCCGATGGCGCCACGGGCGACGACATTCACGACGCGGTGACGCGCGAGGACATGGACGCCGCTCACGCGCTGCTTGACGGCGATGCAGAGTCGGTGAACGCGCGACCCAACGGCCGGCCGGCGCCACTGTTCTACGCGGCCCTGACGCACAACACGGATCTCGTAAAGCTGCTACTTGACCACGGCGCGACGCCCTCGGACGACCCGTCGCCAGCGTCCATGGCGATGACCCACGCGTGGTTGAGCGGCACGTACGACGTCGCGCGCGTGCTCCTGGGCGCAGGCGCCACCGCGGACCTGCACGCCGCCGTGCAACTTGGACTGGTGGATCGCGTCGCTGAGATACTGCGGGACGACCCCGACCAGGCGCATCGCACCGACTGGGGCCTCGCCCCCGTGGATCTGGCGGCGGAGGTGGGTCTTGTCCCCGTTGGCAAGCTGTTCGTCGACGCTGGCGCGGACGTCAACGTGTTCGCGGCGGCGAGTTTCGGCCTGCTGGATCGCGTCGTCGCGTTCGTTGAGCAGGACACGGAGCTCGTGAATGCCCACCGCGACCAGGGAGGCTACACGCCGTTGCACTGCGCCGCCGAGACGGGCCAGGTCGAGGTCGCGCGGTACCTGCTTGAGCACGGCGCCGACATCCACGAGCGCAACTGGTGGGGGTTCCGACCGCTGCACCTCGCGGCCCTCAGCGCCCGCGGCGCCCCGTCGACGCCTGGCCACGTCGAGATAGCCAAGATGCTCCTCGAGCGCGGGGCCGATCCCTACGCGCTTGACGACTATGACCGCACGCCGCTTACGTTTGTGCCGGACTCACCGAACCCAGACCTGGCCCCGGTGTTCGAGCCGTACCTGCGCGAGGACTAGCCCGGTATGGCTCCACCGAACCCTATCTGGTACCCGTCGGGGTCGACGACCTGGAACTCGCGCATGTCGTACTCTCTGTCGCACAGTTCCATATAGATCGTGGCTCCCGCGGCGCGCACCTCGGCGCAGAGGGCCTCGACGTCGTCCACCCACACGTAGGCGTCCCACTGGTCCTCGTGGCCCGTGACATGTCCGTTCGGGTTGGTGTCGCCCGAACTGTCGTCGTGACTGTGCTGCGCCAGCATGATCGTGAGACCGTCGCGACGCATCATCACGAACGACGGCGGCTCGCCCCAGAAACGCTCGAACGTGAAGCCCAGGCAGTCGCGGTAGTGTGCAGCCGAGGCCTCGACGTCACGTACCAGGAACACGGGCGCGACGCTGCTGAGCTTGGCCTTGCTATCGGACATGCTG
Organism: uncultured bacterium; assembly: GCA_964473525.1. Lineage (GTDB taxonomy): Bacteria > Poribacteria > WGA-4E. The sequence goes on from CAYYPK010000001.1 coordinate 283,844, forward strand.
TTTTCCTCCTCTGAGTCCATCTTACGACGCAGGACGCCCGTCGCGCCGCCGCAGAGGAGGGCAGGCGCCATATCCAGTGAGCACACAGCGCGCCTCGCCGCGGGTACCATGCTGAACTAGCACTCCGAACGCTGGACAAGACATGCGAACAGCTCTCCTTGGCGCCACGCTCATCCTCCTCTCGACCTTCGCGGCGAGGGCGCAGATCGTGAACGTGCTGCCAGCCGCAGCCAGGGACGCCGATGGTGTCTCCGCTTCCGGCCAGGTGGGGGTCGACTGGCGGACCGGGGCCACCGACCTGCAGCTCCTGAGCGGAGGGGCGCGCCTGGCGTACCGTCGCGGGCGCCACACGGCGATTCTGATTGCGGAGGGCGAGACGGGCGAAAGGGCCGGCGAACGCTTCGCTTCTCACCAGTTCCAGCACCTCCGATACCGAGGGCGCCTGGCTCCATGGCTGCACGCGGAGGCGTTCGCGCAACGCGAGACGAACGAGTTCCGGCGCCTCGCCCTGCGCGGCCTGCTAGGCATGGGCCTGCGGGCGGAACGACGCCTTGAGGACGCCGGCCTTCTCGCGTTGGGCGTCGCGTACATGCCTGAGCGCGAACGCCTCCGAGACGGCCCCGAACCCGACGCCGGCGCCAAGAGCTCGTTCCAGAGGCTATCCAGCTACGCGTCGCTCCAGTGGACGCCGTCGAAGGGCGTGACTCTCTCACACACTAGCTTCGTCCAGCCGCGCCTGAACGCCTTGGAAGACTGGCGGGCGCTCAGTGAGACGTCAGTGACCGCGCCGGTTAGCGCGCGCGTCTCCCTAAGGCTGAGTCTCACGGTGACGCACGACAGCACGCCGCCCGCAGGTATCAACAAGACGGACACTCGCACGAGGACGGCCGTCAGCGTCAGCCTTTGACTCCGCCCGGCGCCCGCGTCAGTCCCGGAACGACGCGAACAGGTTGTTGAGCGATTCGGCGAGCGTCGGATGCGCGAACACGCCATCGCGCAGCGCGGTGTACGGAAGGTCGCCCATCATCGCGAGTTGGAGCATGGACATGATCTCGCCGCCCTCGACGCCCAGGACGGCGGCGCCCAGAATGCGCTCCGTGTCCGGGTCAACGAGCGCCTTGATGAACCCCTTGTCCTCGTCCATCTCGATGGCGCGCGCGACGTAGTCCATTGGGAGCTTGGCCACCCGTACGTCTCGACCTTGCGCAGCCGCGTCCCTCTCGCTGAGTCCTACGCGGGCGAGCTGCGGGTCGATGTAGACCGTGTACGGGACGTGTCTCCCCGCTGTCGTGGCGTTCCCGTCTCCGAGCAGGTTCTCGCGCACGATACGGTAGTCGTCGTAGGCGATGTGCGTGAACGCCGGGCCGCCGTTGATGTCGCCCAACGCCCAGATGCCTGGCGTGTTCGTCTCCAGGCGTTCGTTGACGGGGATGTACCCTCGCCCGTCTGACTCAACGCCAGCGGCAGGGAGGTCTAACCCGTCTGAGTTGGGCGTCCTACCGACGGCGCTGAGCAGATGGGAACCCCGCGCGACGCCGTCGCCGTCGGGCGTCGTGTAAGCGGCCTCGGCTCCCGCGCCTGTAGCCCGCCGGACACTCGCGACCGAGGCGTTCAGGATGACTGCCACGCCCTCGTCCCGCAGGGCCTCGGCGACACCTTCGCCCACGTCGGCGTCCTCGCGGCTCAGCAGTTGCGCGCCTCGGTGGATCAGCGTCACCTCGCTGCCGAAGCGCCGGAACATCTGCGCGAACTCCAGACCGATGTAGCCGCCACCCAGCACGAGCAGACGGTCGGGCAGCTCAACTAGGTCCATGATCGTTGTGGAGTTGAGGTGTGGCGTTTCGGCCAGTCCTGGTATGGGCGGGACGGCGGGACGACAGCCGGCGTTGATGAAGATGCGCGAGGCCTGGAGATCGCGCGTCGATCCGCCGTGAGCATGCACGGCGACGGCATCGCTGGCCGTGAATCTCGCCTCGCCGAAGATGAGGTCGAGATTCTCCGTTCTCTCCAGTTGGCGCTGACTTCCGCCGCTGAAGTCCTCGACGATGTCCCGCTTGCGCTGTCGCACCCGTTCTAGATCAACGCGCACATCGCCGGTGTCCACGCCGTAGTCGCCCGCGCGTCGCGCGAGATGTGCGACGCGGGCGCTAGCGACCATCGTCTTGGTTGGCGTGCAGCCCACGTTGACGCACGTCCCGCCAACGGCGCCACGCTCGACGATGGCAACCTTCCACCCAGCCTCTGACAGATCCCGCGCCAACGGCTTGCCCGCCTGTCCCGTGCCGATCACGATCGCGTCGTACTGCTCCACGCGACTCCCCCTCATGCGTCCGCCAGCGAGCGTCACATTGACACCTGCGCTCCTCCATCGTATAACAACACCGGCTCACCGAGGGAGCCAGCAAGACTGCGAAAGGGCTGCGCCCACCTCCGAGCGCGCGCGATAGCGAGCGCCCGTGACGTGTCTTTTCGACACTCCTTTCTGCCTGTCCACGTGGTCAACAGGCGCGCTGAAAGGGGTGTAGTATGTCCCCGCGTCGTACCCTTCCCGACCGTCCCGACATCGAGCAGCTCAAGAAGCAGGCGAAGGAACTCGTCCGCTCGCACCGCTCTGGTGACGCCGCGTGCGTGCCACGCCTGCGGGAGCACGTCTACACGCGCCCTAGTTGGTCGGACGACGACGTGATCGCCGCGAAGTTCTCGCTGCTGGACGCCCAACTCGTCATCGCCCGGGAGTACGGATTCGACAACTGGCATGGGCTAGCGTTGCATGTCGCGCGGGCGCCCGGTGAGCCAGAGAGGGGCTCCATGCCCGCGCGGAGCACGCCCGCCAGGTCGCGCACCAGCCCCGAAGCCCTGCTGCTCGGCCCCGTGTACGAAGGCGCTCTGGTCGAAGCTGGCTTCGCGCATATCGTGAACGTCGCGACGCCGGACGTCGACGGGCACGTGGATGCTCCGGACTTCGTTGAGGTGCTGTCTGTCGATACGCAGGCGCGGCAGGGCGGGCAGAGAGGCGAGGCCTGGTCCGCCGTCGTCTGCAGGATCCGCATTGCGACGGACGCCGTTGGCGCGCGCGCCGATCGTGTCCGCGTTCGCACGAGCCTCGGAGTGACGGACGTGCCCGTCGAGCTCACCGTCCTCCCTCGGGTGGGCCGGCGACAGCGCGTGCTGGTCGTCGTCTCGCCATACGTTGCCTTCTCGCACGGCGGGCCGTCCGACCTGACCGCCTTCCGCAGCGTCGTGACCGCCGCGGACGTGGATATTCACTACGCGCACGAGCTGCCGCAGGCGCTGTCGGAATACGACGTTGTGTTGCTCAGCGGCTTGCCGCTCATCAGCGCGGCGCCCGACGAAGTGGTCCGCCTATGCAGCTTCGTTGAGGTGGGCGGCCGGCTCGTAGTCGCAGCAAACGCGTACATGCGCGACTCGGTCGACGCCGGCAATCTCATCCTTGACCGACACGGCATGCACATGGAGAGCTGCGAGCCGAGGCATGTCCCAGGCGCCAGCGAGGAAGACAAGCGGATCGCGCTCCACGGCGTTGGGGACATCAATCTGCTGAAGCGCGACGACGCACTACGGCAGGGGATAGGCACGCTCGTGTTCCACCGGCCGTCGCCGATCCGCGTCACGGATGCAGACAGAGCCGATCTGCTGGCGCTCGCGCCGCCTCCCTTCTACGGCGGCGACGGGTTCGTGGCGGTGCATCGAGGTCGTGGCGAGGTCGTTGCGCTCGGCCAGTCGCTATGGGCGAGTTGGGCGGACATGCACGAGGACAACGCTCGGTTCCTGCTCAACTTGCTGGCAATACCCGCGCCGAAGGCTGAGGGGGCACTGGAGGGGACGACTGCTCGCCCTGAGCTTGCGTCCGACGCCCGGTCTGCCGAGGACGCCGGCGCCGCCAAGCCCTTGTCGGAGGCCGACCTCCAGACGCAGATCCGCGAGGGACAGCGTCGGCCAGCCAGCGGGATACTGCGCGACCTCGAGGCGCTGCAAGAGCCGAGCTCCGACGAGACGCGCGCTGACGACAAGAGGTACCAGGCGGAACACCGGGAGCAGGGATGTGCCTGGGCGCGCCAGAGGACGCAGCTGATACGGGAGCTGTACGTGTCCCATCCGTCGCACGAGGGGTTGACGCGTCTGCTGCCAGAACGGTGGGAACTGTACAGGCGGCTGGACCGACGCCATCAGGGACTGGAGGAACTTGGCCGTCAGCAGGAGGAGATGGACGCCGCCCTCGCCGTGGATTCGCCGCCGCTCCTACTCGAGTCGGCTCGGTTCGCGCTCCTCCACCTGCTGATGCACCACACAGTGAACCACGACAGGGATCGCGAGAAGTGGCGGCGGGGCCGGAACGCAGAGATACGGCGCGCCATGGCGGAGTGCCTGGAGCATCACGCGGACGACCAGCGGATGCCTCGCCTCCTGGCGCAGCAGGCCGACCAGCGCGCGGACGACCCCGTGGAAGCCAGGAAGCTCTGGACTGACCTGGCCAGTCGCTACCCTGACTCTCCTCAGGCCAGATGGGCTCCAGGCAAGGTCCGCCAAGCGGACGAGCTCCACCAGCCGTTCGAGTTGGCCTTCACGGACGCCCTGTCTGGAGACGACGTAGACCTCGGCGCCTATCGGGGCAGGCCGGTAGTTCTGTCGTTCTGGACGCCGTCGCATCCCAACGCCAAGAACGAGCATAAGGCGCTGCACAGGCTGCGCGACGACTACGGCGCCGATCGCATCGCGTTCCTGGGTGTTTGCCTCGACAATGACCCCGACGCCATGCGCGATTACTGCGCGGACCATGGCGTCACGTGACCGCAGTGGCTGGAAGGCGATGGGCAGGAGAGCGCCTTCTCGCTGACGTGGGGGATCCGCCATGTGCCGGCGCAGTTCCTCATCGACACCGACGGGACACTGTATTCCACCAACCCGCGCAACGACCTGGACTGGATGATCCCCGCGCTGCTAGGGGAGCCGTTGCCCGTCCAGTAGGTCGCACGCCGCTTGCCCAATCGGCCGTGGGTCAGCACAATGAGGTCGCCGTTGGCGCCGACTTGCCAGCGACGACCTCGTCCTGACGTCCACGGCCCAGATGCGCGGGCCAGGGGGTAGCAACAGTGCCACGCAGTGCCCGACACACCCTCCAACAAGCGATGTGGCTGGGCCTCGCGTCGTGCGTCGGACTGCTCACGGTGGGCGGTTGCGCGGCCGTGCAGCAGGCGGTCAGCGAGGCGTTCGAAGAGCCCGTCACCGACCTCATCGATGTGACGTCCTCGGTCCACGAACTCACCGACGGGGACATGACGACGACCGGTGAGATCCGCTTCCGCGTGGGTGACAGCGGGCAGGCCATGTACAACATGGTGACCATCCAGCTACCCGAAAGGCGGTTTGTCCGGCACGTGGACGTGCACACCGAGCGGCTGGCGGGGCTGTCCATCTACGTGCCGCATCCCGACGGTCGCCGTCGACTGACGTGGACCGGCAAGGGCATACGTCGCAGTCCCGTGCGCGCCAAGGTAGGCGCCGAGGTCGAGGAGTTCTACCTTCACGTCAGGTCGGCGGAGGTCACGCCGAAAGTCGTGGGCAAGGCGCTCGCCGGCAATCGCACGACCATCGAAATGCGCGATGTGAACGCGTACAAGACGGCGCTCATCCGCGAGATCGAGGTGTACGCGCGGCCGAAGGAGTAGCGGCCTCTTCCGCTCTACGGTAGCGGTACTCGGCCGTAGTGCAGGCCATCGTCCGGGTCGGTGAACCGCAGGTACAGAGCCCAGCCGCCGCCGTTCTGCCCGATCTTGGCGAGGACGGTGTTCCAGCCTTTGCGTAGGTGGCACGGCGCCGTGTCGCTGTCTGGGGTAGCTCCCCGGAAGGCGTTGTGGCGGTGTATCTCCTCGCCGTTGACCCACACGGCAACCTGGTCATCGCTCCCGATGAGCGCCGTCGCCTCGCGGTCGGCGTTCGAGTGGACAAACGTCAGAGCGTAGCCGACCGCATTCTCCTGCGTGAGATTCGCGATGCTGGCGTTCAGGTCGAGATGGCCGGCTTCGTCAGCGGTCGCGTCGCGCCAGGCGATCGGTTCGCCGCCCATGCCGATGAAGCGACCGTCCATGTCGCGCTCTGGGTCTAACGGCGTGTCGATGTGCTCCCACGTGTCGCGCGCGAACGGGCCAAGCACGCGGTATTCGCGGGCGAAAGCGGCCCCTGACACCGCGCGCATGCCTCCCACGCCCAGCTTTGCGCTCGGCGTGGTAAGTATCCGCACGTCGTGAGAGCCGGCCGAGAGCGAAACGGGGCCAAACCTCGCCGTGGCGCCCGGCAGCACATCGTCGGCTGCGGCGTCGTATTCGCCGGCCACAGCCTCGCCGTCCACGGAGCCTGTCACGAGTCCGTATTCTGGCCCGCGCGTCAGGGCGACCTCGATGCTGTAGGCGTCAACGCGAGGGACCGTGAACGGCAGTGTGATGGAGCCGCCGCGCGCGTCCATGTCCGAACTCAGCGCCAGCTCCGCGGGAGCCAGACTAGTCATCGCCAGGTGCGCCCCGTCGATGGGGGCGCCGGCGTCCCGGTAGCTCTCGACGCGGAGGGCGCCGTGTCGCCCCTTGGCCGTGTCACTGAGTTCGCTGATTGCTGCCAGGTCTGACGGCGGGAACTCCAGCCTACGCTCGTACCACCACTGCGGCACACGATACAGGTTCCGCGACTCGCTCGACAGCAACAGGTCGTGTCCGTCGAACCCAACGGCCTCTGGCCCGAACGCATTCGCCAGGGCGATCGGCTCCGCCTGCGTGAACGGCGTCAGGTCGTCCGAGGGATCCTCAACCTTGTACACCCAGAACGCGTCGTACGTGCAGACCACGAGCCTACGGCGTCCTGGCGATATGTCCGCCCCGGTCACAAGGCGCGCTCCCGGCAACTCTCCCACCGCTTGGAGCACGACCTGCTCGCCCTCGCGCAGTTCGGGGAATCTGTACAGCACGGCGCGGCTCGCTTCCTTGGAGACGATGTGCGGCACGCCGCCTACGAGGAACAGGCCCTCGGCGTCGACGTTCTCGTTCGGGTACCGATAGGGGTAGGTCGCGGTGACGGCGACATCGGTGTCAGTCGCCGGGTCAGGCTCGGGTACGACGAAGAGCGCCAGATCTTCCCGCTGCCGGCTGTTGTTGCCGATCTCACCGATCCATAGGTGGCCCTCGCTGTCCGCCGCAAGCGCCTCCCAGTCGTAGTTCTCGGCGCCCGCGACGGCGACTTCGGCGGCCAATGACCCGTCATCGCGCACGGCGTACAGCGCCGCTGGATTGCCCGAGTCGTTGAGTGTCCAGTAGACGCCGTCGTGCTCCGCGCTCGTCTGGAACCCGCTGCTCTCCGCGATGGCGGGATGTGCGTAGTAGCCAGCGGGCGCCCAGGGCGGGGAGCCGTAGTCCTCGGCGGAGGCCCACGGCGTCGGGAGGCACGTCACGGCGACAGCGATTGCCAGAGCGGCGAGCTTTGCGTGGGACACGTACATCTCCGTCGGCTGGGGCGGGCCGAGGCGCGCCCGTCGGGTCGTACTGCATGGGGGCCGTTGCAGCGTCAGACTACATTGCCGCGGCCGGATCGTCGAGCGGGCCTGGCGCCGATCTATTCGTCGGCGTTGGCAAGACGCCAGTCGTCGAGGAGTTTGCCCGCCTGTCGCGTCAGCTCCGAAGCGATGTCATCGCGAAGGTCCGACCGTGGTGAGAAGACCAGCGCGGTCGTGTCCCAGGTCGTCGCCCATGTGCTAAGGGCCGTGTCGTCGGTCAGGCGCTCCAGATACGCAGGCTGCCTAAGCGAAAGCTCAACGGCCACTGCGTACCAGCCGTAGCGTTCCCCTTCGCCAGTGCGCAACTCCACGCCACTGATGCGCGTGTAGACGTGCTCCTTGGGTATCGTCGGAACACCCGTGACGCCCCAGCCGCCCTCGCGCAGCCGCGCTTGCACGACCTCACGCATGGCGGCGGATGCCAGGCCGGCGGCTCGCAGGTCGTCGCTGAGGCCCTCTACGACGACCCCGTCGATGTACTCAAGGCCGCGCAGGCCGAACGTGTCCTCGAAGGTCTTTGGGGGCGCCGCCATGCGCTTCACCGCGAGGAGCGCGGTCTTGGCAAGATCGTAGTCCGTCTCCAGCGCGACAGCGGCAGTCACGGCGAGGACAACGACGCCGATAGACAGGGGATATAGGCGTCGCACGGCGTGTCCTCGGTGTCGCGGTCTGTCACACAGGCGCGCCTGACGAGGCGGCGACGCCCTTCGCGGATGCGTCCTCCAGCAAGCCCAGTATATCCGCCTTCTCGGGTCGCCGCGAGCGTCTGGCGATGGAGATGGCGCTTGCCCCCGCGTCATTGGTCGCGTATGGGTCGGCGTGGTGATCGAGGAGTTGCGCGACGGCGGCGACCTTCCTGTCAGTTCTGCGGACAGACGCGCGGATCGCGTGCATCAGCGGCGTCTCCCCCGAGTGGTCCCTGGCGTCCACTGCCGCCCCATGCTCCAGGAGCAAGCGCATGGCTGGCAGTAGGCCGCCACGGCTCGCATTGTGGAGGGCCGTCCTGCCCTTGTAGTCCGCTAGCGAGAGGTCGGCGCCCCGCTGAATCAGTGCCAGCACCTCGTCCGGGTCGCCGCCACGGTCGCCGCGGCACAGCCGTACCAGAGGCGCGCCGTGGTCGATGTCAGCTAACGCGCCATAACTCACCAGGAGCCGGCCTACTTCACTAGTCGGGTCGCGCGGCGGCGGCAGAGCGGACGGGTCACAGCCTTCGTCTAGCAGGATCCGCAGCACGCTCGCGTCCTTCGACGCGCGATCCATGAGTGTGTCGGCGTGCGCCCGGACGTCGGCCCCAAGCGCGAGGAGGCGCTGCATTGCGGCTGGCTGCCGCCCACACACCGCATACAGCAGCGGCGTCGCCCACGGCGTGGGCACGTAATCCATCACAAGCCTGGCGCCATCTCTGCCGACCGCCGCCGCCTGCGGCGCGCCTCGCTCCAAGAGCGACGGGTCGTCCACCAGGAAGCCGTCGATCGCGTCAACGTCTCCCAGATACGCCGCGGCGTGGATGTCGTACACCGCGCCTATGCCCAGTAGGTGTTCTGCCACATCGCGATGGCGCTTCACCCGCGCGGCGCAGTACGGGCTGACCTCCACTCGCAACGGCGTGTTGTGACATCCCAATGCGTCGATGTCGGCGCCGGCGTCCGCCAGATAGCGCACCACTGCCAGCTTGCCGCGATATGCTGCCTCCCACAGCATCGTGCGTCCATGGGATCCAATCCGCGTGAGCCACTCCGGCTCTCGCTCCAGCAGCCATGTAACGGCCTCCAGATCGCCGCGACCCGCAGCAGCGACGCCGATCTTGAGATGGTCGCTTACCTTGCCTGTCAGTTCCGGCGCCGGCATGGGAGTGCCCCTTCCTCGTTGGCGTGAGGGCGCGCATCCGCGACAGTGTAACGCCTGGCCCGGAGGGCCGCACCAGCCGCCGCTCGACGCATGCGATGCACGGCCACGCCGTAGCGTACACACCACGGCCGCGCGTTGGCGCCGTGCGCTGCCTCCTGGCGTACTTGGGACAGAACACGGCGGGGCGTCCGACACTCGCGGCGCACGCGCGTTGCATTTACGTTGCTTCGGCAAGCCGCCAGCCGTACGCGTGGCCTCCGCTCGGGAGGCCCTGGGCGGCACGGCGCCGACATCAGCGTGTCGCTGTATGACCACGGTCAGGGCACGCACATCGTCACCGGGATCGAGAACGAGGACGGTGGCAATGTGGCGACAAACCTGCCGCTGATGGAGAACCTCATGCTCTACGCCGCGCGACTCATCGAGACGCAGGATGTCGAGGCGCGCGGGAAGCTGGCCGCGGCATGGGCCGAACTCAAGACCGATTGCTAGCGACATCTGCGGCGCCACATCACGACTCCGCGGCCCGACACCGCCCCGGAGCGCGTCGTGCGCTCTCGAGTCGCTCGGAGGGCCGCTGCCGTGGGCGTGCAGTTACAGCTTCTGTCGCGGCGTGTCGCGCGCCGTTTGCCACCCGCCGACCGATACGCGAGAATTGAGCCGCACGCCCAATACGCGCGAACGCCGTGTGACAGCGGCACAGGACGACCCGCGCGCCGTGAAGCGCCGCCACCGTCGACTCAGGGACACATTGCCGATGCTGACCGCTATCACCGACCGCTTGCGCGCTGCCCTCTTCACCGGCGCTCTCGCCGCTGCCCTATGCATGCCAATCGCGCACGCCTTAGCCGATCAGCACGGCGCCGGCGACTGGCCGCAGTGGCGCGGCCCCAACCGTGACGGCGTGTCACATGAGGAGGGCATCGCGAGGGAGTGGCCCGCCAGCGGCCCGCCGGTCGTGTGGCGCCAGCCCATGGGCATCGCCTATTCCGCCGTCTCTGTCGTCGGGTCGCGGCTCTATACCATGATCGCCACGGACGACGAGGAATTCGCCGTGTGCCTGGACGTTGCCGACGGGTCCGAGATCTGGCGAGAGAAGACCGGTCCACGGTTCGACAACGACCGTGGCAGCGGCCCCCGCTCGACGCCAACCGTGCACGAAGGCAAGGTGTACGTGCTATCCGGGGTCGGCGTGCTGCGCACTCTGGACGCCGAGACGGGAGACACTATCTGGAGCCGTGACTTCGTCGAGGAGTTCGGGAGCAACAGACCTGGATGGGGTTTCTCTGGCTCGGCCCTGGTCGAGGGCGACCTCGTCATGGTCGAAGCAGGTGGCAAGGAGTCCGGCGCGCTGGTGGCGTTCGACAAGGAGTCCGGCGACATCGCGTGGACGACGGGCGCCGGAGACGCGGCGTATTCGTCCCCGGTCGCCGTGACCTACAACGGCACGCGCCAGGTTCTGTTCCTCACGCCTGGCGCGCTCACCTCCGTCGCGCCCGCGGACGGCGAGGTATTGTGGAGCTACGACTGGCCCGAGGGCATCAACATCGCCACGCCCCTGTTCGTACCGGACGACCTCGTGTTCGTGTCTGCGTCCTACGACAAGGGCTCGGCGGTCGTGCGGATGTCCGGCCAGGGGGCCGACATGTCGGTCGAGAAGGTGTGGGCCACACGCGTCATGCGGAACCACTTCAACTCGTCCGTGCTGCTCGACGGCTACCTGTACGGGTTCGACAACGCGAACCTCAAGTGCATTGAGGCCGCGACCGGCGACGAGAAGTGGAGCCACCCGAGAGACTTGGGCAAGGGCTCTCTCGTGCGCGTTGGCGACCGGCTCATCGTCCTTGGCGAGGAAGGCGCGCTCGCCCTGGTGGAGGCGACCCCCGACAAGTACCGTGAGCTGGCCAAGGTGCAGATGCTCCACGGTCGCTGTTGGACTCCACCCACGGTCGCGCACGGCAAGCTCTACCTGCGGAATCAGGAGGAGTTGGTCTGCCTCGACGTGAGCGCAACGCGATAGCCGCGCGCCAGACGGCCTGAATCGACTCGCCCACGCGCATAGCGGGCAGCCGCCACGACGGCCGCTGCCCGCTCTCGCGTACGCCGGTAGCGCCAGATGTGGCGTGGACGCCTGGCGCGCGCCTGCCCGTCGCGGAATGCGACGGCCCCGTAATCGAGTCGCAGTCTGCAATGACGGGCGGTGCATATCGCGCCGGCCCCGCCTGGCAGGTGGACCCGCGCGTCAACGTCCGGGCGGCCTGCGTAGACCCGCTGTCCCACCAAGACCGCAGGCGCATGGGTGGACACCTCGGCCCCCGACCTGCCTTGGCACGCGTCGTGCTTATGTGGTGGCATGACGGGATAAGCGCATTTCCGCCGGGGGCAGCCCCCGGGATTCCTCCCGTAGTGACCCGGGTTTATCCTTGTGATAGGCGGGCGTCCGGCGGGAATGCCTCTTTTTCCTGTAGTCTGTGGGAAGTGGCTCCACCTCGGTCAGCCGCGCTGATCGAAGCCGAGGAGCGCAGCAACGTACGTCGCCGATGCTGGGCTTTGGGAAAACCCAGCTCCGGTTCCGGCGCCTCGACGGGAAAACCTCCGCGCACGCGCGCGGCAACGTCTCTGAGCAGAACGTCCGCAGCTCTTTCGCTGAGCGCACATCCGGTGGTAGCGAGGCCACCGGATATGCGTGCGTACGGCCGCGGGCCCGAGACGTCCGAGCGCCGCCCTACCTTGCCTCGTGTTTCCGACGAGCCGCTCGCGGGTGGCACGCCTGCTCCCGCCATGCGGTAGAATGGACTACCGAGGCCCGTCCCGTCGCCCGTCACGCATCAGACCCTAGGACGCAGACTATGACCGCCGTCCGTCGCACCCTCCTCGCCGCCCTGTTCCTGTGCGCGCCGTTTCGGCTGAGCGCTCAGTCAGCATACGGCCCCGGTGGCCTCTTCCTGATCCCTTCCGCGCTGACACCCAAGGCAGGTTCCGTGGAGTTCGGCGCCATGGCGGGCCTCCAGGACATGTGGGCTGTGCCCGTGCCGCACGAGCATCTCATAGTGTCAAGCACTGTCGCGTACGCGGCCTCCGATAGGCTGCAGGTCGGCATGACCAACATCGTGATGCGCGACGTGACGCACGCGCCGTCGTGGGGGCCGTTCGCGAAGCTGCGCCTCAGCGAAGAGACCCGCCGCGGGCCGGCCATTGCCATCAGCGGCGTTTACATCCCCAACAACCACTGGCGCACCGAGGCGGTGTCGCTCTCCGCCACTAAGTCCTTCTCTGTGAACGAGAGCGTTGCCGGCCACGTTCACGCGGGCGCGATGCGAGCTACCTGGCTAAATGGCGTTAACACCAAGTGGCACCCGTACAAGCCCCGCGACCCGGAGATCCCGCCGACATACTACCAGCAGCAGTTCTTCGATCCTGCGCGTCCGGTCGTCAGGCAGGCGCCATTCGCCGGCTTCGATCTGGCGCTGGGTTCGTATGTGAAGATCACGGCCGAGGGACGGTACCGCATGATCTCCGACCACCCCGACTCCCTGCCTGGGTTCGTCGGCATCGTGTTTACGCCGCACCGTCTTGCGCGCATTGGGTTCGCCATGGGCTCGGACGGCCTGGGTGAGAGCGCGGAATTCAAGATAGGCGTCGGCTACAACATCTCGACCGTCGAGTAGAGGCCTACTCCGATAGCCGCGTCCGCAGCGCGCGGATGCGGTCAAGATCGCTTTCCGGCGTGTGGTCGCCGAATGCGTCCTCAGCCGAGGCGAGATCTTCTAGCGAGGCGGCCACGTCGCCGGCCGCGTCCGCGGCTACCGCGCGCCCGAGCAACGCCCGCGCCTCCCACCGCTTCACGTCCGCGGACCTCGCGGCTTCGACGCCCTTGCCGAACTGCTCGCGGGCGGCGGAACCGTCACCCACGGCGAGCGTCACAGCCGCTCGCGCCCACAACGCCTTCGCCTCAATGCCGGGATTCGCTATCTCGCGCGCTGCCGCGAGTGCATCGTCGGCGACTGCGGCCGCGGCGACCCAGTCCCCCAACTCGACGTGGGCGCGCGCCTCGGCGGCGGTGATGTCGGCGAGGAGGTCGCGGGCCTTGAGCGGCCCCGCCGCTTCGCGCGCGCGCTCCAAGTACTCCAGCGCAGCGCTGAGGCTGCCGCGCTCGGTCTCGATCTGCCCGAGATTCAGCGTCGCGACAGCGATTCCGAACTCCGCGCCAATGCCCTCGAAGATCTCCAGACACTCGCGGAAGATGTCGGCTGCCTGGTCGTAGTCGGCTCGCCCCAAGCTGATGTTGCCCAGGCCGTTGAGCGCGCTCGCGGCTCCCGCGACATCGCCTACCTTCCGGCGGATCTCCAGGCAGCGCGTGAAGTGCGCCTCGGCCTCGGCCCAGTCGTTCTGATCCACGCAGAGGTTCGCGAGGTTCTGTAGGACCGCCGCGACGCCATTCGTGTCGCCGATGCGATCCCGGGTTTGGAGGCACGCGTCGAAGCGGGCGCGGGCGTCCGCCGGATCTCCCTGGCGGTAGGACGCCAAGCCCCACACCAGGTTGGCGAAGGCGGCTTCGGGAGCCGCGCCGACCCTATCCGCATCCACCTGGCTGCGCTGGGAGAACTCCCGCGTCAGGTCGTATTCCCCGCGCTGGTAGTGCACGAAGGCCATCCGTCCGAGCGCGTTGCTGCGCTCGCGCGTCGCATCGTCGGCGGTCTCGCCATCGAGCACGGTCAGGCACTCCGAGAGGCGCGCGAGGGCGTCGTCGTATTCGCCGCGCCGTACGTGGACGTTGGCGACCGACCGCTGGGCCTCGGCGCGTCGCACCCGCGCCTCGTCGGGCGCCGACTCACCCAACTCGCCCACGGCCTCGAGCATGGCGCCGTACGCGGCCATGGACGCGTTGTACTCGCCCATGAGGGAACGCACTGCCCCGAGGCCCTCCTGGGCGGCGATCCGCTCCCTTGTGGTGTCGCACGTCGTGTCGTCGTCGTGGGCGGTGTCGGCTAGCTCGGTGGCCTGCTCGTAGTACGCGGCGGCGGCGTGGTTCGCATAGACATCGCGCGCCTCCGCCGCGCTGCGCAGCGCGAAGCCCACCGCGTCGGTCCAACGACTCGCTCTCACGGAGTGGTCGAGCAGGAGCGCGGGCGAGGCGCTGCCGCCCGACAGCCGAATCAGCGCATCCGCGACCTTTCCGTGGAGCTCCCGCCGCGCGCTGCGGAGCAGCGTTTCGTAACAGACGTCGCGCACGAACTCCTGGCGGAAGGCGTGCCGCTGCTCGGGCATCGATTCCGTCTCGGCGAGCAATCCCAGCGAGGCGAGGTACTCCAGGTCCGCCGTCGTCTCTGCAAGCGGGTGGCCAAGGTCCGCCAGCATGTCGCTCCCGAATTCCGGCCCGATGACGCTCGCGACCTGCATGACTCGGCGACACGTGTCAGGCGTGCTGTCGAGACGCCCCATGATGACAGCCTGCAACGCGTCGGGCACGTCCGCCGCGTCTGGTGGCCGCTCGACACTCCACGCCGCGTCGCGGCGGGCTATCACGCCGGTGTCCGAGAAGGACCGCAACACCTCCTCGATGAAGTACGGGTTGCCGCTGGACTTGCGGCAGACGATCTCGACGAAGCCCTCCGGCAACTCGACCCCGCCCAACAGCGCGGACACCAGCTCCCCCGCGGACCCGTCGCGCTGAGCGGCAACCGTGTCCATGGCGCGGCGGGCCAGTCGGGGTCGAATTCCTGCCGGTAGATCGCGAGGATGAGGGCGGGCGTGTCGCCGACCTGCTCGACGAGCAACCCAAGCACGCGCTCGGACGCCTCGTCTATCCAATGCAGGTCGTCACACGTGAGAATCAGGGGAGCCTGTTGGGCGAGGGCGCGCACTGTCTCCACGATGGCGCGGTCTGTCAGCCGCTGTCGGGTCTGCGGATCGACGTTCGCGACCGGCTCCGTCGCGGCGGGATCAGCGGGCGACATGAATGCCCGCAGGTACGGCTCCCACTCGCGGAGGCCGCCCACGCCGTCGACGGCGGCGCGCAGCTCGGCCGCCACCACGTCGGACTCGTCCAGCGGCCCGGCGCCTGTCCACGTCCTGAACAGCTCCTGGAACAGGTAGTACGGCGCGCGGGTCGTGTACGACAGGCAGGCGCCACGAAGATGTCGCGCGCGGCCCTCGGGCAGGTCGTGTATGAACTCGGACACCAGACGCGACTTGCCGACGCCCGGCTCGCCGACGATGGAGACGACGCGGCCTCTGCCGGCCAGAGCCTCCAATCCCGCGTCTTGCAGTTGGGCGGCCTCGACGTCCCTGCCGACGAGAACGCGCTCGAATTCGTCGACCCCTCGCACGGGCTCAGGATCGTCGCGCGCGGCGACGAGAGCGAACGCCGGCACGGGTCGCTCCTTGCCCTTGAGGGTGAGTGGCTCGACCTCACGGAACTCAAACTGCCGGCGGCCGACGGCGTGCACGGTCTCGCTGACGAACGTCTCGCCGCGCTTGGCGGCGCTCTCCAGCCGGCTCGCGACGTTGACCGTGTCGCCGATAACGGTGTAGTCCATGCGCAGATCGGAACCGAGGCCGCCAGCGACGACGGTCCCGTAGTTGACGCCGCTGTGCATGCCGAGGCCGACGCCAACACGCCGCTCTAGCTTCTCGCTGTATTCCGCGAGCCACGCCTCCATGTCGAGCGACGCGAGCAGCGCGCGCGCGACGTCGTCCTCGTGAGCTAGCGGCGCGCCGAACAGCGCCATGATGCAGTCACCGATGAACTTGTCGATGTACCCCTCGTACCGGTAAATCACGTCGACGAGCCCGGTGAAGCACTCGTTCATGATCTCGTGTACCTCCTCGGGGTCCATCTTCTCGGACATGGCCGTGAAGCCAGAAACGTCGCTGAACAGCACGACGACCTTGCGCCGCTCTCCCACGATGTCGGCGCCAGCGGCGCGTATCTTGTCGGTCAGTTCCGTCGGCGGCGTGGTGCGCTGGACGGCCCCCTCGACAGCTTCGTCGTGCAGGCGCTCGATACTGACTATGGACGCGCCCGCGGGGTCGGGATCCGCGACGGGACGGGCGCGCGACTCCCCGAGTAGTAGCGACCGGCGGAGTAGGAGGCCGCACCGCGCGCAGAAGCGCGTGAACGGCACCGGGTTCCCGCAGTACCCGCACGCAACACGCGCCGCGCGGCCGCAGTGGCCGCAGAATCGGTCGCCGCTAACGACCGCCTCGGGACAGCGCTCGCACCCGTGACCTGACCGCCGCGACCCGGTTGGGCTCATGCGTTGAGTTCGCTGAGCTGGAGGTCGTAAGGCTGGCCTATACCTGCGACGTCGTGGAGCGTCACGGGTCTCGTGACTCCCTTCATGGGGGTGTCGTGGCTCGCCGACACACGCGTGGGAGCTCCGCACGCCTCGCGCGACGCGTCGGAGATGAGGATCTGCCCGGCGGCCGCCTGCGCCTGAATGCGCGCCGCCAACACGACATCGATGCCCACGACTCCGTACTTCGCGCGACGGGCCGAGCCTATGTTGCCGACGACGACCGCGCCCGTGTTGACCCCGACGCCCATCTGCACCTCCGGCAGACCGGCGGCGGCATTCTCATCGTTGACGGTGGCCATCCGGTTCTGCATCGCGATGGCGCACGCCACGGCGCGATCGGCGTGGTCTGGCGTGGCGGTCGGAGCGCCGAACAGAACCATAATGGCGTCGCCTATGAACTCGTCGATCGTACCTCCGTGGTCCATTATGACATCGGTCATGTGCGCGAGGAACGTGTTGAGGAGGCGCATGACGTCCTCCGCGGGCAGTTCCTCGGTGAGAGGCGTGGACCCGCGAATGTCCGCCATGAGGATCGTCACCGTGCGTCGCTCGCCGCCAACCTTCAGGCTCTCCGGCGACTCGAGCAGCGACTCGACGATCTCATCGGTAAGGTACCGTCCGAACACGCCGCGTATAAACTCGTTGCGGGTGTCCAACTCCTCGTTGGCCTTCGCGAGCTCCTCGGTACGTTGCGTGACGCGCCCCTCGAGGTCGGTATTCAGGGCGAGCAGTTCGTGGTTTGTCGTGGCGAAGCGGCGCGCCAGGTACGCCGACATCGAGAGCAGGAGGGCGACCCCGCCGTAGGGATAGGCGTTGCTGACGCCGGCGATCTCACCGAACAGCCCGACATCCAGCAACACGTCGTAACCAGCCGTCGCCGCGAGCGTGACGTAGCCGGCGCCCACGATCCACGCGCCCGGCTGCCGGCGCGTCACGGCCAGGACGACGACGCGAACCGATTCGACCAGCCCCAACAGGAGCAACGCATTCACCCAGTTGAATGTCGCGCCCGGCGCCACAGACGCAGGGATCAGACTCAGGCCGCACACGGCGACGTACCATACGAACCGTCGCGGCAAGCGTTGCTGGAACACCGAGTAGATGAAGAGGAGACCGCTGCACGACATCAGGAGCCCAAGCCCACGGATGGCGCCGAAGAGCGCCATGTGGGTCCCGATGTGTGGCGTGTGGTCGTGCTGGTAGTCGACGAACGTCAAGACGGCGCCGAGGCCCGTCACCGTCGCGAAGTACAGGTTCTGTCGGACACGCGGATAGAACAGGAACAGCGCCAGGTGAAGCGTGGCGAACGCGAGTCCGACGACCGTAAACCCGACCTGAGACGCGGACATGAGACGCGAGCGCCGGGGGGCCTCCGCCGCCATCGCGCTGAGGTCGCCGAGCTGCAACCAGAATCCGATGGGCTGTAGGTGCCGATGCCGCGACGCGGAGTGGTTCGAGTAACGCACGGCGAGCACGTGCGGGCCGTGCGGCAGGTGAATGGGCAGCGGCGCGACTCCCCAGTCCGCGTTCGTCTGCATGTAGACATGTTCCGACTCGTAATCGAGCCCGACGGAGCCGTACCCATGCGTCCGAAGGCCGTCGACGTAGAGCTCGGATGCTCCGCTCTGATACAGGCGGAGGCCAAGGGGCTGCGGGGTGTCCGCGTCCACGACGACGCGCATGCGGAACCAGCCGATGCCTTCCCACCCCGGCGGGATGGGCGGCGAGCCGCGCCGGAAAGCGGTGCGCGTCGTGATCCACGCCGAGTCGTCTAATTCTGGCCTCGCCCACGCCGGGTCGTCGCCCGGGTGATAGCTCCAAGCGCCAGTCAACCACTGCGGCGCCGCGCTGGCGTCCAGCCTGAGCGGTGCGGCCGGTAGCTCGCCGCCGACATCCGCTGCGACGTGCAATGCGGTGAGCGCCAGAGACAGAACCACCGCGAATCGCGCGGGTGCGTAGATCGCGGTAGCGTGTTCGGTGCGTGCAGCCGACATCATGCGGCGAACATGCATCACGTGAGGGTAGGACGCAACCTCATAGGGCCGGGGCCCAAGCGCACTCCGCACCGCGGGACAACAGAGGTATCGAAGCTTGACGTACCGTCGTTAGTGTGATTATGTATGCGCGAAGAGCCGCGTGGAGGTATACTGTGCCAACCGCGCATGCCGCGCGTGGGATCTCCCACGGCGGCGCACGCACGAGGAGAGCTGATATGATCGGACGCGCGATGAAGGCGAGTTTGGGTGTTGTCATCGGCTTGGGGGTCATGGCGACCTCTGCCCACGCGGTGGATCTGGCGTTCTACGCCGGGCCGCCTAACCCCGGTTGGATCTCCGAGGTCGCCGTCGAGCGTGAGACGGCCGAAATGGTCGATGGTCTGTCGGATCTGTTCGACGACGTCATCGTATTCGGCGACGGCGACGAGGTAGGCTACGACTCTCCCCTCGGCATGTGGACGCTCGATCACACCGACGACGGCGAGAAGGACGTCCTCATCACCTCCTGCGGCACCATGCCCAGCGGGCTGTACCAGTTCCCGAACGCCGACCCGGATGGGTCCAGGATTGAGGAGTACTTCGACGGTGGGAACATCGTCATCAACATCGCCGACTGGTTCGGCTACATGAGCTACGAGGGTGGCGTTCGTAGCGCCGACAACGGCGCGGCCGGCGCCGCGAACATCCTCGATATTCCCGGCCTGTCCTTCGGCAGCCGCTCGAACAACATGGAAGTCAACGCCGACGGTGAGAAGTACCTCCCATCGCTGGAGGACTTCGTGACGGCGCGGCCCTGGCACGTCGAGCAGTTCGATGGCACCGACTGGGAGGTGACGACGTTCGCCGACTCCGGTCCCAACGACGCCGACCCTGCGGTCGCTGTGAACGCCTCCAACGGGTCCGTCCTGGCGTGCATCATCCAGAAGGATTGGCCGTTGCCCGCTGATGACGAAGACAACCGCGGCGAGGTCGTCATCGATTTCGTCCGGAACTGGCTGACAGACACTGGCCACATCGCTCTGTCGGTGGACGCTGGCGGCAAGCTTCCGACCATGTGGGGCAACCTGAAGCATCAGTAGGCTTCGGCTCCACGGTTCGACACCTGGCAGGTACCGGCAAACCCATGGCGGTACCTGCCCTCATCCATCCTGGCCGACCCATCGACGACCCGGCCACCCCATATGCTAAGCTAGGCCCGTGACATGCGTGAGCACAGCAGCTCCAGGCGCGCGTCCATGGCCGCGTGCATCTTCGTTTCCGCGCTGGTCTGCAATACGACCTGGGCGATCAAAGTAACCGATACGCCGCTGGACCTGACCGTCAAGACGTCGCTGTACGAGATGACCTGGGCCAAGGCCGGGCCCATGGGCCTCACGGGCGTCACCGTCACTGAGGGCGCCAAGAACGCGATGTCCGGTGGCAAGCTGTTCCACGATCTGGACTACCGCGGCGGGCGGCGCAACTGGGGTGATGAGGAAGAGACGGAAGTGCTCATGCAGCTCGCCGACTCACTGCTGCTGGGCATCACTTCGCACGACGACCGCGAGCTCGAGTACCGCGTCGTGGCCGTAATATGGGACGCCGTTCCCTACTTCAGGCTGGAAGTTACCGTGACGCTTGACAACGGCGCCGAAGACGCCGCCTGGCCTATCACTGGGTACGACCCTCTGCTTGAGCCCGGGGTGGGCGTCGACTGGGACGATGTGGCGCACGTAGGCGACATCGCGCTCTCGAACGACCCGCACCCTCACGCGGTGTACTGGACGGAGACCGCGTTCCTCGGCCTGTACGCGGAGAACGACCAGGCGAAAGCTCGCTTCGGCGACTGGCAAGCAAACAACGCCGTCATCCGTCTCGACCACGCGCGACGGGCGAAGAACCTGCATGAGAAGGAAAGCAACTCCATCGCCTACTACGTGGGCTTCGGCCTAGGCGGCGAGGCGGAAGCGCACGCGCTAGCCGCCGAGATCGCCGCCGGCACGCCGGCGGACCCCAGGGCCGTCGCCGCCCGAGGGAAGCTGGGTCTTACGTGGGCAGAATTGAAGCGACCATGGGCGGCGCCGGAGCGGCGCCGAACGCGTCAGGAGTACCATCAGTGAAGACCAGATATATCTCTCGCGGCAACACCGCATGGGCGCTGGCCCTCGCCGGGGTCGGCCTCGCTTGGGCGCTGCTGGCGCAGACGCCCGCGCGCGCGGAACTCATCATGAAAGACGACTTCGAGGGCAAGTTCGACATCGACAAGTGGGCGCCGAAGGACTCCTGGTCCATCGACGGTGGCGTGCTGAACATCAACAGGCAAGCGGGCGACGGCAACGGCGCGGACGACTTCGGCTACGGCGTGCCCGTGTTCACGGACTTCGGGCTACGCCTCGACTTCCGACTCAAGTCGGAGCCGCAGGCCAGCAAGATGGAGATCCTCGTCCGCGCAACCGAGTTTCGCTTCTACCAGCTCATCATCACGCCCGCGAATGGGTTCGGGCGGAAGAACAGCGCGCGATGGTACCGCCGGGAAGGCGACGACCGCGGGACGTGGAAGGAATACGCCGAGCACCGCGCCGAACTGCCCATCACCGTGACAACGGATGTCTGGTACTCCCTCGGGCTGCTCGGTGAGGGCTTCGACTTCGAGGCGCACGTCAAGGAGCGGGGCTCCCTCGACGGCCTGTTCATTAGTGGGTGGACCGACACGGACGAACTGCACCCCGAGGGAACGATCGGCATCCACACAAACCAGGGCCAGAACTACGAGATCGACAACGTGTTCCTCTACGACAATCCCGCCGATCTACAGGGATTCCTGCCCGTAGAAGCGGGCGGGAAGGCAGCCCTCGCGTGGGCGACGCTGAAGCGGTAGCCGCGGGTACACGTACGGACTGCGACTGACGGCCTGTGCCTCCATCGTGAGCCACGGGCCGTCTTCGCGTCTGCGTTGTCGGTTCTGGGCTCAGGACGGTACACTCGCAACGAGTACGGCAACCGAAATTGTGGAGACACAACGATACACGAGAAGATACTGGCGGCCTCAAGCGTGCTAGGACTTGCCGCGGCGGTGGCGCTAACCGCCTCCTCCGCGACCCTCTTCCATGATGACTTCGAGGGCGCCAACCTCGACGACATATGGCTATTCGAGCACGGGCAGGCTGGCGCTGGCGCCGGGCCGCCAGAGTGGGTCCATGAGAACGGAACCCTGAGCCAGATCCAGCCCGTGCCAGGCGACCCGACGTATGCCCTCATTCAGGGCGATGGCTGGCCGGACAACTACGGCGTGGTCGCTAAGGTGCGCATTGATGACTGGCAGGACCACGACCGCTCCCGCGCAGGCGTGGGCATGTGGATCGACGAAAGCGACAACTACGGCGGCTACACGTGGCTCATCCACGAGCGCCTTACGGCCACGAACATGGAGTTCCTGAACGACCTGCGTGGTTGGGCGAACCAGGAGGAGAGCTACGAGGGAACCGTGGGCGAGTGGTACTGGGTGAAGGCGTTCATCGATATCGACGCTGGGGAACTCTACGGCAAGATCTGGGACGCCGAGGAAGGCGACCACGACCCCTCAGCAACAGACGAGCCCGCCGACTGGCTCGGTGTGCGCAACTACGGCGACTTCGGCGCCGTGCGCCTGCCGACATCACTTGCTGGTCTCAACGGCGGAGCCGGTACGGGCGCTGGCCACTCCACCGCGTCGTTTGACGATGTCTTCGTCTTCGACGCGGGCGGGCCCGACCCGCTAGCTGTGGACGCCAACGGCAAGGCTGCCACGACGTGGGGAGCCATCAAGTCGCGCTAGTCGCGCCGATCTCCTATGCAAACGCGCGGCGGCCTGCCAGGTCGCCGCGCGTTCGCGTTCCCAGGCTCGAATCCGTCGTGTTAAGGGCGCTTGAGCGTCGCCCATCGCGTGGCCAGCTTGCCGCCCGGTTCGACGGACAGCGCCTCCGTCATCAGCCCGGCCAGCTCGTCCTCGGTGAGGGCGTAGTTCGCGATGGCCAGGTCGTCCACGGAGCCCACGAAGAACCGCGGGCAGCACGCGTTGTCCTCGCCACCGACGCGGAGCGTCTTCGCAGGGGTAGAGCGTCCAGGCCCCTTCTGATCGATCTCGTCAGGATCCTGCTCGCCGTTGACGTAGAAGCGGATCGTCGAGCCGTCCCAGACCACGGCGACGTGTGTCCATTCTCCCGCTGGAACCGTCACCCCTGAGATGTGGTAGCCCGGAGCGCCCGTGTCGTAGAGGTAGTACGCCAGTCCAGCCTGCGGCGGCTCGATCTGGAGGTAGTAGGTGTTCTTGAAGTAGATTGTGCCTTTGTTCGCGTCGCCGGCCGCCGGTAGGCCGTCCAGCTTGACCCACGCCGCCAGGGTGAGCTCCTCGGTGATGTCCAGATCGTCGTCTCCCGCGAACTCGATGTACTGCGCATCGCCCTGGACTCCCGCGAGCGCGACGCCGCCCTCCGACACGCCATCGGTCCACTCCACGTCACCGACGAATTCCCCGACCGGCCCGTCGCCGCCAGCTTCGGCGACCTCCGCGCCGGAGCCCTCGTCGAGATGCCAGATGTAGAGTTGCTTGCCCTTCTCGCCCACGTCGCCGGCTGCGGCGTAGGCCGCGACCTCAGCGAACGTAAAGACCGTTCCCATCGCCAGCATCATCAGCCACACGCGCATCACACTGCTCATGGCGGCGTCTCCTTTCCGATTGTGGCGGCTCCGACCGCGTGGTCCCACGGCCGGATCGTAGGGCCACGGAGGCTAGTCGGCAAGCTCGGAGGCGTGGGTGGGTGTGTTCGCGGAGCGTTGGTAGCGCAACGCCGGGCCGCTCGGCCAGGTTGTCATGCTGAAGAGCCGAAGGCGACGAAGCATCTCGGGGTATGTGGACGCCCGAGTCGCAGGGGACGCTCGCCCTGAATGTGGTGTCCTTGCCACGGAGGAGATGCTTCGCCTCCGGCTCAGCATGACATGGCGGGGCCGCGCTGCTGCACAACGTTGGTCGGCGACAACTGCTGGTGAACACAGCCGGGGTGACTCGATCCCCGCTCCGACGCGCGCGCGGCGGTCAGACGGGGTCGTATATCTCGGCGGGGCCAAACGTCTTCGGGTAGAGGGGCCGGAGGAACTTGCGAGTCTCCCAGCACATCGCGCACTTCTGTGGGTAGGCGCCGGGCGGCTCGTATCCGTGGGACCGCGCAAGTTGCAGGTAGGCGTACGGGCCTTCCTCGTACGCCATGCGCACGAGTTCGTCGTCGGTGTGAAACCCACGCTGCATCCACTCGACCAGCGGCTTCTCGTGGGCGTCGCCGATGACGATGCCACAGCACGTCTGGATGTTCCCGTACGGGTCGATGTGGATTTCCCACATGGAGTCGGCGTCGAACTCCGACCGGCAATTGCGCGTCTTGTTGGCGCCGTGCCACAACTCGTCGTCCGCCAGGTCGGCTAGCGGCCGGTCTGGCGAGGCTGACGCCAGGTCCTCACCCGCTCTGCCGACGAATCGCGGCGGGTGTTCGCGGCTGTATTGGGCGACGCGCTCTGGGTCGCGGCCTATCTCACGGTACTCCTGCAGGCGTTCGAGGGAGACGTTCGCCGCAGCGACGTTCTCCTCCCCCATCATCTTCACTGCCCATCGGTACGCGCGTTCACGTCGCTCGGGTGGCACGAAGCGTTGGTGGTAGGGGTCCGCGCTGATGAGCACGCCCGAGACGCCGACATCCATCATCTCGGCGTAGCGCGTCTCGGCGATCTCCTCGCTCTTGCACCAGGAGGCGTTGGTCTCGATGAAATGCGGAGCCGCGCCTATGTCGTTCGCCGCGCGGCATATCGCCATCATCTCGTCGTAGTACATCATCGCCTCACCGCCCGCGATGTGGATGCAGCGATCCGTCTCGCGCAGTTGCCGCATGAACTCCACGCCGTCCTCGAAGCTGACGCAGACGTCCGGCCTCTTGGGACTACAGTTGAACAGGCAGTGCTGGCAGGCGATGGTGCAGCGATAGGTGAAGAGGAGACTCGCCACGTGCTTAAGCCCTATCGCCTGACCGACGCCGACCTCCGCCACGACCTCGTCCACCGGGCGATCACGCATTTCGACGGTCACGACGATTCCTCCCCGCGCGTTGCTAGGACCGTCACGCTCGGACGACTTCCAGCCCATCCTCGCGTAGCAGGTGTTCCAGGAAGTCCATCTCGTCTGGCGACTGCCGCTTCACCCCCGCCAAAGGGTACTCACGCTGTAGCCACGAGTATTTCCCACTCGCCGTGGGATTGAACGGCAGCAGGCTGATGCGGCTGACGTCCGCCGCGCGGGCATGACGTCCAATGCCGCGTATCGTGTCCGGCGATCCATTGCAGCCGGGTATGACCGGCACGCGCACGATCACCTCGGCGTCCATCTCGCGCAGCTGCCGTAGGTTCTCGAGGATTGGCTCCAATGACACGCCCGTGTATTCGCGGTGCGCGTCCTCGTGGGCGTGCTTGACGTCGAAGAGGAACAGATCGGTGACGGCGGCCATCTGGCGTAGACGGCGCCATGGCGTCATTCCGGTGGTTTCGACGGCCGTGTGGATGCCACTCGCGTCGCACAGCGCGAGGACCGCGCTGGCGAATTCCCACTGGAGGGTTGGTTCGCCACCCGTGAGCGTGATGCCGCCGCCAGACCGCGAGAAGAACGGCGCGAGACGAGTGGCGCGGTCCGCGATATCGCCAGCGGTAGTCGCGCCGCCCTTCATCTCCAGCGCGCCGTGGTCACACGCGTCGATGCACGCCTCGCAACGGAGGCAGGCGTCGCGGTCCAGGTGACTGGGGAGCGACGGCACGATACTGCGGAGATCGATGGGGCAGGCGGCTACGCACGCGCCACACGCCTGACAGCGCGACTCGTAGCGCACTACCTCGGGCTCGCGTCGGACGGACTCAGGGCTGTGACACCACACGCACCTCAGCGGGCACCCCTTGAGATAGACCATCATGCGCAGGCCGGGGCCGTCGTGCGTCGCCGTCTCGTCGATGTCGAATACCGTGCCTTCGACGCGTCTCAGCCGCTCCAGCCCGCCACCGTCGCTCGCCATGCAGCCACCCTTACAGCTCGAGTTCGGTTCGCTCAATGACCTCATCCTGCGCGTCACGCGGCAACAGTGTGAACGGCACAAGATACCCTCCTATGCGCACGAACAGGTCGGCGAAGTCGTCGGGCGTCTCCTGCGCCGCGCGCATCACGTCGGCGCCGACGACGTTCACCTGCATCTGGTAGATGCCAAGGTCGAACGCTGCTTCGAGGAGACCCTTGAGCCTGTCGATACCCTCATCGGACGCCAGGGCGTTGGCTGCGAAGCGGACGTTAAACGTCATGCCGCCAAGGCCACGGCTGTGGTCCAGCTCCGAGGCGGAAAGCAGCATGGATGGCGTGCCCTTTAGCGCAACTCCCGTGCACGGCGCAAGCGAATTCGCCAACGGGCTGCCGGCGTGGCGGCCGTCAGGGGTGGCCGGCGTGTCGCGACCAAAGCCGATCCACACGGTCCAGCCGAGGAAGCCGGGGAAGACCGGCCCGCCGAAGCGGTTGCGGTGCTTCTCCAAGCCCGTGCACCAGGCGCCCGCGACTTCCGCGAACAGCGCGTTGATCCAGTCTGTGTCGTTGCCGTACTTCGGACACTCCTTGAGGATGGCGGCTTGTAGTTCGCCGTTGTCTTCGAAGTCGGCGCTGACGGCTTGCCGGAAGTCGTCGACGGAGAAGCGTCCCTGCTCCTCCACCAGCGTGCGCACCGCGACGAGACCGTCCACCACGTTGGAGACTCCCACAGCCTCAGGCTGCAAGAAGTTGTACTCCGCGCCGCCGGAGGAGATGTCGTTGCCCGCTCCGAGGCAGTCCTGGATGAAGCAGGAGAGCAGCGGGAAGGGCCGGTGCAGCTCCTCGTAATACTGGTCGCGGAGCCCGGTCGCTACGGCCTGCTCCGTGGCGTGTTCGAGCTGTGCCAGGAAGGACGCCTTGAGCTCCTCGTACGTCTCCGGCGAGCCCGTGCTTGGCCGGTCCTGCGCGCCCGTCACCGGGTGCTTGCCGTCGAACATCGCGTACAGCAGGCACATCGGGATGTTGACGTACGGCCACGCCACCCACGGGTTCGTGCGGCCCATCACGGATGTCTCCGTGCACGTGCTAGGGAGGTGGTCCACGGCGTGTTCCGGCGCGACTCCGTGTCGCACCAGTCCACGTGCAATGACGTCGCTGTGGAAGAACGACGGCTGGCCTTTGCCGTTCCGCAGCAGAGCTACGCACCGACGCACGAACTCGGGGTCGATGTCGGGGTGCCACGACACGTCGACGCCCGGGAAGTACATGCCCAAGCGGCCTGCGGAATCGAGCAGTTCGTAGGACAGCTCGTTCGTGGCGTCCGACCCGTCCGGCTTGCGGCCGCCGAGGACCATGATGAGCGCGCTCATGCTGGGACCGTCGAATTCGTTGCATTTGATGGCGAATTGGTCGAGCAGCTCGCGCAGACGTTCGTCGGGCAGGACACCGGCCGCCCGGTCTCGCTCATAGTATGGGTGTAGGTACTGATCCAGCCGACCGGGGCCAAAGCAATGATGCGACACGCCCGCCTCGACCGCCACGGCGAGGAAGGTGAACCACATCAGCTGGAGCGCCTCGTGGAAGCTAGAAGCGGGCTCGGAGGCGATGCGGTCGCACATCTCGGCGGTGCGCAGGAGTTCGGCGCGCCACTCCTCGTCTTCTGCGGTCTCAGCGTCGGCGCGTGCGAGGCCCGCGTGGCGGAGGATGAGCGCCTGACACGCTTCCAACGACGTGCGGGCGGACGCGTAGAACGCCTGCCGCTCAGGTGTCGCGGAGTCTACCGGTGACAGACCTGCCGCGAGCGCGTCGATGCGCTCCAGAATCGCGCCGAGGCCCTGCCCAAGGATCGACGGGTAGTCGAGACCCATGTGTCCCTCAGACGCGCTGACCCAGTAGTTCTGCGTGCGCAGGTACGCGTTGGCGTCGTTCAGTTCCTGCTGCTCGGCCTCGTCCAGGGTCGAGCTCGGGTGCCAGCCGACAAGCAGCTCGCCCGGCCGGATGCGAATCGGCATGTTCGCGAATATGTGCGCCGTGGCGTGGGCGACGCGGCGGCCGCGATGCAGCT
Source organism: uncultured bacterium (assembly GCA_964473525.1). Lineage (GTDB taxonomy): Bacteria > Poribacteria > WGA-4E. Next base: position 311,664 of record CAYYPK010000001.1, read on the forward strand.
CGCCCTCCGTCTGGCGGAAAGACTCGGCGGCGAGCGTGTTACGTCCGTGGTAAGGACGTGCTTCTTCCAGGACTACGCGGCGCAGGTCGGTGGCGGTATCGCTGAGACTCATAGGCTCCCTCCTCGTCCGAAACGGCGGCGCGGTACGGCCCTACCGTATGAATGACCAACGGCGCGCGAGGCCGCAACCGGATATGCCGCCTTCAGGTTGCGGTTGCGCCGAGTGGTCCTCACAATGCAGCGGAACGACCTGCGGATCGCCCTACCCGATGCGCAAGATTGTTAGGAGAAGCCGGTGAGTGGAACGCTCGAAGGTCGCGTCGCCGTAGTGGTCGGGAGCAGCAGCGGAATGGGGCGCGCCACCGCGCTCACGTTCGCAGCGCAGGGAGCCAAGGTCGTCCTCGCGTCACGGAACGAGGCCGCGCTCGAGGAGCTCGCGGCCGAGATCGGCGGCCCCACGCTCGTGTGCCCGACGGACGCGCAAGACCCAGCCGCGGCGCGGCGGATGGTCGAGACCGCCAAAGAGGCGTTCGGACGCGTCGACGTCCTCGTCTACTCGACCGGCACGAACATCCCCGACCGCAGCGTCGAGCGCCTGACGACGGACACGTGGGACATGATGATCGCAACGAACCTCAACGGCGCGTTCTACTGCACGTCGGCGGTGGTACCCATCATGCGCGACCAGGGCGACGGCACGATCATCTACATATCCAGCGCCTGCGTCCCGTTTCCCGACACGTCCGGCGTGTCGTACCAGGCGAGCAAGCACGGCATGAAGGGACTGTCGTACGGGACGTTGAAGGAAGAGAAGGGCAACGGAATACGGACGAGCGTGGTATATCCCGGTCTGTGCGACACGCCGCTGGTGCTACAGCGTCCCGTCAAGACGCCCGACGACGTGCTGGCGCAGGCGCTGCTGCCGCAGGATGTCGCCGACGCGTGCCTCTACGTCGCGACGCTGCCGCCTCGCGCCTGCGTGCCGGAGCTTGTGCTGCTGCCCTCTGGACTGGCTTAACGGGCCTCCCGCAGCGCGCTAGGCGTGCGCACGAGCCAGTTCGCGTGTACGCGGACGTCAGCGCTCGGCTACCACTTGGCCGACTGGGCGTGGTACCTCGGCCGTGGATGCAACGAATGAGCGCGCGCCGGCGCCCTGCTAGGGAGTTGACGCATGCTGTGGCTGAAGCTGTTCGTGTATGGGCCCGCGTACATTGGTCTCTTCATGGTCCTTGGCCCATGGGTGGCTCTGCGACTCGGCGGCGGGCCGATGGTACCGACCGCTGCGTGGCCGGTCGTCGCGGGCGTGCCGCTCGTCCTCGCGGCAGTAGCCATGGGCGCGCGCTGCGTGTGGGATTTCGGACACTCCGGCAAGGGAACCCCCGCGGCGTTTGACGCGCCACAGTATCAAGTCAGGACCGGTCTCTACCGCTACGTGCGCAACCCGATGTACGTCGCCACGCTCCTGGGACTGCTCGCTGAGTCCTTGGCGTACCTGTCCGTCTGGCTCCTCGGGTACACGCTCCTCGTTTGGCTGTGCTGCCACATGTTCGTGGTCTTCTACGAGGAGCCGACGCTACGCAGGAAGTTCGGCGATCCCTACAGGGCCTACTGCGCATCTGTGTCACGATGGATCCCACGCCCGGAGGCCGCCACCCTTACGTAGGGATGCGGCAGACGTTCGCCCGCCTTATTGCTGCTGCCCCTTGCGGACCGGGTGACTCAGCGCCATCTTGTAGCAACCCGGTGGCGCCCATGCGGAAGCGTGTACACAAACGACGGCGAACCACGCCCGCGTCTCTCTCGGCGAGGGCGGTGGCGCTCGGCTCCCTTCTCATCCCCATCAACTGCTACTGGGTGACGCTCTGCGAGATCGTGTGGCCGACGGTGCACGCCACGGTGCTCTCGCTGTTCTTCAACGTCGTGTTCACGCTCTTCCTTCTGTGCCTGGCGAACCTGGCGTTGGGCCGCTGGGCGTCACGGAGCGCGTTGAGGTCGGACGAGTTGCTGGTCGTCTACGCGATGCTGTCCATCGGCACATCGCTGTTCGGCCACGACATGCTGCAGATTCTCTTCCCGCTCATGAACTACGCGGGACAGTACGCGACGCCCGAGAACGACTGGGCGTCGCTCATCCACCCGCACCTGCCAGAGTGGCTGCTCGTCTCCGATCCAGCCGCGTACCGTGGCTACTACGGGGGACAGGAGAGCTTCTGGCGCGCTCCGACGCTTCTCGCGTGGGCGCGGCCACTGGCTGCGTGGGCGACGTTCATCGCCACGCTCTACGTGGTGTTCCTGTGCATCAACGCCCTCATCCGTAAGCAGTGGTCGGACAGCGAGAAGTTGGCGTACCCCATCGCGCAGTTGCCGCGCGAGATGCTGCGCATGCGCGAGTCGAGGCTGTTCCGCAACCGCTACATGTGGTGGGGACTGGGAATAGCGGCGGGGCTCGACCTCTGGAACGGCGCGGCAACGCTCTGGCCAGTCCTGCCCTTCGCTCGTCTGCGTATCGAGGTCGCTCCTCTCCTTACGACCAAGCCCTGGACCGGCATCTCGTGGCTTCCCGTGCGCGCCTACCCATTCGCCGTCGGGCTGGCGTACTTCATGCCGCTCGACCTCGCGTTCTCGACGTGGTTCTTCTACCTCTACTGGAAGGCCACCGAGGTTCTGCGGGAGGCGCTGGCGGTCGCGCGCCTGTCCGGCGCGTACCTGTCGGACCAATCGGCGGGGGCCTGGTTGGGGATCGGTCTGTTCGCGCTGTGGAAGGCCCGACGGGCGTTGGCGGCATCAGTGCGCCTGGTCAGGCAGAATGAGCGCGCGCCCGAGGAGCCCATGTCGCCACGGTCGGCGTGGGCGGGCGTCGTCGTTGGTTCGGCGTTCCTCGTCGGTTTCATGACGCGCGCTGGCGCGCCGCTGTGGGCGTCCACGGCGTTCATGGCCGGCTACTACGTGCTGTCGTTGTCACTGACGCGGATGCGAGCCGAACTCGGGCCTCCGACCCACGACCTGTACTACGCGGGGCCGGAGCGCCTCCTGGTCTCGATGGTAGGGCCCAGACCGTTGGGGCCCAGAGGGCTGGGAGCGTTCAGCATGTTCTACTGGGCGACTCGCGACTACCGATGCCATCCCATGCCCCACCAGTTGGAGACCTACAAGCTGGCGGAGTCGACGGGCGCGTCGCGCCGCGCGCTGACGGCCGCTATGGTCATTGCGTCGGTCGTCGGCATCCTCTCCTGCTATCTCGTGATCCTACCCCTCTTCTACCACTACGGCAGCGCGTCGCGCGTGACGGGCTACTCCGAGTACCTGGCCCGCGAGGCGTACGTCAGGCTCGAATCGTGGCTCACCCAACCTAAAGGGACCGAATGGCCCGTCATGCGGCAGGTTGGGGCAGGCTTCGGGCTGACCGTAGGTCTCATGGCGCTCCGGCAGCGATTCCTGTGGTTCCCGTTCCATCCGGTGGGCTTCGCCGTGGCCGGCAGTTGGACGATGAGCTGGATGTGGTTCTCGGTGTTCGTGAGTTGGGTGGTCAAGCTGGCCATTCTACGCTCGGGCGGGATCGGCCTCTACCGCCGGCTCGCGCCGTTCTTCATTGGCCTGGCGCTTGGTCAGTTCCTCGTCGGCGGGGCGTGGACCATTGTAGGCAACGCGCTGGGGAAACGCGTCTACGGCTTCTTCGTCGGCTAGATCGCCTAAAGAAAAACAGCCCCGACATCGCCGGGGCTTCTGGGTGGTATCGTTCGGATATGCGGTAGATCGCTCACGGAGACGCAACGCGTCCCGCTGAGACCGAGAGCATCATACCACGTGGATGTTTGGCGATATGTCCGGCAAAGCCTGATTTACGCGCGGCCGGTGTCGGGTAAAGTGGGCGGGCGAGCCGGCTTTCCCGCAACGCTAGTCCCTCTTGCGCAGAATCAGGAGATGGTGCGGTGGCGTGTCCGCCGCAGCGCCCGTTGACGGCACAAGCGTCACGAGGTCGTACCCGTCGCGGTGCGCTTGGTTGAGCAGATCCTGGAGGCTCGCCGCCGTGGTCTCGGCCACCGGCACAGGCAGGACGAGGTACGGGCCGGCCTCCACGCCTTCGCCTGGCCCGCCATCCCGAGCACGCATCTTGACAGCAACCGGCGAGGTGGCGCCGCTGACGACCGCGACCTGCAGATTCGTGCGCGGCTTGTACCCGTCAGCGCGGACGTTGATCTCATACATGCCTGGCGCGAGCTCCGCAAACTCGAACTCGCCTTCCGGCCCCGTGACCTGTCGGCGGCCGCCACCAGGCCACTGGACCGTCACGGCCGCTCCCGCGATGGGCTTCTCGCCCCTGATCGACGTGAGTTCGCCCTTGATCCCGCCGGGCGCCCCGCCCACGGGCGCCTGCGCCGTCACCAACTGAGCCCCTCCCACGGCTATGCCAGCGACCACGAGCACCACGAGGCTGTATCGGATTGCACCGTGCGTAAGCATCTCCAGCTCCCTCAGGGTGGTGATGACGATACTGTGGCGTAGTATGTCGTTTGCAGGCGGTGGGCGCAAGAAGTCCGTTGCGGCCGGCTACGTGTGCCGTCGATTTGCCATGCCCACCTCAGCCCCTAGGGCCGAACCCGCCGTCCGCCCACTCTTTGGTCGCAGGCGTCCACTGGCTGTAGAACCGGCGCAGAGCCGGCTCCTCGTGCTTCGCGAGACGCTCTGGAATGAGCACCCAATTCGTGAGCGCTGGGCTGGTCTCCATGCTGTAGTACGTGTGCTGGGTCCGCCTACCCGCGTCGGTGGTTCCGGCCAGCCGCGTGTGCAGCGTGGCGATGTTATAGATGATGCCGGTGCCAGCGGGGCCGCGGAGCGGCACCATCTGGAAGTCGTCGCCCTTCTTCTCACGCGCCTCCTCAATGCTCTCGCAGTGGAGGCTGTCCGGCACCACGGCGAAGCACGGCGTGTCCTCGGTAACGTCGGTCAGATAGTGGATGGAGCAACCGTAGCGGCAGTTGTATGCATGGTCGGGATCCCAGTTCTCCCGAGTGACCTGCGGCCGATCCTGGTGCCACCCCATGCCCACGTCTGTCCCAGTGCCGTCGACGGCGTGCCGGAAGTCGAACTGCGCGAAGCGGATGTCGTCTCCCAGGATGGTTCTGAGCAGCGGATAGGTGGCGTAGCCCTGCACGAACCGGTCCAGCTCGGGATGATCGACGAGGATTTGCCCGTGGTCGCGTAGCGGTCGCTTCTCCACGCCCCACTCGTCAGGGCGCTCCGCCTGGGAGCGGTCCATGAAGTCGTTGAGGTACTTCACGTCCTCGTCGCGCATCGACTTCTCGATCACGGCGAAGCCGTTCGCCTTGAAGTAACTGAGGATGTCGTCCTCTTGGTCAGCCGTGAACGTCGGGTAGTCCGCCATGGGCCTACGCGTCCTCCTGTATGCAGCGGTGTGCGGCCTCTCCAGCGCCGCCGCCGGGCATCGTACAGGATGGGCGTCGCGGTAGGAAGCTCGTCGCGCGCCCGCGCTCCGGCGGGCGCGTCCTTCGACGGGCGCCTCGGCATTGCGCCGCGCGCCCAATAGGACTACCTTTCACGTAGGTGGGACCGGGCCCGGGATGAGGAATCTCAAGCACAGACAGGAGCGACTGTACGATGCGAAAGCTAAGCAGCCTTGCCGGAGCGTTGGCGCTGGGCGTATCGGCATGGACCGCGACCTCCGCGACCGCGCAGTGCGTCGATCTGGACGCGGCAGCGATAGACGTGCCGTCTACGACCACCGTGGACGCGGACCCCAACGCCGTATACCTGTCGGTGGTCGGTGGCGACTCGCCGACGCCGAACGACTGTGGCCTGAATCCGTCGAACGACGGAGCCGAGTGGATGGGCTGGGGCGGCCCGCTCGATACCGACAACGCGTCCATCGGCGAAGGCGCTGGCACGCGGAACTTCGTCACTATCGGTGGGATGCGCTATGCCCGCGGTATCGGCACGCACTCCGACGCGACGTTCGTGTTCGACATCTCCGGCGGAGAATACAAGAGGTTCACGGCCTTCGTCGGGATGGACGACGAGAAGGACGCGGGCGCGGCTGGCGCGGGTGACTCGTGTGGCTTCGGCGGCACGTCCGAATTCACCGTCAGCGTCGATGGCGTTGTGCAGTTCGAGTCCGGCCTCGTGACCGGCATGAGTGGCGCGGACAATGTGGCCCCCGTGCCGGTCGACGTCGATGTCGCGGGCGCGAGCGAGCTGACGATCGAGATCCGCGGCGGCGACGACGGCATCGGTTGCGACCACGCCGCGATCGGAGACCCGAAGTTGCTCACGGCCGACACTACGGCCGTCGACCCCGCCGGGAAGACGGCGGTGACGTGGTCCGAGCTGAAGGCCCGCCGTTAGGACCGTAGGCGTGCGGATGCCGCCCATCGCAAAGCGCGGATGGGCGGCGCCTCCGCCGGCGCCGTAACCCCACTAGCGGGCGCCGCGTTGGCCCGAGCGTCGCGCGAATCGTAGAATGTAGGTGTTCGCGTGCACGCAACCACCGACAAGGAAATTGCCGAATGTATAAGAATATAGCCCCTGTCATCGCCGCGCTGCTCCTGGGCGGGGCATCCCTCGCACAGGCCGCGAATCCGGAATGCGTGAACCTGGAGGCCGCGGCCAAGGAAGTGCCCTTCGAGGAGGAGATCCTGGAGGACACCCGCACAGGTGTCGCCTACCTGAGTCTCATCGGTGGGTCGGACGCCAAGGCGAACGACTGCGGTCTGAACCCCAACAACGACGCCGGACAGTGGACCGGCTGGGGAGGTCCGCTGGACACGGACAACGCGTCCATCGGCGAGGGCGTTGGCACCCGCAACTTCATCACGATCGGCGGTACCCGGTTCGAGCGCGGAATCGGCACGCACGCCCTGGCGACCTACATCTTCGACATCTCGGGCGACAGCTACAAGAAGTTCGAGGGCTACGTCGGGATGGACGACGAGAAGGACGCGGGCGCGGCTGGCGCAGGCGACTCGTGCGGCTTCGGCGGCACGTGCGAATTCACGATCAGCGTGGACGGCAGCGTTGAGTTCGAGTCGGGCTTCGTCTCCGGTATGGACGGCGCCGACAACGTCCCAGCGATATTCGTCGAGATCAACCTGTCCAGCGCGAAGGAACTCATGATCGAAATCGGTGACGGTGGCGATGGCATCGGCTGTGACCACGCCGGCATCGGCGACGCCAAGCTACTGACGGGCGCCGCGTTGGCGGTGGACGCTGCCAGCAAGGCGACGACGACGTGGGGTGAGCTGAAGACCCGTCTGTAGACTCTCGCCGTTCGTCCTCCGCTCAGAGCGCCCCCGGGTGAAGCGTTCCCGGGGGCGCTTTGCGCTGTCACGCGCGGCCGGCGCCCGTCGGGCCGCGCGCGTACCTGGGGAGCCGCCGTGACGCGTGCTGATCCTCTCGACACCTCGCCCTGGCTCCTTCCGGGCTGGGACGCCACGGCCGAGGCCTGGATTCGCGAAGCCGCCGAAGCCGCCGGCCTTCGCGTGCTCGGCCCCATCGAGGAAGTCCGACGCTGGTGCCTCGCCTGCGTGCTGAGCGTCCCGACGGACGGAGGGAGGCTGTATTTCAAGCAACCCGCCGACCTGCCTGTGTTCGCGGACGAGCCTCGGCTGACACGGGAACTCGCGCGTCTCTACCCGGACGTCCTGCCGGAGGTCGTGGCGATCGACGCGGATAGCGGATGGCTGCTGACGATGGACTGTACAGGCGGCCCCGACGCCGACCCAGCCCCGGACGACGACGGTCTGACGCTACTTGCCGCCCACGCCGCGCTACAGGCGCGGTCGGTCCCTGACGTGGCAGCGCTGCGGACCGCAGGCTGTCCAGCGCGGCCTGTCGCCGACCTCCCGCGACGCTACCTGTCTTGCCTTCACGACGACCGCATGATGGCGTTGCTACCCGACGACATCGCCGCTGGCCTGGTCGCCGCTCAACCTGCCGTTCAGGCCGCGTGCGACGCGCTGGCGGCATCCGCGCTTCCCGACGCCCTGACGCACGGGGATCTCTCCGTGGACAACGCGGCATGGGTCGACGGCACGTACCGGATCTTCGACTGGACCGACGCTTGCCTGACACACCCCTCGATGGACAGCATGGACGCCTACGGGATGGAACCCGGCCCAGAGCGAGATTCGGCCATCGCCGCGGCAATCGCGCCGTGGCGCGAATACGAATCTGATGTTCGCCTGCGTGAAGCCTGGGAGGCAGCGGAACTAGCCGCCTGCGCGCACCGCTTCTGCACGTACCACGGCATCACAGCCGGCCTCCCATCCGCCGTTCGGCACGAGCATATAGACGGCTATCGTGGCATGGCGGCCATCATGGCGGGCGCCTCTACACCCGCCTGACAAGCGGGCTTCGCGCATCCAGAACGTCGGTCAGGCAGGCGCGGAAGCCGCCAATCGAGCCGCGCTCCACGAGCCCCTCGCCGCAAGCTCCATCGCCGCCGTACGAGCCGTTCTCCCGGGCCGCAGCGCTGGTCGTGGGCCGCCGCTGGTGGCGCGGAAATGCGGTCCTTCAGTGACGCCGCCGGCTCGCAAGGGGCTATATCACTGCAACTAGCCAGCCTGGTCGCGCCGTATGTCATGTACGACCGGCGATACCGCGCGCTACGCGCGAGCGCCGGCGCGTGGCGGGATACGCCCTCTGCCAGGCGTCTCGGGAGCGGAGACATTGCCAGCCCGCGGCCGAGACGCGGCGTGCGACAGAACGAGTCGCGCGGCGCCATGCAGCCCGGCATCATGGAGATCGTCGGGTCGGGACAACTGTCCAACCAGGCTACGGCACTCATACGACGAGGGATCACCGACGTGAACAGACAGGACTTGATCGACAAGATCGCAGACGCGACCGGGCTGACCAAAAAGGGCAGCGGCGACGCCCTGGACGCGACTCTCAACGCGATCTCTGACGCGCTCGCGGCCGGCGACAAGGTCAGCCTAGTCGGCTTCGGCACGTTCGAGGCGCGGGAACGCGCGGCGCGCGACGGCTTCAACCCGCAGACGGGCGAGAAGATCAAAATCGCCGCCAAGACCGTGCCGGCGTTCCGTCCAGGCGCGGGGCTGCGCGCGAAGGTGGACGGCTAGCCGCCGGCCGCCAGCGACGGACATCACGACTCTCGGACGAGGCCGACTGCCGCAAGGTAGCCGGCTTCGTCGCGTACGGATGCCGACACGCCGCCTCGGCTACCGCGCGATGTCCGCCCGCGGAAGGCGCTTGTCCATGAAGGGGAACAGCGGGAACGGCTGCGTGGGTAGCGTCTGATACCAGTACGCGGTCGAGGAGTAGTCGTCCTGACGGTCGTTCGCATGGCCGTGCTCGATGCTCACGCGGATGGACTGTTCAAAGATGATCGGATCCAGGACGTGGTACCGGTACACCGTGATGCGCTCGTTAAGTCCGTTGTGTTCCCCAGCGTGGTACGAGACGCCGTGGAACGGGAACGCATTCTGCGGCTGCGAACCCCACGCCTGCGAGAAGTAGTCCTCGGAGCCCGTGCCGTGCAAGTCAGGCGGCCACTTGTGTCCGTCGATCATCACCATATCGTCGCCCTCGCCCCACCAGCCGCCGTGCAGGTTGTGGACGCTGATGTTGCAGCCGACGTAGTGGCCCTTCCCCGAGGCTTCGAGAATGAGGTAGTTGTCCTTGTCCGACAGGTTGACGTCTGGATCGGCGTCAGCGTCTCGCACGGGCGCTGGACACGGATCCTCGCGGCGCCACAGCGAGTGGAAGCGGAGCTCGTCGTCGTCGATGGCGTCCATCTCGTCGTAGTCGATGTAGAAGTAGAACGAGCGAATCGGCGTCTCGCTGTGGTTGATAATGTCGATGCGCGCGCCGTCGGAGAACGGCATAGGAAACCAGCAGTTCATCCCTGCGTTGAGGTCGTTGCCTTCATTCGCGGACATATCCAACACTGCGGACGAGTAGGACGCCACGCGGGCGTGGCCGACGCCGAAGAAATCGCCGAGGGGAACCTCGACGCTCGGGTGGGTCTGCCCGTCCCAGTACATGCGTAGCATGGACTTCCGCAGGTAAAGCCGATCCTCGGACGAGACGGTCATCCAAATGTGCCGGATGACTCCCGCGCCGGCGATCCCGGCGATCTCCATGGTTTCGCCGGGCGGCACTTCCCAGGAGTCACGGTTCTTCCCGGACGTATCCCAACTCGACACTCGCTTCGTGCGCCCTGTACGCGAGCGGCTCAGCGTGTCCAGCATTGCGGTCGTTCCTTCCACGTGCTCGACGTTGGCTCCGTAGCCGGCTGCCGTTACGACGCACGGAAGGCCGGACTCCGGGCGTTGCTTCAATTGTCCCTCGCGTGTCCATACCGCGTATGCCAGGCGTATCCCGTCACTTTTGGCTTGCGCGTAGGTGTTTTCCTGGTTAGTATGTAGGGGATACGCCTTACAGAGTGCGTGCGATACCCTTCGCGTTCGTCAGCCCGTGGGGACGGGGTGGCCAGACTCAGGAGAGATCGGATGCCAAAGCTCATCGGCTTCGCGCTGGCCTCTGCCACGATAGTGATCTTCACCATCGCGATGGTCTACGACGTGTATATCAAGGGATCGAGCAGCCCGAGCGGCGCACGGAGCGATGGTTCAGCGTAGCGCGTCCGGTCGCCGGCTCCGGCCGCGGACCACACCGATTCGCCCACCTGCGGGCGGGTGAACCCTTACCGTTCTCTATCAGGCTGTTTCCTGTCTGCCGCTGTCGCTGCCAGACCGGCGACAGCGCCGGCGATGGGCATGGCGTACACGACATCCTTCACCTTCCCGGCGTTCGGAAGGCCAAACGACAGGATCCCGGCAACGCGCCCGCTCGTCTCGTGGATGAGCGGTCCGCCAGACATGCCCTGGACTCCGCCCGCCGCGAACTCGATGACTTGCACACCGCTCAGTCGCACCTCGGCGGCGGCGACCGTCGCCGTTCGCATTGTACGTACCACGCCTCTCCGCGCGTGCGCGAGCGCCGACAGGTCGAACCACCGCAAGACATCCTCTACGCGCGACCAGGGCTGCGCGCGCACGGAGTAGGCCGGCGACATGGCGGATGGGTCGGCATACCCGCGCGCCGTATACTCGTCGCCCATCGGCGTGGCGCCCGCGAGGACGCGGCACGGCGCGCCGACGCACGGCTCCGCCACGTCTATCCGCATGGCGTCGACGCGGCGCGCTCTCGTTAGATGTCGGGGGCCGAACTGGATGCGCGAGCCATCCTCGCCGAGTAGCCAGTACTCGCAGCGCGCGTAGCCGTCGTCGGGCGGGTAACGGGAGGGCGGCAAGATGTGTCGAGCGGTCAGCGCGATCCGAGGGCTGACGAAGAACGCCGTCCCGATGAGCGTGACAGCCGGCCACTCCTCCCCAAGCGCGGTATAGGACACCTTGAAGACCGCGGCGATCATACGTCCTCCCCGGATCCGAACACTCCCCGTCCGACCGTCAAGCCGCCGCAGCACATTCGCGCAGGTAGTCCAGACTCGCGCGGGTCATGGCGCGGAGTTGCTCGCCACCGTCGCCGCGGGTCTCGGGCGGCCAGCCAACCTCGACGATGAGCCGCAGGGCGTCTCCCCGTGGCGAACGCCGCCGCAACTCGTCGACGATCCACGGCACGTCCAGTTCGCCCTCGCCCAACACACAGCCCTCGACCGTGAACGGGACGCCGGCGTGAGGGTTGGGGACGACCCGCATGTCCTTGAAGTGCGTCGTGAGCGCCCACGGCGCCATCGCCTCAACGTCGGCGCGCCAGTCAGAAAAGATCGGGAAGCTGTTCCCGGTGTCCACCGCGGCGCCAACGCCGGGACGATCCGCAGCCTCCAATATACGGACGATCTCCGCGCCCGAGAAGTCGCAGTGGTTCTCCACGGCGAGGAGGAGACCGTGGTCCGACGCGATGCTGGCGACATCCTGCACGCGCGCGGATAGGGCGAACAGGTGCTGGTCCAGGGAGCTATGGCGCGCGTACCGGGTCGTCGCCAGCGTGATGCTGCCGTACCCACCTCTCACGATGTCCGCCCCGAGACGCCGCGCGGTGGCAATGGTCGTGGCGGTCTGCTGCCGTGTCTCAGCCCACAGCGAGGCTTTCAGGCTGAACACGTCCCACGGGAGTTCGCATTCCAGCTGGACGCCCAAGTCGCGGGCCAACCCTGCCAGCATGTCGATGCTCTCGGCGGGCGCGTCAACTGGGACGTTGTAGAGGTGCAGCGCACTCAGCCCGAGAGCGGCGCACTGCTGTATCTCCCACGTCGCCTGCGCCACGGTGTCCAACGGCTCGGGCGACGGGTAGTGGATGCCTAGCATGCCGAGACTCATACCGTCGCGAGCCATCGCCGTACCTCCAACCGGGGCTCAGGGCGCCGTAGTCGCGCGCGTGGAGGTATCATCATTGCCGCGACACGTCTCGGCCGCAACCACGAGGAACGTACATGCCTTCGCCAGAGCCTTCCCCGTCCATTCGCGCCGTCCTCTTCGATCTCGACGGCACGCTGTGGCCGTCCGACCCCGCCCACGCCGCGGTGAACCTGGAAGTGCTCGCGCGTCGCGGCGTCGAGATGTCCCTGGAGGAGTACGAGGCGGACTACACGGTCTACGGCGATAGGGACGCCTTCCACCACGTCTCGAAGGACGTCCTGGGAACGCCGCTGCCACCCGACGCCATACAGGAGATGGAGTCCGAGGCGGAGCGCCTCTTCTGGGACCGCATGGACGACATACCCCTCTACCACGGCGCGGAGGAACTGGTCCGCAGCCTGCGACCGGCGGGGTTCCTGGTCGCCATCGCGTCGGGGTCGCGCACCGCGCAAATCGCGCGGTTTCTGGAGCTTAGCGGGCTAGGGGACGCCTTCGACGCGTACGTCGGCGCCGACGACACGGATGAGCACAAGCCCAACCCCGCGCCGTACCTGGAGGCGTGTCGCCGCCTCGGCGTCGAGCCATCAACCGCCGTCGCCATCGAGGACACCGTCGGCGGCGCCACGGCGGCCAAGGCGGCGGGATGTTCCATTGTCTACGGACTGCCGTTCACGAACGCTACGCAAGGCCTGCTAGACGGTCCAGCGACGTGTGTCGTGGGATCGCTTCCCAAGCTGCGCGCCGCCTTGCTGGCGTTGAGGACACACGTCGGCTAGCCCAGCCGCGCCGCTGATGGCGCCGCTTGGCCTGATGCGCGGCCAGCGCGGGCAGAGCGTCCCAGGCGGCGTGTCCTTGACCCGCTTCTCTCGTATGTCGCACAGTGGCTAAGTCCTATGCATTGCCCAGTCCCGCGCTTGCGGATCTTCCAAGGACCAGCCCATGTCTCATGCGTCAGCCATCGCCGCCATTTGGCTCAGCAGCTGCCTACTGTGCTTCGGCCACGCCGGAGAGGAGCACGGCGACCTGTCTCCCGAAGGCTTCGACGCGCCCGAGCACGATGGGTGGGTCAGCGGCGACGGCGCCTTGCGCTTCGCGGTGCTCTACACGCGGGACCATCTGCCCGAGGCGACACAGCCCCACCTGGAGAAGCTGCACGGCGGATTTGGGGTCGATCGACGGGACGGGCGAGGCGCCACGTACTTCGCCGTGCCAGGCGCTGGGATCGTGAGACTCAGCGCCGATCTCGGCAAGGCGGAGCTCGTATCCACCCACGACGACATGCGCGACGCCAACATGCACAACACCACCGTGTGGTCGGGCGATGGCTCTGACGCCTACGTGACGTACTCGGGCAACGGCGTCGCCAAGGTGTTCACGACGTCTCTGGATGGGGAGCTGGTGTGCACGCTCCCGGCTCCCGCCGCGGACGGGGATTTCGCCGACGCTACTGTCCGGACGTACTTCGCCGAAGGTGGCGGGTTCGTTCCCACGGACGCTGACTACCGCGCGGGACAGCTCTACGTCGCCACTGGGTATTCAGCGCTCGACTACGTGCTGACGGCATCGGTCGACCTGAGTGACGGCGTGAGCATGTCGTGGACTCCCCGCGCGTTCGGTGGTCGTGGCGATGGCCCGGGTCAGTTCGGCACGGGCCACGGCGTCACGATCTCCCCCGACGGGTCCGAGGTGCACGTCGCGGACCGCCCGAACGGCGAGATCGACCACTTCGCGCCCGACGGCGGATACGCCTCGACCCTACGGCTTCCCGATGGCGCCTGGCCGTGCGACATCGACTACGAGGGTCAATACGCCGTCGTGGGGTGCCTGCACGGCAGGGATCGGGACAAGGGGGCGCCCATCTACGTGCTGAAGAACGGCGCCGTAGTGTCCACCGTCATGCCGAAGGCGGAGCTTGGGCTGGAGAAGTTCCAGCACATCCACAACGCCGTCATCCGCGAGGTGAACGGCGTGCTGTACATCATCGCGCAGGCGTGGAATCCCGGTGACTTCGCCGTGCTGCGTCAGGTGATGTAGCGCCGTTACGGACCCACGCGTAGCACCTCTACGCCCACGAAGCGCGCGCCATCGTGGCCCAAGCGAACGCCCTCGCAGAACGCGCACATTCGCCCCCACGCGGCATGGTCTGCGTGTGGCAGGCACCCGACGGCTCCGCCTTCCATGGTGCCCTCGTGGCCGATGACCAGGGCTGCCTCCCCATCCCGCAGCTCGCACGCAAGACGGCTCCACAGCGCCGCCTGCGCGAGCACGTAGTGCGCCATGTTGCCGCCAGCGTGGGCGGCCGTCGCCCACGCGACGTATCCACCTGTGAAGTCGACCTCTGGCCCTACGCGCGGCAGGTGATCCGTGCCGAGTTCGGGGATGTCGCCGTCGATCGCGAAACCCATGGCGACCGCGGTTTCCACCGCGCGGGTCACTGGACTCGTCCACACGCGCGCGAAGGGCCCGATCCCCGCTCCGACACGGCGCGCAAGGTCGACGCCTTCCTGCGACAGGTGCGCGCTGGGTTTGACGCGGGCGCTGTGACGTCTGACTTCGAGGTAGCGCATGGGCCGTCGTCCTCTCGCTGGCGGCTGGGGTTGGGTCACGCTGCCGCGACAGCATGCCGACGTTCGTGGGCCGCGCAGCTACCGGCGCGGGCTCGGCGAGCTACTTGCGGACAGCGACCCGCCGCGTTTCCCGGTAAGGCCCGGCGCGCAACTCAACCACGTAAACACCACTCGCCACGGGCTCACCTGCGTCGGATCGCCCATCCCAGTGGGCGGCGTCGGCGCGGCCGCGGAACGCCCCCGCCGCCAGCCTGCCGAGGTCGATTAGGCGCACGCGCCGCCCTCGCGTGTCGTAGATGAGGAGGCTAACGTCCGCGTCCTCGGACAGGTCGAACGGGATCCACGTCTCGGGATTGAAGGGGTTGGGATAGTTGGGTAGCAGGGCCGTCGCCCGCGGCGCGACGGAGCGCAGCAACGCGCGCAATGTCGCCAGGCCGTCCCTGTATTCCTGCCTGGTCGCGGCGACTCGCTCGGCGTCTCGGGACCATCGCCGCAGCGCAGGGGCATCCTCGGCGCCGGGCATCGCCGGCGCGGCTCTGGGCAGCCAATCGAGGCGCTCGCCGAAGTCAGCCGCCACTAGCAGCAGGTCGGCGATGGTGATGCTCCCGTCGCCGTCTACATCGGGGTCTCCGACCTCGAAGGGCGCCGCCTGTCCAAACAGAGAACCGACGTGGACCAGGTCGCGGACGTCGACCACGCCATCGACGTTCGTGTCGGCGTGAATCGTCACGCTGAAGCGCACGGTCGTGATGTCTGCCGGGACGTGAAGGCGCCCGTCGTCGTCCGTGACCGCCACCCGGAGCGTGTACGTCGCGCCGCTTTCGAGCCCGTCTATCGTCGTGGCGCCAGGCGCCCCCTGCGAGCCGCCTGCCGCGCCGACGGTTGGGAACAGCTCGTTGAGACGCCAGGCCCACCGCGATTCGCCCTCGACGACCAGCGGAACGCTTCTCGCGCTCGCCTGGAGGATCTGGCCAGCGGCAGGCGAGTGAACAGTTACCAGAGACGCAGGAGGAGGCGCGACAGCGGACCACGCCGGGGCCCACGCGTCCAGCACGCCGTCGGACACCATGCGTCGCTCGCCGGTGGTCAGGTCGACGGCGTAGAGGTGCGATGATCGTCCGCCGTGCGCGTCGGCGAACACCAACGATGACGAGTCCGGCGCCCAGGCGACATCCCCATAGGTGTGGCCGTAATTCGGGGGCACGATCGCGCGCGCGGCGCCCTCGAGAGCCTGGAGGGTCACGCCCGCCTCGGTGTCCAGGTAGGCGACCCACCGACCGTCAGGCGACCACTTCGGGCGACTCCCTGCCCCTATGCGCTCGGTGCCGCCATCAGCGACGTCAACTACGTAGATCGCTGGGTCGGCGCCCGGGTCGGTTTCGTACCAGTCGGGCCACGGCGGCCCGATTACCACGCCCGGTTGCGCTGTCACCAGGAGATCCCACAGCCTCGGATCCGTGGCGGCAACGGCGATCTCGGCGCCGTCCGGCGACCACGACAGGCTGGTGGCTGGACCCAGCGCCGCCGATGCCTCCTGCATCTCTCCAGATGCCGGGTCTATGAGGACAAGCCCTCGCTCCACGATTGCGGCGATCGTCGTGTGGTCCGGCGACCATACCGCTCTATGGATCGGCTCCGCCGCAGCGGCGATGGTGGTCGCGGCGCCGGATGCCACCTCGACGGACACCAGAGAGACGTCCACGTCCTGTGATGCGACCAGCAACGCCACGCCATCCGGCGACCACGAGGGATCGCGCACATCGGCGTGCGTGTAGACGACACGCTGCGAACCGCCTTCTGGGTCCGCGACAACCAGTTGGTACCCCTTGGGCGCGTATTCGACGAAGGCGAGACGCGACCCGTCGGGCGACCAAACGCCAGGTGAAGGGCGGCGCGTGCTGACAAGGCGCAGGTCCAGCCCATCGCCTCGGATGGTGTGCGACTGCGGGTTGCGCGAGTCGCCCGATAGGTACGCGATACGGGTGTCGTCGAGGCGGCCCGCGTCACGCGCGCGGACGCGAACGCGGGCGGACGCCACGACCGGAGGAGACACAACGGCGCCCGCGTCATCGACGAGCGTAGCGTAGATCGTGTGCGTCACGCCCGCTTGCAGCCCCGTGACAGTAGCTTCACGGATGCCCTCCACAAGATGACCTCCGGCAGCCCCGGCTACCGGGAACGGTTCGTCCAAGCGCCAAGTCCATCGGTGGTCGTGATTGCGTATTGTCATCCGCACACGGATAGAGGTTTCACGGCTGTCCAGCACCGTGGTGCGGTCGGGCGCGGGAGCGGCGAAGGACAACGACGGCGCCTGAACGCCGGGGTCAAACGGCGACCACGCCGGTTTCCGCCCATTCGGGATCAGGAGCCTCGGGTCGCTGCCGTCCGCGCCGACCACGTAGACGCCCTGTCCCTCTGGCCCCTCGGCGGAGATCGCGAGCTGGAGGGCATCTGGCGACCACGAGGCCTCGAAAATGTGTCCTCTAACGGCCGGGAACGCGGCGTACTGCGTGCCGTCGGCGTTCGCCATCCACATGCCTCCGCCCAGCCGTCCAGCGATGCGCGCGCTGTCCGGCGACCAGAGAATCCAGTCGTACGGTTGGTTCGCGCGGGACACCTGCACGGGGTTGTGCCCCTCTACATCCACCACCCATGTGCCGCCCCGGTAATGCGTGAACGCCAATCGTGACCCGTCAGGTGACCAGACCGGATCGCCGATCGACGGCGCCCTCATGACCAGCCTCCCACCAGGTGCGCCGGCTGCCCCGATGTAGAGCGCCGCCTCATCGCGGTCGGTAGGCTCTGGAGCGGATGACACGAACGCAAAGTGAATCCCGTCGGGCGACCAGTGGGACGCGTGTGTCGCCAGCGTGCTCAGGGAGGCCGGCGTCACGTCTCCAGTGTCGATGTCTACGGTGACGAACTCTCCTTTCGCCGAGCCTTCGCCCTGGACTGTGAGGAGGCGTCGACGCAGGGACCATCGAGGCGTCGGGCGGTCGAACGCGCGTCCGCCAACGGGAGATGGGACGTTCAGCCGCCTGGCGCCGTTCGGCTCGGCGAGCACAATGCGGTTGCGGTTTACGGTCGCGGCAATGAGGGTGCCAGCGAGATCTCCGGGCGGCAGCCAGTTTGGCACGGGCGCGTAGACGGACACGGAGCGCGCCGCGCGCCGGTGCACGATGGTCCCGTCGGCCGTCGTCGGCGCGACGTGGATGGTGTGCATACGACCCGGCGACAGCCCGTCGACGACTGCCGTGGACCCCTGGGCGGGAACGCCGCCCGCCGGCCCGTTCGTGGGAAACGGCTCGTCGACGCGCCACTGCCATGGGCCAGCGTAGTCGCCTCGGTCGACCTGGACCTCGACCGTCGTCATGCCGTCGGGCAGGATCGTGTGCGGCGTCGGCGCGAGGATGCCCAGTTCTGGGAGGGGTGGCGCCTCGTCGGCCAGGGGCAGGCGATACACTCCGCGCGTCGTGCCGGCGTACATCCACCCGTGCAGGACAGCGAGGGCGCCGTACGTGGAGATGGGTGGCGACGGCGCCACGCGGCGCCACGTGCGCCCGACATCGGCGGAGCGGAGGACGCTGCCGCCGCTTCTGACGGAGACGACCCCGTCCACGGCCGAGGCGCCGTACACGCGGGGCGTCTCGATATCTACCGGCTCCCACCGGCCACCACCTACCGCGCGCGTGAAGAAGCCATCGGAGGTCGTCGCAAGCATCGTATCGCCGATCTCAGCGAGGAACTGCACGCGTTGCGACGGGTACGCTCCCTCGACTCGTGGGGCCCGAGGCAGCGTCTCCCAGGACGCGCCGTTGTCAACCGAGCGTCGGAGCCGGCCGTCCAGATCGCCCAGATAGAGACCCTCGCCCGTGTACGCCAGGAGCAGGCTGTCGCTCGGCTCCAACGGGCTGTCGGCGCGCGGCAGCGTCCGGCCGCCATCGTCTGAGATGAAGAGGCCTTCGGCCGTGAGGAGCGCCACATGGTCTCTGGACCGGGAGACACGACGGATGTTCAGGGCCTCACCATCGGGGACGACTTGACGCCATGTCGTTCCCCCATCATCGCTCGCCCACACGCCGCCGACGCGCCGACGCGCGACGTACGCGTCCGGCCCATGCCGCACGATGCTGTCGCGCACATCTGAGAACGGGAGCCTCAAGTCGGGCTTGACCCACGTGGCGCCGCCGTCCACCGATCGGAAGCCGTTGGTGTACAGGGCGCCGTCGACCGCCTCAACAGGGGCTCGGTAGCGGGGCATCCCCTCATTGCACGGCTCCCAGGTCTCGCCGTCTGCGCTGCCGAATACGCCGTCGCTGTACGTCCCGACAACCAGCCCCTCGTCAGTCGACACGATGGACGTGATGACGAAGTCTGTTAGCCCGGGGCTCCCCAGGTCGCTGTCCTCCGCCCCGAGGCGCAACACGCCCGCGCCAGATAGATCCATGTCGCGACCCCGGGTGGCGACGTAGAGCTCGCCACGGTATGGGGCGAACCCGGTCACGTGTTGGTACCGAGGGTCCAGGTTCGTCTCGTCCCAGCGAGCAGCGGGATCCTCCGCGGACAGAACGCCGGTCTCCCACTCGGCGACCGTCACTCCTCGCGGCGTCGACACAATGGCGGTCACATGGCCCTCCGTGAGGGCGGCCGTCCACGTGTCTCCGAGATCCGACGACCTGAACAGTCCCGCGCTTGTCCCGACGTACAGGTCGTCGCCGTGGAACGCTGCGCACGCGACACGGCCCGTCGTGGTCATTCGGAACACCTTGGCCCAAGTCTCGCCGCCGTCGGTCGAGCGAAGCAGGACACCCACACCTTCCCAGAATTCACGGTCGTATTCGGTCCACGCGCGGAAGAGCGCTCTGTCGTTCGCGGCGATGACCCAACCGCCCTGCGGTGACACGCGGGTCCATGACAGCCCGCCATCGGTTGAGGACACCGCCCTCCCGCGGTCGCGCGCGTACAGTGTCCCGCCAGCGTAGGTAAGGCCCTCGATGGGTCTGTCGATCTGCGGTATGGGAACGCGACGCCACGAGCGACCCCCGTCGTCCGACCGGTAGGCGCCGTTGTCGGGATCGAAGTGGGAGGAACCCTCGACCTCGACGCCAGCGAACACGGTCCCGTCGGGCGTGACGACGAGGTCGTGCACGTGGCCGCCGTAGGGCCCGTTCGTGGGCTCCCAGGCCGCCTGCCCAGCGCTCAACGCCACACGAACGACCATGAGCCAGGCGGACACCGCGACGACGACGCGGCGACGCGCGCGAGCGCTGCTATATCTAGCCATGAAGTCCAGGCTCTGTTGGGAACTGCGCCACGAAGATTGTAGGAGACTATTCCGTATAGCATACGCTGCGAGAGCGTCGGCGCCAAGGTGGCGCGCTTGACGCCCGGCGGGCGCGCGGCTACTCTCCGGCCTAGACGCTGGCAGCGCGTACCGCTCACCGCAGCGCTGCCGGTTTAGGCTCTGAACGACTAGGAGAAGGGATCACCTATGCGAGCATGGTCGATATCGAAGTGCGCCGCTCTGGCAGTGACCGCCGCCGCGTTTCTCGCGGCCGCAGGGGCGTCCGCGGACGTGGGCCCGATCGAGTACGTGACCGACGGTCTGGTCGGATACTGGTCGCTAGACGCGGGTACCGTCGCAGGCGACACCGTCGAGGACATCTGGGGTGACAACGACGGCGTCGTATCGGGCGCGGTCGACCTAGGCGAGGGCTACGATGGTGGCGCGAACGGCGCGCTGAACTTCGACGGACTCACCGAGGTGATGATCGACGGCACGGACGCGCTCAACCTGAACGGGCTTGACGGCTTCACGGCCATGGCGTGGGTCAACGCCGCCAACGACAGTCCAGTCGACGGTGTCGTCGCGGGTTGCTGCGGCAGCGTCGTCGCTCAGCGCGACGCCAACGCTTGGGCGCTCCGGTACGACGGCCGCAACGCGGGCGCCGAGATGGAGTTCATCGTCAACACCGGCTCGTGGAACGGCGACGGTGGGTTCGGCGCGCCGCAGTTCGCCCCTGGTGAATGGAACCACCTCGCGGGCGTGTTGCGGGACGGCGACATGGCTCTGTACCTTAACGGTGAGCTGCTCATGGAACTGCCCGACGCAGGGGCGGTCTCCAGCGACGGGCCGGAACTCGAGATCGGCCGCGCGGGCGATGGCGGATTCATCGGCGGCATTGATGAGGTCGCGGTGTACAACCGCGGTCTGTCCGCGGACGAAGTCGCCCGGAACTACGGTCTGGGCGGACTCGTTGCGGTTGAGCCAGCGGGCAAGCTGGCGACTCGCTGGGCGTCCCTGAAGGCCGATCGCTAGACACACATCGGCCAGCGGCTGCGCCGGCGGGGAAGCCACGCAGCCGCTTGACCGATCCCGTTCGCGGGAGCAACCTCATACCAACCAACGTAAGCAAGTTCTAACGGGAGAGGCAACATGAGCGCATTCGTGAAACGGTGTGCGAAAACCTGCGCGCTAACGGTCGCGAGCCTGTTGTGCGCGGGGATAGTCTCCGCGGAGATGACCACGGACGGACTCATTGCGTACTGGCCGATGGAAGACGACATCGACGTCGAAGACCTCTTCGGCGGCAACCACGGCGTTCCCGGCGGCGACGGTGATATCGACGTGGTCAAGGGCTTCCTTGGCAACGGCCTGGAGTTCGATGGCACGGCCGAAGTCCACGTAGAAGGCACGGACGCGTTGAACCTTGCTGGCGCCGAGAGTTTCTCGGTGTCCGTGTGGGCCAACGCTGGAACCGACGATCCTGTCATCGGCGTCGTCGCGGGCTGCTGTGGCAGCATGGTGGCTCAGCGAGATGTGAACGGCTGGGCGCTGCGATACGACGGCCGCAACGCCGGGCTCGAGATGGAATTCATCGTCCACGACGGCGGATGGCAAGGCGACGGTGGCTTCGGCGCTCCGCGGCCCGCGCCGGGCGAGTGGCACCACTACGTCGGCGTGCTGGACGCTGGGACGACGAGGTTCTACTTCGACGGCGAATTCCAGATGGAAGGCGCCGCTGGCGCAGTCGCTAGCACTGGGTCCGAGACGGATATTGGGCACGCTGGCGACGGCGGATTCGTCGGCATCATCGACGAGGCGGCAATCTACAGCATCGCCCTGACGGACGACCAGGTGCGGGCCAACTTCGAAACCCCCGGCCTCTCCGTCGATCCCGTGGGCAAGCTGGCTACGGAGTGGGCGTCCCTCAAGGGTCTGCGGTAACGGGCGAGCATCGTCACGCTGTGCAGGAAGCCCGGCGTCCGTGGGTGCATCCCGGATACCGGGCTTTCTCGCGTCTCCGCCCGGCGCCGCCACACCCAGATCGGCACGCGCGCTGCACGCTCACACGCCTGAAAGTAAAGGAGACCGCTGTATGAACGTCTCGGTGCTATCGTACTCGTTCCGAGGGCTGCTCGGGTCCGGCGAGATGGACGTGTTTGGCTACCTGGAGACGTGCCGGCACCGCTACGGGCTGTCGCTGGCCGACATCTGGAACGGCTTCCTGGAGAGCGTGGAGACGGACTACCTGCGCAAGATCCGCAACGCCCTCGACGAGCGGGAGTTGGCTCTCGCGGACCTGTGCGTCGACCAGGCGCACATCTGGGACGACGACGAAGCCGCCCGCGCCAGGAACTACGAGAACGCGCTCGCCCATCTGAAGGCTGCCAACATCCTGGGCGCCCGCTTTGTCCGTATCGACGCTGGCAGTCGCGACGACGCGTGGACAGAGGAGCAGTTCGATCACATCGTCGCGCGCTACAAGGAGTACGCCGCGTTCGCGCACGACCACGGCTTCAAGGCTGGCATCGAGAACCACTGGGGACCAGAGAGAAGCTGGGACAACCTGAAGCGCGTGCACGACGCGGTAGACCACCCAGGTTTCGGCGTGTCCTGCCACTTCGGCGGCTGGTCGGGTAGCGACGAGGAAGTCGCCCAGGCGGATCGTGACGTAGCCGCCATCGTGTCGCACACGCATATCGCCTGGAACGTGTGCCAGGGAGACGTTGCCGCAACGCTGAAGCCTCTGTGGGACGCGGGATACGAGGGCGCGTACAGCGTGGAACACCACAGCGGCACGGACGAATACACCGAGGTCGCCATCCAGATAGCACAGGTGCGCGACGCGTTGGACAAGCTGCGCAGGCAGGACGACGCGTAGAAGCGGCGAGCGGCACGAGCCGGCTAGACGAACGGGTCGTCGGGGTCAGACGGGTAGAGCGTTATCTCGCGCTCTCGCGCCAGGTCCTTGGCGATCTCGACGATCTGCTGCTGGGCGGCCTCGACGTGTGAGAGCCGGCGTCTGCCCATCGTCTCCAGCTTGTAGTTGATCTGGTCGCGCGCGATGCTGCCCAGGCTCAGCAGCATGCGTATCTTCAGCCGCGGCGTGCAACTCCGGAGGGCCAACGCGAATAGCTCGCGATCGGTCTCAAACACCCGTTGCGTGAGACGCCCCATGTCGCGCTCGTCGAGTTGCACGAGGTCGCCGAACATATAGACCTCGTGGTTCAGCTGCGCGCCGAGTTCGGCGTCCGTTTCCGCCACCGCCTCCAGGAGGTGCTGGCGCGCGTCCTCCGACATCTTACGCAGGAGACCCACGGTGGCCTTGCGCCCGTCGAACGGGCGCTCCGTAGGCGACACCGGGTTCAGACCCAGATCCTTCTGTTTGGCAAGCTCGCGACGGTAGCGCTCGCGCGGGTCACGCATGTTCACCCACCTCATGGGCCGCGCTGGGCGCGCGACGGTGTCTATAGATAACACCGTCGTAGCGTGCCGACAATCAGCCGCGTCGGCCGCCGAGGTAGACGTCGCGTTCGGTCGCCTCCCTTCGCGACGAAGTTGCCGGGCCGTTACCGCCGACGGAGCGGCGCGAGGTAGTTCCACAGCGTTCCCACCACTCCCACGACGAAGACCAACGGGCCGACGATCACACCAAGGACGAAGGAGACGGGCTCCCCCTCGGGCATGCCGATCCGCTCCCAGAAGTCGCGACCGAACGCCGCCATGGCGAGAGCGTACCCACCGTTGTGAACCGCCAGTCCGACCGGAAATGCGAGCGCGCCAGCGGCCGTCATCAGGAGGAGCCGCCGGCGCGCTCCCCGCGTGTCGCCGCGCAGCGTGAGCGCCAGAAGCGCGGCCGACAGGCACAGTAGCAGACCTGACAAAGTTACCAGGATCCACGGGCCGTGGTTGCGGATGAGGATCAGCTCCACGACTACGGCGGCCGCCACTACGACGAGACTCGCGAACACGCGCGTGTTGGCGCGTGATGAGTTCATGCGGCGCCCCCGCCGGAGCCCACGGCGGTCGCCGCGCTCTCGTCCGGCGTGTCGCTCTGGCTGGCCCGCGCCAGAGTCTTCCGTATGTCCATGTACCGCCTCTGCCGCCGTCGGTACGCCGCGTCGTTGTACAGCTCGCCGAACAGGAAGCGCAGCCCCTCCTCCAACTGCTCGACGGTCATCTGCTTGGGTCGGTAGTTCACGTCGAACAACGTGCACCTGTCCCAGTACCGCTCCGCCAACAGTCTGCCCTCGCCTTCGAGGCGTCTATAGAGCGGCGTGTTGGGGAACGGTGTCAGCGCCGTCACCTGGCACTCGATCAGACCGGAGTCGAAGACGAAGTCGCGTATGCGCTCGAAGCTGTCGGGCGTGTCGCCGTCAAGACCGACGATGAAGCATCCGTTGACCGTGACGCCGCGTGACTGTATGCGGTCGATGGCGCGGCGGTACCCGTCGAGCCGCTTCAGCTTCCAGTTGCGCGTGTCGAGCCCGTCCAGGCTATCCGGGAACACACTCTCGAGTCCTACCAGAACCTGTTGGCAGCCGCTCTCCGCAAGCAGGTCGAGTAACTCGTCGTCGTCGGCTACGGAGACGTCCGTCTCGGTGAACCACCGCACGTCACGGGCGCACATCTCGCGGAGGAACTCCTTGGACCACGCCTTGCTGACGAACGTGTTGTCGTCGGCGAACTCGATGAACGGACGGGGCCACAGCTCGCGAATGGCGTCCACGTCCCGCATCACGCACTCGACCGGGCGGATGCGGTACTTCCCATAGATGCGGGAGGCCGCGCAGAATTCGCACGCCCACGGACAGCCCCGGCTCGTCTGGACGGTGAGACGGTTGTACCGGTCGGTGTCCAGCAGGTCGTACCGCGGTGTGGGCGTCTCCGCGATGTCGTACGCGTCGGTGTCGGGACCGTAGAACGGCTGTAGGCTGTCGACGGCGGCGTCCGCCAGTATCCGGCGCCAGTGTGGTTCACCCTCACCGACACATACGGCGTCGGCGTGGCTCTTCGCTTCCCGCGGCATCAGGGCCGCGTGTAGGCCGCCGATTACAACCGGCACTCCCTCGCTCCGGTAGCGATCGGCCAGCGCGTAGCACTCGTCCGCCATCGCCGTGAACGTGCTCAGGGCGACAAGGTCGTACGACGTGTCGAGGTCGTGGTCGTCTATGTCGTCCACCTCGACGTAGCTGAAGTCGACGTCTGGCGGGGTCAACGCCGCGAGCGTGACACCCGCCAGGCTTGGCAGTGACGCGATGACCTTGCCACGCTCGACGAAGCCCGGGAGCGTTACGCCGAGCTCCACCAGATCCTTTGAGTAGATGCGGACGCCGCTCATGGATACGAACGCAACGCGCATTATCCGCCTCCCATCGCTGCCTCAAGGCTCCCCTGCGGGGCGAGTTGTGGCGGCTCGCCCTGCGCCAACGCGGCGCTGAAGACGTCCACAAGCTGATCCACGGACTCGACGTCCTGGATGTCGTCGTCGCCTAACACGACGTCGAAGTGGCCCTCCAGCTCCGCCAGGACACACAGCCGGGAGAACGAGTCGAGGCCCAGATCCTCGCTTGTGTCGGCGTCGCCCGGCTCGTCAACGAAGTCCGCCAGCACGTTCAGCACCTCTAGTCTGATGTCGTCACGCTGCATGCGGTTGCCCCCTATCGAGTAGCGTAGCCGTAAGCGATGATGAGATTCGCCACCAGCACGGCCGTAGCGGGAACGCCCAGAAGCACCTTCGCAGGGCGGTAGAACACGGCTGCCAGACACAACAGCGGGATGCCGATCGCCCCGAAGATCATCGAGCCAGAGGCGACGCGCTTCCACTCGAGCGACACGAGAGCCGCGTCGATGTGCTGACCGAAGACGATGTTCAGCAGAGGCAGCATGATGAACGCGACGTGCGCAAGCCTGAGCAGCCGGCGAGGCACGGACTCGTAGCCCCCGAGCCAGTCTGGCCCGCGGTCGAGCGTGTTCATGCCGAACTGCTCGACGCGCGTTCCCATCACCATCCCCATGATGAAGCCGAAGCACATCCAGCTCCACCCGAACGCGATGTTGATGTGTCCGACGGCGCCGACATCCATTGCTCTCGCCTCCTGCGTGCGAATCCGCGTGCGCGGCTCCGTCTTCCACAAGGCAAAGGGCGTGCCACATGTCGCGACCGTGTGGCGAGGGAGGCAGTCACTGGGATTCCGGTAGGGGCCGCGTGTCAGAGGCCGCCTGGTAGAGGGTGGTATACACCCACTTCGAGACGGCTACACACGCTCTGGGCCGCTTAAGCGCCGATATAGGGAGGCTTTCTGCGCAGTAGTGCCCTACACCTCATAGTGGGTGTATACGACCCACATGCGATCACACGATGGCGAGGCGCTTCATAAGCGCCCGCAGGTTAGACCGGTCCATTCCCAGGCGTCGGGCTGCGGCGCTACGGTTGCCGCCGGACTCGTCGAGGGCCTGCTCAATGGCCTGGCGTCGGAACGCGTCGACCATCGCGCTGAGGCCGTGGTCCGCCGACAGGTCCATCGCTCTCGCGTCGGGGAGGCTTCCGAGATGCCGCGCCTGGATGTCCTCACCATCGCGGGCCGCCAGTTCAGCGGCGAGCTGCAACGCGGTCTCCAGCTCCCGGATGTTCCCCGGCCAGGCGTAGGAAGCCAGCCGCGACATGGCGTCCGGTGAGACGTAGACGGGTGGCCTGTCCAACGCCTCCGCGTGGGCGCTGAGTATGTGATCGGTGAGGGGTCCGAGATCCTGGAGGCGGTCGCGTAGCGGGGGCACGGGGATACGCAGGCCAGCGATCCGGTAGTAGAGGTCGGCGCGGAACTCCCCGGCGTCGACAGCGGCAGCCAGGTCGCGATTCGTCGCCGCGACGATGCGAACATCCACGGGTATCGTCCTGGCGCCGCCCACGCGCTGAATCTCGCGCTCCTGCAACACACGCAACAGCTTCGCCTGCGTGGACGGCGGCATCTCGCCGACCTCGTCGAGCAGCACCGTGCCTCCATCTGCCTGCTCGAACCTCCCAACGCGTCGGGTCGTCGCTCCCGTAAACGCTCCCTTCTCGTGGCCGAAGAGCTCGCTTTCGACGAGGGCGTCGGGGATCGACGCGCAGTTGACGGGCACGAACGGGCCGTCCTTGCGCGGCCCGTGGTAGTGCGTCGCCTTCGCCACCAGTTCCTTGCCGGTGCCGGTCTCGCCCGTGATGAGGACGGGTAGACGGTCGGAGCCCGGGCCCGCCGCGAGCTCAATCTGCGCGAACACCTGCTGCATGGCGGCCGAACGGCCGACGATGTTGTCGAACGCGTACCGCTGCCGCGCGTCGCGGCTAAGATCGGTGACCCTTGTCCTCAGGCCGGCGATCGCCTCGCGACGAGCATCCTCCGCGTTCTTGCGCTCGGTGATGTCCTGCACGACGGCGATAAGGTGCGAGCGGTCCTCCTGGCGGACAAGACGCACCGCGATGTCCGCGTTCATGTGCGAGCCGTCGGCGCGGACCAACGTCGTGTCATAGCGGCTGCGCGCGACCTCGCCTGCCAGGTGTTTGGCCAGCTCGCCCGCCATCGCGTCGCGCTCGTCCGGCGCGACCAACTCCAGCACGGAGCCCAGCGCCGACAGGCTCTCCTCCGAGTGTCCCGTCATCCGGCAGAACGCGTCGTTGGGGTACTGCACGCGGTCGGCGTCCAGGACGACGATGCCCACCCCTACGTCCGCGAGGGCGGCGAGCAGCACGTCGCGCTGCGCCTCCATCGTGATCCGGCTCGTGGCGTCGTGGAAGTTCACGACGATCGCGCACACATCGGGCTCGTCCAGACGGCTGACGGCGGCGGCTTCAAGGTGTCGCCAGTCGCCGTCGACGTGGCGGCAGCGGAGGCGGACGCTCACAGCGGAACCTGGCGTGCTGGCCAGGTCGGACAGCGTCGCGCGAATGCCGGCGATGTCGTCTGGGTGGATCAGGTCGAAGATCGACCGGCCAACGAAGTCGACCGCTTCGTACCCGAGCGTGCCGCGGCCCTCCGAGGACGGCGCCGCGTCGATGACGCGCCCATCCGCGGCGATGAGCGCGATGTCGGACGCGCTGTTCTCCACGAGCATGCGGAAGCGATCGTCGCCGATGTGCATACGGGTCGCTCCCGGTCAGACGCAGCGCGTGGTCGCCGCGCTCAGCTCATGCGTGGCTCGACGACCTCCTGGATCTCCGCGAGGCTGTCCCACTCGCTCCCAGGCCCGTCGAAGATGAGGGAATAAGGGCCGTCGAACGCCGCGGCATCCGCGAGGTCCAGGCAGCGATCGAAGTCGTGACGCGCCATCTCGCCCGCCGCGGGGTAGTCCGCCTTCGCGTGCAGGACGTTCGCGCGGGGCAGTATCGCGGCGAGTTCGTCGTACTTCCCGTCGCCCTTGTAGTTCCCGAAGTCGGCGCACAGTCCAACGCTGCCCTCGCACAGGTCGAGTATCGCCAGCACGTGCGACGAGTGGCTCGCGAGCGCGCGGAAGTTCTCGGTGTTGACCTGCACGCCGCGCTCCCGTCCGAACGCGGCCAGAGCCGTGAGGTTTTCGGCGCTCAGCCGTATGGCGGGGTGATCCTTCGCATCCCCGTTCCGCGCCTCGACCTTGGCGTCACCCGCGATGACGCGCGCGTGAGACGCGCCGAGGTTCCCCGCTACCTCGAGCCAGAAGCGAACGGTGTCGACCTCCTGCTCGCGTTGGGTGGCGTCCTCGTGCGTGATGTCAGCCGTGTCCACAAGCAAGCTGTACAGCTCTACGCCAGCGTCGTCCAGCGCGCTGCGGAACTCGTCGAGGTACGCGTCGTCAGCCGACGGCAGATGGAAGTGACACACCTCGAGCGTGCGAATGCCGCGCTTCGCGAGGAGCCCCGGCAGCTCGAGCAGCGTCACCTCGCCCGGCTCGTCGACGTTCGCAGCCATCGACGTGGACCGGTGTGCGGTCTGCTTGTACATCGGGCCGAGGACGCGATGGAGAGTCCACGAAGAGGTAGATAGTCGTGACACAGGCGCTCCTATTGGGGTGGCTTGGGGTTCGGCGGCCCGACGCGACGGCGCGCCACGGGATCTCGGCGCCCGCCAGCTACAATAGTCGCGGCCTCCCGTCGTCGCAACGGTGTCTCTGGTATACTCCGTGCGCAGCCGCGCCGCTATGCCGCTCGGGCATCCACGGCTCTCCGCGGGAGACACCATGCCGGACATCCTTACGGTCGACGAACGGCGAGCGATCCACGAGGCGTACTTCGACGCCATGAGCGATCCACGTCCGTACGTGCCGGGTACGCTCGACGAGTGGCGGAAACGCGCGGCGGCCCTGCGGCCCGCGCTCACGCAGACGCTGGGTCTGGATCCCGCGCCTGCGGCAATCCCGCTCGACGTGCGCATCACCGGCTCGCTCGAATGCGACGGGTACCGCATCGACCGCGTCGCGTACCAGACGTGGCCGGGCTTCTACGCCACCGGCTGGCTGTACCGACCGACCGCATCGGCGGAGCCCGCGCCTGCGGTACTGAACCCGCACGGCCATTGGCAGGACGGCGCGCGGAACGCGACCGTGCAGGCGCGCCTCATCGGCCTCGCGCGACGGGGATACGTCGCCCTGGCGGTCGATTCTCTGCACGTGACCGACTTCCCCATCGGTCTGTCCTCCATGACCGTCATGACGTGGAACAACCAGCGGGGGGTCGACCTGCTCCAGTCGCTGCCGGAGGTCGACGGCGACCGCATCGGGTGCACGGGCGCCTCCGGCGGCGGACAGCAGACGATGTACGCCGCCGCGCTCGACGACCGGATCAAGGCGACGGTGAACGTCTGCCTCGTCTCTCACTTCAAGAAGATCCTGTTCTCCGACGAGCGCACGCACTGTGAGTGCAACCACGTCCCGGGCTTGCTCGCGCTCACCGACGAACCCGAGATATGCGGGCTCATCGCGCCCCGGCCCAGTCTATACCTGTGCGTCACGGGCGACTGGACGGCTGAGTTCCCCACCGACGAGTACCCGGACATGCGGCGTATCCACGAACTCCACGGGTCTCCTCGGGCGATCGATGTCGAGCAGTGGGACTGCGGTCACGATTACCACGCTGAGATGCGGTCCCGAATGTACGACTGGTTCGGGAGCCACCTGCGAGCGCCCTCGGACGCCTCCGACCTCGCGGAACGCGAGAGCGACCTGCTTCCACCCGCCGCGCTGAATGAGCTCGACGCCCCGCTTGCCGACGCGCGACCGTGGTCTGAGTTCCCAGACTACTATCGCGAACAGCACGCTGGCAGCGCCGGCCCGCTCACGGCTGACGCCCTCCGCCGCCTGCTGGGGGTGGACCGGGGTGAGGCACCACCAGCGCAGGCGCCCTACGCCGACGGGCGCAGCGACCTCGTTGTGGCTCGCGCGACGCCGACGCCGATCCCCACCGCCGAGCACTCCCACGGCGGCTCGGCGTGCAGGGGCCTCGCCCTGGTTCTCCATCCAGACGGACGACACGCAGTGACGTCCAGCGACGTGCGCGCGCTACAGGAAGCAGGATGGGACGCGCTGCTGGCTGACGTCCGGCTGCGAGGCGAGCTTGCGATCCCATGGGGTCTAAACACGGTCGTGTGGGGCCGCCCGGAGATCGGGATGGGCGTCGATGACGTCTCGTCTCTGCTGGGAAGCCGGCCCAACGACTACGCACAGATCGCATGCGTGGGCATCGGCGAGATGGGCTGGGTAGCGGTGTGCGCCGCCGCGATCGACGAGCGCATTGCCCTGGTGGTAACGCCCGGACTGCCTCTCCGCCCGCTCGACGGCGCGGACTCCGTCGCACTGCCCAACCTGCTGCGGTTCGGGTCGCCGGAAGACCTGCTCGCGCTCGTCGCCGGGCGCACGGTGGACACCGACGGAACGGGCTGGGCGTCCGCCCTGGCATAGTGCTGGGGCGCCGGCATCAGCCAGAGTGGCGAGACGAGGCGTGCTCCAACTCGCCCATGGTGCCGACAACGTCAGCTATCGCGGTAGCCTGCTGCTCCATGTTTAGCGAGATGCCCTGGACGCTCTCGGACAGGCTGCGCACCGAGGCTGCGAGCCCCTGGAAGGCGGTGCCGGCTCCCTCGACGTGGCCGACTTCCGTATCGACCGTCCGGGCTCCGTTCTCCACCGCCTGCACGGCATCGTCCGCCGCCTGCTGGATGCTCTGGACGATGGTGTTTATCTCGTCGACCGACCCTCGGCTTTCCTCCGCCAGGTCACGGATGCGCGTGGCGATAACCGTGAAGCCGGCGCCCTGCGCGCCCGCTCTCACGGCCTCCACCTTCGCATTCAGGGCAAGCAGGTTCGTCTCGTCGGCGAGGTTGCCGACAACGTCCGTCACGCGGCGGATCTGCGCCGTCTGGTCGTTCAGCCTCCGCATCTCCGCGCCGATCTGCTCTATGCCCGTGCGCAGATGCTCCATGCCGCTGAGAGCTTGCAGGACGACGCTGTTCCCGTCGTCCACGGCGCGTAGGGCCTCCTCCGCCTCCGCGGCGGCGCGCTCCGCTTGGTCCGCGGAGTGCTGGGACGACGTGCGTAGCTCCTGCATCGCCGACGAGATGCTAGTGACCGACTGAGCGATCTTCTCTGCCAGCGTGCCGACGTACGTCTCGATGGCCAGTTGCGCGTCGAGGAAGATGATCCGCACGAGAGCCGTGAGCGACCGCGTGTACACACGCAGGGAGAATCTGCCTCTGACCCAGAACCGGCGTTGCAGCCGTCGCACTATCTCGGCGAAGAACACCGGGTACGCGCCGAGATACCACTGCGGCTTCAGGTCGATGCTTTCGTGTACAACGCCGACATGTAGACGGCGCTCGAAGTAGCTCTCGCCGTAGTCGCCGCGCGTCAGGTCGAGGAGGTACTCCCTCTGCGCGCGCTTTAGGCGGTCGAGGGCCGCGTCTCCGCCGATCTTGTCGCGCACGGTGTCGAACGACAGGAGGTGGGCGTAGAAGTCCTCGACGATGGCGTCCACGTGCTGCTCCATGAACGCGCGGATCGCCTTGAGCTCCCCGACGTCGCGTTCCGCCAGACCCACATACCGCAAGCGTGTCTCGCGCTCTCTGGCGTCCACACCGAAGCGTTCACCCAGTTCCAAGATGTCCGTCCTTCCTGCGTACGGCTGCGAAGGCCCCCTAGAACGACACCGATGGCATGGCTGCCGGCAGGTCGAAGCCCGTCGTCACGCCGCCGCCGTCGGAATTCTCGGCCCACACCTGGCCGCCATGGCCGTTCACCACCTTGCGCGCGATGGCAAGCCCTAGGCCCTCACCAACGTCGTCACCGGTCGCCGCAAACAGCGCCCCGAGCCCCTCCTGGGGGATCGCCGTCCCGCCATCGTGGACGGAGAACGTCAGTTGCTGCGCCGTGCTCTCGACAGTGATGTCAACGCTTCCGCCTGCCGCGGATCGGCCCACGCCGTGTGCGATGAGCGCGTTGATCGCCTGCTCGATCTTGACGCCGTCCACGAGGACGTTCGCCGGAGATGACGGACGCGCGAATTCCACCTGAATGCCTGCGGCTTCACCGTGCATGCGGTGGAGGACGACAGCGTTGTCAACGATGTCGCTCATGTTCGCCGGCCGGGTGTCAAGGTGCAGCTCGCTCTCCTCGATAGAACCCGCGTCCAGTTGCTCGGATATCGTGCCCTGGATGGATGCGGCGCTGAGGCGTATCCGCTCGGTAAGCTGTGTCTGCGCCGGGTTCAAATCGCCGGTCGTGCCGCCCTGCAGGAGCTGCACGGCTTTCGCGATGTCGGCAACTGGCCCGCCGACCTCGACGGCCGCCAGCCCCAGCAGCTGGTTCTTGCGGTCGTTGAGGCGCTGTAGCTCCTCGTTCTGCGCGGTGACGCCGGCGTAGAGGGCGAGAAGGAAGTTGATGGTGTGCTGCTGGCTTGTCCGCACGGCGTACGGGACATCGTGGAAGACGACCTGCTCCTCGGGCCGATCCGACAGTGGCGTCGTGTACCGCTCCGCCGCGAGGCGCTCGGTGATGCGCTCCAAGAGGACGTCCTTGTCGTACGGCTTCGTGATGTACGTGTCCGCCCCCGCCGCGATGGCTCGGATCAGATCCGACGGCGTCGCGAGCGACGTCACCATTATCACCGGGATAGCGCACAGATCGGGATCGTCCTTGAGCGTGCGACACAGGGCTATGCCGTCCATCTCGGGCATCTCGATGTCCGATATGACGACGTCGGGCGGCTCTGCGCGGATGGCCGCCAGCGCCTTGGCGCCGTCCTCCGCTCCCGTGACGGCGTATCCCGCTTCGCGTAACGTGCGGTCCAGCATCAACGCCTGCACCCGGCTGTCCTCGGCGAACAGCACTCGTGTCTTGTCCTGGGCAGCCATGTCGTCTCCTTAGTATCCGTCAGCGCGGCACCTGCTCCTGGCGCGCCATGCGTGAGTCGTGCATGATGCCATGCGCATCGCGTGCTTGCCTACGGGGCGGGCAGCTCCACGTGGAAGGTGGAACCAACGCCCTCCTCGCTCTCCACCCAGATGCGCCCGCGGTGTCCGGTCACGATGCGCTTGCTTATCGCCAACCCGAGGCCCGTGCTCTTCTCGCCCTCGGTGGCCCGCACGCTCGTCTGGTGGAACGGCTCGAACAGCTCCGCCTGCTCATCGGCAGGGATCCCCTGCCCCTCGTCCTGTACGGACAAGCGCACCGTCCCGGCGTCCCGTGCGAGCAGCACATCCACGCGCGTCCCGTTGTGGGAGTACTTGACAGCGTTGGAGATGAGGTTGTTCAGCACCTGCTCCAGCTTCGCCGCGTCGACCTCGATGGGCGGAAGCGCGGGCGGCGACTCGAAGCGCAGGTCGATCTCCTTCGCTTCGGCGACGACGCGATTCAGGGCCACGTTCCGCTCAATGAAGTCCACCAGGTCGGTTGGCTCCGCGTTGAGCTGGAGGGTGCCGGACTCGATCTTGGTGATGTCGAGAAGCTCGTCGACGAGGCGCAGCATGAACTCGCTGTTCGCGCGGATGCGATCAATGAGCTGCTCCTGCTCGTCGCTCAGCGAGCCGACCATGCCGCCGGTCAGGATGCTGGCGAACTGCTCGATGACGAACAGGGGGTTGCGCATGTCGTGCGCCGCCATGCCCAGGAACTGATTCTTCTGTTGGTTGAGAAGATCCAGCTCGTGGTTCTGGGCGGCCACGTTCTCGTACGTCGCCAGCAGGAAATTCAGCGTGTATTGGGGATCGGCCGGCACCTCGTAGGGCTCGCCCGCAAACGACACGGTCTGTGTCGATCCCTTGTCAGGCCGCTCATGCCGGGTGCCAAGGAGCGTCTCGACGCGGCGCAACAGGGCTTCCGGCTCGTACGGCTTCGTGATGTACGTGTCAGCCTCCGCCATGATCCCCCGCACCAGGTCGCGAGGCGATGTCATCGCGGTCAGCAGCAGCACGGGTATGCCGGCGAGGCGGTCGTTGCGGCGCACTTCCTGGCAGAGGGTGTAGCCGTCCATCTCCGGCATCTCTACGTCGGAGATGACCAGATCCACGTAGCGTATGGTGAGAGCCTCGAGCCCCTCGACCCCGTCGCCAGCCTCAATGACTTCGTAGCCGGCTTCAGTCAGCGCGCGACGGAGCACCGTCCGCTGGAGCACGCTGTCCTCGACCACCAGAATACACTTGCCGCTGGCTGTCATGAGCGCGCCGCCTCCAATAGGGTTTCCGCGATGGCCGTGGGCGAGAGCACATGACGCGCCGCCCCCAAGTCGACCGCCGCCCGAGGCATGCCGTACACCACGCATGTCTCCGCGTTCTGAGCCAGCGTCATCGACCCCGCGTCCGACAACGCCCGCATGCCAGCCGCGCCATCGACACCCATCCCTGTGAGCAGCGCGGCAATACTTCGCGCTCCGAACGCCTTGGCGGCGGACTCAAATGCAACTGTTACAGAGGGTCGGTGCCCGTCGTGTGGGGGCGAGGACGTGAGACGTATCGCCCCCGCGGGGCCAAACTCCATGTGCGTGTCCTCTGGCGCCAGGTACACATGACCGCGCGTGGGCCGGTCGCCCGACTTCGCCACTTGCACACGCAATTGGGTTGTCTTGTCGAGCCACGTGGCGAAGGCGTTCACGAACCCTGGGCTGATGTGCTGCACGAGGCAGATGGGGATACCGTAGTCCGACGGGAGGAGGCCGACGATTGTCGATACCGCTTGTGGCCCGCCAGTGGAAGCCCCTACGAGGGCGACGCGGTACCCTCCCGCGGGAGGCGCGGCGCGAGTGGTCTTGACCGGCCGCGCAACGCTCGTCGCGTCTCCGGCGCCTCGCGTAGACGAATCTCCCGCCTTCGCTGCGTCTGCCCGCCGTCGGAACACGTACACCTTGGACAGTACTCGCAGCTTCTGCGCGAGCTCGCGGCGAACGGTCTCCTCCTCGCCGGGCGTGGGCATAGGCTTCGGGAAGAAGTCCAGAGCGCCTGCCTGCAGGATGGGGAATGCGGCTTCCGGGTTGTCCACCACCGAACTCACCGCAAGTATGGGCGTCGGGTGGGTTGCCATGATCCGCTTGGTCAGCTCGAGCCCGTCCATACCAGGCATCATGTAGTCGGTGCACACGACGTCCGGGAGATGGTGCGGGATGAGTTCCAGCGCTTCCTTGCCACTGGCGGCCTCGGCGACGACCTCGACGCTCTCCATGGGATCGATGATGCGCCTCAGAATCGCGAGATCCAGGGCGGAGTCGTCAACGAGAAGGACCCGTATGGCGGATGTGGTCATATGAGGCGTTCCAGAGCGTCTAACAGCACCTTTTGGTCGAAGCCCCCCTTCGTGATGTACGCGTTCGCCCCCGCGTCCGCCCCGCGCTTCTTGTTCTCGTCCGACGCAAGCGAGGTCACGAGAACGATGGGTGTGTCCGCGTACTGCGGATCCTCGCGCAGCGCGCGCGTCAGGCCGATCCCGTCCAGGTTCGGCATCTCGATATCGGACACGACCGCGTCGACGTCGATGCCCTCCAGCTTCTCGAGCGCGTCGGCGCCGTCTACGGACACAACGACTTCATAGCCCGCCGACGTCAGAACTCGGGCGATCTGCGTCCGCGTCGTGATGGAGTCCTCGACGATGAGGATGGTCGGCTTGGCCATCGCTTCGGGGAGCATCTCGGCGGGGCTTGGTAGCGCGTCTGCGCCGCGGCGGGCCCGACTGTGCACGCTCGCCAGGAGGTCCATGGCGTTCAGGACGAAGCACACCTCACCTGTTGGCAGAATCGTCGTGCCAGAGACGTTCCGCACGCGCCTGAGTAGTGATTCGCGGGTCGTCAGCAGCACCTCCTGGATGCTCTCGATGGCGTCCACGAATAGGCCGAACGCCTGCTCGGCGACACGCACGACGACACACGGGCGCGCCTCACCCGCCGGGTGGGCGGCTCCGCCGGACTCCAGTTCCAGCAGGCGCCACAGCGGCGCCAGCGGCAGCACTTCCCCCTCGATGTCGATCGTACCCTGAGACTCGATGAGCGAGATGTCTTCGCTCTTCACTAGCCGCACGCGACTCACCGTGTCCATCGGGAACGCCGCGCAGACGCCGCCGACCCGGGCGACGAGTACGCGCGATGTCGCGAGTGTCACGGGCAGGTCGATGCGGAAGACAGAGCCTTCTCCTGGCGTGGACCGAAGGGCGACAACGCCCCGCAGGTCCTCGATGGCACTGCGCACCACGTCCAACCCCACACCGCGGCCGGAAAGGTCGGTGATGACCGCGCTGGTCGAGAACCCAGCGGCGAACACGAGCATGTTCACCTGCTCCTCGGGCATCAGCGCGAGATCCTCCGCAGACACGAGGCCTCGCTCGACCGCCTTCCGGCCGACGGCGGCGCTGTCGATGCCCCGCCCGTCGTCTATCACCTCAATGGTCACAACGGTCGCGGACTGCGACGCGCGCAGCACGATGGTTCCGCCACGAGGCTTGCCTGCCCCCTCCCGCTCGTCTGGCCCCTCTATCCCATGGTCCGCGGAGTTGCGGATCAGGTGCATCAGCGGGTCCTTCAGCTGCTCGATGATCCCCTTGTCGACGGTCGTGTCCGCTCCTTCGATCTCCAGAGAAAGCTCCTTGTCCTGCGCCACTGCGAGATCACGGACCATGCGCGGGAACAGTCCGAAGACGGTTGAGAGAGGCAGCAGCGAGGCGGAACGGATTCCCTCCTCGATCCTGGATACGACGTTGTCCAGCCGCGTTCTGTCGTCGTGCGTGTCTTGCTTGAGGTCAGCGATGAGACCCTCGAGGTCGTCGGCTATCTCCCGCATGCGCGCCCGCGCCTGGGCCGCGCGCGCCCGCCCGGGTCGCCGCTTCTGACGGCGACGCGCCCGCTTCGGACGCGACCATCTCCCGGTACAGCTCCGTCCATCTGTCTCCGACATTGGCGACGTTCCGCGCCCGCTGCTCGATCCGCCCGCCCGTGACTACGAGTTCGCCGGCCCTCAGCATCAGATCGTCCAGCTTGCGCGAGTCGACGCGGATCGTGTCGACGCGAAAGGAATCGGACGGCCGGGACGCCGTCGGTGGTGGCTCCGGCTGCGCTGGCGGTGTCGGCGGTACTGAGACCGGCGCCGGCTCCGGGGCAGTGGTAGCAGGCAGCGCCTCGGCTGGCGTCGTCGAGCGCGCGGCGGGCGCCTCGTCTGGCGAGCTCTCCTCCGACGCCGCAGGCGACGTCTCGGCAGGCGCGTCAGGCTCCCCGGCCGACGGCGTCGGCGCTCGATCGGCCTCTGGCCCGGGGTCGCTCGGCACGCTGCCCTCCGCGTCCTGCTGCTCCAGGTCATCCAGACTGGCGAGCACCCCTGGTAGGTTGATGCGCGCCGAGACGCCCGTGAGTGCCTCGCCTACGAGAGCCCGGATCGTGTCCAGCGTCTCGTACAGACGGCTCACCACGGCTGGCGTAAGAGGCACTTCGCCCCTTCTCGCCGCGCCCAGCACGTCCTCGAACCGATGGGCGACCTGCTCGACCGGGGCGATGCCGAGCATCCGCGCGGAGCCTTTCAGACTGTGGGCGTCCCGGAAGATGCGCTGCAGCGTGTCACTGTCGCCAGTGTCGGCCTCCAAGCGCAGTAACCCCTCGTCGAGGCTTTGTAGGTGCTCGTCGCTCTCCGCCTGAAACAGCGCCCGTAGTTCGTTGTCGTCTATCATGTGACCCCCTGGCCGCATGCGCTGTGCGTCCGCCCGAGCCGCCGTAGCTATATCACGCGCTCGTCCACGATCCATTCGTCCTGGGTGACGATGCCGATGAGGTCTAGCACCCCAATGAGGCGCCGTTCATGCCCCGGCACTCCGCGAATCTCGGCGACGCCTCGGAGGAAGCCGTGGTTCGCCGCAAGCACGGACCCCTCGACATCACGCACCAGAGACCGATCGAAGAACACAACGTCGATGACGTCGTCAATGAGGGCGCCCACGACGAATTCCCCCCGGCGGATGACGGCGACGCGCGATGTCTCGGGCGGGTTCGTGAGACTCGAGTCTAGGGCGGTGCTCACATCGACGAGCGTCAGGACATCGCCCTCGAAATTGGCCGCGCCAACGATGTGGCTTGGGCTACACGGCACGGGCGTAACGTCTGGCCGCCTCACGAACTGCCCCACGGTGTCCACGTCAATGCCGAACCAGTCGGCGCCGATACGGATGACGGCCAGCGGGATGTGGTCATCGTCGGCCCCGCCGTCGACCTGTTCCGCGAGATCCTCGGCCCGCTTCGCCAGAGCCTGCCGTTGCGGGACAGGCAGGTGCTCCAGCTGGCTGCCAAACGTCTCGGGTGAGTTGTCGGCGGTTACGTGCGTCGCCTCGGGCGCGTCTAGGAGGGCCGGGTGGTTCAGCAACATGATCACCGCCGGGCCGCGGTTAATGCAGTGCGTGACGATGCGCCCTGCGGCGTCCCTCGGAACGGCGGCTGCGCTGGAGTAGATGTCGTCAGGAGCGACGTCCACTACGTCGCGCACACGCTGCACGATGAGGCCAACCTGCTGGTCGCCGGCCTCCACCACAATGAGTTGGTCGGTAACCGAGTACGGGACCGACGAGCGACCGAAGCGTCGATCCAGGTCGACGACGGGAAGCGTGCTGCCTCGGTAGTTGATCGCGCCGACCACGTACGGTGGCATCTCGACCACTGGCGCAAGCTCCGGTAGCCACAGGATCTCAACCACCGCTCGGGCGTCCACGGCGTAGACAGCCGTGTCATGCGAGAACAGCAGCGCCTGTAGATTCTCGGCGTAGGCAGCGTTGTCTTCACGCTCCGGCATTGAGTTCCTCTATCCGACTCTGTATGAACGCGTAAGTGTCCTCGTCCTCGTTCGCGAGGTCGGCCTCCGCGGCGCGCAACGCGCCTCGGTACGCTCGCGACGCGTGGCGCGTTTCTCCCGCGCTGTCGTACAGCGACGCGAGCGTCAGATACGCGTCCGTGTTGTCGGCATCCAGGTAGATAGCCTGCCTCAGCCTCTCCTTAGCTTCGTCCACGTCGCCGAGCTCCTCGGCTACCTTCGCAAGCAGCATGTGCGGAGCGGCGTCCAGCGGGTCCGCCTCGATGGCGGAGTAGCACGCGGATCTCGCTTCAGCGTGTTTGCCCTCGTTGGCGCGCGCGCGCGCAACGGCGACCCACGCGCTGGCGCCTTCCGAGGCCTCTGTCGTCGGCGCCGGCGCTGGGCCGTCGGCTCCCACGCTGTCGCCATCGGCCAACATGTCCGACGCATCCTCGAGGCGCGCATCCGCGCCCTGCGACCGGCTAGCGGCGGTCAGCTGCCGGCGAGTCGTAGGCGCCGGCGTCTCGCGGCTCGCCGAGGCGCGCCGATACAGGACGCGGCCGCCTACCACGTGCGGTGTGACGCCCCGCAACTGGCGTGAGTGCACCTCGGCGTTGCCGAGGACAAGGTAGCCGCCGGGGTTGAGGCAGTCGACCAGCCGATGGACGACATCACCGACTACGTCCGTGTGGAAGTAGATGAGCACGTTCCTACACAGGATGAGGTCGAACGAATCGAGCCCAGAGACGGTGTTCGGATAGCTGCCGTTGACGAGGTCGTGTTGGCGGAATGCCACCCCCTGCCGCAGGGCGGGACGCAGTTCGAAGCGGCCCTCGCGCGCCGCGAAGTGTCGATCCGTCACTGCCGTCTCCACTCCACGGAACGACCACGCCGCATAGCGCGCGCGCCGCGCCGCCTCCACGGCGGCCGGATTCACGTCGGTGCCGACCAACTCCCTCCGCGCGGCGTCGACGCCCATGTCGTGCAACAGCATCGCCACGGAGTAGAGCTCCTGTCCCTCGGAGCATCCCGCGCTCCACACGCGTAGTCGGCCACGTCGTTCTCGAAGAAGCTCCGGGAGCACTCTCTCGCGGAGCGCCCCGAACAACCCCTCGTCGCGGAAGAAGAAGCTCTCGCCAACGGTCAGAGCTCCGATGAGGAGATCCCACTCATGCCGACTGGCCGCGGTGGAGAGGCCAAGCATCGCCAGGTACCGCTCAGGCGCCGGCAGCCGTAGGGCCGCGACACGCTCGCCAAGAATGCGTGCGAGCTTCCCGGAGCTAGACTGGGATGGCGGCACGTGCAGACGGGTAGAGAGCAGATCGCGGAACCGGTCGATGAGCGCGGACTGTGCCAGGTCCATGGCGCCTACCAGCGAGTGAACGTCGACCCGCGTTCATGCCTCCGGTAGCCAGCGCGCGGCTCGCGTTCGCTACGACCCATTCTAGGTCGATCCTGGCCGACGCGTCAATCGCGCGAGACCTATCACGACCTGGCCTCAGAGCGGATTGCGGGCGCGGCATGGACCCGACGCTAGACCGGGTGCCGCTCCGCGGCGGCAATGAGCGCCTGCCGGTCGACGCGCGCCGCGAGGATGTACGTATCGCCGCCGCCGTAGACGATGTAGATGTGGTCGCGGTGCTCGTAGGAGCCGCACGCGAACACGACATTCCCCACGCTGTCGGGATACGGGGCGTCGATCTCCCGCGGGGTCTCGGGCAGC
Source organism: uncultured bacterium (assembly GCA_964473525.1). Taxonomy (GTDB): domain Bacteria; phylum Poribacteria; class WGA-4E. The sequence continues at coordinate 352,832 of CAYYPK010000001.1, forward strand.
ATGATCCGGTCGAGCCTGTGCGTGACGATCGCCGTCGGGTCGGACGGGTTCAGCCGGCTCAGGTCGAAGATCGCGGCGTCGAGCTGGTACGCGCGGTCGCCTCCTAGAACGCGGTTCCCCGTGTGGTATATGACCAGATACCGCGCGTTACCTAAGGCGATGGGAACCGAGCCCGCGCCGACCCACGATTCCTCGCACTCCGGGCAGGCGATGGAACCCAGCACCCCACCGAAGTTCGTCCAGGGACCGGCTGCATCGTCGGCCACGGCCAGCTCGATCTTGTACTCGGCCGGCGCGCCCACCATGGGCCGGTGCAGGAGGACGTACTTGCCTCCGTGCAGCTCCGGGAACAGGACGCCGTCCTTATTGTTCTCATAGTTCACGGCGGCGTCTGCGGCGCCGAGTTTCTCCCACTCGAGCAGATCGGTCGAGCGCGCGACGCACACCTGCGCTGTCCACCCACCCTCGTCGCGCGGGGCGACCCCGCAATACACCATGTAGTACGCATCGCCGATGGGCGTGATGCGCGGATCCTCGACACCGAGCGCGTCGAACCCGCGAGGGTCGTCCTCTGGCGCCACGATTGGCGTGTCGAAGCGCCGGAGCAGCTCAAAGTCAGGAGTGAACACCGCCAGCCCGACGTACGAACGGTTGAGGGCGTATCCCTCGTCGCGCATCGGCCGCGCGCGGTAGTGCACAACGACGAGGGGATCGCTCCCGGGGTCCGCGTCTCCAAGCAGGATTGGCCCAAGCCGGGCACGCTCGGCGCCTTCGAGCAACAGTGCGGCGCTGTTGAACGTCACACCGTCCTCCCACGGGAGGCTGGTTGGGGCAACAATGGGCTCGCCGCCGTTGAGTCGCTCGATCGGTGGGGCGTCGGGTGCTGTGTGCATCTGGTCTCGCTGCGTGAAGGTCCGATGGGTTGTCGAACCGTCAGTATGGCGCACACCGCGCCCTGCCGTCACGGCCACAGCGCGTACGTCGGCACGCCGAGGAGCATGCCGGTGAGGCTCCACAGGCAGGCGACGACGTAATCACCCAGCACGAGCCCCAGGAAGAAAGGCATGCCAGCGCGGAACGCCCCGAACCCGAAGAAACGCAGGATAGCCGCCTTGACCGCCCAGCCCAGGAACACGGACGACCAGAAGTCCGACAGCCCGCCGAACGTCCCCGCTGTCATCGCGTACCCGATAGGGTGCAACGGCCACCCTACGAACCGGTGTCGGAGCATGTACAGTCCGCCGGTGATGGCGGCCCCAAGCATCAGGGCGTTGATGCCCTCCGGCGTGGGCGCCGTGTCCGTGAGGAGCCACCGCTCGAGGCGCTGTCCGAACGTCTCGTACCCGATGCCGACGATGTAGCCGGGGACGGAGTCCGCGCCCGCCTCGTACATCAGGTGCAGGTAGGCCCAGAAGGACGCCACGGACCCCACGACGGTCGCCAGCATCAGGGCGCCGACCAGTCGCCCGCGCGGGATGCGGGCGCGCTCGGCGATCTTGAACGCTTCCATCTGATTCGGCATTGGGTGGGCAATGTTGAGGCGGTTGAGCCAGAACGTGAACGACATCACGGTCAGATTCGCGCCACCCAGACGACCGGAACCCACGACCGTCATCATCACGCGCGCCGGGTCGAACGCGAATATCTCGTGCGACGGCGGCCCGAGTTCCGCGCGGATGCGCGAGACGCCCACGCCTATCACCAGCGACAGCCCCATGAACCAGGCGACGACCGGCAGAGACATGCCCGCCTGTAGCAGGAAGGCGCTCGCCAGCGACAGACTCACGGCGAGTCCGACGACGGCGGCCCGCTGCCTCTGCCGCCCCTCGACCGGAGCCGTGAGGAGCGATCTCGCCACCGACGCGAGGTGTCGGCGCGTACCCCACAGCGCGAGAACGCCTATCGCCAGCCACGCGCCGCTCTCGCGCTCGCGGAAGTGCAGGTCGCTGGCGCCCATCACCCCCAGACGCGCGACGCGCTCGACCTTCCTGAGGACGTAGAACACCCACGCCGAGAAGGACAGATGCAGCGGGACGAAGTACGTGAGGCCGATGATGAACGGGAACGCCGTGATGGGCACCCATCCTATCTCGTTCCAGGGGCTCGTCGTGAACAGCCCGTCCATCTCGTAGCCCTTGATACGCAGCGCCGGAACGCTTGGGAATACCACACGCAGACCGGCGAACAACTCGATGCCGCCCGCGACGGCGAATCCCGCCCACATGCCGCGACTGGTCCAGAACCGGCCGGCGGACACTCCCGCCATTTCGAGCGGCAAGCGGGTGATCGGGAAGACGAGCTTCTCGCGCTCGGTCCACTGCTCTTGCAAGATCGCGCACAGGGAGAGGAACGCGTACCAGAGGACCGCGATGAAGCCGGTCCACACGAGCACGGGGCGCGCCCACGCTCGCAGCCGCTCCGCAAGATACAGTGTCGTCTCGCCCTTGTAGTAGGCGTCGAGCGCCTCCACGGGCGGCAGGAACCACGGCGGGATGAAGCGGCCGAAAAGCGCGGTCCAGTCGTTCTCTGCGCTGGCGAACTGGACCGGGTGCGTGATGATGCCGATGAGGAAGGTCATCGTGGTGTGACCACCGATGGTCGAGACCATCACGACCATCAGGTAGACGACCAGGACTTCCTGCGATGTGAGGGCGAGCCGAGGGGCCCATCGCGCGAAGGCGGCGTTCGCCACGACTAACGCGAACAGCGTGAAGACCGCGTTGATGAACAGCGACAGGAACGTCAGGAGCGACACGGGCTCCATCATCTCGCTCGTATACGCAAGCCAGTAGGCGTTCGTGATACACAGGACGACCCCGACTAGCACGGCGCGAAGCGTCGCGCCGCGAGGCAACCGTGCGCTGCCGTCGTGGGTCATCTGGCCGTGGCTCCGGTGACGTACGGGAGGACATGCGCCGTCTGTCAGCCGCGACGGCGCGGGTCGGGAACGCTCCATACTAGCGAACCGGCGCGAGCGCATGAAGGTACCAGCCGGCCGCTGGGAACGCGTTGCGGCCTCCGTGGCCGCCCGATAGGATGTCGCGGGGCGACACAGAAGGGAAACGCTTGCGTATCACCACGCTTGGCACGAGCCACGGGAACCACACCTACTGCCGGTTCAACACGGCGACGCTGGTCGAGATAGGCGACGTGTCGTATCTCATCGACGCTGGCGCGCCAGCGAACGCGTTGATGGTGCGCGGAGGGAAGCGTGTTCAGCAGGTGCGCGGGGTCTTCCTCACCCACATGCACGAAGACCACGCCGGAGGCTTGCCAGGCGTCATCAAGTCGCTGCTGAAGGCCCCAGACCCCGGGCAGCACACGGACGTGTTCCTACCCGAAGTCGAGGCGCGCGCCGGGCTTGAGGCGTGGTTGACCGCGATCCGGCTGCGGTGGCCTTCGCCGCTAGTGACGTTGCGGACAGTGCGCGATGGCCTGTTCTACGAGGACGACCTAATCCGCCTGGAAGCCGCGCGGACGAAGCACCTCGCCGACAAGTACGGACCCGCGAGCTTCTCGTACCGCATGACGGTGGGCGACAAACGCGTCGTGTTCACCGGCGACCTCGCGGGCGACTTCTCGGACTTCCCGGCGTTCGCCGCGTCCGAGCCGTGCGACCTTTGCGTCTGTGAGATGACGCACTTCCCGCCCGAAGCCGCGCTGCCGACGCTAATGGACAGTCCCATCGGACGACTCGTGTTCAACCACATCCACGACCCGTGGCACGGCGACGGCGAGGACGCACTGCGCGGCGTCTTCGCCGACCTGCCGTACGAGTTCCATATCGCGCACGACGGCGACGAGTTCGAGGTGTAGCGCGCCGGAGGAGGCCCGGCATGGTGACGCTCATGGCATGCGCCGCCCTTTGCATGGCGGCTGCCGGCGCGGTGGGCGAGTGGCCCATGGAACGCCACGACAGGCGTCTCACGGGAAGGACGGCGCTGAGGGGCGACATGCGCCGGGCGCCTGAGATCGTCGCCCGTGAGTACCTCGGCGTGTGGCGGAATCACATCCGAGTGGAACCCCACGGCGACGCAGCCGGCGTTGTCCAGCTTCCTGACGAGGAGTTGGACAGCGGCTATCTCGGGCGGCGCCGCGACGCATGGAGTCTCAGTAGGCCCCGGGTCGACGTCACGGGGAACGGCGACTTCGTCGACCCGCCAGGCGACTCCGCCAGCCAGATCGCCAAACTGCTGCCTGACGTGTCAGGCTTGCAGCGCGTGGTGTTCGACAACGCCTTCGCCCAGGGCGCCGAAGACAACCGCGGACGACTCTACGCGTACCCAAACCGGCCAGACGAGCCGGAACTGATCTGGGAGACCGAACGCGTCAAGGACATGTACGCGCCCGTCGTCGCCATCGCGGACACGGACACGGACGGCGAGTTGGACATCGTACTGATGACGCAGTACCACCTCGCCGTGTACGACGCTCTCACCGGAGCGGTGAAGGGCCGCGTCGAATGGAACGTCGGGCGCAACTACGGGCAACTGGACATCGTGGACGTTGACGGTGATGGGTACCCCGACTTCGTGATTCAGGCAGACGCGCCAGCGCACCTGGAGTTCATCCGGGGTGGCCCGTCCGGCGCGAGTCTGGCGTGGTCGCACAAGTACCTCGCCGACGAAGCGGACGTCGCTGTCCCGACAGACTTCATGCTGCACAACCTGCCCAACGCCGTGCGCGATCTCGACGGCGACGGGCGGATGGAGCTCGCCGTCAGCATCCACGATCTGCGTGGCGAACGACGATGGCGCGTCCTGGTCTTCGACGTCATCTCCGGCGACATCCGCGCGGAGCTGCCCGGCGCCTACCTGTGGGGCGTCGAGGACCTGGACGGCGATGGGCGGCACGAGTTCTTCATGAGCCATGTGGAGGGCAAGGCGGTCGACCGCAGTGCGCCTTTGAGCGTCGGCCGTTGCGTCGGAGACGATGTCGAGACGCTGTGGCGCAGCGACGGCATTGGGAAGTTCTCGATGCGCCCGTACTTCTTCCCGGCGACCGTCAGCAGCGCCGCCTCGCGTGGACCTGCCTGTCGGTCTGTCGTCCTGACGTCCGAAGCGGCCTCTGGGCTTGGGCGTGTCGCTTACTTCACGGAGGGGGACGCGCTGCGCGCCGTGGGCGTCGCAGGAGTTGCTGGGTTGTCCCTTGCCGGTCCCGCGGACAGCGCTCCCAAGGCGATCGCGTCTCACGGGGCGAGCGTGTTGGTGGAGATGGCGGCTGCGGAGGGCGCGGCGTCCGTGGCCGGGGCCACCGGCCAGTTGGTCTCACGGGTCCGTTCCTCGGGCCTGCGCGCATCCGTCTCGGTGGCTGACCTCGACGCGGACGGCCGTAACGAGATCGTCGTCGAGGATGAGGCCGGCTTCATTCGCGTCCTGTCCCTGCGCGGCGATGGATTCGCGACCCGTTGGAAGCGCCGCGCCCACGCCCAGCCCGTGTGGACAACCTGGACGGCGACGCACGCCGCGGCGCCCCTCGTGGACCTGGCTGGCGACGGTCGGAGAGTCGTCATCTGCTCGGACGCGGGCGATGAGTCGGCGTCCACGATCTACGCGTTGCGCGCCGACGGCTCCTTGTATTGGGAGTCGGCGTTACCCGACATGGGTCCACGACTGATTGAGACGTTCAGCGTGGGGCGCTTCCGCCCGGGCGGAATGGACGTGATCGTCACGGTAAGCCCCAAGACGCAGCCCGAGATGCTCTGCCTCGACGGTCGCGATGGCTCCGTGCTGTGGCATCGCCGTACGTGGGAGGACGACGCCGGTAAGTCGTGGCCCTACCCCAACCAGTACGTCTGTTTCGACTCCGACGGCGATGGCTTCGACGAGATCCACGGGAGCTACGCCTACATCTACTACCGCCTCGACGGTCGGACAGGCCTTCCCGTTCGCAAGCCGCTGCACGTCGTTGACGAGGTCTTCGGGCGATGGCAGTCCTACTTCGCCCCGGTGCCAGGCGACTACAACGGCGACGGACAGACGGAGTACTTCCTCGCGTCCGGCACGAACACCGTAGGTGGCGTGTCCATGCTGGACGACGATGCGGGCATCGTGTGGGAACACCCGTTGGACAACACGACCGGCGCTCGCGGCGCGCAAGGCATCGGTGACTGTGACGGCGACGGTCTCCCCGAGATCGCCTTCTGCCACGTCGACGGGCGGGTCGTGTGCTACGACGGCGCCACCGGCGACGTCCGGTGGGAAGTCGCCGACATCGCGCCCAACCACAGCAACCCTGGCGGGCACTTCGCCACGGGCGACATCGACGGCGACGGGCGTGACGAATTCATCTATCCCACGGGGTCGGGCGAGCTCCTGGCGTTCTCCGAGGACGCGCCTGGACATGTACTGTGGCGTGTCCAACTATCCGCCGAGGCGGAGACGCCTGTGATCGCGGATGTGGACGGCGATGGGCTCGCGGAGATCGTCGTGGCGACGGCAGACGGGTTCCTGAACGTCCTGAAGTGATGCTGCCGGTTCGGTGCTGGAGCCGACGGCGACCGCGTCGGTCAGCGACTAGGGCGATTCGACATTTAGGCAGACCAGGTAACTGCTGCTGCGAGTTGCAGG
>CAYYPK010000002.1:0-254495 GCA_964473525.1 uncultured bacterium
ACATCCGATCCATGTTGGGACCGTAGCCAAGAATATCTACGGTTGTAATACTAGGTACTGAGGGGCCGTTGGTCTTTCTGGGGCGCGTTTCATGGCCTTCTCGCGCGGGGCACAGCGAACCCCGCACAAGGCGGGGTTCACCGTCGGCAACCTGTTGGACGAGCTACCAAGACTTCACGGCCGCCCACGCGGTCGCCAGCTTGCCGGTTGGGTCCACGGCCTGCGGCAGCGGGCCGAACTCCATGATGACCTCGACCTCTTCCTGTGTGAGGCCGCGCTTCCAGATGTTCAGGTCGTCCATCATGCCCGTGAACGGCCGCGCGTTGTCGATGTTGTAACCGACCCGGGCGCCCTTGCCCCAGTCGCCGGCGATGTCCGCGCCAGCAGCGCCTTCGCCGACGTTCTCACCGTTGATGTACAGCACGGCGCCGTCGTTGGTGTCGTAGACCCCGGCGAAGTGCATCCACTCGTTGTCCGCGGCAACTCCCGCGCGGATGTCGAAGATGGTGTTTCCTCCGGCGCTGCGGAGCAGCCACCGGAAGTTGCCGTCGCCGCCACGGATCTCGGGGTGGATAAGCCACGTATCGTCGGCGGCGCGGGCGTTGAAGATGGCGTGGTCGCCGCCCAGATTCTCGACGTTGACCCAGGCGACCAGGCTCATGCCGTCGATCGGTTGCTCATCGGCGGGCCAGTTGGGGCCGTCCATATCGATATAGCTGCCGCTCTCAAAGTGCGCGACGTTCCCGCGCTCGCCGTCGGCGACGATGTCGACGTTGCCGTTGATCGTCCCGACGCGACCCTTGCCCGACATGTCGATGGCGTTGTCACCAGAGACGGCCTCATAGTCGTAATACAGGATCAGGTCTGCGTCTTGCGCCTGGCTCGCCATCGGCGCGATCACGAGGACCGAGGCGAGGGCTGCCCGCAGCAGCGTGCCATATTTCTTCATAGCCGGGATCCCTTCGAGGAGGAGCGGTATTGCGCGTCGGACGCCAGCGTCGACGCGGATACGAAAGCAGTTTACCATCTGACTTACGCGCGCGACAGACGACCGGCTTCGACGGTATACAGTGGCATGGGATCAGCGACGTGAACATAGGCATTATCGGGACGGGCAACGTGGGTGGTTGGGCGTTCCTGGGGCACGACGTGACGTTCGGGTCGCGCGACCCGGAGAGCGACCGCGTCCAGGAACTCGTGCGCCGCATCGGCGCGGGCGCCTCAGCCACAAGCAACGCCGACGCTGCGTCGGCAGCGGACGTTGTCGTGATCGCGACGCCGTGGCCCGCCACGCAGGATGCTGTGGCAGCGTGTGGCAACCTAAGTGGCAAGATCGTCATCGACTGCGTGAATCCCCACAAAGCGGACTTCTCTGGACTCGAAATCGGTACCGATACGTCTGCCGCTGAATGCATCGCCGGGTGGGCGCCCGGGGGCCGGATCGTCAAGGCGTTCAACGCCACGGGCGCGGGCAACATGCAGTCCACATCGTACGGCAGGACCACGGCCGACATGCCGATATGCGGCGACGACGAGGACGCGAAGGCCGTTGTATGCGGGCTGGTCGAGGAGATCGGCTTCAACGCGGTGGACGCTGGCGGGCTCACGTCCGCTCGCCTGCTGGAGCCGCTCGCAATGCTCTGGATCCACCTCGCGTACAACCTCGAGCAGGGCGTCGACATCGCGTTCAAGCTGCTACGACGCTAGATCGGAGACGCCCGATGCCGGGACAGCTTCGCATGGTTCGCACGCACTACCGCGACCTGCCGCCCCTGGATCTTCCGGCGGGATACGTCCTGCGCTCGTACCAGGATGGGGACGAGGAACACTGGGCGAATGTCGTCAACAGCGTGGACGACCTCGGCAAGTACGACGCGGCGCGGGCGCGTGAGTTCATGATGGACAAGCCGCAGTTCGACCCGACGGGACTGCTGTTCATCACGTTCGATGGGACGCCCGTCGCCACCGCTTGCGCGTGGCGGGATCGGCCGGAGCAGACCAGCATAGGTCAGCTCCACATGGTCGCCGTCGACCCCGCCCATCGTGGGAAACGCTTGGGAACACACGTCAGCACGGCGGTCATACGCTACTTCGAGGAGCACGGCTTCCCCAAGGTGTACCTTATGACGGACGACTGGCGACTCGCCGCCGTGAAGACGTACCTGCAACTGAGCTTCGACCCCGACGAATACGACGACGATCACCGCGCGCGCTGGGCGAAGCTGCGTGAGACGCTGGCGCTATAGTGGCGTCACCTCGTACAGCTGACGCCCTCGTGACCGCTGGAGATGCGGTGTTCGACGACACGGGAGCGTACCGGTACCGCCTAGGACGTCGTCGCGATGCTGGGGCCGGATCAGTCACGTTCATCATGCTCAACCCGAGCACCGCGGACGCGGAAGTGAACGACCCGACCATACGGAGGTGCATCGGCTTCGCCTGGGATTGGGGGTACCGCGCATTGACCGTAGTCAACCTGTTCGCGTACCGCGCGACGACTCCCAAGGAGCTGCGTCGGGCGAGGAGCCCAGTGGGCCCAGCGAACGACGAACACCTGCTCGCAGCGGCCGACGCCGCCGAGGCTGTGGTGGTCGCGTGGGGCGTCCACGGCGCCCTACACGAGCGCGACCGCGAAGTGACGGAGCTGCTCTCGCCGCGCGTCGAACTGACGTGCCTGGGCGTCACCAAGGCTGGCCTCCCCCGCCACCCGCTCTACATGCCGAAGCGCGCTACCCCCACGCGCTATCATACGCCGCGGTGAGCCGCTGTCGCGGCCGACCCACTCGAAGGACGGAAACTGTGAAGCATGTGCTGTTCCTCTGTGTCGCGAATTCGGCGCGGAGCCAGATGGCGGAGGCGATTGCGAGGAGCGTGGCTCCCTCGGGCGCGGGCGTCTACAGCGCGGGGAGCCACCCGACCCGCGTGAATCCGTACGCGATTCGCGCGCTGCGCGAGATCGGTCTGGACGCGTCGGGTCAGCGCTCCAAGGGTGTGGACGACGTGCCTATGGAGCTCATCGACCGGGTCATAACTCTCTGTGCCGAGGAGGTGTGTCCGACGTTGCCTCGGGCAGCGCCGCGCCACGATTGGGGGCTCCCGGACCCCGCTGCGGTCGAAGGGACGGACGGCGAACAGCTAGCCGCCTTCCGCGAAGTGCGCGACGACCTGCGCCGACGGATCGCGGCGCTGTACGGCCAGCCGCCTGAGTAAGACGCGCGATTGCGCGAGCGTGCCTGCCAACTCGGCCCCCATTGCCGGCAGTCGGACACACGCGACGCCTGAGCCACATTGCCGATCCATTCACCCGCTGCTATAGTGGGACGTCGCGTAGGCGCGGTGGGCGAGAGGCATGGCCCGGCGCGCGGCTGGCCGCCTATCGTGCGGCGGGTAGCGACAGACCATGGCGTGATGGGACACGTATGCTGGTGGTGTGCAACGGGATGATCCGGGCCGGGTCGACCCTGCAATACAACGTGGTGCGCGGCATACTCGAGGCCACGGGCGCGGGAGGCGGCCACGGCAACTTCGAACACGCCGACGAGAGCCAGGAGGACCTGGCGGATTCCATACCGCGCGATATCATCGTCGTGGCCAAGACGCACGGTGTCCCGCCCTCCATGCCCGGCCATCTGCGTGACAGCCTGGAAGGGCTCCGGGTATGCTACATCTTCCGCGACCTGCGTGACGTAGCTGTCTCCGCGCGTCGGAAGTTTGGCTGGACCTACGAGCAGCTAATGGGACACTTGGACATTGCGGTCCACAGATACAGCGTCATGCGGGAGTTCCGAGACCAATCCAATGTCCTGTGGCAGCGCTACGAGGACGTCACCAGCGACCTGCCCACCACCGTCCGACAGTGTGCGGAATTCGTCGGCCTCGACATAGACGACGAGACACGCGCTCATATCGCCGAGGACGTGTCCATCCCAAGCGCGCAAGCGGTGATGAAGACCGTGCGCAGCCAACTCGAGGCGGGACTGCTAGGTCTGCCGCCCGACCGCGTCCGGGAGGCGCGCAGGCAGATGAGGAGTCGCAGTCTGCTCGCCTATGACAGTGCGACTCAGTTGCACTGGAATCACATCTCGCCCAACGAAGGCAGATCAGGAACGTGGCGTGAGCATCTGTCGGCAGCGCATGCCGCGGCCATCGAGACGAGATACCGCGATTACTTCGACGACGCTGGATACGTGGTGGACTAGCTCGCGTCGTCGTTGTCCCGCCAGTGATCGGCCCCGTGTCACAGCGAGTAGCCTGCGTGCGCGAACCAATCGTGGTGCAGGTCCACGAGCGTGTTCGCTTCCTCAGCTGACAGCACGTCCTTCCAGACGCCCGACGCGCCCTTCTCCTTGGAGACGTGGTTGTGGGGCAGCAGGAATTCGGGATCCTGCACGATACGCTCGCCTCGCTGCACCTGACCGAGCCATGCGCGGGCAGCGGCGACGTCATCTCTCCGCAGCTCGTTGAACACCGCGATTACGTTGCGGTGTTGGGCGTCGCAGCGTTCCTTCGAAGCGTCGACGGAGCACTCCGCCGCGATGCGCTGGATGGCGTCCTCATCGACGTCTATGGAGAGGGTGTCCGCGACCTGCCTCGCCGCCAACACCGGGTCTCGGGTCGCCTCCTCGTAGCGCTGCCAGAGGAGGTAGTCGCCAGCCTTCTCGCGGATCGCGCTGAGTTCGTAATACGCCTCGACCGCGTTCGTGACGCGGTCGATGAGCGCCGGTCCTCGCAGCCCACGCACGCGTTTGACGGAGGCGGCGACATCGCGAATGTCACGGTGGATGTACACCACCCGGATCCCACCGTCGGCAATCCGTTCCGCCACGAGGGGATGCACTTCGTGCGGCTTCACGATGTGCCACAGGTCGTCCTCGATCCACTCAATCAGCTGCTCTGGCGGCCACGTGCGTGCGGGGTGGATGGGTGGTCCTTGGTAGGCGTTGATCTGCCCCTTCCCGGTCTCGTCCACGACAAGCCGCGTCAGGTTGTATTGATACGTCGATCCTGACCGACGCATTCCGTTGCAGAAGATGAGCATGTGTCGAGCCGCTCCTCGCGCGCTGGCGTCCGTAGCCTCGTGTAGCTGAGCGTGGAATCGCCCCAAGTATACACGCGGGCCGACGTCGTGGGCTTCCGCCCGGCATGGCGCCGGCGCGTTCTTGCGCCTACCTGTGTATGTTGCCAGAATCGCCGCGGCAGCCTTTACCAAGGGTAAGGAGAGGCGACACGTGGCCCATGCTCCGCCTGACCGGCACGAACCGTTCTACGTCGTCGGCGGGAATCTCCATCCTGACGCGCCATCCTACGTCCGTCGCCATGCGGACGACGCCCCATACGACGCGCTCAGTCGTGGTGAGTTCTGCTATATCCTGACGTCGCGCCAGATGGGTAAGTCGTCGCTCATCGTGCGCACAGGAACGCGGCTGGCGCAGGATGGCGTCCACGTCGTGACGCTGGACCTCACAGGCATCGGGCAGAATCTGACGCCGGAGCAGTGGTACAGCGGCCTGCTTCTCAACATCGGCAGACGCCTCGACCTCGAGGACGAGCTGGACGACTTCTGGGAGGAACGCGACCGGCTTTCGCCAGTCCAGCGGCTTGTCGAAGCGCTGCACCGCGTCGTGCTTCTAGAAGTCGAAGGCCGCATCGTCCTCTTCCTCGACGAAATCGATGTCGCGCAGAGCTTACCGTTCTCCCCAAACGAGTTCTTCGCCGCGATACGCCACTGTTACACGCGCCGCGCCGAGGATCCCGACTTCGAGCGTCTGTCGTTCTGCCTCGCTGGCGTGGCGACGCCGTCCGATCTGATCGACGACCCGCTGACCACGCCCTTCAACATCGGCACGCGCATCGAGGTCACGGACTTCGCGGAGGCGGAGGCCGCTCGCCTCGCCGAGGGCCTGGGACGCGACGCTGACGCGGCGTCCGCGTTGATCCACCGCGTGCTTCACTGGACGAGGGGTCACCCATATCTCACACAGCGGATGTGCCAGGCGGTTCAGGCCGACGAGAGCGTGCGATCCGATGGTGACGTGGACAAGCTGTGCGAGGAGCTGTTCTTCTCCGAACGCGCGCGGGAGCAAGAGCCAAACCTACAGTTCGTGCGCAACACGATGCTGTGGCGCGACGTTGACCACGCCGCGCTGCTGAGCATCTACCGCGATGTCGTGCGTGGCAGGGACGTCCCGAACGACGAGACGGACCCGCTCACCGGCGTCCTGCGTCTAGCAGGCATCGTGCGCGTCGAAGCTGGACAGTTGAGGGCGCGCAACGCCATCTATGAGCACGTCTTCGACCGCGCGTGGGTGCGCGAGAGCATGCCGGACGCGGAAATACGGCGCCAGCGTGTGGCAGCGCAACGCGCCTTCCTGCGCACAGCCGCCGGCGCCGCTGTGGTGGTCGCGCTGCTGGCAGCATTCGCCTGGTACGCGGTCCAGGGGAGGAGGGACGCCGTACGGATCGGCGCGATGGCGCAGGCCGACAAGGGTCGCATGATGCTCCGCGACAGTGACGTGAACGGGTTGCTGTACCTCGCCGAGGCGAGGAAGAGCGCCGACGGGATGCCGGAGCTCGCTGAGTCCATTGCAGAGGAATGGGCATTGTGGCACTGGCAACTGGACGGACGGTTGATGCAGGACTTCGGGCACGACGCCGAAGTTACCGCCATGGCGTTCAGCCCCGACGGTCGACTGTTCGCTACCGGCGCCGTGGATGGAACAGCACGGTTGTGGGACACCATCACGGGAGAGCCGCACGGCCAGCCGCTCGCGCACGGGTCACCCGTGGGGCAAGAGCCACATTGGGTGCGTACCTCACGAACCGCCGCCCTGGTGTGCTTCAGCCCAGACGGGACGCTAGTCGCCATCGGCGGTCAGAGCGGCGGGGTGACTGTGTGGAACGCCGACGCGACTACCTTGCATCTGCGACCACGACTGCGTGACGGGGACCGTGTCCAACAGATGACGTTCGCGTCAGATGGCAGCCTGGTCGCGTACGGCACAACCCGCACGGGCAGTTCTCTTTGGCGTTGGGGCATGGCGGAAGCAGCAACGCGCGGCGACGAAACGCCGCTGCGCGACCTTGCGGACGGGCAAGGCGTCTTGACGCGGGATGGGTCGAGACTGGTCGGGTTCGACAACGACATCGGCTTCGCGGTTGTCGACACGACGACAGCCGACGCGCTGTGGCACATGGATGGCCCGGCGACACTGACGTCGGTGGCGTGGTCGGAGTCTTTTATCACCGCGGGCACCTTCGATAGCACGATCGTGCGTGTCCACGATCCACTAGGCGGGCTCGTGAGGAAGTACCCGGCGGACGCGCTTTCCGAGGCCCCCGCGCGCGCGACCCAACCGGTACAGGTCGACCCCACGTCGGACAACGAGACTGTACTCTCCGTCACCTACCGCGGACTGAAGCTCTGGGACCTCAGGACGGGCGAGCCGGTCGGTAAGCCCATTGCTCACGACGGCTGGGTAGTCTACCGCGCCATCAGCGCCGACAACCGGCTCGTAGCCGGGGCGGTTGGCTCGACTGTTCACGTCTGGGACACCGAGACCGGCGAGCCGACGATGGAGCCGATTCTACATGCAAAGCTCATCAAGGGCCTCGCGTTCCATCCCAGGGATCCGCGGACGCTCGCAATCCTGTCCGCCGACAGGTCGGTTCGGCTGTGGGATGTCGGCCCGTCGGATCTCCACACCGTGCTCGCGAGCCATCCTGACAGCCCTGTGGAGGCTGCGGGTTTGCAGAGCTCGATGGTGGCATTCAGTCCGACAGCGTCGCTTGTCGCCACATCAAGTGACCGCGACAGCGCGGTAGCCATGCGCAACGTCATCACGGGAGAGCCCTATGGGAAGCCGTTCGTGCACGAAGCCTCATTGGGGTCACTTGGGGATGCGCGTCCCCCTTCCGTGGAGGCGCTGGCCTTCAGCCCAGACGGAAACCTGCTGGCGACCGCAGACAGTCGGCGCGGCGTCTCCTTATGGGATGTCCAGTCAGGCTCCCGTGCAGCCCCGGTGCAAGAAGGTAGGGCAGGATCGATGGCGTTCACACCGGATGGCGCGAAGTTGACATGGCTGACCTGGGGGACCGTGGGGTGGGACGGCGGGCTCAGAACGTGGGACATGGGCGCTGGCAAGCCAACGAGCTTCCCCTACGCGCCAGCGGAACTCCTGCTACCCGGTGACCCAGGAGGCGTGGACTTCAGCGCGACAGGCGAGCGCGTCCTGCTGGTGTCGCATCAGGGCGCGGTCACCGTGTTCGTGACCCAGGACATGCGGAGGGTCGGGCCTCAGATCAACCTCACCGGTCGCAGTGATTGCGCCCGGTGGAGCCCCGACGACAGTCTGATCCTCACGTCGTCCGAGAACGCGTCGGCCCAACTCTGGGACGCCACAACTCGACGGCCTGCTGGCCCGCCGATGTCCCACCGCGCCCGTGTACGGTGGGCCAATTTCAGCCCGGATGGCAGGTACATAGGCACCGCGTCGGACGACCGGACAGCGCAACTGTGGAACGTAGCGACGGGCCAGCGCGTCGGCCTGCCACTTCGGCATACGAGCTCCGTGCTGTGCATTGAGTTCAGCCCCGACGGCCGCTACCTCGCCACTGCGGCCTCCCAGGACGCCCGGCTGTGGAGGCTGCCAGATACCCCAGAGACGCTCGAGGAAGTACAACGCGAGACCGCGTTGGCAACGGGTCAGAGACTGGATGAGCAGGGCGCCGTCGAGCCGCTGGGATGGCGAGAATGGCAGGCATTACGGGCTGCCGCCCACGCGCAGTAAGAGCCCTCGGCGCACGTGCACGTTGCGCATATCCGGCCGCCATGCGCCAGTTGCTGTCGCCCACACGGCGCGGGCCTCCTCGACCCCCGTCACGTCGGGGAGGAGTTTCTCGAACCGACCTGCGCTGCCGGATAATCACGGGAGAAGGAGGGATGGTATGCTGGGTCGCGCGCGTGTCTCGGGGCTAGTGCTCTGTGGCTGCTTGGTGGCTTCTAGCGCGTCTGTGTGCCACTCCGGGGTGCTGTTTTCCGACGACTTTGAGTCTGGAAGCCTCGACAGGTGGAACGTCGTGACCGGGACGTGGATCGTCGAGGAGGAGGATGGCAACCACTACGCCCGCACCGACGGAGGCCCGTTCCGGGTCATGAACATCGCTGGGGTTGTGTTCGGCGATGTCACGATGTCCGCGCGTATCTGGCACGTGTCGAAGGACCACGGCGCCAATATCTACGCCCGCAACGACCGGGCGACACGCGACGACGTGCGCCACAGCGGGTATTGGTTCGGGATCAGCGGCGCGCTAGACGCCGCGGGCTGGGGCATGTTCCGCCAGGGCGGGCAGACTGTCGAGGACGTGCTCGTGGCGTCGACCGCCCTCGACTCCTGGGTCAGGGTTGAGGTGACTATGGCGGGACGATCAGCGACAATGACCGCGGCCTTGGAGGACGGCGGGGTTCTCGGGGAAGCGTCGTTCGACATCCCCGACATCGCCGAAGCCTCCGGCCTCGATATGCCCGAGGGGTTCTTCGGATTCATCGTCGCTGGCGCGCAGGTGCGCGTGGACGACGTAGTCGTTACCGGCGACGCGGATTCCGTCGTCGTGCAGCCCGAGGGTAGCACGGCCATCTTGTGGGCGTCGCTGAAGACGGCCCCCTAGAAACTGCCCGAGACCGCACCATGACGAGAGGCGCCGAATGAAAATCGCGAGTGTCGACCAGTACTTCCCACGTCGCAGAACGCGCCTCGTCAAAGTGACGACGGACACCGGCATCGTCGGCTGGGGCGAGACGACCCTCGAGGGGAAGCCCAAGAGCACCGTCGCCGCCGTCGAGGAGATGGCGGAATACCTGGTCGGCAAGGATCCCCTCCGCATAGAGCATCACTGGCAGCACATCTACCGCTCGGCGTTCTACCGCGGCGGGAACGTGCTGATGACGGCGCTGTCTGGGATCGACCAGGCTCTGTGGGACATCAAGGGCAAGCACTACGCTGCGCCCATCTACGAACTGCTGGGCGGCGCCGTGCGCGACCGCATCCGCATCTACGCCCACTGGGGCATACGCAGTATGGACGAGCGCAGCCTGTCCCACGCGCGCCAACGGCTAGAGACGCTACAAGAGCGCGGCTACACCGCGTACAAGGCTGGCCCTGGCGGGAAATGGCGCGCGCACGAGCCGCCCGCGATGGTGGATGAGTTCGTGAAGCGCGCGTACACCATGCGCGAGTGGGTCGGACCCGACATCGAGCTGGCGTTCGACTTCCACGGCAAGATGACGCCCGCGATGGCGATTGAGGTGTGCGACCAGCTCAAGGGCATGCGACCCATGTTCGTCGAGGAGCCCGTGCCTCAAGAGAACGTGGATGCGCTGAAGCTTGTCTCCGACCACGTGCCGTTCCCAATCGCCACGGGCGAACGGTTTCTCACACGCTGGGGATTCCGCGAGTGCCTGGAGAAGGGGGCGGCCGCGCTCATCCAACCGGACGCCTCGCACGTTGGTGGGATCAGCGAACTCCGGCGGGTCGCCGCGATGGCGGAGGTCTACTACGTCCACGTGCTCCCGCATTGCGCGATTGGCCCCGTGGCGTTCTCCGCATGCCTACAGGTCGACGCCGCGACTCCCAACTTCCTTGCGCAGGAACAGATCGAGGCCGGTCTAGGCGACGGGCTCCTCACTGAGCCGTGGGAAGTGACGGACGGACACATTGAGCTACCGACAAAGCCCGGCCTGGGCATCGACATCGTCGAGGACGACCTCGCTGAGGAGCCGCGCTACGAGGAGGAGCTCGGCGGCGAGTACTTCTACGAAAACGACGGAAGCGTCGCTGACTGGTAGGCCCCGCCCATGGCTCCGCCACTGACCACCGAGCAACTGAGGCGCTGTGAGGAGGACGGTTACCTGCTTGCGTCCGGGCTGGTACCCGACGACGTCTCGAGCGAGGCCGCGGCCTCCATGTGGCGCCTGCTCGACATGGACCCCAACGACTCGGCCACCTGGGACGAGGTTCCACGCGAATTCCAGCACGCCGCGGGCAGCGGCCGCTACGAGCTGTACGGGATCCAGGACTCGGCCGTCATGGCGTGCTGCACGGATGCGTTCCTGGCCGCGGCTGCCCAGCTAGTGGGCGACACACGCGAGGCGATCCACCGGCCGGACGCCGCACAGGCGCTCCATGCGTTCCCTATCCAGGGACAGTGGCGCGCGCCCGGCCCGCACGTGGACGGCATTCCGCGCGAGTGCGCGCACCGCACGTTCCCAGGACCGTACCGGTTGACGGCGCTCGTCTACCTGAGCGATGTCCCGCCGCATGGCGGCGGAACGATGGCTTGGCCGGGTTCGCACACGAGGGTGGAAGAGCTCGCGAGGTCGGATCCAGTCAGATACGAACATCTGTATCAGCTACAGCCGGGCATAGCCAGCCTCGACTTGGGCGATGGCGTGGAGCTGACGCCGCGCCGTGGCGATGTCCTGTTCTTCCGTCACCTCTGGGCGCATGGCGCCACGCCGAACGTGTCGAGGAGCCCTCGTCTCGCCATGCGGTGGCTCTGCTCGGGCGACTGCTGCCTGAAGTGGAGCAAGACGGACGCCTGGAACAACTGGGCGCCGTGACGACGCGCGACCAGGCCGGCTACAGGTACTCGAGTGGGTCGACCAGGGAGAATGCCGGCGCTGCTTGGACCAGGCTACGCAGGATGGCAGCGTGTCCGGCCCCGTGGATCACGAAGATCCGGTCTTCGTCCTCCACGACACGCGCTAGGTTCGCGAAGATGCGCACGTTGCGGTCCCGCCACGCGGGGAGAACCTCCGCCCCGACGTAGCCCCGCCCGCGTCCCACCTTCGTCAGCCACACGTACGTCGGCTCGGACGGACTCATAGCAATACCACACACGTCTAGTCACGTGATGCCGGCCCCACAGCACGACCCGCTACGCATACGGAGCAGGCGCGCCATCCGGCGCGGGACAGTAGCGCGCGAGTACCCGCGCCCGTCTGCCCGCGGCCCCGCGAGGCGAGCGGGGCGTTTCCCTGGCGATCTAGGACAAGTTGGTACGGTCCATGGAGCCGCCAGGAGGACGCTCAGCAAGGGCGGGGAGCGGGTCTGATGGAGAAGCAAGATGACTCAGCAAGGTGTTCTGCTTGCACGAAGGGCAGGCCGGAGCGGAAGATAGTCTCGGATAGCTGTGCAAGACGACCAGCCGCAGACCACGGATAGTGGCGGCGGCCGGCGCGTGGTTCGTCGCGAGCGAGGAGGGCTCACAATGCGACCCGCAGGATATCTGCTTCTGCTCATGCTAGCGACGTTCGGTGTCGCGACGCTGGCTACGTCTCAGGAACTGGTGCTGTATTACCCCTTTGAGGGCGCGGGCGACACGGTTTCTGACGAGTCGGGCCACGGGAACGACGGAGAGTTTGACAACGGCTCCGCTCAGCGGGTGGACAGCGTGAGCCCCCGTCACGGACAAGCCATGCAATTCGCATCGGCCGAACGCATTGCGATACCCGAGAGCGACACTCTGAAGATCGGCACGGAGATCTCGTTCATGATGTGGGTCAGGAAGGCCGACGAAGTGGGCGGCACCGGCACGCTTCCGCGCATCATCTCCCGCACGGGTGACCAGCACGAACTGGCTATGGACAGTGGGCACATGGTGCGAGGCAACTTCGCCTACTACTTCGGCGGCGCCCCCGGGTGGACCACCGGTATGCCCGTAGACATGGAATGGCGGCATATCGCCCTGACATTCGACGGTAGCGACTACGTGATCTACCTGGGTGGTGAGGAGGCCGCGCAGCTACCCTCAGCTGTCGGCAAGGACTTCACCGGGACGGTGTACATCGGTTCACGTCACAACGGCATGGCTGAGGCCTACGCGGGGCTTCTGGATGAGTTCGCGATCTACGCGGGCGTCCTGGACCAGCCAGCGATCCAGCAGGCCATCGACGGCGGCGTGCAGGACCAGCTGGCGGTGGGCCCGTCGGGTCGCCTTGCGTCCGTTTGGGGAGACCTCAAGCAGGGCGATTGATGTAAGCTCGCCTGCCCACGCGAGCCAACTGCGCCGCCCGGCAAGGGTCAACGAGCGGTCGAGGCGACACCAACCCGAGAGCCGTACTGGACAGCTCCCGGGCTGATGGCCGCGTGTCCGCAGCCGAGCGGGCCGCTCAGGCGTCATCTCTCTGGAGCAGACGCGCCAACTCCTGGACCATCTCCGCGCCGTCGCCGCCCTGGAGGAGCTCGGCCAGGCGTCCCATGGCCTCGGTTCCCTCCTCGGACGACTCGAGGTCCAGCTTGAATCGCGACACAAGCTCCTGCTGCTCATCCGCCATTGAGAACAGTTCGCCAGCGGAGGACTGCGCGCCGCTAGCTCCCTGCGCGGTATCCCGAGCCGCCTGGGCGACTCCGCTGATGTTCTCGGAGATCTCGATGCCCCCAGCAGCGGCCCGCGTGATGCTCTCGGACATCTCGCTAGTCGTGGCGGTCTGCTGTTCGACGGCGGTGGCGATGATCGCCTGCACGTCGTTGATCTCCTGAATCAGCGTATTGACGGCGAGGGTGGCGTCCGTCGCCTCAGCCGTGTCCGCCTGGATGTTCTCGATCTTCTCGGAGATCACCTCCGTCGATCGCGCGGTCTCCTTCGCCAGGTCCTTGACTTCGTTGGCGACCACGGCAAACCCACGTCCCACCTCGCCGGCGCGCGCAGCCTCAATCGTCGCGTTCAGCGCGAGCAGGTTCGTCTGTTCGGCAATGGACGTGATGAGCTTGACGACATCGCCCACTTCGGAGGTGCTCACACCGAGCTTGTCGATGATGCTGTTCGCTCGGTGCGTCTTGTCGACAGCGTCCGCTGCCATGCGGGACGCCTTGCTGGCGTTGGAGGATATCTCGCCGATGCTGGCGGTCATCTCCTCAATCGCCGCCGAGATCGTCTGAAGGCTGTCGCTGACCGTCTGCGCGCTGCTCGAGACGACATCCGCTTGCGCGGACGTTTCCTCGGCGTTGGCCCCCATCTGCTGGCTGACTTCCATGAGAGCGTTCGACGCTTCGTTGACCCGCGCGCCGTTGTCACGGATGACACGCAGGTTGTCGCGGAGCCCCCGCATGAAGTCGCGCAAGCCTTCGCCCATCTGACCGATTGCGTCCTCACCGGCGACGAAGACATCGTGGGTTAGGTCGCCGTCGGCCGCCGACCGCACGACCTCCAGCATGTCGTCTACCTTGGTCTGGAGAACGCGCGCCTCCTCACGCTCGCGCTCGCTCGCCGCGCGGCGCTCCTCCTCGAGGGCAAGCCTCTCAGTGATGAAGTCCCACGTCACCATGATCCCTACCTTCTCGCCATCGAGACTGTTGATGGGCGAGATCAGGAGCACCGCGGTTTCGGCCCCAATCGTCAGCTGAGCGGTGTGGGGCAGGTTGGCGTCCTCCGCCAGAAACCGACGCTGGTGACGGGGGTTCTTGTGAAAGATATCGATGCTGGAGCCGACCACCTCATCCACCGGCACGGGAAGCTCGTCCGCGATGCGCTCCAACCCCTTGGCCATCGACGGGTTGATATACTCGATGACGAGGTCCAGGTTCGCCATCATGATGTTGGTAGGCGCGCTCTCGACCACGCTCTGGGCCTTGGCGGCCTCCGCCGCCCGCACTGCGGCGTGCTTCTGCGCCGTGATGTCGCTCGCGTACTTGACTACCTTGAAGGGGACGCCGTTGAGGTCGAGTATGGGGTTGTAGGACGCCTGTATCCACACCTCCTTGCCGCCTTTGCCGAGACGCCTGTATTCGCCGGTCTGGTGTTCGCCGGCGTCGAGCGCATCCCAGAACGCCCTGTACTCCGGGCCGCTTGCATACGAGGGCTCAGCGAAGAGCGAGTGGTGCTGTCCCTGGATCTCCTCCAGTGAGTATCCCATCACGCCGAGGAAGTTCTCGTTCGCCGAGATGATCGTGCCGTCCAGCTCGAACTCAATGACCGCCTGGGCCTTGCAGATGGCGTCGATCTGACCCTCGTAGTCGGCGGTTGCGAGCTTGTGGTCGGTCACGTCAGTGGCGTACTTGACTACCTTGAAGGGGACGCCGTTGAGGTCGAGTATGGGGTTGTAGGACGCCTGTATCCAGACTTCCCTGCCGCCCCTGCCGAGGCGCTTGTACTCCCCGGTCTGGTATTCGCCTGCGCGGAGAGCATCCCAGAAGGCGCCGTACTCAGCGCTCGTGGCATACTGCTCTTCGGCGAACATCGAGTGATGCTGTCCCCTGATCTCGTCCAACGAATACCCCATGGCGCCCAGGAAATTCTCGTTCGCCGTGACGATCGTTCCGTCCAGCTCGAACTCAATCACGGCTTGCGCCTTGCCGATCGCGTCGATCTGGCCCTCGTAATTGGCTGTCGCGAGCCTGTGTTCGGTCACGTCAGTGGCGTACTTGACCACCTTGAACGGCTTGCCGTTGAGGTCGAGTATGGGGTTGTAGGACGCCTGTATCCACACCTCCCTGCCGCCCTTGCCAACGCGCTTGAACTCTCCGGTCTGGTATTCGCCCGCGCGGAGAGCACCCCAGAAGGCGTTGTATTCATCGCTTGTCGCGTACTGCTCGTCTGCGAACATCGAGTGGTGTTGTCCCTGGATCTCCTCCAGCGAGTAACCCATGGCGCCCAGGAAGTTCTCGTTCGCCGAGATGATCGTGCCGTCCAGCTCGAACTCGATGACAGCTTGCACCTTGCCGATCGCGGCGATCTGTCCCATCAGATCAGCGTTGGCCTCGCGAAGACCGACGTCCTCCCAATCGACGACATACGCTACTGGCTCGCCATTGGCGTCAGCGATGGAAGCCACGTGCGTGCGCATGGCGACAGGCCCTGCGGCGAGGCGCTCGGAGCGGTTCGCCTCGGAGTTCTGACGCGCGTTCTCCACATGCTGAACGAGCAACTCAGTGACGCCGACGCCGCTTGCTTCCATCACGTCGGACTCAATCGCGCTCGTTCTCGCGACTGCGGAAGCGTTCGAGTAGACGAGCTTCGCGTCGGCGTCCAGCACAACAACTGGAGTCTGCACGTAGTCATATGATCTGCAGACGACCTCCAACATGCTCTTGTCGATGTGAACGTCGCTGTTGGTGATATTCGCAGGGCCAGCGGACGATGCATTCTGCGCGCGGTCAATCGCCATCGTGTTACTCGGACTCCTGTTGGCGCCAGCGCGGCGTGCGACCGGGAACAGGCCGGTCGACTAGCTAGGCTGGAGCGTGCCTTGCTGTCGTGTCCCACATGATTCCGACCCAGCCTGAGCGCGCGCGCGTCGAGGCCGGCCGAAGACACTTCAGTGTGGGACATCGGCCGAACGGCCTCCGTCAGGCGTATCCCCACAAATCACGCTTCTGGTGTCAGCTCGCCCCGGTGCGTGTAAGCCTTTGCCCTCGCCACGTAAGGTATTCGCCTCGTGGCGTGTGTTAACGAAGGTCGCGGCAGCGGTCTATCTCTGCCGCCACCCTGCGCAACCCACGCCGACGCTCCGGTGTGACGCGCCTGTGCGCAGTAACTGCTTGGTGGCGCGAATTCCCGCTTGCCCTCCCCGACCTGCTCCCTGACAATGACGGCGAGGATAAGCAAGCCGTGCGCGCTCCAGAGCCTACCCAACGCACCGACTTCTACGTCGCCGGAGGCACCCTCCGCGCGGACGCGCCTTCGTACATTCCGAGGCAGGCTGACGAAGATCTCTACGCCGCTCTGTCGCGGGGCGAATTCTGCTACGTCCTGACTTCGCGGCAGATGGGTAAGTCCTCCCTGATGGTACGTACGGCGATGCGCCTCCGGCAGGACGACGTCAGCGTCGTCGTGTTGGACCTGACCGCTTTGGGACAGAACACCGAGCTGGAGCAGTGGTATGCCGGGCTCCTGTCGCACATCGGTCAGCGCCTTGATCTCGAAGATGAGCTCGAGGAGTTCTGGGACGGCAACGAGCAGTACAACCCTCTGCTGAGGCTGATGGAGGCCATTCGGGTCGTGGCGCTCCGCGAGGTGGAGGGCCGGATCGCGTTCCTCATCGACGAGATCGACGTGGTGCAGAGCCTTCCGTTCTCCACGGGCGAGTTCTTCGCCGCTATCCGGGAGTGCTACACGCGCCGCGCCGAGGATCCTGGATTCGAGAGGATCACGTTCTGCCTCATCGGTGTCGCGACTCCCTCGGACCTCATCGACGATCCGCTGACGACCCCGTTCAACATCGGGACGCGCGTCGATCTGGGTGACTTCCAGACCCACGAAGCTACGCAGCTTGCGGAGGGCTTAGGACGCGACGAGTCGACGGCCGAGCGCCTCGTGGGACGCATCCTGCATTGGACGGCCGGACACCCGTATCTGACTCAGCGGCTGTGCGCGGCAGTCGCCGACGACGCCACGGTCACGGACGAGGACGCACTCGACCGCCTCTGCTCCGAGCTGTTCTTCTCGGAGCGCGCGCAGGCGCAGGACGACAACCTGCTGTTCGTCCGCAACCAGATGCTGCATCGCGACATCGACCACGCCAGTCTCCTCAACCTCTACGGCAACGTGGGACGTGGCAAGGACGTCCGCTACGACGAGACGGACCCGCTCGTGAACATCCTCCGACTCGCAGGAATCATCCGCGTAGAGAGTGGTCTGCTGCGGCTGCGCAATCGTATCTACGAGCGCGTGTTCGATTCGAAGTGGGTGCGCGAGAGCATGCCCGACGCGGAGCTGCGCCGGCAGCGCGCCGCGTTCCTGCGTGGCGTCCTCCGCGCAACGGCGGCGGCGGCGGCCGTCCTGCTCGTGGTCGGCGTACTCGCGGTCGTTGCCGTAACGCAGAAGCGACTCGCCGACGCCGCGAGCGACAGCTCGAACGAGTCGCTGGCGCGCGCGATGCTCGATAAGGGACTGCGCATGCTGCGACAGTCCAACGCGCTCGGGCTGTTGCACATCGTCGATGCAGCGGCGACCGCGCCGGACCTGGACGCGGAGTTCCCGGAATTACGGCGGACATGGTCGATTGAGATGCAGCGCATCGGGCCGCGGCTAGTTGGACTGGTAGAAGTCCACTCGCAACAAGGGGTGGATATCCTGGCGGAGGCGCGTTGGTTCGCCGCAGACACGCCGAGGGGCCTTCAGGTCTGGGACATGGACACGCTAGAGGCCGTGGGGTCGCCAATCCCGTCGCATCTTGATGGCGCCATGGACATCACGGGGCAAAAGCGCCATTTCGTGTCCAGCCCAACAGGGCGCCTGCTCGCGTTCGTAGCGGAAGACGGCTCCGTCCAGGTCTGGGACGCGATCGATCGCGCGTCATCGGACGGGCCGCTCTTCAGCGGGAGCCTTCCCCCGGAGTCTTCCCGCAACCAACGCGGGATCATCTATACCCTCGCGTTTCGATCCGAGAAGCGTCTGGTAGTTCTGTGGCCCGACGCGGACGCGAGCCCGAACGGCCTGACTTTTCGCCTGCAGGAGTGGGACATCTCCTCTCCCGGCGCCACAGCGTCGGAACACGCTTTCACCGGGATAGCCGCGACTCTGTCCGCCGATGGGCGATGGCTAGTCGTCTATGACTCGGCCCGATCCGTTACCGTGTTCAGCACCTCGACCCCGGACGAGTCGCGCCCTGCTCCCCTACCCCTAGGGCAGGTCACGAGCGTGGTCGGCCACGGATCCCTTGTGGCGAACGGCTATTCCGACGGGGGTGTCCGCGTGCTTAACGCTGAGGAGGGGACAGTCCACGAGTTCCAGACAAAAGAGGGCGCGCCAGGCGTCTTCCTATACCCTCTGGCCTTCAGTCCATCGGGAGCCACGTTAGCGACGTCGTATGACCGGGAAGTGCGTCTATGGGGAGCCCCCTCGTGGCAAATGGTTGGCGTGCCCTTGCCCCAGGAGGGATGGCCGTCAGCCATCGCTCTCAGTCACGATGACCGCTACGTGGCGGCGGCCGTCGACAACACGCTGAGCGTATGGGAGGCCCAAACGGGAGCCCTGCACGCAGGGCCGATCTATCACCCGTCGCCGGTCACGCACATTCGGTTCCATCCGGCGAGGAACGACACAGTGCTGGCTCAGTGCCTGGATGGCGTCCTGAGAGTGTGGAGTCTGGATGACGCCGTAGGCGATGTCCGCCGACTGAAGACAGGCTTCGTCCGGCGCGCGATTCCGAGCCCCGACGGCCGATGGCTGGCCGTCGTCGCTGGCGACACCGTGAGCCTGCTTGATGCGAAGACGCTGGTCTCGGCAAAGGAGTTCGTCGTGCCAGACGTCGAGTGCGTAAACGCCGCGTTCGACCCAGGCGGGCGGCTCCTGGCAGTGTCGGCGACAGCGACTAGCTGGCACGCCCGGCACGTGCAGGTCTGGGATACTGAGTCCGGAGAGCCGTTGTGGGGCCCGGTCGAGGCAACGGAGGCGCGTAGCCTTGCGTTTACGCCGGACGGGGCCGCGCTCGTCGGCGCCGGTGGAACTGCCGCGGGCGGTGGCTACGCAGGCGTGGTGCAATCCTGGGACGCGCGCGACGGCCGGAAGCTGGCGGAGCCACACTTCACGGCGTTCTTCATCGGCAGCCGATCCGCGGCAAGCGCCCACCCGAGCCTCCCCCTGGTTGCGGTCGCGGGCTACGACTTCACCGCGCGTATCTGGGATCAGGACGAGCGGCGCCTAACGGGCACAGTACTGCGGCATACCGCGCGCGTGTTCGCGACGGGATTCAGCCCCGACGGACAGCTACTCGCGACGGGATCACAGAACGGCATGGCTCAGCTCTGGGACCATGCGGGCGGCGTTCCCGTCGGGCCGGCGCTCAGGCATGACGCGTCCGTCGGACATGTGGCCTTCAGTGCCGATGGAGAGTATCTCGCCACCGGAAGCGGGGATGGAGAGTATCTCGACACTGGCCGCGGGGGTGGCTCGGTGCGTCTGTGGGAGGTAGCCAGCGGCGAGATGATCGGCCCGCCCCTCCGCCTCGCGGGGAACGTCAACACGGTCGCGTACGATGCGACGGGCGACAGGCTGTTCGTAGCCACGTCCACCGGCCTTTACGTCTGGACGCTGCCCCGCCTCCCGTCTACCGTCGGCGAGATGCGAAGCCGAACGCGTCGCGCGTTGGGCGCCAAACTGCGGGACGGCTCCATCGTCTCGATGCAGCGGGCTGAGTGGCTGAGCCTGCGCGCAGGTCGAACAGCCAGTGCGGCCGAATAGGCGCGGCGAGAGGGTCGGCGGGCCGCATTGACAAGCGCCGCCACGTTGGCTCTTCATGACATAAGGATAGGTAGGATGCCGGAGGCCTTCGGCCTCGAGTCGTTCCGTCGTCGCCTGGCCGCTCCTCGATGCTATCCGTCTCACAGCGTGACCGACGCCATCGCCGCAGACCGGCTGTCGCGAGGGTAGCGTCTGGTGGGATTTGCGCCGCTCTGACCGGAGTCGTGGGCAGCGCCACGCGCTGACTGCCTCTCGCACAGAACCACGGATAAGGTGATATGGGCGCGGCAGACTCGCCACAATCTGCGGACTACTACGTCGCCGGCGGAACCCTCCGCGCGGACGCGCCTTCGTACGTTCCGCGGCAGGCGGACGACGACCTTTACGCCGCCCTCAGCGAAGGGGAATACTGCTACGTCCTGACTTCTCGCCAGATGGGCAAGTCCTCGCTCATGGTGCGCACGGCGATGCGGCTGCGCGAGGACGACGTGACCGTGGTAACACTTGACCTGACGGCGTTGGGGCAGAACGTGGATCCCGAGCAGTGGTACGCGGGGCTCCTGAGCCACGTCGGGCAACGACTCGACATCGAAGATGAACTCGACGACTTCTGGTTCGACCACGAACACCTCGGCCCGCTACAGCGGTGGATGGACGCTCTACGCGAGGTCGTGATGCCGCGCGTGGATGGGCGGCTGGCGGTGTTCATCGACGAGATCGACGTCGTGCAGAGCCTTCCGTTCCCGACGGCGGAATTCTTCGCGGCGATCCGTGAGTGCTACACGCGTCGCGGCGACGATCCTGAGTTCGAACGCCTCGCCTTCTGCCTCGTCGGAGTCGCGACGCCCTCCGCGCTCATCGACGACCCGACGACGACCCCGTTCAACATCGGCGTCCGAGTCGATCTCGCCGACTTCCAGTCACACGAGGCGGAGCGGCTCGCCGAGGGGCTCGGTCGTGGGCCGGAGGTCGCGTTGCGTCTCGTCCGGCGAATCCTCTACTGGACCGGCGGACACCCTTACCTAACGCAGCGCCTGTGCGCGGCCGTTGCCAGCGAGACCGAGATAGCGGACGAGAAGGCCGTCGACGCAACATGCGCCGAGATGTTCTTCTCCGAACGAGGGCAGGAGCAGGACGACAACCTGCTGTTCGTACGCAATCAGATGCTGCGGCGCGACACCGACCACGCCGCCCTGCTCAGCCTGTACGAGCGCGTGCGACGCGGCAAGGACATGGAGTACGACGAGATGGGCGCGTTGGTGGACGTCCTGCGCCTATCCGGCATCACGCGTGCAGACGGCGGGGCGCTGGTGGTTCGGAACCGCATCTACGAGAGGGTGTTCGACAGGGGCTGGGTGCGTGAAAGCATGCCGGATGCCGAGAACAGGCGGCAGAGGGCCGCGTTCCTGAAGGGCATCCTACAGGCTGCGTCGGTCGCGGCGCTCATCATCATCGCGCTCGCCGTGCTTGCATATGTCGCGGCGCATCAAAGAGGTCGCGCGCGTGACCTAGCCATCAAGGCCGAGGTGGACCGTAGTCTTCTGCTTCTGAAGGCAGGCGATGCGACCGGGCTGGCCCACCTTGTCCGCGCCCGGAACCTGGCGCCCCCTAGCTCCCCCGTTCGCGCAGACATCGAGCTTCTGTGGAGCGGCTGGTATCCGACGTACAGTGATCGGCTCGTCGACGTCATCGACACAGGCCCCGCGTCCGCGATGGCGCTGACGCCTGACAGGAGTCTTGCCGCGGTCGGCACGCACGACGGCGATATACGACTGATCGACCTGCGGACGGGCAAGACGCTAGGTTCCTTCGAGTCGAAGCAGTCCCAGGTGCTGGACCTCGAGTTCAACCCGGACGGGTCCATCCTGGCAGCATGCTATCTCGGGGTCTCGCCACAACTCTGGGACGTCAACACGCGCAACCCGATCGGCCCTCTGAGCTATCCGACAGCCATCCAGTCGGTAGCGTTCGACCCGCGCGGCGGACGGGTTGTCACCGGCACGAACGACCGAACATACGCCGTTGTGCTGTGGGACATCGCCACGCGTCAGATGACCGGAAAGCTCGCGCACAACGGCTGGGTCGATACGGTGAGGTTCAGCCCCGATGGCTCCTATCTCGCCGCCGCGTCGGGGAACATCGCGATATGGGACATGCGCGGCGCAGACGCCCCGTCGCGCGTCACCGACTTCAGACACAGCGATGGCCCCATCACCGTGCTGAATGATGTCGCGTTCGATCCGACCGGCCGTGTCCTAGCAACGGCCGCAGGGGACCATGCCGCGAGCGTCAGAGACGTCGGCGCCTGGCAAGAGACCGCCGGGTCCACGACGTATTCTGGCTCCGTGAAGCACATCGCGTTTTCGCCGGACGGCCTGTCCCTGGCTGCGGGGCTCGGCGATGGGACGGTCCACACGCGTCGTCTGGGGCAGCATGCCGATGTAGGCCCGCCCCTCTCGCACGCCTCGTCTCTCGCGGGCGTGGCATTCAGCAAGGACGGCGCCCGGGTGTTCGCGCCCTCCCGCGACGGCATGATGAACGTCTGGAGGGCCCCCAGCAGTCGGGAACGGCTCGTAACCCGCCGACCGGGAGGAGTGCTGTTGTGGGACGTGGAGTTCGACACGACAGGACAGCGGGTTGCCACTGCGGAGTGGTACCCAAATGCCGTCCACATCTGGGACGCAGACACCGGCGAGCAGGTCTGCCCGCCGCTCGAACACAGCATCGGCCCGATGGCGGTTGCCTTCGACCCCGCTGGTGATCGAGTCGCGACGGCCGGCGCCGATGTAACCATCTGGAACGCGGCAACCGCCGAGCTCGTCGCCACCATCCCTGGGCAGAACGGACGCGCGCGCGCCGTCGCATACTCGCCCGACGGGAATCTCTTCGCCGCTGGCTTCGAGGACGGCGCCGTCCGCGTATGGCGCACTCAAGACCTTGACACGGACATCTGGCGTCTGCAGCACGAGTTCACGATATTTGGCATGGCGTTCAACGCTGGGTCCGAGCTCCTGGCGACCAGTTCCGCGGACGCCATCAACATATCAGACGCGCAAACGGGCTCCCTCATCTGGTCGCCGCCCCAAACGGGTGACCTGAGCTTCAGGATCGCCTTCAGCCCGGACAGTGAACGCCTCGTGACTGCATCGTTCGACACCAAGGTGCGCGTTTGGTCCCTGGCCGAACGCGAACTCGCGCGCGCGCCGCTACAGCATTCTGCCGGAGTTGTAGGCGTAGCGTACAGTCCTGACGGTGTTCTCCTGGCTTCGGGCGCCGCCGACGGAGCTGTTCAGTTGTGGATAGCAGAGACTGGTCAACCCTACGGCCCGCCAAACATGCACACCGCGAGGGTGAGCGATGTCGCGTTCAGTCCCGACGGGAGGCGCCTCGCTTCGACATCGTGGGACGGCACGACGCGCATATGGGCGACGCCCGGTCGGGGCGCGAGCGACATGGAAGCCAGGACGTGGGTCGCTCTGGGCGCGCGCATGAACGCCGACGGTGAGACGGAAACAATCCCCGCCGACGAGTGGCGCGCGCTACGCGACCAACTGAAAGCGCCCCCGCCCGACGGTCGAGACTGATCGGCTGCGTGCAGGTTCTCCCGCAGCGCCCACGCCGTCCGGCGCGAACAGGCGTCGAGGCGCGACGACGCTCAGTCGGCCTGCCCCATCATTTGCCGCATCATCTCGGCGATGGTCGACGACGGCCGCAGGTTCACCGGCTGCGGGACGAACTTCGAGTCGTCCACTTCACCCGTCAGGTAGAAGGTCTCCACCATGTGGCGGAACGCCTCCGGCTGTAGTCCGTCGACATCCCCCGAGTGACCAAAGCCCTTCAGCTCCACCAGGCGCCCGTTCGTGAAGAACGGCGCCATCTCTCGCACGCGTTCGACAGGTGTTGAGAAGTCTAGGTCGCCGTTCACGAGGAGCGTGCTGACGGCGGTCTCTCGCGTCTGGCGGTACTCCTCGTCGATGCGCCGCATCGGCCACCCGCCATACTTCACGCCGCCCCACATCATGGAGCCTGGGGCGCCGATAATCGCGTCGTCGGGCATCATCTCGGCCGCGTAGTCTCGATCAGGATCGAAGTCCGCGCTCGCGGCCTTGGCCATGCCCTCGCCCCACCTTCCGGCGAACATCCACGGCATCATCTGGTCGTACGCCATCGTCATGGCGGCGAGGCTGGTCCAGTCGCCCTCGTCCGCCGAGACGAAAGCGTCCAGCACCATCACCGCCGAACCGACGTGATAGCAGTTGACGAAGCTGATCATCCGCACCTTGTTGGCTTCGATGCGAATGCCGTCCACCTCCTTGGGCAACTGAGCGAGGACCGACCGCATCGACGCGATGAGATCCGGCGCGCGGCGCGCGGTCTCCGGGTCGTCCGCCCACAGCTCCGCGTACTTGCGCAACTGCCGATCTACCATCTCGGGCTCCCATACGAAGCCGCCGGGAGGGTTCACTGCGTACATCATGCTGTGGCGCAGGGAGGCGGGATGCCGCAACCCGTAGATGTACGCGACGCGCGTGCCGTAGCTGAGGCTGTAGAGGTTGATGCGCGAGTACCCCAACTGCTCGCGCGCCTCCTCCAGGTCGTCCACGACGTCGACCATGGTGTATCCGTCCACGTCGACGCCCTCCCGGTCGAACCGCTCATACGCCTGCAAAAGCGCCTCCCCAAACCGTCGCAAGTTGGCGTCGGAGTAGGGGTCGTCGGTCACCGTGATTGCGGGCAGCATCTCCGGCGTATCCAGCGCGGACGGGCCGTCGAAGCCACGGTATCCGACCATGACGATGTCGTGATGCTCGAGTAACCACGTCGGAGGCCACGGCCACAGGTTCGATGCTCCCGGCCCGCCCATCAGCAGGAAGACGGGCTCGGCTGGGTCTGGGCCTGTCGCCCGCAACCGTATGATCGGCAGCCTGATGGTCCGCGAGCCGTCGCGACTCCGGTTCTCCAACGCGAACAGCGTGCCGTAGTCGGCCTCGTATTCGTCATCGCCGACGGCGTACACGCCTGGCTTGAGGACCAGGTCTCCCACAGACGCGCCCGCCAGTTCTTCCTCCGACGGGAAGGCGTCCGCGCGCGAAGAGACCGGGCAGAGCAGCAACCAACATCCGAGCGCAAGAGCGAGATAGGCAGCAGCGCGAAGTGTAGACATGCACCCCTCATCCTGTTGACGACCCGAGCTGCACGTACCCTACCAGCCAACGCAGGACGCGGTAAGACCTGAATCGCGTTGATACCGCCTCCGACTGCTGTCGCCCTTGCCCCGATGCCCCGTCGCTCTGACAATGGCGCTAAGGATAAGGAACTTGCTGAACAGCCACGTCTCGTCAGAGCCAGCCGACTTCTACGTCGCCGGAGGAACACTCCGCGCGGACGCCCCTTCGTACATCCCAAGACAAGCGGACGAAGACCTGTACGCCGCGCTGTCTCGTGGTGAGTTCTGCTACGTCCTGACGTCGCGGCAGATGGGCAAGTCGTCGCTCATGGTCCGCACGGCGGCGAGGCTCCGGCAGGACGACGTCACCGTCGTAGTGCTCGACCTGACATCTTACGGCCAGAACGTCACGCCCGAGCAGTGGTACTTCAGCTTGCTGACTACCGTCGGGCAGCGCCTCGACATCGAGGACGAACTCGACGACTTCTGGGCAGACAACGAATCGCTCACGCCGCTGCACCGGTGGATGGAGGCGTGTCGCCAGGTAGTCCTTGAGCGCACGGAAGGACGCGTCGTTGTCTTCGTCGACGAGATCGACGTCGTGCAGAGCCTGCCCTTCTCCACGGGCGAATTCTTCGCCGGAATCCGAGAGTGCTACACACGCCGCGCGCAAGACCCCGAATTCGAGCGCATCACGTTCTGCCTCGTAGGAGTGGCAACACCCTCCGACCTCATCGAAGACCCGCTGACGACGCCCTTCAACATCGGAACGCGCATCGACCTGGGTGACTTCCAGGCACACGAAGCTGCGGGGCTTGCCGAGGGGTTGGGACGTGAACAGACGACAGCGGCGCAGCTCGTAGGTCGCATCCTCCACTGGACGGGGGGTCATCCGTATCTGACTCAGAGGTTGTGCGCGGCGGTGGCCTCCGACGCCACGGTCACGAACGACAACGCCGTGGACCGCCTGTGCTCCGACCTGTTCTTCTCGGAGCGCGCGCAGGAGCAGGACGACAACCTGCTGTTCGTGCGCAACCAGATGCTGCACCGAGACATGGACCACGCCAGCCTCCTCAACCTCTACGAGCAGGTGCGACGAGGCAAGGACGTCCGCTACGACGAGACGAACCCGTTGGTGAACGTGCTTCGACTGGCTGGGATTGCCCGCGTAGATGGCGGCGCCATGTCCGTGCGGAACCGCATCTACGAGCATGTGTTCGACCACGCCTGGGTGCGTGAGAGCATGCCGGATGCCGAAGCGCGCCGGCAGAAGGCGGCGTTCGTTAGGGGCATCCTGCGAGCGGGAGCCGTCGCGGCGGTGATTCTCGCCGTCATTGCCGGGGTCGCTGTCGTGGCGGTTTCCCAGTCGCGTCAGGCGCAACGCTCCGAGGAAGCGCGCGTCCGTACGCTTGCGCAGGCCCGCGTGGATCAGGGCTCGCGCCTCTTGGAGACTGAGGACCAGGCGGGCCTGCTGTATCTCGAGGAAGCGACGCGGCTACGCGCCTCCATCGGCCTGCCTACAGAGAAGCTGGCAAGGAAATGGGCGCTTTGGAACAGCGCTCACGAAGGACGGCTGTCACAGGTTCTCGTGGCAGGCGGCGACGTGCGAGGGGCGGCGTTCAGCCCCGACGGCGCGTACATCGCCGTTGCGGCGCCAGATTCGGTCGGCGTTTGGGACGTGCGGACGGGAGCGCGGCACGGTGCGGATGTACAGGTCGATGGCCCTTCGAGTGTCCTTGGCGGCGAGATCCAGCCCGTGGTGTTCAGCCCCGACAGTCGCCTCCTAGCGGTCTCGCTGGCTAGTGGCGCCGTTGCGCTTATCGAGGTGGCGGCGATGCGTCCGTTCGGTCCTGCGCCGCTGGATCATGGGCCAAAGGAGTACACCACCGCCGGGTGGTTAGACCCGAACCGCCTGGTGACGGTCGCATTCGACCGCGAATCCATGCAGTCGCGCCTGTGGGACGTCCATGCGGGGACGTTGGTTGGGGACGTGCATACACTGGACGGGTGGCTTGGGGCGCTGCACACGGACGGCCGAACAGCGTGGACGAAGCTCGGGGGCCTCAACGTGACGCTCGTGTGGGATGCGGCCACCGGGGCTCAGTTGTGGACGCACACGGCCCAGGAGATTGGCGGCGTTGGCATGCATGTAGGAGCCGATCGCGTCGCCGTGTTCCCCCGGGAGGGTCGCGGCGAGATACGTGACAAAACGACGGGCGCCGTCCTGTCTACCTTCGAGTCGTCGCTCCGGCCAATGGGCGCCCAGGCGGTGGTATCCGCAGACTGGGGCCTCTCCGCGTGGGTCAGTGGCGACGAGATCGTGGTGCACGACCTGGCGAATGGCGGAACGCAGGTGTCGGCCTTCACGATAGGCGCCCGACCCACGGCGATCCACTTCACGGCAGACGGTAGACGGCTCATCGTCCTCATCCACGACACCGTTCACGTGTGGGATCCACGCGCCGGGTCCGAGGTCGCTGCGCCGGTAAGGAGCCGCGCCCGCATATCGAGCGTCCTACCACACCCCGTGTCGTCGAACATCCTGGCGGTCGTGTCCGCGGACGGCGCCGCGCGCCTGTGGGACGTTGACGCGAGACCCCTCGAGCATAGGGTCATCGCCCGAGGCGAGGGCCGTATGGAGGCCGCGCTGAACGAGAATGCCGGCCTACTCGCGGTGACGGCCCCGGTCAGTATCGCGGAGGCGTTCGTGTCGCCTGCGGCTGCGTCTAGCGTGAGGTTCTGGAGCTTCCCGTCTGGGTTGGAGGCGCGCCAGCCAGGCATCCAGGTGGCGGATGTTGCCTCGTCCATCGCGCTGTCGCCGGACGGCTCTCTTCTGGCCGTCACCAGCACCTACAACCTCGTACAGCTCTGGGACATAGACGACCGCGCGCTCGTGTGGGAGCGCTCAGAGGACGGCCACTGGTTCAACGTCGTAGAGTTCTCTCACGACGGGCGGTACGTCGCAGCGGCTGGCGCGAACGTCCCGCAGTCATTTCAGGGCGTCGTGTACTTCTACGACACCGAGACGGGTGAGCGCCTCGACCCCTCGTTGAACCCGTTCTTCACGGTGCACACACCGCGCGCGTTCGCGTTTTCCGCGGACGACTCGCGCGTCGTGACCGGCACGCACGGTCTTGGGATCGTTAACGTGTGGGATGTGGCGAGTCGTACCCTACTGGACACCGAGATGCGCCATCAAGGCGCGGTCACGGCTGCCGAGTTTTCGCCTTCCGGTGAGACGCTGTTGACCGCCTCGAACGACGACACGGCACAATTCTGGGATCTCACCTCCGGGGCCGCCGCCGGGCCACCGATGCAACACGCTGTGACTGTGCGCGCCGCAGCGTTCCGCGCGGGTGGCGAGACCGTCGTCACCGGCGCTGACGACGGCTTTGTGCGATTCTGGGATGCCGCTACGAGTCGGCAAGTCGGCCCTTCTCTGCCGCATGTGGGGCCTGTGAACTCCGTACAGGTCACCCGTGACGGCAAGAGCGTCGTCGCGGCGAGCGAGGGCGAGGTACGCGTGTGGCGTCTCCCGGATGCCCCCTCCACGCTCGACGAGATGCGGCGCCGGACATGGATCGCCGTCGGGGAACGCCTTGACGCCGACGGGAACATTGAAGCCATCCCCGCGGCTGAGTGGCAAGAGCTCCGGGGCAGTGTGGAGGCCTCCGGTCCGTAGGCGACGACCCAGCCAACGGCGACCCTCGTGGCAAACGTCGCGCGGCCTGGAGGAGCGGCGGTAGGACAGGAGGCGGCGACTGAGCGCGGCAGAACCGACCCAACTCACGGACTTCTGCGTCGCGGAAGGGACACGCCGCGCCGACGCCCCCTCATACATACAGCGACCGGCGGACGAGGACCTCTACACTGCGCTGTCTCGTGGTGAGTTGTGGTATGTCCTGACCTCGCGGCAGACGGGCAAGTCGTCGACCATGCGCCCGGGGCAACGCGGTGTCGGCGATAGACTGTGATGGGCGAGCGAAGGACGGGAGCCATGAACGAGGTAACAGTTGAGGAGCTGCGTCGATTCACCGAGGGCATGCCGGTCGGCATATTCGACGGACTCAGCACGGAGCAACTCGATAGGGTCGCACGTATCACCCGCAGGGAGGCGTTCGCGATGGGTGACGTGATCATCGCGGACGGCGCGGACGGCAACAGGATGTATCTGCTGCTGTCCGGCAAGGTGAGAGTGGACAAGCCGCTTTCCCAACTCCAAGAAACCCGATTCGTGCAGCACGACAGGGAGATCATCGAGCTCCCAGCGGAGTGGAATCCGTACTTCGGCGAGCTCGCGCTGTTCGATGCCGAATCGGTGCGCACGGCGAACGTCGTCGGGTCGCAGGCGGGGGAACACGGAGTCATCACGACCGAGGACTTCCGGGCCCTAGCCGACGAAGACCATGACATCGGGTATTGCGTGCTCAGGAACGTGCTTGCCAAAGCGATAGGCACAATTCGCAGCGCGAACCAGAACCTGCACAACCTGGTGGTGGCGATGCAGGTCGTAGGGAATGTGGGCTTCGTCGAGGAACTCGATGTGGAAGGCGCACTTGAGGGTGGCGACGCCTACATGGTGGAGTTCATCAAGGAGACGCTAGGTGAAGTAGCGCGACTCAGATCGCGTGTTGCCAGCTTCGCTCAGTTCTACACGGCGGGCGGGACGCTTGGCGCCGATGCACCGTCGTACGTGCCTCGCCCCGCTGACCAGACGATCCACGCTTCGCTTGCCAATGGCGAGTTCTGCTATGTCCTCACGGCGCGGCAGATGGGCAAGTCCTCGCTCATGGCGCGCGCGGCACGGCGCCTTCGCGAGGGCGGCGCGGCGGTAGTCATGATCGACCTGGCCGCCATCGGACAGAACCTGACGGTGGAGCAATGGTACGACGGACTGATGGCCCGCATCGGCGACGGCCTCGGTCTTGAGGACGAGCTCGAGGAGTTCTGGGAGGAACACGCGGAGCTGGGGCCGCTGAACCGATGGGTGGAGACGATACGTCGCGTTGCGTTACGCCTCCGCCAAGAGCGCATCGTCCTCTTCGTAGACGAAGTGGACGTGGTCAAGAGCCTGCCCTTCTCAACCGACGAATTCTTCGCCGCCATACGCGCCTGCCACAACATGCGCGTCGAGCACGCGGAATTCGAGCGGCTCACATTCTGCCTCCTCGGGGCGGCGACACCGTTGGACCTGATTCGTGACCGCCAGTCGACTCCCTTCAACGTCAGTCGTCCCGTTGAGCTGGCTGACTTCACCATTGAGGAGTGCGCGACGCTCGCGCACGGCTTGGGATATGACCCGGACTTCGCGGGACAGCTCATTGAGCGCGCGTACCACTGGACAGACGGGCATCCCTATCTCACGCAGCGCCTGTGCCGCGCCGTGTCCGAAGAGAGCGCAGTGACATCCGTTGACGAAGTCGACCGCATCTGCGAGGAGCTGTTCCTATCGCCCCGGTCGGTCGAACAGGACAGCAACCTGAGTACCGTGCGTGATCGACTGCTGCGGAATCCGCAATACAGCGGACCCGCTCTCCGCTCCTTGCTGGGGCTTTACCGCGACACACTCGGCGGCGTCGGTAAACACGTCGGCGATGACGACCCTCGGCTCGCCGCGCTGGAACTGGCGGGCATCGTCAGAACGGGTTCGGACGGCCCCGTCGTGCGCAACCGCATCTACGCGGCGGTCTTCGGCCAAGCGTGGGTCGACCGCAACACGCCGCCAGACTCGGGCGCCGCGTAGGTGGCTACCTGTCTTCCGCGCTGGCTCGCATCGGTGCGTGGGCGTGGCTCCCATCGGGCATTCGCCGCCCATCGCTATTGGTGGTTGGGCGCCTGCCCTGAACCACGTCGACAGTCCAGGGCGTCATGCTGGTGGCGCGACGCGCGAGCCCACCGGAGGCCTCTGCGAGCCGTCCTCGGCCGGTGCGGTCGCTCAGCTTCGGCGCGGGTCGGCCGGGGTCACAGGTCGACGCCGGACTGCGCGGGCTCCTCGGCCGGCGCGGGTCGCAGCTTGTGGAAGGCGTCGAACGCGCGCAGATACTGCACCGCCGACTTCACCTGAGGGTCGTGCTCGTAGTCGTCGCTCTCGTCGGCAGTCTCCAGCGCGATGGCGTACCGGAGCAGGTCGTTCCCGAGGATGATGTTGTCGTCTTCGAGAGCGTCGATGAAGGCGCGGTACTTCCGGGTCAGGGGCGGATTCGTGTCGCGAGGCGTCCGCGCGGCGAGGCGTTCCAAGATGTCACCCCCTTCATCCTTCAGAAGGTCTTTCATAGCGTCGCTCGCCCGGGCGCGCCGCCACATCCGGCCTTCAAGGGCGCTGAGCGCCTCGAGCTCGACGTTTGGCTCGATCCCGACTTCGTGGATGTCGATGTCGTCGGGCGTGTAGTAGTGCGCGATCGTCAGCTTGACCGCTGTGCCGCGGTCGCCCTCCTGGATAGGGAATATCTTCTGCACCGACGCCTTGCCGAACGTCTTGTTCCCCATGAGGATGGCGCGCCCGTTTGCCTGTAACGCCCCCGCGACGATCTCCGACGCGCTGGCGCTTCCGTTGTTCACCAGCACGGCCAGAGGCAGTTCCGTGCTCGTGAGCTGCTGCGTGACGAAGAACTCCTCGTGCTTCCCGCGGCCCTGGGTGTAGACGATGAGGTCACCCTCGTCGAGGAAGACGCTCGCGACCTGGACGGCGGAGCTGAGTAGGCCGCCCGGGTTGCTTCGCAGGTCGAGGATGAGCCCTTCGACACCCTCCGCCTCCAAGGCGTCGACGGCCTCGGCGGTCGCGTCGGCGGTCGGTTGCATGAACCCCGTGATGCGTACGTAGCCGATGTTGTCCTCGAGGCGCCGGTATTTCACGGATACCACGGTGATAATGTCGCGTGTGATGGTGACGGTCAGCGGCTCATCGAGCCCGTCGCGGGCGATGGTGAGCGTAACGTCGGTACCCGGCTCGCCACGCATCTTCCGGGCGGCTTCGTCGGCGGTCATGTCCGACGTGGCCTCCCCGTCGATCTCAGCGATGACGTCCCCGGCAAGCACCCCCGCGCGGTACGCAGGCGTGTCCTCGATGGGCGATATCACGGTGAGGCGACTCGTCTTGATACCGATGTACATGCCCAGACCGCCGAACTTCCCGCGCGTGTCTGTTTGCAGCTCCTCGTACGCGTCCGCGTTGTAATACTGGCTGTACGGATCCAGCGTCTTCAGCAGGCCGCGGATCGCTCCCTCGACGAGCTGCCTGGCCCCGGGGTCGTCGTAGTGATTCTGCTTCGTGCGCGCCAGCACCTCGCCCAGCAACGGCAACGCGGTGACGACCGTGTCGACGTCGGCGAGCGTCGCGATTTCCTCCACGGCTTCCGTCGCGTCTTCAGCCTCACCCGTGTCGGGCTGCTCCACGCCAGCGGGCGGGGCAGGGACGTCCTGCGCCGGCGCCGTAGACACGAAGGCCGCGGCGAACACGAGGAAGGCGAAGGCCAGGGCGGCATATCCGACAAACGTGACCGAACGAGCGCCCACTCTCGGCGGGATACGACGCATGATGGTGATCCGTCCTGTTGGCGTCGGCTCAGCGGCCGGCTTCGGCGGAGCTGACTACGTTGAAGTGGTGGCGCATCTCGAAATACAGCGCGGGCCCGAGCAGCGACCCTGTGCGACCGGATGCAGCGACCTGCTGACCCGCGGCAACGACGTCTCCCTTGGCAACCGCGAATGCCTCCAGGTGCGCGTAGAACGACCGCAGGCCGTCGCCGTGGTTCAGCACGAGGAGTTTCCCAAAGCCGAGACCGTCAAACCACTCGGCGTATTCCACCGTGCCTGCCGCGACGGCGCGCACCGGCGCGCCGACGGCGCATTGGATCGTGATCCCTTCGAGCTCCGAGCTCGCATTGTTCACTACCGTTCCGGGCGTGGGCCAGTCAAGCGTCAGCGCCGGAGCGCCATCCGGCCTGGCGCGCAGCTTCATCTCCGCGGTGGGCTTGCTCACGACCGCGGCAGGGGCGCGCCGTGCCGCGCGGGGTCGCCGCGACGCGGACTGCTGCTGTCGTGACAGTCTGCCGATGAGATCCCGCAGCTTCCGGGCCTCGGCGCCGACTTCGCGAACCGTCTTGCTCCACGTGGACCGATTGCTGCGCGCGGCTGCGAGACCGTCTTCCCGCGCCTTGTGCTCCGCCTGTAACGACGCCTCGCGCGCCACGAGGGTCGCCTGACGAGCTCGTAGGTCGGCCTTCTCGCCGTCCAGAGCGGCCCGCTGGGACACGAGCGCGGCTTGATCCGCGACGAACGCGCGCACGATCTCGTCGTCCCGCTTGCGGATAGCCGCCACGTATCTTAGACGAACCAACGTGTCCTGAAGATGACCTCCGTCGACAGCCATGGCGAACAGGCCGTCCGACGCGAGGTAGTTGATCTTGTAGTTGGCTCGGACGCGCTGGCGGACCAGTTCGCGTCGGGCGGCCTGTTGTCGCTCGAGCGCCGCGATGTCGGCCTCCGTAGCGGCCACACGCGCTTCGAGCTCGGCCACCGCCGCGCGCGAAGCGCGTATCTCGTTGCGCGTCTTGTCTATCTGGCGATCAAGCGCGTATAGCGCCCCAAGCACGCTCTTCTCTTGCGACGCGGCGTCTTCGAGGGCTCCCTCCGCGTCGCGCAATTCGCGCAGTTTCTCCTCGCGCTCCTGCTCGGCCCGGCGCAACCGCGAGGTCGCATCCTGGGCCGCACACGGCGTAGTCAGCCAAGTGGCGCACACGACGAGGGCGGTCACAACCGCCGCGCCGACCACGGCGCTGTTGTGGACTAGGCAGGCAGCCGTGCGGAGCGTGCTTGGGCGGGAGTTTCTGATAGTACCAGTGATGCGCATAGCCCCTCTCGCCGCATTGTAGAGTGCCGCACACGACTGAGCAAGCAACCGACGTCGGTCGGCCCGCGATTGCGCGCTCGCGAGCTCCGCCATGCAGGCTCGGCGGCGCGGTCTGGAGTTGAGTATTGCCGCCGTACCAGCGTATAAGTACTACCAACGGAGGCCACTGTGCACGGGGGATCGTGCCGAGGCGCACGTCCGCCGGGCCACAAAGCGACGAGCAGAGACGAAACGGAGCAGGTCTATATGCGACGGGTTCTCGCGGTAGCGGCGTGCGCCCTGGTGGCGCTTGGGGGAACGGCGCGCGCGCAACACGCGCGGCGTCTGGAGTTCACGTACACAGCGACGGTAAGCGACATCCCGGAGGACGCGGGCAGTGTCCGGATGTGGATGCCATACCCCGTGTCGAACGCGTACCAGGACGTTGCAAGCGTGCGCATTGACGCGCCGTACCCAACGTCCATCGGCGCCGAGGCCGAGTATGGCAACTCCATCCTGTACATCGATGCGACGGGCGCCGACGAAAGCTTCGTCGTGACGATGACGGTCGATGTGACGCGGCGGGAGCAAGTATCGGGCGAAACCGGCGGCGGCAAGGTCGGCGACGAGCTCCGTTCTCGGCTGCTGCAAGAGGACGCGCTCGTGCCGATCACCGGGCGCATCGCCGAGCTCTCGATCGAGGCGACCCGTGGGGCGCAGGAGTCGCTCAAGGGCCGCGCCATATACGACCACGTCACGAAGCTCATGACCTACGACAAGTCGGGTGAGGGCTGGGGGCGCGGCGACGCGATCTACGCGTGCGACGTTCAGACCGGGAACTGCACGGACTTCCACTCGCTCATCATCGGGATGGCCCGCGCGCAGAATATACCTGCGGTGTTCGAGATCGGTGTGCCGATACCCCCGGATAAGACGGAGGGCGTTGTAGGTGGGTACCACTGCTGGGCAGAGCTCTACATCGACGGCTCTGGCTGGATCCCCGTGGACAGCTCCGAGGCGAGCAAGCACCCGGAGATGTTCGACTACTACTACGGTCACCTCGATGAGAACCGCATCTACTTCTCGCGCGGCCGAGACATCACGCTGACGCCGCCGCAGGAAGCCGGGCCGGTGAACTACCTCATCTATCCGTACGTCGAGGTCGACGGCGAGGTGCACGACGGCGTCGGGAAGTCGTTCGCCTTCCGCGACCTGGACGTACACGGCTCCGCGCAGCATTAGACGGTCGCCACGGGCGTCCGACCGACAGCAGGGGCGAGACCAACTCGCCCCTGCTCGCCTTGAGGCGGCGGCGCCCGACTGAACGAGCCGCCGACCACGTTTCGGCCCTGCTCTGGGGCGCCGGGTCGCGAGGAGTTCCTTACACCGTGTCAACCACGCCAGGTTCGCCGCTTCGGCAGGCCGTTCCGCGTCTGGCGCGTTGGCTGGCCGTGCTCGTCGGCATGATCGGGGCCGCTCTCGCAGCGGCGGAAACGCCCCCGGCCTTCCCTGACGATGTCCAGTACTTCCTCGGCGCGTACTGCGTGAGCTGTCACAGTGGCGGTGGCTCCCCGGCCGAGGTGGCGTTCGACGGCTTACGCGGCGCGGATTCGGT
This sequence comes from uncultured bacterium, assembly GCA_964473525.1. Lineage (GTDB taxonomy): Bacteria > Poribacteria > WGA-4E. The sequence goes on from CAYYPK010000002.1 coordinate 35,785, forward strand.
CGTCCGCCACCGGAAGGTCTGGGAGAGCGCCGTCCAGATGGTTCAGGCCGAAGGCATGCCGCCGGAGGGAGAGCCGCAGCCCAACGCCAGCGAAATCGCCTCCTTCGTATCTCGCGTCAGCGCGGCGTTCGACTACGCCGACCGCCACGCGGAACCCAACCCCGGGCGCGTCACGATGCGGCGTCTGAACCGCGTCGAATACAGGCACACAATTCGGGACCTCATAGGAGTCGACTTCGACCCAACCGCAGAATTCCCCTCGGACAACATCGGGTACGGCTTCGACAACATCGGTGACGTGCTGACTCTCTCGCCGATGCTGATGGAGCGTTACCTCGCCGCGGCGGACAGCATCGCGCAACGCGCCATCTTCCCGTACCCACCCGACCCTCCTCTGAGGCGCGCGTGGCATCGTGGGATACAGCCGCGGGTCCAGGACCAGCCTGAAACCGTCGTGGAGGAGGACGCGGCCGAGGCCGTCGCACGGGAGGACGCCGCGAAGGAGCCGCTCGTCATCGGCCATTGGCGCCGAGTCTCAACCGCTGGCTCAGATCCCGTCGAGAGCGGCCCGCTCTACGCCGAGCCGCCGTGGCAGGAACGCGCGGACTACATCTTCCGCGCGCGCATCTGCGCCAAGAGCCCACCGCCCGTGCGGGTCGCCGCGCTCATCTACGGCGAGGGGCTCAGCGACCCGTTGTCGGAAGCCCAGGTCGCCGCGCTCGCAGGTGAAGCGCCGCAGCCAGCGCAGCTCCTAGGGGTGGTCGAGGTGACCGCGGACGACCGCGACGACGCACAGACTATCGAGATTCCGCTTCCCGCCATGCCCGAATGGCAAGGCGTGATGCTGGCGCTCATCGCGCCCGGCGACGGAGAGCCGCCGGCAGAGGCGTGGGTCCAGCGTATCGAGCTCGAGGGGCCGCTCGACACGCGCCCCGACAGTCACTACCGACTCCTGGGACGCGCGGATGGCGAACCCACCGCTACGCGCACTCGCGAAGTCCTAACGCGATTCCTGGGCCGCGCGTATCGACGCCCGCCTACCGACGACGAAGTATCCCGCATGGCTGAGCTGGTCGACGGCGTCGTCGCCGACGGCGAGAACTGGGAGTCGGGGATGCAGCTCGCGATTCAGGCCACTCTCTGCTCGCCGAAGTTCCTGTTCCGCGTGGAACAGGACGAGCGACCGGAGAGCGAGGGTACCGAGTACCTGGACGAGTTCCACCTCGCCTCGCGGCTCGCGTACTTCCTCTGGAGCTCCATGCCGGACGACGAACTGCTGAACGCGGCCGCGCGGAACGACCTCGCCGCGAACATCGAAGCGCACGCGCGCCGCATGTTGGGGGATCCCAAGTCGCGGGCGCTGGTCGAGAGCTTCGCGCCGCAGTGGCTACAGATCCAGCGGATAGCGACGTTCCGGCCGGACCCGGGGATGTTCCCAACCTTCGATGGCAGACTGCGCGCGGCCATGCTGCAAGAGACGTCCCTGTTCTTTGAGTCCGTGATGCGCGAGGACCGCAGCATCCTGGATCTCATCGATGCGGACTACACGTTCCTCAACGAGCCGCTCGCAAGTCACTACGGCATCGCCTCGACGGACGGCGAGGAGATCGTGGGCGATGAGTTCCGGCGGGTATCCCTGTCGGGAGGCCAGCGCGGCGGATTGCTGACCCAGGCGAGTGTGTTGACCGTCACGTCCAATCCGACGCGCACCTCGCCTGTGAAACGCGGTCGCTGGGCGCTGGAGCAGATCCTCGGCGCGCCGCCTCCACCCCCTCCTCCCAACGTGCCGGAGCTACCCGAGGACGAAGGGGCGGTCAGCAGCGGATCTCTGCGCGAGCGTATGGAGATACACCGCAGGAACCCAAGTTGCGCCAACTGCCACAGGGAGATGGACGCCATCGGGTTCGCGTTCGAGAACTACGACGCGATCGGCGCCTATCGAGAGATGGACGGCCCGTTCGAGATCGACTCGGCAGGCGAACTCGCCGACGGCACGCGGTTTCAGGGCGCCCAGGACTTGAAGGCGATCATCGCGCGGCGCAAGACGCCCTTCGCGCGGTGCCTCGTGGAGAAGATGATGACGTACGCTCTGGGCCGCGGAATGGAGAGCTACGACCGCCCAGTTGTCGAGGCGATCGTACAGCGGTTGGCGGAACAGGACTACAGGTTCTCCGCGCTCGTGGCAGAGATCGTCAGAAGCGACCCGTTCCTCAAGCGGCGCGGGGCTCTGCTGGTAGACGACTCGGATTGACCCGCTGCGCTGACGCCGCGTAAGGCGCGCGCTAGTGGGAGTCCACGCCGCGGCCCTGCTGCCCGCGGCCCATGCCCCAGAAATGCGCGGCGGATGCGACGACCGTGGACGTACACCGACCCGGCCCGAGTAGCCTGCCTCCAGCCGAGTGGGCTTCGCCGACTCACGCGCTCCACTTAACAGCCGTACGCCGCCGCCCGCTCCAGCGCGTTGAGCCGCACACGGGCGGATGCTAGACTCGCGCCGGCCTGGACCTGAACCTCAAGCCGCCACCTGACTCCGCCACGGAAGGACGCCGAATGCCAAACCCACACACGCGAGACGAGGTGCTTGCCCGCCTGCACCGTACTTTGGACGAGGGCAGGCCGATCATCGCCGCAGGCGCGGGAACAGGCATATCCGCTAAGTTCATCGAGCGAGGCGGAGCGGACCTCATCATCATCTACAACTCCGGGCGGTTCAGGATGTCCGGCTTCGGCTCCTGCGCGGGACTGCTAGCGTACGGCGACGCCAACCAGATCGTCATGGAGATGGGCGAGCGAGAGGTGCTCCCAGTCGTCGAAGATATACCCGTGATCGCCGGCGTAAACGGCAGCGACCCAACGCGACGGATGTGGCACTTCCTCAAGCAGGTCGACGCCATGGGATTCTCCGGCGTCAACAACTTCCCCACCGTGGGAGTCATCGACGGGCACTTCCGCGTGACCCTCGAAGAGACGGGCATGGGCTTCTACACGGAAGTCGACATGATCCGCATCGCCAGGGAGATGGGGCTGTTCACCATCGTCTACGTCTTCAACGCCGAGGAGTCGCGCGCGATGGCCGAAGCGGGCGCGGACGTCATCATCGCCCATTGCGCGACGACCGTCGGCGGCTCCATTGGCGTCGGCACCGCCATGTCGCTCGACGACGCGGCACAGCTCGTACAGACCGTCATCGACGCTGGCCGCGAGAAGAAGGACGACACGCTGTTCCTCTCGCATGGCGGCCCGATCGCCACGCCGTCGGACGCGGCCTACATCAACCAGCACACCGACGCGGTGGGCTTTGTTGGCGCATCAAGCCTGGAGCGGTTCGCCACCGAGGCGTCGGTCGAGGCGCTGACTCGCGAATTCAAGGCGATCCCGCTGGACCGCGCGGAGTAGAGCCAGATGCCGTTCAGGTTCCTATCCGCCCAGTTCGGTCACGAGACAAACACCTTCGCGACCACGCCCACGCGCCTGGACGACTTTGTGCTGGGGTCTCCTGGCCCTGAGTTCGGGTCGCGCGCGACGATCGTCGAGGCGCGGCGCGGGACACGCACCATCCATGGCGGGTTCATCGACGCCGCAGCCACGCACGCGGTCGACCTGACGCCCATACTCGCCACGTTCGCGCAGCCCAGCGGTATCGTGGAAGCCGCAGCCTACGACCACGTCAAGGGCGCGTTGCTCCGGCGCCTGGTGGCCGTCGGACGTTGCGACGCCATCCTCCTGGATCTGCACGGAGCGATGGTCGTCGCCGGGATCGAGGACGCCGAGGGCGACACCATCGCCGCCGTTCGGGCCGCCGTCGGCGCCGCAGTTCCCATCGTCGTGACGCTGGACTCGCACGCCAACGTCACCGCAGCCATGGCGGCCGCAGCGGACGTGATCGTCGGATTCGACGAGTACCCGCACGTCGATATGTACGAGCGGGGCATGGAGGCGGTCGACATCGCCGTCAGCATCGCGGCAGGCGAACTGCGACCAACGCTTGCGTACGCCCAACTGCCGCTGTTGACGATGCCGCCCAGGCAATACACACGGCAGGAGCCCATGCGATCCGTCCTCGAACTCGCGTGGGAGATCGAGCGCGACCCGGCCGTCGCGAACGTGACCGTTAGCGTTGGGTTCCCGTACTCAGACATACGAGACGCAGGCGTGTCCGTGTGCGTCACCACGAATGACAACATGGAACTTGCGCGCCGTGGCGCCCAGCGCGTCGCCGCTGCTCTGTGGGAGGCGCGCGACGACTTCGAGGTCGAGCTGACGCCCGTGTCCGACGTCATCGACTACGTCGAGAGCCAGGCGACCGGCCTGGTCGTCCTGGCCGATGGATCGGACAACCCGGGCGGCGGCGGCCCGGCGGACGGCACGGTGATCCTGCAAGAGCTCGTCGCGCGCGACGTGCAGGGCGCGACGGTGGCGGTGGTCGTAGACCCGGAGTCCGTGAAGGCTGCGGCGGCCGCGGGTGTGGGCGCCACGGTCGAGCTCGAGGTTGGAGGCAAGACGGACGACCTGCACGGGGCGCCATTGCCTCTGAGAGGCTACGTGCGCCTGGTGTCCGACGGTCGGTTCGAGTTGCGCGGACCAATGGGCAAGGGGTCGACCGCGGACTATGGTCTTGTCGTCGTGTTCGTGGTTGGCGGCGTCGAGGTGCTACTCACCGAGCGCAGGCTCCAGCCGTACGACGCGGAGCTGCTGCGCAGCGTCGGCATCGAGCCATCGCGGCGGCGGCTCATCGCGCTGAAGTCCGCGGTGCACTTCAAGCAGACGTACGAGGCCATCGCCGAGAGGATCTTCGACGCCGACACGCCCGGGGTGCACCGCCCCACGTTCGACGCGTACACGTATCGGAACCTGCGGCCTGGCGTGTACCCACTCTCGGACGTGTCGGCGCCGCCAGACTTCGTCGTGGACTTCGCTCCATGAAGATAGAGAGCCTCGAGACGCTTCGAGTTCCCGTCAATCGCCGAGGCGACTGGATCTTCGTCGTTGTGCGGGCGGACAACGGGCTGTCTGGCGTCGGCGAGGCGTCACAGGGAGGCAGAAACGACGCCGCGGAAGCCGCGCTGCACACGCTGGCTCCGCGCCTCGAAGGCGCCAGCGTTGGGGACATAGAACAGCTCCACTCGCGGTTCTACGCCTCGGACGAGGGACGCCCGTACCACACTGCGGTCAGCGCGGTGGAGCACGCCCTGTGGGACATACTCGGCAAGGCGCTCGACACGCCCACTCACGGTCTCCTGGGCGGCCGCGTGCGCGACTCGCTGCGTGTGTACGCCAACATCAACCGCGCCACGGAAGACAGGGGCCCAGAGGGTTTCGCGCGCAACGCCATGCGCGCCGTCGACGACGGTTTCACGGGCGTGAAGCTGGCGCCCTTCGACGACCTGAGACCGGCCGACATGGCGCGCCACAGTCTTGGGCCGACGGTAAGGGTCGGCATCGACCGCGTGCGAGCGGTACGCGAAGCCGTCGGGCCGGATGTCGACGTCATGGTCGACTGCCACTCGCGCTTCTCACCCGGCCTCGCGGTGCAGACCGCGCGGGAAATGGACGACCTGCGGCTGTGCTGGCTAGAGGATCCTGTCCCGCTGACCGACCTCGACGGACTCCGCCACGTGTACGAGCACACGTCCATGCCCATCGCCACGGGCGAAACAGTGCGCACGCTCGCTGGCTTTCACCGTCTGCTCAGCACGCGCGTTGCGGACTACATCTTGCCCGACGTCAAACACGTGGGCGGCGTCCTGGCCTTGAAGAAGATCGCCGCCATGGCTCAGGCCGCCAACGTCCTGGTGGCTCCGCACAACCCCAGCGGCCCCGTCGCCACAGCCGCGAGCGCGCAGTGCATGGCGACCGTGCCTAACTTCGCGATACTGGAGTACGCCTGGGGCGAGGTAGACTGGCGCGCGTCCCTCACGACCCCGGAGGAGCGTGTCGTGGGTGGCTCGATCGAGGTCGGCTCAGGCGCGGGCCTGGGTATCGAACTCTCGTCGGCGGCCGCGGCGCGGGGTCTGTCGCAGTGACGCCGGGCATCGCTGGACTGCGGGCGCCTTGTGGACTTGCCACGCGCGATGACCTACTATAGAGCCGATGTATCACCCCGGGGTATGGGCTCAGGACAACGTTACATGAGCGACGAAAGCGACGCTAGAGTCGCACGCGTCGACGGGCGTAGCACCGAGCCCGGCGGGCTCATTGCTCGCTGGCTTAGCACCGTGCGCGAGGACATAGACGCCGCCCTCGAACGCGACCCGGCGGCGCGCAACTGGCTCGAGGTCGTGCTGTGCTATCCGGGCTGGCACGCGGTGATGATCCACCGCGTGGCGCACTGGATGTGGCAGCACAAAGGGAAGCTGCCCGCGCGTCTCCTGTCTACGTGGGCGCGGTTCTTCACCGGGATCGAGATCCACCCAGCCGCGCGGATCGGGCCAGGCCTGTTCATCGACCACGGCATGGGCGTCGTCATCGGCGAGACCGCCATCGTAGGTCGCAACGTGACGCTCTATCACGGCGTGACCCTCGGAGGCCGCAGCCGGGAGCGGACCAAGCGGCATCCCACGGTGAAGAGCAACGTCGTCATCGGCGCGGGCGCCGAGGTGTTGGGGCCTGTCACGATCGACGAACACGCGCGCATAGGAGCGGGCTCCGTCGTCGTCACTGACGTTCCCCCGAACTCGGTCATCGTTGGCGTGCCGGGACGAGTGACGTTCCGCGATGGCGTCCGCACGGACGATGGCATCGACCTCGCGCACGACGAACTGCCCGACCCCGTCGTGCATGCGATGGAATGCCTGCTGGACCGAGTGCGCGTCCTGGAGGCGCAACTGGACGAGATGCGCCGTCTGAAGTCGCAAGACCCAGACGAGACGCTGCCGCACCCTTACGATGAGCTTTGAGGCGACGAACTCTAAGGTGGGCGACCCGTGGCGAGCGACCGGCCGACGGACGTGCTCTACCAGATATGCTCCGAGCATCCTCGCGCCGGGGATCGCGACGCTCCATGCCCGGCCGACCGAGACGGCATTGAGGGCCCATCGACGGTTTCGCACGTCCTGTGGCGCTATCCAGCGTGCGCCACGGTACTGAATCGTCACGGTCTGAACTGCTGCGCGTGTGTCAATTCCGGCGCGTCCACGGTCGAATCGATCGCCCGAATCCTCGACGTGACGCTCCCAGAACTCCTCACGGAGTTGCGCATCGCCGCGCGCATAGCCGCGCCCAACGCCGCACGGCTTCCGAGCAACATGGGTAAGGAGAGCGATTAAGTGGATTCCGCCCCGGCCCCCGAGCAACGCTGTCTGCACATCAACCAGCATCTCTCGGCGGATCTGTACACGGGTGAGCAGCGCGACACGCATCCTGACTCACGGGTGCCGTGGCGCATCTCTCCCGAGCCGTATTGGATCACTCCCGAGGAGCACGCCGAATTTGAGGCGCTGGGACATCACATCCTCGCGTTCTACGAGGCGTGCAATCTCCTGTATTCGCAGTCGTCGCGACGCGTCCAGCCTGGATGGGTAGCGGAGTACCTCGACATAGGCAAAGACGACGCCGTGCGCATGTACGGGAAGATGAACCGGTTCAAGCGGCAACTGCCGCTCGTCATCCGACCCGACGTTATCCCAACGGACGATGGTCTCATTATCTCCGAGCTCGATTCGGTGCCAGGTGGCATGGGATTCACCGCCAACCTGTCCCGCGTGTACGCGGAGTTCGGCGACTGCATCGTCGGCGGGGCGGAAGGCATGGTGCACGGCTTCGCCGAGATGGTCCGCGCCGTAGCCGGCCATGAGCGTCCCTGCACCGCCATCGCTGTCTCTGACGAGGCGGGAGACTACCGCCCCGAGATGGTCTGGCTCTCAGAGCAACTGCGCAAGATAGGTGTCCCCGCCGCCGCCGTGCACCCGCGCGACCTGCGCTACGACGACGAGACCGGCATCCTGATGCCGTCCGGCGACGACTGGACCCGAGTCGACGTGCTGTACCGGTTCTTCGAGCTGTTCGACCTGCGGAACGTGCCGAAGTCGGACCTGTTCCTCTACGCAGCTCGCAAGAACGACGTCGCCATGACGCCTCCGCCAAAGCCATACCTTGAAGAGAAGATGCTCTTCTCCTTCCTTCACCACCCAGCGCTACAGCCGTTCTGGAAGCAGTGGCTGGCGAAGGACGCCCGCGCCGCTCTGACGAAGGCGTTCCCGCGCACATGGGTCATGGACCCCGCCGAGCTGCCGCCGCACGCGTTCATCCACGGTCTCACGCACCGAGGCGAGGCGGTGCAGGACTTCCGCGACCTCGGTGACGCCACGCAGCGCGAGCGCGAACTGGTCATAAAGCCATCCGGATTCAGCGACATGGCGTGGGGCAGCCGCGGCGTCGTCATCGGTCACGGCATCCCAGCGGACGAATGGTCCGCAAGCATCGACGACGCCCTGGGAGCCTACGAACGAACGCCGCACATCCTGCAGGAGTTCCACAAGGGGCGCCGCTGCCGAGTGAGCTATTACGACTTCGACAAGAAGGCGACCGTTGCGATGAACGGCCGCGCCCGGCTCACGCCGTACTACTTCGTCGTCGATGGCAAGCCCAAGCTGTCAGGCATCCAGGCGACGGTCTGCCCAGCGGACAAGAAGGTGCTGCACGGCATGGTCGACGCCGTGGTGGCGCCCTGCGCGGTAAGCTGTTCCAGCTAGCCCAACTTGGAGTACTCGTATGGATCGCCATGTGCCTCGCCTCCTGTACGTGTGCGCGGAGAGCCACACGCGCGAGGTGTTTCCAGGCCACGTACATGATCGCCTGACGCAGCAGTTCGACTTGGACTCGAACCCCACCGGCGAGCGGTACGACGCAGACGAGGTCGAGGCGCGCATAGCCGGCGTCGATGCACTCGTGACCGGCTGGGGCGCGCCTAAACTCACGCCCGACATCATGGCGAACGCGGACGCGCTGAAGCTCATCGCCCATTCCGCCGGCTCCGTCCAGGGTCTCCTCGCCGACGTGATCGATGATGTGCGCGAGCGCGGGATCCGCGTGTTCAGCGCGCGACGGGGCATCGCCTACAATGTCGCCGAGGCGACGATCGGATACATGATCGCCCTGTCGCGGCGGTGGATCGACCACGCCGCCAATACTCGCGCTGGTGGGTGGCGGCGCCCCGACTTCCCTCGGAACAACCAGGGGCTGCGCGGCGCGACAGTCGGAATCCTGTCCGCGAGCGCGGTCGCCCGCGAAGTGATCCCGCTACTGGCCGCGTTCAACACCCGCGTCCTGGTGTACGACCCCTACCTCTCCGACTACGAAGCGGGCGCGCTGGGCGTCGAGCGCGTGGACGACCTGGACGACCTGTTCGCGGCCGCTGATTTCGTCTCCCTGCACGCTCCGTCCATTCCCGCCACGCGGCACATGGTCGGCAAACGGCAGTTGGAGCAGTTGCGGGACGGCGCGGTGTTCATCAACACGTCGCGCGGCAGCGTGCTAGACCACGACGCTCTCATCGAGGTCGCGCGCGAGGGGCGCATCCAGATCGCGCTGGACGTCACTACGCCGGAACCATTGCCAAGCGACCACCCGCTCCGTTCGCTGCCCAACGTGCACATCACGCCGCACACCGCAGGCTGCGGGTACTACGGGTACGCGAAGATCGGCGAAGCCACGGTGGCGGCGGTGGAGGCATTCTTCGGAGGGCGCGACTTCGAGGGCGAGGTCGACCTCGAGCGCTGGGAGCTATACGCATGAGTGGCGGCGGCAAGGGTATCACACGCAAGACACCACCTGGCTCGCACTTCAAGATTGGCCATCGCGGGGCGTCGGATCACGAACCAGAGAACACGATGCTCGCGTTCCGCAGGGCGCTGGAGCTGGGCGCGGACGGTCTGGAACTCGACGTCCACCTGTCCTCGGACGGCGTGCCGGTGGTGATCCACGACGGCACGCTCGACAAGACGACCGACGGCTCCGGCCAGGTCAACGAGGCCACGGTCAAGGAGTTGCGCGCGCTGGACGCGGGCAAAGGCGAACGGATCCCATTGCTAGAAGAGGTCATCGACGAATTCGCGGGCCACTGCCTCCTTCTCATTGAGCTGAAAGGCGCCGGCAGCGACATTCCGACAGCGGACATGGTTCGGGACAAAGACGCCGTGGCTTCCGTTGTCGTCAGCTCCTTCGATCCCGCGAAGCTGGCGACGGTGAAGGCGCACGCGCCGGAGATCGAAACCGCCGTCCTCACCGGGCGTTGGGACATCGACTTCGTCGCCCTGGCCGAGGAGGCGAAGGCTGACTGCATCCAGTTCGGGTGGGAACGCCACGAGGCGCCGCATACGCTGTTGACCGATGACGTGTTCCGGCGGGCGCGGGAGGCGGGGCTGCACGTCATGCTTTGGCATGAGGAACGACCCGAGGTTATCGCCGAGCTGGAGGGACTGCCCATCTACGGCGTGTGCGGGAACTCGCCGGAGCTGCTCTGACAACGGCAAGGAGGCGCGCGTGGCGCAGTTCTTTGACGCGCTGGACGACGACCACCGTGAGTTCATCGCCAAGCAGCGCATGTTCTTCACGGCGACGGCGCCGGAGACTGGGCGCATCAACCTGTCCCCGAAGGGGATGGACACGTTCCGGGTGTTGAGCCCTCATCGCGTGGCGTATCTCGACCTGACCGGCAGTGGCAACGAGGCAGCGGCGCACCTGGCGCACGACAGCCGCATGACGATCATGCTCTGTAGCTTCGGCCGCGCGCCGCTCATCATGCGACTCTATGGCGCCGGGCGACCGGTGCGGCCAGGCGACGATGCGTGGGACAGCCTACACGCGAACTTCACGCCCGAGCCGGGCACGAGACAGATCATCGTGCTGGACGTGGAATCGGTTCAGACGTCGTGCGGCTTCGCGGTGCCGATGTACACGTTCCAGGGCGAACGGGACACCCTCCGGCGGTTCGCGGAGAAGACGGGCGAGGACGGCATGGCCGAATACCGGCGGAAGAGCAACCGCGTGAGTATCGACGGCAAGCCGATCACCTGAAGCCCGACTCCCACGACCCGCCCGAATGCGTGCGGCGCTCGCGCGTCGTGTCGACGAACGCCTGCGGAGCTGCGGTGAGGCTGTTTGACAGCGTACAGAGGCGCTTTCTATAATGGAGCGGCATTCTGGACGCCCTCCGGGCGTCAAGCGCCTGCAACGCTCCGTTCCCATACCGACCGTTCATGTGGAGAGATCGATGATTCATTCGCTGCTGGCCAAGATGGACGCCAAGATAGGCTTCGACGAGGCCAAGGCGCACTGCGACGTTCCGTGCGGCATATACGACCCCAGCGCCGCGCAGATAGCCGCGTTGACCGTCGTCCGCATGATGGATCTGACGGGCGACCTTCTGTCCGGGCTGTCCGACTGGGACGGCGAAGCCGCCAACAAGGTCATCCGCTACGTGGCGCAGAAGGAAGAGCACGCCGAGCAGGTGAAGCACGAGATCCGTATTATCTGGGGCGACTACATCAAGGCGCCGCAGGTCGAAGCGCACCCGAACATCCACCAACTCACCCACGACATCATGACGACGGCGTCGAAGTGCCGCCAGGGCACCGACCGCGCGGACGGTCTCGCGCTGGTCGACCTAGTCAACCAGTTCGCCGAGATCTTCTGGGACACCAAGGGCGTGAGCACCAAGCGCGCCGAGTGCCCCTACGCGCCGAACCTCGAGGTTGTCTACCCCGAACTGTAGGCATGGCGCCGCGCGTCAGGCGTCCGAGTGATTAGAGCAATCCGCGTCGTCGGGAACAGCATGGAGCCGTCGTACCGTAGCGGGGACTACGTCCTCGTCGGCACGGCGCGGTGGCTCCGCCAAGCCAACCCCGGCGACGCGATTGTCTTCAGGCACGAGCGGCTAGGCGTACTCATCAAGCGTGTCGTCGACGTCGACACGGAGCGGCGTTGCTACGCCGTCGAGGGCACGCACGCCGACAGCAGTCAAGGGGTTGATCTCGGACCAGCGTGGTTCGACAGCGTCATAGGACGCGTGCTGGCGCACATCCCGCGTCGGCGGCGGTAGCTGAGCGTCTTCACCCGACGCAGAGGCGGACGATACAGTACGCCGCGAAGGCGTGGCGCAAGGGAAGGACAGGCACGCCCCACCGCGGCAGGAAGACGTTCAGGCAGTAAGCGGCCGCGTAGGCCGCCGCTACCGGCCACGGATCCCGCAGCGCCATCGGTCCCACGAGAGCCGCCTCGCCGAACCTGTCGGCGGCCCAGTCCACTTCGGGCGCGTCCTCGCCGTTCTGCCGCGCGACCACCCCGTCGAGCGTATCCAGCAGCAGCGCCAGCAGGATCGCCGCGAGCGCCCAGGCGACATGCTCGGCCATGTACATGCCTGCCGCCACGAGGCAGAGCCACGCGCTGACTCTCGTGACCTCCGTGGCCGAGAACGGGAACCGCGCCCCACCGAACACGCGATCCGCAGCCACCTTGCGGGCGTGCGTCACATGCTCACGAAGAGCCATATGCAGATTGCCCCTAGACTCAGTTCCTGCACGATGCGCGTCCGCAAACGCTTGCCCATGTCCACGCTGGGAAGCTCGCGGATCGACTTGTACGGCGTGCTGTAACCGTTGATGAAATCGCAGAAGAGGTGTGTCAGCAGACACGTGACGAACAGCGTGCCGAGCTCGCGGTCAAAGAGGAAGAGCGGCAGTCCCACGAGGGTGTAGACGACGGTCCCCAGAAGCTCGTGCATGAACGTGCGCGCGTGCTGCATGCCCCCGACCTTGAGCCGCATCGACCTCAGAAACAGCAGGTGGTCCAGGTCCGGGAGGAGTGAGAACCCGACCGCGAGCCAGGGACTCGACCCAGGGAAGAACGAAGCGATTCCTAGTCCGACGGCCGCGTGCGTGAACGTCGTCAACTCAGACCCCTACCCCGCTGTCGGACCTACGCGCCGCGCCGACCCACCGATCGGCTATCAGGATGCCGACGCACGCCAGCGCCGCGCCGGCGGCGACATCCGTGACGTAATGATACCGCCCATACACCGCGCCGACCGCCATTCCCGCCACGACCACTGCCGCGGGAATCCCGCCGCGGCGACCCCACAGCCGCCAGCACCAATACAGGAACACCACGCCCGTAGACATGTGCGAGCTAGGCATCGCGCCGCCCTTGAGCGCGACGCCGTCCCACTGAATGCCGTTGATCCACGTCGTCACGGCGTATCCAGCCAGCCGCTGTTCGCCTATCGGCAGCAGCCCTGCGTCCACAAGCGCCCACCGCGGCCCCCAGAGCGGTACCACGGCAAACACGAGGAACGACACCGCGTAGCCGATGAGGGTAGCGCAAGCCATCTCCTCGAAGTCGGTGTACCGGCGGCGCGCGTGCAAGTAGAGGCCGATAGCCGCCGTATAGAGGTAGTACGTGGCGTAGAGCGTATGCATCGTTTCCGTGACACCCCGCGACCTGCCACGGGCCAACCACAGCGACGGCTGCCCGAACAGGTTCTCGAACGCGATGAACGAGTTGTCGAGGGTGTACTCTGGCGGGAAGAAGGCGTGGAGCGTCCAGCCCGACCACTTGTAGCACCACAGGAAATACACCACGGGACCCCAGAGCAACGCTGCCCGCACGAACGGGTTCAGCACCATGCCACGCGCGGCTCGCGCCCGGAGCAGAAGGGCGCCACACACAGCGGCGACGCCAGCATCCACCAGGAAGACGAACGCTGGCACGTCGACGTGGCGGCGCGCCAGGATGGCCCACACGGCGTGCGCAAGCGTGTAACCCGCCGCGAGCCAGACCCCCGCAAGCGTCGTTGGCGTCACGCGACGAGCGCTGTCTGGGCTAGATAACATCAAGCGATGGCCGTTCGAACGCGCGCGGGGTCGGTATGGCCTTCGTCAGGAGACGGATTTCCTCGTTGAGAGTCGCCTCGACCCGTCCGTCGGCGGCGTAGGCGTCGCGCAGTTGCTGTCGGAACGCCGCGTCCAACGGGTTCAGGGCGCACAGCTTCGCCAGCGATGCGGTCGCGGCCTTGCGGTCCTCGAGCGCCATTCCGATCGCCAGCGCCTTGCGGAGGGCTTCGGTGGACAGCTCTGGCGCGTGCTGCTCCGCGGCGGCGTACGCCTTAAGGGCCTGATCGGTCGACCCCCGCCGCGCGGCTAGGTCGCCGATGCACTCTTCGATCCGCCACCGCAGCAAGCGGGCGCGGTGTACCGACCGCTCATCGTCGTCGTGACAGGCGAACCGCGCGGTGTTGTAGCTGCCGCTCAGCGTGCGGTCCAGCCCAGTCGCGCGCGCGGACCACACCGGGTAGAAGAGGCACGGACGCGCCATCGCGCCTCCGCCGTGGGCGTCCAGACATCGCCGGGCGCGGTTGAGGAAGTCCAGCGCGCGCGTCTCGTCGCCCGACGCGGCGTAGTAGCGGCCGAGGTTGTAGAGTGGCGCCGCGAAGGTGGCGTCCAGCCGTGCCGCGCGCCTCCAGTGCTGGATGGGGTCGAAGTCTGGGTGAGAGACGATGCTGCTCGCTTTGTCCGCGTGTCCGAGGCGCCCGAGCTGTACCGCTACCTCGGCGATAGCAACGCCGGCGATGTTCCGCAGCGTCGCGTCGTCTGGGTATCTCGCCGCTCCGGCCCGCGACGCCTGGAGCATCATGTCGAGGGTGTGCGGCATGCGGTGCGCGGCGTCGCCCCAGTTCCCGAAGCCGGTGACGAGCCCAACGAGCGCGTCGTGCAGGCTGCGTTCGGTGCGTGTGCGCATGTTGTCGTCGACGATGCCCTGGAGGGAGGCGAGCAGTCGTGGCATGAGCGGCGCTTTGACTTTCGCCGCGTACCGATCCGCCATCGCCTGCGCTGTCTCGGGCGCGTCCAGAATCGCCCTCACGCTGTCCGCCATGCCCTCGTAGTCGTAGAACAGCAGTTCGTCTTCCGTGAAGAACTCGCGCAGAGCGGCGTTGTGCTGCTCGCCCATGACCACGGCGCGGCACTCTCCCGCTTCGAAATTCCGCGCGTTGATGCCCTGCTGAGTCGTCATCGCGGCGTGGTTGAACAGGATCTTCGAGTCGCACATGGCTGCAAGGAAGTCGTCGTGGTCAAGCTTGGACACGATGCGCACTCGGAATTCGTCGCACAGCGGGTAGAGATGCCGCAGTCCCTCGACTCGTCCTGGGAAGCGCTCCGATGGCGCCAGGCCGCCGACGAACGTCACGTCCCACTCCCGCTCGGAGATGGGCCGCCGCGCCAGGTCTGTGCGCACCTGCCCGAAGTTGCCCACCGGCACGAACGTGCGGCACTTGCCTGGGAACAGCTTTGACATCGCGTCGACGCCGCTCTGGTCCGCCAGGATGCAATCGAGACCAGGGGCGTGCGCCATGAGGGCGTCGCTCCATGCTTCCCAGTCAACGACTATCGCCACTGTCGGACACGGACACGTCTCGACGTCCACCGGCAGCGGCAGCGTCTCCGCCAGGATGAACACCACGACGTCGGGCCAGGAGGCGTCAATACCTGCGGCGGAGAACATGCTGTCCAGCGTCGGCCCGAGTGGCATCCACACGAACTCGTGCGGGTCGGGAATAGGGTCGTACTGGCCGCAGTAGTTAGAGCCGACGAGGGCAATCCGCATGCTCGCCTCTACTCCGTCACGTCGGCGTGGACGCCCAACACCGGCTGGTGCTCGGACAGCGCGCAGCCGTCCAGCAGGTAGCTCACGATGTCCGCGAGTCGATGGTGGTACGTGTGCTCCGCGAACACTCTCGCCTGCGCGCGCGCCATATACGGCCGACGCTCATCGGGGTTGGCGGCGAAGTGGCGCACCTTCTCGGTGAAGTCGTTGGGGTCGTCCGCCATGACAACCTCGTCCTCTGGGAAATAGCGCCGCAGCTGCCGCGCATAGTCCGACACCTGGAATCCCCCGCACGCGAGGGTGTTGAAGCCTCGCTCGTTGCAGCTGTGCCCACGCGCCTGATAGTCGTGGTGTATGTTCAGGCACACGGCGTGCGACGAATACAGCTTCGGAGCCGCCCGGTTGAAGTCGTCCAGACGTTCGTCTGGGAGCCGGAACGGCGAGTCTACCCACCTAGGCCCGAAGATCGTGCACTTCCTCTCCCGGATCGTCGCGCCGAAGTAGGCGTTGATCCTGTCGGGCTTCTCGAAGTGCGACCCCAGAAAGATGGCGTCGCCCTCCAGCGGCGTGTCGACGGGGAAATGGCGCATCAGGTTTGCCGCCCACGGGAACGTCATCACCGGTATCCCGTGCTCCCTCTGGTAGCCAGCGTAGTACCGCTCGTTCCCCTCGGGTGAGAACTCCGAGAGCACGAGTGACACGTGGTCTCGATGGCCCGCCAGGACATCCCTCATCTCAACATCCAGTGGGTCGGAGAGGCCCGGCTTCGGCACGTCATCGTAGAACGGCGCTAGTAGCGCGATGCGCAGCTTCACGCGCTCGCGTATCGCCGCCAGGATAGGCAGAAACTGCGGATACGTGAAGACGATCACGTCGTCGTATTCGGTCAGGCGCACGAGCTCGCGAGGGGCCTGCATTCCAATGGCGAGAAACCGGATCCCCCACGCCGCGGCGGCCTCTCCCAGGCCGGTGACCTGGACATCGCGCGCCATGTGACCGGGGCCGAAGTAAGCTGCGGCCACGGAACCCGCTAGCCACTTCGATGAGTTCGGCAGCGCTCGGAGCCGGCCGAGCGTCGCGTTGTGGACCGTGGGCAGGTGGTGGGCGAGATGCTCGGCGCGTCGGGCCTCGTAGGCTTCCTGCGATCCGTCCACCGGCTCCCAATCACGTGTCGCGGGGCGGGCGCGCCTGCGGCGTTGCGGCTGCTATGGCGCCAGGGTACGATGGCTCCAGGCTCGGAGGACGACCCTGGAGCGCCGCCTCCGTTGGCGGCGACTGAACTATATCAGCGAGGTCCAACGGCGCTCAAGGCGACCCCGCTGGATGCCACGCACCCGGTGGCCGACAGGGAGCTACATGCGCGTACTGATCACGGGCGGCCTCGGGTATCTCGGCTCCGTCATCACCGAGCACCTGCTCGACGCCGGGCATTCGGTCAGCATCCTCGACAACCTCATGTACGGCGGCCAGAGCCTCTTCCACCTCTGCGCCCACGACGGTTTCGACTTCACGCGTGGCGACGCCCGCGACGAGGACGCCCTGCGCGAGGCTCTCAAGGGCGTGGACGCGGTGATACCCCTCGCCGCGCTAGTGGGCGCTCCCGCTTGCGACCGCGACCCCTGGGTAGCGACGTCCGTCAACTACGAAGCCATCGCCACGCTGGACAGGCTGCGGTTGCGCGATCAGTTAGTCGTGTATCCCTGCACCAATAGCGGGTACGGCACGATGTCAGGCGACACGTTCTGCACCGAGGACACGCCGATGGAGCCGATCTCGCTCTACGGTCGCACGAAGGTGGACGCCGAGAAGCTCCTGCTCGACTCAGAGAACGTCATCACGTTGCGCCTCGCGACCGTGTTCGGGACGTCGCCGAGGATGCGGCTCGACCTGCTGGTGAACCACTTCACGTACGCCGCCTTCACCGACGGCTGCATCGAGATATTCGAGAAGGACGCGAAGCGCAACTACGTGCACATCCGCGATGTCGCGGACTGCTTCGTCCACTGCCTCGGCAACGCGGACGCGATGCTCGGCCGCCCGTACAACCTGGGGCTGGACGACGCGAACCTGTCGAAGGAGGAGCTCGCCCACAAGGTGCGCGAGCACGTAGGTAGCTTCCGCATCTACTTCGCCGACGTCGGCGAGGATCCCGACAAGCGGGATTACATCGTCTCCAACCAGCGGCTGCGTGAGGCCGGATTCGCCGCCAGGCGCACCCTCGACGATGGAATCGCCGAGCTCCTAAAGGCGTACCGCATGATCGGTCGGTCGGACCTGGGGAATGTCTGAGACTGGGCCTGGAGCCATCACCGCGGTCATCCTCGCGGGAGGGAAGGGCACGCGCCTTTCCTCCGTCGTTGCGGATCGTGCGAAGCCTTTAGCGGACGTAGGTGGGCGGCCGTTCGTCACGCGGCTGTTCGACCAGCTTCTCAATGCTGGCGTGCGTGAGGCCGTTCTGTGCACCGGTCATCTTGGCGAAGGCGTGCGAGTGCAGCTAGGGACAGACTACGGCGAGCTCGCGCTGCGGTACTCCCAGGAACGCGAACCGTTAGGCACGGGCGGAGCGACACGTCTCGGCGTCACGAAGGCGCGGGCGGGCACGGCGATCGTCATGAATGGCGACGCCTACTGTGACGTCAACGTGGGCGACCTTCTGACCGAACACGCGGAGTCGGACGCCGCCGCGACAATCCTCGTCACGCATATGGACGACACGTCGCGCTACGGTCGCGTCGAGGTGGACGACGATGGCGCCGTCACTGCGTTCCGGGAGAAGCAGCCCGGAGCCGGCGCGGGCTGGATCAACGCTGGCGTCTACGTCGTCTCGACACCACGCCTGCTCGAGATCCCAGAAGGACGCGCCGTGTCCCTGGAACGCGAGGTGTTCCCGTCATGGATCGGCGATGGTTTCCGCGCGCACCAGCGCCACGCCGCGTTCCTGGACATCGGTACGCCGGAATCGTACGCCGCCGCGGAGCAGTTCTTCCGTGGCGTTGATCGCTGAGCGCCGCTCACGAGAGGACACCCCGTGCCAGACGACCTGACCAGATTCGTGTATCGGACCGTGTTCACCGCGGACGAATTCGCCAGACGACGACGCGCAGTAGCGGACGCGATAGGCGCAGCCACCGTTGCCCTCGTTCCTGGCGCCCCGACGGCGGGTGAACTGTCTCTGTTCCGTCAGGACAACGACTTCTACTACCTGTGCGGGGTGGAAGTACCCGAGGCGTTCCTGGTGATCGAGGGGGGCTCTGGGGTGACTACGCTCTATCTCCCGGGCCAGAACGAAGGCGAGGAGCGGTCCGAGGGGCCGCGGCTACACTCCGGCGACCCGCAGGACGCGTGCGAGCGCACGGGCGTTGACCGCGTCGCTGATCTCTCCGACCTCGCCGGGGACCTCGCGTCGCGACCCGAGGCGCACGTGCCGCGGGCCGGCCGCGACGCGGACGCTGCGGCATACTTCTGGTCGCGTCCGACCTGGGCAGACGCGTTCGTTGCCGACCTGCGCTCCGGCGTCGAGGGCCTGGACATCCACGACCTGACGCCAGTTCTCCGCGAACTGCGCATGGTGAAGAGCGCGCAGGAGCTCGAGGTCATGCGCTTCGCCGGGAAGCTCACCGCCCTCGCAGCCAACGAGGCCATGCGGAGCACGAAGCCAGGGGTCATGGAGTACGAGCTCGGAGCCATCGCCGACTACGTCTACCGCGTCAACGGCGCCCGAGGCGGTGGCTACCCAGCTATCATCGGCGGCGGCGAGAACGCCTGGTTCGGCCACTACTGGCGCAACAACGACGCCCTCCGCGACGGCGACACCGTCCTGCTCGACTATGCCCCGGACTACGAGCAGTACACGTCCGACATCGGTCGCATGTGGCCCGTCAACGGCACGTACACGGCAGAACAACGGCAGCTCTACGGGTTTATCGTCGAATACCACAAGACGCTGCTATCGCTCATCGGGCCGGGCGCGCTCGCCGCGGACATCATGGACCAGGCGGCGGAGACCATGCGCCCGGTCATCGACAACACCGCGTGGTCGAAGCCGCACTACGAGGCCGCTGCAAGAGGCGCTCTGGCCTTCCGCGGGCATCTCTCCCACACGGTCGGGTTGGACGTGCACGACGCCGGGAACTACTGGCCAGAGCCGTTGCGTCCTGGCACCGTCTTCTCGGTGGATCCCATGATCTGGATCCCCGAGGAGCGCCTGTATGTCCGCGTCGAGGACACGGTTGCGATCACGGACGACGGTCTGGAGAATCTGACCGAGCTAGCTCCGCTCGAGCTAGACGACGTGGAAGCGTGCATGCGTGAGCCCGGCATGCTCGACGCGTATCCACCTGAGCGTCGCTGAGGTCAACGCAGGCGGACACGGGCGTACCTGAGCGTGCCACTCTCCCGGCCCGCGCCGAACAGGTCGAGAGTGTCAGACGGCAGCGACCCGCCGCGCTCGGAAGCGGTGAAGAACGTCCCAAACGGCTCGGCGAGGGGTATCGTCGTTGGTTCGCCCGGCCCGTCCTCGGACAGCGGAATGTAGCCGTTCTCGCCGCTCGCGGAATAGATGACCAAGAGTCGTCCGGACGCATCGCGATGGAACCGCCCGTACGCCGGCTGTAGACCCGTCGTGCCTTCCCCGCCCGCGATGAGGGTCTGCGACGACGCGACAGCGCCGTCACGCAGCACGACGTGCACCAGATCGCTGCCGATCGTCACGTCGGGGAAGAAGCGGTCGCGCATCTGTGCTGACTGCACCGTGCGCCGCAGGTATAGCACGTGCGCGGCGCCGTCGTCAGCGACGAACAGGTCCAGGTTGGATATGTGCCCCGCAGTCGCGTCGAGATCCTCTATCTCCACCGCGTCATCGAACTGGCTCGTCGCGACATCTGGCGAGTAGGCGTAGAAGAGCCGACGGAATACGTAGTCCCACGTCCGTTGCGTCTGCTCGAACTTGTACTCGCGCCACTCCTGGACCGGCTCGACGATGTCGCCGATCGCCAGAACATGCCCGGCCCCGTGGCGAAGCGCGACCTGTGGATAGCACGAGCGGATCGGGAACGGCAGTCTGCCAGCATTCGTCCACTCGCCGTCGGCGTCGCGGTGAGCCCAGAACTGATCGCCCGTCGGGGAGTCGATGTTCATCGCGATGAGCGACGACGCCTCGCCGTCAACGGCGAACCCGCGGTAAGAGTGCTCCGTGAACGAGTGGCCATCGACCCACGGCACGTGGACGGCCGTTGGCTTCGCGCCTGCGTCCGCGGGCCCGAACTCCAGCAGTTGCGGGTCGGACGGCCCGCTCCGTCTGACCGAGTCGTCTATGAGCGGATTCACGGACAGCAGCACCCGGCCGTCCTGCATCACTCCGAGGGGGCACGGCTCGCGGGTGTCAAACTCGTCGGCGTGGTCGACTAGCCGCCATGGGCCGGCATCCGGCCGCGCGTAGAGACGCCACCGGGTGTTGCACAGCGGCTCGACGCCCTCGCCAGTCTCCAACGCGGACACGTACACCTCGTCGCCAACGCGCGCGATCAGCGCGGCGCCATAGCACCACAGTGGCCCAGCGCCGTTGTCCGCGGACGTGTAGGTCGCCACGAGATCCTCGACCTCAACGATGGGCGTCGCCGCAGGGATGGCCGTCGCCAGAAGCGCGCCTAACGCGGTAATCATGCTCGGGTTCCTCTCTCGCACGGCCCGTGGCTGGATCGGCGTCGCATGGCACGATATAACACTCCCGACGATCCCTCAACACGCTCCTGGAACCGGGATGAGTTCGCGGAGCGTTGCTGGCGCGCCGCCGCCCGCTCGGGGCTGTCATGCCGAGGAGCCGAAGGCGACGAAGCATCTCGGGGTCGTGGCTGTCGCGCCGCGTGTCGCAGCGGACGAACGCCCTAACATCGGCGGCCTTGCCGCGGAAGAGATGCTTCGCCGACGGCTCAGCATGACCAGGCGGGGTCGGGCGGCCGCGCCACGTCGGCCGCCGACAACTGTGGGTGAGCACGCGTCTGGAGCGAGGCGCCAACGCACAACAAGGAGATGGCCGTGGCACGCGCACTGCTGATAGGCGACTCGATACGCATGGCGTACGCGAGCGGCGTCGCGCAACGTCTGAACGACTTGGTTGAGATCCTCGAGATCCCCGAGAACGGTGGCGACAGCTCGAACCTGCTGGACAAGCTTCCGGCATGGCTCGCCGACGTGGATCCACGGACGATCGACATCGTGCACGTCAACTGCGGCCTCCACGACATCAAGCGGCCGTACGCGTCGTCGGATCGTCAGGTGGGGCTCGCGGCGTATACCGATAACGTGCGCGCGATTCTGTCGTTGCTGCGCGACCGCGTGGCCGGCGAGGTGATCTGGGCCTCCACCACGCCCGTCGTCTACGAGCGTCAC
This sequence comes from uncultured bacterium, assembly GCA_964473525.1. Lineage (GTDB taxonomy): Bacteria > Poribacteria > WGA-4E. The sequence continues at coordinate 57,766 of CAYYPK010000002.1, forward strand.
CACGCCCGGAAGGGATTCGACAGGTTCGACGCCGACGTGATCGAATACAATGCCGCCGCTGAATCCGTGGCGCGCGAGCTAGGCGTGCCCATCCACGACCTCTACACGCCCATCGCCGGCGACGGCGTGCCGGAGTGTCTGGGGGACGACGGCGTGCACATGACGCAGCGGGGCAACGACTTGCTCGCGGATCGGGTTGCCAAGCGGCTTCGCGCGGCCCTGGCGGACCTGCGAGCTCCGGCGTGAATCTTGACTCACACCCTCCCGCGTGGTAGGTTTCATGCCGGGGACGGCGCGGTGTAGCGACGACGATAGCACGCGCGGAGAGACCCCCGACCCCCGATCGAGCAGCGCGGATCTAGCGGGAACGGGTCGAGATGGCTTTACAACGCTCAGCCACGGTACAGGTCGACCGTATGGCAATGCGCAGCGGCATGCGCGCCATGCGTATGCCGCAACACGGACCTGACGGTGGGCGCGATCAATGAATCGCTGAGCGTCGAGCGGAGTTGATCGCCCACTGTCCATTGGCAGTGGGCGTTTTGGTTTTCGGTGGGCAAGCGAACGGGAGCGATGAGACATGGGACACGTAACTGGACTCAAGTGCCGCGAATGCGGGACCGACTACCCAACCGAACCTCTACACGTCTGCGAGATGTGCTTCGGCCCCCTCGAGGTCTCCTACGACTACGACGCCATCGCCAAGGACATCTCGCGCGACAAGATCGAGGCTGGCCCACAAAGCCACTGGCGATACGCCGACCTTCTTCCACTCGACGGGCCACCCACCGACGGTCTGGACACGGGCAGCACGCCGCTGCTGAAGGCCGACCGCCTCGCGCGGAAGCTGGGCGTAGAAGAGCTGTACATCAAGAACGACGCCGTCTGCCCGCCGACGCTGTCCTTCAAGGACCGCGTCGTCTCCGTGGCGCTGTCCAAGGCCAAGGAGTTCGGGTTCGAGACGACGGCGTGCGCGTCCACTGGGAACCTGGCGAACTCGGTCGCCGCGCAGTCCGCGCGCGCAGGACTCCAGTCGTTCATCTTTATCCCTGCGGACCTCGAAGTGGGGAAGGTCATCGGGACGTCCATCTTCGAGCCGACGGTCGTCGGCATCAAGGGAACGTACGACGAGGTCAACCGGCTGTGCAGCGAGATCGCGGGCGTGTACGAGTGGGCATTCGCCAACATCAACCTGCGGCCGTTCTACGCCGAGGGTTCCAAGACTTTCGGCTATGAAATCCTCGAGGATCTGGGGTGGCAGGCGCCGGACAACATCGTCGTGCCATGCGCTGGCGGGTCGCTCATCACGAAGATCGGCAAGGCAATCGGCGAGTTCGAGAAGCTGGGGCTGATCAGCGGATCGAACACGAAGATACACGCCGCGCAGGCGCTCGGGTGTGGTCCCATCGTGACATCGGTGCTGGAGGACGAGGAATTCGTCAAGCCTGTGCGCCCGGACACGCTGGCCAAGTCCCTGGCCATCGGCAACCCCGCGGACGGCATCTACGCCGTCGAGACGGTGCGCAAGTCGGGTGGATACGCGGCGCACGCGACCGACGACGAAATCGTCGCGGCCATGCGCCTGCTCGCCTCCACGGAGGGCGTGTTCACCGAGACCGCTGGCGGCGTTACGCTCGCGTCGACCATCAAGCTCATCGAGAGCGGGCATATCGGCCGCGATGAGTCGACCGTCGTGTCCATCACGGGGAACGGGCTGAAGACGCTGGAAGTCGTGCAGGACGTTGTCGCGCAGCCGCACATCATCCTGCCGCAGCTCGGCGCGTTCGAAGAGCTCATGAAGACCATCTGACCGTGCCGGAGCTGACATGAGGGCAAGCGTGGACACTCTCGCCGATGTCCTCCGCGAGCGCTCCCGCGAGAGTGAGCTGCACGACTCCCTCCCGGACGGGTCCGCGCGCTGCTACGCCTGCGGCCACGAGTGTCTCGTGAAGCCGGGGCGGTTTGGCGTGTGCCGCGTCCGAGTCAACGAGGGCGGCACGCTGCTCGCCCCGTACGGCTACGTCGCCGGCATTCAGTGCGACCCCATTGAGAAGAAGCCGTTCTTCCACGCCTATCCAGGGTCGAACGCTCTCAGCTTCGGCATGCTGGGGTGTGACTTCCATTGCGGATACTGTCAGAACTGGGTGACGTCGCAGGCGCTGCGCGACCCAGCGGCGGGCGTGTCGCCGCGCCTCGTGTCGCCGGAGGCCATCGTTGAAGCGGCTCAGCGCCTCGGTGCGCGCGTCGTCACGAGCACCTACAACGAACCGCTCATCACGAGCGAGTGGGCGGCAGCGGTCTTCCGCCCAGCGCGTGAGGCCGGACTCGCTTGCTCCTTCGTCTCGAACGGGCACGCCACGGAACGGGTCCTGGACTACCTCGAGCCCTACCTCAGCCTCTACAAGGTCGATCTGAAGACCTTTCAGGACGCCAAGTACCGCAAGCTGGGGGGACGGCTCGCGCCCGTCTTGGATACGATCCAGTCGCTCGTCCGCAGGGGCATCTGGGTCGAGGTCGTCACGCTGACTATCCCAGGCTACAACGACTCGACCGAGGAGCTCACCGACATCGCGCAGTTCCTGGCGTCGGTCTCTCTGGACATCCCGTGGCACGTGACGGCGTTCCACAAGGACTACAAGATGACCGACCCCGCCAACACGGACGCGGCGACGCTGCTCCGCGCGTGGGACATCGGGAAGGCCGCGGGCCTGCGTTACGTGTACGCTGGCAACATGCCCGGCGCGGTGGGCGACACGGAGAGCACCTTCTGCCCAGGCTGCGACTCGAGGCTCGTGACACGACGCGGCTACGCCGTCTCCGGTGTCCGCGTGGCAGACGGAGCTTGCCCGGACTGCGGGACGGCAGTGGCCGGGGTATGGGCCGACGCTACACGGCCCGCACAACCAGCAGGCGACGCTCAGTCGCTGGCGAACTCGAACACCACCCCCAGCGCGGAGTCGCGCTCGTCTCGCAGCAGTCGGTAGGCTTCGCCGGCGTCGTCCGGCGACAGCACGTGGGTCACGAGTGGCGCCACCTGCACACGCCCGTCGGCGACGCGCGCGAGGAAGGCGCGCGAGTTATACGTCTTGGAGTACGGGTAATACGGATGCGGCTCGTCCGGGCACTTGGGCTGGTGGCAGCCCTGAAGCGTGATCTCTTTCTCATGCAACGGCATGAGGTCGAGTGTTACGGGCCGGTGCCAGATGGAGCCCAGCAGAACGCACCTGCCTCCGATTCGGAGGGCGTCAACGACTGACGGCAGCAGTTCGGGATAGCCGGTAGCCTCGACGGCAACGTCCGCCGGCTGGCCCGCCGCCTCTCGGTGAAGGTCCGCCAGATCGCCGTCATTCGGGCGGACGATGTGGGACGCTCCCAACTCAAGGGCAAGCGCGAGGCGGGCCTCCGATAGGTCCGTTACAGCAAGCGTTTCCGCAGCGTCACGCGGGAGCAGTTGGGAAACGAGCTGACCCACCATGCCCGCCCCCGTAACCAGCACGTGTTCCCCGATCTGCACGGCAGCCTTGCGCGCGCCGTGCATGGCAACCATGCCGATGACTCCGAAGGCGGCGTCGCGCGGGGATGCGCCGGTGGGCACGGGTGCGAAGTACGGCGACTTGACAGACGTCACGACGTGGCTGGCGTGTCCGCCCGACGAGAGCACGCGGTCTCCTAGGGCAACACCGTCGACGCCCTGTCCCAGTCCCACCACGACGCCCACGTTGGAGTAGCCGGGGTAGTAGTCTCCAGTTCGCGCCTGCTCCTGCGATCCGAGCTCGGTGCCCGCGCTCACCGCGCTATATTCGGTCCGCGCCAGAACTTGCCCCGGGCCAGGCGCGCCGACCTCGAAGTCCTCGGTTTCCGCGCGCCCGTCCGCACGGACCACGATGCGTTGGCCAGTCATGTGGCTTCCATCCTAGATGCTATGGGCCGAATGGCATGTCGTCCGTAGGCCGGCCTACGAGGACTCCGGTCGGTCCTCGGCGCACCCAAAGCGACGCTCGCGATGCTGGTACGTAAGCACCGCCTCGTACAGGTCGCGCCGTCGGAAGTCAGGCCAGAGCACGGGCGTGAAGTAGAATTCCGCGTAGGCGCTCTGCCACAGTAGGAAATTGCTGATACGCATCTCGCCGCTTGTACGGATCATCAGGTCCGGGTCGGGCATGGTCTCGGTGTCGAGGTACCGTCCAACGTGGGCCGTCGTGATGTCCTCGGGACGGAGGCGATCCTGCTGCACGTCGCGTGCGATGTTCTGAATCGCGCGCACGAGCTCCTGCCGCCCGCCATAGCTCAAGGCGAGGTTGAGTTTCAGCCCGTGGTTGCGTCTCAGGCGGCGCCCGGCTCGCGCCAGTTCCCAACGCACGGCCACCGGCAGCTTCTCCAGGTCACCGATGCCGCGGAGTCGGACGTTATTGCGGTCCAGATGTGGCGTCTGTTTACGCAACTGCTGACGGAACAGCCGCATGAGCGCACGCACTTCACGCGGCGGGCGCTTCCAGTTCTCCGACGAGAAGGCGTAGAGCGTCAACGCCTCGACGTGGAGGCGCCCGCACTCGTCCACGGCCTCCCAGACTGCGTCCACGGCAGCCCTGTGACCCTCGATGCGCGTGCGGCCTCTTCGGTTTGCCCACCGACCGTTACCGTCCATGATGATGGCAACGTGACGCGGCACACGGTCGGGATCGATGAGCGCCTCGAGCTCATCGTCCGACAGGCGTGAGAAGTCCAGCACGGGCTTCGCTTCTATGTTCGCGTGGGGGGCCGCAAGCAGGGACATCGCGTCGGTCCCGATGTGTTGCATATATGCACAACCAGCAGCTTCGTGCTATAATAACCGAGCGGACATCGTCTGTCAAGCTCCCAAAGCGTCTTGCGGTGGGGAGGTACGGCGGGTGTCGCCTAGCTGTTGCACATATGCACAGATCGGGGATCATGGACTACACCGACGCTATCGTAGCGAACGCCCAGAGGCTCCTGGACGGGCGCTCCAAGTCCGAGATCGCGCGTCTGGCGGACATTGAGCGCACGAAGCTCTACCGCTTCCTCGGTGGCAAGCAGGTGCTCCGCGCAGACGAGCTGCGCCGGCTCGCCGACGTTCTGGACGTGGACGTCACGGCGTTCTATGGGGCCAGTTCACCGAAGCCCGATTTCCAATCCGCGTTCATGCAGAGCGATGACTTCGCTCTGCGCATCTCCAGCGTCCTGCTGGGGCCGGACGAGGAGCCGCCGCCCAAGGACACGTGGGCGTTGGAACGCCTTCTCCGCGATGTCGAACCAGACCCAGAAGCGGAGCGCGTGGTGACAGACCTGTGCGATGTGCTGCGGAGCCCGGCGCTGTCCGCGCTGGCGTTCATCGGCGCATGGGTGCTGCTGTGGAACCGAATGACGGTCGACGACGGACTCCAGATGGCGCGCGCGTCGCGGCGCATCATCCCAAGTCACGAAGGCCTCATGGTAAGGGTTGGGAGCGTGGTGTACCGGAAGGACGCGCCGAGGATCGACGCGATCACCGAGCTCCTGGAGACCGTGGAGCCACAGCCGCTTTACCTCAACGCCGTCGGGCACCTGCGCTACGTGCTGTCGATTGAGCGTATCGACCAGTGCGCGTCCCTGGCGCACAAGGTGTTGGAGAAGAATCGCCGCCGGGCGCAGCAGGACGTGCATCGCCGACTGCTGGCGCTCAAGAGCACCATCGACAGCCCGGAAGCTCCGGCATTCTGGGGCAAGCTGCTGACGTTCCTGGACCCGAACATCCCTTAGCTAGGATGCTCGGGGCGCGCGCCAAGGCGGCCAGATGGGTTGGGCCTGCTACGCCTTGGCACTGAGCGCAAAACTCAGCGCGGTGGTGAGGTTGATGACGTTCTCGTTGCCTTTGCTGATCGTGCCGACGGCTTTGGTAAGCACGTTCTTGCACACGATGTAGCCGGTATCGTGATCACTCTCGGCAATCGAGAAGAAGTCGGCGTTGCGGATGACCGCAAGTTCCCCTGCTTCAGACCCGGTCACGGAAGCCGTGCGGAGACTGTTCTCGTCGAAGAGGGCCAGTTCCCCGAAGTACGGACTCCACTCCGCCGGCAACTCGATGATCTCGCGATCCCCCTGCGCCATGCCTCTGCCCTGTCGGAAGTACAGCTTCTTCGACACGCGCACCTTGCCCGAGAGCAGCAGGTACATGGTGTCGCCGGACTCACCGTCGCCGATGATGACTTCATCGACATCGAACGACTGGCGTGTGGTGATTCCTGCGATGACCTGCAGTTGGGGTTCCTCGAGTCCTTCGAAGATCCCGACCGGAATCCCACCGCAGAAGCGCGTTAGCTCTTCGACCGATACATCCGCCACGTCATGGCCTCCTGGCCCACACAACTATAGCCTATTCCCGCCGCGTACCCGCGCTAACCGCTACTGCGCCCCACTGCCGCGCGCGGGACGGGCTCGAATAACGAGAGCCTTGTCGTCTTCGCTGACTTCCACGTCTCCCGCAGGATTGATCGCGACCTCCGTCTTGGCGGTCTCGGCGACCATCTCAATGCCCGCTTCCTCGATCTGCTCCTTGATCAACTCCACCATGTAGGCGTCCCCGCCCTCCATGGCGCTCTCAAGGCCAAGACCTTCCTGTTCGGACACGAGGCCGATGAGCGTGGCGTTACGCTCCGTCTTCAGGTAGGTGTGCAGCTGCGCCACCTGTCCACCGACAAACCGCTCAGGGATGTCGATCGCCTGGAATTCGTTGGCCTCCTCGGGATCCAGTAGTTCGTGAATCGTCTGCGTCATCCCTGGTCGCACGACCAACGCTGCAAGCATCTCCGGCGTGTGCGAATCCGTCAGGACCACCTCGTCGACATTCGCTCGATGCAGGTTCGCAACGCGCGTCGCGCTCACCGCATGGGCGAACACCTTCACCTCTGGGTCCAGCACCTTCATCGCCATCGTGGCTTCGATCGTACGCGTGTCGTCGGCCTCGGTGCCGTCCGAGTCGTCCGGGATGATGATGATCGAGCTAGCGTTGTGCAAACCGGCCCGATCGAGATCCTCCTCGCGCGTGAAGTCACCACGGATGAAGCGGTGTTCTAGCGTGTTCATGCCGCGTAGGTTCAACTCCATCGCGTCCTCGGCGAGCGTGTTCAGGAAGATCACCTGTAGCGGGTCGCCGCCAGTGCACCCCGCGTCCAGCGCCGCGATCACGCGCGGGGCCGCGCCGTCGGTCCACCCACAGAAGATCGTGTGCCCTTCCCAGGGATCCTCCGCCTGCTCCTCGCCGCCCTGGATGCGGCGCGCGACGAAGGCCGAGGCGAACGTCGCGGTGAAAGACGAGAGAAGGAACAAGCTCATGAACATCACGACAACGGCCAATAGGCGACCGGGCCCAGTGACTGGGTATTTGTCGCCGAATCCAACGGTGGTCATCGTCACCACGGACCACCACATCGCGTCCCACATGGTGTCGTACATGGCGTGGTCGATGACGTCGACCTCTGACAGCCCTGTCGCGATGAGTTGATCTATGTGGCTGAGCTCAGAACCCAAGTCCGCCGCCGACTGGAACATCTCGCCCCTGCTGATGATACGAGCTCCAGTCTCGTCGTCGTAGTCCCTGGCAGCTGTGACGTTCGTGTCGCCTTCCCACGACGCGCCGACCAGATCCCAGCTCACGCGCGTCTCGAGGAAGTACCCCAGGCCTCCGGCTATCACGATTACGATGTTGATGCCCGCGACAATGCGCAGGAACGGCAGCAACGCGGAAATGCGTTCCCAGTGGCCTTCGGCGCGCTCCTGTCCGAAGCGCGGCGTTGCTTTGCGGACGTACCACGGGAGAGCGGCGAATTCCTCCGCCGCCCTGGCCGCTTCGGCAGCCGCGTGGATCTCCTCGGCGGTCAGCTCGGGTTCACCGTCGCCTCCGTCGCCCTCGCCGTCCGGGGAAGATGCAGCATCCGGGGCGTCGGCGGGCTCTTCGGCGGCCTCTTCGACAGCCTCGTCCGGCTCGTCCTCGACCGCTTCGTCGGGAGTCGGGTTGTCGTTCACAGCAGATCACTCCGAGTCGTCATATGGCGGCTCCCACCGCTCGAAGCCACGCGACCGCCATGAGCATGTGCCCGGGCGGCAGCGGATGCACTCCATCGCCGGTCCACTCGAATCCAGGGCGCTCGCCTATCGCACTGGCGAAGCTCTGGAACATCGGCGCGAGCACCGCGTCGTACTCCTCAGCGAATTCGTGGATCGCCGCATTGTACGCCGCGAGCATCGCGTTGGACTCGTTCTCCACGTCCTCGCCGATGACGGATGTCTCCATCAGAACCAGCCGCGCCTGCGTCTTCTCGACGGTGACTTCCAGGAGGTCGCGATACACGGCGCCGTATTGCTCGATCCCCACGTGGCTGTCCGGGTTGCCGTCGAACCAGCGCCAGACATCGTTGATGCCTATCGAGATGGACACCCAGTCCGGTTGCTCGGCGATGACATCGCTCTCCCACCGGTCCCGCAGATCCACCACCCGATTCCCGCTGATGCCCCGGTTGACAACCGAGATGCGGCGCTCGGGATACAGCACGGCTAGCAGGTCCGCCACGTGCGCGACATACCCCGAGCCGAGACTACGGCCGACATCCGCGCGACGACCGGCGTCGGTGATGCTGTCCCCGATGAACAGAACACTCTCGCCGTCCTGCAAAAGGAGATCGCTGCGCGGGCTCATATGTATGGCGTGTCCCGTGGGCCGAGCTGACAGTTGCCATCCTTCAGGTGGCATCTGGTAGTGTACCAGAGACCGCCTAGCGTTGCATCCCCTACCGCGCCGCCAGGGTTTACCACGAGCCGCCTCGACGGGGGAGGACAAAGCCCACCATCGTCCCTACGCTATCGATCCGCCAGCAGCGCCTCCCTCACCTGCTGGCGTTGGTCCGGTGACAACGCCGCGGCTTCGGACCGGAACGCGTCGGTGTCGACTGCCGCCAGGCGAACCAGGGACGCCAGGCGCGCGTCCGTCAGCCGCGTACCCGAGGGGTCGGATCCCTCGGCGCCCGCGAACGAGGCGGACGGAGCCGTCGACTGAGGAGGCCGCGTTGCGCGCACCCTTCCGCGAAGCCACGCGAATCCGTACGGTCCCGCGAGGAGCGCTACGACCGTGGCCAGCGCCACGCCAACCGCCATTCGCGCGTCATCAGCCACACGCGCGCCGGGGATGGCGCATACGAGCGCCGACCCGGCGAACACGGGAAGTCGCTTCGCGAGCGCGGTTGCGATCGCTCCGCACGCCACGGCTGCCAACCATGCGGCCCAGCCGTTTGCCAGCGTTCCAGCCGCGGCGCCAACGAGCGACGCGAGCGCGCCGACGAGAAACCATACGACAGCTTCCAAGGCCAATCCCCGTTCCCGTGCTGTTGCCGATCGCGACGATGGCAATCTTACCGCGACGCCGCTCGCGACGCAGCATTTGTGTCCAGACCGTTTGCTGATACACTGGCTGAAGTCACCAACCGAAGGGACGCGCGATGCCCGCCAACCTGCCTCGATTGGTCATTGAGGCGTTTCAGAACCAACGGTTCGGCGGTCGACGCGCCGTCATCATTGACGACACGCCTGATACGGCCGAGATCGGCCTCGACGAGGCCGTCTCCTCCATCCGCGTCTACAAGGGGCCCGGTTACGCCCCGGGGGCCAACCACAAGGCGCTGCTATTCGCCGAGCCTGGCTACGAGGGTCGCAGGCTGTCGCTTGGCCCGGGCGCGTACCAGACGCTGCACCAACTCTCCTACAACTTCGGAGACGTCGTCCGCAGTGTGGCGATCCGCGCCGAGAGCAGGGCGGATGGCCCTGTCTGGGGCACGGCGCCGGTCGTTGTTGATGTCTTCACCGAGCCCGGGTTTGGTGGCACGCGCACGACGATCGTGCGTGACGAGTCGGATATGGGACGTCGTGTGACGAACGTCGCCCGGTCCATACGCGTGCTGAAGGGCCCCGACTGCCCTCCGATGGGGTGTCGCGTGCAGTTCTTTCCGCAGCCCCTCTTCGAGGGCGAGCCGTTCCCCGTCGAGGTCACACCCCAGGAGTCCGTCGTCGAGATCCCCGACCTGCGTGCGCTGCCTCAGTCGATGCCCAGCTCGGTCGGCTCCGTGAAGATCGAGGGCTGGACTTCCTCGACCCAGTTCTCGCACGTCGTGTTCCAGGACGAATTCGACGGCACGCGACTGCGGGACGGCTGGGAGTGGACCGACCCGCGTGAGGGCGCCGAATGGCGCGAGCGGCAGGGATGGCTCACCATGACCGTCGAGCCTGGACAGAACCTGTGGCGTGGCGCGAAATATGACGCGCCACGCTTGCTGCGCGACGCCGAGGAGGACTTCTCGGTTGAGACGCGGCTCCAGATCACCGACGAGACGAACCCGCACGGCGGCGTTCTCATCTGGTTCGACGAGGACGCCTTCATCCGCCTGGAGAAGACGTCCACGCACCACGCCTTCCGCGGCGACATCCGCTTCGAGCAGCACACGGAACGTGGCGGCGAGCCGCTCGTCGGCAGGGGCCTCGGCCTGACGGACGCCAAGCAGCTCTACCTCCGCGTCGAACGCAGCGGCAACCTGTTCACCGGGTACGCGAGCGAGAACGCAGTCGACTGGGTGAGTTGCGGCACGGCGTTCGCCAACATGGGCGATCCGACACGCGTCGGCATCCACGCCCTCTGTCCGGGGAACATGCCACCCACGGTCACGCGCTTCGACTACGTCAAGATCTGCAAGCGACCCGAGGAGGCGCCGCTAATGGACTCCCGCCTGCCCGCGTCGTACCGGAGCCCCTCACGCGGTCGCCGGGTAGACATGCTCCGCAAGCTGACCTAGCCGACCGCCGCGACCTGCTCATCGCTCGCGCCGAGCTCGCGCAGCCAGTCGAGGCATGCCTGCCGCATCTCAGCGACCTTCGCGGGATACTCTCCCGCGACATCGCTCTCCTCGCCGGGGTCGGTTGCGAGGTCGTATAGCTCGGGCGCCACGGCCCCGTCCTGCCCCAGAATGAGCGACCAGGCGCCGTCGGTCACGGAGAGCTTGGCGCCCTCACGTCCGCGACCAACCTGCAACGCGGGGCTCGAGACCGCAAGCTCACGCGCCCAGTCCGGGCGGTCGGCGGATCGCCCTAGGAGCGGGAGCAACGACTGCCCGTGCGCGCTAGACGGGACGTCGAGGCCGGCGCTCTCCAGAACAGTGGGCATGATGTCGGGCGGCTGGACCAGCTCCGACGCGCGTCCTCCGTCGATCCCAGGTGAGTAGATCATCAGCGGGATGTGCGACACTTCGCGGTACAGCGGCCAGCTGCCGCGGTCGTCGCTATCCGAGATGTTCGATTTCCCGGTGCGGTCGTGTTCACCGAGATACATTCCGTGGTCCGCCATGAACACTACGACCGTGCTGTCCATGAGCCCCGTGTCCTCCAGCGTGCGGAACACACGCCCCACATGCTGACTCACGAGCGTCACTTCGCCTGCGTAGTGCGCTCGCAGGTTCCTGAGCTCGGCCTCCGTGTAGTCCGACGCGGCTCCATAGTTCGGGTGGAACATCGGCGTGCCGTCGTAGCCGGGATCGTACATCTCGACGAGGTATTCAGGCGGATCCCACGGCTCGTGGACATCGAAGCAATCCACCCACAGGAAGAACGGGTCCGCCTTGTAGTTGTGCTCGAGCCACAGAGAGGCGGCGCGACAGGTCTGTGCGACGAACCGGTCCTCCCCGGACATCCACTGGTGGTGGTTCTGCCAGGCGTGGACGTTGGCGAGTGTCCCGCCAAACGGCCGTGGTCGCTGGCGCGTCTTGTCGTCGGGTACGCGCTCTTCGACGGGCTGATTCATCCACGTCATGGGCGTGTCGCCCTCTTGCCCGCGTATCCACTTCGCGCCGTGGAAGCCGCGGTCGAAGTTCGCGGCCCCGCGCATCATATGCGGCGTGTCGATAATGAGCTGATTCGTGTAGCCGGCTTCCGCCAGCAACGGCGCGATCACCGTGGCGCTCGGGTCGAGAGGCCGCCAGCCGTAGAAGGGAAATCCGTACCTACCCGTGAACCAGTCCGTGCGCGTGGGGATGGTGGGGAAGGACGACACGTAGCAGTTGTCGAAGCAGGTCGCCTTCGCTGCGAACGCATCCAACTCAGGCGTCTTGATCCAGTCGTTCCCATTCGCCCCGATGTAGTCGTAACGCAGCGTGTCCGACACGATAGCCACGATGTTCAGACGCTCAGCCAAGGTGTCCTCCTAACGTACCGCGCGCAGCGAACCGTCAAGGGCCCGCAGCAGCGCGTAGCCGCGAGACCCGTTCTGGCGCCCCTTCCCCCTTGCCAGGGGGAAGGCTGGGATGGGGGTTCTCCAGCCACACACCACCGCTCCAAGTACCACGACCACCGCTCACCAGTCGTCCTCGAACTCGCCCCCGCACTTGCGGCAGACGAGATAGAACTGGACATCCGTGTCGAGCGCGTACCGCTTCATCAGCGACACGGCTTTCTCAGGCAGCTCGTCGCTGCACCGCGCGCACTTGTAGAGCGACCCTGTCGGCGGAGCAACGTGCGCCATGTCGTCCAGCATGGCGTTCCAATGGGTGTACTCCCAAGGGATCTCGTGGCCGACCTCGCGCGAGATCGTCTCGGCCCACTTCACGACCTCCTGGCATTCTGCGAGTTCCGCCTCTTCGAAGTCCGCCCCGTCCTTGCGAAGCCGCTTTTCCAGGGCGGCCTCGGTCGTGGACGCGTCCAGGAAGCACTCGTGTATGCCGACCTTCCACAGGTCGAGCAGCAGCATGAGCGACCGCAGCGTGTCGTCCGGGTTCCTGCGAGTAACCAGCACCGTGGCCGACCCACTGCGGGGCAGACGTCTCAGGTAGCACTTGTGTAGGGGAAGCTGGCGCGGCCCCGGCGCGGTCGACGCGAGAACCAGTGGCGCGTAGTAGGGGCATCGCCCGTCGCACCCATCCACTTTGCCACGGCTGTCACGACACGTGGTGGCGGAGATCAACCCCTCGAACGCCGGGCACGTGCGTTTCCCGTCGGCGCGGCCCGTGACCCTGTCGCGACCTTTGTGGCCCCGACGGCTTCGCGACCGACCCTCTACTGGACGCGGCCATCTGTCGTACATCTAACCCTCGCCGTGCGCGCGCCAGGCGTCCTCGTCGCCACTAGGCCACGTGACGTCCTTCACCGGCGCGAGTATGTCCAGGACTTCGGCCAGCAGCGTCTCGTCGATGGGGATGTTCAGCGCGTCCAGGTTGCTCTGTAGATTCCGTAGGCGCGACGTGCCCGTCATCGTCGTGTCGACATCCGCGCACGCGAAGGCATACTGCATCCCCAGGAAGGCCAGGTTCGCCCCCCGCGCCTTGCAGTGTTCTGCCGCGCGCGTGGCGGCGTCGAACAGGTCGCTGGGCGCTGGGTGCCACTCCGGCGGCCCGTTAGGCGTCAGGAGCGCCATCGCTAGGGGACTTGCGTTGATGACGCCAAGCCCTGCCGCGCGCCACTCGCGCGCGTACGCCGTGAGAGCTGTGTCGTTCAGGCAGTACCGACAGTACGAGAGCACGACGTCTACCTCGGAGGCGTCCACGGCAGTCTTGAGGACGTGCAACGGCAGACCAGAGACACCTATGTGTCGCGCCTTGCCCTCGGCCTTCAGCGCGGCAAGCGTCGGCAGACCCTCGCCCAACACGACGGCAGGATCGGCGAATTCGACGTCGTGCGCGATCAGCAGATCGACGTGGTCGGTGTGCAGGCGTCTGAGGCTGTTGTCGACTTCCGCGCGCAGCCGACGCTCGGTGAAGTCGAACTCCTCAGCGTCGAACCGTCCGGTCTTCGTGGACAGAACCACCTGGTCGCGTTTGCCGACCAGCGCCTTGCCCAGCACCTGTTCGGATCGCGTGCGGCCATAGTATGGCGACGTGTCGAAGTAGTTCACGCCCATGTCGATGGCGCGGTGGACCGTCTCGATGGATTCGGTTTCCTGCCGGTCTCCGAACTCGCCGCCCATCGCCGCGGCGCCGACGCTCAACACCGATACCTCAAGGCCCGTGCGACCCAGTGGGCGGTACTCCATGACATCCGTTCCTGTTGGTGGGCTGTCGATGCCGGTGGCGCCGCACACGCGGTTGCGATGCCGAGACGCGCCAGTATACCATCGGCCGCCCTCGTCCACTACGATCGCGACAGCCAGGGGCGACCCCATGCGCAACTTCCGCCTGGCGTTCGCGTGCGTGTTCTGCGCCGCCACCGTCCTCGTCGCATGCGACCGAGAGGCGGCGCCGGAGGATGTCGCCGTGACGTTCCTGGAACTCTACGCCCTCAACGTGGATCAGGAGGGCGCGATGACGCTGGCTACGGGTCTCGCGAAGGAGAAGCTTCTCAGCGAGCTCGCCGAGGTAGCGGCAATACGCGGCGAGGGCTTCCGGTCACGGATGTCCCGACCAAAGTTCAGCCGCGAGCTCCTCCGCACGGATCGCGAGGGCGACGCGAACATCCTGTACACGTTCCGCATCCAGATGACGCCTGAGCTAGGTGAGCCGACCGCTCGCCGCATGCTCGTACACGTCGAGAAGCAGGCGAGCGGCTGGACTGTCGTGGACTACCAGTTCTGGCCGGACACGGGCGTTCCATCAGCGCCGACCGATTAGGGAGACCCATGGCGAAGATCGCATTTCTGGGCGCGGGCAGCCTCGGATTCGGACGCAGGCTCGTCAGCGACATCCTGTCGTTCCCCGAGCTCGCCGATGGCACGATCCACCTGATGGACCCCAGCGCGGAGCGCCTGGCGTTCATCAAGACGTTGGCCGATCGCATGGTCGAGGCTGCGGGTCTGCCCGCGCGCATCGAGGCGTCGACTGAGCGGGAGCCAGCTCTCGACGGCGCCGACTACGCCATCGCGTCCATCCGCGTCGGCGAGGGCATGGGCCCCGAGGCGATGGACGTCCGCATCCCATACGAGGTGGGCGGGCTCCGTCAGACGGTGTCCGACACCGTGGGGGTCGGCGGCATCATGAAGGGCCTGCGCACGATACCAGCCATGCTGGACATCGCGCGCGACATGGAGCGCCTGTGTCCGCGCGCGCTGTTGCTGAACTACACGAACCCCATGTCCATGATTATGTGGGCGATCTCCGAGGCCACGTCCATCACAAGCATCGGTCTGTGCCACAGCGTGCAGAACACCGCGCGACAGCTCGCGGGCTACATGGGCGTCGACCTCGACACGCTCACGTACCACGTCGCGGGCATCAACCACATGGCGTGGTTCCTAAAACTGGAGCAGGACGGCGTAGACCTCTATCCGAAGCTGCGCGCCTGCCTGGACGACGACGAGATCGTCGCGAAAGATCCCGTGCGGTTCGACATATACCGGCACTTCGGCATGTTCGTGACCGAGTCGTCACGGCACATGGCGGAGTACGTCCCTTACTACATGCGCGACGAGGACGAGATGGCACGCGTCAACGTGCCGCACCGCACCGGCGAGCAGATGGAGGGCCAGAACGAGGCCCGGGCGAAGCGGCGCGCCGACTCGCAACAGAAGATCCTCGCCGAGGCCCCGGAGATCGTGCGATCCAACGAGTACGGCGCGCAGATCATCCATGCGATGGAGACGGACACCGCCCTGACGGTTTACGGGAACGTCCCGAACACCGGTCTCATCACGAACCTGCCGACGGACTGCTCGGCGGAGGTGGCCTGTCTCGTGAACCGCGCGGGCCTGCACCCGTGCTACGTCGGCGCGCTCCCATCGCAGCTCGCAGCGTTGTCGCGCACGAACGTGACCATGCAGGAGCTCGTCGTGCGCGCGGTGTTGGACGAAGACCGCGAGGCGGCGTATCACGCGGCCATGCTCGACCCGAACACGTCATCCCAGCTGAGCCTGCCCAAGGTGCGGGAGTGCATGGATCTGCTGATGGACGCGCAGAACGACATGCTCCCGGCCGGGATGCGGACCTCATGACGCCTTCCGCGTGCGGCGCACGGTGGCGCGACGCGCTCGCGGCCATGTCCCTGGCAGCCGCGATCGCCGTGATGGGGTGCGGAGAGGACGAAGCTGACCCCGCCGCCGACGACCTCGGCGACGGGCTGCCGCCCGCCTCGACGCACGGCCCTGGGATCGCGTTCATGCAGTACTGGGACGAGAACTGGGAGGTGTTCGTTCTCGACCTCGACACCGGCGAGCGGCGCAACGTGACGAACCACGGCGGCGACGAGGAACTGCCCGCCGTGTCAGCCGATGGGCGCTGGCTGGCATATCACAGCAGCCGCGACGGCCACGACGAGATATTCGTCACCGACATCTACGGGCGATACCCGCGCAACGTGTCGAGGGGACTGGCGACGAGCGTCTCCCCGGCGTGGTCGCCCGACGGCGGACAGATCGCCTTCACCGCGGATCGCCATGGCGGCGCCGAACTGTACGTTGTCGGCCGCGAGGGCGGCGAGATACGCCAGCTCACCACGGACATGAACGCGACGCGTCACGCGTCGTGGTCGCCCGACGGCACCCGCATCACGTTCTCGTCGACACGCGACAGGACGCTCGACATCTACACGCTGGACGTAGCCAGCGGCGACGTCACGAGGCTGACCACCGACCCGGCGAACGACCAGAAGCCTGCGTGGTCGCCCGACGGCAAGTCGATCGCCTTCTCGTCCCTGCGCGACGGCAACTGGGAGCTTTATCTGATGGACGCCGACGGGTCCAATCAGACACGTCTGACCGACGACCTACACTCCGACATGGGAGCCGCGTGGTCTGATGACGGCGCGCTCATCGTATTCGCTTCCGACCGGGAGGGGCAGCACGACATCTACTCGCTGCGGGTCGCCACCGGGGAAATCGACCGTCTGACGGACTACCCTGGCCACGAGATGTTCCCCGCGTGGGTGGCAGCCACGGACGACTAGCTGGGAGGTACGCGAAACGCCCCGCTCGAAGGCGGGGGCGTTCCTGCGGCTGATGAGGCGCCAGCGGCTAGCGGGACTTCATGGAGCCCCACGTGGTCGTCAGCTTCCCCTCGGCGTCGACGGCGGTTGTGTCCGGCTCGACGGTAACGTCGGACGCCAACGCCGTGGCGTCGTCCAGCCCACCCGGGCCGGTAGCCAGGTAGAACGTGAGCGTGCTGCTGCTGGAGCCGTCGGTGAGATCCTCGGACACGTCGTCGTGCACGAGATCCATGCGCCCGTCCTCTTGCCACGCGTGCGTGCGAGCCGCGCCGGTCTCGGTGTACAGAGCGAAGTAGCCGTTCGGATTCGCAAACGCGACGTGGGCGAACGGATCGGCCCAGTCCGCGTACTCGTTGGCGGCGCCGGCGGCGTTGCGCGGTTCGACCATCGGCTCATGTCCGTCCGAGAACGACGGCAAGTCGCCGCCGCGGGCGGTGATCGTCAGGTCGTGCCGCCAATACGGCACGCCGTCCCAGTGCGTTGCCATGAGGTCGTAGACCTTGAGGTTCCCGTCATCCATCACGTAGTGCATGACGAGCTTGCCATTGCCTTCTTCGGCGATTTCCGCCGTCGCCGCCGGGCCCCAGTCGCTCCATCCCGCGTAGTTCGCGGAGTGGTAAAGGTTCCGGCCTTCGCCTGCGCCGAACAGGCTGTCGCCGCCTCCGCCCGCCGGGAAGATCTGCGAGTAGCCAGCCTGGGCGTCCGTCTTGAAGTGGACAGTGTAGGCGTCCGTCTCGATCATCCAGACGCCACCGGACTCCGACGCGGTCGCCGCGTGGGACGCAGACGCGTACCCCAGAGCCAATGCGACACACGCCCCTACCGCGAGTCTCTTCATCGCCATCATCCTGCGTCGTACCTCCTAGTGTCCGTTGCCGCGCGGCACACGTGGCCGACCAGTTCGACCACGTGCGCTCCTGCGGTCGTTCTCTACCTGCCCTTGAGATCACCCCAGGACGTTGCGAGCTTCGCCTTGGCGGAGACCGCTAGCACCTCGGCGGGCTCCTTCAGGACGATCTCGGCAAGATCGTGCGCGTCGTCCAAGTCACCTATGCCGGTCGCCATGTAGTAAACGATCGGGTCGCTCATCTCGCCTCCGTTGAGGTTCACGACGAGATTGTCGTGGGTGAGGTCCATCCGCCCGTCTGCCTGCCACGCATGGGTTCTCGCGGCGCCCATCTCGGTGTACATCGCGAAGAACCCGTCGTCGTTCGAGAACGCGGCGTGCGCAAAGGGATCATCCCATTTCTGGTACTCGTTATCCGCCCCGCCAGCGCGTGGCTCACACATCGGCTCGTGCCCGTCCCCAAACGAGGCCACGTCGTCAACAGCCTCGACGACGATTTCATTCTTCCAGTAAGGGACGCCGTCCCAGAAGGTGGCCGTGGCGTGGTAGATCTTGCTCGCCCCGTCGTCCATCTCGAAGCTCAGCACGATCTTGCCAGCGGCCTCCTCCACGACGTCAGCCTCGACCGCGGCGCCCCAGTCCTTCCAACCTGCGTAGTTGGCGGAGTGGTACACGTTCCGGCCGCCGGCGCCGAACAGGTCGATGTCGCCGTTGCCCGCGGGGATGATGGAGTTGTATCCAGACTGCGCGGTGGTGTTCCAGTTGATCGTGTATTGGTCAGTAGTGATGGTCCAGTCCACGCCGTCCTCGTCGAGCGTGGCGGCGTGGCTGCCTGCCACGCCAATCATCATCAGGGCGCCCAGCGCGCCTAGAATCGCGATCCGTTTCATACTGCGTTCCCCCAGATGTGCGGCTCAGGCGTTGGTTTCACCGTCGCCGCGAGGTAGCGGTGTGCGTACATCATCCCATATCGAATGGACGCCTGCAAAGTCCAGGAGGTTGCATGCGGTCCGATTCGGCCGGTGCCTTGTCGGCTCTACGGGAAGAACAGGTACCCAGGCTGGCTCGAAGCCAGGCCGAATACCCCCCACAGCCCGCCCATGAAGAAGTCGCCCAGAATGAGACCCAGGAAGAACGGCAGGAACGCCCGGTACGTCTTCGGGCCGCCGTGCTTGAGGGCGAGGTACTTAAACGCACAGCCGAGTAGGAGGGTGAACCAGAACCAGTGAATCGTGCGGCCTGTGTACGCCGCCGCGTACCCGACAGGGTGCAGCGGCCACCATACGAACTTGAGACGCAGGAACGTCAGCAGGACGGTGAAGGCCGCCCCGAAGCCGACGAACTGCAGACCCACCCAATCCACATCGCGTGGATTGGTGAGCCAAAGGCGTAGGTCTTTCCAGGGACGGGCGGGCATGTCCTTGACCCGCCAGTTGTTGAGGATGTTGCCGCCGTAGTCGTAGATGGTCCTGAGCGCCGCGAAGTGCGCGAGCGCCAGCCCGATCGTCGTGCCCACCATGACGCCGAGCACGAGCTTCCTCGGGTTGATGCGGACGTGCTCCGCGAGGCGGTACCCCTCCAGGTGGCTGGGCATCACGGACATAACGCCGCGCATTTCCCCGGTCATGAAGAAGTAGTGGCCGAGCACCGTCAGGTTCTGCGGGCCGAGGAACTGCGTGCCGCCAACACTCAGCATCAGATCCTGCACGGTCATCGGCCCGTGCACGGAGCCCAGCCCGGCTTGCACCCGAATGCGGGTCAGAGAGAGGGAGAAAAGGGAGAACAATAGGAAGAAGACCATGGCGGCGCCCAGCGTCGTGCCGGCGATGACGCTCCACGCCACGAGGAACGCCAGGCACGCGATGTACCCGCACACCGCCCAGCGGTACTTCAGCGGCTCCCTCGAGTCATCCACGTCGCGCGCGCCCAGAAGGGCCGCGCGGAGCACGTCCTTGAGGTGTCCTCCCGCGAGCAGGAATCCCGACACGGCAATCACGATGAACGCGCCCGCTCCCTGCTCCTCGATGAACGGGAAGCGAGCCAGGGCGCCGCGCGCGGACAGCCCAGTCGCGGCGCCGACGATGAGTTGCGCCTTTTGCAGCAGATAGAAGAAGCCAACACTGAACGACAGGTCGAGAGTGAGGATGTACGCAAACCCTACGATGCACGGGTAGAAGGACAGGCTGAACCTGCCGATCTTGTTCCACGGGGCATCGGTGAAGAGACCACGGAGGTTGATGTTGCGGTACTGGATCTCGGGGAACTGTGGGAAGTACGTGTGCGTCCCGTTCATGCCGTGGATCAGGACCGGGATCGAGAAGCCGACCCACATGAGTGGGCTTCGGAAGAATGCGTTGAACGACCGGCCGGCGTCCGGTTCCCTGGTCATCTCCAAGGGGAGCTGCACGAGTGGGAACGTCAGCTTCTCCCGGTCCACCCACTGCTTGCGCACGATGACGCTCATGCACACGAACAGGCCGTAGACCGCCAGCAGGAACAGCGACCACAGAACCAACGGCCGGATCCAGAGCGACCACGGGACGCCGGCGCCCTCGCTGCCCTCGTAGAAGTGCCGTATCGCTTCCGGCTCCTTCGGCCCGAACCACGCAGGGATGAAGCGGTGGAACAGCTCGGCGTATTCGTTCTCGGGAGTCGCATAGTAGTACGGGGCGATGAGCGTACCGAGCAGGAAGTGCACGCCGCCGATGGACACCACCGGCCCAACGACGATCATGATCGAATAGATGATGAGCAGCTCACGCTGCGACAGCGCCCATTGGCGCCTGACCCGACTGAGCAGTGGGTTCACGAACAGCGAGATGCAGATGATCGCGAAGAACCCAGCCACGGACGGATGGATGCTGTTGAAGCTGGGGCTGTCGATCACGAGTTCGCTGTGCTGCGTCCAGAACGCGATGACGACCGAGCACAGCAGCGCCACGAGGAACGCCTTCGTGGCGTTCTCCGGGCGTTCTGTTGGTGGCGCGTGCTTCATGGGCGTCGGGCCGTTTGATGGGTGGGCGTTCCTGAGCTTATCCTCTCCCGCCGAAGCTGTGAACCGAGGAGATGTCCGTGAAGTTCGTGGGGGTGCTGCTGGCCGCGGGCGCGTCGAGTCGCATGGGCGCGCCGAAGCAACTGCTGCCGTTTGGGGAGCGCACGGTACTCGAGCAGGGCGTGCGGAACCTGCGAGAGGCGGGCGTCGACGCCACCGTTGTAGTCCTCGGCCACCATGCTGCCGCCATACGGCGGGAAGTGTCCGAGGCTTTCGCGGCGCGAGACGTATCGGAGGCGTGGAACCCCCTGCACGAGCGTGGGATGTTTACTTCGGTGCAATGTGGGATCCGCGCGGCGTCCGAGCTCGGCGCGGATGTCGCGCTCGTGGCTCTGGTGGACCAGCCGTTCGTGCCGTCGACCGTCTATGCCGAGGTGATGCGAGCGCACGCTCTCGGGTCAGCCATGGTGACCATCCCGGCGCGTGGGGAACGCCGCGGGCACCCGATCGCTCTATCCATGCGCCTGCGTGACGACATCTTGGATCCCGCCGACCCCAACACGACGCTGCGAGAAGTCATCAGGGCTCACGAACGCGACACACAACTCATGCCAGTGCGCGCGGACGAAATCCTGCGCGACATGGACGTGCCGGCGGAGTACGAGGAGGAACTGGGTCGCTGGCTCGCGGGGAAACCGGGTTAGCACCGTCGGGCGTTGAGGCGCGAGCGTGCGGAATCTGCGGAGACCTACCGAACCGGCAGCGGGCACTCCAGCCCAGTCTCGATGGCTCGCCTCCCGGCTTCCACGATCTCCTGGCCGCGCCGCGTGGTGGTCAAAGTGAACGGCTCATCGGGCGCTTCGTCTCGGCGAAGCGCGTCGCAGAAGTGCTCGATGCCGTTCCGGGAGCCTTCGGCTAACGGCTTGATCTCGACGGGCACGCCCACGGCATGTTGCGACGTGTGGCGCAGCAGCATCTGACCCGTGACGGTGAGGATGCCTTCGGAGCCGTGGATCTCCAGCGTGGCTGGCGTCTGGGAGCCAAAGGAGCTCCATGTGCCTTCGCTGATCGCGAACGCCTTGGGGTACTTCGCGATGAGGATGGCGTTGTCGAACACGTCGAGTTCGTCGTTCGCGAGCGTGCCGCCGGTTCCCATGACACTCGTCGGCTCTCCCAGGAGCCACGAGGTCAGCTGCGCGCCGTACGAGCACAGGTCGAGGTAGGCTCCGGTGCTGTTGTGCGTCGGGCTGTAGAGCCAGCGGGCGTACTCCGCGGAGCCGTTGGGCGTACCCGTGCGGGGCTGCGATATGCGGTACCTCGCCTCGTAGATGTCGCCGATCTCGCCATCACGCGCCCGTTGCACGGCGACCCGGATGGGCGCGGACCATAGGCGTGGAAAGTCGACCATGTAAGGGATGTCGGTGCGTTGCACGGCGGTGACGATCTGGTCCATCTCGTCCAGACTCGTCGCCATGGGCTTCTCGAGGAACAACCCAAGGCCGCGCTCGGCGCACAGCTCGGCCAGCGCCACGTGCTCGACCGGTAGGAGTCCGCTGATGACAGCGCGGAATGTCTCGCCGTCGAGTAGATCCTGCGGGTCGGCGTAGAGAGACTCGGCGTTGCACCCAGTCGCCTGAGCGAACCGCGTACGCGACTCCTCGTCAGGATCGGCGGCGCCGACGATGTCCACGTAAGACAGCTTCGACGCTTGCTCGACGACCGTCCAGACGTTCTCATGCACGAGGCCGATAACAGCGACGCGTATGGCGCCGGCCATTCGGTATCCTCCGAGGGGGTACGCGTGCACATTCCTCTCACATAGCCCTATTAGAACGTCCGTGGGACCACGGCGTTACACCCGTCTTGCCACATGGCCATGCGACCCACGCGTCCGAGTCGACTCGCCCGCTAGTTTTCCGCTAGAATGGGGCCGCGAGCGTCACCCAGCCGGAGGCCGTCGGTGCCGAACTACATTACGTCCCATGTCATTGCGTGTATGCCACATCAGAGGCTCCAGCAGCTACTCGTCGAGATGCAGACCGCCGAAGGCGACGTGCGCAACCTGCGCGCGTACGCGGACACGCTCCAGGGGCGTATGGTCTGCGAATTCACAGCGCCGGACGCCGAGGCGCTCAAGGCGTGGCTGGAGGAGCGCAAGATTACGAACACGGGCGTCTTCCGCGTCGAATTCTACGCCGAGGACGGCGAGGTCACGCGGCAATGAGCGAGACCGATACCCCGTTCCGCCGTCGTATGGTTCTGGTCGCCCTTTGGCTCGCCGTCGCCGGCCTTGTCTGGCTGTTCGACGCAGGCGTCCAGCAGGAAGCGCGCACGAAGCTCGCGGACGACGCTCTGGACGTGACCGCATCCCCGCGGCGCTAACGCCGGCAGGGCGACTCCGTCAGACTGGTGGATGGGCCGAAGCATGAGCGCAAGCGACATTGGACTATCGCCCGCGGTGGCCGTCGTGCCCGCCGCCGGGGCGAGCACACGCATGGGCCCTGCCGCGACGAAAAAGACGTACATCAGCGTGGCTGGCGCGCCTCTCATCACGCACACCGTCTCGCGGCTGCTGGACGCTCCCGACATCGCCCACGTGTACCTCGTCGTCGCGCCCGCCGAGGTGGCCGGGTGCGCCGACGCGGTGTTGGAGCCGCACGGCCTTGGCGACGACGTCACTGTCGTTGGCGGCGGTTCCTCGCGCCAGGAGTCCGTGATGCGCGGACTCGTCGCCGCCCAGGACGCAGCGCGCTTCGTTGTGGTGCACGACGGAGCGCGGCCGCTTGTCACCTCGGCGATGGTCGCGCGGACGCTCGCCGCGGCGAGGCAGGTCGGCGCCTCCACCGTAGCGATACCGGTCAAGGACACCCTGAAGCGCGGCGACGGCGAGCACCTCGTGACCGCGAGCGTCGACCGCGAGATGCTGTGGCGCGTGCAGACGCCGCAGGCGTTCCGACTCGATTTGCTCCTGGACGCGCACGTCACCGCCAGAAGTCAGGGCATCCACGTCACCGACGACGCGTCGCTGATCGAGCACACGGGGCGTCCCGTGCAGCTTGTTCTCGGCGATGAGCGCAACATCAAGATAACGACCCAGGACGACCTACCCATGGCGGAGTTTCTGCTCGCCCAGGCCGACCGCGGAGCGACGTCTTGAGCGCCTCGGACGACGCGCGACTGTTAGCAATCCGCACAGGGCTAGGCTATGATAGCCATCGGCTTGCGGAGGGTGAAACGCTTGTGCTCGGAGGGGTCGACATCCGACACG
The DNA here is from genome assembly GCA_964473525.1 of uncultured bacterium. Lineage (GTDB taxonomy): Bacteria > Poribacteria > WGA-4E. The sequence goes on from CAYYPK010000002.1 coordinate 81,802, forward strand.
AGCGAGGCCTGGTTGGCCACTCCGACGCGGACGCGCTCGCGCACGCCATCTGCGATGCTCTCCTGGGCGCGGCGGGGTTGGGCGACATCGGCGCCCACTTCCCAGACACCGACCCAGAATACAAGGACGCCGATAGCATCGTGTTGCTGGGGCGGGTGGCCCGTCTGGTGGGTAAGACGCACATGGTGTTGAACGTCGACAGCACCATCCACGCCGAACGACCCAAGATGGCTCCCCACATCCCGGCGATGCGCGCGCGGCTCGCCCGGGCGTTGCAGCTTCCGGTCGAGCGCGTCAACGTGAAGGCAAAGACGGGCGAAGGCGTCGGGCCGGTAGGAACCGAACAGGCGATCGAAACAACGGCGATCGCGACCCTCGTAGCCAGGGATGCGGTCTGAGTGGGTGGAGCGCCGCGCGCCAACCCCGTGAGACAGGCAAGGGACGACATATGGCGATAAGGGTCTACAACTCGCTGACTCGGCGGCTGGAGGACTTCGTGCCTCGCACCCCCGGGAAGGTGACGATGTACTGTTGTGGCCCGACCGTCTACGATCTACAAGGCATCCACAACGCCCGCACGTTCGTCAGCTTCGATGTCATACGGCGGTACCTCACGTACCGCGGCTTCGACGTGACCTTCGCGCAGAACGTCACCGACATCGACGACAAGATCATACAGCGGGCGCAGGAGAATGACGCCGACGCCCTCGACTGGGCGGCGATGTACGCCGATGAATACGCCGCGGACATGGTGTCTCTCGGCGTGCTGCCGCCAGACGTAGCGCCCAAGGCCAGCGAAACCGTGCCGGAGATGCAGGAGCTCATCGGGCAGTTGGTGGACGGCGAGGCGGCGTACGCTACGGACAGTGGCGTCTACTACAGCGTCGAGTCCTTCGACGGATACGGGAAGCTGTCGAACCGGTCCGCCGACGATGTCCGCGCTGGGGCGCGCATCGACGTCGACGAAGAGAAGCGCGATCCGCGTGACTTCGCCCTGTGGAAGCGCGCCAAGATAGGCGAGCCGTGGTGGGATAGCCCCTGGGGCAAGGGGCGGCCGGGCTGGCACATCGAGTGCTCGGCCATGGTGATGAAGTACTTCGGGACGACAGCGGACATCCACGCTGGCGGCGCGGACCTCATCTTTCCGCACCACGAAAACGAGATCGCGCAGAGCGAGAAGGCTACCGGTGAGCCGTTCGCGCGCTACTGGCTACACGGCGCGCTGCTGCGCGTCGGCGGCGAGAAGATGGGCAAGTCCCTCGGCAACTTCATCACCGTGAGGGACGCGGCGGCGCAGTATCCCCCGGAAGCGATCCGTCTGTTCTACCTGTCGACTCATTACCGCAAGCCGCTCGACTATACGCCGCAGGCGATTGAGGAGAACATCGCCTCCGCGCGTCGCTTGAACCGGTGCCTCGACACGCTCATTCAGGGGTCCGACGGCGCCGCGGCGTTCTTGGACGCTGAGGAACCCGAGGACGCCGCGGCGCGCGAGCTCACCAAGACCGTCTCCGCGGCGAAGGGTCGATTCATCGCGTTGGTGGACGACGATTTCAACTTCGCGGGTGGGCTCGGCGTGCTGTTCGAGTTCGCCCACGCCGCCAATCGGTTCGTCGCGGAAGTCGCGGACGCCACGGACGACGGGCGCCGCGCCATGGCAACGGGAGCGGAGTTCCTCGGCAGTGTGATGGGCGACTTGCTCGGCATTCGGTCGGACGAAGACGGGGCCTCTGGACGCCTCAGCGGACTGGTCGACCTATCCGTCGCACTGCGCCAGAGCGCGCGTGACGCCAAGGACTGGGCCACTGCCGACCGACTGCGCGACACGCTCGTGGAAGCAGGCGTGGAAGTGCACGACGGGCGCGACGGAAGCGGTTGGGAGCTGTCTCCTGGCTCCGACGAGGGCGGCGCTTGCTCCGCGGTCGTTGAGCTGGTTATTGCTTTGCGCGTAGAGGCGCGGGAGCGCAAGGAATGGGACGCCGCCGACGCCCTGCGCGACGCGCTCGCGGCGGCGGGAGTGCAACTGTTGGATTCGCGCGACGGTACGAAGTGGGAGTGGTCGGACGCGTAGCCCTTACGCCGCGCCTGGCGCTGCCGGGAGCGCGGCTCAACGATGGGAGTCAGGAGCGATGAAGACGAAGGCCCTGATCTTTGGCGCCGGCGTGCTGTCGTCGGCTTTAGCCGTGGGATGCGCCGCGATCATCGGCGCCTCCTCTGGGACACTGAGCGAGAACCTGGCGACTCAGGAGATGGGAGGCGTCGCGAACAAGCCGCTCGTCAACGACGGCAACGAATTCACCCAGGACAAGACCGGATCCCCGACGTACGACCCCAAAGACCCCAACTGGATGGAATACGAGAAGCTCACCGTCGCCGAGGTGAGGCTCAAGGAGCCCGGACCAATCCACAAGGTGGTCGTGCGGACGAAGGATCTCGACTTGCCCATACCACAGGGCATGACCGTCTCCATCGACTACCTGTCCCTCGAAGACGAGTGGATTGAGGTCCGCAAGTGGATACGCAACCCCATCCCTCGCATCGTTTCCCAGGGAATGAACGTCGTCGGCAAGGGCGCGCGCCTGCGAATCAAGCGGCCCTCGACGGTGTTCGCTGGCGGTGGCGGCGACAATACGGACACGGGTGACCGGATCGTCTATGAGGTCGAGATCTACCGCTATCTGACCGACGAGGAGCTAGCCGCGAAGGCTGCCGCCGAGGCAGCGAACTGACCACGGTGGCCCCGACGACACTCGACGACGAGACAAGGGCGCTCATCACGCTCAGCGCCGTCCGCGGGATGGGCGCGACGAAGCTGGGCAAGCTGCTAGAGCACTTCGACGACGCCGTGGACTGCCTCGCTGCTCCAGACGAGGATCTGCGAAGGGCGGGGCTATCGTCGCGTCTTGTCGTCGCCGTCATGCAGGCGCGCGAGGAAGGCATCCCCGCCGACGAGGAGAAGCGGCTGCAGGCCCCCGGGCTGTCGTTCGTGCACAAGGACGCGGACGCGTACCCATCGCTACTGAGGCACATCTACGACCCGCCGCCGCTCCTCTACGTGATGGGAGCGTTGTCCGGCGAGGAGCCAACGATCGCCATCGTTGGCTCCCGGTGGGCAGACGCCCCGGCATTGCGGGGCGCCCTCGAGATCGCCGAAGGCATGGCGGACGAGGGCTTCACGGTAGTGAGCGGGCTCGCTGAGGGAGTGGACACGCAAGCGCATCTGGGAGCCCTCGCGGGTGGTGGCCGCACCGTCGCCGTCCTGGCGAACGGGCTGGCTACAGTCTACCCCGTGCAGAACACGGAGCTAGCTGAGAGAATCAGGGAGCGAGGCGCGCTCATCTCCGAGCGGCGCATGGACGCCGCGCCCAGGGCGCGCAACTTCCCGTCGCGCAACCGGATCATCAGCGGCATGTGCCGCGCGACGTTGGTCGTGCAGGCGCCGAAGCGTAGCGGAGCTCTCATCACCGCGCATCGCGCGTTGGAGGAGGGTCGCGAGGTGTTCGCCATGCCGTGGGACGACGGCGCGGCCGCGGACGGATCGAATGCGCTGATTGCCGACGGAGCGACGCCAGTGTCCTCGGCGGCCGAGCTGGCGGAGGCGGTGCGTGCGTTGCCCGAAATGCAGTCTTCGTCCGTGCGGCCTCTGCGTAACCGGCCCGCGGCGGCGCCGGCGCCTGACGGGACGCTGCCCGCTCCGCCGCCGCCTGACCTGCGCGACGATGAGGCCGCCGTGTGGGAAGCCCTGACCGAGGAAGCGACGCACATTGACGCGCTCGTGCAGCTCACGGGCATGCCCGCTGGCGCCGTGGGTGGCGTGCTGCTGCTGTTGGAGATGAAGTCGCTGGTGCGGCAGTACCCCGGCAAGCGTTTCGCGAGGAAAGGGTAGTCACCGTGGATCCGACGGACATCCACTTCGAGGACAGCCTCTTCGCCATTGAGGCGAAGATCGACGAACTGAGGAGCGCCCTTGCGGACGCGGAGATGCCCCTCGACCGCGACGTGCGCCTTCTCGAACGCGCGTACGAGCGCGCCCGCGCCAAGATATACGACGACCTCACCGCATGGCAAAAGGTGTGGCTGGCCAGGCGACCGACGCGTCCGCGTGGCTCCGACTACGTGCAGGCGCTCATTGAGGACCGAGTCGAGATGCACTCCGACGGAGTAGACGGCGACGATCCCGCGCTCCACGGTGGCGTCGGCTGGTTCGAGGGACGACCGGTCGTGTATCTGTCCCAACAGAAGGGGCGGAACACCAAGGAGAACATCCTCACCAACTTCGGCATGATGCACCCTCAGGGCTACCGCAAGGCGCGCCGACTCATGCGGCTCGCGGCTAAGTTCGACCGCCCGATAGTCGCGTTTGTGGACACGCCCGCGGCGCATCCCGGCGTCCATGCCGAGACGCGTGGCCAGGCGACAGCCATCGCTGAAAACCTGCTCGAGATGGCTGGTCTGCCCGTGCCGATGATCGCCGTCGTAGTCGGCGAGGGAGGCAGCGGCGGCGCGCTCGGGGTCGCCATGGGGAATGCCGTGCTGATGCTCGAATACTCCGTCTACTGCGTCGCGCCTCCCGAGGCGTGTAGCGGCATCCTCTGGAAGGACTCTGGCGAGCACGCGCCAGAAGCCGCGGAAGGACTCAAGCTCACCGCCAAAGACCTGCTCGAGTACCACGTTATCGATGAGATCATCCCCGAGCCACCGGGAGGCGCCCACCGAGACCCGCCGGAGACGTTCCGTCGCGTGCGACAGGCGATACGGCAACGGCTCGTGGAACTGTCGGCGTACGACGCCGATGGACTCGTCGCGCAACGCTATGACAAATACCGCCGCATCGGCGTGTACGAAACGGGTGGCTTGCCCGCGGCGTGAAAAGGCGTGCGCTTACCGTCGCTACACACACGGACCTTGTCGGAGAACCGTATGCCTATCACAGCGGCCCACGTGGAGCAGTTCCAGTCCGAGGGCTACGCCGCCATCGACCCGTTCTTCACGCCGAGGGAGCTCGAGGCGCTACGCGCCGAACTGACGCGGATGTACGCCGTCGCGGCCGAGGGACGCTCGCTGAACGTCGCCGTGCAGGAAGATGGCGGGGTGAACAACGACGAGGGGGAACGGCAGAACCTTCAGCTCATACCTCTCAACGACAAGAGCCCCCTCTACCAGGCGCTCCCGTTCGCGCCGAAGGTCGCGGATTCGGTCGCGGCGCTCATCGGCGATAGCTTCCGCCTCCATCTTGACCAGGCGTTCTGGAAGCCCGCCCACAAGGGCATCGGCACGAGCTGGCATCAGGACAATGCGTACTTCAAGATATCGGATCCACTGCGCGGCACGGCGATGTGGATCGCCATCCACGACGCGACCGTGGCAAACGGCACGATCCACGTCATTCCGCGGAGCTACTCGGAGGCGTATGAGCATTACCGAGACCCCCTGAGCAACCACCACATCCGCTTCGATCCCAAAGACGACGAGGGGGTGCCCGTGGAGCTGGCGGCGGGCGGAGTCGCGTTCTTCTGCTACGGTACGCCGCACTGCACAAAGGGCAACACAACCGACGAGGGCCGCGCTGGCGTGGCGCTGCACTTCCTGCACACCGATTACGCGGACGGTGACCACTGGACGCAGCACGAGCAGCGCACCCCGATCGTCAGGGGGCCACTGGCGACGGGCGGGGTTCGCGAATGCGGCGAGAAGATCGAGGGCACGTGGGACCAACGCGTGGAAGAAGTCCTGGATAGAGCCTAGCGAGCCGCCGCGTTGGTCGCTCGCAACACGCAGGGCTGGCGCCGGCGCTGGCTGACACGCCATCGGTCGCACGTGGTGGCGGACACGGCACGGCGTCTACGGCCACGCGCGTCGGCCTCTTACTCGGGCAGATCCTGGCATCACAGGCGTACGACGCCAAAGACAGGGTGCTCAGGATGCCAGATCTCCTCGCACGTGTGCTCCTTCTTCAGCTCTTCCCACAGGAGGTACACCTCGACGTCTGAGTCCTCCATGCCTGGCTTCGGTGGGTTGATATCGTGGAACAGGATGAGCCCGCCGTCACGCACGAACGGGCGGTAGTTCTCGAAGTCGTTCTTCGCGCCCTGGTACGTGTGGTCGCCGTCGATGTAGAGCACGTCCACACGGCGGCCTTCCAACGCCTCCTCCACGAGGCGCTTGGCCTTGGGCGTCTGCGAGTCGCCAAGGATGCTGACGAGCTTCTGGTTCGGGGAAAGGAACTGGCGAAAGTGGTGGATCTGCTTGACGTCGTACCCGCCGCCCCATCGCCCACCGGGCAGGTCGAGGCTGAGGAGCAGCGCATCTGGCCGCGCCAGCTGCGCCCAGCAGAACAGACTGCCACCGCGCGCTGTGCCTATCTCCATCATGGTCTGCGGTTCGAACTCTCGGACGATCTGCATCGCCGAGACCATCTCGTCCTGAGTCTGGAAGATCCCGTACAGGATGTTGGAGGCGAGGAATATCGCCGTCTCATCCGGGGGCTCCTCCGTCTCGGCGGGCAGGATCCAGCCCATTCCTCTCAGATGCTTGAACATCGCCAGCGCCGGCCCGGCGCCCCCAAGCCTGTCCCTCAATGGCGGCTGTAGCATCTCGCCAGCCGGCCGCGGCTGGCGGTATACGTCGATGAGCTCAGCCAGTTGGTCGTTGTATTCCAGGAATTGCAGCGCGAGGTCGCGTGGCGGCGCGTCGGGGTCGATGTCAGTTTGCCGGCGGGCCACGGCAAGCACGTGGTAGATGAACTTGCGTGGAAGGATGCGCGAGCGATACTCCGCCATCTTGTGCTCGACCTCAGGCCACGGCGCGGTCTCCCAGTCCCAGTCGTAGTGTCGCAACCAGCGGGAACTCTTCCAGAGCTGAGCCATCCTACACCCTTGCCATGGACGTGGGGCCCACGTCTGAGTTGACGACGTGCTGGGGCCTGCGGCCGCTGAGCGCGTCGATGACGGCGTCTGCCACGCTTCGGTTCACGTCGGCGACGCCTTCGAGCGCGGAGAATCCGATGTGCGGCGTGAGTAGCACGTCATCGCGCGCCAGCATGGGGTGGCCCGGTGGTACCGGCTCCGCCGCATGCGTGTCAAGCCCGGCGCCAGCGAGTCGCCCGGAGTCCAGCGCGGCCATCAGAGCGGCCTCGTCGACGAGCCCGCCGCGCGCGGTGTTTATGAGGTACGACCCTGGCTTCATCTTCGCGAACGCATCCGCGTCCATGACGGCGCGCGTCGCGTCGTTCAGGTCTGCGTGCAGGCTCACGAAGTCGGACGTCTCCAGCATTTCATCGAAGTCAACTAGGCGGGCGCCCAACGCCTCCGCGGCGGCCTCGTCGGCGTACGGGTCGCACGCCGCGACGGCCATCTCGAACCCGCGCGCCCGACGCGCGAGAGCCTGGCCGATGCCACCAAACCCGAATATGCCGAGTGACCTGCGCCACGTATACACGCCGTAGACGTGCTCCCAGCTACCCGCGCGCACCTGCCTATCGGCGACGTGTAGCTTTCGCGACAGCGCCATTATCATTCCGAACGCCAGGTCTGCTACAGACTCCGACAGAAGGCCCGGGGTGTTCGTCACGAACACGCCGCGCTCGGACGCGGCGGCGAGATCGACCATGTCGTAGCCGATGCCCCAACGGGCGATGATGCGCAAGGCAGGAAGCTCGTCGAGCGCGTCCGACGTCAGCCGCTCGCCTCCGGCGACGACCGCGCTGACACGGGCGCCGACACCATCGGCACGCAGGTAGGAGAAGAGCTCATCCCTGGACATGGCTCCCGAAGCGGGGCTGCGGAGTACCTGGTGTCCAGCCCGCTCGAACCGCGCGACCTGATCGCCCCCATGTTCACGGAATGCGCGCGCCAAGAGAAGGATGGTCGCCATGCGGTACCTATGTGTGCGTGTGCCTGGCGATTATCGTCCAGGAGGCCTGGCCGGGCAAGACGGTGGTCTCTAGACGTGATGGCAATGCGCCGTCGGCCCATCTTGCCGCTGTCATCCTGATGGCGAGCGACAGGATCTCCCTGCGGCCAGCTCGCCGGGAGATCCCTCGCTACGCTCAGAGTGACTGCCGACGCGACTGGCCCCGGCTCAGGTTGATCGCCTCTCGAGAGCCCACGTCCCCTGTCTGAGTGGTGTTCTCAACACGTGATGGTATTGCGTACGGCTCCCGGCCCCAGGTTGTCATTCTGAGGAGCGTAGCGACGAAGAAATTCCGCGTCGCCACTAGCCGACGAGATTCTTCCTCTCGCTTGTTGATGCCATATGGCATCGCTCGTCCCTCAGAATGACTGAGGCGGGGCGATGCCGACGACCGTTGCCATCGCCTAGAGACAACACCGTCCGAGTTGCCGTCTTCGGAGGCCCCCGTCTAGAATGGCATGATAGACGACTCCCCCTGGCCTCCTGAAGGGACCGACGAGAAATGGCGTATGTGATCTGCGAACCGTGCGTGGACGTCAAGGACACCGCGTGTGTCGCAGTATGTCCCGTCGACTGCATCTACGACTTCGACGGCGAGAACATGCTCTACATCCAGCCGGAGGAGTGCATCGATTGCGACGCCTGCCGGCCCGAGTGCCCGGTCGAGGCAATCTTCCCGCTAGCCGAGGTTCCGGGACAGTGGCAGAGCTACATCGCCGTGAACGTCGAGGCGTTCGAGCGACACAGCGTCGAGGCGGCGCACGACGACGACGGGGCGGAGGACGCCGCCGCGCCCGCTGCCAGCGCGCCGGCAGCTTCGTCCGCTGAAACGGCCGCCGTGAAGGCCGTTCTTGCCGAGGTGCAGGCGAAGGACGTGACGCCCGAAGACGCCCTGGAGAAGCTCGTGCCACTGCTTGAGAAGTGCGGAATCTCCGTCACGGACGGCTGACAGGGCGGCGATGGGTACGGGTCAGTTCACCATGTGGCCACGGTAGACCTCGAGCCCGGCCAGCAGGTCTGCGTAGTCGATGTTCGTGGACAGCGAGTGGTCCGAGCCGTAGACGAACCGCGCTCCTCGCGCCCGCATGCCGTCCATGAACTCCAGGATGCCGTCGCGCGTCCGCTCGCGGTCGCCGCACTCCAGAATGCGCGCGTCCAGCCCGCCGACGAACACCAGCTCATCGCCGTACTTCTCGGCGAACGCGAACACGTCGTTCCCGGCCTTCACCTCCATGGGATTGAGTCCGTCGAAGCCCGCCTCGACAGCCAGCGGCAGCATGGGCTCCTGGTACCCGCAACTGTGCAGGATGACCGGCACGTCGTGCCCGTGGAAGAAGGACACCATCTCGGCGTAGTACGGGAAGATGAGCTCCGCGAGCGTCTCGGGACGACAGAAGAGACGGTCTCGATATCCCAGATCCTCCGACATCCACACCCCGTCCGGCGGCCCCGCCTCGGCGATGAGAATCTCGTACGACTTGAGGTAAAGGTCGGTGTACACGCGGCAGAAGTCGTGGATCCACTCGCGGTCGCTCTCGAGGGCGATGTACATCGTGTAGTCGCCCATGCTCGAGCGCATGGTCTCCCACACGTGGACGGAGCCGTACGCTGCCCATTTGCCCTGGTCGCGCCGGTGGGCGAGGTTCCTGGCCACGGCCGCGGTATCGCCGACGCGGTCGCGGTCGAAGTCCACGAGCAGGGGTCGATAGTCCCGCTCCCACACGTCGCGGCTCGTCATCTCGAAGTCGATGTGCTCGGGCGTGCCGGACCTGTGCTTCCACCACTTGAGCGCCGCGCCCGCCCCGTTCCGCACTACCCGCCACTCGTCGGTCTCCTCGAGCACCTCGGCGACGCCGCGCTTGGGCTGCCAGTCGATGCCGCCGCCGCAGGTAACGATGTCGAGCCCCAGGTGGTCGAGCACGTCGCATGGCGAGCCATCCGCGCGCGCGGGCATGCCCTGGCGCACCCACTTGCGGGCAGCATCGCTCCAGACGTTGTCGTGGATGGGTACGTGATCCGCCTGCCTGCCCTCGAACAGAGCCTGAATCGCCTCGCGACCGGTCTGCATACAACCCTCCGAGCCCGCACGCGTGCGGCGGTCAGTTCACCATGTGCGCGCGATACACCTCGAGCGAGTACAGGAAGTCCTCGTAGTCGATGTTGGTGGACAGCGAGTGGTCGGAACCGTACACGACGCGGGCGTTTCTCGCTCGCAACTCGTCGAGGAACCGCACGATCCCGTCCCGCATCTGCTGGCGGTCGCCGCACTCCAACACCCGAGCGTCCAGGCCACCAACGAACACCAGGTCGTCCGCGTACTTGTCGGCGAACGCCAGTATATCGTTCCCAGCCTTCACCTCCATCGGGTTCAGACCGTCGAACCCGGCTTCCGCTATGAGAGGCAGGGCAGCTTCCTGGTACCCGCAACTGTGCAGGATCACGGGGACATCGCGGGCGTGGAAGAACGCCACTACCTCGGCGTAGTACGGGAAGATGAGCTCCTCGAGCGTCTCTGGTCGGCAGAACAGCCTGTCCCGGTACCCTAGATCCTCGTACAGCCACATGCCGTCCGGCACGCCGCCCTCCGCCAGGAGTACCTCGTACCCCGCCAGGTAGAGGTTGGTGTAGACCCGGCAGAAGTCGTGGATCCACTCGGGGTCGGTGAGAAGCGCGGTGTACATCGTGTAGTCGCCCATGCTCGCTCGCATGTTCTCCCACACGAACTGCGACCCATAGCACGCCCACTTGCCCTGCGCGCGGCGCTTCTCGAGCGCGGCGCGAGCCGCCGCCGTGTCGCCGACCCGACCCGCGTCGAAGTCCACGAGCAGGGGGCGGTACTCGCGATCCCACACTTCGCGGCTGGACATGTCGAAGTCGATGTGCTCGGGCGTCCCCGACTTGTCCTTCCACCACTTGAGCGCTGCGCCCGCTCCGTTGCGCACGACCCGCCACTCGTCGGTCTCCTCGACGACATCCGACACGCCACGCTTCGGCTGCCAATCGAGCCATCCGCCGCAGCCAGCGATGTCGAACCCGAACGTGTCGAGCATGTCCTTGGGGGAGCCGTCGTCGTTGGCGGGCATCCCCTGCGACACCCACTTACGCGCGGTGTCGCCCCAGACGTTGTCGTGGATCGGCACGTGGTCGGCCTGTCGTCCCTCGAACATCGCCGTGATGGCTTCGCGACCGGACTGCATGGGTTGGCCCCTACACGAAGGTTGTCGGGTCGATGGGGTAGGAACCCCACTCGTCGCGGCAGCGCTTCATCTCCAGGATGTTCTCCGGCTTCGCGCCGACCGCCAGTGAATGCGTAGAACCCATGATGTAGCCGCCGCCGGGCGCTGCCTTCTCGAAGGCGTACCGCGCGTCCTCGCGTATCGTCTCCGGCGTGCCGTCGATGATGTGCTCGTGCCAGATGCCGCCCCACAGGCACGTCTTGTCCCCGACGACCGGCTTCAGCTCGCCGATGTCCATGCCTGCGGTTTCCTGAATCGCCTCGTACGCGTCGTACACCTCGGCGAGTTGGTGGATGATCGGCCACGTGTGGCCGCAGCAGTGCTTCAGTACCTTCAGCCCGTGCTTGTGCGCCTCCTCGACGTGCGCCTTGTGCCAGGGGTAGACCATCTCGCGGTAGATCTCCGGGCTCGCCATCAGGTCCGTGCTTGTTCCCAGGTCGCCGCACGGCATGATGCCGTCCACGCCGGACTGCGCCATGACCCGCACCTCGCGGATCATCTGCCTGCCTCGCAGCTCGGCGATCTTGGCGCAGATCTCCGGCTCCAACAGGAGGTTCATCCACTGATCCTCCTCCGTGGCGCCGAACCCTGGGAAGCTGAGGTCGCCCGCCATCAGCATGATGAAGTGCGTGTCCTTCATCTCCGCGACGGCGTGATGCACGAGTTCCCAGGAGCTGTCGCTGACGTCGCCTTCGGGCGCGTCCTCCAGCTTGTCGATCTGCTCCTGCAAGCCTTCGAGAGTTGGCGGCTTGTAGTTCTCGGTGTTCCTCTTGTAGGGCATGAGGGCGTGGGTGCCGGTGGACACGCGGTAGAGGTTCCCGCCGCCGTCGCGGTACGTCTCCTCGTCCAGCTTCTCCATTGGCGTTGGCTGGTGTCCCTTCGCGGGCACACGACCCACGAAGAGGATGTCCATCTCCAGCTCGCGCACAAGGTCCAGGCGGTCTCGCTTGTAGCTCTCGACCACCTCGTCCCGCCGCCCATCCCACAGCGCCTGCGTCTCGCGCATCTTGGCCTGCACGAACGTCTCGCGACCGAGGATGTCCTCGTACACGTTGAAGTCGATGGAGTGCTCACCCCACGGGATGCGATCGGGCTCGCGATGCTCTAGGGCGGCAAACACGCGTTCTCGGGGCAACATGTGACTCGTCCCTGACAGTTGGCGGTCGGGTCTAGACCGGTGGCGGTTGTTCGCACGAGGCGTCGAGGCCGGCATCGCGCAGAATCGACAGCGCGCGCCCAATGTCGGTTCGCGTTGCGTCGGGTATGTCTGGCAGTTCGTAGTCCAGGCGCATCCGGGCGTACTTGTCGGCGCCGATGCGGTGGTACGGCAGCAGCTCCAGCCCGTCCGACGGCGCGGTGTCCAGCGTGAATTCCGCGAGCGCGCGCAGGCCCGCGCTGTCGTCGTTGAGGCCAGGCACGAGCGGGTACCGGAGCAGGAGACGTCCTCCTGACGACGAGAGCTTGCGCAGGTTCGCGAGCGGCGTCCCGTTGTCGGCGCCGGTGAGCTCGCGGTGCTTCGCCGGGTCCATGTGCTTGACATCGCACATCCAGAAGTCGACCAGCGGAGCGAGACGCTCGACGGTGTCCCAACGCGTCGCGAGGGTGGACTCCACCGCTGTATGAACGCCCGCCTGTCGCGCCATGCTCAGAAGCGCCTGTGCGAACTCTGGTTGGTAGAGAGGGTCGCCGCCCGACAGCGTCAGACCCCCGCCAGACGTGTCGTAGTACGGCTTGTCCCGCATGACGTCGTCGAAGACATCCCGTGCGGAGCGGCGCCGGCCGACCTGCTCGAGGGCGCCGGAGAAGCACTCGCTCACGCACGAGCCGCATCGGACGCAGGCTTCGCGGTCGTGCAGGTGCCCGCCCGCATCAGGGAAGACGTGCGCTCCGTGGTCGCACTCCTGCTCGCAGGCTCGGCACCCGAGGCAGTTCACCGGGTCGAAGACGATCTCCTGATCGCGTCGCAAGCCCTCGGGGTTGTGGCACCACAGGCAACGCAGCGGGCATCCCTTGAGGAACACGGTCGTACGGATGCCGGGGCCGTCGTGCGAGCAGAATCGCTGCACGTTGAAGACGACGCCGGTGGTCTCGGCGTGGCCGGGAGTCGTGCTGTGGTGGCCAGCGTCCACGGTCACGCCGTTTCCGCGATGATGCGGTCCACGACCAACTGGCGGAACTCCTTCGAGAGCAGCCGGAAGTAGGCTGAGAACCCCGTGACTCGGACGATCAGGTCGGGGTATTTCTCCGGATCCTCGTGCGCCGCCAGCACCTCGTCGCGATCGAGGATGTTGATGTTCATGAGCGTGCCGCCCATGTCGCAGTGGGTGCGTATGAGCGCCTTCATGGTGTCCGCGCCGTCATGGCGCCGCGCGATGCCCGGGTCGAGCTCCAGCTGCACGGGGGCGGTGTTGCCGTAGCCGCACTGCACCGACGCGATGGCGTTCAGCATCGCCGTGGCGGCTCCGGCGTCGCGGAAGCCTGGGTCGGGGTTGGCGCCGTGCGAAATGGGGGCCTGCGCGTGACGGCCGTTCGGCGTGGCGCCGACGGCTCGCCCGAGCCCGATCGTGTTCGCCCAGGAGAAGAGACCAGGTATGCAGTTGTACCCGTCGGGGGTGGGTGATGCCTTCACCGTCTCGACGAACAGCGTCGTTAGCCGCTCCGCGTAGTGGTCCGCGCGGGAGCCGCCGCTGCCGAAGCGGTCGATGTTCCGCAGCATGAGGCGCGTGACCTCGGCGTCCTCGTAGTCCCTGTCCAACACGTCGATGAGCTCGTCCCAGGACAGACGACCTTCGTCCTCGACGCGCTGCTCCACCGCGGCGAACGAATCCGCGACGGTCGCCAACGCCGACCCGTCGATGCACATGTTGTAGTGGTCAACGCCGCCGTGGGTAATGTCCCGCCCGCGCTCGATCGTGCCGTGGCACAGCAGGTTCAGCGGGAGTTCGGGAGTGACCTTCCACATGTGCCGCAGGTGGTGGTCTATTCCCTGCTTGACGCAGTCGATGCCTTGCTCCATGTGCCGCGCGTAGCTGTCCCAGAGCGCCGCGACCGACTTGGGGGTCGTCGCGTCGCCTACCATGTCCCGTAGCGCCACGTCGAACACCGCGGCGAAGTTGATCTTCACGATGTCGTTCAACGTGTACTCGCGACCCGGTATGGCGACCCAGTGGCAGCCGGAAGTGACGCGTGTCCGCGCCTCTTCGCGCGTATAGCCGTTGCGCATGAACCCTTCGGTCATGCCCTTCTCACCAATGAACCGGGGTGATCCGTTCTTGTCCTCGAACAGGTTCTCAACCGCTGTGTCGAACAGGTCGGGATCCAGGCCGTCCCACACGCGCACGGTCACGTTGGACGTCGCCTTCATGCGGTGCAGCGCCTCGAGGATCACGAACGACACCGCGGACGTGCGGTCGACGCCGCGGGAGTCCGGCCCGCCGATCTGGTAGTACTGCGTGTCGATGAGGAACATGCAGATGAGGTGGAAGATAGCCTCGTCGTCCGTGAGCTCTCCAGAGGCGATGCCGCGGTCGTAGAAGGGCTGCAGTAGTTCATCGAGCTGGCCGATGCCGCCCGCGCCGTTGAACATCCGCGTGACGATGGCCACCCACGAGATCCACTGGCACGCCTCCGCGAACGAATGAGGCGGATGCTCGAGGAGCCGCTCGTTCATGTCAGCCGCCGCGCGCAGGCTGGCGGCGCCGTCCGCGTCATCGAGTGCGCTCGCCACGTCTCGGGCGGCGTCTATGTGCGTCTCGATGAGCGCCATGATGCCCAGGACGACGGCTTCGTGACCTTCGTAGAAGCCCGGCTCCGCGGTCTCTGGCGGATCAGCAGCGAATCCTCGGATCGTCTCCAGCAGGCCCCGCCATCCCAGCCGGAAGCCGATCTCGAGGTCGGGGCAGAAGTGCTGACCACCCCCGATGCCGGAGATGATGCTGTACCGCTTCTGGTCTTCCGTCAGATGGCCGCACGCGAATTCGGCGTCCGTCGGCCACCCTGGCCCAAGGCGGAACCGAGGCGGGTTGATGAACCAGTGGCCGAGGAGCGAACTCTCGGCGTCCACGACCGCCGGCAGCGTGGCGAGCATCGCGCCGAAGTTCTCGCCCACGCATCGCGAGCCGAACGACCCGCCCGAGGGGTGGTTCGATGTTGGCGTGAAGTCCACGTCGGAAGGCATGAGGATCGAGCCGTGGTCGTCCGTGTCCAGCGCCTTGTAGACGGCGCGCTTGTCGCTCGTTCTTTGGCGCTTGATGTCGAGAAGTGCGGCGATCCGTTCGCCGTAGGCGCCCTGCTCCTGCGTTGTTTCCATGCCTGCCGCGTCAATCACCATGCTCGGGTCTCCGTGGCCGCGGGTGTGGTGCGTGCCGGAGAGACTGACGCGCGCCCGCTCCATGCGGGCAGACGCATGCCTCGCCTCCTCATTGCGTCATTGATAGCAGGGAATCTGTCGTGCGGTAGGGCAAGATGCGGCCGCATCGCCCGAGAGGCGCACGGGGCTTACGAGGCCGGGTTGGCCATGAATGTCGCGGGAACGTACACGCGCTCCTCCGTCACGTCGCACGCCCCGCATCGTTCGCTGCCGGGGGTCTCGTGGCAGCGCCTGTCGACGCAGTCCTCGAGCACATCCAGCGTAGCCTCAAGCTCGTCGCGGAGTCGGGCGTACTGGTGGATCGTCGACTGCACGCGTCGGAGCTCGCTACGGAGGACATCCCGCACGCAATCGCACCGCTCGCCGTCTTCGGTGGCGCGCGCCTCGACCAGCAGCTGTATCTGCGGGAGACCGATGCCCAGCTCACGCAGGTACTGGATGTACTGTAGCTCCTGCGTCGCGTGCGGATGGTAGAGCCGGAAGCCACCCTTGGTGCGATCGGCGGGTTCGATCAGCCCCAGTTCCTCGTAGTAGTGCAGCGTGCGGAGGGTAGTGTCGGTCTTTGCGGCAAGTTCGCCGATGCGCATCAACGGCTTGCCGCCGTTGGCATCCGACGCTGGTTTTCTGTGCGCTTTGGGCATGGGCGTGCGTCTGCGTCCTGTGCGGTTCCTGCGTCCAGCCAACGAACAAACTCAGTTTAGGACGCGGCGTCCAAACAAGTCAAAGTGGATTGCTGGTGGGCAGCGCGCCTGCCGCGTGGCCCGCCGTTGTGGCGTCGCGCTGCCCGCTGGCGCTCATTCGCCCGTCCTGATCTCGAGCCTGTTGAGTGTGCGCAGAATGCCTTCCCCGAACTCCAGGGCCGTGTCCGACTCAAGCGCCCCTCCGCTGAGCTGTATGCGCCGCGCGTCCGCAGGCGTCTGCCCAAGGGTTGGGTCCATAGCGACCCACTCCCCCACGTACGCCTCGTACCAGAAGTGGTAGTAGAAGGCGTCGCGTTGCCACACGACGCCCGCGAGTATACGCGCGGGGATCCCTGCCGCTCGCGCCAGGGACACCGCGAGCATTGTGTGTTCAGTGCAGTCGCCGACGCCGGAATCGAGCGTCTGGCGCGCGGTGGCAAAGCCCTTGTCGAGCGTCTTGTCCTTGATGTGCGCGTACACCCACCGGTTGATGCGCTCGATCGCCGTCCAGGAGTCTTCTGCCCCGGCTGTGAGCGTGCGCGCGCGTTCCACGATCACCGGGTCGTCCGCTTCGACATACACCGTTGCCGTCAGTAGGTCCGCGTGTGGCCCCGGCGGCTGCGGAAACGGCGCGGGGGCGGGCGGCGGCGTGTCCCTTCGTACCTCCAGCGTCGCCCATTGCCCGTCGCCCGAGCGTACCTGCTGGCGGCGCGTCGTCAGGAGCGCGGCGTTTACGTCACCCTCGATTAGGCGGGCCTCGGCGGAGAACTGCGCGGGGTCGCTTGGATCGGATCCCTGCACGGTCAGCTTGGTCGCCAGGATGACGTCAAGTTCGCTGGCGTCGCCCATTCCCGTCGCTTCCTCGCGCGTCGTCAGCAGCACGCGCATGGGCACACCCAGCGCGTCCATCTCCGTGGCGACCAGTTGTCCTGACGGGTCGTACCACTCCGTCAGGCGCACGCCTTCCATCCAGTCGAAGAGATGCTCCACCACGGTGGTCTCGACGACGCCTGCCGGGAGGTCGAGTGACTCCCGTCCGCGCACGTGAAACGTGTCTGCCATCGGCTGGAGCATGTCGCCGTTGAACACCGTCGCCTCGTGCGTCGACCCCGCCTCCCCGAGGCGTTCATGCACGTAGTAGCCCACTGCCTCCTCGAAGAGCGTCCCTTCGGGCAGCGCGACTTCGTGGGCCCTAGATCGGCCGTCGATGTGGGTCGTCATGTGCATGACGCCATCGTGGACGCGCCCTTCCACGCGGCGTTCGTCGCCGGACTCGTTCGAAGTCATCGTGAAAGCGTACGGCTCGAAGGGCGTCGTCACGCCGAAGTGGACCACGCGCACGCGGTGTAGTTCCATCGGCGTTCCGCTGCGCAGGAGACGCATCACGAACTCCGCGCGCACGCGCCACGCCGGCCGCTCCTCGTAGGTGGACCGCTCGGCGACGGTGTGGAGCCACCCGACGTGGTGATCCAGAATCTGTAGCTTGTACCACTCGTCCTGTGGGCCGTCCATGACGTCCGACGCCTCGCTATGCAGGCTTGCCGCGACAAGCGCGAGCGCCAGGGCCGCGAACCGAAGGCGCCCCGCCCCGCGCGCCGAGGTCACGCGGAGAGCAGATGCCGCATGACGACATCCCCAAAGTTCTTGCCCAACGCCTTGTACCCGTCGGCGTCGGGATGGAGATCGTCGGGGAGCAGATGCGCTAGATCCTCCCCGAACACGTCGAGGCCGGAGAAGTAGTGGACGTTGCCATCCCCGCACGACCGGAGGGCGTCGACGGCCGCCTCGACCTCGACACGCATGCCCTGGAGCGAGAAGCCGACCGCGTTGGGCTTCTCCTCGCGTGGCGGCGAGAAGATGGGTGAGATGACGCCTATGGGTATGTCCGCATGCCGTTCGCGCACGCACCGAACCGTCCCGATGATCGCGGGTTGGAACGTCCGCGGATTCATCGTCGCGCCGCCCTGTATGTTGATGCCGGCGCACACCGTCACCACATCGGCCGGCGTGTCGCGAATGACGCGAGCAATCATGGGGTCGAGGTGGCACTGACCGCCGAAACCCAGACACGTCAGGTGGAGACCGTGGTTCCGCGCGACGATGGCGGGCCACGTGTAGGCGGGGCTCTCGGCGGCGCCGCACTGCGTGATGGAGCTGCCGTATGTCGTCCACCGCGGGGTTGCCGACGACGCACGGGCCAGCGAGGCGCCCTCGTCAAGGGTCAGCGCGGCGAGCCGGAACCGGCTGGTCTGCGGCAGCCACAGCTCGACGAGCTTGTCCGCCGTGGGCAGCCCGTCGAAGGCGAAGGTCGTCTTGCCACCCACTGGGTGCGACGCCACGATATCGCCGTCGACCGCAAGATCGACGTGCGACGACTCCGCGGCCAGCGCGAGGTCGCCGTGAATGGCCGCGCTCGTGGTGCGGAACGTCAGCCGCACGCCAGCCGCCATCGCGGTGCGGTCCCTCAACATGTCTGGAGGGAACAGCGCGCGCTGACCATGTGGGATCCGCCACGGCTGCACCCAGCCGTCCCCTCGTTCCAGGGAGACGGCTCCCGGCCACGAAAGCCTGTCGTCGTTCGCCTCCACGCGCATCGCCATCGTATGCGTTCCTCCCTATCGTCGGGCCACCCGTCAAGCCGCGCCGTCGCGGCCCTGGATCGCTTCCCGCAGGTCGAGGCCGCTAGGCGTCTGATGCACGCGCAGCCCGAACTCCGGTATCACTGCCAGAATGTGGTCGAAGATGTCCGCCTGGATGGCCTCGTAGTTCGCCCACACGATGTCGTTCGTGAAGACGTAGATCTCGATCGGTAGCCCGTTCTCCGTCGGCGCCAGGTGTCGTACGAGCAGCGTCATGTCTTGATGCACGAGAGGGTGGTTGCGCAGGTACTCGCGGACGTACGCGCGGAAGGTGCCCAGGTTCGTCATGCGTCGTCCGTTTACGGGCTCGGACATGTCGAAGCCGTGCTGCTCATTCCACTCAGCCAACTCGCCGCGCTTGCCATCGACGTATGGCCCCAGGAACGCGAATGCTCCGAACCGCGCCATCGCCTCGTCAGTGCAGAACGACACGCTGTTCATGTCGATGTACACGCTCCGCTTGATCCGCCGGCCGCCGGAGTCCTGCATGCCTCGCCAGTTGCGGAACGAGTCGCCGACGAGCGCATACGTCGGGATCGTGCTGATCGTCTTGTCCCAATTCTGGACCTTGACGTGGTGGAGCGTGATATCCATGACGTCGCCGTCGGCGCCGTACTTGGGCACCTCGATCCAGTCTCCGATGCGCACCATGTCGTTCGCTGATAGCTGGATGCCCGCGACGAACCCAAGGATCGTGTCCTTGAAGATGAGCAGGATGATCGCCGTCATCGCGCCGATGCCGCTCAACAGCTTCCACGGCGACTGGTCTATCAGCGCGGCGAGCACCGCAATGCCGCCCACGACGAAGATGAAGATCTTCAGGGCCTGGATGTAACCCTGGATGGGACGGTCGCGCGAGACCTCGTACGTGCGGTAGATGTCGACCACCGCGTCCAGGGCACTGCCGACGACGAGCAGCACGCCGAGCCCCATGTACGCGACGGCGACGTTCTCAGCGACCGAGCCCCACGTCCCGAACAGGCCGGACGCCGCGTATATCACGGCGGCGGGCGCGAGATGCGATAGACGCGTGAAGACACGACGGCGGACGAAGAAGTCGTCCCAGTCGGTCTGCGTTCGCGCCGCGATGCGGTGCAGGGACGTCACGAGGACGCGCTTCGCCAAGAGGTTCACCAGGAAGCACACCACGGCGACGCCGCACGCGAAGACGATAGTCGCTACGGGGCCTGCGAAGCCGCCGAGCCCAGCGCCGTCAAGCCAGTCGACGACGCCCGATCTGAGCAGAGCCAGCGCAGCATTGTCAGGCATGGACGCTACCCCCAGCTGAATCCTGGCCCGTCCGGGACCGACACCATGCCGTCCTCGATACGCATGGGCGACCCGTCGGGTATGAGGCCGGTCTCGAGGTAAATCGCGTTCGCGAGGCAGGCCATGACGTTGAGCTGTACGGGCCCGCCGCCGTGCGACGCGTAAGGGACGCGGAAGCAGTCAGCCAGCAACCCGACCTGGAGGAGCATCGTGGGGCCCCCCGCGCGGCGCAGGTCGGGCTGGATGATGTCGACTGCTCCTCGGCGAAGGAAGCGCGCGAACTCGTGGCGACTGTATAGGTTCTCGCCCGTGGCGACGGGGATGTCCAGCGCGTCCGCGAGTTCCGCGTACCCGTCGATGTCGTCTGCGGGGATGGGTTCCTCCCACCAGAACAGGCCCATGTCCTCGAAGGCGCGACCACGCACCAGCGCCTCCGCGGTCGTCAGTGACTGGTTGGCGTCGACCATGATCGTAGTGTCGGCCCCAACCGCCGCCCGCACCGTCTTGATGCGGTGGATGTCCTCACCGAGCGTGGGGAATCCCACTTTGACCTTTACCGCGCGGAAGCCCTGGGCCACCGCTCTGGCGCAGATCGCCTGCACCTCGTTGTCGTCGTAGTTCAGCCAGCCCACCATGGCGTACGCCGGCGCCTGAGACCTGACACCGCCCCACAGCGCCCAGCATGGCGTGTCCAGCGTGCGGCCGTAGCAGTCCCACAGGGCGGTGTCCAACGCCGCGATGCCGAACGTCGCCATGCCGCCGGAGCCGTGGTACTCCGTCTCGCGGAGCATGCGTTCGTGTGTTTCGCGGATCATCCTCATGTCGGAGCCGACCACGAGCGGCTTGAGGACGTGCTCAATCATTGCCGCGAGCGCGTCTGGCGCTCCCGCGATGCGGCCGAAGCCTGACGATCCCCTGCCCTCGACGCCTTCCTCGCTACGGACAGTCACGCTTACGGAGCCCGAGCCTGGTAGCGACTGTAGGGCGTCGCGGATCGGCGTGCTGCTGGGCGTCGCCCGCTTGACTGCGACCTCGACATCGCGGATGCGCATGGGGTTGCGTCCTCAATCGGTGTGGCGCCGGCAGTGTAGCGCAGCCGCCGCCCGTCAGCTAGCCTCGTCGTGCCACAGCCGCTGCATCTCGCGCGACGTCTCCAGCAGTTCGTCCAGCGGGCCGGCAGCTTCCACCCGACCGTCTTTCAGGACGACCACGTGGTCGGCGCGGCGCAACGCGGGCCGCCGGTGCGACACGACCAAGCACGTGCCGTCGTGCGACTCCGAGAGACGCTCCCAGAGCGTCGCCTCCGTCTCGACGTCCAGCGCGCTGGAGAGGTCGTCGAACACGAGCAATTCAGCGTCTCGCACGAACATCCTGGCGGCCGCGGCGCGTTGTAGCTGGCCCCCCGACAACCGCACGCCGCGCGGCCCGACCATCGTCTCGAAGCCGTCCTCCAACGTCTCCATATCCTGTTCCATGACGCCCAGCCTCACCGCGCGATCGAGCGCGGCCGGGTCGTCGCCGAGTCCCATGAGGATGTTCGCGCGGAGCGATTCGCTGAACAGCTTCGGGATCTGGGGCGTGTACGCGCACCGAGGCGGGGTCAGGAACGACTTGAGGTCCACTACCTTCTCGTCGTTCCATATCACATCCCCGGCGTCACGCGGCACGACCCCGAGGAGCGCTTGCAGGAGGGTGGTCTTGCCGGACCCGATCCGGCCGGTCACGACCGTGAACGAACCGCGCTTCACCACGAAGTCAACGTCTCGGATGCCGCCCTCACCGTCGCCGTGGCTGTACGACAGACCCGAGACGCGGAGCTCTTGCAGAACGTCGGCGGCCGCCTTCACCGGAGCGATGGCCGGCGGCCGGGGCGTGCGTACGTACACCTCGTTGTGTGCCGTCAGAGCGCCGTCAGCCGCGCCCTCGACTGTCTTCGCCATGCGGCCCAGTGACACGTGCGCCCGCCGGTGCTGCGCCATGACGGTGCCGAT
This sequence comes from uncultured bacterium, assembly GCA_964473525.1. Classification (GTDB taxonomy): domain Bacteria; phylum Poribacteria; class WGA-4E. The sequence continues at coordinate 103,897 of CAYYPK010000002.1, forward strand.
GAGCGACCCGCTACGCGCGACCTCGCCGACCCAACTCGTGAACAGCGCGAGATCGCCCACGGTGAAATCGTCTGACCTCATCTCGTCCACCACGAGCAGCAGGATGACTCCGGTAGCTATATGACCGACGTTCTGGCTGACGGACCGCAGCATCTGATTGAACAGGTTGTCGATCAGCGTCGACTTCCGCCGCTCGTCGTTGAGGCGCATGAAGTGACGCACGATGTCGTTCTGCGCGACCGCCACCTTGATGGCGAGAACCGCTTGGAAGATTTCGTTGATGAAGTTCGTCGCGCGTTCCGTCGCGATGCGTTGTGCGAGCCTGTACTTGTGGATGAACCGCCGCAGCACGCCCACCATCGTGACGATGAGCACAGCCGGCACGACCGTCACCAAGGTGATGGTCGCGTCGATCTTGGCCATGTAGCTGACCGCAAGGCCCGCGAAGATCAAGTTGCCCCAGAGGTGTATATAGTGCTCCAGATAGAACATCACGCCGCGGACATCGTCGCGGAAGCGGTTCGTCGCCTCGCCCGACGCGCTCGCCAGGTTTGCCGGGGTGGGCACGTCGAGCGCCTCCCGGAGCAGGTTGCGCCGCAGCAGCGACGAGATCATGTAGCGCCAACGCACCCACGCGAATGCCGTCGAGATCACTACCCCGCGATCGCTCAGCTCCACCGCGACGAACACCGCGATGAGCGACCAGACGTTCATGCCGCCATCGGCGGCTCCTGTGAGCGTGTCGAAGAACGCCTTCATGATGATGCCGTTCGCGAACGGCACGACATCGTCGATCCCACGACCGAAGATCGTGAGGAGGAACGTCCCCAGGCGGTACCGAATCAGACTGACAGCGGCCTTGCCCGTGCTCACGCTAGGCTCTCCTCAAGGCCGGTGCGGAGGAGTTGCGAGAAGCGCGAGTCTTCGTCCGCGACGAGTTCGGCGCGGGCGCCGTGCTCGCGGACGGCGCCGTCCTGCAAGATCATGATGTCGTCAACGCGCTGTACGGTCCCGAGACGGTGCGCGATGATGATCCCGGTGCGTCCTTCAAGCAGCTTCGACACCGCGCGGTCGATGCGTCGTTCCGTTGCCGGATCAAGCCTCGAGGAGGGTTCATCCAGGATGACGAGTCCTGGGTCCCGCAGGAACACGCGCGTGAACGCGAGCAGTTGCGCCTCTCCGGCGGAGAGCGTCGAGGACGTTATTTCGGTGTCCAGTCCGTTCGGGAGGCCGCGCGCCCAGTCGGAGAGGCCTAGTCCTTCCAAGGCGCTCATGATGCGGGCGTCGTCGACGTCGGGGTTGAACAGCGCCAGGTTCTCGCGAACCGACGCCTGGAATATCTGCACGTCCTGCGTCACGAGGGCGACCCGCTGCCGCAAATCGTCTGCTGGCAGGTCGGTGACCGCCGCTCCTCCTAGCCGAATGTCTCCCTGCTGAGGGTCGTACAGCCTGAACAGCAGACGCGTGATGGTGGTCTTGCCACTGCCCGTGCGCCCCAGCAGTCCGAGCGTCTCGCCCGGGGCGAGATCGAAGGACACGTCGCGCAGCACCGGCTGGTCCTCGACGTACTGGAACGACACGCCATCAAACTCCACGCGGAGCGCGGCGTCCTGGACCATCGGCTGCGATCCGTCTTGGATCAGCGACGTCGTACGATACAGCTCCTCGATGCGGCGCATCCCGGCGGTCGCGCGTTGGAGGTCGTTAATCTGACGGCTGATGTTGTACAGTGGCCGGCGCAGCATCGCGGTGTAGTTGAAGACAAGGAAGACCGCGCCCTTGGTGAATGTGCCTTCGCGGTACAGCACGATGCACAGAGCCATCGCCAGCGCGTGACCGAGCGCGAACAGAACTCCCGTGATGGCGCGCAGCAGTTCGCCCATGATCTCCGCGCGGCGCACTCGTACGTAGACCTCGTCGTTCTCCTCATAGAACCGATCCATCGTGTGCGGAATGCCGCCATTCGTGCGGATGTCCTCAACGCCCACGAGCCGCTCTTCGAGGAAGCCGTAAAGACGCGAGTAGCCCTCGCGCTCAGCCCGGTAGAGGGGTACTGCCACGTTGCGCGTGAGGTTGTAGACGTAGAGTGCGACCGCCGAGAAGAGGGTCAGCGCAACGCCAACGCGCCAGTCTTCAACCCACACGAATGCCAGGACGCCCACGAGGAGGAGGGCGTTCCCCACGATCTGCACGACGAACTCAGAGAAGAAGTTCGCCATCGTCGTCGTGTCGCCATCGACGCGCTCGACCATCTCGCCTGGCGTGCGAGCGTTGTGGAACCACATGTCGAGGTTGAGGCAATGCAGCGACAGCTCGCCGCGCATACGGTTCGTCACGCGCCACCCGAGGTCCTGACCGAGGTACGAACTGACCAGCGTGATGAACTGACGTCCCACGCTGATCGCAATGAACAACGACGCCAGCACTACGAGCGTGCGCATCTGGCCGCCTTCGTCCGCCGTGTCGATGAACTGGCGCAAGAGCTGCGGGTTGTACAGCGAGCCGCCGATGCCGACGAATATGAAGGCTGCGAGGAACGCTACACGGGTCTTGTGTGGGCGCAACTGCTCGCGCAGGAGGGCAACGTAGTGTGAGAACGGCACGCGGGCCGTTGTGTCCGCTGCGGGCGGGTCGATGGCCAATCGGGCTCCGGGTGGGTGACGGGGGCGGTGAGGTTCTGACTATGCGCCAGCGGCGGAACACGTGTCAAGAAGGCGCCCGACCGCCTCAGGACTGCTGTTTGTCGGGTCACCGACCGCATGCTATCCTTCACGCGATCCGGCGCCCGCCGGATGAGACGGCCTCGCATCCACCGCAGGAGGACGGACGGTGAAGCGCTATCTGCCAGTGGCGGCGAAGTACGGAGGCGTGGGCCTGCTGGCTGTCGCCCTTAGTTCTTGGATCGCATGCTCCAGCACGACAAGCCAGGGCGCGAAGCTGGCCGAGGCGGGGAACTACGAGGACGCCCTCGGCATGTACCGGCAGACCGTCATCGACAAGCCAGGTACCGTGGACGCCAACAGAGCGCGGCTCGAGATCGCCAAGCTCCAAATGAACCAGCTTGAGGCGCCCGCGGACGCCATTGCGACCTATCAAGCGGTGGTGGACGCGGCCGCGGACAGCACCGAAGGCCAGACCGCTGGCTACGAGATCGGCCTCTACCACTTCCGCGCCGAGGACTACGTGGCCTCCGCTGCGGCGTTCGACGGCGTGATTCAGGCTGCCCCGACCAGCGCGAAGGCAGGCGATGCGCAGTTGATGCTCGCGAAATCGCACGAGCGCGCGGGCAACCTTGAGCAAGCGCAGCAGACGTACGGCGCGTTCTCCCAGTTGCACTCCGACACCGACCAAGCCCTCCTGGCGATCGAGACGCGCGCCAAGCTGCTGGACCAACTTGGCAAGAAGTCCGAGGCGATCCTCGAGCGACAACGTGTCGTAAGAGACTACGGAGCGCAGCCCAGCGAGACGGCGGCGCCCGTCGTGGAGCTCGCCCGCCAGGCGCTTCTGGACGCCGGCGCAGCGGTGCCCGAACCGTCCACAAGGGCGAAGGCGTCAGACTCCGCCCTACGCCGGGAGGCCCTCGACCGCGTACGCGACCGCGACCGCCCCGCTTCCGCCCGACAGGCTGCCGAGAGACGCGCCCAGTCCAACATCTTCGGCGTCGACGCCGGAGCTTACATGGCTGAGATGGGCGTGCAGGCGGATGACCAGGGCACGATGTACGATGCGATGTTCTCCACCGCCAACGCCATGTTCTACGGGGACCAATTCAAGGTGGCGGGGGCCCTCTACCTCGAGGCCATCCGTATGGCGGAGCAGGAGGTCGGGGCCGGTTGGGAGTACATGGGAGCGGCGTACAAGGCGCTCGCCGATGTCTACCGCAAGCTCGGGCTCGACGACTACGCGCAGAAGGCGCTCGAAGAAGCCGTGCGCAAGAACCCAGACGCCATCGACCAGATTATCGCGAGCGGCCAATACGACTACGGCGTGGACAACTACCAGGCGGCCATCGATACGTGGTCGTCAGTCGCGGGCATGAACCCCGGCAAAGACTCCGAGATCTACTACAAGATGGGTCTCGCGTACAAGCACCTCAAGAACACCCCGGCCGAGGTGGAGAGCTTCGAGCGCTCCCTGGCTGCCAACCCGGGCAACAAGGAAGCGACCCAAAGCATGGCGGAGGCGCTTTACTACCGCGCCGGTCAGCGCAAGCGGTCGTACCTGTTCCAGGACATCGTTGACAACAAGAGCGACTGGGAGGCATACCTGGAGCTGGGGAACCTCGCGCTCAAGCACGGCTACTATCTGAGCGCGCAGCAGCAGTACAACCTGGGGTCGAGGATCGCGGGCAAGACGGCGGAGCAGGCCACTGATGCGGCGGACAAGAAGGCGGCGGCCGAGGGCGCCGCGGGCATGTCCGCGCTGAAGGAGGTCGTGCGCGGCAGGAAGAACGCGGACTTCCTCGCCGAGGCCACCACGGCATTGGCGCCGCTCGTCGAGGCGAACCCGGAGAACCCTCTCGTGCGCTACGCCGCGGGTTTGCACGCGGTTGACCTTGATGACACGGAGACAGCGACCGCAGAGTTCACCAAGGCGATGAGCCTAACGCCGCGCGACTCCACCCCGGTGCACGCGTTGGCTAACCTGCACGTGAGCCAGGGCTTCGTGGGCGTCGCTGTTGACCTTTACACGACGTTCCTGGAACGCAACCCGCGCGACAAGGCCGTGCAGCAGCGCCGCGACCTGCTCCAGGCCCAGATCGCGACCGACACCCCGGCGACCACCCCAGCGACGCCGTAGCCGGGCCGGAGGCACCCCGTGGACGAACTCCCTAGGCTGGCCGTCGAGGCGGAGCGCATCGCGCGCGAGGCCGGCGCCATCCTGCTACGACACTTCGAGCGACTCGACCAGGTCGACTCGAAGGGTCACGGCGACCCCGTCACGGTCGCGGATCGCGAATCCGAGGAGCACGTCAAGCAGGCTTGCGTCGCCGTGACGCCCGGCGTGCCGGTGTATGGCGAGGAGTACGGTCGCTTTGGCGACGACGGGTCGCTGGGAGACGCGTGCTGGGTCGTGGATCCATTGGATGGCACGGTCAACTACGCGTCCAACGCGCCCGTCTTCGCGGTAAGCCTCGCCTTCCTCGAGAACGGCGAGCCGACCGTTGGGGTGGTGTATGACCCGACGCGAGACCAGGCGTTCGTCGCAACCAGAGACGGTGGCAGCCGTCGAGATGGCAAGCCGCTGGCGGTGAGCCGCCGCGACCCGTTCGATCCCGTGGCGCCCATCGCTATCTCCGCGGACATCATCCGCGAGCGGCCGTGCTACCTGACGCGGATTCCCAAGGGACGCAGCATTGGCTCAGCCGCCCTCCAGATGTCGTACGTAGCGGCGGGCATCTACGACGCCGCCATGGACGCCAAGACGAAGCTGTGGGACGTCGCGGCCGGCGCCCTACTCGTCGCCGAAGCGGGCGGCGCCGTCACTGGCTGGGACGGCGCGCCAATCTTCCCGGTCGCCGGCGCCAGCGATGCTTTCACCGGCGCTCCCGTTCCTTACCTCGTGAGCAACGGTCTCAACCACGGCGAGTTGGTCGACATGACCTCGACCCATGCGTGAGACGGAAGCCGTGGCGGGAGCCGAGTCTGCCGTAGAGCCGGAGCCCGCCATGGCCGGTCGACGCCTGGTGCATGGAGCCATAGCGGTCATCCCCTTCGCGGTGGTGGTTGTCGCGTTGCTGTGCATGGTGCATGGTCTGGTCAGGTTCCTCCGGGGCGACGAGACGTTGGTACCTGTGGTCTGGGCGATCGTGGCGCCCATCCTCCTCGTACCCGCCGGGCTCGTACTCCAGATCGGGCTTGTTAGACTCGCGGCGCGACTATATGGATCGGTGGACTATGAGCCCGAAGACGAGTCGTCGTTCCTGTGACCTTGCGGGCGCTCTCGTCGTCCTGCTGGCGTGCCTAGGCGTCGCGTGCAACACGCCTGAGCCAACGGACGTGTCGGGCCTCCGTCAGGTCGTCGAGGTACGCCTGTCGTCCGCCGGCTCGGGCGGCATGCTGGCCGCCCTGACAGCCACCGAACGCGCGGCAACGCATGTCATGCGCGTGACTGGCCGACTTCGCGAACTGCGCGCGGACCGGCAGGTAGCCGGGATCCTCCTGAAAATCGACAGCGCCAGGCTGTCGCGCGCTGACCTCCAGGAGGTGAGCGCCGCCGTGACGGAGTTCCGCGAGACCGGCAAGCAGGTTATCGCGTACGGCCTCGGCCCCACGAACGGCAGCTACACCCTCGCGTGCGCTGCGGATCGCATCGTCGTGGCCCCTACTGCGATTGTTGACCTCGTTGGGCTGGCCGCTGGCGTCATGTTCTACAAGGAGCTGATGGACAAAGCCGGCGTCCGCGCGGATTTCGTGCGCGCTGGCGCGTACAAATCCGCTGTCGAGCCGTACACCCGCACCGGCATGTCCGACCAGCACCGCGAGATGCTGGGGCGACTCCTGGACGACCTCTACACGCAGATGACCGATGCCATCTCGCGGGGGCGCGGGTTCACCGTAGAGCAGGTAGCGGACATCGTCGACCGAGGGCCGTACGCCGCGCACGAGGCCCTGGACGCCGGCCTGGTTGATGCCCTGGCGTACGTCGACGAACTCGACGCCTACCTGGACGAGCTGCTTGGGGAGGACGTGGACCTCGTCCGCCGCCGCGCGCCGCGCGACACGAGCGGCATGGGGGCATTCGTGCGCATGATACGTGACGCCGCCGCGTCGGACGCTGTCAAGCAGTCTCCCAACGACAAGATCGCCCTCGTGCATCTGGACGGCATCATCACCGCCGGAGCCCCTACTGGGCTCGGGTCAGGCGGCATAGTGACGGCTAGCGCGGTGGGCGCCGCGATCCGCGAGGCCGCCGACGACGACACCGTCAAGGCGATCGTGCTCAGAATAAACAGCCCAGGCGGCTCCGCGTTGGCGTCCGACCTCATATGGCGCGCGGTCGTGCAGGCCGCCGAGGTGAAGCCCGTCGTGGCGTCGATGGGCTCCGTCGCCGCTTCGGGTGGCTATTACGTCGCGATGGCGGCAGACCGCGTCCTGGCTGACCCAGGCACCGTCACGGGCAGCGTCGGCGTGTTCGGCGGCAAGTTCGACTTCGAGGGCCTCTACGGCAAGATCGGCGTGAGACGCGAGGTGCTCGCCCGCGGGCGCAACGCCACGATATACGCAAACACTGGCGGATTCTCGGACTCCGAGCGCGAGCGCGTGCGGTCGCTCATCGACGAGACCTACCGTGACTTCGTCCAGAAAGCCGCGGACGGTCGTGACATGGAATTCGCCGAGATGGAGGCGCTGGCGCGCGGTCAGGTGTGGACGGGCGCCGAAGCGGTCGAGAACGGCATGGTGGACCAGTTGGGCGGACTGCGCGCCGCCTTCGAGGTGGCGAAGGTACAGGCAGGCTACCCGGCGGATCGTCAGTTCGAGCTGCTCGAGCTGCCCTCGGTACCCAACTTCTGGGACATGTTCGAGGACGACGAGTGGTCTCTCGCGCGTTGGGCGGCGGGCGGCGCGCTCCTCGACGGGGTCGCGGCGTGGCGGTCATTGGCGCGCGAGCGCACGTTCGCGCTCATGCCGTTCGAGCTGTCGTTCGAGTAGCGGTCAGTCCGGGTCGAGCACCTGACCCAGCTGGCCGACGGTGACCTTGCCACCCTTGTAGTGCAGGTGGCGTTCGGCCACGATGGGCTGCGTGCTGACGAGCTCGACCGTGCCGCGTACGTTGCCCATTTCCTTCTCGTCCACGTCCCACCAGCGAAACGGCCGGATGTTGCGGGAGCGCTGGCGCGCCACGCCGCCCTGACTGTTCCTGACGGTGATGGACACGTGCGCGTCGGCTTCGCTCACATTGAGGATGCGGAACCAGTCCAACGCCCCGGGCACCAGCTCAGGGAAGAACAGGCGGCGACCCACCGTCTTGCTTTCCGGGGATGCCCCGGCAAAGTCCAGTACCTCGGTGTTCCTGTGCATGTGCCGTTCGGCGACGATGGGCTGGTCGGCGGTGATCGTGAGCGAGGCGCTGACCGTGATGTCCTGCACCGAGGGTAGCCAACCCGCGAAAGGGGCGACCCTGTGCTCCTGCGACCAGATTGCCTGTGCCTCGCCGTTCTTGGCCAGGCAGGTCACCCGCGTCGGCGCGTTGCCGACGTTCACGACCTGTATCCAGTCGTTCCAGATAGGGCCGAGTTCGGCGAAATACAGTGTTCGTGCGGGCATAGGCGGGCTCCTCGCGGCGTCTGCGCCACGAGCTGAGTCTAGCAGTCGACACGTCGAGGGTCAACTTGCGCGCCCGGCAGCCGGACGCGGGCACAGCCAGGCCCGACGGCGCCTCTTGTGAACGCCGCGGGAGTAACCTCATCGTGTTGGGTTGGGTGGTCGGGGCGAGAGGATTTGAACCTCCGACCCTCTGCTCCCAAAGCAGATGCGCTACCGGGCTGCGCTACGCCCCGACGCTGAGGATGGTAGTCAACCGGCCGCAGGTTTTCAAGCGCCCGCATCGGCGAGCAACGCCAGCAGCGTGCGCCTCAGTCCGCGCACGGCCAGCGACCGGTGGCTGATCTCGTTCTTGTCCGAGGCGGAGAGTTCGCCGACCGTGCATCCGCGGTCGGGAAGCCCCATGATGGGGTCGTACCCGAAGCCTTGCGAGCCCGCTGGCGCCTCCGCTATGACGCCTTCGCAGAACCCCTCGGTTTCAGCGTGGACACGGTCGCCGCGCGTGAGGGCCATGTGGCACGCGAACCGCGCGGTTCTGCGTTCAGCGGGAATTCCGGCGAGCTCGGCAAGTAGCTTCGCGATTCTGTCCGCGTCGGTGACGTCGTCGCCGCCGTACCGCGCGGAGTGGATGCCTGGCCGCCCGTCCAGCGCGTCGACTACCAGGCCGGAGTCGTCCGCGAGAGCCCATCCACCGGTGACGGAGCTCACGTGCAGCGCCTTGATGCGCGCGTTCTCGGCGAAGGTGGCGCCATCCTCGACAGCGGGAGGGATGTCCGGGTACTCGCGCAGACTCACGAAGTCGATGCCGCGGACTCCCATGGCCTCCACGATGGCGGCGATCTCTTCCCGCTTGTGCTCGTTAGACGTCGCTAGAACGCACTGCATCACGGCCCTCGAGGAGTAGCGCCTTCTGGAGGCTGACAAGCTGCTGCACGCCCGACCCGGCAAGGTCGAGGAGGCTGTCCATCTGCTCGCGGGAGAACGTCACGCCCTCTCCCGTGCCTTGCACCTCAATGTACTCGCCCGCGCCGTTCATCACGACGTTCATGTCGACATCGGCCTTCGAGTCTTCGACGTATGGTAGGTCGAGCACGGCGGCGCCGTTCACCACCCCCACGCTTACCGCCGCGACGAACTCGCGGATGGGGAACACCCCCTTCAGCGCGCCGTCGTCACGGAGCTTCTCGCACGCGGTCATGAGCGCGACGAAGGCGCCGGTGATGGACGCGCATCGCGTCCCGCCGTCGGCCTGTAGCACATCGCAATCGAGCCAGATGGTCCGGTCACCGAGGGCGTCCAGATCCGTCACAGCCCGGAGCGAGCGGCCTATCAGCCGCTGGATCTCCTGGGTTCGGCCGCCAACGCCACCCCGGCTCGCCTCTCGCTGCGTACGCTGAGGCGTCGACCCAGGCAGCATCGAGTATTCTCCGGTCACCCACCCGCGTCCCCGATGGCCTTGCTCCCGCATGAAGCGCGGCGCGCGGTCCTCGATGGAGGCGGTGCACAGCACGCGCGTGTCCCCGACCGTGATGAGGGCCGAACCGGCTGCGAACTTCGCGTACCCTCGCTGAATCTCGACCGGCCGCAACTCATCGGCGGCGCGACCGTCCACACGGCTCATGTCCTCGGTCCTTCTGGATACAGGTAGGCGTTGGAACGGAATGGGGTCAGACGTTGGGCCTGCGCGCGTCAGGATGGTATCCGCGCGTCGCGACACGGGTCAAAGCTGTACGGTGTCGGCGAGCCGTCGCGCGAGGGAGGGACAGACTAGGGCCGTCTGCGAGGCTGACCCTACATGCGGGCGAGTAACTCGTCCCGCTTGTTCTCGAATTGCGGCGTGGTGATGATGTCGCGCTCACGCAGCCGTGCGAGCTGCTCGATCTGGTCTGGGATCGACGGCCCGTCCGCGACACCGCTGCCGAGCGTCGTGCCCTCGTCCATGTCCTCGTCATCATCGTCCATGGCTTCGTCGGGGCTGCCGAACAGGCCCTGAATCATGGCCTTCCCCATCACGTTCATGAGCATGGCGAACATCGCCAGACCGCACAGCGATGTGAGCGCTGCGACCATCCGGCCCCAGAACGACTCAGGCGACATGTCCCCGTACCCTACCGTCGTCATCGTCACGATGGCCCACCACATGGTCGTGGGGATGTCCGTGAACTTCGTGTCGACGCGTCCGCCCTCGGCGTAGAAGACGAGCGTGCTCGAGATGATGAGGATGGAGAACATCGCGATGAGATAGATCTGGAGATCCATCTTCAGCGTGCCGTACTTCTGCTCCTTGATGGACTCAACGTCTGCCGCGACGCGTTTCGCGAGCTTCAGGATCCGCATCAAACGCAGGAAGCGCAGCACGCGCGCGACCTTCATCTGCTGCAAGTCGATGAAATTGATGAGCGACGGGACGATCGCCAGCAGGTCGATCATGCCCCACCAGCCGAAGATGTACGACCGCCGCGGCCGTGTGACGTAGATGTTCCCTATGTACTCGACCAGGAAGATCGAGACGACGATGATCTCGGATATGCGGAAGAAGCGGTCGTGCGCCTGTTCCCACCCGCCGATCGACTCGAGGACGATGGTCGCGATCGAGTAGAATATGACGGCCATCACGAAGTTGCTGACGATGCCGTACGTCCGCGACTTCTGATTTTCGAACGCTTCGCGGATCCAGTAATCCACCCGGCCTGCCGACGCGGCCTCGCGTGTGTTCTCGTGCATCAATCCCCCTAATGAGGCGGACGGGTGCGCATGTGGGCGCGACTAACCCTGGCCGGACGTAGGGTAGTAAACCAGACTTCGACGGCGCCGACAAGGCCGTGCGGAGTGGACGCCTCGTGCCCGTGATGGGCGCCCACAACCGCGAGCAACTGTGCTGGCGTCGCGGACGCGGCGCCGCGCGCCGGTCTACGACGCTGCCGTCCGGGCAGTGGCGAGCGCTGGGTCGAGTCCCAGCAGCCCGAAGTAGTCGCCGTCCGACAGACCGGCGTCCGGCCGATCCGGTCGCTTGCCCTCGTTGAAGCGCGTGAGTAGGGATTCCTTATCCCCGAGGATCTTGTCCACGCGTTCCTCAATGGTACCTGTCATCACGAGACGATGCACCATCACCGCGCGCGTCTGTCCCATTCGGTACGCGCGGTCCTCCGCCTGGCGCTCAATGGCGGGGTTCCACCAGCGGTCGTAGTGGTAAACGTACGACGCCTCCTGAAGGTTCAGCCCAACGCCCCCAGCCTGGAGCGAGATGAGGAGCAGCGGCGGGCCCTCGTCGGATTTAAACGTCCGCACGACGTCGTCCTTCTGCGCCCTCGTCATACCGCCGTGGTACATCAGTGGGTCATGCACCGAGAGGCGCTCGGCGAGGAAGTCCAGCGTCTGCTTATACTGCGAGAAGACTAACGCCTTCTCCCCGCGTTGCACGATGACGTCGAGGGAGTCACGCAAGTACTCGAGCTTGGCGCTCTCGCCCGTCTCCGGGTCGTAGTTGCATATCTGCTTGAGTCGCGTCAGCAGGGCAAGCACGTGCTGCAGCGTCACCGTCTCGCCGAGATTCTGGAGGTAGACCGTACCGGCTTCCTCGGCTGCCCGGTACGCCTCCTGCTGCGACGGCGTCATCTCCATCCGAACCGTGTGCGCGGTCTTGGGGGGCAACTCCGTCAAGACGGTCGTCTTCTCCCTGCGCAGCACGAACGACCCGAGCTGCGCGCGCGCCGTCTCGGGCTCGGTGTCCTCGGACACCGCGACGTCCGCGTCCAGGAATTCGACGATGGACGCGAGGTCCGACAGCCCGTTCTCAATGGGCGTTCCTGTCAGGCACCACGACGCCTTGCGTGGGATGCCCTTGATCGCCTTGGATGTGAACGTCTCGGAGTTCTTTATGCGCTGCGCCTCGTCCAGGACGATGAGATCCAGCGGCCCCGCCGGCATGAGCTCGAGGTCGTTGCGCATGAGCTCGTAGTTGGCGATGAGGACATGGGCGGGACCGTTCCACTGCCCTCGCCGCTGCTCGGCGTTCCCCTGAACGACCGTGGCGGCGATCTCCGGCGCCCACGTGTCGAATTCGGCCTTCCAGTTCGTCTTCAGGCCTGCTGGACACACGACGAGCGCGCGGGTAACGTGCCCGCTCCCAAGCAGCGTCCGCATCGCGACGATGGTCTGCACCGTCTTGCCGAGACCCATGTCGTCGGCTAGCAGGGCGGATCTGCGCCTCGCCAGGAACGACACGCCCTCCGCCTGGTACGGGTAGAGAGCGTGCGGCAGGTCGAATCCGCGTGTGAGCACATCCTTCAGCGGCGGCATTAGCAGCATGTAGTAGTCCCACGCCGGGTCTACTCCTGGCTGCGCGTGCGCCGCCGCTCCCGCGATGGGTCGTACCGATCCGCTGTCCAGGCCGCTGAATGGCCCAGCCTCCTCGAGCTCGGCCGCAGTCGCTGTCGCGGGGACGAAGCTGGCCCCGCGCGTCGCTGGCAACGGGGGCGCCGTCGCGACCGCTCGGGCCACGATCGCGGAATGTGGACCCAGGCCTTTGACGTCGACGTGAGGGCCGCCGACATCAATCGAGCGGATGGCTACCGGGCCGGGCCGCTTTGTGGGCGCCGCGACGGCGGCTCGTTCAGCTACGAGAGTCGCCACTACTCACCCCGGCTTCGGTACATCCACTGTAGGTCTGGCCGTCGCGTGACGGTACCCGACGCGGCCTCCGCTCCCGCCCCGGCGGCAGCGGCGTCCGCATCTGTCGCTGGGCCGTCCTGCGGCGCCGATGTCGGAGTCGATGGCTGCGGCGTCACCTGCATGCGGCGGTTCGCGGCGTTGATCTGGTTCAGGCGCGCGGCGACACGTGACTCGCTTCCCAACCCTCCGCCCCCGGACTCGTGGCTGGCGACGGGCGTCGCAGGGCGCGTGGGGACAACGGTCGACCCGTTCCTGCTGTGTGGCTCTGGATCCGCGGCCGCGCTCCGGCGGCGTCGCTCGTCGGCCTTGAGGTTGTGGATGCCTTGCAGGATCGCCTCGACGCGCTCGAACGGCTCGTCCAGCCGCATGGTCCGCGAGGCTTCGGTGAGGACGCCCTCGAGCGCCGCGAGCCCGGCCGGATCCGCGGGGACCGACTGGAGCGCCGCGATGCGTTCACCGTCCGCCTCGACCGGCAGGACGACCCTACCGGGGAGTTCAGGCAGGAACACGCCATCCGGCGCGGTGTGCAAGTGCGCGACACGGGTCTCCTGTCGCCCCGCCAGATGCTCCCAGAGGCGTGCGGCGGAGAAGTCCTCGACGAGCAGGATGCCCGGCTTCTGCTGCACGGACTTCCACAGCGAAGCCGCCATCGTCACCGCCAGGGCTTCCTCGTGGCTCGTCTCGCCGTAGAGCATGCGCTGCGTCTCGGTCATCTCCACCGGGTCGGTGTACCGGAACTCGATCGGTATGCCGCGATGGTTGGTGACGAGGAAGCCCGCGACGGACATCTCGCTGGCAGGACTCTCGATCCACGCGTGGTAGCCCAGGAGGACTTCACGGGTCGCACTCATGCATTGGCCTCGCTGTCTCGTGTCCGACGGTGTGGACGTTCGGAGAGAAACACGCGAGAACCGACGCGGCGGTTTCACCTTGGCCGCGCAATGTGAAGGTTACGCCTTAAGCGGCGCGATCGGGCGCAAATCCGACCCGCCTACAGCCATGCGTCGAGGCCGAAAAGCTTGCGCGCAAGCGGCGTCATGGCGGCCAGTTGCGCTTCGCTGAACCTGTCCTCGGTTGTGCGAGCGCGGGCCGCGGCGTCCTCGTCGAGATGGCGATACCGCGTGAACTGGACCACACGGGGCAACCCGAGGCGGTTCCGACTGGCGGCGTGGGGCATCAGATGGTGCATCATCACGAAGTCGCCGGCTTCGGCGGTGATCTCGATCGACGCCGGGTAGTCGTCGAAGGTCTTCGGGAACTCGACCTCGCCGCGCGAGGCCTGATCCAGCGCCCGTTCGGCGACGATAGCAGGTCCGCCCGGGATGACGTGTATCCCCGCGCCGCCGGCGTCCACGTTCGACAGGTAGTAGCAGCCGCCGATGCCGACCTTGTTCCGCAGCGTCGTTTCGTCGATGACATCTGGGCGGTGCATGTCCAGATGCAGACGCTGGCTCAGCGTCGGCCCCGACGTGTCCTTCAGCGTGATCCCCACGGACCCGTCACCAACGCCCAGGAACTCGTGACCAAAAATGTCGCTCGCGGCGCCGTAGAGGCGCTCGGACGCGAGCAGCGGGATCAGCTCCGGCGTGTAGTAGCTGTGGTTGCCGTCCGGGTTGTGGGGCTTGATCCGGCCGCCGTGCGACGAGTAGCGCTCCGGCAGGTCGAGGTCGGCTGGGAGAAGACCCATGATGGCGGCGTGGCCTGCCTGCGTCTCTTCAGGCGTGGCCGCCGCCTTGACGAGGGCGTAACCTTCAGTCCAGAAGTGGTCGACCTCGGCGACGCTGAGTACCTTGTTTGCCATGCGGACCTCCTGTCGATTCGCGCGTCGTGATCCCGTTGCGGAGTTCTCCTACTCGCCGGGAAGTCTCTTCGTATGCGCTGACGGCATCGGCAGCACATCGCCGCCCGACGCCTTGACGGCCTGCGCGAGCGCGCGCAGCGCTGGGTCGCCGCCGCCGGCTGTCTGGGGCAGGAAGCCGTAGAAGCGCACCCCCGACGCTCCCATCAGCTGGACTGCCGCGTCTATGTCCGTCGAATCGCCTGACGGCGGCTCGTCCGTGATGATGATGCCTATCCGCGGGACGCCCTTGCGCGCGGGAGCGGCAAGACCAGCCGCGATGGCGTCCAAGAGGCGTTCGTCACCGACGGCGGGATACTGGAGCATCGGCTGGACGTAGTCAATACTCGTGACTGGCGCGCCAACGTCCGCGCCGTTGACGCCGCTCCCCGTCACGCCGCGGGCGGTAGCGAATCGGACGACGGTATATGCCGGCGCCACGCCGCCCAGTGCGAGCGCGCTATCGAACACGCTGAGGCCGAACAGCGAGGCGCGCAGCCTGCCTTGCATGCTTCTGCTCACGTCGATGAGCAGCAGGACATCCGTTGGGGCGAACTCTGAGCCGGGCCTGGGGCCTATCCACCTTATGGCGTCACCTGCGATGCGACGGAAGTCTGTGTCGAACGCGCGCTTGGGCAGGACGACCGCCGTTGGGCCATCGTCCCCGCTCAGGCGCACGCGCTTATTCGTCGGGATGGTCTGGAAGAGCCCGCCTGTCTTCTCAGCCAGCGCCTTCTGGAACGCCTCGCCTACGCCTAGAACCTGCACGCGGACGGCGGCGGACATCGTCTCGGAGAGCACGCGGTCGCGCATCTCCTGCGCGGCCCCCGCCGCCTCCCACTTGGTCGTCGCTGGCTCGTCGGTCACGAACACCATCGCCTTGTCGGCGTCGGCGCGGAACCGAGTCAGTTGCATGGTCTGCACGAGGGCGTCCAGCGCGCGTTCGTTGCCGACGACCCCGAGTGACTCGAGGCGCGTCCGCAACGTCTGCGGGTCCACCGACCAACCTGACAACTCGACCTTGGCGCCGGTGCCCAACTCACGGAACGCCGCGACGCCGAGCTGGTACTCGATGTCCTCGGCGTCCAGTCGATCCGTCATGCTGAACAGATGCTCCGCGACGGCGCGGATGTTGTCCGCCATGCTGCCACTGGTGTCGATGACGAACAGCACGTCGACCTTGCCGGTGACGTTGCCGGTCGCGAGGTTGTCGCCAATGCGCGCCAACGCGTCCCGGAAGGGGGATCCCATCGCCGTGCCCGAGCCGTCGCCCTGGCCCTGTCCCTCGCCCGTCCCAGATCCTCCTGGTAGACCCACGGCGGCCGTGCCGGCGGAGTCCGCGACGTTCCGACCCCCTGAACCACGCGGCCGCACGACGCCGGTGACGGCGCCCTGTCCTGGCGTCGGCTTAGATGACAGACTGGTCACCGCTGACAGCGCCGTCGCGTCGGTTCGCGTTCTAGCCGCGGTCGTGACGACGTCGACTTCCTTCGATATGGTGGGCGCCTCGGGATTTGCTGGGTTCACGATCTGACGGTCGGCGAATTCGATCGTCTGCGGGACCGGCGACGATATCTGCTTCCAGTCTGGCGCCGCGGGACTGGCCTGCGCCACACGCACGAGCCGCTTGAGCTGACGCTCCGGGCGGGGCTCCTCGCGAAGGGGCGCCACGAATTCGACCGCCATCGCAAGGTCGACATCGCGGTGCTTTGTCGTCGCGGTGGTGAGGACGAAAAGCGCCACCATCGCAAGTAGCGTGTGGATCACGATGGACAGCACGATCGGAGAACGCCGCTTGCGTCGCGTTCGACTGCCACGACCTACCCACAAGGGCGCTGGCAGTCCCGTTCCTCCTCGTCGTCGACGCGCCATACGCATCTCTCCCGACGTGTATCGGTCGTGGTGTTGCCCTCGACACACACGAGTATACAGGAGTTGCAGGCGGGCCGACAGTCGGGATCCCGTCTCAGAGGATCTAGCGCCGCGTCGATGCGATGAACGAGGCGTGGGGCATCGCCACGGCCACGCCACCCGTGGCTTCGACGGCGCCGACCAGCGCGCGAGTCTGGGGATCGCGCCTGTCCGCCTCGCGTAGCGGCACGATGCCGTAGAGTCGCGCGGTGGAATCGAACCACTGCCCACCGTCGTCCGCCACCGACGTGGCGCGCGACGGCGGCTCGTCCGTGACCACGATGGTCATGTCGGCGCGGTGCTCGGCGACCCACGGCCCGGCCGCCGCCAGGGCGGCGCGTACGTCTTCACTGCCGCCGGCTGGTCGGCGGAAGTAGTACGCCAGCTCGTCGGCGCCCTCCCACGCGCCAGAGAACTCGACGCCTTCGACCCCGTGCGGCGCGGGCGATCGCGAGCGGGCGAACCGGGCTACGGAATACACGGAGCGTCTGCCCACCGCGCGCGTAGCAGCGTCGAATGCCGCTATTCCGCGCAGCATCGCGCGGAGGCGGCCTTGCATGCTCGCGCTGTAGTCGACGAGAAGCAGGACGCGGTCCTCGTCGCCCTCGGTCGCGGGCGCCGACGATAGCCAGTGGTCCGCGATGTGCGCGAATGCGTCTACCAACTCAGTCGGGACAAGACCGTAGGGGGCGAGGCCGTCGCGCGCGCCTGCCGTTGCCGTAAGTGAAGAGCCCGGCATGGCGACGAACGACCCGCTGCTGCTCGCGGCCAGGTCGCGCTGAAAAGCCTCCGGATACCCAAGGATGTGCACGCGGATGCCCTCGCCCAGCGCTTCGGATCGGATGCGCCGCCGCAGTTCGTCTGCCCCGCCGTCGGCCTCCCACGCCGTGGACGCCTCCGAATCGCAGACCACGATGAGGTGCTTCTGCGCCGGAACTCGCCCGTCGAACAGCCCAAGCGCCTGCATCAGCACATCGAGCAGACGTTCTACACCCATGACTCCGAACCGCGCGACGCGTCTGCGGGCCGCCTCGACGTCGGGCGTCCACTGGGACAGCTCGACGGTCTGGTCGTCCCACACCTCGTGGAAACCTAGCACCCTCAGCCGGTAGTCGACATCGGCGTCGTCGAGTTCGTTGGCGAGGTATGGGAACGCGTTGGCCGCCGATTTGACGCGGTTCAGGCCGCTCTGCGTGCGCTCCATCATCGTGGCGCCGGTGTCCACAACAATCAGCACGTCCGCCAGGCCCGACACGGAGGACCATGCGATGCTCTGGCCGAACTGTGAGAACGCCTTGGGGAACGGCCGGTCGGCGACCCGCCCGCCGCCGATCAGTTGGGCGGACGCGGCGCCAGCGCACAGCAGACCCACGATGCTGACGAGGGCCGCGACCCACGCGCAGCGCCGCGGCCACGAAGCCGCCGGAGTAGAACTGGATGTCACGTGGCTGGCCCTGCGACGCTGGCTGCGTTGTCCTCGAGTGTTTCGATCACACCGGCGCCTACGCTGTCGCCCCACACGTTCACGGCGGTGCGGAAGCGGTCCAGCAACCAGTCGACGGCGAGGATGAGCGTAATGCCCTCGACGGGCAGGTCTACCGCCTTCAGCACGATTACCATGGTGACCAGCCCAGCCTCGGGGATGCCAGCGGCGCCGATGGCCGCCAGTGTTGCGGTGATGAAGATCACCAGCTGGCCGGCCACGCCAATGTCCGGCATGTAGATCTGAGCGATGAACATCGCGGCGACCGACTCGTACAGCGCCGTGCCGTCCATGTTGATGGTCGCGCCCAACGGCAGCACGAAGCTGGCGGTGCGGTTCGATATGCCGTTCTCCTCCTCTACGCCTTCCATCGTGATGGGGAGCGTAGCGGAGCTGGACGCGGTCGAGAACGCGTTCAGGATGGCCTGGCCCATGCCAATTGCGTACCGTAGCGGGTTGCGCTTCCCAAGGAACCAGAGGATGAGCGGCAGCGTGATGATCGCGTGGAAACCCAGCCCCAGCAGCACCGTGAAGCTGTACTTGCCCACCGCGACGAGCTCAGGCAGGAATCCCTCGAACCCACCCGCGTTGGCGATCCGACCAGAGATCAATCCGAATATCCCAAACGGCGCGACGACCATCAGCCAGTGTACCAGGTGCATGATGGCTTCGTAGAGCGCCTGGAACATGTCGACGGCCGGCTTGCCCGCGTCGCCCAGAACCGAGAGAACGGCGCCTAGGAGGAGCGAGAACACGATGAGGGGCAACACGTCCATCTCCGCCATGGAGCGGAAGATGTTCTCCGGTACCATACCCAAGACGACATCCTTGAGCGTTCCCGCGACCGTGCGGTCCTGCTTGTTGGCGATCCGCGAGGCGACGGCCACCTCGACCTTAAGACCCGCGCCGGTGGCCGCGACCGTCGGCTCAGACGAGACGAGCCTACCGTCCTCCCAGTGGAACGGCGGGCCGTCAACGGCTACGACGGTAGGCGTGTCATCCGGGATGTCCTTCTCCCAGTAACGCACAGTGATCGTGTCCGCGGTGGCGCTGACGATCGACCCGTGTACGCCCTGATCCAGTAGGTCTATCTGGTAGCCTGCGACATACTTTGTCGGGGCCTTGGTCTGCCAATCGCCGCTGGTCAACCGCACCGTGCGCATGTCGGGGCCGGCGATGGTGTACGCCGACGACGGATGGTCCTCGCCCGGGGTCACGCCCTTGCCCGGCTGGATGACGTTCACGAGGATCAGTCCGATAGTCACCGACAGTCCCGTCGTGACCATGTAGAAGGCCATGGTCCGCCATCCGATGGACCCCAGCTTGCGGATGTCGCCCAGTCCCGTGATGCCCACGACCATGGAACACATCACGAGTGGCACGACAACCATCTTCAGGGCCCCGAGGAA
This sequence comes from uncultured bacterium, assembly GCA_964473525.1. Lineage (GTDB taxonomy): Bacteria > Poribacteria > WGA-4E. The sequence continues at coordinate 123,472 of CAYYPK010000002.1, forward strand.
TATCTCCCCCAGCACGTACAGGTGCACGCCCAACGCGGGGGCGAATCCGCCGACGGGCACGCCGAAGATGATCGCCATGATGATGCCGGTCATGATGTTCCGGCTGGCGCGGGACTCGTTGTTGGAGGACTGCATCGCTACTCCTTTAGACTCTCCGCCTAGTGTGGTTCGCTAATGCGCCGGGCCAATCGTCACGCGCGTGCCCGGCTCCCCCACCCACGTCTCGATGCTCGGGAACTTCGCCGCAAGGTAGTCGACGAAATCTTGCGGATCAGCCGAGTTGAACTCGAACATTTCGTAGTGCGTTGGGATCGCGAATCGCGTCCCGATGTCTCCGGCAACGTCAACGGCTTCCTGGAAGGTGAAGTTACCGAGACAGTTCGCCTTCAGCCTGCGGGCGTCGCGCCCGTTGATTGGCAGGAATGCGACATCGAAGCGCCACTTGGCCAGCGTCGCGATGAGCCCGTCGTACATGATGGTGTCACCCGCGTGGTACACCGTCACGCCGTTCGCCTCGAGGACGTATCCCAGATAGGGGTACCCGAGTTCGGCGTCGTGATCGAAGAACTCGTGCTTGCCCTTGATCGCGGTCACCTTCAGACCGTCGGTGACGTACGTGTCGTCTGCGTCGAGACTGACAAGTCGCGAGGGGTCGACAGCCAGGTCTAGCATGCGCTGCCGGGCTGTGCGGGGCGCGACGAAGATCGCCTCGGGCGCGGCGGCCGCGATGCCGGGAATCGCGCCAGCGTCTATATGGTCGCCGTGGTCATGCGTGCATAGCACGAAGTCGGCGTGTGCGAGGTCAGCGGGGCTCAGCAGCGGCGGCGTGCGTCGCGCGTCGCTTGGTGTGAGATACGGGTCGATATATACCGTGTGTGAGCCTGCCCGGAGGGCGAAGCTGTGCTGACCCATCCACCAGAACGCGACCGCCCCCGCGTCAAGTGCAGCGTTGTCGATGTCAGCCACGAGCTCTGCGTGTTGGAGCATCAAGGTCTCCGGTGTCTCCCAGGCGTCCGCACGGCGGGCAATTGTCGCCGACTTGCGCAGAGCCCGTCAACTCCACGCGCCGTGGGTCGGAGGGCATCGCCGTGAGCCCGGAGGAGCGTCGAGACTTCGCCGCACGCCTCCTCGAGTGGTACGGACGCGCAAAGCGGAACCTGCCGTGGCGCGAGGTCAGCGACCCGTACCGCGTGCTCGTCTCCGAGGTGATGCTGCAGCAGACCCAGGTCGCGACTGTCATCCCGTACTTCGAGCGGTTCGTGTCGCTATTCCCCACGGTGCATAGCCTCGCCGAGGCGTCCGAGGACGAGGTGCTCGCGTGCTGGGCAGGCCTTGGCTACTACAGCCGTGCCAGGCGATTGCGCGAAGCCGCGCGCCGCGTTGTGGACGTGTACGACGGCGCCATACCGGACACTGTAGAGGAGTTGACGACGCTCCCGGGTGTGGGTCGGTACACCGCCGGCGCCGTCGCCAGCATCGCCTTTCACAAGCCCGAGCCCATCGTGGACGCCAACGTGGCGCGCGTGCTGGCCCGCGTCTTCGCAGTTGAGGGCGACCCGCGCTCCGGCAGCGCGAGCCGCGCGCTATGGAGCCACGCCGCGGCCCTCTTACCGACCGCGCGGCCGCACGATTTCAACGCCGGTCTGATGGAACTCGGCGCCCTCGTATGCGCGCCAGCGGCGCCGGACTGTGCGGCGTGCCCGGTCGCCGCGCGCTGCTTGGCCCTGGCGCGAGGCGAGACCGCTCGCTTTCCCGAGCTCGCCCCGAGGCGCCAGACGGTGTCGGTCGAGGATGTGGCCGTCCTCGTGCGACGCGACGGCGACATCGTGCTGACCCGCAGGCCCGACGGAGGCCAGTGGGCTGGTCTGTGGGAGCTGCCGCGCGTGCGAAGGCAGGAGGGCGAGGCGCTGGTGGTGGCGGCGCGCCGCGCGCCGATGGAGGTGTGTGGCCTGGTGGTTCACGATCCACACCCGTTCGGCGCTATCCGCCACAGTGTCACGCACTACCGTATTCGCCTTCACGGCTTCGTCGCGGCCTTCGCCTCCGGGGAGCCGCTCGCAGTCACGTGCGCGGACGCGCGCTGGGTGGACGCAGCGGGCGTCGACGCGTACGCTCTACCTTCGCCGCAGCGTCGACTGATCGAGCTAGCGCGCGATGACGCGCTGGCGCCACGGTTGCTGTAGGCGTGGCGGGCAGACGCCCAACGTGGAGGGAGACGCGTGGCCAATGACGCGTACCGTAGGGTAGATCCGAACGACGACGGCGGCGAGGAACGCTACAAGGTAGTCATCCTGCACGGCTTCTCGGCCGCCCAGTTGCACGCCTTCGTCGACGCGTACCGCGGCAACGAATCTCTGCCGCAGGATGTCGCGTTTGCCACCGTGACGCCGGAGTCCGGCCGCAGGCGGCTTCGCGACGTCGTACGAGATCTGCGGGAGGACGCCCGAGCGGCCGCCCGGCGCCGTCGCAAGCGCAACGGTACCTAGCCGGTGAGACTCGCGATCGGGATCCACATGCCGCCAGTTTGCGCGGGCAGCTGGCGCTGGAACGGCTCATCCACGCCGATGACGTCGACGTGGATGCGTAGCCGGTACAGCGCGGCCGACACCTCGGCGGTGGGGTAGTCGCCGTCGACGTATTCGTCGGTGACGAACACGAACCGGCGGGACGCCCCCTCGCGGAACTTGACGCGATGCACGGCTTCCATCATCGCGTTGAGCGCTTTCTCCCCGCCGCTGCACTTCACGTCACGTAGCTTCTTGCGAACCTTCTCGACGTTGTCGGTCACTTGCGTAATGGTCACCGTGTTCTTCAGGATCGTGTTCCAGGCGGAGTGGTGGAACGTCACGATGCCGACCTGGAAGTCGATGTCGTGGCGGTCGAAGCGATCCGCCATCCCTTCGAGGTGCTTCGCGACGGCGTAGATGTTGTCCTGCATGCTCTGGCTGATGTCGAGCAGGAACACAAGGTCCACGGGCGTGTCACCGGTCTCCGACCGCACGACATGCTCGGCGATCAGGTCGAGCGGTGTCTTGAGCTCCAGGCCAGGCAGCTCCGCCGGTGACGCCAGAGAGCTCGCCGAGCCTGTCTGAGTCGACATGGCAAGGCCAGCGCGCCTGGGGTCGAGTCGCTCAATCGTCGGCCGCGTGGCCGCGTCGTCACCCGTTCTCCCGTGCGTGTCGCCGGGCGCGCGTTCGCCTCCCTCCATGGACGGGCCGACAGGCCGCGCCTTCGGCACGTCCGCCGTCACCAGGTCGTTGGCGTCTGTCGGCGGCCGTGGCACGTGGATGGGCGCGGTCGCTCGGCGCTCGAACGTCGGCGACGGCATTGCGTGTCGTCGCGCTGGCGCGAGGGTGTCGACCGCCTCTCTGGCGCGCGTGACACGCGCAGACCGGCGTGTCACTGGCGCCGCCCTGCGCTGAGGGGCGACGTTGACGCGCACCACCGCGAGGGCGGAGTCGTCCTCGCGCGGGGGCTCGGCGACCTTCACGGTCACGACGACGCACGCTAGCAAGGCGTGGAGAGCGAGGGACACCGCGATGGGTGTTCTTAGTGTGGACTTCACGGGCGTCCTCCCATCCAGTCGCCGGGCGATACGGCGCCGCGGGGTGAAACGTCCACGGCCGCCGCGGCCCTTACGCCTCGGTGGCGGGCGCTTAGCGGGCCGGTTCGCGCCGCGACTGCCCTACGCCCGTGAGCGGCGTTAGGTTGTCCCAGGCGCATGAGAGGCAGAACGCCTCGCGCAGGGAGAAGTGGTGTATCACGCCGCCGCACGCCGGGCACTCCGCGGCTTCGTCGCGCGCAACATCCTCCGCCGGAGGGTCCGCTGCCTCTTCGGTGGGCTGCGGGTCCGGCGCGAGCCCGTCGTGCTCCGCCAGAGCAGTGAGAACGTGATGCGCCTGTAGGGCGATGGGGGGCGAGCTGGAAGGGCGCCGGTCGAGGAACTCGCTCCTGGATATGCGGATGTCGTCGTCGCCCTCGCGCACGTGCAGGTACAGTTGGAACTTCTGGTCGCTGACCAGGTACGCCTCGTTCCCGTGCAGCCGTGAGTGGGAGAGGATCTCGAAAGCGAACTCGTCGTACCGCGCGTGCAACGAGCGGCCACGGCCGGGGAGGGCGACCTGGAGCCGGAGATGACTCCAGTGCGACGGCGGCAGCAACAGCAGGTAGTTGCGTTCCTCGTGTTCCCGGAGAGCGTCGAGCCCGAAGTAAGGCTCGTACTCGGCGATGATTTGGAGGGACAGGACGAACTTCTCGTAAGCGACCAGCCGCGCTTCCTCGATCGCGGTGTTGACGGCCTGCTCACGCTGGCCGGCCGGCAGCTCCGCGAGCCGCGCTACCGACTTGCGGTAGAGCGGCACGTCCACGCGCACTTGTCGGTCTACCGTGACGCCGTGTCCCACGTCCTCCGGAATCGGCACGATCTCCCGGTCGACGAAGTCCATCGCGAATGGGTACTGGCGAGACATGAGCGCTTCCGGTCGACGGTCCATCGCCACTCACAAGACTCTCGGCGGTCGGCGCGAGGATATCGACCCGCCGCCCTGTAGAGCGGCCGCGCCGCGGTGGCGCGACCGCTCCGTGCTGTCAGCGACGCTCTCGGCCCGTTACGCGAGCCGTTCTCGCAGCGCCGCGAGTTCGTTCGCCATGGCTGCCGGGAGCCGGTCGCCGAACTTCTCGTAGAACTCGGCAATCTCGTCGGCTTCTGTCAGCCACTCATCCTTGCGCACGGCGAGCAGTTCCGCCAGCGCGTCTTCCGGCACGTCCAGCCCGTCCAGGTTCAGGTCGCTGGGCGCGGGCAACATGCCGATCGGTGTTTCTACGGCGCCGCCTTCGCCCTCGGCGCGCTGAAGCGCCCACAGGAGAACGCGCAGGTTCTCGCCGAAGCCAGGCCACAGCCAGCCGCCGTCCGCGTCCTTGCGGAACCAGTTGACGCAGAAGATCTTCGGCGGCTGCGTGAGCTTCTCGCCCATTGCGAGCCAGTGCTCGAAGTAGTCCGCCATGTGGTACCCGCAGAACGGGAGCATCGCCATCGGGTCACGGCGGGTCACGCCCACGGCGCCGTCCTGCTGCGCCGCTGTCGTCTCAGACCCAATCGTGGACGCCATGAAGACGCCGTGTTCCCAACTGCTCGACTCGTACACCAGGGGCGCCAGCCGCGCGCGCCTGCCACCGAACAGGAACACGTCGATCGGCACTCCCTGCGCGTCTTCCCAGCGCGGAGATATGCTGGGGCACTGGTTTGCCGGACACGTGTAGCGGGCGTTGGGGTGCGAAGCGGTGCCTTCGCCCGTCCACGCGTCGCCGCGCCAGTCCGTCATGCCGTCGGGCGCCTCGTCGGACATCCCCTCCCACCACGGCGAGCCGTCGCCGGCCATCCCCACGTTCGTGAACATGGAGTTGGCGTTGAACGTCTTCATCGCGTTGGGGTTGGTGTCTTCGCCGGTCCCGGGGGCGACACCGAAGAAGCCCGCCTCGGGGTTGATGGCCCACAGGCGGCCGTCCGCGCCGGGTGTCAGCCAGGCGATGTCGTCGCCGATGGTGCGGACCTTGTAGCCCTGCTCCTCGAGCGGGCTGATGAGCATCGCCAGGTTCGTCTTGCCGCAGGCGCTTGGGAACGCGCCGCCGACGTACTTGAGGCTGCCGTCAGGCATTTCAACTTCGAGGATGAGCATGTGCTCGGCCATCCATCCTTCGTCCCGCGCCATGATGCTGGCTATGCGGAGGGCGAAGCACTTCTTGCTGAGCAGCGCGTTGCCGCCGTAGCCGGAGCCGATGCTCCAGACCAGGCGTTCTTCCATGAAATGGCAGATGAAGCGGCGGTCGGGAGACAGATCCCCGAGCGAGTGCAGGCCGGGAGCGAAGTCGTCGCTGTCGCCCAGGTGGTCGAGAGCCACTTGGCCCATGCGGGTCATAATCCGCAGGCTAGCGACGACGTACGGGCTGTCGGTGATCTCAACGCCGACCTTGCTGAACGGCGAGCCGACCGGCCCCATGAGGTACGGCACGACGTACATCGTGCGGCCCTTCATGGCGCCATCGAAGAGTGGAGTCAGCCGCTCGCGGCCTTCCTCCGGGCTAAGCCAGTTGTTCGTCGGGCCGGCGTCCGCCTCGTTCTCGGAGCAGATGAACGTCAGGTGTTCGGTCCGGGCCACGTCTTGGGGATCGCTACGGTGCAGGTGGCAGTTCGGGAACTTGTCGGCATTCAGGGCGTGCAACACCCCGGAATCGACCATTTCGCCGTTGAGGCGCTGGATTTCCTCGTCCGAGCCGTCACACCAATGGATGCTCTCGGGCTTCGTCAGCCGCGCTACTTCGTCCACCCATTCCTTAAGTCGGTTCGCCATACGTACTGTGTTCCTCGTCTCTGTAGCACAAGTCGGTCTCGGGGCACACCGCGCCCCAACTATGGAGTATAGGGCGGCTGAGGTCGAATATCAATCGCTCTTGGGGCTGGCCGGCGCGTTGGCGGAGCGCGTCTGCAGGCATCCCGAGGGCGCCGACGCGGTCGGCATGCAGCGCGTGGCGCTTGGGGCGCCTGCCAGGATCGGCGCCACGCCACGCGGCCTCCGCGCCTTCCCACCAAAGGCGCGATGCGCGCGCCGCGCGAAGTCGTGGCGCTGGCGGCTGCAAGGCTCCCGCCCACGGCACGACAGGGTCATCGTCACCTGCGTCGGTGGGGCGGAAGCCTGCGGCGCTCGCGCGCCACGCCGGCGCCATGCGGTCTGTTCCGGGGCTAATACAGCAGGTCGGCCGCGCTCCGGTCGCCCACGAACACCATGGCCCTAGGCAGCAGGTCCGCCGCGAAGGTCTGCACCAGCGCGCCCGTGGCATCGAACACGTACACGTCGCCAGAGCTCGCGAAGTCCTTCGCGTCGGAGACGTAGATGTGGCCGCTCTCCTGGTCCACGCTCAGGCCGTAGAAGCCACCTGCCCCTGCGGTCGCGGCGGTGATGAAGTCCGGCGTCAAGGTGTCGGCGGCGACATCGAACTTGACGACCGCGCCCGGCGTGAGGAAGTAGGCCGCGCCGTCGCGTCCCATCTCCATGCGGTCCAAGGCTCCCGAGTCCAGCGGGATGGAATTCAGCACGGTGTCGGTAGCGGTGTCGATGACGACGACCGCGCCCGGCGTTGGGGGGTCGGACCACGACACGCCGCTTGCCAGGACAGCCACGCGTCCCGCCCCCGCGTTCACTATGGCGGTGGGGTTGGCGCCGACCTCAATGATGCTGGCGACGGCGAACGTCGAGGCGTCCACGACCGAAACCGTGTTGCCAGTACCGAAGCCGCTGTTCGTGACATAGACCTTGCCGTCGGCGAACACGGCTTCCTGCGGCTGGTCGCCCACCTCAACCGGGTCGGCGTCCTGGGTCATCGACGCCGTGTCGATCCGCGCCAGCGCGTTCCCGCCCCGCAGAGGCACGTACGCCTTGCTGCCCGTGTCGTCGAACGCGATCGTCGTCGGCGCTCCGCCCCCTGGGAAGTCGACGGTAGCCACGGACGCGCGGGTGTCGGCGTCGATCACCTCGATCGTCTGCGAGTTGTTGACGACGATCCAGAGCTTGCCGTCGTTGAGCGCGATATCGTTGGCGGTGTCACCGAGGGGCCTACTGTTGGCAGCGGAGAACACGGATTCCGTGAGTTCGCCGCTGATGGCGTCGTAGTACGACAGGCTCGCGTTGCCGTCGCCGAAGAGGCCCTCGTTGAGCACATAGACGCCCGCGCCCGACACCAGAGGCGTGTCGTCGAGGAGATCGCCGTCGTCCTCACCGCACCCACCGACGGCTATCGCGAGCGCAACGAGCGCTGCCCACGTCATACGTCGCCCAAGACCAGCAAGAGTCATTCGCCGTGCTCCTCATCTGCCCGCAGGTCGCAGTCGCGCCTACGGCGTGCGGCATGTTGTCGTCGCGGCGATGTGTGGGCAGACGGCGCTCGGACCGACGTGTCGTGGACGGGAGGCCAGGGCCGGGCGCGGGCGCGGTGGCTCGCGACCGAGACTGCCTGCACTGATCCCACGCACAGTGCGGCGCTAACGCGTGGCCCAAGTCGTCGTAGCAGGCTGAGATGCGCGGGGAGGCGGCCCCAGGAAGGGGTCGAGTCCGTACCGTCACGTCCCGGCCGCCCCTCGGCGACTTGAACACTGGCTGTGGCAGGTCTCCGGACTTATCGCCGACCCGTTTCTTAGGGTCGTTCGCGTCGCCTTCCCCGTCGTATCGAGTGGCAATGACGCGAGCGTCACCGAGGACGCCGAATCACCGTTGCGGGGCAGTCACGGATTCACACCGTGTTCCCTATTCTCCCGACCGTCATGCGGACCCGTCGGGCACCAGCAGCCGACACATGCCGTTCGTTTCGATCATGCCAACAGTAACCAGCGCCCGATGGGTCGTCAAGGCCGGGCGAGCCCACACGGGACGGTTGTGTCTGCATGTCAGTGGCGCGCCCGGCAGGAATCGAACCTGCGACCCAGTGATTAGAAGTCACTTGCTCTATCCGCTGAGCTACGGGCGCGCGGGAGGCGCGGCGTGGGAGCCGCGTCCAGAAGGGTAGGAGTCGCGCGTTGAGTAGTCAAGCTGTAGAGGCGGCTGTGTTCCCGGTCGCTAGCGAGTCGTCGGCGGCAGGAACGACCGGTTGATCTTCGCGATATACGTGAATGTGGGGTTCACGAACTGCGTGACGCGCGCTTCGAGAACCTGGCCAAGCCACAGGTAGGCGTCCTGCTTTGTGAACCCGTAGTCGGCCTCTAGCCACAAGACCAACGCGGCGAGAGCCTTCCGAAATGCGTCCTCTGCCGGTCGCTCCATCGCAACCGTGGCAATGTGGGTCTTGTCCTCGATTCTTGGCCCCAGCATGCCGGCAGGCCGGCTGACTACTTCGCACGTCACCCGCACCGTCCCTGAGGCCTCAATCCCGCCGGCGCCACATATCTCGCCGTCGCCTTGGATGGCGTGCATGTCCCCAATGTGCACCAGGGCGCCTTCCACATTGACGGCCAGCACGACGGTGGCTCCCGTGGTGATTTCTTGAACATCGAAGTTGCCGCCCCAGTTCCCTCCCCACCCGTTGTGGAACCGCTCCACAGCGGGGGCGACGCCGACGAAGCCTATCATCGGGCGAAGCGGCAGCGTGCGGCCATCACCCCAATGGACGTGCCGGTCGTCGATGTGAACCACGCGCTCAGCCGGGCCAACGCCGGAGGGCCCGAGCCAGCCAGGCATCGCGCCCGTGTTCCCGCTATACCGTGTGAAACCGACTGGGTCGACGCGGATCGGGCCTATCCGCACCCGGATCGCGTCGCCGGGCTTGGCTCCCTCGACGTAGACGCAGCCACTCGACGGGTTGCCCCCACGCAGCGCCTCCTTCAGCCGAACGCCGTCTGGGTGCGCGTCCAGCCACGGGCCGCGGTTGAGTTGCGTGTCGACTTCGAATGTCTCGCCCGACTTCACCCGCAACGTGGGCTCGTTGTCCGCTCCCGTCTCGAAGTAGAGCAGGTCTCGCGTGGCGCGTTGCATGGGTTGCCTCATGTTGGGAAAGACTGTATCTATCTGAGCGCGTCCGCATCATACCCCAAGTCGGCATAGGGAACGAACGGTGAACCAGGCAATCAGCATTGACGTCGGCGGCACGCAGATCAAGTGGGGTCTGGTGTCCGACGCGGGCGACATCCTGCGCAAGGAGCAGGAGGCCACCGAGGCCCTGGCGGGGCCACGCGCGGTGGGGCGTCAGATAGCGGACATCGCGCGGCGGATATACGACAGCGCGGACGACCCGGACGCGATTCTTGGCATTGGCGTCGGGTGTCCAGGGCTCATCGATGAGACGCGCGAGATAAACATGTTCTCGCCGAACCTGTACAACCTCGACGGCTCTTCGTGGCGCGACATCCCCCTGGTGCGGCACATCAAGGATGGTCTTGGCGATCTGACCCTTGATGTGCGCCTTGAGAACGACGTCAACGCCATGGTGCTGGGCGAGTTCCTCTACGGCGCCGGACGCGGCGCGAGTGACATGGTAGGCATGACTCTTGGCACGGGGGTGGGCGGTGGGCTCGTGCTCAACGGGCAGCTCTATCGAGGCGCGGGAAGCACCGCCGGGGAGATCGGCCACATGACGGTCGTGCCGGACGGCCCCATGTGTGGGTGCGGGAACTTCGGTTGCCTGGAGGCTCTCGTCGGCAAGGCGGGCCTTATCGAGAGGGCGCTCGAGGCCATCACGGCGAAGGGCCGCGCCACGACGCTGGAGGCCCACTTAGACGAGCTCAAGGCGCTCGACGACGACGCGCCGCAGATGATCGCGAAGGCGGCCCATGAGGGGGACGCCGTCGCTCGAGAGGTGTTCGCGGACACGGGCCGGTACATCGGCGCCGTGCTGGGATCCCTCGCCAACCTCATCAACCCCGAGATCGCCGTGGTCGGCGGCGGCATCTCGCGCGCCGGCCATGCTCTGTTCCCGCATATCGAACGTGAGGTGCGCGCGCGCGCGATGAAGCAACCGGCCGACACGATCCGCGTGGTCCCGGCGGAGCACGGCAACGACGCGGGCATGCTCGGGTCGGCGGCCCTGATTCTGCGACCAGACGCCGCTGGCATAGCGTCCTAGCGTCGCGGCGTCGTCAAGGGAGAGTCCGCATGCAACTGGTCTACGCGTACCGCCGCGAGAACGTCCACCCGCACACAGGTGGCGGCATGAATCTGCCGGCAGGGCAGGCGCGGACGGAGTTCCTGACACGTTCCAAGGCAATGGGCTTCGATGGGCTCGAGCTTGGAGCGGGGGACAGCACGGCGGACGCCGACATCGCCGCCCTGCGCGACGAGCTGGCCGATGCCGGGCTGCCCTGCCTGGCAGTGCGCGGAGGCGGCGGGTTCACACATCCTCGTACCCGCCAGCGCAGCGTGGACAGCTTGCGGAACGCCATCGTCTACGCGTCGAAGATCGGCGCGACGGTAGTGAACTCGGTTCTCGGCACCCCACTGCGCGACCCCTCGGGGCCGGGTCTGACCTGGGGCGAGCGGACGTGCCAGGGGTCCAGTCGAACGGCGACGCACGCTGACTTCGAAGCCACTGCCGCCGCTATCATCGACGCGTCGGGCGTGGCGGCGGACGTCGGCGTCGACATCACGGTCGAGGTGCACCAGCACTCGATAGTCGACAACAGTTGGTCCGCGCTCAGGCTGATGGAGCTCGTCGCGCGGTCGAACGTGGGTATCAACCCCGACCTGGGCAACGTCCTGTGGACGTACGACGTGCCGGAGGAGTCGTGTGAGGCCGCCATCGTCGCGCTGGCGCCACATACGAAGTATTGGCACTGCAAGAACCTCTATCGCGTCAACGTGCCGGACCTGCAACGGTCAGTGTTCCTGCAGGTACCGCTGCCGGAGGGGGAGATCGACTATCGCTTCGCTCTGTCGGCTCTGCGCGGCGTGGGATACACGGGTCATGTCGCCATCGAGGGAATCCGCCTCGGCGACCAATTCGCGCGCGACCGCGCCAGTGTCGACTACATGCGCGGCCTTCTCGCCCAGTGAACGCGCGCCTCCGCCGACAGCTCCACGCGAACGCACACCAGATAGGACACGTCGATGGACTTGCGGGCTCTTGTATCGTCCCGGCTGTGGGAGAAACCCGAGCTGACACGTCTCAACGACCTGCCGGCGCGCGGCACTCTGTACCCCTACCCGACCGACGCCGAAGCGCGCCGCGGCGAGCCGGAGGGCACGCTATGGTACCGCTCGCTGAACGGACCGTGGGAGTTTCGTCTCGCCGCAGCGCCCGGGGAAGTTGACGCCGAATGGCTGACGGTGGGCGCCAGCAGCGGCTGGGACACCGTGGCCGTTCCGGGCAACTGGACCATGCAAGGGTATGACCGGCCACACTACACGAACATCGCGATGCCGTTCGCTGACCCGCCGCCCTGTGTGCCGGACGACAACCCGACGGGCGTCTACCAGAAGCGCTTCGACGTGCCGGCCTCCTGGACTGGACGACGCGTGGTCATCCACTTCGGAGGCGTCGAGAGCGTGCTCGCGTTGTGGGTGAACGGCTCGTTCGTTGGGTTGAGCAAGGACTCCCGACTCCCTGCGGAATACGACATCACCGAGCATGTCCGCGCAGGCGACAACGTGCTTGCCGCTGTGGTTATTAGGTGGTCTGACGGGAGTTTCCTGGAGGACCAGGACCACTGGTGGATGGCGGGCATCCACCGGGACGTGTACCTCTACAGCACGGCCGCCACCTACATCGCCGACGTGTTCGCACGGGGTTCGTCCTCTGGGACACTGGACGTGGACATCGTCATCGGCCCACGCCGCACACGCCACGAGGGATGGAGTGTCCGCGCGAACGTGTACGATCGCGCGGGCGACCCGATCTTCGACGAGCCCCTCGAGGGTCGCGACGGACACGGCCGACCGTGGGAGCCCCCGCAGGTCGTTCGCCTGCGCGCCGAGGCGGGAGAGGTGTCGCCGTGGTCCGCCGAAGAGCCCACGCTCTACACGCTCGTCGTCTCCCTCGTCGACGCTTCCGGCGCGGTCGTTGAGCGCACGTCAACCCGCATAGGCTTCCGCGATATCGAAGTGCAGGACCGCGAGCTGCTCATCAACGGCGCTCCCGTCATCCTCAATGGCGTGAACCGACACGACCACGACGACAGGCTGGGCAAAGCCGTCACACGCGAGGGCATGCTCGCGGACATCCGGCTGATGAAGCAGCACAACTTCAATGCCGTTCGCACCGCGCACTACCCGAACGACCCGGTGTGGTACGACCTCTGCGACGAGCATGGTCTCTACGTGATAGACGAGGCTAACGTCGAGACGCACGCGTACGAGAGCGAACTCGCGCACGACCCGCGGTTCGCTGCCGCGTTCCTGGATCGAGGCATGCGGCTCGCGCTGCGGGACAAGAACCACCCGTCGATCATAATGTGGTCGCTTGGGAACGAGAGCGGGTACGGGCCGAACCACGACGCCATGGCCGGGTGGCTCCGGGGATATGACGCGACGCGGCCCATCCACTACGAGGGAGGGATTAGGTGGAACCGATGGGCAGAGGGCAAAGCGATTACCGACGTCATCTGCCCGATGTATCCGTCGGTGAAGGGGCTCGTGGAATGGGCGACAACAACGGACGACGACCGCCCACTCATAACGTGTGAATACGCCCACGCGATGGGGAACAGCAGCGGCAACCTCAAGGAGTATTGGGAGGCCATCCGCGAGCATCGCGGCCTACAGGGCGGTTTCATATGGGACTGGGTGGACCAGGGCATCCGACAGACAGACGAACGCGGGCGCGAATACTGGGCCTACGGCGGCGACTTCGGGGACGAGCCCAACGACAGGAACTTCTGCATCAACGGCATGGTCTGGCCGGACCGCACGCCGCACCCGGCGATGCAAGAAATCAAGAAGCTCGCCCAGCCCGTCGAGGTGACGTCCGTGGACGCCAGCGGAGCCATCGTGGTCGAGAACCGCGACTACTTCAGGGATCTGACGTGGTTGCGAGCACAATGGGAGCTGTCCATCGACGGGGCGACGCGTGCGACCGGCGAACTACCTGCGCTCAGCGCCGGGCCTGGGTGTAGCGAAACGGTGCGCCTGCCTCTCGAACCCGTCGACGCCCCGGGCGAGCGTACCCTGACGGTGAGCTTCGCGCTTGCGGAGGACGCGTCGTGGGCTTCTGCAGGGCACGAGGTCGCGTGGTCGCAGGCGGCGCTGCCCTCGCTGGACCATGACCGTGACACGCGCCCAGCCAGCGGCGCGCTCCGGCACGGCGACGGCCCTGTCACGCTCCGAGTCAGCGATACGGCCGCGACGTTCGCCCCCGATGGCGTGTTAGCCTCGCTGTCGCTGGCGGACATCGCCGTTCTGGAGGCCGGGCCGACGCTCAACCTATGGCGCGCGCCGGTAGACAACGACGGAATCAAGCAGTGGTCGGGGCAGGCCGGCAAGGCTCTGGGTCGGTGGCTAAAAGGGGGCGCGAACGCCCTCGCAGTAGCCGATGCCTCGACAGACGGCGCCGAAGAGGACGGCTCCGCGGTCATCCTCAACCGGCGGTATGTCGGCGGCGCGTTGGGACACGTGGTGACACACGAGCAGCGTTGCACGGCGACCGCGTGTGGCGGGTTGCACGTCTCTGAGCGCATCGATCTGCCGGCCGCGTTCGCAGACCCGGCGAGGGTCGGCGTCACGTTCACGCTGCCAGCCGGCTTCGACCGCCTCCTCTGGTACGGCCGAGGTCCTCACGAGTCGTACTGGGACCGCAAGTCTGGCGCGCGTCTAGGTCGGTACGCGTCCACCGTCGCCGACCAATATGTCCCCTACGTCGTTCCTCAGGAGCACGGTTGCCACGCTGACACCCGGTGGTTCGCACTGGAGAGCGCCGCGCGCGGGCTGCTGGTGGCGCCTGACGAGCCGCTGGAGTTCACGGCGAGTCACTTCAAGGCCGACGACCTCTACCGGGCGACCCACACGCACCAGTTGGAGCCACGCGCCGAGGTGATTGTGTGCCTGGACATTCACCAACGAGGCCTAGGAGGCGCGAGCTGTGGCCCCGACACGCTCGAGCGGTACCGTCTCCCGGCGGGCGTCCACCGCTTCGGTTACCGTCTCGTGCCTTACGAGGTGGGGGTTGTCGATCCGGGCGATCTGGCGCGCGCGAGTTGGCATTGGGCTTGACAGCGCGATGCCGCCCGGTGCAGAATTTCGGCGTTCGAGTAACCCGGTGGCGGCATCGTCTAGGGGTTAGGACGGGTGGTTCTCAGCCATCAAACCGGGGTTCGATTCCCCGTGCCGCTACCACTTTTTGTGCTCGGCCACGGCGGCGTGAACGCCAGGAACTCCCTCTCGTGGCCGAGCGTCGAGATGACGATCGCCTCCCTGCCGTAGTCAACGCCCCTATCGGCGAGCGCCTCCTCGGCGCCATCGCGCACGGCTTCCTGTAGCGCGGGGTGGGAGTCCGAGCCGAGGCTGTCACCCATCCGCACAACGCCAGAGCCGACGACGACGCGGTCGGCAAAGCTCTCCCGCCGCACGACCTTCCAGTAGTGGATGAACGCGGCCAAGGCGTGCCCGAATTCGCGCCCGGCCTCCGTGATGAACTTCCGCGCCGCTACGTCCCCGGCGCGCGCGGCCGCGTTGACGAGAGCTAGCACCGGCTCGCCCGGCGCCTCGTGCGGCGCCCAGTCGGGGTCCACGACGCGCGCGCGCCGCGCCAAAGCCGGCCCGCACAGCCGTCGGTCCATCGACTGCTCGGAGGGCGCCAGACGCGGCCAGCCCGAAGCCTCTCGAAACTCGTAGCGACCGTCTGCGGTGCGCACGACTAGCCCGCCCGCCTCGGAGACCATGTGCCCCACCACCGGGTCGGTCCAGTAGAGCTCTCCTCGCCGCACGACCCCACTCGCCACGCCGGTGCCCCACACGATGAACGTCGCGTCCATGGCGCCCGGCGCCGTCCCACGCTTCTCCACTTCACCGAGCACGGCCGCCGCCGCGTCGTGCAGGACGGCCACACGCGTGTCCGCGCCCAGCGCGTCTCGCAGGGCTGACGTGATCCGCGCGGCCAACGGGTGTGGCGCGTGCGGACCATCGGCGGCGAACGAAGGTGGCGGTGGGACGCACTCTGGGTAGCTCACGCCGACGCCGTACACGTTGGGCCGCCCGACGGCGCCGGCCACCGCGCGCGCCTCGGCCGCTACGAGGGAGATGGTCTCTTGCTCGTCGCGCGGCGTCGGCAGGGGCGGACGGGAAACGACAAGGCCGCCGTCGCTACTGACGGCGCCGCACGCCACCTTCGTCCCGCCGACGCTTGCGGCCACCGCGATGGGTGACGAGGCGGACGCTGCTGGGTCCGTCACGACGCCGCTTCGTGATCCCTGAGGGCGTCCAGGTTCTCCTCGACCTTATGGAACGCGTCCGCCACGCGCAGCATGCGCTCCTCGTCCGGCGCGATGTAGTTCCACCCCATCTCGAGGCTGTGCGCGATCTTGTGCTCGCAGTTGGGCAGCTCCGTGGCGGCGTAGTCGCGGCCGCTGCGGCGCACCGCGTCGTCCCACATGGTTCTCGGCCCGCCTGCGTCTGGGTTCAGACGGCTCCACTTGGAGATCGGGGAGGGCACGTACGGGGATGCCGACACGCCCTCGGCGCGCAACGCGGCGGAATACGTACTGCGGGAAACGCCCGAGCTGTCCGGGTCGAAGTTCATCGTCAACATGTGGTAGGCGGGCTCGTCACCATCTCCGTAGGTCGGTATCGAGACGCTACGAAGGCCGGCGAGCGCGCGTCCGAACGTCGCCGCGCTCACGCGGCGCCCGTCGATCTCGTCGTCCAGCTTCTGCAGTTGCTCGGCTAGCAGCGCGGCGTTGAGCGTGGACAGCCGGTACGTGTAGACGAGCGAATCCACATGTGGGCGCAACTCGTCCGGGAAACCGGCCTCCGGCGCGCGGCCCATGTGCTGACACGCCATCGACGCCCGCCAATACACGTCCACGTCGTCGGTGACCAGGTAGCCCGCCTCCGTCGAGGCGAGGAGCTTGCCGCCCATGCAAGAGAAGCCGGAGGCGTCGCCGAACGTGCCCACCTTGCGGCCTCTGTGGAGCGCGCCGTGGGCCTGGCTGCCGTCCTCAATCACCTTCAGACCGTGACGGTTGGCGACTTCGCATATGGCGGTCATGTTCGCCGCCTGCCCGTAGATGTGGACGGCAAGAACCGCGCGCGTCCGCGGCGTGACGGACGCCTCGACTGATGCCGGGTCTAGCAGGCCGGTCTCGCGATCCACATCCGCGAACACCGGTAGGGCGCCGTTGTGCAGGATGCACGACGTCGACGCGCCCCACGTGTACGGAGTCGTGATGACCTCGTCGCCGCCGGTCACCTCGAGTCCCGCCAGCGCCGCCTGAAGAGCGCCATGGCCCGACGACGTCCCGAGACAGTGCGAGCTCCCTTGCCACCGCGCGATGGCCTCCTCGGCCTCGCGGATGATCGGGTCGTTCTTATTGAGTCCCACGGTATGACCGCGTTCCAGCAACTCCGACACACGTTGCACGGCTTTGGCGGTGAACCGAGGGTGCGGATCCTGACCTGGAGGCTGGACGGGGTCGCCGCCCAAGAGGGCGAGTCGGCGCGCGGACATGTGCGTTCCTCCGGTGGCTCGCGAGTGTCGGCGCTAGCCGCAGCGGAGCCAGTTGGCGAACAGGTCGCGGAGCGTATCCGGGAGCGTGTCAAGAAAGGAGGGGTCCGTCAACCACGGCTGCGCCTGCGGGCCTCCCGTCGGGGTGTCGGGATGATACGCGTGTACTGCGTAGTGCAGCGTCTGCCGATTCTCGTCCGGGCCGCACGCGCCCCGATGCAGCAGGTTGGAGTTGTAGAACACGATGTCTCCCGCCTCCAACGCGACCACCATCTCGCCGGGCATGTCGCCGTTGGGGTCGTCCGCCAGCACCGCTCGCTCGCCGTCGGTAAGCGGGCGGCGGTGGCTGCCTGGCACGATCGACAGACAGTGGTCGCGACGAAGCGCGCCGTTGAGCTGAACGTGGTTCCGGAGCATGGCCCGCAGACCCGCCTCCTCGACGTCGACGTCAAACGATGTGTCGCGATGCCAGTGGATCGCGTATGCCAGGCCGACAGGGCTCACCAGAAGCGTGCACAGGTGGTGCTGTAGCTGCGGCCCAACGAGATCGGCGATGACGCCGAGGATCTCCGGCTCACCGAGGGACGCCAGCAGCGCGGGCTCTCGGATGTCGGGGTGCAGGATGTTGTTCACGCCCCAGATCTGCCGTCCCGCGCCCCTTCGCACGTCGGCGTAGCCGCCTGGCTCCTCGCACCGCGCGGTCACTCGATCGACGGCATCCCTGTATGCGGCGAGCTGTTCGCCCGTGAGAGCCCCACGGCGTATGACGTACCCATCCTCTGAGAAGCTGTCGCGCTCGGCGTCGTTCAGCATACATCCTCCTCGCGCCCGCCAGCCGGCCTACGCCACGCGACCAGCGCCAGCCACCGCCCGACACACGTACGCCTCGGCCTCGACGCCCGACCGGGAGGAGTAGCGCGCGCTCACGGCTGAGGTGAGCTCCTGCACCGAGTCGGCGTGGGCGAGAGCGACCGCGCAGCCGCCGAATCCCGCGCCGGTGAGCCGCGCGCCGTACACGCCATCCACGTCGCGGGCGATGGCGACCAGGGCGTCCAGCTCCGGGCCACTCACCTCGTAGTCGTTGCGCAGACTGTCGTGCGAGGCGTTCATCAGAGCGCCGAACGCGGCAAGGTCCGATGCGCGCAGCTTCGTAACGGCTTCGCGGGTTCTGTCAATTTCGCTCACGACGTGTCGGCACCGCTTGTGATCTTCCTTGTCCAGCAGATCCCAATGCGCCGCGAGCAGCGCGGGCGACACGTCTCGCAGCGCGGAGATGCTCTGCCCGGAGACGGCGGCGAGACGCGCCACTCCGCGCTCGCACGCGGCGCGCCGCTCGTTGTAGCCGGAGTCCGTGAGGCCGCGGGTCACGCCGGAGTTGAGTATCACGATCCGCGCGTCTCCGTCGCCCACCGGCACATGGTCGAACGACAGGTCCCGGCAGTCCAGGAAGAGCGCGTGCCCCTCGACCGCGTTGGCGGAGACGAACTGGTCCATGATGCCGCAGTTGACGCCGACGAACTGGTTCTCGGCGCGCTGCCCCAGCAGGGCCAGGTCCGGCATGGACATGTCGATGTCGGTGAGCTCGAGGACGGCGGCGCCGGTCGCGATCTCGACCGCGGCGGAGCTGCTTAGCCCCGCGCCCACCGGCACGTCGCCAACGAGTGCGGCGTCGAAGCCGGGCAAGGTGTGGCCCGCCCGCTGGAACTGGTCGACAACGCCAGCCGGGTAGTCGATCCACGTAGCGGCGCGGGTTGGCGTCGTCGCTGCGTCGAGTTCGAGCGTCTCCCCGAACGACGTGGCGTGGATCCTTACCCGGCTGTCGTCCCGCGCCCGACACGCCAGCGCCACGCACCGGTCGATGGCTGCCGGGAATACGAACCCGTCGTTGTAGTCCGTGTGCTCGCCGATGAGGTTCACGCGGCCCGGGGCCTGGACGACGAAGTCCGGCGCCGACGCGAACTGGCTCTGGAAGGCTTCCGCAGCGCGGTCTGGTACTGTCATCGTCTCCTCCTTGCCGTCGGCGCGCTGGGAGCCTGTCGAGAGTTCTGGCGCCGCGCGGCGCTACGACGTATCCACCTGTGGGCGTCTCGCCGCCCACCTTATCTCTTCGGCGGCGACATCTGGGTCCGAGGGATTCACCAGCCGACCGAAGATGTCCGCGCCGACGACGTGCTTGCGCAGTCCCGGCCCCCTCAGGAGCGACGTGATGTGCGCCTGCATGTGGTACCCGTAGTCTACGCCGTCTGTTGGCGCCTGCACGAGCGCCAGTGAGTAGTGGTACGGAGCGTCGAAGAGACCGTCGAGGCCTGTCAACGCGTGCAGCAAGGCATGGGCGAGCGAACGCCGTTCGTCGCGATCAAGGTCCAGCAGGCTGGCGACGTGCCGGTTTGGTGTCACGATGACATCGTACGGGTACTGCGCCGCGTACGGGACGAACGCGGTGACATGGTCGTCCGACGTCAGAACACGACGCCCGTCCGCGACTTCTGACCGGGCGGCGTCACACACGAAGCACGCGCCGTTCGCGGCGGATCGGTAACGGGCGAATTCCGCGATCTGCGGAGCGACGATGAGATCGGGTATCGTCGAATACGCGTACACCTGCCCGTGCGGGTGGGGCTGCGAGTTGCCCATGATCGTGCCGCGGTTCTCGAAGATGAGCGGGTAGGCGATGTCGTCGCGGGAGCCGACTCTCGCGTAGATGTCCGCCCACGCGTCCACGAGGGCGACGACGCTGTCCGCGTCGAGGCGGGACAGTCGTTGTGAATGGTCTGGGCTGTAGTTCACGACCTCGCAGAGCCCCTGCGACGTCCGCGCGCGGTACGGCCCGTCCTCGTGGGCTACCTCGTACGCGGTCTCCGTGAGCGTCGGGAAGTCGTTCGTGAAGCTCCAGACTGACGTGTAATCCGGGTTCGTCTCTCCGCTGACGCGCGTGTTGCCGGGACACAGATAGCAGTCCGGGTCGTGCGTTGGGATCGCCGCTGCCTCCAGCGCCTGGGTCTCGCCGCTCCACGGCCGACTACGCCTGTGTGCGGCAATGTTGACCCAGCGCGCCCAGAACGGGTTGTACCGCTCCTCCTGTGGCGTTCGGTACCCGTGCGGGTGCAGGCGATGCCAATGCCAGGCGGATTCGACGACGTCCTCGAAGCAGGGGTTCGCCGTCCAACCTAGCTCCTCGCGTATCTTGGAGGAGTCGGCCACCAACCGTTCCGGATCCCCAGCGCGCGGCTGCCCGTTCACCGTGGGTATGGCGTGCCCAGACACCGCGCGGGCGGCCTCGACGATCTCGCCTACCGTGTGTCCCTCGCCTGACCCCAGGTTGTACGTGGCGCTCGACCCGCCCGCGAGCAGGCTGTCAAGCGAGAGGATATGCGCGCGCGCCAGATCACTGACCGACACGAAGTCACGGACGGCGGTTCCATCGGGCGTGTCGTAGCCGGTTCCGTACATCGTCAGCGCGTCGCGACGACCTAGAGCCACCTGGAGCACGATCGGGATGAGGTGCGTTTCTGGGCTGTGGTCTTCACCGATCAGCCGCGAATCGTCGGCGCCCGCCGCGTTGAAGTAGCGCAGAGCGGTGTACGGGCCGCGTCCTGCCGCCAGGCGGCCGCGCAGCATCAGTTCGTCCATCGCCTTCGTGACGCCGTAGACGCTTGTGGGTATGCGCAACGCGACATCGTCGACGCCCGCGCCGCCGGCCTCACTGGCGTACCAGTCGAGGAGTGTTTGGAGGGGCTCGGCGGCTCCGTCCAGTTGGCTCTTGTCGTAGCGTGGGTCGTTCGCGGCGAGGGCCTGGTACTCCTCGCTGAGAGGCATCGCCGCGGACGGAGGGTTACCGTACGTCGATGCGGTCGACGACTTCACCAACGGCAGCCCGGGGCACGCCGAGAGCAGATTCTGGAACGCGAGCACGTTCTGCTCGAAGTAGAGCCTGGGGTCGCGTTGGGACTCGGAGACGATGCTCCGCGCCGCGAAGTCGATGACGCCTGCGATGTCGTGCTCGCTGAACAGCGCCTCGACCGCTGGCGCGTCCAGCAGGCTGCCTTCCGCGAAGAGGAATCGCTCCGGGCCGTACACGTGTGAGAAGAGCTGCGTGGCTTCTACACGGCCGGTGGACAGGTCGTCGAACACGACCACGCGTCGACCGTCTTCGAGTAGCCGTCGAACGGTGTGAGCCCCGATATAGCCCGCCCCGCCCGTCACTAGGACCGCTTCACGCACCGGTGGTTGCTCCTCGCTGGACGGTGTCACATCGGGTGTCACAACGGGCCGCCGATTGACGGCCGGGCCTGCTTTGGCTATGTTAGCCGAGCCTCCGGTTAGACGTAACACACTGCGGCCTCGCGCATGACCCGTCCCAACCTGCTCTTCGTGCTAGCAGACCAGCTGCGACGCGACGCCTGCGGTTACGCCGGGTCGCCGGCAGGAGCGACGCCCAACATCGACGCGTTCGCAGCGGAATCGGTGGATTTCGAGAACGCTGTGTCCGTGTACCCAGTGTGCGGGCCGTACCGGAACAGCCTCTTCACCGGCAAGTACCCCAGCAGCACCGGCATGGCCATCAACGAGCTGCGCTGCCTGCCCGACCCCGACGCGCTCGGTCACGTGCTGCACGCCGCGGGCTACGACACGCACTACATAGGCAAATGGCATCTATACGGGCGCGATCACAGCCCCGAGGAGCAGTACTGCCCGCCGGGGCCCCACCGCCTTGGATTCGACGGATATTGGGCGTCGTACAACTTCCACCATCGCTACTACACCGCGTTCTACTACGAGGACGAGTTCGAACGCCACGAGGTGGACGGCTACGAACCGGATGTGCACACCGACATGCTCCTGACGCGGCTGGCCGAGTCGGACGGAGCGACCCCGTTCGCGGCCGTGCTGAACTACGGCACGCCCCATGACCCGTGGACGTGGGACAACGCGCCGCCGGAAGGCGCCGAGGTGTTTCGCGACCGCGACTTCGGCTACCCAGCGACGTACCGCGAGGGCTCCGCGGAGTACTGGTCGCCCAACATGGACCGCCCGTGGTGGCGAGCGAACGTGCACCCCAACATCCCTCAGTGGCGCCAGGTCTACCACGCCATGGTCGCGAACCTCGACTGGAACTTCGGTAGGCTTCTGTCGGGGCTGGACGCGCTCGGGATGGCGGAGAACACGTTGGTAGTCTTCACCTCGGACCACGGCGAGATGTTTGGCGCGCACGGCCGGATCGCCAAGAAGATATTCTACGAAGAGGCCGCGCGGGTGCCGTACCTCATGCGACTGCCAGGCGTGACCCGCGCGGGCGAGGTCGACGCTTGCCTGAACACGCCCGACATCATGCCGACGCTACTGAGCCTGCTTGGCATGGACGTCCCCGACTCGGTGGAGGGCATGGACCTGGCCCATCACGCGCGCGGGCTCGCCGGGCCCGACCCAGAGGCGGCGTTCATGCAGGGCATGGGTCACACGTATCAGTGGCTGGACGGTGACGAGTGGCGCGCGCTTCGTGACACCCGCTACACGTACGCCGTCGAGCGCGAAGGGAACCGCGAGCACCTGTACGACAACGTCAACGATCCGTTGCAGCAGCGGAACCTCGCGGACGGGGCGGCCAGTCGGGCGCTGCTGCACAGACGCAGAGACCAACTGCGTGAGCGCATGGCGGCGCTCAAAGACGAAATGCACCCAACGACGTACTACCGGGACGCATGGACACAGGATAGGCGTATCGTCAGGACGGCGACGCGTGACGGCGCGGCCGCGTAAGGAGGAGATATGGCGCGCACAGAGCCGACGAACGGGCCAACCGCCGCGGAAGCCAGGCAGTGGGACGAGGACGGGTATATCCTGCTCCCGGACGCCCTGACCGGGCGGCCGCTCGCGCGCCTGCAAGCGGCGTTCGACACATGGGCGGCGCGCTGCAAGGACGAGTGGCTGGAGCGCGTGGCCGCGGGCAGCGTGGCCGGAACTTACTACGACGTGCCGGACGCGCTCGCGAAGGACGACGCCTTCCTCGACTTGGTGGACGGAGCCGGATACTACGACCGGCTGCTGGCGTTCACGGAGGGCGAGTTGCTCTTCCTCGCCGCCCAGGTGAGGACCGTGCCGGTGTGGCCGCTCGCCTACTGCTCCTGGCATCCCGATGTCGGCCGCACGAACCCGCTTCACATCAAGGTGCAGATCTACGTCAACGACGTCCCAACCGACGGTGGCGAGTTCGCGTTCGTGCCTGGAAGCCACCGCGAGGAGCCCGGGCTGCGGCGCCGGCCGCAGGACACTCGGTCGATGCCTGGCGCCGTGACGTTCCCGGGCAAGGCTGGCACGGCAGTCATGTTCAACGCCTACGGGTGGCACACGCCCATGCAGAACACCACCAGCACGCCGCGCAAGTCGATCATCCTCATCTACGAGCGCGCGACCGAGGCCCGGCGCGACCCAGCGCGGTACGCGCACATCGCGGATCGGCTCTCGCCAGAGCGACGCCAACTGCTGGGAACAGCATGATGGCAAGACGAATCGACGCGCACGTGCACGTCTACGCGAAGGCGACGCCCGAATTCCCCCGCGAGGTGACCGACCAATTCCCAGCTGACAGCGAGGCCTCGGTCGAGGGTCTGCTGGGAGCAATGGCCGAGAGCAACATCGATCAGGCGGTGCTGGTGCAGCTCGGAGGCGGTGAGGTCGCGCACCACGCGTACCTGGCGCGGTGTCTGCGCGAGCACCCAGGACGGTTCGTCGGGATTGGGCTCATCCCAGGCGACTGCGCGGACGTCGATCGACACATGCGTGGCCTCGCCGACGACACGGGCATCATTGGCTTCCGGCTGCGGGAGCTCGGCGGGCCGACAGACCCGTTCGAGACGTTCGACCTGGGCGCGGTCGCCGCTACTCCCATCTGGGAGTGCGCGGCGAGGAACGACTACGTGCTGTGGCTGTACATCGGCGCTGCGGAGGCCCACCTGCTGCCGTACATGGTCGAGGCGTTCCCGACGGTTCGGGTAGTGCTGAACCACCTGGGCATATGCCCGGGCGAGGGGCGGCTTACTGTCGACGAGAACGGGCGGCCGCACATCACGACGCCTTCGTATAACCCCGCTGGCCACTCATCCTGGCGGCTCTCGCAGTACGAAAACGTGTCGGTCCTCCTGTCCGGCCAGTACGCCTTTAGCGACGGCGATTACCCTTACGAGGACAAGGCGGCATGGGCCAGGGGCTTGGTGGGGTCGTTCGGTGATCGGCGCGCGATGTGGGCGTCGGACTACCCGTGGATCGCCGACGACCCCGGCTACGCGGATATAGTCGACATTCTCCCACGCACGCTGGGGGATGTCGGGGACGCCACGATGCGTCGGCTGATGGGTGGAAACGCCGCCGAGATCCTCCGATTCGCACCGGCGCCCGAGTAGAGAAGCGACCAAGACCGGGCCCGCCCATGGCCACGCACGAGCCCCGAGGTGACCCGCGACGCAACATGGAGTACCTGCGATGAGCGCGTTCGACAGCGACGGCAAGACGACAGTAGCGGTTGTTACAGGCCACCACGCGTTCGACGTCCCGAACTTCCACCGTCTGTTCCGCGGCATGGCGTCGGTGGACGCCTACATCCAGACGTTGGAGGACTTCGTCGTGGACGCCGGCCGCGCGCGCGCTGACTACGACGTCGTGCTGTTCTACAACTTCCACCAGGAGACCCCCGCCGAGGACAGCCGCGAACGCGCCGCCTTGGTGGACGCCCTGGAGCGTGGGCAAGGGGTGTTCGTCATGCACCACGCCGTGCTGGCCTACTTGGAGTGGCCAGAGTGGGCCGACCTCGTCGGTGTGCGGGAGCGTGGCTTCGGGTACCACATCGGTGAGACGCTACGCGTGGACGTCGTCGACCCCGACCACCCCATCACAGCAGGCGTCGACGCCTGGGAGATGATCGACGAGACGTACACTATGGCGAGTTGCGGCGAAGACAGCCACGCTCTGCTACAGACCGACCACGAGAAGAGCATGAAGACGCTCGCCTGGACGCGGCAGGTGCGGAACTCGCGCGTGTTCTGCTTACAGTCGGGGCACGACAACGACACGTGGAAGGAGCCCGCCTTCCAGCGGATCACGGAACAGGGCATCGCGTGGTGCGCGGGCGACTGAAGGAGCGCGAGGCCGACCCGGACAAGCACGGCCGCTACCGAGGGGCCGCTGCCAGGAGCTCGCCAAGGGCGTCCGGGAGGGGCCCGTCCCACCGCTGGAGCACACGCGATGCGGCGGGGATTCCCCTGGTGCCGATGTCCTCGACGGCGAACGACGCAACGCAGTTCCCGAAGCGCATCGCGTCCACCGGGTCGCCCTTGGCCGCTACGAAGAGCAGGTAGGCCGTCGCGAACACGTCGCCTGCTCCCGTGGGGTCCACCTGGGTCGCCTCGTACGCCGGAAAGTGGCGGGCCTCATCGCCCGCGTAGAGCGTCGCGCCGCCGGCGCCGTGCGTGAACACGACACGCTTTGTCAGCGCGCGGAATCGGTCGAGCTCTTCTGGGAACGCCGCGATGTCCTCCTCGCTGAGGACGCACACGTCGACGTTCGGCAGCACGGCTTCGGTGTCTTTCCATCGCTTGGCGGTGACGACGCCGTCGCCGTCCCACGTGCGGAACCACCCCTGCGGGGTGACCCCGATGACGCTCCCGGTAGTGGCCTGTAGGACCGTCGGTTCCACCTCGTCGGCGATGGGGCAGAGGTAGAGCACGTCGGAGCGACCCCAATCGCGCGGGACATCCTCCCCGCTGAGTGTCCCGCCGCGCCCGCGTAGAACCTGCGTGCGCGCGCCGTCGTCATACGTGTTGTGGAAGGTCGTGGAGTCCTCCGCCGGCTTCACACTGATCGACACGGCCGCGGGTAGCGCGCGGGACTCCTCGAAGCTGGCGTCGTGCGACGTAAGCACGCGGGCACGCGCCCCCAGACTGTGAGCGGCGATGCTCGAATACGCTGCCGCTCCGCCAACGACGTAGCCGCTGTCGGTGACGTCTCGGCAGATGTGTCCCACGGCAGCGAACGATATGGGCTGGGCGGCGATGGGGCGCTCCTTACTTGGTATCGTGCGGGCCTACGCGGCCCCAGCCATCAGTTTAACCGCGTCGACGGCGCGGCGTCTCAGATCTTCCTGCGCGGCCACGTCTGGCGGCGCCGGCGTGTAGAGGCCTTCGCCGCAGTCGTCCAGCACGGCGGCCGCGACGGCGGCGCCCTCCGTGTCCGTCGCCGAGAGGCCGGCGTTTACCTGCCCGGGGGCCACGTCGAGCAAGTGCGCCAGGTATGTGCGCAACGCGGCGTCGATCTCGCGACACACACGCCGGCCCTCGCCCAGTTCTACGGCGCGCAGAGCATCCACCGTCTTCGCCTGACTGACGCTGCGCGGCGGTCGGTTGGCCTCCGGTCGTCCCGCCACCCGGCCCCGGATGCGGCGCGCGATCAGAAGCGCCGCCGCCGCCAGTGCGACGAGAGTGGCGGCCGCCGCCAGAGGGACACCCAGCCTGCGCTTGGGGGCCGCCGTCGGCGTCCTTGCCATCGGGGCAGCGGCCACACGCAGCGACGCCTCGTGGGCCTCTGCGCGCGCATAGGCTCCGCGCGCGGGAGAGAACGTCGAGATCGAAGGGAACACGACGGTCGTCGGCCCAGGCCGCTGGGGCACGAGGACGTACTCCAGGATCCGCGTGCCCCCTACCTGGCCGTCGACAATGTCCGTGTCGGTGCGTGTGGCTCCGGCGTAGATCTCGCCAGCGATCGACGTGGGTGGCGGTATGTCCGTCAACGTGTCGAGGTCGCCGCGTCCAGCTATGCGCAGCGTGAAGCGCGCCGCCTGCCCGACTTCGGCGCCCGCCGGCGCTGGGTCGGCGGACACGGTGAATTCGCCTACGCCCCCCGAGAAGTCGCTGGGGGCGGGGCTGGGCAGCGGGCGCACGACAACGGTCACCCCTTCCGTCCTCAGGTCGCGCGCGCCGTCGACCACGCGGGGGAGGACGAGTCGCGTCTCCCCAATCTCCAGTTCGCCACTGACGATAGGGAAGAGCGCGCGTACGATCTCCTCCACGAAGTAGTCCCTGCCGTCTATGCGCACGCGAGCGCCTTCGTCCGCTGGGGACTGTCCGGCGGGCCTTGACGCGAACCCATCGAACGACGGCAGCCCGTATTGGGGTGACTCGCCGGTGGGCAACCAGTTCTCGAAGTAGTACCGGAAGCGGTACGTGATCTGCTCGTGAACGTACGCGGACGGGTTGTCGACAGTGGCCGTGACGAAGCGTCGGCCCGTGATGTCGTCGCTTACCGCCGCAGAGGAGCTCTCCCCGCCGACGCGCCCCGTCACGCGCGCCTCGACGGACGCCGTTAGGACCAAGCCTCCGTGGTCCAGTGTGGCCTCAACTCGCGTTGGGCCGATCTCGACAGGGACGAGCAAGAAGCGCCACTGACGCCCGTCGGGTGTCTGTCGTCCCTGGGTCGGCGCCAGTCGTTGCGCGACGAAGCCGTCGCTGCTCAGCACGGGCTGCGTGATGTCGGGGGTCGTGGCGCCGACCAGCCGAACGACGGCCGCCACCACGTCGTCAAGGGCCACCTCGGTTGGGGCGAGCTCCAGCCGCAGCTGCTGCGCCGTGGCGCTCGCGGTCGCCACCGCCGCGAGGGCGACGAGACCGACGAGGCGCCCTACCCGGCCGAGCCCAACCACGCTGCGTCACTTCGGTCGTATTCCAAGAGCTCATCCGGGGAGAAGAAGACGTCCAGCTCCGCCGCCGCGGTGTCCGGGGCGTCGGACGCGTGTATCAGGTTGAGGGTCGTGTGCGCGGCGTAGTCGCCGCGGACCGTGCCTGGAAGGGCGTCGTCGGGCCGTGTCGCGCCCACGAGCGTACGAACGCGCGCGATGGCGTTCTCGCCTGCCAAGGCGACCGCGATGAGCGGCGAAGACGTGATGAAGGCGAGCAGTACCGGGAAGAACGGCTTGTCAACGTGCACGGCGTAGTGTCGGCGCGCCAACGCCTCATCGGCGTGCAACATCTTCATGCCGACGATCTTCAGACCCTTGGCCTCGAAGCGGCCCAGGATTTCACCGACGAGCGCTCGCTGCACGGCGTCGGGCTTCAAGAGAACTAGTGTGCGTTCCACGTGTGCGTATTCCCTAACATGAAATGCCCCCCGAGGATGTCGGAGGGCAGACGCGATAGCTGATACGGCGTCGAGGAACTACGCGGACGTGTCCGCGCGCAGCTCCAGGATGTACGCCTCGTCGATCTCGTTGGACCCGTGCGATGGGTTCGAGTGTTCCTCGGGGAACTGCCTCAGCAAGGCCTCGTATTCGTCTATGGCGCGCGGGTCACGTCGGTCCTGGTATATCCTGCCGATCTGGTATTGGGCGTTGCGCTGCACGTCGTATGCCGAGCGCGCGTCCGTCTCAATGGCGGCGACGGACATGGCGCCGTCGACGATGGCTCGGTACGCCGTGACCGCTTCGTCGACCATGTCCAGGCCGTCCAGGTATATCCGCGCCATGAAGACCTGCGCCGCGGGCGCGTTCTTGCTGTTCGGGTGCTTGCCGATGGCCGCCTGCAGCGCCGCGACCGCCGTTTCGTATTCCTGCATGCGCTCGGACGCCCACCCGATGCGGAACGCGGACTCCTCGGCAAACTCGGTGTCGGGGTACAGCTCCATCGTGGCCTCGTACGCCTCGATGGCCTGCGCGAACTGCCGCTCGTCGAAGTACGTCTGCCCGATGTTGAACTGAGATGCCGGCGCGTACTCCGCGTCCGCGATCTCGATGAGGTTGCGGAACTGCGTGCGCGCGGACTCGAACTGCTGCCGCTCATGGAAGATCACGCCACGATAGAACATGGCGGCAGGCAGCTTGTCCGTGAGCGGAAAGTCCTCTGAGAACTGCGCCAGCTCAGCCAGCGCGTCGTCGAACGCCGCGCGCTTGAGTTGACACACCGCATGGCTCAGAGTGACGTCTTCCAACAAGGGCGACGACGGGTACTCGCGGAGGAAACGGTCGAAGAGGACGAGCGCCCGGTCGTACTCCTGCCGCTGGAACAGGGCGACGCCGATCGCGTTCAGAGCGTCCGGGGCGTGCTCGCTGTCCGGGTAGTCGTTGAGTATGCGCCGATAGAGGGCGAATGCGGTGTCCGCCTGGTCCTCTACGTCGATGCGCGAGGCGATGGCGAACAACGCGTCGTCGGCGTATTCGCTGTCAGCGTACGTATCGAAGACTCGGCGGTACAGCGCCAGCACCTGCGCCCACCGCTCTGGGTCGTTGGCGTCAGCGGGAGGCGAGTCCGTACGCACGGCGAGATCGTACGCCTGCGCGGCGTTCACGTAGTAGTTCTGGTAGTCTCGATCTCCGCCACCGCCACCAGACGTGACGCGCCCGGCGATGAACGCCAGAACGACCAAGGCTATCGATACCACCGGCATAGCTTGCTTCACGACGCCGCTCCCTTGCTGTCCTCGACAATCTCCTCGAAGAGCCGCAGCGCGATGGCCGACGCCTCCTTGACTCTGTCGCGCGACGCGTCGCGGTTCGTGACGAATCGGAGCATTGTCGGCCCGTAGACGCTCGCCAGCACGCCTCGCTCTCGCAAGCGCTCGACGACACGCCCTGCGTCTGCCCCTACGCCGTCGGTGCGCACGATCACGATGTTCGTCTGCACGCTCGCCGGATCGACCGCCAGCTCCTCGACCTGGCTCAACTGCTCGGCGAGGTACGTCGCGTTCTCGTGATCCTCGTGTAGCCGTGCGGGCATTTCGGTGAGAGCGATTAGTCCGGCCGCCGCGATAACGCCTGCCTGACGCATCGCTCCCCCAAGCCGACGCCGCATCGCGCGCGCGCGCGTGATGAACTCGTCTGAGCCAGCAAGGATCGAGCCAACGGGCGCGCACAGTCCCTTCGACAGGCAGAACTGTATCGAGTCTACCTGATGAGCGATGTCAGCGACAGGCACGCCAAGGTACGCTGCCGCGTTGAACACGCGCGCGCCGTCCATGTGGAGCGGGACGTCCGCCGCCGACGTGACCGCGTGCAGGTCGCCGATGTCCGTCTGTGGGGCAACGCTGCCGCCGCGTCGGTTGTGCGTGTTCTCGACGCACACGACGCCGACGGCGGGGTGCAGCCAGGCGGGACGGTCCAGATGCCCCTGCACGAAATCGGGCGCCGGCACGCCGCTGTCGTTGTCGCTGAGGAGCGGCAGGATGCCACCAAGCGCCGACACGCCTCCCTGCTCATAGACATAGATGTGACACTCGGCGTCCATCACAGCCGACTGCCCCGCCGTGGCGTGTGTCAAGACCGCACACGCGTTCCCCATGGTGCCGCTTGGCACGAACATGGCGGCAGCCTTGCCTACGGCGGCAGCGGCCTGCTCCTCGAGCGCGCGAACCGTTGGATCCTCGCCGTACACGTCGTCGCCGACCTCCGCGTTCGCCATCGCACGGCGCATGTCGGATGTCGGCTTGGTGATCGTGTCGCTGCGCAGGTCTATCGGCGCGGTCATTCGTCCTCGGCGCCGCCGATGATGTCGAAGTGGAGGCGTAGGGCGTCGGCGCGCCGCAAGGCCGCGCTCGCGAGATGGTGGCCGGCGTACTTCACGTACACCGACTGGAAATGGTCGATGCACTCCGCCGAGAAGTCCTGCCGCGTGAGGGCCTCGGCGCGCCAGTAGGCTGCCGAGATGCGGCTCTCCTCGTCGTACTCCTCACTGTCCACGACAGCCTGCAACTGCTCGACGGCGGTTGCGTAGTCGCCCTGATGATACGCGTAACGCCCCTCGGCCAAGGGCGTCGTTGGGAGCTCAGCGACGAACGTGGGTCGCGGTGGTGGAGGCGGCGGAAGAAACGGGTCGTCGCCTGCCGCCGCGCTGTCGCTTTCGGCCACTTCCGGCTCCTGGTCTTCGGTCAATGCCATGCCCTTTGTCGCCCTTTCACGGAACGGATCATGCGATCCGGCTAGTACTGAACAGTCCTGGTCACGTTCTGACCACGCTGGCGCGCGTCCAACGTCGAGATGCGGCGGCGCCGAACAGCACCACCACTACGACGTGTGCGACTGTGGCGGTGGCGCCCGACGCAAACGCCAGGGGTGGCGAAGCCCACGCCAACAGGTCCACCGACGGCAGCGCCCATGGCGCGAATGCCATCAGCAGCGATGCTCCGCCAACATACCGCCCTATGCGAGGCGCGGCGGCGATTGCGTAGCCCCAGGCAGTCGCGACAGCCATGGCGCGCCCGCCGTCCGAGGCGATCCGAGCTACGTCCGTGGCCCCCGAGGCGACGACCCATACCGGGAGAGCCAACACGGCGTGTACGACCCCAGCCATGGCGACCCGCGAGCCGGGCAGTCGGCCGTCGCTGTCCGGCCATCCAACGGCGGCAACTAGCGCCATGCCAACGTACGTCGCATCAGTGACGGCGCGTGTACCGACGCCCAGGGCCGCTTCAGTCGCGACAACGGCCGCGTAGGCGCCCACCCCAACCACCCAGCGCACCCAAGCGCGCCGAGATGCCACGAGTGCGTACGCCACCGCCCTGCCCCAAACATCCATCGCGGCCGAGCCACGGCGCCGACCTGAGTATACGGGCGCGGAATCGGCCCGGCAACGCGGCTGCCTTCACTGTCGACTAGAGATCCGAGTGGCCGCGCAGTCGCTGCCGCCGCACGGGGTGACGCAGCTTGCGCAGCGCCTTTGCCTCAATCTGGCGGATGCGTTCGCGCGTGACGTTGAAGACCGACCCGACCTCTTCGAGCGTGCGAGGGTAGCCGTCGCCGATCCCAAAGCGGAGGCGAATCACCTGTGCCTCGCGAGGATCCAAGCCTTCGAGGACGCCCGCGACCTGCTCCTTGAGCAACGACACCGCTGTCTCGTTCACCGGCGACTTGACGTCCTTGTCCTCGATGAAGTCGCCGAGGTGGCTGTCCTCCTCCTCGCCGATAGGAGTCTCCAGCGAGATGGGCTCCTGCGCGACGCGCATGATCTGATGCACCTTCTCCGGTGGCAACTCCATGCGCACGCTGAGCTCTTCGGGCGTCGGCTCGCGGCCGGTCTCCTGCACGAATTGCCGCGAGATGCGCGCCAGCCTATTGATGGTCTCCGTCATGTGGACCGGCACGCGAATCGTCCGCGCCTGGTCGGCGATGGCGCGGCTGATTGCCTGGCGAATCCACCACGTCGCGTATGTGCTGAACTTGTACCCGCGTCGGTACTCGAACTTGTCCACCGCCTTCATGAGACCCATGTTCCCCTCCTGGATGAGGTCGAGGAACATCAGGTTTGGCGTGCGCACCGTGTATTTCTTAGCGATGCTGACGACCAGGCGCAGATTCGCCTCGATGATCGCGCGCTTCGCCTCCGCTGCCAGCGACTCGCCGCGACGGATGCGCCGGCGTATCTCCTCCAGCCGGTTCACGGAGAACCCGAGGTGGTGCTCGATGTGCTGAATGCGGCGGCGTGTCTGGATGATTTCGCGGCCGAGGCGCGCGATGTCCGCGGTGACGAAGCCTTCCGGCAGCCTGCGCGCGCGCGGGCGACCAGCCAGGGCCACGACCTCGTCGCAGGACAGGCGCGTCTCACGGGCGATATAGGCCAGGTGTCGCCGCATACGCGCCACCTCGAACGCCGTGCGTTTGACGCCGTCGCTCATGGCGCCGATGCGTTCGCGGCTGAGCTTCAGCTTGCGCAGCTTCGCGGACACGGCGGATCGCTGTTGCTCGGCGTTCTCGACGAAGCGTTCACGGGCATCCTCGTCGGCCGCGTTGCTCTTGCTGTAGGTCTCGCGGATCGACAGCTCGGCGTCGTTGAGCGCCTCGAGCGTCTCCTTCGCCTGGCGGATATAGCGAGTGCCGCGCCCGGATCGACTTTGCGTGGGCAGCGCCAGCACTTCGGCGGGGCGAAGCTTCTCCTTCACCATGCCGTTCAGCAGCTTGCGGATCTCCGTGAGCGCCATCGGGGTGTCGAGCACGGCGTCCCGGACGATGTGGTGGCCCTTCTCGATCTGCTTCGAGAGCGCCACTTCCTGCTGCTTCGTCAGGAGGGGCACCTTGCCCATCTCGCGCAGGTAGACCTTTATCGGGTCGTCGGAGGACCAGTCGGACGGCTCGCGTTCGAGGAGGGAGCTCAGGAAGCGGTCGCCTTTGTCGGCGTCGCTGGACTCCTCGCCCGGCCCGCCGGCTCCCATCGCGTTTACGCGGTCGAAATCAATGCGGGCGGTGTCGACGCCGCCTTCGTCCCCGCGGGACATGCCGAATCCCCGCAGTCCGGCGGCCAGTTGGCTAAATACGGCCTCTTCCTCGGCCTCGTCTTGCTCTTCCACCTCTTCGTAGACGAGAGCTTCACGGTTCCCTCCGCTGGTCTTCCGACGCGTGTAGGCCCGTGCCGTGCCCGAGGTCTGGTTGCGTATTGCCATACTGACTTGGTCTCCCTGTTGCCGGACGCCGCTCCGCAACGAACTTCGTGATGTGCCTGCTGGGGGTTGAGGCTGACTCACCCACCCGCCCCGGATGTCCCGCCGCGCCGTTCCTTGGACAGATCCAGGATTTCCTTGGCCACTTCGAGTTCGTTTGCGTCGCTCTCGCCAAGACGATTGATAACGTATTGCCGTTCAGCGTCGCGTAACGAGTCCTTCACCATCTTATCGACGTGGTCTCTGATCTCCTCCTCCACGTTCGGCAGGGGCCGCGCCTGCGTCATCATGCCCGCGATGGATTCGCGCAGGCTGTCGTCGTAACAGGTCTCCATCAACACGTGAGGGTCGATGTCCGTGCCGTTGCGCGCGGACTCCCACAGTATCTTACCCAGTTCCTGGTGCGCTTCGCGCTCGAAATCGAAGGGACTGATGTGCTCGAAGGCGCCCGCTATGTGCTGGGGCTCGGCCATAAGAAGCGTGAGCAGTTGCTGCTCGAGCGCCACGCGCGGGCTCGTCCGCTGGTCCTGCGTGTTTGCGGGATCCGCCTGTCCAGATGGCATCTGGACCTTGAGGCGCCGCAGTTCGCGCCATAGGTCGGCGGCTTCCACACCGAGCTCGCGTTGCAGGCGGGCGCCGTAGTCGCGGAGCACGATGGGATTGCGGACGTGCTGTAGCAGGTCGGCTACTTCGGCGATGACAGCGACCTTCGTCTCTGGGTCGCCGAAGTCGCGCTCGCGGGCCAGCCGGTTGAGGCGGAAGTCGATGAGAGAGGCGGCGTCGGCCACGCGCGCGCGGAAGGCCTCGCCACCCTCCTCCTGTACGAAGTCGTCGGGGTCTTTGCCGGTAGGCAACGTCACGACCTTCGTGCGGAACCCCTCGCGCAGGAACTGTGGCGCGCCGCGTTCCACCGCGCGCACGCCCGCTTCGTCGCCGTCGAACACGAAACACACCTCGTCCGTGTAGCGCTTCAGGAGCCGCGCGTGCGTGTCGGACAACGCGGTCCCGAGGGACGCGACCACGTTGCGCACTCCCGCTTGGTACAGCGCGATGACGTCCATATATCCCTCAGCGACGAGAACCATGCGCTCGTCCTGCATAGGGCGGCGCGCGCGGTCCAGGAAGTAGAGGACGTTGCCCTTCGTGTAGACGGCCGTCTCGGGTGAGTTGAGGTACTTGGGCGTCGCGTCGTCGAGCGCGCGCCCACCAAACGCCACCGGCCGGCCGCCCGGGTCGTGGATTGGGAAGATGATACGGTCGCGGAAGTAGTCGTACCTGCGTCCTCGGTCGTTCTCGCGCAGCAGCCCAGCGGCCACCAGGGCCTCGGCGGAGAAGCCCGCGCTCGTCATGGCCTTGAGAAGGTTGTCCCAACCCTCGGGCGCGTAGCCGAGAGTCAGATCCTCCATGGTCTCGACGGTGATGCCGCGGCCGAGGAGGTACTCGCGGGCAGGCTTGCCCGCCTCTTCGTCCATCAGCCACTCGTGGAAATGCTCTCGGGCGAAACGGTTCGCGGCGCTGACGTCCTGCTCGTCGCTGGAGCGGTCGTCCTCTTGCTCAGCAACCGCGATGCCGGCGCGCGCGGCGAGCTTGCGCACGGCTTCTGGGAAGGCGATCTGCTCGCGCTGCTCAACGTACGTGAACACCGTGCCACCAGCGCCGCAGCCGAAGCACTTGTAGAACTGGTTGTCAGGCGATACGGAGAAGGAGGGCGTGTCGTCCTGGTGGAACGGGCACTTGCCGACGAAGTTCTTGCCCGTCCGGCGAAGGGCGACGCCAGATTCCTCGACGATGCGGACCAGGTCGACGCGCGACCTGATCAGCGAGATCGTCTCTTGCGGAATCCTACCGGATGGCATGTCCGGCCCCTCTTCGTCAATGTGCTCGCACTCGTTCGCTCGTACGGCGCGGTCAATCGCGCAACGTAACCATTGTCACGCCCGCGCCGCCTTCGTCCAACGCTCCGAGCCGGTACGCGCCCACCTGCGGGTGCGCGCGGAAATGCTCGTGCAGCGCCCGGCGCAGGGCTCCCGTGCCCTTGCCGTGGACGATCGCGACGTTCTCCAAGCCGCCGAGCGTCGCGTCGTCGAGGTACTTGTCTACCTCTTCGAGCGCTTCGCCCGCGCGCATCCCCATGACGTGCAGGTCGCCGCTGATGGTCGCGCGCTTCTCCGACGCCAGCGCGCGGTACTTCCTCGGCAACTGCGAGTCCAGGTCCGACGGCTCGCGCAGCTCGACCTCGCCTGGGCGCACGGTGAGCGTCAGCGATCCGACGCGCACCCGTAGGGAACCAGAGCCGTCATGGTCGTGCACCACGACGCCGTCCGCCCGCATGTCCTTGACGTGTACCAGGTCGCCCTCCTGGAACTTGCCAACGGTGTCCGCCGCTCCATCCGCCGCGCGCTCGGCGTGGCCGTCCAGACCCTCCCGCGCGGACGCGATGTCGCGGTGCGCGGTCGCGATGGACTCCTTCGACGCCTGCGTGCGCCGAAGATCACCTACGGTGCGTTCCACGAGCCCGCGCGCGTCTCGGAGAATCGCGTCCGCCTCCAGTGAGGCCTGCCGTCGCAGGTCCGCGCGGTTCTTGCGCAGCTCCTCGGCGCGCGTCTCGTGTTCGAGTCGCTTTGCCTCCGCCCGCTCAAGAGTAGCTCGGAGTTGAAGCTGTTCGGCATCCAGTTCGCGCCTGAGGCGGTCGACGTCCTCGATGAGCCGTTCCATCTCGACCGCGCCGCTGCCGACTCTCTCGCGCGCGGCCGCCAGGACGGATTCCGGCATGCCGAGTCGTTCGGTTACGCGCAGGGCGTGACTGCTACCCGGCGTGCCCGCAATCAGGCGGTACGTCGGCGCCAGGGACGCCTCGTCGAACTGCATCGCGGCGTTGATGATGCGTTCGTGCTCGTGCGCGTACACCTTCAGCGCGCCGTGGTGGGTCGTCACCATCACGTGCGTGCCGCGGTCGACGAGTTCGTCGATGATGGACGTCGCGAGCGCGGCGCCCTCGACCGGGTCCGTGCCGGCGCCAACCTCATCGAGAAGCACGAGCGTGTTCGCGGTCGCGTTCTCCACGACCCGGATGATCCGCGTCATGTGCGACGAGAACGTGCTAAGGCTCTGTTCCAGGCTCTGCTCGTCCCCAATGTCCGCATAGATGGCGTCGAACACGCCGAGCGTCGTTCCCTCTTCGGCGGGGATGTGCAGGCCGCACTGCGTCATGGCCGCCAGCAACCCAAGAGTCTTGAGTGCGACGGTCTTGCCGCCGGTGTTGGGGCCAGTAATCACAACGCCTCGGGCGCCGTCGTCGAAACTGACTGTCAGCGGGATGACCGAGCGGGCGTCCTCGGCCTGGCCGCTGGCGCGTTCCTCACGGAACAGCCGCTCGAGCAGTGGGTGTCGCGCGCCCCTTAAATCAACGTGCGCGGTGTCCCGGATGTTCGCCGCGCGGCACCGGTAGTCGAGGCTGAATCCGGCCTTCGCGCGCAGGAAGTCCAACTCCGTCAGCGCGTCCGCGTTGCTGCGCAAGTCCTGCTCATGCACTCTGAGCGCGTCGCTGGTCGCCGCGAGGATGCGCGCGATCTCGCGTTCCTCGTCGCCGAGGAGGCCGTGCAGAGCGTTGTTCATCTCCACCACCGGCAGCGGCTCGACGAAGACGGTCAGCCCAGAACTGGACTGCCCCTGCATCACCCCGCGCACGCTGCCGCGGAAGTCCTGCTTCACGGGGATGACGTAGCGGCCGTTGCGGATCGTCACGACGCGTTCCCGCAACGCCCGCTCGTATTCCGTGCCCTGGAGGATGGAGTCGAGATGGTTCTGAATGCGGTCGCGCGTGCGGCGCAGTTCCGAACGGATGCGTCCCAGAGCGTCACTGGCGCTGTCGCGGATCTCGCCGTCTTCTCCCACGACGCGGTCGATCTTGGCCAACGCCGCCGGCAACCCGACGAGCAGACACGTGCGGCGCGCCAACTCCGGGTAGGCGTCCTGGACGTGTAGCTTGTCGAGGAAAGCGCGAATACGGGTCGCGACGCCGATGTTCTTGGCGAGGGCAAGCAGAGCTTCCGCGTCGAGTACTCCGCCCTTCGCTAGGTGGCCGATATGGGCGGTGACGTCGTGGAGGCCGTGCAGCGCGAGGGGCGACGTAGACCCCTGGACGTGAGCCATCTCGTCGCAGGCGGCGAGCTCGCTCCGAATCCACGAGGAATCTATCGAGGGCTGCATCGTGTCGACGCGGGTCTTACCAGGAGTGGAGACCGCGTATGCCGACAGTAACTCCTTGAACTTCCCGAATTCTAGAATCGCGCTGTCGCCGAATCGCATGCGACCGCCTTTGTAAAGATTCCGTTACCGGGTAGCTCGCTCTTCGTGAGTCTAGTGTCCCGAAAACCGGATGTCAAGCCAATCCGGCCCTCGTCGGCAAGGCCTGCCCGGTATGGGGCAACCCCGCCCTGAGCCTCTACTGGCCCGCCATTGCCGCCAGACGTCGCAGCTCCAGCCGCGCCCGCTGGTAGTCCGTCTGAGACGGGGAGATCGTCGTGTCGCCCATGGTCTGCGCGTAGCGATGGGACGCGGATTCTGGCGATCTCTCAATCTCCGCGGTCGCAATGTACGCGCGCGCCTCTAGGTGCTGCTCGATCTGCTTCTGGATTCGGACCGCGGCCGCGAGGCCGGCGCGTTCGGCCTCCGGCTTCGCGAGGGTGGAAGCAACCCACGTCTGAAGCGCGCCGTGGGCATCTGTAAGGTCGGTCGCCGCAGCGCTCACTACGTCGTGGGCGCCCAGGAAGTCGGCGGCGTCCTGGGACAGTTCCGCCTCTCGGTCACGCACCGCTGCGTCCCGCCGTTGCTCGTGGCGGGTCACGATAGCTTCGTACGCGCGTTTGGCCTCGTCCGGCTGTCCTAGTCGGCGCGCCATCTCCGCGCGCCCGAGGGCCGCCTCGGTCCATGCCGCGTCGTGGCCAGGAACGTCCTGGAAGGGGGCGAGCGAGGTCTCCGCGTATGCGGCCAACGCGCCGGCCCAGTCCTCCTGTGCCGCGAGCGCGGCGGCGTAACCGAGCTGGGAATACAGCCCGAACGCGCCGTTTTCTGGAGAGGCGGTCGCGCGGAACACCTGTGCCGCCTGGGGGGCTGAGTCATTGTCCAGGTGTGCTCGCGCCTCGGTGAAGCGCGCCTGCGCGTCGTACGGGCCGCCCTGGATGGACGCCAATTGGCCCGCCACCGCGGTCAACTCCGCCGCGCGCGTGTCAGCGGCAGCCTGGGCGGTCGCTTCGTACGCTGTCAGGGCCGCGTGCATGTCCACGTAGGCCGCCACGCTGGCATCGGCACGTTGGTTCGTGAGCCACACGGAGAGCAGGATCACCAGGACGACGGCGATGCCAACGAAAGTGAGAGGCACCGCGCGCTCACGCGCGAAATCCACCCCACGGTTGACGGTTTCGAGGAATCGGTCCTGGTCCTGGTCTTCCTCGAGGAACGTGCGTCGTTCGTTCATGCCGGCTGGTCTCTCCTATTTCCGCAGACCCACGGAATTATAGTGGCGCGGCGGCCCATATCCAAAGTTCTTTCCCTTGCTGGGCCGGTGACGCACGGCGATGTAAAACGGCTCCACCGGCGGCGCAGTTACGCATCGCGGTCGGGAGCGCCGCGGCCATCGTCAATCGCGCTCACATGCTCACGCACCACGTCGGGCGGGGCGAGCTTAATGAAGAGCCACACGCCGGGCGCGATGAGGAGGAAGGCGAGGACGGCAAGGTCGTCGATGCGGCCGATGAAGGGCAGGTAGTCGAACACCAGGTCCACAGGGCGTACGAGGTAGCCTATCCCCACGACCGTGGCGAGCGCGCCGAAGAACACGGGCAACGCCTTACGATGGATGGGCACCCGAGGGTCGTTCCACAGTCGGCGAGTGAGCCGCAGGAAATTCGGAAGATGGAACAGCAGCTGAAGGAGCTTCGCCGCTTGCGGGCCGCCTGCGAACATGAGCGCGCGACTCCGTGTTTACCTGGCTGAGGGCGGTGGCGCCGTCGCGGACGCCCGGGCCTTCGCACGAGGCGAGAGCCCTTCCATATACTATAGCGTTCTGTCGCCAAACGAGGAAGCCGTGCCACACACAGCCGCCAGTCCCCTACCCGACATGTCCGCTCTCAGCGAGTCGGGCGCGTGGGGCGGTCTCGTCGTCCTACTGGCGTCCAGTCCCATCGCCGCGTGCTGGGCCTGGGCGCTCGCGCGCCGGTCGGCCGCGCGTCAAGAGGCGACCCGTCGCCGGCACGAACAGCTGCTGGAGACGGCCGTTGCGCAGAACGTCGGCGGGTCTCCGAGGCGGCCGAGGCCGCGAGGCGCCGCGCGCGGGCGAAGTGGCGGAGGCGCGTCACGGCAGCGAATAAGGCGCGCTGGTAGCCGCCGCAGCCGTCCATACGGAAACGCCTACCAGTGACCGGTTCCAAGCGGGATGCCGGTCGCCACGCTGGCCAACCCCCACACGCTTCGCGCGGCCCCCTCGCCCAAGATGACGCCCATCATGAAACGGCCCACCTGCGCGTGCGCGCGCAGACCATAGAAGCGCAGCGTCGACCACTTGATGACCCAGCTCGCGAAGAGGCACGACCAAAAGACGTGCATACCCCAACTGCTGGACACCGCGTAACCTGCAGGGTGCAGCGGCCACCAGACGAACCGCGCGCGCATACCCGCGAAGAGCAGCGTTACGCCGGCGCCGATGAAGTGAAACACAGTTCGCGTGACGTCGGCTTCCTGCGGCGCGGTCATCCATCCCTGGAGTCGCGTGTACGCCTCTCGGCCGAACCAGACGGCCGGTCCCACAATCTTGCCGCTGGCGCCATACCTGTAGCCCAGGTCAAGGAACGCCCAGAACGACGTGAACGCGCCCAGCACGACGGCGATCGTCATCGCTAGCACAAGTCGGCGGTTCCCCAGCCGCGCGCGCTCCGCCATCTTGAAGCCCTCGAGCTGATGCGGCATGGGGTGCCCGCGGTACGCGCGCGTCAGGAACCAGAACAGAGACATGATCGTCAGGTTGCGCGCCCCGATGGACCTGGCGCCACCGACCATCGTCATCATCTGCTCTGGCCCGGCGTAGTGCAGGTCGTGCACTGGCGTCCCGAGCTCCGCGCGCATCCGCGTGACAGCGACAGAAAGCAGCATGTAGATGGAGAAGAACGCGACGACCGCCCACAGCGACATCCCCGCGTAAAGGCAGAAGCCGGCGATGAACAGCGACCCGCCAACGAGGCCACCCACGGCGACGCGGTAGCTGAACGGTTCCCGCGACTCGTCGTCGAACACATCGCCCGA
This sequence comes from uncultured bacterium, assembly GCA_964473525.1. Classification (GTDB taxonomy): domain Bacteria; phylum Poribacteria; class WGA-4E. Next base: position 164,293 of record CAYYPK010000002.1, read on the forward strand.
GATCAGGTGTCTACCCACGCGGGCAAGATGGTGCCGCGTTACCCAGAGCGCGAGGAACCCGAGCGCCATGTACCCTCCCGCGGTTTGCTCCGTGATGTACGGGAACCCTGGGAGAGATCTCATCCCCAACGCATCGGCGAGGACGCGCTGGAGCTGCCACGACCAAAAGAAGAACCAGCACGAGAACGACAGGTCGAGCGGGATGAAGAAGCCGAGCCCGATGATGTACGGGTAGAACGCCACGCTGATGCCGCTCAGCACGGACCACGGCTTCTCGGTGAACAGCAGATTCCCGATGTTCCTGCGGGCGTACGGGATGAGCGGCAACGCGGGGAAGAGCGTCTTCGAGCCGTTGTAGACCTCCAGCGCGATGCCGAGGCTGATTCCCGCCCACACGAGACGGCGGCTGAAGAATCGGCTGGTGTTCCCAGCCAACTCCACGGGCAGTTGGATGATGGGGTACGCAAGCTTCTCCTGCTCGGTCCACTGCCGGCGCACGATGGAGTTGAAGCAGAGCATCACGAAGACGAGGACCGTGATGAACAGGCACCACCAGACCGTCGGCGCCATCCACGCGCGCAGGATCGCTGGACGGTAGAGCGATGACTCGCCCTCGTAGTAGCCCCGCAGGACCGTTTCGTCGCGTATGGTCAGCCAGGAAGGCAGGAGGTGTTGGAACAGGCCCTCCCAGTCGTTCTCCGGCGTGTCGAACCAGAACGCGTGACCCACTGCCGGGACGAGGATCTCCATCATGTCGTGGCTGGCGATGGCGGAGGCGATGCCCGCCATCGAGTAGACGACGAGGATTTCGTCGTCCCGCAGCGCCGCGCGGGGCCACACGCGCCGTACGCCGAGGTTCCCCAGCGACAGGGCGAAGAGGAGGAAGACAGCGTTGAAGAACAGGGATACGACCGTCGGGTGGCCGGAGTACCACACGATCTCGGTCGTCATGATCCAGTACGAGTTGATGGGGATGAACAGCGCGCCGAGGACGACCGCTTTCGCGGTGACGCGCCGGGTCGCCGCTTGAGCCCCGGAGTGCTTGCTCAGCATGTCGCGTCCGACGGGCTGCGAACCACGTCCATCACGTCGCGCGCCTCGCCCGTCGCATCTCCCAGGATCTGCCGGCCGCGTCCACGCGGAACACCTCCACATTGCCGGTGTCCGCCACGGTCACGTAGCACGTTTTCCCGTCGTCGCCGCCGAAGGCCAGGTTCGTGCAGTTCTTGCCCGCCAGCTCGATCTCCTTCAACACGACCCCGTCCGGCGCCACCTTGGCGACCGTGCCTTTCCCCCACCGCGTGATGTAGAGATTCCCCTCGACGTCGCACCGCATGCCGTCCATGCCGAAGTCCGGGAAGTCCACGAGTAGACGCTTGTTGCTGATGGCGCCCTGGCTGCTCAGGTCGTACGCCCAGACGTTCAGTTGCACCGACTCGTTGACGTAGAGCGTGCCTCCGTCCGGGCTCACCTCTATGCCGTTCGTCGTGCCCATATCGCGTTCGAGCGCCGTCACGCTGCCATCGCGATCCACGCGCCATATCTGGCCCGTTGCCTCACCCCAGTTGGGGTCGCTGGCGAAAACGGTGTCGTCGTCGGCGATGGCGATGTCGTTGGGCTGGTTCATGGTGGGCTCGTGGGCCAGCACACTGACGTCGCGCGTGTCCATGTCGACACGCAGGACGTTGTGATTCGTGTAGTCGGCGATGAGCATGCGCTCCTGGCTGTCGAACCGGATGCCGTTGCCGATGCTCCCATCGGGCAGGTCCAGGAAGACGCTGCACGCGCCTTCAGGCGTGACCTTGCCGATGGTATGCTGGCGCTCGAAGTTCACGGCGTACAGGTTGCCTTCGGCGTCGCAACCGGGGCCCTCGATGCCTGACGTGAACCCGCCCGGCGGCGTGAACACGGCACTGGTGTAGAGTGTGTCTTCCGGCATGGTCTCCGCCTTCGTCTCAGCCGCGTGACGTCTCGTCGCCGTTGCGCATCACCGCACGCAGTGTACCCGAAGCTGCGATTCAGAGGAACGGCGAACACGCCATGGCTGTCGGATCGCTTGGTATGGTGATGACGCCGCTAGACGCGCAGGTGGAGGGCGTGGACGCGGTCATGGACCGCATCGCCGACACCGGCGCGACCGCCATTTCCATGGGTAGAGCGGTGTGTCGCGAGGGAGCGCCCGGCCGCGGGCATCGCGCGCCGCCACTCGACATCGACGGCTACGACCGCGTCTTCGATCGACCCGTGTGGGGCAAGCGGGAGCTCATGCTGGAGTCGTTCGCCGTGGACGCGCCTGACCTGTCTCTCTACGCCGACACGCCATACAAGCCGGGCTGGCGCGAGCTCCCGGCAGACGTCGACGCGGACCTCCCAAACCGACTCGCGGAGGACGCGCGCGCCCGCGGTTGGCAGGTCTACACGGGTACCTCGCCGCTGGCAGTGCCTGGACTCGATCCAGACGACCAGATGCGCTGGCCCGACGGCAGCGCCCCGGATTCCTCGCGGCGTGTGGCGCGGCAGGGCTGCCCCAGCGCGCCGAACGTCCGCGCGTACGCCATCGCGCGTGTCTTGGACACCGTCCGCGCCGCCGCTCCTGTCGATGCCGTGTGCCTCGACTGGCTCGAATACACGACGTACCTCCTCGAGGATCACTTCGCGTGTCTCAGCCACCACTCGCTCGCGCACGCCGACCGACTCGGCTACGACGCGGATCGCATCGCGCGCGATGTCGGCGCCCTGTGGGAGAGTCTCCATTCACTCGACGGCGCCGCACTGGAACGCGCGTGCCGCGTCGCGGAGTCGCCGTCGCGGCTCGTGGACCTTCTGGTCCGCCATCCTGGATGGCACGACTTCCTGTCGTTCAAGCGAGACGTCGTGGCCGGCCTCTTCGCCGATATCCGAGCCGCTATGGACGCCCATGGGTGCGAGAACGTGGCCCTGGTCGCCAACGGATGGGCTCCGCCGTTCAACCGCTCAAGCGGGATGGACTACGCCGCGCTGAGCGGGACCGTCCAGGCAGTCAGGCCGAAGCTCTACACGTTCCACTGGTCGGCGATACCGCGGTGGTACGGCGAGACGCTGCTCGCCTGGAACCCCGGCCTCGGCGAGGCGGCCACGCTCGACGCCGTGAAGAGGTGCTTCGACCTGCCCGACGACAACGCGGCGCCTTCCCTCGCGGACTACCACATACCCGGCCCAGACGAAGCGCACCCGGTGCACGCCCGCACGTTCCGAGATCGCGTCAGCGAGGTGTCCCACCAGGTCGGCGGGCGATGCTCCGTGACCCCGCTCGCGCACGGCTACCGGCCCGCGGACCAGTGGAAGCGCAAGGTCGCGACCCTCCGAGACTGCGCCTCCGACGGGCTCATTGACGGCATCTGGGTGCAGCGGTACTGCTACCTGACCGACGAGAAGCTCGCGATCCTAGGCGACATCTGGCGATGACCTCAACAGCGGAGAGCTCCATGGGCCGCCCCAACATCCTGTTCCTGCTGAGCGACGAGCACAGCCATCGGTTCATGGGCCATCGGGCGCGAGAGGACGGCGGCGAGGATGTCGAGACGCCGACGTTCGACAAGCTTGCGGGCGAGGGCACGGTGTTCACGGACGCCTACTGCCAGATGCCGCTCTGCACGCCGTCGCGGCTGTCGCTGCTGTCGGGGAGGGAGGTACGGGGAGCAGGCGCCTGGAACAACAACAGCGTCATGCGGCCCGACCTCGCCACGCTCCCTGGCACGCTTGCCGACGCGGGCTACGAGACATGCCTCGTTGGCAAGATGCACCTCGGTGGAAGCCGACAGTACGTGGGCTTTCAGCACAGACCATACGGAGATCTCACCGGCGGCACGGGGCACCAGGCCGACCCCATCGCCGACCCGGCGGCGCGTGGGATGCGTGGGCGCACCTCGACGGCCGTTGGCGTGACGGAGATACCCGAGAGCCTGCTCCAAGAGCAGGTGGTCGCGCAGGAGACAGTGGCGTGGGTACGCGAGCACGAGGCGGCCAACCCCGACAAGCCGTGGTTCCTCATGGCGTCGTTTAGCCGACCGCATTTCCCGCTCACGGCTCCGCGCAGGTGGATCGACCGGTACGCGGCCGGTGAGATCACGGAGCCCATGGCTCCCGCGGCCGGCGACGCCTACGACCACCCGATGAGCGTGGGCATGCGGCGTGGGTTCCAGACCGACGAGATCGACCACGACGAGATGATGACGGCGAGAGCGGCGTACTTCGCCTGTGTGAGCTACCTGGACGAGCTGCTGGGCGATCTGCTCACGCGACTCGACGCGGGCGGGCAGCTCGACAATACGGTGATCGTCTACACCAGTGACCATGGCGAGATGGCCGGCGAGCACGGCACATGGTGGAAGAACGGCTGGTACGAGGCGTGCGCGCGCGTGCCTCTACTGGTGTCGACTCCGGCGCAGCGGGCCAGCGCGGATTCGCCGAGGGAGGTCTCGACGCCCGTCGGCATCGTGGACCTGTACCCCACGCTTTGCGCGATGGCGGGGGCAGCGGCGCCCGACGATCTGGACGGCCGCGATCTGTCCGGCGCTGTCGATGGCGAGCCCCTGGAGGATCGCCCCGTGTTCTGCGACGGCCTCACGCCTCGTTGGGGCGACGGCACGGAGTTCCGCATGGCGCGGTGGAAGCAGTACAAGTGCGTGCGCTTCCGAGAGGCGCCGCAGCTCATGTTCAACCTCGACGACGATCCGCTGGAGCAGCGCAACCTCATCGAACGAGGAGCCACGGGCGAGGCCGCCAAGGCCCTGGCGTACCTTGGCGGCGTGCTGGACAGGACGATGGACTTCAGCGCCGCCGAGGCGGAACGGCGACGCGACGCGCGGCTGAGTGAGACCTTCCAGCTGGATGCGCGTGGGAGCGCTGGCAACCTCTACCACATGCCGGCGGGACACATCGTCAACGCGGAGGATGCGCTCTACGCGCCCACTAGAATCGCGGACCAGCCTGACGACATATTCGCCGACTATCCAGGCGAATAGCGGCAGCCGAGGGTAGCGTAATCCACGCGTCGCACGCGCGCGTTGACATCCGCGATGGCGAGGCCATAGCATTGCCGGCACACGGCGTGAGTAACCCGTACCGCAGGAGCTAGCGGCCGCATATGGACCGATGGCAGACGAGGCTGGCCGCCGAATACGGAGCCGGAGTAGCGGGCGGCGTCCTGCTGGGCGGCGCCGCGTATCTCTTCGGCGAATACGCCCTCGGCGCCGTCGCCCGCGCCAGCGGCGACTTTGTCTCTGGACTGATGGATCTGCTCGCCGTAGCGATCCTGGGCTTTGCCGTCGCGATCGGGGCCGGAGAGCCCGTGTATCGCATCGCGCGGCTCCGCCACCCCGAATGGGGCGACCGCGCGCGGAAGCAACTGTGGAAGGGCGGCTTCCTCGGCGCGCCGGCGGTCATCGCGCTGCTGTCCCTGATGGAGATGGACTGGCCGGCGATCATGGCGGCGACCAGCCCCGTCTTCCGCGTCATTCTCTCGATCATCGGCATCCTCCAGTACATAGCCACCGCTCCGATCCGCCTCCTGGTCGACGTCATCGGTCTGCCAGCGGAGGCGCCGATGGTGTTGGCTCTGCCCGTGTTCGCTCTCGTCGTTCGATACCTTGCACGGCCCGAACACATGCTTGACCTCGAAGAGCGACAGGATGCACAGGACCATGCACAGGCCCCCTCTGGATCGTAGCCACGGCCCGGACGACGACAAGCCACGCGACGAGTGCGGCGTGTTCGGTGTCCACGGCCACCCGGACGCGCCACGCCTCTGCTACATCGGCCTGTTCGCCCTTCAGCACCGGGGCCAGGAAAGCGCGGGCATCGTCGCGTCGCAGGGCGCGTCTTTCTCGCAGCACCGGGGCATGGGACTCGTTGACGAGGTGTTCAGCGATGGCTCGCTCGACCGCGTCCAGGGGTCACTCGCCATCGCGCACAACCGCTATTCGACGTCGGGCACCAGCACGCTCCAGAACGCCCAGCCCTTCGTGGCGCAGTATTCGCGAGGCGCGCTCGCCATCGCGCACAACGGCAATCTTGTCAACGCCTTCCAGATCCGGAGGGACATGGAGGCGCAGGGCCAGATATTCATGACCGAGTCGGACACCGAGGTGTTCGCTGGGCTCCTGGGTAGGTCGCGCCACTACCACCTCGAAGGCCGCATCATCGACGCCCTCAAGGAGCTGCGCGGCGCGTATTCGCTCCTGTGCATGGGCAAGAACGTGATGGTCGCGGTGCGCGACCCTAGCGGCTTCCGTCCTCTGTGGATCGGTGAGGTTGACGGGGCGACGATCTTCGCGTCCGAGACATGCGCCATCGACGCCGTTGGCGGAGTCGCGGTTCGCGAAGTGGAACCTGGCGAGATGGTGATCGTCACGGACACCGGCATGGAATCCATGATGATTCCCATGCGCGAAAAGACGGCGCACTGCGTGTTCGAGCTGCTCTACCTCGCCCGCACGGACAGCGTAATCTTCGGCGAGTCCGTGGCCGAGCGACGCATGGAGTTCGGACGCGCGCTCGCGCGGGAGGCTCCCGCGGACGCGGACATCGTCGTTGGAATGCCCGAATCCGCGAACGTCGCGGCCCTCGGCTTCTCCGAGGAGTCGGGTATCCCCTTCAAATTCGGCGTCGCGCGGAACCAGTACGTAGGCCGCACGTTTATCCAACCAAAGCAGAGCGACCGCGACTTCAAGGTCGGAGTCAAGATCAACGCCGTGCAGTCCATCCTCGATGGCAAGCGCATCGTCCTCGTCGACGACTCGCTGCAACGCGGCACCACGCTCCGCAGCAGCGTGAAGAAGATGAGGGCTGCGGGCGCGACCGAGGTCCACGTCCGCATAGCGGCGCCGCCAACCGTGTCGCCCTGCTTCTACGGAGTGGACATCCCGACGCCGCAGGAGTTGATGGCCAGCACCCATACGCTGGACGAGATCTGCAAGCACATCCGCGCGGACTCGCTCGGTTACCTCACGACCGACAGCATGCTGTCGTGCGTCGACCGGCCGACCGACTACTGCACGGCCTGCTTCGATGGGGTGTATCCAGTGGAGTTCTCCGAGCAGAGCATGAGCCAGTTGAGCATTGACTTCAGTCGAGACAGAGAACGCTAACTCGGGTGACGAACCATGCGGCGAATCACCGGCGGCCCCAGACGCACACGACGGCCTTCGCCGTTGGATTCGGCGTTCGTGCGCGGCACCTCCAGCTCGTTCTTCCGTCCGTTCGTATACGGTGGGTTCGCTCTCGTCGCTCTCACGGTTGTCATGAGCAAGGTGTTCGGCGTGGACCGGGGGCTCACCGCCGTCATTGCCGGCGCGATCGGCGTCGCTGGCTTCGTCGTCTACGCCGTGCGCACATCCGGCGCCGCGAAGCAGGACATGGCCGCCAAACGCGCCGCGTTCTACCAGCAGTCCACCTCTGACCAGGAGCCGACATCACCCGATGGCAACTGAATCCGACCGAGGGCTGACGTACGCGGACGCGGGCGTGGATCTGCACGCCAAGGACGTGGCGTTCCAGGGCATCCGGGGCATGGTGAACTCCACGCACCGGCCCGAGGTGCTGGGCGAGGTCGGGTCGTTCGGCGGCCTGTTCGCGCTGGGCGCTTACGACGAGCCCGTCCTGGTGTCCAGCATCGATAGCGTTGGCACGAAGCTGAAGGTCGCCTTCGCGATGGACCGGCACCACACCGTCGGCTATGACATGGTCGCCCACTGTGGCAACGACATCGTCGTGCAGGCCGCCGAGCCGCTCTTCTTCATGGACTACATCGGCATCGGGCAGCTGCGACCGCATGTCGTGCGCGACATCATTGACGGCCTCGCCCGTGGGTGCCGAGACATTGGCTGCGCGCTCATCGGCGGCGAAACCGCCGAACTGCCCGACCTCTACGCCGAGAGTGAATACGACCTTGCCGGCTCCATCGTAGGCGTCGTGGAACGAGCTGACGTCATCACGGGCGAGGCCGTCGAGCCGGGAGACATAGTCATAGGGCTCCCGAGCGTGGGACTCCACACGAACGGCTACTCGCTTGCCCGCAAGATCGCGTTCGAAGCTGCGGGCCTCGACGCCACCGACGCCGTCGAGGCTCTCGGATGCTCCGTGGGTGACGAGCTGCTCAAGCCGCACCGAAGCTACGTGAAGGCGTGCCTGGACCTTGCCGGCGAGGTCGGCGTGAGCGGCTTCGCGCACATCACCGGAGGCGGGCTCCTGGAGAACAGCGCGCGGATTCTGCCGGACGACACCCGCATACGACTCGATCCGTCCAGGTGGGAGCGGCTGCCCGTGTTCGATTGGCTGCAGCAGGCCGGCGGCGTGGCTGACTTCGAGATGTACCGGGTCTTCAACATGGGGATCGGCATGCTTGCCATTGTGAACCCCGACAACGAGGCGGCCGCGCTCGAGCTGCTAGCGACGCACGGCGAACGCGCGTGCGTCATCGGTGAGGTGATCCCCGGACTTCCGGGCGTGGACATCGTCAACATCGGTGGGAGCGATCGATGACCAGCATACGGCGCGCGCTCATTAGCGTCTCGGACAAGACGGGCGTCGCTGAACTCGCGGGCGCCCTTGCGGAAATGGACGTGCACATCCTCTCGACGGGCGGCACCGCGACGCTGCTGCGCGAGGCGGGGGTCGACGTTCAGGACGTCTCTGACTACACCGGCTTCCCGGAGATGATGGACGGTCGGGTTAAGACGCTGCACCCGAAGATCCACGGCGGCATCCTCGCGTTGCGGGACAACCCCGACCACGTCGCCGAAGCAGAGGCGAACGACGTTGGCTTCATCGACCTCGTCGTGAGCAACCTGTATCCCTTCCGCGAGACCATCGCCGACCCAGACGTCGCGTACGAGGACGCCATCGAGAACATCGACATCGGCGGGCCAACCCTGATACGCGCGACCGCGAAGAATCACGCGCACGTCGCCATCCTCACAGAGCCAGCACAATACGCGGCGATCCTCGAGGAGCTGCGGGAGTCCGGCGGGCTGTCAGACGACACGCGGCAGCGACTCGCCGTCGCCGCGTTCGAGCACACGGCGTCCTACGACGCCGCCATCTCGGCGTACCTGTCCGGCGCGGTCGAGGAGGACGCGCCCGACTTCGCGCCGACCGTCTTCGTGCCTATGAAGCGTCTGCAGGGCCTCCGCTACGGCGAGAACCCGCACCAGGACGCGGCGTTCTACGAGGTCGTCGGAGACGGCAGCCCCTGGGCGAGCATGGAGCAGCACGCGGGCGCCGAACTCTCCTACAACAACATCCTGGACGCCGACGGCGCCTGGTCCGCGGTGTGCGAGTTCGAGGAGCCCACGTGCGCAATCATCAAGCACACGAATCCCTGTGGGTTGGCATCCGACGACGATCTGGTCGCCGCGTTCGAACGGGCGTTCCTGGGTGATCCGGTTAGCGCGTTTGGTGGCATCCTGGCGTTCAACCGCCGCGTCACCGACAAGATGGCGCGCGCCATCCGTACGACGAAGCACCCGACCAGCGGCGACCGCCTTCTCCTCCACATCATCATGGCGCCGAGCTACCAACCAGCCGCGGTCGCGCGCCTCAGCAAGAGCAAGTCGCTGCGCATCCTGCAGCTGCCACTCACCGAAACCCCTGCCGCGCGGTACCGCAGCGTCGAGGGCGGCATGCTTGTGCAGGGCGCGGACGCGCTCGTAGAGGACGCCGACGCGTGGACGTGCGCCACGGATCGGCAGCCCACGGACGACGAACTGGCCGACCTGCGGTTCGCCTGGAAGTGCGCGAAGCTCATCAAGTCCAACGCCATCGTCGTGGCCAAGAACAGCACGCTGCTGGGCATGGGCGCGGGTCAGCCGAACCGCGTCAACTCCGCGCGCCTCGCTGTGACGCAAGCCGGGGCGGACAGCGAGGGCGCCGCGTTGGCTTCGGACGCGCTCGTGCCGTTCCTCGACACCATCGCGGTTGGCCTTGCGGCGGGAGTGCGCGCGTTCATCCAGCCGGGCGGCGCCGTCCGCGACGACCAGTCCACGGCGACCGCCAACGGCGCCGGGGCCACGATGCTCCACACGGGTGTGCGGCACTTCCGTCACTAGGATCGGCCGTACGCGCAATACGAGAGAGGGCACGATGCCAGGAACCTACAGCGTGCGCCTCGCGACCGAGGCCGACGACGAATTCATCCGAGGCCTCCGACGTCGCAACTACATGCAGAACGCGCCCATCCTTCGCATCGCTGGGATGCTGTCGGAGGAGGTCGTCGAGGCGATGGACGAGTGGACCGAGCGCAGCCTGGCGGGCATGGGCGACACGGACTCGATACGCATCACCGTCGCGCAGACCGACGAGGGCGAGGCCATCGGCTACCTCATGCTGCTCTGGCCTGCCATGGACGATTTCTCCCAGTTGCCCCAGGGGTACGTCTACGACATAGGCGTGAGCCGACAGCACTGGGGTCTGCAGGTAGGCGCCATGCTCATCAAGGACGCAGAAGATCACGTCCGCGAGCAGGGAGGCGCATTCATCCAGCTCAACGTGAACGCGCAGAACGGGCGCGCCGTCGAGTTCTACCGGAAGAACGGCTACATCGAAGAGTGGAAAGTCCTCGGGAAGTGCCTCATCGGCCCTGAGTCTTAACGTCCCCGGAGCGAACACCTTGAAGGTCCTGGTTGTAGGTAGCGGTGGTCGCGAACACACGTTCGTCTGGAAGCTCGCGCAGAGCCCCCGCGTCGCCCGCATCTACGCGGTCCCGGGAAACGCCGGAATGGCGCAGCTAGCCGAGTGCCACGACGTCGACACCGCCGACGGCTTCGACGCGCTTGCCGACTTCGCCGTGGCGAGCGGCGTCGATCTCACCGTCGTTGGGCCAGAAGCGCCGCTAGTTGCAGGCATCGTGGACGTGTTCGAAGCGCGCGGGCTCCGCGTCTTCGGCCCCAACGCAGCGGCTGCCCGGCTAGAAGGCAGCAAGGAGTTCGCCAAGCAGATCATGGCTGCCGCAGGCGCGCCGACGTCCGCGTACCGCGCGTTCCAGACTCCGGTAGAGGCGCACGCCTACATCGACGACGTGGGCGCGCCGATCGTCGTCAAGGCGGACGGGCTGGCCGCGGGCAAGGGAGTCGTCGTGTGCCGAAGCGCCGACGAAGCGCACGCCGCGATCGACAGCATGATGGTAGACACCGTGTTCGGCGACGCGGGCTCGACGGTGGTCATCGAGGAGTGCCTCGTAGGTGAGGAGGCCTCGTTCACGGTGTTCTGCGACGGCGTCACCGCTGTACCGCTGGCTGGCTCACAGGACCACAAGGCCATCTACGACGGCGACCAAGGGCCCAATACCGGCGGCATGGGCGCGTACTCGCCGGCTCCGGTCATCGACGACGCGATGCACGAGCGCATCATCTCGGACATCGTTGACCCGGTGCTGGCCGCGATGGGCGCCGCCGGGTGCGTGTTCCGAGGCATCCTCTACGTAGGGCTGATGATCACGGACGAAGGCCCCAGAATCATCGAATTCAACTGCCGGCTCGGCGACCCCGAGGCGCAGGTCATTCTGCCGCGCCTCAGGTCGGACCTCGCGGATCTCATCGACGCTGCGGTGGACGGCCGCCTCGCGAATGTAACGCTCGACTGGCACGAGGATCCTTGCGCGTGCGTCGTGATGGCGTCGGGCGGATACCCGGACTCGGCGCGCATGACCACGGGACACCCCATCTCCGGTCTCGGCGATGCGGAGGAGGTGGAGGGCGCCGCCCTGTTCCACGCAGGCACGGCGTCGGACGGCGGCGATGTCGTCACTGCTGGCGGACGCGTGCTCGGCGTCACGGCCCTCGGCCCGGACATCGCTGCCGCGATCGACCGCGCGTACGAGGCAACGGGCAAGATCGACTTCCACGAGGCACACTACCGACGCGACATTGGGCACAGAGCGCTCGCGCGCGAAGACCACGGAGACCAACAGTGACCGACGCGACACCGACCGTAGGCATCGTCATGGGTAGCGACTCGGACCTCGACACCATGGGCCGGGCCGCGAAAGTGCTCGAGGAGTTCGGCGTGCCGTTCGAGGTCAGCGTGATGTCCGCCCACAGAACGCCGCAACTCTCCTCCGAATACGCGACGTCGGCGCGCACGCGCGGTCTCAAGGTGCTGATTTGCGGCGCAGGGCGCGCGGCGCACCTCGCCGGGGTCGTAGCCGCTCATACGACGCTGCCAGTGCTCGGCGTGCCGGTGGACGGCGGCCCGCTCGACGGTGTCGACGCGCTCTACGCCACGGTACAGATGCCCCCCGGCATCCCCGTTGGCACGCTGTCGATCGGATCCCACGGCGCCACCAACGCCGCGCTGCTAGCCGTGCAGATACTCGCTGTGGAGGACCACGCGTTGGCGCGCAAGATGGTCGAGTACCGGCAGAAGATGGCCGAGGCCGTGAGCGCCAAGAACGACCGCATGCAAGAGCAGGGGTGGGCGAATTACACCGCCTAGCGTGCGCGCCGTACGCGATACGCACTCGCCGGAAGAGACCGAATGCCTGGGTGAGAGCATCGGGTCGCGGCTTCGCCCGGGCGACGTGCTAGCCCTCACGGGCGACATTGGCGCCGGGAAGACGTGCTTCACGCGCGGCCTCGCGCGCGGCCTCCGCTCCGCGACGCCAGCGTCCAGCCCGACGTTCGTCCTCGTGCACCGACACGAACTGGCCGACGCCGCCCACGCCCTCTACCACCTTGACCTGTACCGCCTCGACTCCGAGGACGAGCTGGAGGACATCGGCGGCGGCGACCTGCTACACGGCGATGACATATGCGTAGTCGAGTGGGCGGAGCGAGCGCCTGGTCTGTTGCCCGAGAACGCGTTCCGAGTGCGGGTCGAGTCGCTGGGGCCGTCGTCGCGCAGGCTGGTCGTGGATGGGCCGCGCGCGATCGTGCAGGAGCGCCCCAACGACGCACTCACGCCGCGCTGATCGGTAGGTCGCCGCGCGCCCGGAGCGCGCGACATGCCACCGGCCAGGATCTATGGCGCGCGCCACGCGTGCCGGCAGCGCCCCGTGAATGCCTCCTCTTACAACCTGAGCGTCGAAGCCCTCGCGGCCTCGCTGTCTTGGGAATCGCTCCCGCAGCTCAAGGGCGCCTGTCGCGCCGCATTCGCGGCCGCCATGGCGTGCTGTCAGCGTCGAAGCGGCCTCCGCGCGTGTTGAGCGACGCGGTTTGCGGTAGAATCCCGTGGACCCCACTCACCACCTAGGGCTACATGATGGAACCCGTACGCGTTGGCGTCATAGGCTGCGGCGTGATCGGCACGTCGCACATGCGCGCCGCGAATGAGTCGCCCGACATTGAACTGGTCGCCGCCGCGGACCTGATCGACGCCAACCGTGAGAAGGCGCAGGCGCAGTTCTCGCCGAAGCGGATGTACACGGACGGCGCTGACCTGATAGCTGACGACGAGATCGAGCTCGTCGTGCTCGCGTTCCCCACCGCCTACCGAGGCAAAGTCGGTCTCGACGTGCTGGCGTCGGGGAAGCACCTGCTGACCGAGAAGCCCGTCGCGATGAACGCGGGCGAGGTCGACGCCCTCATCGCCGCGAAGGGCGAGCTACAGGCAGCGTGCTGCTCGTCGCGTTACCGGTTCACGAAGGGCGCGGAGGTCGCCACGGACTTCATCGCCTCCGGCGCGCTCGGCGACATCCGCACGGTGCGGCACAGGAACCTCAGCTCAGCTGGCAAGATGCCCGACTCGCCCAGACCCGAGTGGCGACTCAAGAAGCATCTGAATGGCGGCGGCTACCTCGTCAACTGGGGGTGCTACGACCTCGACTACCTGCTCGGAATCACGGGCTGGTCGCTCAATCCGGAGACGGTGTTCGCGCAGACGTGGACGGTTCCAGAGCCGTACACGAAGCACATCGCGGAGGGTTCGGACGCGGAGACGCACTACACGGCGATTATCCGCTGTGAGGGCGGGACGATCCTGAGCATAGAGCGTAGCGAATTCACGGCTGCCGAAGGCGACCAGGCGTGGGGTATCATCGGCTCCGAGGGCTCACTACGGTTGGCGATGACGGCGTCGAAGCCGGGACGCATCGTCTACGCAAAGGCTGACGAGCAGGACGGCACCACGGCCGAGACGCTGTGGGAAGAGAACGAGGACCGGTCAATACACGCCGGGCCGCTAACCGACCTGGCAGCCGCGGTGCGCAGCGGCGGCTCGCCGAAGACGCCGCTCGAACACGCGCTCATCGTGCAGAAGATCACGGACGCCGTGTACGAATCCGCCGCGACTGGCGAGGCCGTGTCGATCCACTAACCGCGCGCCTAGCGCGCAACAACAGACAGGAGGGAGCGCAGGTGAAGTACTCCTTCATGAGCTTCTCGACGCCGGGCCAGACACTCGCGGAGATGATAGACCTGGCGAAGACGCACGGGTACGACGGCCTCGAACCGAGAGTCAGCAGTAACCACGCCCACGGCATCGAAGTAGACGCAAGCCCCGGCGCCCGCTCCGAGGCGAGGGCGATGGCAGAGGACAGCGGCATTGAGCTGGCGTGTGTCGCCACGTCCTGCCGGTACGCCGACCCGAGCACGTCCCACGACAACGTAGAGCTGACGAAGCGGTGCATTGAGCTCGCCGCCGACGTGGGGTCGTCGCGCATCCGGGTGTTTGGTGGCGCCCTGGGCGCCGACATCGACCGCGACGGAGCCATCACCCTCGTAGCCGAATGCCTAGGGTCACTTGGGCTCTTCGCGCAGGAGCACGGCGTCGCCATCTGCGTCGAGACGCACGACGCATGGACCGACCCGAAGCACGTCGCTGCCGTCATCGGCCGGATGGTGAACCCCGCCGTGGGCGTGAACTGGGACGTCCTGCACCCGGTGCGCACGGGAGCGGCGACGATGGAGGAGTCGTTCGAGACGCTGAAGCCGTGGATCAAGCATCTGCATATCCACGACGCCCACCAGGAGGGTGGCGGACTGGCGCCCATCGGCGACGGCGACTTCGATCACCGGGTCGTCGTGAAGTGTCTGCTCTCGATGGGGTACGACGGCTACCTGAGCGGCGAGTGGATCAACTGGGACGACCCGTTCGAGTCGCACCTGCCGCGCGAGGTCGCGAAGATGCGCGAGTACGAGGCCGAACTAGCGTAAGGAACTGTGGGCTCCCGACAGTCGCGAGGCTGCCGGGAGCCCTGACGCACGCCGCAGGCTACGCCGACATGCGGGCCTCGGCGTCCGCCACGGCGAGCGCGTCCTCGCCGAAGATCATCGGGAACGGCTTCTTCTCCTCGTCGTCCGTGCGGTGGACGGCGCCGTCCATGTAGCACACGCTGTACGCCCGGCGGGCGATGTCCGAGTCGTTCACGCCCGAACGGTGCAGCAGGAAGTTGTGGAGCACGACGACCTCGCCCGCTTCCAGTTCGAGGAACACGGACGGGTGGTTCTCAACGTGCTCCTTGATGTGCGCTTCGGACACCACGTGGCCTCGGCGCGACAAGAGCCCGAGTTTGTGCGAGCCGGGCACGACCTCGACGCAGCCGTTCGCCTTCGTAGCCGGGTCGATGGCCGTCCACACAGTCGCGAAGTCGTCGCCGTCGACGCTGGACAGCCGCCAGCCCTCGCCGCCGTCCTGGTGATACGGCAGGACGGTGCCCTTCCGTGGCGGCTTGTTCATGAACATGCACCGATACGAGGACACGCGGTCGCCGATGATCTGTCGCGTGACGCCGCGGAACACCGGGTGCTGCGTGTACCCCAGGTACACGGGGTCGCGGTACCAGCCCTCGATCTTGCGGTACTCGTTGGACGGCCCCGCGAATTTGCCGCCCGGCCCGAGCTTGTATTCCTCGCCGCCGAGGTCCAGTTGGAACCACATGCCTTCGTGCTGCACGCGGCCTTGCGTGATATCCTCGGTGCGGTCGCGAAGGGCCGCGAATTCCTCGTCGGTCGCCACCTGACCCAGGTGGGCGTAGCCGTGCTCGCGGTAGTGCTCGAGTTGCTCAGTGGATAGCAACGGTTCCTCCTCGTCCGTGCGGTTCCTGTTACGGCGCGACTTCGCGCAGGACGCGCAGACACGCTTCATTGATGATGTCGCCGGCGTCCGGGTCGACCTGGCACGCGTGCGTGACCTCGTACCCTCCCTCGGGGTAGGCGTCCCGCGTGGGCACGTAGCCGATGGAGCCGTTCGTGTAGCCGAGGAAGAACGTGTCGTCGAGGGGCGATTCGCGTTTCACGAGCGCGCCGTTCTCGGTAAATATCTCGGCCGGAGCGGAAACCATCCCGAGGTCGCCCACCCGGAGCGCCTGCATCTCCGCAGCCACCGATGCCAGGGGCTCGCCCGACGCCCAGCTCGAGGCCGCTTCCGATACGCGGTCGCGTCGTAGCCGCGCCCACCAGACTCCACCCTCGTTGCCGCCACCCGCCTCGAGACGCGCAAGCTGCTCGGACAGCTCCACGGCAAGCTCGTTGGCGGCGTCCTCGGAGCCGTACATGTAGCGCGGCAGCTCCTCGGTCGTCTGGGCGGCGGACACGCCATCCGTTGGCGCTGGCGCGATGCGTTCCCACAGGTCCACGACAGAACAGCCGAGCCGGACGCCCAACGTCCGGGCCGGCTCGAAGGCGTGCTCCATGACGATGGGGTTGAGGTCGCCGCACGCGCCCTGAAGGTACAGCGTGTGGGCCCCGGTGAGTTCCTCGACGACTTCGCGTGCGCTACCTGGGAAGTCAGCGGATAGCGACTGCATGCGCCCGCTCTGGCTGACAGGGTGGCAGGCGAAGTTCACCAGGCTGGCCAACGGGATCCCCTCCGCCGTGTCGATACGCGCGACGCCTAGCGCGCGGTCCACCGGGCCGTCTGGGTTGTTCCCGAGCCGGATGGAGCCGTCTTCGACGCGTTCGCGGCGGTTGATGGCGATGTCGCAGTCGCCCCACGCTACGCCCACGTGTGCCTCATGCATGTCCGCCAGCGCTTCAGCGGCGACGCCCGCGAGCTGGTGCGCCAGGTTCGCTCGGTAGGCGTCCACGATCGCTTCCTCGTCCCGGTCGACGCTCGGCCCGTAGTGCGTATGCGTGCACGACAACATGATCCGCGACGCCGGCACGCCTGTGGCGTCCGTGACGTGGCGTCGGATCTCCGCCACTGTTTCCGCGCGGAGTTGTAGCAGGTCGCACTGAAGGAGCAGGGCAGCTCCGTCGTCGTCGCGGAGGGCCAGGCACGTGACGTACAGAGGGTCGTGCACGTCGACGGACGGGCCGCGACCGGCGAAACCGACCATAGGGATCCCGACGGCGGGCGTGATGTCCGCCCGCGCCACTCCTGCCTGCAACGCGCCTGCCATGCTCTGCCCTCCCGTGGAGCTGTCTACGCGTCGTGAATCTGGAGCACGCCGCGGATGTTGACGCCCGCCTTGAGATCCTCGAACGCCTGCGGCGCGTCGTCCAGCGGGTACGTCTTGGTGACGAGCTCGTCGAGTTTGAGTCGTCCCTGCCGGTACAGGTCGAGCAGGCGCGGCATATCGACGCGCATCCGCGCCGACCCGTACATCGACCCGACTAGGCGTCGCTCCCCGTACGGGAGCATAGCGATGGGGATGGCCGCCCTCGCGTCGCCCGAGCCTATGCCGATGACAACCGCCGTGCCCGCGAACGCCAGCATGTTGAACGCCTGCTCGACCGTCTTCGAGTGCCCGATTGCCTCTATCGCGTAATCGGCGCCCTCGCCGTCCGTCAGGTGCATGACTGCCTCGACGGGATCGCATTCGGCGGCGTTCACGATGTCCGTCGCGCCGAAATCCCGGGCGTGCGCGAGCTTCTCGTCTCGCACGTCTACGGCGATGATCTGCCCCGCCGAGGCCAGGGCCGCGCCCTGGACCGCGTTGAGCCCTATCCCGCCCGCCCCGATTACGACTACGCTGCTACCGGCTTCCACCTTGGCGGTGAACAGCACGGCCCCGACGCCCGTCGTCACGCCGCATCCCACCAGCGCCGCGACGTTCAGCGGCGTGTCGGCAGGGATGGGGATCACCGAGTTCTCCATGACGACGATGCGCTCCGCCATGGTGCCAATGCGGGACATCAGGTTGTACCGCACGCCGTTCTTGGTCAGAGGGAAGGCGCCGTCCACGAGGCTGCCGCGCGCAGATCGCCAATGGGGTCGACACAGGCTAGGCTTCCCAACCGTGCAGTAGCGGCACCGACCGCACGCCGTGATGAACGCGAGCATGACCGCGTCGCCCGGCTGAACCGACGTGACGCCCGCTCCGACGCCTTCGATGATGCCTGCGGCCTCGTGACCCAGCACCATGGGAACAGGCATGGGAATCTGGCCGGTAATCGCCGACAGATCGCTATGGCACACGCCGCTTGCGACGACGCGCACGAGGACTTGACCGTCCGCCGGCCCCTCGAGATCCAGGTCGTCGACGATCACCGGCCCGTCGCGCTCGATGACCGTGGCAGCGCGCACTCGCATCGCTATGCCCTCCCAGAGCCTCGGGATCGGTTTGGGGCGCGTTGGGGTACAACGGGCGGCAGGATACTGTACGCGATGTTTCGGCCGCAATCTTACCGTGCCTGCCGTTGCCAGGCGTCCTCCCGCGCGCTAGGATGCCGCGGACATCCACGAGGAGCTGACGACAGTGCTAAGGGCCGGACGCGACACCACGGGCTCGCCCATCGAGGTCCGCATCGAAGACCAGACCATCGCGGCGAGCCAGCCCGCCGCCGCAGGCGACGGAGACCTGATCGCTCCCGCCCTTGTCGATATCCAGCTCAATGGATACGCCGGCGTGGGTGTGAAATCGGACGACCCGGACCCGTCGGACCTGTTGACGATGGCGCGCGACGTCTGGGCAACAGGCGTCGGGTCGTTCGTGCCGACGGTCACCACGGACTCCTCCGAGCGCATGTCGGGCGGCATCACGCGTGTGCGCGCGGCCATTGCCCAGGACCCACTGTTTGCCGCGAGCGTGCCAGGCATCCATGTAGAAGGCCCGTACATCTCGCCCGACGACGGGCCACGCGGGGCCCATCCGTTGGAGCACGTGCGTGCGCCAGACTGGGACGAATACCGGCGCTGGCAGGACGCCGCCGACGGCACGATCCGTATCCTCACCCTGTCGCCTGAGTGGGACGGGTCGCCCGCGTTCATCGAGAAGGTCGCCGACACCGGCGTCGTCGTGGCGTTAGGTCACACGCAGGCGTCGCCTGACCAGATAGAGGACGCGGTCACCGCTGGAGCGACGCTGTCGACCCATCTCGGCAACGGCGCGCACGCCGTTCTGCCGCGTCACCCGAACTATATATGGAGCCAGTTGGCGGAGGACCGCCTGTGGGCGAGCTTCATCGCCGATGGGCATCACCTGCCGGCGGCGACGTTCAAGGCGATGCTGCGCGCGAAGTCGCTGGAGCGCGCCGTGCTGACAAGCGACGCGGTGCGTTTCGCGGGCATGCCACCTGGCAGCTATCGCTTCGGCTCGACCGCCGTGGATCTCCTCGAGTCGGGACGCGTGCAGGTGGCTGGCACTCCCTACCTCGCCGGCGCCGGCGACCCGTTGGTCCGCGGCGTCGAGAACGCCGTGCGTTTCGCCGGCGTGCCGTTGGCGGCGGCGTGGCGTCTCGCATCATCGAACCCGGCGCGACTACTTGACCTACCCGACCGTGGGTCCCTGTCCGAAGGCGCCCGCGCCGACATAGTGCGCTGCGTATGGGACGCCGACGCACGCCGCCTAGAGGTGCGTGAGACCATCATCGCTGGACAGGTCGCCTACGCAGCGTGACTGCCTGGCCCGGAAGGGACGAAGCATGGAAGTTGGTTTCATCGGCGTCGGAGGGATAGCTGGGAACTACCTGAACAGCCTAGAGCGCATCGACGGCGTGCGCGTGTCTGCGGTGTGCGACATCGACGACGCGCGTGCCCAGGCGGTCGCCGACCGCTTCGGCAGCCGCACGTACGCCGAGCACACGACGATGCTGGATCAAGAGGACATGGGCGCCCTGTTCATCGCGGTGCCGCCGTTCGCGCACACGGATCAGGAGATCCAGGCCGCAGAACGTGGCATTCCGATGTTCATCGCGAAGCCCGTCGCGATGGACGTGGGCACGGCGGAACGCGCCCTCGCGGCCGTCCGCGCCAACGATGTGACGACTGGCGTCGGCTACATGTGGCGCCATTCAGACCTGACCGACCGCGCCGTCGACCTGCTGGGCGACCGTCGTGTGGGCATGGCCATCGGCTCGGTGCACGTCAACACGCCGGGCACGGCGTGGTGGCGCGTGTACGACCAGTCAGGCGGCCAGATCGTAGAGCAGTCCACGCATATCTATGACCTCGCGAGGTACTTCTGCGGAGAGGCGTCCCAGACGCATGGCTGGGGCGGAGCGGATCTGAACTCCCGTATCGACTTCGACGACGTGACATCGGTCAACATCAGGTTCGACAGCGGCGCGGTCGGCGCGATGACGTCGACATCCAACGTGCGCACCGGCAAGTACATGCTGGAACTCATTGGGGACGACTTCCATCTCTCGCTCAACTACGGCGGCAATGCGATGGCGGGCCACGTCGGAGACGAGCAGGTCGACTTCGCCGCCCAAGAAAGCGGCTACTACATCCAGGTGGAGCGCTTCATTGAGGCCGTGCGCACGGGCGACCGCAGCCTCATCCGGTCGGACTACGCCGACGCGGCCCGCACTCTGGCGTTGACCCTCGCCGCGAACGATACGCTACAGACGGGCGCGGTAGTCGACGTGCCGCGGATCGCCTGACACGGCGACTGCGGCGGCGGACGACTGTGCTATACTCCGCGCGATTCGTCCCGCACACGCACAGAGATTTGGGAACGAGACACACGCATGGCTGAGAAGGTAAAGATAGCCCTCGTAGGCTGCGGAGGGATATCCGGCGCGCACATGGGCGCCTACTCGACGCTCGCGAAGGCCGGCATCCTGAACGTCGAGTTCGTCGCCGCGTGCGACGTCAACACGGAAGCCGCGGAGGCCCGCGCCGACCAGGCGGCTGAGTTGCAGGACGGCCGCCGGCCAACGGTCTACGCCGATGTCGACGACATGCTCGCCAAGGAACCGGACATCGAGGCGGTCGACATCTGCGCGTTGCACCGCGTGCACCACGACCTAGCCGTGTCGGCCCTCGACGCGGGCAAGCACGTCATCATCGAGAAGCCGCTAGGCGTCACGATGAAGGCTTGCGCCCTCATCCTCGAGGCCGCGCGACGCAACGATCGCATCCTCGCGACCGCGGAGAACTACCGCCGCGCGACGAACCAACGCGCCGTCAAGTGGGCGCTGGATCAGGGCATGATCGGCGCCCCGCGCGTGCTCGTCTACATCGACTACGGCGAGTCGCTAGGCCCGTGGGGCTGGCGCGACTCGAAGATAGACGCCGGCGCGGGATGGGTGCTGGACGGCGGCGTGCACTACGCCGATATGTTCCGCTACCACCTCGGCGAGGCATCCGAGGTGTACGCCGACGTCCGCTCGTTCGACCCGCAACGCTACCAGGCGCGCGACGAGAAGGCCGACCCGATCAGGGTCACCACGGAAGACTCCGCCCTGGCCATCGTCAAGTTCGAGAGCGGAGCTGTCGTGCAGTGGAGCTCCGTCCGGGCGGCTCCAGGACGCGGCTTCAACCAGCACCTGATCTACGGCGAAGAGGGCTCGCTTGATTACGGCGGCAACCTGACGCTGCGTGGCAAGGACGCCATCGACATCAAGGGTGACTACGACCGCGCGCTGTCGGACGACGACCGCGAACGTCTGTACCCGAGCGGCGTGACCGACACGATCGCGACGGAGCTGTGGGAGTTCGCGCAGTCCATCCGTGACGACTCGTACTACCCAGAGACGGACGGCGTCGAGGGCATGAAGGCCATGGCGATCTGCATGGGCGTCCTCGAGTCCGCGTGGATCAACCAGCCCGTGAGCCTGCGGCAGATCGAGGCTTGCCGGATCACGGGATACCAGGACGACATGGACCGCGAGCTCGGCATACTCGACACGAAGTGGAACGTCTGGGCGACGTTCTAGGCGCCGTTCTACGCTTCCTTCAACTCCTCGACGGCTCGTCGCGCGGTGGCCTTCACGCCACCGTCGACGTCGTTCTCAGCGACCTCGCGCAGGAACTCCAACGCAGCGGGGTCGCCTATCTCGTGGAGCGATCCGGCTACCCAATTCCGAACGCTGCAATGCTCCGTGTCGTCGCGGTGGTACGTGTCGATGAGGGGCTGCGTCGCGCGCGAGTCAGCGAAGACGCCCAGCGCGCGCGCGGCGTAACCTCGCACCTGCCACACTTCGTCGTCGAGGCACGCGAGGAGCGGCTCGAACGTGCGCGCCTCGCCTATCTCGCGTAGCGCGAGGATGGCGTGACCGCGCGCGTACTCGTCGGCGTCCGCGTCGCGCGCCACGTCCAGCAGCGGATCGACTGCGTCCGCGCCCATGGCGCCGAGGGCAAAGCATGCGGCCTGCCGCGCCTGCCAGTGGTCCTCCTTGAGGATGCGTACCAGTCCGGCGATGTCGTTGCTCGCTGCGGCGTCCGCGACACGCCGTTGCAGCTCGTCCATGGCGTCTTCGGTAAGCACGGGTTCCTCCTCCTTGTGGCTGGGCGGCGGTATTCTACGCGCGCCGTCGCGCGCGGCCAACCTGACGCGCAGCCGGGTGTTCTCAACACGGGATGGTATGTCCACAGCCGGCGACACCCCACTCCGTCCTGATATGGAATGACCTCGTCAAGTCGACTCACACCGACGGGCTCCGCTCGTTCGCTGGCAATCGACACGGTCGATGAGGTAGCAGAGCAACGGCGACGGTCGATCAGTCTGATTTCCGCGGGTTGGGCGCCGCACTGATATCGAAACGTCCAGAGCTGCCTATACTCTGAGTGCGCGGGTTCTCGACTCCGTAACGGCGTGCCGCGCGGGGATCGATACCGCAATGACCGACTGCGGGAGGGCCGCCCGCCGTATCGCACCAGCAGTAGACAGCACGGGCAAGACAGACTGGTTGCTGGCGCCGCGTCAGTCGTCGGGGCCGCGCACGATGTTCGCGACGCTCTCGTCGAGACGCTCTTTGCTGAACACGTCGCGCCACCCCGGGCGGAACAGGTCGCCCTTAGCGGCCTCGATGGCCTTCTTGGCGCCCATGGAGAACTCCCAATCAATAGCGTCGAAGATGATGGCCAGCTCCACGGTGATGTGGCCGAGGATGAAGTCCCGCGCGGCGTCCGCGGGCACGCCCAGGCGGATGGCCTCGTCCATTGCCTCGCGGATCACCGTGAGGCACGTCGCCCCGACGGTTTCCGACAGCGCTGGCTCCAGAATCGCCATCTGATGCAGCGAGACGCGGTGCGACCTCGACACCGGCCCGAACATATCGCGCGATACGCTCTCGGCGAGGTCGTAGTGCTCCTCAGGCCCCTGGACGAGCGCGTTTACGAGCGCCTGGCGCGCGATGCCGCCGCCCCAGTAGTCGCGTCGAGCTTCGGGATCCTCCTCCGCCATGATGTCGAAGATGGGCGGATGCGAAGGGTGCGTCACGAAGTACGTCACGTCCTCGCGCTCCGGGAGTTCGCCAGCGTAGGGAGCGGCGGGATCCAGACTGATGACGATGGCGCCAGGGCGCGCCAGCGGCACGACGCCAGCAGCCGCTGTGCCCACGAGGTCGTCGCGCACCGCAAGCACGACGACATCCGCGCGCGGAGCCGCGTCCGCGAGGGCGCTGGGCTCCACGCCGCCCGCCCGTAGCCGTTCCTCGCCCTCCGCCGTCTCGACGCACAGCAGTTCGTAGCGGTCGATAGGGGCGAGTGTGTTCCGGATCCGCGTTCCCATCGCGCCAGCGGCGCCGATGAGGGCGACTGTGATGGACATATCGACTCCCTGGTAGTCCGCGACGTCTCTGACGGGGTCTGGCCCGGGTCGCGCTACGCCGCGGTTCCTCGGGTGGCGTGGACAAGAAGATCGTCTCGACCGACCTGCCCGCCCTTGAACAGCATCTGCAGGCCGTCGATGCCCTGTGCGTCGGCGTAGACGCGGCACAGAGGCGAGCCCGGTTGTATGGGCGCTAGCGTCTCCAGCGCGCGTATACCCAGCGTTCGCGCGACATGATACGAAGTGTCGCCGCCGGTGACCACGACGCGATCCACGGCTCCGCACGGCAGCACGTCGCGGAGGATCCTGCCCATGGCGGCCCCGAGCGCTGCAGCCGCGCCAGCGGCGTCGCCCACGATTCCGCGGGTGGGAGCCACGCGCGGGTCGTCTGGCCCGCGCGCCGTGTGCGCCAGCGCGGGGCGGCCCGCCTCGACGGCGGCACGTATCTCGCGAGAGGCCTCCGACTCCGCGGCCACATCTCCGTGCGCGAGCGCCTCGGTGTCCAGGGCGACCTCGCGGAACCCGTGGGCCAATGCATGTTCGATCTGTCGCGCGGTGACCGGCGAGCAACTGCCGGACATGACGACGACCGGAGCCGACGCCCCGCACGTCAGGTCGGGCGGCTCCGAGCACATGCCCTCGTCGCGCCAATGTCGTGTCAGCGCGTAGTCCGCCCCGGACGACCCCGCTACGAACAGCGGGGGTTCCCTCGAAGCCTGCTGCCACACGACACGCCCTGCTGCCCGTAAGTCCGCCATGGTGAGCGCGTCAAAGAGGACGACGCCCGCTCCCTCGCCCGCCAGGGAGGCGTAGCGTCGGTCGAGCTCCGCAGCCGGCTGTGCGAGGTCCAGCACGTCCACGAGACCGACAGGCCGCGCCGTCTGCTTGCCGAGGTGGAGGCGAACGTCGCTCTCGTCCATAGGCGTGATGGGGTGGCGACTCATCGTGGGGTGCCGGTCCAGCCGGGAAGGCTCCGTGTCGAGACCGGACCTGGCGAACAGGTTGCCGAACACGCAGTAGCGCCCAAGTGGCGGCGCCCCAACCACAAGCGGCACGCAGGCTGACCCAGTGGTGTCGGCCCCGATGTCGATGGCCCGACCGACGCTACCCACCTGCGGCGACGAGTCGAACGTGGAGCAGACCTTGTACCGCACGACAGGCGCGCCGAGAGCGGCGAGTTCCGCGAACACGCCGGGCAGCGCCCTGTCCATCCGCGACGGGCGCATAGCGCGGCTGCTGCCCGCAACCCCTACGGCGCGCACTCCCCCGATCGCGTCGAGGTCGGCGTGCGTCGGCGGGTCCAGGAACAGCAGCGTGCGCACGCCCGCGAGTGCGAGCGCTTCCATCGTGTCCGTCGACCCTGTGAAGTCGTCACCGTAGAACGTCAGGAGCAGGTCGCTGTCGGGGTCCGTACGAGGCGTCATCGGGGCCCGCCGAACTTCTCAATGGACTGGCGGAGCTCGACGTGGTGGCGCGCGTGCTCCTGTAGATCAATCCCGCCAATCGCCGCGTCCCATGCCTGTCGTATGGCGACGACGCCCGCGCCGGGGCCGCCCGGGTGCGCCATGATTCCTCCGCCGGCGAGGTACATGAGATCTGTGGTTCCCGTGCGCGCGTAGGTCTCGGGCGCTTGACCGCCCCACTGCCCAGAGGACACGACCGGCATCACTGGATACCGACCCCACATGGGAGCGAGACACGCGCCGATGGAGTCGACCACGGAGTCGTTCGGTTCGGAGAACTTGTTGTCCAACGCGTTGACGTGCAGGTGGTCGACGCCGGCGAGCCGCCATATCTTCTGATAGAAGCGGAAGTCCATGCCGAGGAACGGGTGGCGCGTATACATCCCCCAGCCGTTGCGGTGCGCGTGGATGGGCAGCCGCGCCCGCTCGCGAAGATACGCCACGCCGGGGGCTCCAACGCTGTTCACGCTGACCATCACGCACGTGCCACCCGCGTCGGCAACGATGTCGTGGTGACGGCACATGGCGTCCATGTCGTCCGTAAGGTTGAAGGCGTACATGACCCGCTTGCCCGTGCGATCGGCGTGCCGCTCGATGACGGGCATGACCGCCTCGACGCGTTGCTGCAAGGAGCAGTGCGGGCCGTTCGCCTGCAGTTCGTCATCCTTGATGAAGTCGATGCCCGCCTCAACGAGCTCCGTCACGAGAGCAGCGGTCTGGTCGGGACTCAGTCCGACGCTTGGCTTGATGATCGTGCCGACGAGCGGACCTTCGGGCACACCGGCGAGGCGCCGCGTGCCCTCGATCCCGAACGCCGCGCCAGGATAGGCGTCGCGGAAGTCGTCCGCGTAGTGGATGTCGCGCAGCCGCAGCCCGGATAGCTCCCGGAGCTCGAACAGGTTGCCCGCCACCGTTGCGAGCAGCGTGGGCAGGTTCGGCCCCGTAGTCGCTACAGGGAACGAGACGACGACCTCGCCCCGCCGGTAGACGCCGTCGGCCGGCGCGCGCGATCCAGCAAGGCTGGGCTCCGGCGCCTCATTGATGGGCGTGACACTCTCGACGGTCGCTCGGAAGCGCGCGCGCAAGTCCGCGGTCTCACCTGGGACCGCGACGAACGTCCCGGTGGACTGCTCCCCAGCGATGGCCTCTGCGGCGTCTTCGAGGGCTACAGGAGTCTCGATCAGGTACGTTACATAGGTCCGGTCGCGCCGCATCAGTCCTGCCCCACGCGGATGACCTGGCCGCTCGCGGCGGACTCGTAGGCCCGGTAGTAGAGCTCGCAGGTGCGCAGGTTGTCCGCAGCCGTCGTCTCCGCTTCGGGGCCTCCGCGCAGCGCGCGCAGAAGGTCTGCGTTGCACGGCACCATGCTGGTGTGCGCGAGCGCGTATGCCGGGTCTGCCCACGGGTAGACCGGAGGAACGACGCGTGTGGCGCGCGTCTCTCCGCCCACGGTGGACCGTACCCAGAAGTCGGGGCCCAGTTCCAGCGATCCCTTTGGCCCCTCGATGAGCACGTACGTCTCTGGGAAGCGGCCGTGTTCCAGGTGGGACGCGTAGCTGATCTCACACACTACGGACATGCCGCGGTCCATGGTCAGCATCACCGTGGCGACGTCCTCGCCTACGATGCCAGGCGTGACCTGCTGGGTCTCGCAGTACATGCGCGACGCGTCGCCAAAGAGGAAGCGCGCCAGATCCAGGATGTGGCTGCCGATGTCCGCTAGCGCGAACTGCTCCAGCTCGCGGAGGCCGGGCTGGTTGTCGAAGACGGGGAAGTCGTTCGAGTATTGGATGCGCGCCCGGAACGGCTCGCCGATGTCGCCGGCGTCGAGGCGTTCCTTCAGCGCGCGCAACGGAGCCTGCCACCGCCAGTTCTCGTGGACGTATAGCCGCACCCCCGCGCGCTCGCAGTGCGCCGCGAGCGCTCGCGCTTCGTCGAGGGACGGAGCCAGGGGTTTCTGGCAAATGACGTCTAGCCCCGCGTCGGCGGCGAGGCGCGCCAAGGGGGCGTGCGAGTGAACGTCGGAGATGACGTCGACGAAGTCCAGGCGTTCCGCGGCGAGCAGAGCCGACGGGTCGTCGTACGTCGACGGGACACCGAATTCGGCGGCGACGGCATCGGCCTTGTCGAGCGTGAGGTCGCAGAGCGCCACGCACTCAACGCCGTCGAGTTCCTGCCACGCAGCCAATTGGAACCGCGACCAGAAGCCCGTGCCGAAGATCGCGAAGCGCAACGGTTCGCTCACGGCGTCCCCTCTCGCTGGCCGCGACGGGCGGGTGATGTCGCCGGCTCTACTTGGCGATCACCATGCGCCCACTGGCGGCGCCTGCGGGTGATTGCAGGCGGTAGAAGTACATGCCGCTGGGCGCTGGCTCCCCGTCCGCGTTGCGGCCGTCCCAGTACGCAGCGCGCGAGCGGTCGTGGTGGTCGCCGGCCTCGCGAACTCCAATGTGTAGCACGCGCACGGTCGATCCGTCCGCGGCGAACACGGACATGGTGATGGCGCCCGCGTCCGCCACGGAGAACGGCACCCATGTCTCTGGGTTAAACGGGTTTGGGTAGTTCTGACCGACGGTCAGGCTGCTCGCGATCTGTCTGCCAGGTCGCAGCGTGTCCAAGCCGCGGACGTTGATTCGCCGGCCGTCCGCCGTCGCGAGCTGTATCGACCGTAGGCGGAGAGCGGATTCGTCGGCGTCGGGCGACAGCGCGCGGAACGTGAACGCGCCAACGGAACCGTCACGCGGCGACGCGTCCGACGGAGGCAGTGACACTGCCACCAGTGTAGCGACACCCTCGGACGAGCCGACGTCAAGCGTGATGGCGTCGGTGAGCCTCGCCCCCGGACGAGCGTCTACGGCCTCCCAGCGCGCTGGGTCGTAGGAGACTTCCGCCGACACGCCAGCGACAGCGCCCGGCGACATGTCAATGTCCAGCGTGACGAGACCCACCCCGCTTCTGACGAGCCGTTGCGTCAAGATCGCGCCCGGCGCGGTCGACGCAAGGGCCGGCGCGTCAAGCGACAGTGTCTCGCCGAAGTGCGTCGCCACGGTCACGAGGTCGATGATGTCGACGCGGCCGCTGCCGTCCGCGTCGCCTTCAACACCCTCTCCGACTTGTCCGAACGCGCGCGCCACGCGTACGAGATCAACGATGTCGGTCACGCCGTTGCCGTCGATATCCCAGGGCGGCGTCTCCTCCGCCATGAACACCACGCGCGCGGTGCGGTCGAACGTGCCCGCGAACGACCCAGCGTACGTCATCAGCGTCTCGGCCGGGATCTCCCGTGTGGTCTCGATGGCAATGTGGATCAGATCCTCGATCGCCGGCAGGTCGACGGCGCCAACGACATCGCCCGTCACGGCGAGACTGAAGTCGAGCGCCGAACCATCGATCGCGTACTGGTATCGTCCGCTGCGGGGCGCGACGAAGTCCCACGTCACCTCGTCGTGCATTGGGAACGAACCATCGATGAAGGCGGAATCGACCTCCGCCGTGAAGTCGTAGCTCTCCTTCACCGAGTACGTCTCGCCCGCTTGCAGGAAGGCGCGTCCGGTAGACGAGATCGTGCCGCCTATGCCGACCGACGTGAATGACTGCCGGCCGACATCCACGCGGACGGCGTGGGTGACGTCGAGAAACAGCTCAACAGGGAAGCCCTCCGGGATGTCCAGGCCCAGCAGGCTGACCGGGCCTACCTCCTGCGGCTCGCCATCCTGCTCGATGGGCACTACCTGATGGTCGACGAGCGCCTGCTGACCGTTGGCGACGACGCCGAGGGTCAGCAGCGCACACAGCGCCATCGCGCGTCTAAGGAGCATGGGGTACGCCTCCGTGGATACGGGTCTACATTCGCTGAGGAGGTCAACGGCCCACTTCAGCTCGAGGTTCACGCGACCCGTCCGCAAACTATTCTTCTGAGTCTTCGGCCGCCGAGGGATCACCGTCGTCGGGCGCCTCGTCGAGTTCTAGCTCCGGCGCGCTACCGAGTCCCACCACGATCCGCATGGCGTCCTGGCGCTGGCGTACGCGGAGCGTCGCGTAGGCGGAGCCTTCCGCGTGCGACCAACCCTCGGCGTCTGCGTCAGCGTCGTCGCCCAGCCTCGGTACCTCGCGGTCATCCACGGTAACGCTGGTAACCGCTTTGATGTTGCCTACAAGCACATGCGCGTCGTGCCCAGGGAACGCGGTCAGGTCGAATTCGACTGCCTCGGGACCAGCATCCAGGGCGGAAACGCGCCCTCCGGCGCTCACATGCAGCCTGGCGCCGTTGCGGCGCGCGATGACCGTGCTGATATCGGGGTCGTGGCCGCGCAGCGCGAACAGGTTCACCATGATGTCTTCGGGGTTCAGGTGCGGGCCCTTGCCCTCCGTGCAGAACCCGTAGTACCCGTCGGGGTACGTTCCGCGCAGCTCGCCTTCGGTCCACTGCTGGTGCAGCGCGCTGACGACAATGCCCTCAGCTACCGTGCTCCAGGGATAGTCGCTGTATTCCGCGAGCCGCTGAATGTAGTACGCGTAAACGAGGCCGTTCCACTGAACCGGCACGCCGAACCATGAGTGTGTAAGGAAGGTCGTCCCGAACACCGGCACGGAGCCGAAGCGCATCCCCTCTCGGCCCGGCAAGTTCCACGAATACAGGAAGGGCAGCCCGGTCTTCGCCCAATACTCGGCGCGCTCACGATACGCCGCGTCCGAGGTGATCTGGAACGCCTCCATGTAGGCGCCCACCGCGTAGCCCGCGGCAAGTAGGTCCGGTTCGTGGATGGGGCACTCCCACGCCTGCGAACCACGGGGGACGGTGAATTTGTCCATGAACTTCAGGGCGCGCACCCCAGCGCGAAGCGCCTTGTCGTCGCCGGTAACGCGAGCGAACTTCAGTATCGTCAGCGCGTTCCGAGCGCACGTGCCCAGGTTGGCCGTGCCTGCCTCGCCAAGCGTCTGCTGCTTGGCGTCGGCGGGCTTGAAGCGCCACCCACCGTCGCGGTTCTGATTGCGTATAACCGCCCGCGCCTGCTCGCCCGCCGCCTCCATCGAGTCGGCGAGGCGGCCGAAGTAGAACGGGGCCTCCCACCTCAGTATGTGGCAGTTCGCTGGTGATGCCAGTCCGCCAGGCCCTTCCTCCTCCAGCGTCTTGCGCACGATAAGTTCCACGCGCTCGCGCACTGCTGGGTCGTCCGTGGCGAGGTAGTCGTACCACAGGAGCGTGGCGAATCCGGGGGCGTTGGCCGGATCCCACCCCACGCAGTGCCGGGACTTCTGAGTCTCGTCATCCCACGTGGTAGTCATGAAGCCGTCGCGGGCGAGGCGGAGCACTTCCTCGTCGTCGCGTGGCGAGTCGGCTGGCTTGGGTCGACCGTACGCGTCCGCCCAGATGTCCGGGATGTCGAAAACGGTTCCATGCGGGTCGGTGAACAGTTGCGCTCGGATGCGCAGGCCCTCGCGGTCGATGGTGTACGCCCGGGCAGCGGTGGTCTCGTTCTCTGGGGTCCAGTCCGGTACCGTCGGCAGGAACACCCCAACGAGGTGGTTGCTTTCGCCGTGCAGCCGATTGGGCGAGTCGAAGAGGGGCGACAGCCCGGCTTCGTCGTCGGTCCACGGCATCAGGGGATCCCACAGCACTCCGGTGGTAATCCCGTTCTGCTGCACGCCCATCGCTGGGACCGTGACCTTGTACGGGTGCGGAGCAAGGCGGTTGTCGAGCGGCGGGGCCGCGTCTCGGGACGACGACGACACCTCGTCGCCTTCGAGCATCTCCAGACCGGGGAGTAGCGCGAACTCCTTCTTCGACCCACGACCCCCGTCGCCGACGCGGAGAGTCGGTCCAGCGAAGTGCAGTACGTCTCGCTCGCTGCCCGCGCGCACGTGGTAGTCCGCGACGACGCGCTTGGCGCCTTCGTACAGCGTAAAGTTCGCGTCGAAGCGCCACTCAACCCCGTCGACATCCTCATACGACCCGGCAAAGAACAGCGTGGCGTCGCCCGCGCTGGTCCCGCCCATAGTCACGCTCGTGGGATTGAGGGTGAGATCCTGCGCTGCGCCCGCGGCATCTCGGTATTCAACGTGGGACATTGGAGCGGACGTCGCTACCTGTTCGAGGTGCGGCCCCTTCTGCGCGAAGAGCAAGCCGTAGGGGAACGCGTCTTCCAGCCGCACGAAGACGATACGGAGGAATTCGTTCTCCAACATCGCGTATTCGTCCTGCACGACGCTGCGCACCTCGTTCGTGGTGCGTCCCGGCAACTGTGGCAGGGCCTTCAGGAATTGGAGCGTGGCGCCCAGCTCACCGACGTGCGCGCCATCGGCGCCCATGGTGAGAGTGGCGGTGACGTCGGCGCTCTCGCGGCGCGCGGCGCCCCGCATGACCCAGGAGAGAGTCTCCGTCTCGCCCGGAGCCAGGTGGCGCACGCTACGGTCAGCGCGGCCGCGGCGCAGCGCGGCCCCGCCGATGGCGACCTGTACCTTGTGGTACTCCTCGACCGGAGCCGCGCCGACGTTCTCCACCGTACATCGAACTTCGTAGTCCTTGCCAGCGAACAGCAGATGCGACGCCGAGGCGACGCTCTGGATGCGAAGCTGTGGGGCGAAGGCGTAGACGGACGTCTCAACCGAGGCCAACCCCGCAGAGGCCACCAGGCTCGCCGCGGCATCCTCCACCGAGGCCGCCTCGTCCAGACGGAATGTCCTCGTGTCGGGCCGCCCGAGGGCGTCGACCGTCGCGAGCACGCCGCCACTGATCCGGTTGGGTCGCGCCTTGCCTGTCGCCGCGCGCAGGTGATACACGACGGGAGCGCCCCACACGAGCCAGTCGTAGTTGCTCGTGCCGTCAGCGTCCGTCGCCAACGTCAACCGGACGGTCGTGCCGCCATAGCTCGTGAGGTCAACGGCGAACGAGCGCCAACCCGCGTCGCCGACGGTGAACTCAAGCAGCCGCGACCCATCCGCTTCGATGCCGCACAGCACGCCGTCCGGCGCGCGCTCGTCGTCGTCGTAGTCGACGCCGTCGCGTAGGCCGGCGGAGAACGACAGCGCCGCGCGATCTCCCTCCGCGAGGTCGGGGATCGCGACTTCGTACGTGAGCCGCGCCTCTCCCTCCGCCAGTGGGTGCTGGAAGATGCCCGGCCGCAGCACGCCGCCGCTGCTGAGCGCCTGCGACGCGTGGGTGTCGAGCGTATTGGCGCTCTCCGCGCGCTCGAACTCGTCGACCAGGTCGAGGATCGTCTCGGCGTATCCGCAGGTGACTTCCAAGTGTGACCGTTCCTCTCGGGCGCTAAACAACAGGCCGACGCATATCGCGAGAAACCCGGTCGCCATGGCGGTTGTTCCCGCTCTGGGTCGCGGCGCAAGCCGCCTCTCAAGACATGCAGAAACATACCACCGGGAAGCCCTCAACTACAAGGATCAGCCGGGGTATTGAGCGCGTTAATGAGCAGTCGCCGGGAGCCCTCGGGTGTCCCAACACGGCAGGACGCGGGCCGGCGCCGACGGAGCCAGGGACGCAACGGTTGGGGAGGATCCGCAGCGGCAGTAGGCCGGCCGAGACGACCTCACGGCCACGGAGCGACTCAGGGGTCAGGGGTTCGCCTGCCCGCATGGGCGAAGCCGCCGCCCGCCGCTCGCGGATTCGGCGAGGCGCCAGGCGGCGTGCTATCCTTCATCAGACGGCGCAAAGGGCGCCACGCGCAGAAAGGCCCGTGCAGGACATGTCAGAAGAGCAGGAATTCCGAGCGGGCTACGCGACGATCGTCGGGCGTCCGAACGTGGGCAAGTCCACGCTACTTAACGCCGTCATGGGTCAGAAGCTCGCCGCTGTCACGAACAAGCCCCAGACGACGCGACATCGCATCTCCGGCATCCTCACCACGGACGACACGCAGTACGTGTTCCTCGACACGCCCGGCATCTTCGCGCCGAAGTACCGACTGCAAGAGCACATGGTGAAGTCGGCATACGACGCCGCCAAGGGCGCGGACATCGTCCTGTTCGTCGTCGACGCCGTGAAGGCGCCGCACGACGCCGATGATGAGCTGCTCGCGCGACTCCCCGCGCATCCGCTGACCTTCCTCGTCGTCAACAAGGTCGACCGTATCCACAAGCCGCTCCTACTTCCTGTGCTGGAGCACTACGCGGCTACGGAGCGGTTCACCGAGATGCTCCCGATATCCGCGCGACGCGGCGATGGTGTCGACAACCTGCTGGCGACCATGCGGCCGCATCTGCCACTGAACCCGCCGCTGTTCCCAGAAGATCAGATCAGCGACCTGCCAACTCGGTTCTTCGTCGCCGAGACCGTGCGCGAGAAGGTGTTCCTGCGCACTCGGCAGGAGGTGCCATACGCGTCCTCCGTTGTCGTTGAGGAGTTCGTCGAGGACGCGGGCGCCAGCCGGGTGTTCATCCGCGCCGCCATCTACGTCGAGCGACCGACGCAGAAGGGCATCATCATCGGTAAGCAGGGCGCCATGCTCCGCGACATCGGCAGCGACGCGCGACAGGACATCGAGAAGTTCCTCGGCGGCCCCGTGTTCCTGGAGCTGTTCGTCGGTGTGCGCGAGAGCTGGCGCGACAACGAGCAGAGCATCCGCGAGTTCGGCTACGGCTCCCAATGAGCGCGCCTCGCGCGGTCATCTTCGATCTCGACGACACCCTCATGCCAGAACTCGATGCGATCCGCGCGGCGTTCGCGTCCGCGTGCGACATCGCGTTCCCAGGGTCGCCGACCCAAGCGGCGCTGCTTCGGAGGGGCATCCAGCGCCACGCTCGCGCCCTGTGGCGTACGACGCCGCACGTAGCGTACTGCCGTAGGATCGGCTTCAGCTCCTGGGAAGGCCTGTGGGGCGACGCCAGCGGCTCCGCGCTGCATCACCGCTTCTTCGGCGCCTGGCAGCCCTCGTATCGATCTGAGGCGTGGCGACGGGCCCTACGCGACGCGGGAAACGTCGACACGGACCTCGCAGAGCGCGTCTCGGACGCCTTCCGCGCCGAGGCACGCGCCCGCCTGCGCCCATTCGACGGCGCCGTCGACGTCGTGCGGGAACTGCGCCGGGACCATGCCGTGGGACTACTCACCAACGGCGAGTCTGGCATCCAACGAGAGAAGATGACGTCGGCGGGTTTCGAAGGCATGTTCGCCGCCGTCGTCGTGTCGGGTGACATCGGCGTTGGGAAGCCGTCGCAGGAGCCGTTTCGGCTTGTCCTTGCGCGCATGGGCGTCCGCCCAACCGACGCGGTGATGGTGGGCAACAGTGCGCGCAGTGACATCCTCGGCGCGCAGGCGGTGGGCATGCGCGCGGTGCTCGTTGGCGTCGCTCCCTCGGCGCCGGTGGGTGTCCGGCCCGATGCGATCGCTTCCACCATACGGGACGTGCCGGCAGCCATCCGCGAGCTTGCCTAGCCATTACGTTTCCACCGGGCCGAGCGCGGCGGCCGCCTCCCGCCGCAACGAAGACGTGGGCAGCACGTCCGCGACGGCGCCGAGGGCGAGCAGCTCACGGGCGCTCGCCGACCGTGGGTCGTCTGGGTTCGTCCACTGGAGCATGCCGTCCTCCGTTGGGCGCTCCATCATGCTCGCCAGAGCGAGGCACGCCAGTATGTACGCGTGTCCCTCGACGCGACGGGTTGTATCTGCCCCGTGCCCGCTGGCCTCGACCGCTTCGCGGGACAGCGCGCACGCGACGCGACCCGGCGTGTGGTACCTGCCCAGGCTGGTCATGTAGCACGCCGCGCGCCGTTCTGGCCAGTCCCACCCTAGAGACGAGAAGTCCAGGAAGCACGGCCCCTGCGGCGACAGGATGATGTTCCGCGCGTTCACGTCAGCGGAGCCCAGGAACGATGCGCCGGGCACGAGGATGGCCCACAGCGCCTGCCACCACCCGTCGCAACGCGCGACCGTGGCCGCCCGCAACGCCGACGCGCCGTCCAGGCACGCGTAGTACGCCTCTCGCGCCCGCTCGAAGGACGCCGCGAATTCGGCCTCAATCCGAGCGTCGTCCTGAGGCGGAACGTGCGGCGCGAGCTCGGACTGGGATGCCTCGCATTGGCGGTGTATCTCGCGCAGCTCGCGGAGACAGGCAGACACGTCCGCGGTCGCCAGGCGGACATCCCCCTGGCAAGCGTCGTCTACCGTGGGGCCGTCGACCCACTTCGTGACAAAGACGCGCGCGTCACGGTCGTACCCGACCGGCGCCGGGACGCGGCGACCCGCGTTCGCCAGTAACACGAGAGCCGCCCACTCCGTGGCGATGGGATCGGCCGCCGGATCGACCCCACGCCGCTGCAGACCGCACTTGACGGCAAACCGTTGGCCGTCGCCCATGGTGACGGCGAACACACGCGAGATCGGTATCGCGCGCGTGGGCATCGCGTCTACGCGTGCGAAGGGCCGCCCGACGATGCGTTCGGCGGCGCGGCGGGCATCCGCGTTCACGCGAGGTACTTGCCCACGAGCGGCGCCAGCCGTTCCTTCACCTCCGCAGGAACGACGTCCGAGCGCGTCGCCAGCGCGGCGCTCAGCGCCGAACGGCAGCCGCAGGCGCGATCCGTCGGGAACCTGCGCAGCGCCTCGACGATGAGTCGCTGACCGGCCGCGACGTTCTTTCCGAGGTTCTCCAGGATCATCTCGGTCGTGACGTCGTCGTGCGCGGGGTGCCAGCAGTCGAAGTCCGTGACGGCCGCCAGCGTGACGTAGCACATCTCCGCCTCGCGGGCGAGTTTGGCCTCCGTCGCCGCGGTCATGCCAATGACGTCCATGCCCCAGGTTCGGTACAGCTCGGATTCCGCCTTCGTCGAGAACTGCGGGCCCTCCATGCAGATGTACGTCCCACCGTCGTGGACGGTGGCGTCGTCGTCCGCCGCGACCGCCAACATCGACTCACGCAGCGCCGGGCAGAACGGCTCCGCGAAGCTCACGTGCGCAACGAGGCCCTCGCCAAAGAAGCTGCTAGCGCGGCCTTTCGTGTGGTCGAATATCTGCGTCGGCACGACGAAGTCGGTGGGATCAAGATGCTCTCGCAAGCTGCCCACCGCGCTGAACGACAGCACGGCTTCGACCCCCAAAGTCTTCAGGGCGAAGATGTTCGCACGCACGTTCAGGAACGTGGGAGACGTGTGGTGCCCGCGGCCGTGACGGGCGAGGAACGCGACATCCCGGCCTGCGAGCTTGCCGGTCACAATCGCGTCACTCGGCGTTCCGAACGGCGTGTCAACCTCGCGCTCCTCGACATCCGTCAGGCCGTCCATGTCGTAGAAGCCGCTTCCACCGATCACCGCGACTCGCGTTGTCATGCCGCTCCATCCTGTTGCTGGCGCTCGAGCTGTGTAAGCGCCTGGGGTATTGCTCGCAGGATGTCTCCCGCGATGAGTCCTCGGCCGAATTCGCGAGCCGCTATGTCACCAGCTAAGCCGTGTGCATAGACGGCTAGCGTTGCGGCGTCCTCCGTCGTCAAGCCCTGCGCGACCAGGCCCGCTAGCAGCCCGGTCAACACATCGCCGGAGCCGCCGGTTGCCATTCCGGGGTTGCCGGTCGGGTTCAGGTAAACCGTGCCGTTCGGTTGCGCGACCACCGTTGGGGCGCCCTTCAGCACCACGGTGACCGCTTCGCGCTCAGCGAGATCGCGCGCGACGCCGATCCTATCGGCCTGCACGTCCGCGACGGTGCGGCCGAGCAACCGCGCCATTTCCCCTGGGTGCGGGGTGATGACACAGCCATCGGGCAGTGAGGGGCGCTCGCTCGCCAACGGCGCGAGGACGTTCAGCGCATCAGCATCTAGGACCAAGCCCTCGACAGGCGCGCCGCAGGCGCCGACCAGGCTGCGCACGAAGGCAGCGGTCTCCGCATCTTGTCCCAGGCCCGGCCCGACCGCTAGCGCGTTGCACGCCGCCGCCAGCCGCCGCGCGTCGTCCTCGGCCGCCCGCGCGATCCGACCGTCGGTGGTTTCCGGCAGCGGATGCGTCGTTGCCTCCGGCGCGGCTGTGGCTACGCTCGCCCGTGCCGAGGCCGCCGTCGCAACGCTCGCGGTACCCGCGCCTGCTCGCAGCGCCGCTTCGACCGCAAGCCCGGCGGCTCCAGTCATCCCAACGGATCCCGCGACCACGAGCGCGCGCCCGAACGTTCCCTTGTGCGCCGGCTTCGGTCGGCGCGGCAGGAGCGCCGCCGCGTCGCGCGCCTCCAGCAGGTACGCGTGCGGCGGCAGCGCCAACGCACGCGCCCGGGGGAATCCGATGTTCGCGACGTCCAGCGTCCCAGTGTGGTCCGCGCCGCTGCCGAGGAGCAGACCAGGCTTTGGGTACCCTATCGTCAGCGTCTCGTCCGCATGCACGCACGCGCCTGGTGTCGCTCCCGTGTCAGCGTCGACTCCGCTTGGGAGGTCGCACGCCAGGATGTCGGCTCCGCTGGCGTTCATCGCGTCTATCAGCCGAGCCATGGACGCGCGCGGCGCGCCGGATGACCCGATGCCGAGAAGGCAATCGACGAGCAGCCCCGCCTCGGACAACTCGTCGAGGGCGCCTGCGTTCTCGGACGCCAGCACGACGGGATCCGAGCCAGTGCGCACCAGGCTCTCGTACGCGCCTGCCGCGTCGCCGCGGAGGTGGCACGGCTCACGCGTCATGTACGTCCTCGTGTCCAAGCCCCAATGCGATAGGAAGCGCGCCGCTACGTACCCGTCGCCGCCGTTGTTCCCGCCGCCGCAGAGGACCGCGACGGGGCCGTTCGTCCGCTCCCGCGCGCGCTCCGCCAGCGCCTTGCCGGCGTGCTCCATGAGCGCCCGACCAGGTATGCCGGCATCCTCGATGGCGTGCCGGTCCACCTCGCGCATCTGTGCGGCGGTGAGTACGGGGATCATGCCTACAAGGCCGTTCCCAGGCTAAGGTGCACTTTGCCGTCCAGCGGGGATCCCGACGGTTCGATTCCGTACTGGAACCGCACCAAGCCTCCGCGTGACTCCAGGTTGGCTCCAAGACCGTAGCCGACCTTCACGGGAGACTCGCCGGCAGGATCCCAGACGCGACCTACATCGACGAACGCGAACACGTGCGACATTCGCCCAGTGAGGACGCGGTACTCCAGGGAGCCCGTCGCGCGGCGCGTGCCGCGAAACTGGCGTTCTTCGTAGCCCCGCAACGTCGTAGCCCCGCCCATGAACAGCCACTCCGTGAAGGGGATCCGCGGGCCGCCCACCGTCGTCGCGGTTACGCGCGCCGCCACGACCTGCTGGCCGGAAGCCGGTACGAACAGGCTTGCGTCTACCCCAGCCCGCCTGAAGCTGATGTCGCCAGCCACCGCGTCGACGTCCACGCGTAGTAGCGCGCCGGCGGAGGGGTTCGGGTGAAAGTCGCGCGTGTCGAGAGCGACGGACGCTACGCCGCCCCAACCAGAGGATCCCTCCGCGAGGACCGACTGCACGCCGGCCTCGGCGGCGACGCGCGAGGTCAGGTTCCAGGTCAGACTACTACGCGCCGCCCGAGTGCGCGAGCCCTGGTAACGTTCGGCGTCCCACTCTACCTCCCACGCCACTCCGCGACCGAACAGGAACGGCTCGCGGTACGCGAACTGGTTCGTCCGGTTTTCTCCAGACTCCCAGCGTAGCCGCGCCTCGCGGCCAGTACCCAGGATGTTCGTCTCGACGGCTTCGATGATGCCCGTTACCTGCGCCGCGTCCTCGAGCGAGGCTGGTGGCGCGTACCCCAGCACACCGAGGAACCGCGCCGTTCTCGCCTCCTCGAGCCGCGCTCGGTAGATGACCGACCCGTCGCTGGACCCGCGCAGCACGTCGGCTGGATGCAGGCTCGTGAACAGGCCGCTGTTGAGGAGCCTTCGCCGCGCGCCCGCTACCCGCCGGCTGTCGTACACGTCCGTCGCCTCGATTCCCACGATACGGCGCAGCAGCGTGTGGCGGGTCTTGGTGACGCCTTCGAAGGTCACCTTCTCGAATGTGACCCGAGGCCCTTCGTCGACGGCGATGGCCAGACTGAGGCTTCCGTCGGCTTCGTCCGCCTCGACCAGCCGCACCGCGACGCTGGCGAGCGGGTGTCCCGCCTCCGCGTACGCCGCTGACAGCAGGCCGACCCCACGCGCCCAACGGGCGGCGTTATACGAGTCGGACTCCCGCAGGCCGCTGATCCGACGCGCGTCGTCCTCGGACATCCACCCAAGGCCCGACCACCGCACGCTAGCGACACGCGCGACGGCGCCCTCCTGTACGTCGATAGCGACTCGCTGTGACGTGGGCGTGAGGGCCTCGATGTGGGCCGATGCGCGCGCGAACGGGCGATCCGCCGCGGTGTATGCTTCGAGCAGCGAGCGAACGGCTTCGTCCGCGGTCGACGCGGTGGCGGGCGCCCCAGGAACGACGCCGGTGGCCGCGCGCGCTTCCTCCTCCGTCAGCGCCGAGGAGCCCCTTACGACGACGTCGGCCACGACGCTGTCGTCCGCTCCAGACGCGGCGACGGCCCAGCCCACGGCGAAGGCGAGGCAGGCGCGCGAGGCACGGAGCCTAGTATTCGTCGTCGTCGTCGACCTCGTCTTCGTCGTCCTCACCATCCTCGTAGAACTCGTACTCGTCCTCTGCCATGAGCGACTCGAGCTCGGACGGGAAGTCCACCCGCATGCGGAAGAGCCACCCGTCCGTCTCGGGCGAGTTGTTAATGAGCGACTCTTCGTCCGCGAGGTCTGGATTCACCTCCAGCACCTCGCCGGTTGCTGGCGAACGGTACGTCAACTCAACCCCGGCATTGGTCTCCAGCACCGCGATCGGCTCGTCGTGCTCGTACTCCGCCCCAACGTCGGGGAACTCGATGTACGCGATCCGCCCGTTCTCCAGCACGAGCCGGTCGGTGATCCCCACCACCGCCGTGTCCTCGCCCTCGAGCAGGATCCACTCGTGGTTCTTCGTGTAGCGCTTGCTCAATTCTCGTCTCCAGTGCGCGTCCGCATGCCACGTTCTGAAGTGGTAATCGGCCGTAGAGCCGCCAAACTATACGGCCAAACTGAGCCGGAATCGAGCAAAAGCGTCAGTTGGAGTCGTGACGCGAGGGGCCGACGCCGAGGGACCACTGCCACCGACCGTCGTGGACAGCGTTCGTCTCGCCATCCAGGGCGATGGGCAGGTATGCCGGCCCGGCTGCTGCGCTCAGTTCGACGCCGCCAAGACGTAGCCAGGCGCCCGCCGTCGGGCCGAGGGCACGCCAGAGTCGCGCGTCGGTCGCGGGACCAGAGAGGACATGTGTCGCGGTCGAGACGAGGCGTTCCACGCGGCGCATGTATCCGACGCCCACGCCGAAGCGCTCGTGAACGGAGAGTCCCGCGCCGGCGGATCCCTGCGTCCCTTGCTTTGACGGCGTGCGCGCGTCCACATCAAGCGTCAGTTCGGCGGTGTCCGACAGACGCACGGAGCGACCAACGCCCAGCGTCACCTCGTGGCGTGGATCCCTCGGACGGCGTGGGTCAGGGTAAGACACGCCGTTGCTAAGGTTGCGGGCTGTCAAGGCGAGACGCCACCTGTCCGCTGGCGTCAGGGCCACGCCGACATCGAACGCCCAGCCCGCGCCTGTCTGACCATCGCCCGCCGCGTCTGGGTACTTCGAGCGCAGCCACCGTCCCGCCCCGCTGATTGTAAGCATCGACGACAGGCGACGCGACAGTCCCAGGCCCAACGCCATGTCGACGTTGGGGAACGCGTGCAGGGATTTGCCGTCGGCGTCCACGCGCGCGAATCGGCCGGCGGCTCTATAGGCCAGGTCCGCCGTCATGCGCGTGTTGTCGCCGAGGCGCATGGGTCGCCGCATCCGCGCGAGAGCGTACCCGTTGCGCTCCAGCGTTGCCGCCGTCGTGGATCCGCCCACCGGATCGGGGAGCAGCACCTCGACGCGCGCCCGAGGGACGCGCAACGTTGAGACGTGCCAACCGGACGCGGAGGCGTCGCTAGGGCCGGTAGTGACGCTTCCGAGCGCCCGTGACCGGACATCGCCTGTCTCTGATAGGTAGAGGAGCCCCGGCGGCAGCGCATCCGCGGCGGAGGTCAACAGGCACAGCGCGAGGACGGCGAGGCTAGCGTAGCAGTAAGACGACGTGCGCAACGGAGTGCTCTTCCGTGTGGGATAGGCTGACGCGGACGACCTGGCCACCGAGGCCCTCGTAGATGCGCCGCGCGCGGCCGTGAAACACGATGCCAGGGCGGCCGCTCCGCTCGCGCGCCACCTCGATTTCCTTCCAGTCCAGACCGCGCCAACCCGTGCCGAGAGCCTTCATGGCGGCCTCCTTGGCGGCAAACCGCGCGGCGTAGCTCTGGTACGGCTTGGCGCGACTACGGCAGTAGGCGCGCTCATCCTCGGTGAACACCCGCCGCTCGAAGCGCTCTCCCCAACGCTCCAGCGCCGCCTGGATGCGCGGGGTCTCGATGATGTCGATGCCTGTCGATATGTCCGTGAACGACATGGGGTCTACCTTCGATGACAGTATGACGGCCCTCGGCGCGGGCGATCAAGACGGCTCGCGCGTTGCTACGACGGGACACCGTATCTCACCGCGTCCGCGGCGCGAGCAACGCGGGCCATCTGGCGCACGTCGTGGACCCGCACGGCGTTCGCGCCGCCCACGATGGATGTGGCGACCGTCGCGGCGCTGCCTGCCAGCCGGTCGTCTGGGGGTGCGCCGCCCAGGATGGCGCCGAGAAACGACTTGCGCGATGTCCCTACGAGCAGCGGGAATCCCAGGCAAGCCAACTCGTCGAGCCGACGCAGAATCTCCAGATTGTGTCCCAGCGCCGTCTTGCCGAAGCCGATGCCGGGGTCCACCATGATCGCGTTCCGGGCGACGCCGGCGCTGACCGCGGCCTCGGCGCGGCTCGCCAGATATGCCGCAATGTCGCCCACAACATCATCGTATCGCGGGTCGTCCTGCATCGTGCGGGGGGCGCCCTGCATGTGCATGATCGTGACGGCGGCGCCGTGACGCGCCACGACTTCGACCATCGCCGCGTCGGCGAGACCCGTGACGTCGTTCACCATGTGCGCGCCAGCGGCGAGAGCGGCGTCTGCGACCGCCGCTTTGTACGTGTCCACCGAGACGACTACGTCGCCTCCCGGCGTCAGCGCCGCCACGACAGGGAGCACGCGCGACATCTCTTCGTCCTCAGAGACCCCGGACGCGCCAGGACGGGTGGACTCGCCACCCACGTCGACGATGTGGGCGCCATCCGACGCAAGCTGGCGGGCTGCTTCGATCGCGGCGTCGGGTGTGGGATAGGCGCCGCCATCCGAGAAGGAGTCGGGCGTCACGTTCAGCACGCCCATGACAAGCGTGCGGCGCGAGTAGTCGAGGGAGAGGTCTCTACAGCGGAGGACGCCGCCAGGCGAGATCACAGGCAGCGTGTCGGGTTCACGCCTCGGCCCCGGCGTCCAAGGGCGGCGCGTCGACGCTCAACTCGCTCGCGTCGAGCTCGGGTGAGTCGTCCGCGGCAGCCAACGCCTCGTGAGGTCTCGGCCCGAGGAGCCGATCGATGTCATCCGAGTCCAGCGTCTCGTTCTCCAGCAGGCTCTCGGCGAGGGCGTGCAGCTTGTCGACGTGCGTGCGCATGATGTCGCTCGCCGCCGCCCAGGCTGTCTCGA
This sequence comes from uncultured bacterium, assembly GCA_964473525.1. GTDB lineage: Bacteria > Poribacteria > WGA-4E. The sequence goes on from CAYYPK010000002.1 coordinate 207,205, forward strand.
CGACCTTGCGCACCTCTTCGTCTATCAGCACGGCGGTCTGCTCGGAGAAGTCCTTGTGCGTAGCGATTTCGCGGCCGAGGAATATCTGCTCGTCACGCTGACCAAACGAGAGTGGCCCGAGCTTCTCGCTCATGCCGAATTCGCACACCATGCGCCTTGCAATGTCCGTCGCCTGCTCGAAGTCGTTCTTCGCGCCCGTGGTCTGTTCACCGAAGATGAGCTCCTCGGCGATGCGTCCACCGAGACCATGGCTGATCCGGCCCATCAGCTGCGCGCGCGTGTGATTGTGGCGATCTTCCAGCGGCAGGCTCACGTTGACGCCCAGCGCGCGGCCGCGGGGGATGATGGAGACCTTGTAGTTGGGGTCTACGTCTGGATGGCAGTGCGAAACGAGCGCGTGCCCTGCCTCGTGGAAGGCCGTGATGCGCCTTTCGCGGTCGCTGATGACGAGGCTGCGCCGCTCGGGGCCCATCATCACGCGGTCCTTCGCATCCTCGAAGCACTGCATGGGAATGTCGTCGTATCCCGACTTCGCGGCAAGGAGCGCAGCCTCGTTCATGATGTTCTCGAGGTCCGCGCCGGAGAACATAGGCGTTCCCCTCGCGAGTCGCTCCAGGTCGACCTCGCCGGCAAGCGGCTTCTCGCGCGCGTGCACGTTGAGTATGGCCTCGCGCCCGCGCACGTCTGGGAGATCGACCATCACCTGCCGGTCGAATCTGCCAGCGCGCAGCAGCGCCGGGTCGAGGACGTCGGGTCGGTTCGTCGCGGCGACGACGATGACGCCGCCGGACGTGTCGAACCCGTCCATGTCGACAAGCAGTTGGTTGAGCGTCTGTTCGCGTTCGTCGTGCCCGCCGCCGATCCCGGCGCCACGATGGCGGCCGACGGCGTCCAGTTCGTCGATGAAGATGATGCAGGGCGCGTTCTTCTTGCCCTGTTCGAAAAGGTCACGAACGCGAGCAGCTCCAACGCCCACGAACATCTCGACGAAGTCGGAGCCGCTGATGCTGAAGAACGGCACGCCCGCCTCGCCCGCGACCGCGCGCGCCAGAAGCGTCTTCCCCGTTCCCGGCGGGCCGACAAGCATGACGCCCTTGGGGATGCGACCTCCCAGCCGCTGGAACTTCTTCGGCTCGCGAAGGAATTCTATGATCTCCTGAAGCGCGTCCTTCGCCTCGTCGCATCCGGCGACGTCAACGAATGTCGCCTTGGGGGCCGCCTGCGAATACACCTTCGCGCGGCTCTTGCCGAAGGACATGGCGCGGTTGCCCGTGCCTTGCATCTGACGCGACATGAAGAAGATGAGACCGATGAAGAACAGCAGTGGGAGCACGCTCGTCGCGAGGATACTCAGCCACTGGTACTTGCGGGCGGCTTTGTAGTCCCAGTCGATGTCCTGGGCGATGAGCTTGTCTTCGAGGTTGAGCTCACCCGACGGCAACCGGCTGATCTCGTCCACCCGCTGGTCGGCGTAGGTGACAGAGATCGTGTCGGGGCCAATGATGACATGCCCGATGGACGACGGAGCCTGCTCGACGGTACGCAGGAAGTCGCTGAACGTAGGCGCATCGCCCGCCGCGTCGGCCCCAGATCCCGTGAAGCGCCAGAAGGCGCCAAACGCGATGATGATGAGGACGACGAACCAAACGGTGAAGTAACGCGCGTTCTTGTTCACGCAGCTCTCCGCAGCGCAGGGCGGTCACGAATCGGCGACAGCGCGTATGGGCCAGGGCATTGACGGGCCCAGGATCGTGCCGCGCAACGCGTGCCAGGCACTCGGTGAAGTATAGCAACAGCGCCTGGAGGATGACAAATACGCCCCGGCGCCTCGCCGGCCCCCTTACGGCCTCAGCAGCGGCCTCAGTTCGCGGAACCGCTCCAATGTGTGTTCGATGCCGGCTTCCATGTCATACGCCGGCGCAAACCCCAGTTCCTCTCGCAACGTAGAATCGTCGTAATCCCACTGTATGCCGAACACGCCGTCCTCGACGGACAGGTCGGCGCCCGGCACAAGGTTGCGGACCGCCTCGATTCCCTCCTTCACGGAGCGGTAGTCGCCCTTCACCGTGAAGCTGCGGGTATCGGTCGTCGGCGCCGCGAGCGCGGTCGTGATGACTCGCGATACATCCTCGACGAACTGCCAATCTACAACGTCGTCACCGAAGGGCGCGGTATACGCCTCGCCGTAGGCCGCCGCCTCGATCATCTTCGTCGTGAAGGAGCTCATGCCCCGTGTGCGCCCGACGCCGTACACCGATGTAAACCGCAGGCCGATGTTGTCGCACCCGTATTCGCCGAAGTAGTGGTCGGCGTACTTCTCGCATAGCGACTTGCACGCGCCATAGATGAACTTTGGGAAGTGCGGATCGTCGTTGGCGACCTGGCGGCCGCCGTAGTCCGCCGGTGAGCCGAACACGGCGACGCTGCTCGCCCACACCAGCCGCGGGAGCTGGAACAGACGCTGCGCCTCGAAGATGTTGACGGTGCCCTCGCACACGACGCGTAACGCCATCGCTGGGTTCGCCTGGCACGCGGGCACCTGCCACGACGCCAAATGCACGATCCTGTCGATCTTCTCCGTCTTGACGGCGCGCATGATGGATGGCAGGTCGGTGATGTCGCCCTGGACGAACTTGATTTGGTCGATCTCTTGGGGGGTCATTACCATACGTGGTATCGTATGGTCCTCGACGATGTCGTAGACTACCGCGGTCTCGCCGTCGCGCAGCAGATCGCGAATGACATACGACCCGATGCACCCGAATCCGCCGGTGATCAACACGTTCACAGGCTGCCCCTTCCGCCAGTCCACTTTCGCCATGAAGCCGGGCAATCGCCGCCGCGGCGACGAGCCGAAAGCGACCGGAAATGAGCCTGCCCGACCCCGACGATAATACCCTCGTACGACGGACGCGAGAAGGCGGCCTCGACGCGTTTGGGGTTCTTGTGTTGCGCTACCGCCATCGCGCGACGGGGCTCGCCTATCGGTTCCTCGGAGACGCCGAGGAGGCGCGTGACGTGTCACAGGAAGCCTTCGCGAAGGCTTACGGCTCGCTGTCCTCGTACCGGGACGGCACGCGCTTCGACAGTTGGCTGCTCAGGATCGTCGCGAACACCGCGCGCGATCTGCTGCGCACGCGCACGCGGCGCGGCCCTCACACGCCCATCGACTCCATCGTAGACCTGCCGGCCGACTCGCTCACGCCCGACCGCGCGGCGGAGCTCGGCGACATGCATGCTCGTCTCGCCCGGGAATTGGCGCTCCTGCCTCAGCGGCAGAGGATGGCGTTTGTCCTGCACGAGCAGGAAGGCATGCCGCACGCCGAAATCGCCGAGGTGTTGGGCGAGAAGGTTGGGACGGTGCGTTGGCTCCTGTTCCGCGCTCGCGAGCAGCTTCGCGACCGCCTCGCCGACCTCCTGGAGGACCGCGAATGACCCTCTCGGCAGAAATCGCCAACGCTTCGGCGCCGGCGCCGTTCGGCTATACCAGGAAGGGGCTGCAGACGTGAAGTGGCCTTGGACGCGCGCCCGATCCCGCGAGCAGTTGCTGTCCGACCACTTCGACGGCGCACTGCGCGGCCGCGAGGCGAGGGACGTCGAGGCGGACGCGACCGGAAGCGACGACGCCCAGCAGCGATTGGCGGAATATGCGCGGCTGCGGGACGCCGTACGAGGCCCCGAGCCCGCGAGGGACGACCAGTCGGACGAGGCGTATCTCGCCGCCGTGATGGCGCGAGTTGCCGCTGGAGCCGCCGAGGAGCCGGCATTGCGCGCGCGCCGCTACTGGCTACTCGCTCCCGCCTCGGGACTGGCGCTGGCGGCCATCGCCTTCGTCGTATGGCGAGTCGTGGCCCCGGCTGACGAGCCGCTCGCAGTGTTCGAGAGAGGGCGCGCCTCCGCGGCCCCGGCCTACGGCGCCGTCGTCGAGGAACGAGAGTCAACTGCGCTGAGCAAGCAGGGAGAAGCTGTCGTGGCTGAGGAACTAGCGCTCGCGAGCAAGCCGTCGGCCCCGGTCACGGCACTCGTGGCGCCCGCGCCAGATCCGGTGGCAGGCGCGACCGCGCGCGGCGCCGAGATCGACCAACCAGCGCGGGACGCCCTCGTCACCCTCAGATCAGGAGACCAGGCGCCCACGCCCGGCGCCTCCGCGTCGCACGAGGCGAAGTTGCTGCCGTACAGGCTGCGGATCGTCGACTCCAGCGGGGAGACGCATTCGGCAGGTCTACAGGCCGGAGCGGAGCTGACGTTCAGCCGCAGCGGCGTCCGGCACACGGTGTCCGTCGGACGTGAGGACGACGGTCGCTGGTCCGTCGCCAGCGCGTACCAGGACGAGGGCGCGTTGGTGGCCGCGGAGCGGCGGGAGCGGCTCTTCCGTCTTTCCGGGGCCAGTGTGGCCGAGGTAGCTTCCCACGCGCCGTTGGCGAGGTTCCGCATCGCGCAGCCTCTCGTAGGAACCGACCGCATATACGCCGAGGTCGTCGCGACAGGGGTTGCCCCACGGAAAGCGGGCGCGACCGTGTCTGAGGAAGGATCTGAAGATGCCCCGGAGTAGCCGAGTGCCTTCAGCCCTTGCCCTTGCCCTTGCGATAGCCGCGATGTGCGTCATCGGCGCCGGGCCAGTCGGCGATGCGGCCCCCCGGCCCGCGAACACGGCCGCGGACGGGGAGACGCTCGCGCTGCTCCTGTATGCCGAGGGAACAACCGTGGGCGGGCGCCTGCCCATCGCGACGCTGGCTCCCGGCCGCGAGTTGGCGCGGGATGTCGCTGATCGCATCGCCGCCTACACGCACCTGACAACGACCGTGAAGGTCATTGACCGGCTCGACGGTCTGTCCGTTGCCTCCACCCCGGTACTGCTCATCGGCGAGACGCCAGACGATGCGGGCTCTCACGCATGGCTCAGCGGATACATGCGCGCGGGCGGCTTCGTGGTCCTGGCGCCGGAGCGGTGGGACGGAGCGCAGGAGTTGCGCGATTGGCTACAGCGCGCCGCGCCGGGCGCCGCCCTCGCCGAGGCAAGTCACACCGCGCTGACCCAGGATGACGACCTTCTCCCGGAGACGCTGCGCGCGACCCTCGCCAGCGCGGGCGCAGTGGACGCTCTGCGGCTGGACGGCGAGGCGCGCTTGGTGGCGCCGCGATCCATTAACCCGTCGGACGGTGTGCGAACCGGCGAGCGCCGGGTAAGCATGGCCGCCGCGATGGCCCTGGCGGGCGCCCTTCGGTCTCCCAACGCGCGAAGACTCACCAGGAACCCGATCGACGTCGAGGCGACGCGTTACGGCGACCACCTCTTCATCAACTTGGCGCTTACCGACCTCGAGCGTGACAACGCGCCTGTCGTCACGCTAACGAACGCGCGAGGCGACGAGTGGACACCCATACGCCTGAATCCCGCCACCGACGAGTTCGCCGCAGAGATTGCCGACCCCATGTTCGATCCGGCGGCCTACTGGGCCCGAGTATCGTGGCCGGGGCGGCCGCCTCTGGAGCGGGTCGTGCGACTGTCAGACATCATGGGCAGCGTCGACACGGAGGTGCTGGGGCAGGACGTCTGGTCCGCCGGTAGTCCGGCCGCGGTGCGCGTCATCGTGCGGGATAGCGCCACGGCAGAGCCCATCCCGCGGGCGAAGATCAACGCGAGCGTTCTCGCGGGCGAACAGCGGCTCGCGGGGGTTGCCACGAACGCGGACGCCGCGGGTTCCGCCGACATCAGATTCCATCTACCAGCGACGTTCGAGGGCGACGCCACCCTCGTGGTGCAGGTCGAGTCTCGCATCGGGGACGATGTCCTGCGGCAGGACATCCGTGTCCTGGCGAATCGCAAGACGTTGCTCACTACGGACAAGCCCATCTATCAGCCGGGCCAGCGCATGCACCTGCGCTCTCTCACGCTGCGCGCGGGCGACCTCGCCGCGATTGGGGGCGACCGCGTCACGTTCGAGGTCGAGGACGCTAAGGGGAACAAGGTCTACAAGCGGCCCGCGACGCGGAACGCGTTTGGTGTCGCCTCCGCCCAGTTCGACCTCGCCAATGAGGTGAACATGGGCGTCTACACAGTACGCGTCGTCGACGGGGAGTGGAGCCAGGAGAAGGCGGTCACCGTCGAGCGGTACGTCCTGCCGAAGTTCCGCGTTACCGTCGACTTCGACCGCTCGGATTATGCACCGGGCGCCGTCGTGACGGGCGCCGTCCAGGCGGACTACCTGTTCGGCAAGCCCGTGGCCGGTGGGTCCGTCCACATCGTCGCGTCCAAGTTCGACGTCGGCTGGGACCGCTTCTCGCGCATCGACGGCCGCACGGACGACTCCGGCTCGTACGCGTTCGAATTGGACCTACCGACGTACTTCGCCGGCTTGCCCCTGGACGCCGGCGACAGCTTCGTGCAGTTCGAGGTGACCGTGACAGACGGCGCCACCCATGAAGAGACCGTCACGGTCAGCCGTCCCGTGACGCGCGTGCCGTTGCAGGTTGTTCTGGCGCCGGAGAGCGGAGAGCTGGCGCCCGGGCTGGTGAACGAGCTGTACGCAGTCGTGACGACTCCAAAGGGCGACCCGGTCGAGGCGGGCGTCACGGTCACGCTTGGTGGCGTCACGCGTGAAGCCGCGTCCGACGCAATGGGCGTCGCCGAGTTCACCTTCCGCCCGGAGGCCGGCGAGACCACCGCGTTCGTTGTCGTGCGCACGCCCAACGGCGACAAGCTAGAGCGTGAGATCGCGCTTGACGAAGCGGCGGGTGGCCTCCTGCTCAGACCAAGCGTGGCCCTCGCGCGCGTTGGAGATGTCGTGGACGTAACGGCCCACTCACCGCGGGCCGACGGGTGGGTGTACCTCGACGTTATCCGCCGAGGGCAGACCGTTCGCACCCGGTCGGCGGTCGTCCGCCAACACGGGGCGAGCATGTCGTTCGCGGTCGAGGCGGAGGATGTGGGCACGCTGGAGCTACACGCGTACCAGCCTGGGGTGGACGGCGAGATGCGTCGTGACACGCGTCTCGTGCACGTTTCTCCCGCCGACGCTCTCACCATCGACGTGCGGCCCTCCGCCGACGTGTACCTGCCGGGCGAAGACGCAGACGTTCGCTTTCACGTGACGGATGCGGAAGGCCATCCGGTCATGGCGGCCCTTGGCATCCACATCGTCGACGAGAGCGTGTTCGCGCGGCAGGAGATGCAACCCGGGCTGGAGCGTGTCTTCTTCCTTTTGGAGGAAGAACTCATGCGTCCGAAAGTCGAGGTGCACGGGTTCATGCCGGAGTCCGTGGCTGAGACGCCGCCGGCGGACGAGCCGATCTCGGCGCGACGCGAACAGGCGGCGCGCGTCCTGTTTGCCGCTGCCGAGGGCGTGCACCGAGCCCACTCGCTCAGCGTCCAGACACGACACGCCAAGGACTCCGCCATCGCCGCCGACATACGCAAGATGTGCGACCCGCTGGTGGCCCGCATCGTCGCTGGCTTGGCCGACTACATGGAAGCCCGGCAGCCGCGCCCGCGCGCTGACCTTGCCACCGTCGAGGAGTTGATGCGCGAGGGCGTCCTCACCCGCGACGAGATGCGCGACCCGTGGGGCGGCGCCGTGGTCGTCGTAGATGGCAGGGTACGCACGCCCGGCCCGGATCGTGTCCTCGGGACGTCGGACGATCCAGACCTGACCGATGCCATGCCTGCTCGCCTCGCACGTGGTGGCGTCGTGGCGTGGTCCCGGCTGGACCGAGGACGCGCGAACGCGCGCGCCCTCGAGAGCGACCGGCTACAGTTCGCGGACGGCCCTGATGCCGCGCGCGTCGAGGCGCTGGTGACGCTAAGAGCTGGGGCCGAGATGGCCGGTATGAAGACTGCGGCCACGGCATCGCTGGATGTCGCGCCTACCCGCGTGCGGGAGTTCTTCCCCGAGACGCTGCTGTCGGTCCCGTCTCTGCTTACAGACGAGGCAGGAGACGCTACGCTGTCCGTGCCGCTCGCCGACTCCATCACGACGTGGCGCATGACGTCCATGGCCTCCGCGATGGACGGTCGCCTTGGTAGCGTCAGCACGGGGATCCGCGTCTTCCAGGACTTCTTCGTCGACCTCGACCTGCCTGTCGCGTTGACCGTTGGCGACGAAGTCAGCGTGCCCGTCGCGCTCTACAACTATCTGGACGGGCCGCAGAAGGTGCGGCTCGAACTCGAAGCTGGCGATTGGTTCGACGTGTCAGGGCCGTCGGAGGTCATCGCGGATCTGGAGGCGTCGGAGGTGTCCGCGCGATACTTCCGCATAGTAGCAAGGAAGCCGGGGCGCGGCGCTCTCACCGTGCGCGCCTTCGGATCGGAGATGGCGGACGCGGTACGCCGCACGGTCGAAGTGGCGCCCAATGGGCGACGTGTCGAGACGGTCATCAACGGGCGCGTTGCGGACGGCGCCACACACACGCTGGGCATCCCGGCGGGAGCCGTGCCGGACTCCGCTCAGATGTTCGTTAGGCTCCATCCAGGCGTTTTTAGCCAGATCGTCGACGGCCTCGACGCCGTCCTGCAGATGCCCCATGGATGCTTCGAGCAGACGTCCTCGACCACGTATCCGAACATCCTCGCGCTGCAGTACATGCGCGCCACGGGTCAGAACACCCCTGATGTGCAGATGAAGGCGCAGCAGTACATCGGACTGGGGTACCAGCGGCTCCTGTCGTTCGAGGTAGACGGCGGCGGCTTCGAGTGGTTCGGAAACGCGCCGGCGAACACCGTGCTGACAGCGTACGGTCTGCTGGAATTCACCGACATGGCGGACGTTCACGAAGTGGACCCCGACGTCATCGCGCGCACGCGGCACTTCCTCCTGACGCGGCAGCAGGCGGACGGGTCGTGGCAGCCAGACCCGGCGTTCCTGCACGCCGAGAGCTGGGGTCGCATCCAGGACAGCGCCCTCCTCCCAACCGCGTACGTGACGTGGGCGCTTGCCGCCAGCGGTCTCGCGCCCGACGCGCTCGCCCCGGCCGTTCGGTACCTGCGTGACAACTGGGAATCAACTGACGAAGCGTATACGCTGGGGATCCTCGCGAACGCCCTCGGAGCGGCAGCGCCTGAGAGCCGCTTGGTAGGTCGCGTCCTCGACCGGCTCGCGGGTCTGGCGGTCGTGGATGGCGAGGCGGCACATTGGGGGTCCGACATCCCCACGATCACGCACGCGCGCGGCCCAGGAGCCACCCTGGAGACCACTGCGATGGCCGCGCTCGCACTGGCGAGCTCCGACGCGAAGCCTCGCGTACTGGGGCAGGCGCTCCAGTACCTGGTGGAGAACCGAGACGTCCGCGGGACATGGCACACGACGCAGGCCACGATCCTCGCGCTGAAGGCGCTCCTCGCGGGCGCGGACGCCACGGGAACCGTCGACGCTGACGTGACCGTGCGCGTCGACGGCTCTGAGTTCCAGCGGATTGCCATCACGCCAGACGATTCCGACGTCACGCGGCTCATCGACATCGGCGCCGTGGGCGAGGGCGCGCACGCGGTCAGCTTCGAGGTCGACGGACGCGGAAGGCCGCTATTCCAGGCAGTTGCTCGCTACCACGTGCCGTGGCAAGTGGCGCCCATGGCGACCGACGGCGCGCCACATGGCGACGCGTCAGGGCTGGAGGTCAGCGTCCGGTACGATCGCGCGACGATGGAGAAGGACGACACGGTGGGAGTCGAGTGCCGCGTCACGAACACCGGCCAGCAACCCGCGATGATGGTCGTGGTCGACATCGGCGTGCCGCCTGGTTTCGCGGTTGACACGTCCAGCTTCGAGGCGATGGTAGCGAAGGGCGTCGTTCAGAAGTACGAGATCACCCCGCGACAGATCATCGTCTACTTCGACGAGCTGAAGCCCGGCCTGCCCACGCCTCTCAAGTACAGTCTTCGCGCGAAGTACCCTGTCCGCGCCAAGACACGTCCGACGAAGGCTTACGAGTACTACAACCCCAACAGGATGGCGCTCGCGGCGCCCGTGGACATCCTGGTCCTGGCTCCCTGACGTTGCAGGTGAGTGTAGCGCCGCGCGCGCGGCCCGGGCGCCGCCAATCGACTGAGCGCGCGGCGCCGAGCCTCCAGGTTGACCCCCTTCACCCCCGCCGCTAAACTTCGTCGTGCCTTCACCGAACCGCCACGCAGTCTAGCTACGCCACCCTGGACGCCCCATGCCGCTTCGCGTAGGTATCGCGCAATTCGCCCCCACGCTGGGCGATATGGACCGCAACCTCGCCCTGATCCTGGAACGCGTGAAGTTGGCGATGCGGGAGGGCGTGCAATTGCTCGTCTTCCCCGAGCTGGCGCTGACCGGGTACACGCTGAAGGACATGGTTCCCGCGGTAGCGCAACGCCGCGATTCGCCAGCCATGCTCGAACTCGCCTCGGCGAGCGAGGACATCTCTCTCGTCGTCGGCTTCGTCGAGGAGTCGGACGACTACTGCTTCTACAACGCCGCCGCGTACTTCGAGGGCGGCGAGCTGCTGCACGTGCACCGCAAGGTGTACTTGCCAACATACGGCATGTTCGAGGAGAACCGGTACCTCGCCAGCGGCGACCGGCTGCGCGCGTTCGACACGCGCCACGGCCGCATGGCGATGCTCATCTGCGAGGACATGTGGCACCCCTCGGCGCCGTACATCACGTCGCAGGATGGCTGCGAGACACTCATTGGCATTGCATCCAGCCCGGCGCGCGGCGTGCAGGACGACGACGATGTGTACAGCGCGAAGGCGTGGCGCGCGCTGAACCACGTGTACGCGCACTTCTTCGGGCAGTATGTCGTCTTCGCGAATCGCGTTGGGTTCGAGGACGGCGTGGCGTACTGGGGCGGCTCGGAGATCGTGGGGCCGGGCGGCGAGATCGTCGCCCGCGCGTGCCAACTCGAGGAGGAGCTCCTCGTCGGCACGCTCAGTTCCGAACGGGTGCGTCGCGCCCGCATCGTGTCTCCGCTGCTCAGAGATGAACGCCTGGACATCACGATGCGCGAGCTGGACCGCATCCACGCCGAGAGGATGCGATAGCCCATGGCGGCTTCAGACGCTCCTACGCACGCGCCGACGAAACCTCACCCCGACGTGCTGCTGCTCAACCCAGACCGCGCGGCGCCCATCCTGCACGGCTTCATCGTCGACGAGGTGCGCAAGGTCTCCATGTCATCGGTCGTGGTGAACCTGTCCGGCGGGATAGACTCCGCCGTGTCCACCGTGCTGGCCGCGCAGGCGCTGGGGCCGGAGAACGTGTGCGCCCTCATGCTGCCCTACGAGACCAGTCACCCGGATAGCCTCGCGGACGCCGAGGAGCTCGTGGAGCAACTCGGGATCGAGTCGAGGACGATCACCATCTCCGAGCAGGTCGATCCGTACTTCGCGAAGTTCCCGGACATGACGACGCTGCGGCGCGCCAACAAGATGGCGCGTGAACGCATGACGATCCTGTACGACCAGTCTCAGGCGTTCTCCGCCCTGCCCCTTGGCACCAGCAACAAGACGGAGCTTCTGCTGGGGTACGGCACAATCTTCGGTGACATGGCGTCCGCGCTGAACCCGATCGGCGACCTGTACAAGACGCAGACGTGGCAGATCGCCCGGGAGATCGGCGTGCCGGAGAAGATCATCGACAAGCCGCCGACCGCGGACCTGTGGCCAGGGCAAACCGACGAGAACGAGCTCGGCTTCACGTACGCGGATGTCGACCTGCTGCTGTACCACATGGTGGACCACCGCTACTCGCGCGCGGAACTCATTGAGACGGGATTCGACGCGGACTTCGTCGACGAGGTGACGCGACGCGTGCGCAACTCGCAGTTCAAGCGGCGGCTCCCGCTCATCGCGAAGCTATCCACGCGGACGATCACGACGGACTTCCGGTACCCCAGAGACTGGGGCAGATGAGCGCGCTGTACGTGGTCAGCACGCCGATCGGGAACCTTGAAGACATCACGTACCGCGCAGTGCGCATCCTGGGCGAAGTGGACCTCATCGCCGCCGAGGACACGCGGCACACGCGCAAGCTCCTGAACGCGTACGACATCACGACTCCAACGACCAGCCTGCACAGCCACAACGAGCGCGGCAAGGCGGCGTCGCTCCTTCGGCGCATCGAGGACGGCGAGGACATCGCGCTGGTGAGCGACGGAGGCACGCCGGGCATATCGGATCCCGGTGGACGCCTCATACGCGCTGCCATTGAGATGGACATTGATGTCGTCCCAGCGCCGGGAGCGTGCGCGTGCGTGGCGGCGGCGTCCGTCGCGGGGCTACCCATGGCGCAGTTCCACTACGCGGGCTTCTGCTCGCCGAAGTCCGGGCGGCGCCGACGGCGGCTGGAATCGCTGCGGGAGATAGAGGCGACGCTCGTCTTTTACGAGTCGCCCCACCGAGTGCGCCGGTTTCTGGACGACGCCGCCGACATATACGGGCCGCGTCAGGCGGTTGTCGCGCGCGAGCTCACGAAGATACACGAGGAGTTCCTACGCGGCTCCCTGACACAGCTGCGCGAACACTTCGAGAAGACGAACCCACGCGGCGAATTCACGATCCTCATACACGGCTGCGGCGATGAGCAAGCAGACACACCAACCGACGACGGTGGCGGAGCAGAGGGCGCGTGATCTGTCGCCCTGGCGGCGCGTGTTCAGGCGCCGTGGTGGCAGGACCGCGTGGCTGGCGTGCCTCGTTGCGTCCGCTTGCTTGGGGGCGTATTCCGCCTGGTCGCTCCTGCGCCTTGGCGTGACGACCCCGGTGAGGGAGTTGCTCCCCGCTGACCCGGCGCCCACGTTCGTCGTCGAGATACGCGACGCGGCGCGGATCGTGAACATCGACTGGTTCCGCCAGGACATCCTTGACCCCCTGCTGAGCCGGGCCATCGCACATCCCGAGTACGGCGTGGCCGTCACGGACCTTCTAGCCGGCTCCACAGCACCCTGGCCCGCGATCGGCGCGGCGCTGGGCGATGACGCCGTGGTAGCGCGCTACGCGGCTGGCGACAGCGGGGCGGAATCAACCCTTGCCATCGTCGCGACGCGCCCGTCGGCGCGCCTCGCGCTAGCCAGGCAGGCGCTTGCCGCTGGCTGGCCGAAGGACGGGAACATGACGCGCGTCGATGTGGGTCTGACGGGCGTCAGCATCTACTACGCCACCGTTGGCCGACTCGTCATCGCGGCGACCGATGTAGACCTGGCGCGTCGCGCGACGGCGGTCATTGACGGCGCCGACGGCTTCCTCGCGGCGTCGCAGGGGGACACGGCGTCGCGGCTCGCTCTCCGCGCTGCCAATCAGTCGTCAGGTCGCTCCGCCTCGGTTTACGCGCGCTCGGACGGCGGCGAGACGTTAGCTGAGCTGGCCGTTCACCGATCGGACTGGTCCGCCTCGATATGGGTTCCTGGCGCGCCGACGCTCTCCCGGCCCGAAGCCGTCAGCAGCGCGCGCGCCGAGGCGCGGAGGGTCGCGGGAGCATCGTCCGCGGTCTTCTGGCACGCGGGGACGCGCCCGCAGACGCTGCATACCCTCCTGGCGACGGGCTTAGACATCAGCTGGACCCCGACGCGTGGCGCCCCCGAGCCGGTTCCCATCGTCGTCACCATTCCGGCCGGGGAGGCCTCGGGCGCCATCCTCCCGGAGCTGGCAGTCACCACGTTGACTCCAAGCGCGCCAGCAGCGAGAGACGCGCTCCTTGCAGGCCGTACGGAGGTCGTATTCCAGGGATCACGCGCCAGTGTCACGGCCGACAGCGACGGCGCGGCCGTAGGACTGCCGCTTGGCTTCGGGTTGCGCTATCCAGTGCACATGGGCGTTGATCCTGGCGCGCTGACATTCGCGACGACGAAGCGCGCGCTGACGCCGTTGCGGCAGCCTGGCGCGCGGGGCACATCCATCAGCCTGTCCACGCAGCGTCAGGCGGATCTGTTCCAGCTGGTCGCGGAGGGAGTCGCGCTCCACACGCTCATGACGCGTACGCTCGCCCTGATGAAGCTGGCGAAGCCGCCGTCGGAAGCCGTGTCCGCCGCGTCCCGGACGCTCGGCCCTCTCTTGACGCGAACCGGGACAATCGTCGCGAGCGGGGTCGCGGCGCCGGACGGGTTCCGCGTCGATATCCACGGCCCCATCGGCGCCGCTCCCGTCGCGGCGTCGGCGCCATGATCCGCACAGCCGCGCTGTCGAAGACGTACGGCGCGCAGGTGGCCCTGCGCCCCCTCGACCTGCACGTGCCGCCTGGTGAGCTGTTCGTGCTCCTGGGGTCCAACGGCGCTGGCAAGACAACGACGATGAATCTGCTGACGACGCTGCTGCGTCCCACGTCGGGTAGCGCCTTCATCGCCGGGCACAGCGTCACGGTGGATCCGATGGCAGCCAAGGAACACGTGGGGTACTTGCCGGACGCGCCCGCTCTGTACGATCGCCTCACGGGGCCGGAATTCCTGTCGTTTGTCGCGGACCTGCGAGGGCTGCGAGATCGCGGGCGCATCGCGGACATGCTAAGCCTGTTCGACCTGGAGGAGGCGGGGCGGAAGCTGGTGGGCGACTACTCGTTGGGTATGCGCAAGAAGCTGGCGTTCGCGGCCGCCCTCCTGCATCGTCCCCGCGCGCTGCTCCTCGATGAACCCACCGGCGGCCTCGATCCACGCGCCGCGCGCGTCATCAAGGATCTGATTCCCTCGCTGTGTGAGGAGGGAGTCGCGGTGTTGATGACGACGCACGTGCTCGAACTCGCCGAGCCGTTGGCGGATCGGATCGGCATCCTCCACGAGGGCGCCCTCGTGGCGTGCGGCGCCGTAGACGAGATCGTAGCGGCGCAGGGCGCGGAGTCGCTCGAGGCCGCCTTCCTGTCCGCGACCGACTCGTGACCACGGCTCAGCGGGCGGCGCGCGCCATTGCCCACGCCCGTCTCCGCATTCTGGTCAACGTGATCCGCGCCACGCCATGGCGACGCCGCGCCTTGTGGCTGATGTTCGCGGGCGCCATCGCGCTGTACGCCGTCCAGATGGCGAAGGTCGCCGCCGGGCTGACGCCGGACCCCACAGCCGCCGTCGCCGTGGTGTCAGCGACGTTCGCGGCGCTCGGGGCGCTCACGGCGGTGCGCGTGGCCTCGGCGGCCATCCAATGGGTCGCGGAGGCGCCCGACATACGTCTGCTCGGATCGCTGCCTACGCCACGCAGCGCGCTGTTCGGCGCGCACTTCGCGTCGGTGTTGGCGGAAGCGGCGCGGATGCAGATCATCACGATCCCGGTGGTCATCGGCTGCGCCGTCGCCTCCGACGCTGGTCCACCGCGCGTCGCGGCGTACGCCGTCGCGTGGGTGTGCGTTGTCGCCGGTGTGTCCGCCGGTGGTTCCACCGCTGGCGTGTTCGTGGCCAGGTGGATGCGCCCGAGTCGCGCGCGGCTAACGTTCCGTCTGCTGTCGCTCGTGGGCGCCATCGCCGTCTTCGGGGCGTTCATGATCGCCGCCGCCGTGGGTGGTCGGGCCGCCGGACGAGAGTTGTCCCGCCTCGTCAACGCGCCATCTCTGCTCGCCTGGTTGCCTACATCCTGGGTGGCGAAGCTCTTGTTCGGAGGAGGATGGCTCAACTTCGTCGGAATCGTGGCGTTTGGGGTAGGGGCTACGGGAGGGGCCGGCTGGGTGTTCGCGCGCTGGTTCGATGTTGACAGCGCGATGAGTAGCGCCTATGCGTTCACCCCCACGCGCGCCGGGGGAGCCGGGGCCTCTGTTGGTGGCGCGCGCGGCGCGTTTGCCGCGCTTATCCTCAAGGACATCCGCAGTTCGTTCCGCTCTGCGACGGTGGTTGCCCAGTGGCTCGGACCTATCGTCCTCATCCTGGTGTACGCGCGGATCCGTGGCGGGTCGGCGGGGCCGATGTTGGCGGCCAGCGTGTTGCACATCGTCGCGCTGGTGGCGTCGATGACCGTCGGTCACGGGCTTGCGCGCGAGGAGGCCGACGCGGGGTGGGTTATCCGCCTGCACGCCAGGCGAGAAGGGCAAGCAACGCTCGCCAAGGTGACCATAGTCTGGGCGATGACAGCCGTCACGTGTCTGGCCGCGATGGCCGTCGTGACGGGCGCCGGGAGCTTGTCTGGCTGTCTGAACGTCCTGTCGTTGTCCCTCGGTCACGCTGCGTTCGGCATCGCCGTGGAGCGGGCGATGCCCGGCGCCAGGAACGCGGGGAAGCGCCCGACGCCCAGCCTGCTGGGGATCATGGCTCGACAGCTCTACACGGGCGTGGCAATCGCGCTAAGCGCGGGAGCGACGTTGGGAGCGCCGTGGCTTGTCGCCGCACAACCCCTACTTGGGGTCGCGGCGCTGCTCGTGGCGGAGAAGTACGCGCCCGCCGACGCGCGACGTTGGTAGGCGCCCGGCGTCTGCGTCAACCAAGCAGTCCCGCCCCTGCCAACGCGGCGCGAATGGCGGCCTCCTGAGACGCAGTCGTGGCGTGCATCGGCGCGCGCGGTTGGCCGCCATCACGCCCCTGAAGGCGCATGGCAGTCTTCACGTTCGCTGGAAGGTTGTCGTCGAAGATGGCGTTCCATATGGGCAGCAGAAGCTCGTGGACCCGTCGTGCTTCGGCGTGGTCGCTGGCTTCGACGGCGTCCCACAGACTCACGCAGAGCGCGGGAGCGGCGCTCAGTATCGCCGCGATGCCTCCGTGCGCTCCGAGCGTGAACGACGGGTAGAGCAGCGCGTCGACCGCGGACATCACGACCCCGTCGTCGCCCAGGATGAGTAGCAGGTCGGCGAGCGCCTTCATGTCCTCGGCGCTCTGCTTCACACCGACGACGCCAGGTACCTCCCGGATGACTCGCGCCAGCAACTCAGGGGTCAGGTACGACCACGGGATGACGTTGTAGATCAGGACATCTGCGCCGGTCTGCTCTGCCAGCTCACCGAAGAACGCCAGCGTCGCGTCGTCGGACGGCTTGAACAGGTAGTGCACGGGAGTCACTTGCAGCGCCGCGATGCCCAGGTCGGCGACGGCTTTGCCGCGCTCGACGGCCGCTCTCGTGCTGTCGGCGATGACGCCAGCGACGATCGGTACCGCCCCCGCCACGTGCCGCACGGCGGCCGAGGTGATGTCGTACGCCTCTCCGGGATCCAGCGCGTGTCCCTCACCGGTGCTGCCACAGACGGCGACGCCGTGCACGCCTGCCTCCACGAGCACGTCCAAGTCACGGCGCAGCAGATCCAGGTCAACGGATCCATCGGAGCTGAAGGGCGTCACGATGGGCGGGACGATCCCTCGCACGACGCTCTGCTCGCTAGCCTTCAATGAGCTCGCCGCCCTTCTTGGTGTACGTGATCGAGCTGCGCAGTATGTCGACCCGCACGCCCTCGGCGATCGTCACCTTCAGCACCGCCCCTTCTTCGCCCCCGGTGTCGTCAACGCGGCCGTGCAACCCGCCTGAGGTGACGATGATATCGCCCTTGGTGATTTCGCTGAGCATCGCCTTGTGCTTCTTCTCACGGCTCTGCTGCGGGCGGATTATCAACACGAAGAACAGCACGAAGATGAGGATAAACGGCAGAAAGCCGCCGATCGGGCCGAGCATTTCCATTGCCGCGAGTCTCCCTAAAGGATGAGCATGGCGTCGCCGTAGCTGTAAAAGCGGTACCGTTCCTTCACGGCGAGTTCATAGGCCGCGCGCATGAAATCATAACCCGCGAACGCCGCCACGAGCATGAGCAGCGATGACTTGGGGAGGTGGAAGTTCGTGATGAGCGCGTCGACGGCGCGGAACTCGTGGCCCGGCCGGATGAACAGGTCCGTGTCGCCGCTGAACGCCTCGACAACGCCTTCGGCTCCTGCAGCGGACTCCAGCGTTCGCACGGACGTCGTCCCGACCGCGACCACCCGTCCGCCGGTCGCGCGGGCTTCGTTGATGCGACGAGCGGCGGCGTCCGAGCACTCCGCCCACTCGGCGTGCAAGCGCACGGCGGCCAGCGGGCCGTCCGACAGCGGGCGGAACGTGCCTAGCCCTACGTGCAGCGTCACCTCCGCCTGGCGCACACCTTGTTCCCCGAGCTGCGCCATGAGCTCGGGCGTGAAGTGCAACCCGGCGGTTGGAGCAGCTACCGCGCCGTCCCGCGCGGCGTACACGCATTGGTACCTTTGTGCGTCCTCCTCGTCCGCTGGCCTGGTGATGTACGGCGGCAGGGGCATCTCGCCGACAGACTCGATCGCGTCGTCGATGGCGCGCGGCGCCGACAGCCCCACAAGGAAGACGCCGTCGGCCAGTCGTTCCCGCACCTCGACCGTCAGCGCGCCGTCGCCGACGTCGACGCGCGCCCCCGACCTCATGCGTCGACCTGGCCGGAGCAGGGCTTCCCAGTCGCCACCTGTTCGCGGCCGCAGTAGAAACACCTCGACGCGTCCGCCGGAGCCCTCACGCCTGCCGTGTAACCGCGCCTGCATGACGCGCGTGTTGTTGACGACGAGCGCGTCGGGCGCGGCGAGGTAGTCCGGAAGATCGCGGAAGCGCCGATGCTCAACGGAAGCATCCGCGCGACGCAGAACCATCAGGCGCGAGCCGTCGCGGTCTGGAGCCGGCCGCTGGGCGATAAGCTCGTCGGACAGGTCATAGTCGAAATCCGCCACGGCAAGGTCGCGGCGCGCGCGGTCCTCGGTGGACGCCGTCACATTACGTCGCTTAGATCCGGCTGCGACCACGTGCCGGTAGTGTTCGTGAGAATCTCGCGCTGTCGGGGAGTGACGGCTTCCAAGGTCGCGGGAGCAGGCGCGTACCCTGGCCACACGCCAGCGTCTACGCGACCGAAGTTCACGATCACCGTCTTGCGCGTGCTGTCGGTCGTGTTCGGGCGACCGTTGTGGAGCAGTCCCTCGTTGAAGAGGATCACGTCTCCGGCGGTCACGTCGTCAAAGACGTGTTGACCCGGTAGATCGACGCGTCCCTTCGTCTCGACGGGCAGGCGAGAGCGATGCGAGCCGGGCACCACGACGAACTCGCCGCCGCCCGGGCCAACGTCGTTGACGCAGTAGAACGCCTTCACCATCGGGCAGATGAACGCGCCGCCGACCACATGCCCGACGACGTGCTCGCTTACGCCGCGATGCCAGCCTCCGCCCTCGTAGCCTGGATACGTGTAGTAGACCTCGTTGTCGATGTGGCGGTAGTCCGCGCCCAGGAACTCGATCAGATACGGTTCGATGGCGGGATGGTCGAGGAACGCGCCGAAGCGCGGGTCCGCGTCGATCACACGGGACACCGGCCGGTTGATGTGGTACTGCACGCGGGTGTCGTCATCGGCGTTGAGCGCCGCGATGTCGGTGTCGTCCACGTCTGCTATCCACGAGTTGTAGACGGTCAGTTCGTCCGCCGACATGGCCCCGCGTAGGTGCAGGTACCCCTGCACATCGAACTCGAATCGGGCGTCGTCGCTGATAGCCATCGACATGCCTCGTGTGGGGTATACCCGCCTACTGGGCGGGCCACTGGTCCCTCGGGACGTTCCGGTAGACGTCCTCGAGAGGATGGAAACCGTCACCAATGACAACGTCGTGCAGATTCTCGGCGTCGATCTGTACGGGATCGAGCAGCACGGACGGCACGTCTATCTTGCCGTTAGGCGTGACGCCGTCCGTAGCGATCTCTTCGCCCTTCGCCAACGCGACGGCCAGCTCGGCCGCGCGCGTCGCAAGCGGCTTAAGCGGCTTGTAGACCGTCATGGTCTGCGACCCCTCGACGACCCGCTGGCACGCCGCAATGTCCGCATCCTGACCACTCACCGCGACCGTGCCGTCCAGGCCCTGCGCGCGCAACGCTTCGATGGCTCCGCCCGCGGTGCCGTCGTTCGACGCGACGATGGCGTCGATGTCGTTGGCGTTGGCGGTGAGGGCGTTCTCAACGTGCTTCAGCGCCTCGTTGGGTTCCCAATCGTCCGTGAACTGGTCGCCCACAATCGTGATGGCTCCGCTGTCGATGTGCGGCTGTAGCGCCCTCATCTGGCCGGCGCGCAGCAACAGCGCGTTGTTGTCGGAGGGAGAGCCGCCCAGCAGGAAGTACGGGCCGGTCGGCTTCACGCGCGTGAGGTACTCCGCCTGCATGTAACCCACGCGTTCGTTGTCGAACGATATGTAGAGGTCGAGGTCTGAGTTGCGGATGATGCGGTCGTACGCCAGCACCGGCACGTCCTGCGCGTGCGCCGCCTCGACGATCCGCGCCGCCACCACGCCGTCGCGTGGGATCACGACGAGCACGTCCACGTCCTGTACGAGCAGGTTCTCGGCTTGTGAGTTCTGCTTTGTGGCGTCGCCGTCAGCGGACTGTACGAGCACTTTCGCGCCGAGCTCCTTCGCGCGGGCCTCGAAGAGCGCCTGGTCTCGCTTCCATCGCTCAACGCGCAACGAGTCCATCGACAGCCCGATCGTGAGAATAGGCGTAGCCTCCCCTGTGGGCCCGCCCCCCTTGCAGCCAACTACCGCGGCGATAGCCAGGCCGACCACGGCGAACAATGTCCGCGTCGTCCACGTCCGATCCGCCATGCGTCCTCTCCTGCCCCTTTGCTCCTACGGATTCTCGTCGTCGCTGCCTGGTAGATCGCCACCCTCATCGACGACTGGTCGGACAACGTCACCGGCGTCGGCTTCGCCCTCGATGAGGATGGTCCGTGAGAGCTTGTCCCGCACGACCTCAACGACCTCCAGGACGCCGACGGCGGTCTCGGACGCGCCGAGGCGCTCGCCTGTGTCCGGGTCGGTGATTGCGTCGCCTTCCCGCATGACACGGAACCGGTCTCCTGCGCGCACCGAGTGCTGCGCGCCCAGGTTTATGTATGCGTCGCCAGTGTCGGCAGCGATGAGCGCCACCTTGCCAACCAGGAGGACGGCGGGCTCGTCGTCACCCTCCTCCTCTGGCAGGGGTGGCCCTATCCGCTCGCGCAATTCACGGACGAGCCCGTCCATGACGTCCTGCGTGACGAGCCCCAACAGCGTGCGCCGGAAGTTCGGGGCGCGGCTAGGGTCGTCGGGCGCGTCCCATCCCTCTCGCCCGAAAGCGACCTGGTTTAGGGTCGCCGGATTCACGACCGGCGGAGCGTCGGCCGGGGTGAGAAGCGCCTGTGGCCCGATGTAGGCCGTGGCCCCAGCGTCCGAGATCATCGCCTCGAGCGGCCCCGACTTCACGCCTCCAGACGTGTGGCGGCGCCCTCCCGAGAACCTCTTGCTCACGATCTCGACGCCGGTGCGGGCGAAGACCCGGAAGTCCACTTCGACAGAGGCGGTGTAGTACGCGCCCACCACGCCAACGGCCGTGGAGGCGCCTACGTTCGCCGAGCTCGCCCCCGTCCCTGAGCCCGTGATGCCTCCCATGTCCCGGCGGTACATGCCACGCGCGCGCTCCTGCTTGAACCGGCCAATCGTGCCGGAGACGGCCGCGGTTGCGTTCAGGCGCTCCGCGAGTCGCTGGCGGTCGACCTCGTTGCGGCGCAGATCCCGCTCCGAGATGTCCAGCTCCTCCATCGCTATCAGGGCCTCTTCGGGCGTAATGACCTCGTAGCCGTACGCGTCGTCGAGGGTGGAGACGAGCATGTCACGGAACCCCGCGTCCAGTTCCCAGTACTCGCGCTGACCCTTCGACCTGCCGAAGATGGATCCCAGCGGGCCGAACGCGAGGCACCCGCATCCGTGGGGCGAATCGAACCCCGAATGGTCCAGGAACTCGAGAGGCAGGATGCGCTTTTCCTGCGCGTCGACCGGCGTCGTGACAACGGCGAACAGCACGAGCATGCCCGCCAGCGCCGCCCACCGATCGCCGTGGCGCCAATGCAGAAAATGAAGCAATTCGCCCCCCATTCGTCGCGCCGGATTCTAGGTGTGTCGGCCCTAACCTGTCAAGCTGCGGGCCCTCCCGGTCCGCGCCTCCAAGGGCGCTCGGCAAGACGGGTGACATGTGGAACGCGGACGCCATCGCCCCGCATGACAGGCGGCCCGAGGCGCCGAACCACGCGCGCGCCGGCCAAGCCACTCGTGGCCCATGGCGACGCCGGGTCTCGGTGCTATACTCGCCGCCGCCAGCAAGCTCATCGCGGGGAGGACGCAACATGTCGAGACGCGTAGTCGGGATCGTAGGCACGATGGACACTAAGGGCGAGGAGTTCGCGTTCGTCAAGGAACGCATTGAGGCGCTTGGCCTCGACACCCTTGTCGTCAACGCCGGGATTGCAGGCGAGCCCAAGCTAGCGCCAGACATCGACGCCGCGACGGTCGCCGAGGCCGCCGGGACGACGCTAGCCGCTCTCCGCGACGAAGGCGACCGAGGGGCGAGCGTGACGGCCATGGCCGAAGGCGCCGCGGTCGTCGTGGCGCGGCTCTACGCGGACGGGCAGATCCACGGCGTCCTTTCGCTTGGCGGGTCGGCGGGCACCACGATCGGCACGTCGGCGATGCGCGCGCTCCCGGTCGGCGCTCCGAAGCTGATGGTCTCGACGCTCGCCGCCGGGGACGTAGGACCGTACGTCGGCACGCGCGACATCGCGATGATGTACTCCGTCGTGGATGTAGCGGGCGTCAACCGCGTGTCGCGCCTCGTGTTCTCGAACGCCGCCAACGCCATTGCCGGCATGGTGAACGCCGAGGCCGCCGCCGAGACCGAGGATCTGCCGCTCATCGCCGCGACGATGTTCGGCGTTACCACGCCGTGCGTGACACGCGCGCGGGAACGCCTCGAGGCCGCTGGATACGAGGTGCTCGTGTTCCACGCGACCGGCACGGGCGGTCGAGCGATGGAGGATCTGGTGCGTGGCGGGTTCATCAAGGGCGTGCTCGACGTCACGACCACGGAGCTCGCCGACGAGGTCGCCGGCGGCGAACTGAGCGCCGGGCCAGACCGCCTGGAGATCGCCAGCGAGCTCGGTATCCCTCAGATCGTATGTCCCGGAGCGTTGGACATGGTGAACTTCGGGCCTCCAGAAGGCATTCCCGACAAGTTCTCCGACCGCCTGTTCTACCGTCACAACCCCACCGTCACGCTCATGCGGACCACGGCGGAAGAGAACCGGCAGCTTGGCGAGATCATCGGGCGCAAGTTGTCCGCGGCCAAGGGTTCTGTAAGGTTCTTCTGGCCTACGCGCGGAGTGTCGGCCATCGACGCGGAAGGTCAGCCATTCCACGACGAGGCCGCCGACGCCGCTTTCATCGACGCGCTGCGAGCCAATCTGAGCAGTTCGTGTGAACTCGTCGAGCTCGACGCACACATTAACGACGACGCCTTCGCCGATGCGATCGCCGACGCTCTACTAGAGTCGCTGGCGTCCACATAGCGCGGCCTGGACGACCACGCGCGTGGTGTCGATCGGCGCGCCGGCAAGACGTCAACGCCTCCCCGGGTCCGCCCGTTACTACCGGACACCGTGGCAGGCGGGCGGTTGAGGGACGCCGGTCGGGCGACAGAGCCCTGGGACTACCCATGCTTCGACTCCGGCGACTCATCCAGGAACTGCGACGCAAGGGGTTCCATTTCTCCGGGCTCGTCATCCCCGTGGTGTACTACCTGGGTCTGCGGTTCACGATTCCGGGCGGAGAGAAGCCGTGGCTGACCAAGGAGCTGGCGACATGGATCGTAGGCGTGGGAACAGGGATCTACCTCGTCATCGAGATGATCCGGCTGACCGACGCCACGGCGAACCGTCTGTTCGTCCGCCTCTTCCGAGTGGTGTTGCGCCGCCAGGAGATACAAGGTCTCACCGGGTCCGCCTACTACCTGTATGGGGCGTTCCTGTCGATGCTGCTGTTCCCGCCGGTGATCGCCATCGTGGCGATGATGTTCCTGGTCTTCGGCGACTTTGCCGCCGCGGTCGTCGGGACGTCCATAGGCCGGACACGCCTCTTCCCGCCTCGAAGCTTGGAGGGCAGCGCCGGCTGCCTTCTGGCGTGCGTGGCGGTTGGGCTGCCGTTGCTGTGGCACGTCAAGCCCGTCTGGCCGGTGGCGCTGGGTATCGTGGGCGCGGGAGCCATGGCCGCGACGGTGGCGGAGTGTCTCCCGTGGCGGCTGAACGACAACCTGACGATTCCGCTCGTCTCCGGGCTCGCGTTGCGGCTTACCGCCCACGGCTTCGGCGTCACCGAGGTGGCGCTCCCGTGGTAGAGGACGTGCGAGCTAACCCACACGCTAAGGAGTGGTACGATGCGTAATGCCGACAGAACCGCCACCTGGCGGGCTCCCAGTGTTCTGCGCGGGTTGGGCATGTGCGGCACTCTCGTAGGCGCCATGGTCTTCGGGGGGTGCTTCGTCGACATCAACGGCGACATCAACGACGACGAACACGACCGCGTCCCGGCGGCGCCCCGGGGCGTCACATCCATCAGCGGCGATGGTGAGGTGACGGTCGTCTGGATCGAGAACACCGAGCCTGACCTGGACGGCTACGAGATCTGGCGCAGCCGCGACCCCGACAACGACTATGTGCGCATCGCCACCGTCGGCCGCCGCGCCACGGACTTCCTCGACACGGACGTGCGCAACGGCACGACCTACTTCTACGCGGTTCGCGCGTTCGACGACGACGGCGACGAGAGCGCCCTAAGCCCCGAAACGGTCGAGGATACGCCTCGACCCGAGGGGTATGGCGTGACGCTGTCGGACTTCGCCATCGACGCGTCGCGCGCTGGATTCGCCTTCGCGGCGGGCGACCGTGGACCGACGCACTGGGATCGCGACGGCGACGACTGGTTGGACCGCAGCGTAGACATCTTCTTCCGGTGGGACGACGACCTCGGCGCGTCGCTGATTCAGTCGGACCACGACGACCTTCTTATGCAGGACTTGGGATACCATGACCGCATGGAGGGCGTGGATGTGGCCCCTGCCCAGGGCTATACGACCCTTTGGATGGAACTCATCGAGGGACACGTGTATGCCTTCTACACGCCCGACGACCACTACGCGAAGATCCGCGTTACGCGCGTGTCCGACGAATCGGTCACGTTCGACTGGGCGTACCAGGAGCAGCCGCTCAACACGGACCTCGCTCCCGCGAAGAACGCGCCGATCGTGGACCGCTCGCGCGAACGGAGGCGGTAGGCGGCTCTTGAACCCACGCGCGCGCGTCGCGCTATACGCTCTGCTCGTCCTCGTCGTCGTGACGGCGACGGGGGCGGGCTACCGAATGCGGCGCCCGCTGTCCGAGATCCCTTTCCTGAACCCCAGCCCATTGCAGGTGGGGGAAACCCTCGTGTACGACGTGAAGCTGGGAGGGTTCAGCGCCGGCACGCAGTCGGTGACGGTGGTCGAGGAGACGACCGACTGGGACGAGCCCGTGTATCGCATCGAATCCGACGCCCACACCAGTCCGCTCCTGTCGCGCATCTACCACTTCCGCGACCACAAGGTGTCGTATGTCCGCAAGAGCGATCTGCTCCCCGTACGGTATGAGAAGCAGCTCGAGGACGGAGCGTACAGGGGCGACTTCGTAGTGGACTTCGACCGCGACGCCGAGGTAGCCCACGTGTGGCGCAACGGCGCGCGCGACCCCGACGTGGTGGCGCCGGACGACGTGCTGGACGAACTGTCCATGATCTACTACCTGCGCTCGAAGGAGATGCGCATCGGCGACACGTACGAGTTCACGTTCTTCACGGGCAAGCAGCTCATACCCGTCTCGCTGCTGGTGAAGAGCCGCCATCTGGTCGCCGTCCCGCAGCCCGTCGGTCGGACGCCTGTCTACCGCCTGGAGTCCGAAGACGGCTACGTTGTGTGGATCACCGCCGACGAGCATCGCATCCCTGTCCGTATCGAGGCGCCCGCGAAGGTCTTCGGCAGCCTGGTGGCGACGCTCAGGACGTGCGAGAACGTACGCGGCCTGCCCAATCACGCGGATCACTAGCCGAGCCAGCACTCCCCGACTCCTACGAGCAATTGCGCGGCGACCTCGCCGGTCCTATACTCACTCGGCGTCGAGAGGCGGTGTACTGGGTGTCTGGCGGCAGGATAGGGAGCGTGCGATGGTTCACCTGCGAACGGCTGTCTTAGTGTTGCTTGCGGTTGCGACAGGCGCGTCCGCCCAGTTGACGGACGGCCTGGTGGGGTTCTGGGCGTTCTCCGAAGGAGGCGGCGACACGGCGGAGGACGCCTCGGGCGTCGGCAACCACGGCGTCTTCGAGGGCAATCCCGCGTGGGTAGCTGGCCACGTCGGCGACGGGGTGGAATTCGACGGGGGATCTGAAATCATCGTGGCCGATGCCGACTCTCTGCGCCTGGACACCGGTGTTACGATCGCCGTGTGGGCGAAGCCAGGCGAAGGTCAGGCGGCGTGGGCGAAGTTCCTGATCAAGCAGAAGACCGGCGAGTACCCCTATTCGCTGCAGTTCGACGATGGGCAGGCGATCTTCGGGACGGTCAATGCGAACGCGCGGTTCGACACCGCCCCCAAGCTCGCGAACTTCGCCGACGAGTGGGCACACCTCGCCATGACTTACGACGGCGCGGCCGTGGTTCTCTACAAGGACGGCATCGAGGTCGCCAGGAACGACGGCGCGGCCGGCGAGATCCAGCAGAACGACCAACCCGTGTCGATAGGTGGGCGCGTCGGATCGAACCAGGACTTCCTCGGCGTGCTCGACGAAGTGTACCTCTGGAATCGCGCGCTGACTGCCGGCGACATTCCCGCCGTGATGGACGGGCTGCTCCTGGCGATCGACGCGAGCGGCAAGCTGGCGACGGCGTGGGCAGACATCAAGCAAGACGCCCGATGAGGGCGCCAACGCACGCACGCGCGTGACGCGCGGATGCGGTAGGGACTCACGACGCCATCAAGAACGCCGCCACAACCAACGGCCGCGTAGTCACCGGTCGCGCCATCCTCATCGGCCTGCTCGTAACGCTCATCAACGCTTACTGGATCTCCATCGCCAGTGAGCTGTGGTACTACGTCTACACGGCGATCTCGCCGTTCTCGAACGCCACGTTCAGCCTCGCGATCCTTCTCGTATTGAACGCGGGCGCTAAGCGCCTTTGGCCCGACGCCGCGTTGACGCCGTCCGAGCTTCTCGTCGTGTACGTGATGGTGACGATGGTCTCCACCGTCGCCGGTCACACGATGATGTCCATTCTCGTCCACACGCTCGTGCATCCGTTCTGGTTCGCCAACGACGAGAACCAGTACCGCGAACTCTTCTACCGCTTCATTCCCGACTGGTTCATGTCCCGTGATCCCGAGGTGTGCGCCGGCTACTTCCAGGGCGACTCCAGCGTGCTCGTCGAGAGTCACTGGAAGGCGTGGGTCGCTCCCGTGTTCGTGTGGTCAGGCCTCATTCTGGGACTGTTCACGTCGACACTGTGCTTCGCGCTGCTGATGCGCGACCACTGGATGCAGCGCGAGAAGCTGACCTACCCGCTGACGCAGCTGCCCATGCAGATGGCTTCCGAGCCCCGCTTCTGGCGCACGAGAGCCATGTGGATCGGCTTCGCCGTAGCCGCCAGCCTGCGGGTGCTGAACTCACTACACGACCTCTACCCCGTAGTGCCTGGCTTCCCCGGCGGGTACCGTCTGGATCCGCACTTCACGGAGCGGCCGTGGCGGGCCATGGGCTACCTGAACATGAGCTTCGATGTGTCGGTCATCGGACTCACGTTCTTCATGCCGCTGGGTCTGGGCTTCTCCCTGTGGTTCTTCTTCTGGCTGACACGCATCGAACGCGTCGTAGCCGATGTCGTCGGCATCCAGGATCTGCATCTCGACGACCGCGCGGGCGGGGCGTGGATGGGCGTCGCCGTCTTGGCGCTGTGGTTCGCCAGGAGACATCTACAGGGCTTCGCGACCCGGGTCGCCCGCGGCGAACGTAGCGGCGACGCGCCAGGCGGCGCCCTCGCCGACCGCGGCCTGGCCATCCTCGGAGCCGTCAGCGTCGGCGCCGTGCTCGTGTTCTGCTACGCCGCCGGTATGTCCCTGTGGGCGGCGGCTGGATACTACGCCTTCTTCCTCGCGTTCATGCTGGCGTTCAGCCACGTCCGCGCGGCGCTGGGGCCGCCGTATCTAGAGATCAACTGGATCAACCCGAGACAGATGCTCACGGACCTTGTCGGGACGCGACGTCTGGGCGGCGCGAACGTGACGATCGTCAGCTTCTTCTACGCGTTCAACAGGGCGAACCGCGCGCCGTCCATGCCCAACCAGGCGGAGATGCTCTACATAGGCGCGCGGACGGGCATGGGCTCGAGGCGGCTGGTCGGCGCGATGATCCTGGCGATTGGCGCGGGCGCGGTGGCCACGTTCTGGTCGTACCTCCAGGTGGGCTACAAGTACGGCGCGCTTGCCCAGAGCCGTGGTCACTACTTCGGCTGGGAGACGTGGAACCTGGTGCAGCGATGGCTGCAGGCGCCCCGAGGCCCGAACTTCGAGGCGTTCCCGTACATGCTCGGAGGGTTCAGCTTCGTCGTGCTGCTTCAGGGTCTTCGCACCCATCTGATCTGGTGGCCGCTGCACCCGTCGGGCTACGTGCTGTCGGGGGCCTCGTGGGGTGGCATGATCTACTTCTGGTTCCCCGTCCTGCTGAGTTGGTCCACGAAGTCCCTGCTCCTCCGGTTCGCGGGCTTCCCCGCCTACCGACGCGCTGTACCCTTCTTCCTTGGGCTGGTGCTCGGCGACCAACTGCTCCGCTGCTCCACGAGCATCCTCAGCCTCCTGCTTGGGCAGTACATCCGACCCTGACCGCTCCCGCCACGCGCTGCTCCGGCCCACGGCCATTGAATGCGCCGTGCGATGGCGGCAACATTGATCCATCGACCCGCGAACCCCTGCGTTCGGCCAGCTTTCGGCGCCATGGAGGTATTGATGTCATCCACCATCGTGAAGACGGACTGCCCCAACCTTGACCTCATGCACCGCGGCAAGGTGCGAGACATCTACGCGCACGAAGACCGCCTTCTCATCGCCGCCACCGACCGCATCTCGGCCTTTGACGTCGTGCTCCCCAACGGCATCACGAACAAGGGCAAGGTGTTGACGGCGCTCTCCGCGTTCTGGTTCGACTACACGAAGGATCTCGTGCCGAACCATCTCGTCAGCACCGACGTCGCAGACTTCCCAGACGTCGCGTCGGAATACGCGGACACGTTCGCGGGCAGGACGATGTACGTGCTTCGCACAGAGCGCGTCGACATCGAGTGCGTAGTCCGTGGCTACATCAGCGGCTCCGCTTGGAAGGAGTACCGCGAGAGCGGCACGGTGTGCGGCGATCCCATGCCGTCTGGGCTGCGCGAGTCCGACAAGCTGCCGGAGCCGATCTTCACTCCTGCCACCAAGGCGGACACGGGACATGACGAGAACATCTCCGTGTCCACAATGGCGAGCATGGTGGGGCAGGAGCTTACGGACCACCTCAGCAGCACAAGCATCGCGATCTACCAGGCGGCGGCGGAGTACGCCTCCGAACGCGGGATCATCATCGCCGACACGAAGTTCGAGTTCGGTGAGCGCGATGGCGAGGTCATTCTCATCGACGAGGCCCTGACGGCCGACTCCTCCCGCTTCTGGCCGGCGGACGAGTACGAGCCGGGACGCCCGCAGCGCAGCTTCGACAAGCAGTACGTGCGCGACTACCTGGAAACGCTCGACTGGGACAAGACGTACCCCGGCCCCGAGCTGCCGGACGAGGTCGTCGCTGGCACCAGCGCGCGGTACCAGGAAGCCTACGAGCAGATCGTAGGCCGTCCCTTCGTCGCCTAGCGGGGCGCCGGGACGCGCCACGTCCACGGACGGCGAGGCTGGCGAACCGACCCGCGGATTTCCGGGCCCAGCCCTTGCCGTGTCGTCCCGCCCTCGGGCGTGCTAGAATCCGCGTGTGTCACGGTACGTCCGCTCCTGCCGCTCCCTGAGGCTTGCTGGCTGTGAAGGTCGACATCTGGTCCCGGTTCGAGACCACCATCGACGGCGACGAGGTGCACGACAACCATCTCCGCGACGTGCGTGTCGAGGTGACCTTCACCAGCCCGTCCGGCCGTGTCGATGTGGGCGAGGCGTTCTGGGACGGCGCCAAGAACTGGGGCATTCGCTACTCGCCGGACGAGGTGGGCATCTGGGCGTACCAGACCAGGTGCGAACAGGACAGCGGCCTCGACGGACGAGAAGGCCAGTTCCCATGCGTCGCGTACAAGGGCGACAACCCTCTCTACCGGCACGGTGACGTTCGCGTATCCGAGGACGGGCGTCACCTGACCCACGCCGACGGGGTTCCGTTCTTCTGGCTGGCGGACACCGCGTGGAACGGCGCCCTGCTGTCCGACGAGCAGGGATGGGCGATCTACCTCGACGACCGGCGGCGCAAGGGCTTCTCGGCGGTGCAGTTCGTCGCCACGCAGTGGCGGTCGGCCGGCGAGGACGCAGACGGGTACGCGGCGTTCGCTGGCGTGGAGAACATCCGCATCAGCCCGGAGTTCTTCCAGCGGCTCGACCGGCGATTCGACACGCTCAACAGCATGGGGTTGCTCGCGGCGCCCGTGCTGCTGTGGGCGTTGGGCGACAGTCCCGGCTCCTATCTGCCGGACGACCAGGCGGCGTTGCTCGCGCGCTACATCGTCGCGCGGTACGGCGCGCACCAGACGCTCTGGATCCTCGGCGGCGACGGCGACTACCGCGCGCGCGGCGCGGACAGGTGGCGTAAGATCGGCCGTGAGGTTTTCGGCAAGTCGCCGCGACACCTGGTGACGATGCACCCGCGAGGCCGGCACTGGGTCGCCGAGGAGTTCCGCGACGAGGACTGGTTCGGCGTCAACAGCTATCAGAGCGGCCATGGCGATGGCGAGGAGCATCTCCGCTGGCACGTGCAAGGCCCGCCTTCGACCGAGTGGGAGCGGGCGCGGCCCATGCCCCACCTGAACCTGGAGCCGCACTACGAGGGCCACCTGGGGTACACGTCGCGCGAGCCTTACGACGCGCACGCCGTGCGGCGCGCCTGCTACTGGAGCCTTCTGATAGGTCCGCCCGCTGGCGTGTCCTATGGCGCGCACGGCGTGTGGGGATGGCACACCGAGGCGCGCCTACCCGTCGACCACCCCAACACCGGCGTGGGCCCCGCGTGGTGGGAGGCGGCGCGGTTTGACGGCTCGACGTCGATGATGCATCTGCGCGAGTTCTTCGATGCGATTCCCTGGTGGCGCTTGCGTCCGCACGACAGGCTTCTGGCGGTTCAGCCAGGGGTAGAGGACATCCGAGAGCGCGTCGTCGCCGCGATGACCGACGACGGAGCCCTCGCGGTCGTCTACACCCCCGTAGGCGCGGAGCTGACTCTGAACCTGCGGGACGTCGCTCTGCCCGCATATGTGACGTGGTACGATCCCGCGCGCGGCGTGCATACGGATGTCGGACGCATCGCACGCCCGGGCGACCACGAGTTCGTCACGCCCGGCGACGGGGACCATCTTCTCGTGATCGCCAAGGAGCCCGATTGACCCTCATCAGACTCACCTCCCGGAGCGCCTCGCATGCCTGACTCCCTTCCGCACTGGGACATGAGCGTCGTCTACCCTGGTCTGGACTCGCCCGAGTTCCAGGAGGCGTTCGAGGACGCCATCGTCGAGATCGACCGGCTCGTCGCCGTGTTCGACGAGGAGCGGATCGGGCTCGGGGCCAGCGGCGACACCAATGACGGCACGGTGGCTCGCTTCGAGAAGGTCATTGCGCAGCTGAACACCACGTTCAGGACGGAATCCGGCGTAGTCGCCTACATCCACGGATTCATCGCGACGGACAGCACGAACGAGACGGCGCAGGCCAGAAGCAGCGAACTCAGCCAACACTGGGTCAAGGTGAAGATGCTGGACGCGCGGCTCACCGCGTGGTTGGGCTCACTCGACGTTGACGCGCTCGTTCAGCGGTCGGAGGTCGCGGCGGGTC
The DNA here is from genome assembly GCA_964473525.1 of uncultured bacterium. Lineage (GTDB taxonomy): Bacteria > Poribacteria > WGA-4E. The sequence continues at coordinate 239,015 of CAYYPK010000002.1, forward strand.
ACGAATTCGTCCTGCGGCGCGCGAAGATCGAAGCGGAGCGACTCATGTCACCGGACGAGGAGACGCTTGCCGCTCAACTCTCCGTGACGGGAAGCACAGCGTGGCAGAAGCTGTACCGCAACTTCACGTCCCAGATAGTCGTTGACCTGGACCTCGATGGTGACGTCGAGGAACACCCGATGAGCGGCGTGCGCAACTTCGCGCACAACCCCAATCGGGAGGTCCGGCGCAAGGCTTACGAGGCGGAGCTGAAGGCGTGGGAAACCGCCGCCGTGCCGATCGCCGCCGCGCTCAACGGCGTCAAGGGAGAAACGGCCACGCTGGCGCAAAGGCGCGGCTGGGGATCCGCTCTCGATGAGGCGCTCCACGGCAACAACATGGACCGCGCGTCGCTGGACGCTATGATGACCGCCGCCCAAGATGCGTTCCCCGAGTTCCGCCGGTATCTCCGCGCGAAGGCGAGGGCAATCGGGGTCGAGCGCCTGGCATTTTACGACCTCTTCGCGACGGTCGGCGGCGACGAGGCGTCCTGGACGTACAGCCAGGCAGAGAGCTTCATCCTCGAACACTTCGGCGGGTACTCCAACGACCTGCGCGACCTGGCGGCGCGGGCGTTCGACGAACGGTGGATCGACGCCGAGCCACGGGCGGGCAAGTCTGACGGCGCCTTCTGTATGTGGCTGCGGGACGACGAGTCGCGCATCCTGACGAACTTCAAGCCGTCGTTCTCTGGGGTGCGCACGCTGGCCCATGAATTGGGTCACGCGTACCACAACCGTCGGCTGGCTTCGCGCACCGCGCTCCAGCGCCCAACACCGATGATTCTCGCGGAGACGGCGAGCACGTTCTGCGAGACGATCGTGCGGGATGCGGCCCTGAAGACCGCGACGGAAGCCGAGCAACTCGTCATCGTCGAGAACTCGCTCGAGAGCGCCTGCCAGGTGGTCGTAGACATCACGTGCCGGTACACGTTCGAGCAGGAGGTGTTCGAGCGGCGTCGCGCGCGCGAGCTGTCGGTGTCCGAGCTGAACGACATCATGCTCCGCGCCCAACTGGCGACATACGGAGATGCCCTCGACCCCGATCTGCTGCATCCCTACATGTGGGCCGCGAAGCCGCACTACTACGGGTCCAGCTACTACAACTTCCCGTACATGTTCGGGCTTCTGTTCGGGTTGGGGCTCTACGCGCTCTATCGCGCCGACCCGACGGCGTTCCGGTCCAGCTATGACGACCTGCTATCCGCGACGGGCATGGCGAACGCTGGCGATCTCTCAGCGCGCTTCGGCATCGACATCGGCTCGCCGGACTTCTGGCGCGCCAGTCTCGACGTCATCAGGCGAGACGTGGATAGGTTCGAGGCGCTCATCGACGCGCGTGGCTAGCGCGCCCACATGCGCGCGCCGCCAATTCCCGCCGCGGCCGCTACGAAACAGACACCCACGTTCAGCGCGATGTTGGCCGCGAGCGATGACCAGCGGCCTTCGCTCCATAGACGCACGCTCTCGTGACTGAACGTCGAGAACGTCGTGAACGAGCCGAGGAAACCCACGGTGAGCATGAGCCGCACGTGCGTCGCATCCGCCGCGCGCTGCGCGAAGTACGTCGCGAGAAACCCGAGCGCGAGCGAGCCCAGGACGTTCACGGTGAGCGTGCCCACTGGGAACGAGCCGCCGCGCGGGCGGAGCCAGACGGTCAGATAGAAGCGCGCGACGGCTCCAGCGAACCCGCCGATACCCACGTATAGACCGTGCTGTAACATGCGCGCGGGCCTCCGGTGACGTGTCCCGTGGCGATACAGCGCCGCATCGTACACGACCCACCGCCACGTCACCACCATCCAGCGTCTGACCTGGGCCGCGGCAGCCGCTATCACGCCGCGGAGTGCGATCCACGTGGATCCCGCATGAAGAGGATGGCGACCAGGCTGAGGAACGAGCTGAGCGTTGCGTACACGAACACGGTGCGGTACCCGAGCGAATCGGCCAACACCCCTGCCGCCAACGGCGCGACTAGCCGAGGGATGTACTGCGTGCCGAACGTCAGGGCGACGTAGCGCGGCACTTCCGCGGGCGGCCCGAACTCCATCTGGATCGTGTACCCTGCGAGGTCGAGTCCGCGCATGCCGACCGACGTGAGGAAGACGACCGGGTAGAACCAGCCCAACGAAGGCGCGAACACGGACCACAGGCTGGCGCAACCGACCAGCAGGGACGAGAACAGGAGGACGACGCGGTTGTCCGTCCTATCGGCAAGCGCGCCCCAGAAGAAGGAGGCGAGAGCTCCGAGGGACATCACAACGGTAAACCACCCGCTCTCGCCTTCTGGCGCGCCCAGGACGCGGATGGCGTACGTCATGTGGAACGCCGTGCCCGCCGCCCCGAACACCGACATGCCAGCCGCCAGGACGAAGAGCTGGAAGTTGCGGCGGGTCCGCAGGATCGTCCACAGCTCGGAGAAGAACTCCAGCATCGTGCGCCGCTCGGTGGGCACGACATCGCGCGGCTCGTCCACGAGAGCCAGCGGGAGGAAGCTAACTGTGAGAAGGACGAAGCCGATCCCAAAGCACACCGCGAACCCGTTGGGGAAGCCGCCCCACGCCGCGTCCGACCGCAGGATGAACGGGATCGCCAGGCCCGTACCCATCGTCACTACGTTCGCGAGCGTCCCGCCCAGGCCGTACAGCAGGCCACGTCTACGGGCTGGCACGATCTTGCTGATGAGCGAGGAATACGCGGGCATACTGCACCCCATGGAGAGGTAGTGCAGGGCTAGAATGACGAACAGAGCGCCCACCATCAGCTTCGGGCGCTTCACCGCGAGAAACGGCGTGAGGATCGCGAGCAGGAGGATCAGCAGCCGCTCTGCCGCAGCCACCCCGACAACGTACCACTTCTTGATGGGCAGCCGCTCGACGTAGTTCGCCACGAGAACCTGGGTGAGTGATATCGAGCTGGATACGACCGACGTCATGAGCCCAATGACGAGGTTCGACTTCGTCAGGTGGGTCATGAATTCTTGCAGAATCGAGCGCGGATCGAAGAACGAGCTTCCCGCCCAGAACCCAACGACGTCGCCAAGAGCCGCGCCGAAGTTCAGGCGCGCGCGCGGTGATCTAGGGAGTTCCTCGACGTCTCCGTCGGAGGCGGGCGATGTCACGAAGAGTGGCCCTCGCGCGCGAACGCTGGGGGAACATGGGCGTGTCGCGAGTATAGACGGGACGCCCTAACCCGGCAACGGCAAGCCTTGGCCGCGCCGCCGCGGTTCCGGTAACGTGGCTCGATACCTACACACGACACCGAGAGGCGCCACGCTTGGACAGAGTCACGATCCTCATACGCGACGGCTTCTACACCGAACACGCCAGCCGACTTGCCGGTATTGCCCCGAACGCCGACTTCGTCACCTTCGCCGACCGCGATGACATGATCGCCAAACTCCCGGCCGCTCACGCGCTTTACGGAGGGTCGCCGCGGGAGGATGTGCTCGACTCGTGCGAGCGACTGCGATGGCTGCACATGTCCAGCGCGGGCGTTGACCGCTACTTCCCCAAGGTTCTCGCCGACAGAGGCGTCACGCTCACACGGGGCAGCGGCGCGTACGGCGTGCCGATCTCCGAGCACGTTCTCGCCATGATGCTCGCTTTCACACGCGGCCTGACCCAGTACATACGGCAGCAGGATCGGCGCGAGTGGGAGCGCACGGCGCCGATATCCGAGGTCTCGGGCAAGACGCTCGGTGTCTACGGTATGGGCGACATCGGTGGCGACCTCGGTCGAAAGGCCAACGCGCTGGGGATGCGCGTCTACGGGATCGCGCGGCGGGAGCGGGACGCGCCTGAGTACGTCGAGGCGCTCTGGACCCCCGATCGCCTCGACGACATGCTGACGGTGTCGGACTTCGTCGCCTCCTGCGCCCCGTTGACGGGCGACACGCGCGGCCGGTTCGGCGCGCGCGAATTCGGGCTGATGAGGGAGTCGGCGTATTTCTTCAACATCGGGCGCGGCGCCGTCGCCGTGCAGGCGGACCTGGAGCGGGCTCTTGCCGATGGGCAGATCGCGGGCGCCGGGCTTGATGTGACCGACCCCGAGCCGTTGCCGTCCGACAGCCTCCTGTGGGACATGCAGAACGTCATTCTGACCCCACACGTCTCGGGCGGGTCGGACGGGACGCCGCAGCGCGTGACGGAGATCACCCTGGAGAACATCCGTCGGTTCTGCGCCGACGAGCCGCTCCTGAACGTGGTGGATCCAGACCACGGGTACTGATTCGGCGAGCTTGGCGCCCGCAGCGCGCTAGCGACGGTGCGCGGATTCGGCGTATGCCCTGAAGTTGCGCAACGTCCGTTCGATATGCGCTGAAACTGCTCAACTTGCGGCCTCCGGCCACGCGCATTTGCCCTGTACGGCTGGCACGCTACTTGCTCACGTTCTCGCGGCGCTCGATTAGCGTGGGACAGGGGCCGGAAGGACAGAGCTTTGCCGCGATACCGATGCGTGCTGACGCCCGATGTAGTTGACAGCGAACTTATCGCGATGCTTCCAGCGCAGTCCATGCGAGGCGGGCCGGCGGCGGGAGCCACCAGCCCAGCGTTCGAAGTCGCTTACGAAATCGACGCCCCGGACATCGCCTCGGTGGAGCTATGGCTCTCGGAGCGGTCCATACCGGCGTCGAGCGTGTGCGCCCTGGAAGAGATCGCCGTCGACGGCTAGGACAACAGGCCGTCACTCACGTCGTGGACGCGACACGCCTACCCCATCGTCGTCCACCAGCGGTCGGTTGTAGATGTACGGCGGCTCCAGCGTCGCCTGTTGCGCTTCGGTCAGCTCCGACACCCACTCTGGCAACTCCGTGCTGTAGAATCCGCCCGCGAAGTGCAGATACTTCGGGGAGTACCGGATCAGCAGCGACTTGCGCGGATGGTCCGCCGTCCACGGCAGCGTTCCGTGCAGCGTCGCCTCGTTGAAGATCACCATATCCCCCGCCTTGCACGGGACGTTGTACACGACCCCGGTGTCGGCTTCCCACTCGCGGATGTCCTTGGGGAACGGGTAGTTGGACTTGTGGCTGCCGGGAATGACGCACAGGCCGCCGTCGCCTTCGTTCACATCCCCGAGCTGGAACTGGAACACCACCATGCCGCACCGCATGCGGCCGTTCGCGTACGTGTAGTATTGCGAGCCGTCGAAGTGGCGCTGCGTGGAGCCGTGGAGGATGAGCCCCTCCGCCCCTTTTGTGGAGTACAGGAGGAATGGCGCGTGGTCGATCTTCCACCCACGTCCGTGGATCGTGTTCAGGTAAGGGATGGAGTTCTTGTGCGCCAGCAGCTCGCGCCACGGCTGATTGTGCGGCTCCGGCCACGTCAACATGCCGGTGAACATGCCGCGCCGATGCGTGCCTGCCAGCGTCGTCGAGTCGCCGGTCGCGGAGTTGCCGTCCTCTCCCATCTTGTCCATGTTCGCGTCGAGGGCCGTATTGAGCGCGGCAAGCTCTTCCGCGGACAGGAAATCCGGGACGTGCAGGTAGCCGTGCAGATCGAACAGAAACTTCTCGCGGTCTGTCATCTCAACCACTAGCGGAACCCCTGAAGCCGTGTGATAGAAGGCGGCCTGATAGGCGCGCAAGTCTAGGACGGCGGGCGCCGGTAGTCAAGCGCGAGCGCCCTGGGGGATGTGCTCGCGGAGCGTTGGTAGCGGCGCGCCCGGGCTCTCCCGCCAGGCTGCCATGCTGGGGAGCCGCAGGCGACGAAGCATCTCGGGGTACGCGGGCCACAGCGCGCCGTGTAACATTGGACGAGCGCTCTGACAGTGGTGTCCTTGCCCAGAAGAGATGCTTCGCCTCCGGCTCAGCATGACATCGCGGAAGCGCGTGCGCGCCACGGCGGCCCCACCAACTGTTGGTGACCACACCCCGCCCGTGGGTTGTAGATCCCTGACGCGCGACAGACGCTGGCTGTCTTCGCAGCCGGGGCGCGAGACGCGCAGCGATCCGGGTTCCCAAGTGGCGCGCGACGCGGCAGCATTCACACTGCGTCTGCCGTCCCGCGACCGACCCACGGAGCGAGCGCATGACGACGTTGCCCACGGCCATCCTCTTCGACCTGGACGACACGATCCTGCGCTTCTCCGCCTCTGGCGAGGAGTGCTGGCGTGACGTCTGCGAGAAGTTCGCCCCACGAGTCGGGGCTGTCACGGCGGAGGAGCTGTTCGGGGCCATTCGCACGCACGCGCGGGCGTACTGGACGCAACCCGACCTGCCCGCGGGCAAACGCCTTGACCTGCCGGCGAGCCGGCGGGAGCACGTCGCTGTGTCCGTCCAGTCGCTCGGCATACCCGAGCCAGGCTTGTCCGACGAAATCGCCGACGCGTTCTCGCAGTCGCGGGATGCCTGGGTCACGCCGTTCCCCGGGGCCGTCGAGACGCTCGCGGAACTTCGTGAACGCCGCGTGCGACTCGCGCTCATCACGAACGGCGCCGCCGAGCCTCAGTGGGCAAAGATCAACAGGTTCGACCTCGCCCAGTACTTCGGGTGCATCGTCGTCGAGGGTGAGTTCGGCGTCGGCAAGCCGGACCCACGCGTGTACAGACACGCGATGGACACACTCGGCGTGGGCGTGGCAGACACGTGGGTTGTCGGCGACAACTTCGGGTGGGAGGTCGAGGCGCCGCAGGCTCTGGGCATCAAGGCGGTGTGGTGCGACCACGCTCGCGAGGGGATACCCTCCCACGAGGCCGCCGTGCCGGACCGCGTCGTGCACGCGATTTCCGAGCTATTGCCAGGTGACAGGTCGTAGGGCGACAGATCCGCCATTAGGAGTGGGCAATGGACGCGACGAGGGAATACCAATCGCCTCTGACGGAACGCTACGCCAGCGCGGAGATGAGCGAGCTGTTCTCGCCGCACTTCCGGTACACGACGTACCGCAAGCTGTGGGTGGCGTTGGCGGAGTCGGAGCAGGAACTGGGTCTGGACATCTCCGACGCTCAGCTCGCCGAACTGCGCGCGCACGTCGAGAACATCGACTACGAATACGTGGCGCGCAAGGAGGCAGAGATTCGGCACGACGTTATGGCGCACATCCACGCCTATGGCGAGGTCGCGCCGGGCGCGCGCGGCATCATCCACCTCGGCGCGACGAGCGCATATGTCGGCGACAACACTGACCTTATACAGATGCGCGAGGGGCTGCGCCTGCTCCGCGCCGGCTTGCTGAACGTCATCGCCGCCCTGGCGGAGTTCGCCCGTCGGACACGCGACATACCGACACTCGGGTTCACGCACTTCCAGCCCGCACAGCCGACGACGGTGGGTAAGCGCGCGTGCCTGTGGCTCCAGGAGTTCCTCCTGGACTGGGAGGACATCAACTACCGCATCGACCGTATCGCCTTCCGCGGCGTGAAGGGCACCACGGGCACCCAGGCTAGCTTTCTCGAGCTGTTCGACAACGACGCCGACAAGGTCGACCAACTGGACGCTCTCGTGACGGAGCGCATGGGCTTCGATCGCGTGTTCGGCGTCACTGGGCAGACGTACCCTCGCAAGGTGGACGCTCAGGTAGGCTCCGTGCTGGCGGGTATCGCCCAATCGGCGCACAAGTTCAGCAACGACATTCGGCTGCTGCAACAGCTCAAGGAGGTCGAGGAGCCGTTTGGGAGCGCGCAGGTGGGGTCATCCGCGATGCCGTACAAGCAGAACCCCATGCGCAGCGAACGGATAGCGTCGCTGGCGCGGTACGTCATGACGACCGCGCAGAGCCCGTACTTCACCGCCGCGACGCAGTGGTTTGAGCGCACCCTGGACGACTCGGCGAACAAGCGCATCTCTGTCCCAGAGATGTTCCTTGCCGTGGACGCCATCCTTGTACTCGCTCACAACGTATCCAAGGGCTTGCAGGTCCACGAGAAGATGGCGCGCAAGCGCCTCATGGAAGAGCTGCCGTTCATGGCGTCGGAGACCATCCTGATGGAGGCCGTCAAGCTCGGCGGCGACCGACAGGATCTCCACGAGCGCATCCGCGGACACGCCCTGCTCGCCGGCGCGCGGGTGAAGGACGACGGCCTGGACAACGACCTGATAGAGCGTATCGCCGCGGACGACGCCTTCGGCCTGGCGGCCGACGACCTCCACGCGATGTTGGATCCCGCGAGATTCGTGGGGCCCGACCAGGTGGTGAAGTTCCTCGACCGTGACGTGCAGCCGATCCTGGATGCCCACGCCGACCTGCTTGGGCGGGACGCATCGCTCCGTGTCTAGCGCACACGCAGGCTGGCCCGACGCCTCTGAGCAGGTCGCACGCAGGCCGGCGGGCTCGTGATGGCTCCGTGGGTGCTCTCCGTCGCCACCGGGCTGGTAGCCAGCGCCGCTCTGGGCGGCGTAGCGTACCGCGCCCGATCCATCGACGCGAGAGGTCTCGTTGCCGGCGTGTGCCTCGGCACGGCCGTCTACGCAGGCGCGGGCTGGCGCGGGTTCCTCTGCCTGGCGACGTTCTTCCTGCTGGGAACACTCGGCACACGCCTTGGGAGAGCCGCGAAGCGGGCGCACGGGCCACGCACCGTCAGACACGTGCTCGCCAACGGACTCGTGGCCGCCAGCGCCGCCGTCGTCGCGCTTGCGGCGCCGGCACACGCGGCCTTCGCCCTGGCGGCGTTGGCCGGCGCCCTCGCCGCAGCCACCGCGGACACCCTATCGAGCGAGATAGGACAGGTATACGGCGGCCGGCCGTACCTGCTTACCGAACTCCGACCCGTGCCGGTTGGCGAGAACGGCGGCGTGACGCTCGTTGGCACCCTAGCCGGCTTGGCCGGCGCGACGGCCCTCGGGGCGGTCGCGGCCTCGCTTGGCGTCGTGCCGTCAGCAGTGCCGGTGGTCGTAGGTGGCGTGCTTGGTAACGTGGTGGACAGCGTCCTGGGGGCGACGCTGGAACGCGGCGGAAGGCTGTCGAACTCAGGGGTCAACTTCGCGTGCACCGCAGCCGGGGCCGCTGTCGCGGCGGCGCTGGCGTGAGCTGAAGGCGTGACGCGCCACGACCCTGAGGCCGAGGCGCGCCACATAGCTTGCGGACGGATTCAGAGGGCAGCCTTGAGCGTCGCCCAAGTCGTGGCGGTCTTGCCTTTGGCTTCTACCGCGAGCGATCCGATGCGGTAGCGGAAGTACACCTCGTCCGTCTCGTTGTTGGCCATGCACCAGCACCAATTCGCGACGACTTCCGGGTCTCCGAAGGCCGCCGTCATGGCGGCGGCGCCGAAGCCCCATACGCCCCCGCCGAACAGGTCGTAGAACGTCAGAGGTATCCACTCGCTGTCGTCGAAGTTGACCGTCTCCCAGTCGTCGTTGCGGTCGTCGATGGGATCCCCGGCGTCGCACACCCAACCGACCGTCTCCTCGGTCGTTGGGATGTACGTGCCGTCATCGAGCTGGATGTCCGCCAGCATGCCACCGACGCCGGCCGCGCCTGGCTCGGCGTCGTGCACATAGATAGCGATCAGCGCGCGCCCGGCGTTGTCCAGGTCGAAGTCCGTGACCGTGGGAGCCTGCCAGTCGCCGTTCTCAGCGATGAGCTCGCCGTCGTGAAACACCTTCCAGGTGTTGTCGCCACTTACGCGAACCGTGGCGGCGAGCGATCCATGCGCCACGGTTAGCAGCGCCAGCGCCGACAGGGCGCCGACCCATTTCATCTTCACCGTTCTCTTCCCTTCGATATGCGTGCCATAGATGTGCGTCCGGCGCCGGGCGCCGGTGGACGTCCTACCTGGTGAGCTTGATGAGGGCCCACTGCGTCGCCGCTTTACCAACGGGCTCCACAGCCGTGGTGTCGTCACCGATGACGATGCGGAAGAAGATGTCGTCCTCCACGTCGTTGGGGCCGCACCAGGACCAGTAGGACGTGCTGTCGGGGTTGTTGAGGACGTTGGCCATCGTCGCCGCGCCGAAGCCCCAGACGCCGCCGCCGAATTGGTCGAAGACCTCCAGCGCGGACCAACTGCTGTCGTCGAAGCCGGGCGATTCCCAGCCGTCGGCGCGATCGGCGAGCACGATTCCGGCGTCGCACGACCAGCCTGGGTCGGTGGTGTCGATGTACGTGCCGTCGTCCAGTATGATGTCCGCGAGGAAGCCGCCGACGCCAGCGCCGCCGGGCTCGGCGTCGTGCACGTAGATGGCGATCGTGGCGGACTTGCCCTCGTCGAAGCGCGTGACGGTAGCGACCTGCCAGTCGGCCCCTTCGTCCTCCAGGTTACCGTTGACGAACACAGCCCACGAGTTGTCGCCGTTAACGCGCACGACTCCAGCTAGGGCGGCTGGCGCCAGCGCGGCGACCAGCGCCCCTGCGCATACCCATTTCGCGAATCTCACTGTGGCTCTCCTTCTGTAGAGCGTACGCTGAGCGACCGTCATGGCCGCAGTGACTCGGCGCAAGCCTAGACGAATGCCAGGAGGCGCGCAATATGGAGGGTCGCCAACACGTCGCGCGACGGCGTCAGTAGGGCAGGTCCACGCGGGCCCAAAGGCGGAGCGTCTTCTTGGCGTCGGTGGCGCCGAACGGCCCGCCGCGTCGGACTGGGTACGCCACGTCCACGCGCAGCAGCTCGGGCGCCGTCGGGGCGCCCGCGAAGGCCTCTGGCGGGAGCGCGACTCCCAACGTGCCACCGACCGAGGTCTCGGCGACGCTAGCGTCCCACGCGTGCCTGTACCACGTCTGTGCGACATCGACGAAGGGCCCGAGGAACACACCTCCGGGCGCGGTCACGCGCCACTCGGCTTGCGCGAGGTAGCCGTTGTCGCCGGTGAGGTAGTCCGTCGCGCGGCTGCGTAGCGTGTGCGCCCCGCCGATCCACGGCTGCAGTTGCAGAGGGAGTGGGTCGACCGACAGCTGACCGATGATCCGCGCCGCCAGTGTGTGGCTGGCGCCCGGCGAGGCGTATGCCCTCGCCTCGAGCTTGAGGAAGGAGTACGGCCAGTCGCCGGCGTTCCTCACGGCGACCACCTCTGACCGCGGCTCGAACACTCCGGTCTCGGCCTCGACGTGCAGCCAGGCGCCCGCGCGCACCTGTAACGAGGGCTTCACCATGAGAAACGCCCTGTTGTCTACGCCCATCGCCTGTGTGTCGCGCGCGTCTATCGTGAGCCGAAGGCGGCCGTACGCGCGTGTGCCGTCGGTGATGGGCCGGTTTCGCAGAGCCTCCAGCCCTACGCCGCGCAGGCGGGAGACTACGCGCAGCAACGAGCGATCCTGCTTGGCGCCGACCTTCCCCTCGACGGTCACGCGCTTGCCCAACGCCGCGCGGAACAGAACGTCCGGTCCCTCGCTGCTGAAGAAGTCCGTCGAGAACGAAAACGACGTCTTGTCTCCCTGCCACCTGTGCGAGCGAGTGCGCCGCGACATACGGATGCCCAACTGCGCGCGCTTACCAGCGTCGAGGTTGCGGATGTACGCGACTTCGTAGTTGTACCGTCGGTTGACTCCGTCACGCCTACGCGTGCGCAGTAGATAGGTGAAGCCCGCGACGATGTGCGATCGGCTCGCCGCGCCTCGGTGGGTCACGGCGCTGATCCCTACCTCGGCGCCGTGCACCCTCGTGATGTAGAGGACCGGCTGCCACGCCACCGACAGGGGCGGCGCCTCCTGGATTCGGACGACCCACAGACGGACGCCACGGGCGCTTCGCAGGCCGCCGTTGGTCACGCCCTTGTAGGATCTGTAATTGTCTGCGAGTGCCGTGTCGAGCTGTGCGAGAGCGGCTTCGTAGGTGCCGACGTTGTACGGGGCGCCCACCTGGAACCTGAGAAGCTCGCGTACCTCGTCCTCTGGCACGCGCTCCGTGCCTTCGACAACGAGTCCCGCAACGAACCCCTCATCAATGCTGACGACAATGTGGCTTCCCGCGCGTTGCACGGCCACGCTCGCCTCGCTGTATCCCGCAGCGTGGTAGCCACGCTCGGTGAGCGCGCGGCGCACCTCGAGCGCGGGGTCCGAATGCCACCCTGGCGTCCACCGGTAGCGTCGCTCTATGTCGTCGCGTGAGATGGCTGACGCGCCGTTGATCCGCACGTCCGCGACCTCGGCCGCTTCCAGCGGCCCCAGCTCGAGGAACGCGGACCGCGCGCCGCCGCCCGCCTCGTCGACCTCAATGCCGACATCGACGGTCTCGAACCAGTCCAGGCGCGCGACGTTCGCGTGGATGTCTGGCAAGCGGCCGGGGTCGACCGCGCCGTCCGTAGGCAGGCCGGCCATGCGTCTGAGGACGTGTGCCGGGACAGCGCTGTCGCCGTCGATGCGCAATGGAATCCGCTCCGCGGGCGGCTGCGCTGGGCCGGCCAGCAGAAGTTCGCCTCCGGCGCCCGCCCAGTCGTACCACTCGTCCGCGGCCGGGCGCACGCGGCTCGCGTTCCAGCCGACGCGGTCACCCTCGCCAAGTTCCCACCCCAGGTTGACGTGTGGTATGCCGACCTCCACGACCCACGCGGAAGCGTGGAGAGCGACCTTCACGGACGCTCCGCTGTCCCACGTGATGTCGTCAACGTCGTCCAGTACCTCCGCGTCGAGCACCGCCCCGACCGCGTTGACGGCGATACGGTAGACGTGGTCCTCGTGACCGACGGCCAGTTCGAACACGTCGTCTTGGTCGATTGCGGGGTCGTCGCGCGAGGCCGTCGCGTGTCTGAGCGCCCCCCAGTCTGGCTCCCGCGACACGAGCAGGACGGACAGGCGTCGCGCGCTCCACAGCACGCGCATGTCCGAGTCGGGGCCGACTTGGATTCGGGGAGCGTCGAGCCAGGCAGCGTCAACCACGCCGTCGACTAGCACGCCTCTCGGCGCGAAGGGAGCAGGAAGGACGGCGGCAACGCCGCCGATACCCAGCGGGCCGATGCGCACGTCCCCCGCGCCGACGCGGATCTCCACGATGGGGCCACCACCCGACAGGTACCCCGTGAGCGCGGCGCCACGCCCCGACGCGGGCGGCGTCGACGGCTCAGCCTGTATGGCCGCTTCCGTCGATATGACGCCGTCGTCGGTTCGCACATCCAGATAGGCCGGGTACTCGTCTGGTAGGCGCAACTCCACGTCGCCGGCCGTGGCGCTGAGCGTCATTGGGTGCGCGACCGTGTCCAGTATGGCAACGGATAGCGCGCCGTCCTGTACGGCGAAGCTGCTCTCGTCGTTCAGGTACACAGCCGCAGTTAGCCGCCCGGAGCCGACGCTCGCCTTGTAGACTCCTCGGGCGCCCTCCAACGTGAGGGCGCCGGTGGCGACGTTCGCTGTGACCTCGCCGTACGTGCCGACGACGGTGGCGTCGCCCTTCTCCAGCCGCAGCGTGATGCGCACATCCCGAGGAACGCCGATGGACACGGAGGCCGCGTCGTCGGCCCCGCCGGACACACGTAGCTCGCCATCGACGACGGACGCCGATACGTCCGTGGTGTGGTCGACCACAATGTCGGTGGCGCGGTCGTCTCCGACGACGACGACGGTTCCAGCGTCGATAGCGATGTTGACGTCCCGGACATCGCGCGCGTCGAACGCATCCTCAAGCGTCTCCCGCGCGTGGGCGGCGCCGCACAGCATCAGCGCGAGGATCAGGCCGACGGCGCGCGTGGGTAGCAAGGCGTCGCTCCTAAGCTCGTCGGCGCCTCGCGGTCAGCGGGACAGCACGACGACATCGAGAGGTGTGTCGTCCTTCGCGGAGGCGTCAAACATGGCTTCGTCCGGGGCCGGCGGCCGCCAGTCTGGCTTGAGGCGCCTCGTGACGCGACCGCCGAGCGTCGCCTCCACCTCGAAGCCAAGACCCCTGAGCGCGACCAGCTTTGCGTCTGATGCGTGATCGGCGTAGGCAAGCACCTGGCCATCTGCCCTCAGGTCGGCACACAAATCGTCGGCGCCCGACCAGAAACTCGGGTGGCACAGGATGTCCAACACGCGCGCCCCGCCCCACATGGGGTGCCGGCCGAGCGTGGCGATTCCCACGCGGGCGCCGTCGTCCGTGACGAGAACGCGGGCGGCGACATCCCCGTCCTCTACGCTCTGGCGGAAGCCGAGGAATCCGCCCTCGAAGTTCTCGGGGCCGTGCATCCGCCACGCGACCGAACGCAGCCAATCACAGTCGTGCGAGCCCGTGAGGGCGGTGAGGGGACCCCAATCGTCCCACCGTACGTCGCGCGCCGTTGCCGCGCGCGGCGCGAAGTAGCCGTCCAGGAAGCCGTCGTCGGTCATGTAACGCATGAACCCGTTCTCGGGAACTATGCTCCCGAAGCCGTGGCGCTTGTAGATGTGATAGGGGGCGGAGTCGAACCCGGTGCCGAGGTGCAGGCATCGACCGCCGCGTTCGCGGAACTCCGCCATCTGCAGCTCCATCACGGCGTTGCACGCGCCGAGTCGTCGGCTCGGCGGCGTCGTGTAGACATGTCCGAGGATGCCAACGCCGACGTGCTCCACGGTCATGATGTTCGTGATGATGCGTCCGTCGACCTTGCCAACGTAGAACCGAGTCTCAAGGTCGTCGAGGCTGCCCGCAGCGGCCCCCTCAATGTGCTCCTGCCAGCCCGGCCCTTTGTGGCCCAGAAACGGGCATATCTCGTCGGCGTGGTCGGCGTCGGGGCCGAGGATGGCGCCGATCTCCATCCGCGACCCGTCCTTCAGCGATGCCTCGCCGATGACGTCGTACATTTCTAGAACTCCTTGATCGTGGCCGTGAGATCGGTAAGGTCGACGATAGCGACTGTGCTCTTGCCGGTGGTCCAGCCGCCGGCCTCGCCCGGGTTCAGGATGAGGCACGGTTCCGTCCGCACGTCGACCTGGTGGGTGTGTCCGTAGATGACGACATCGTAGTCACCACTGCGAGCCAGTGGCTCGACGAGGATCTCCTTGTGCACCACGATGATGCTACGGCCGCCCAACTCAAACTCGTGCTTGTCCTCGTAGATCGGCCCAATCGGCTCGTACATCCTTTGCAGCCCGAACTTCTCGCCGTCGTTGTTCCCGAACACGCCAGCGAACGGTATCTCCATGTCCGGCAGGACGCTGAAGTGCTTCGCCGTGAAGGGCGCGATGAAGTCGCCAGCGTGCACGACCATCGCGGGATCGTGCGCGCAGAGCAGCGCCACGCCGTCGGGCAACTTGTGCAGGTTGTCGTGGGAATCCGAGATCACGCCTAGCTTCATCGCTTCCTCCTGGTGGTTCTTACCGGCGCCGCCCGCTCACGGAGCGTCCGGCGCGCTGTTCGCGGGCTCCCATGCTGGCTCGTCCGGCACGCGGACGGCGTATACCTGTGGGGCGCCAGTGCAGTCCGATGTGTAAGTGACCCAGTTGCCGGAGGCGCTGAAAGCCGGGTGCGGGTGGGTCCACTGAGGGCCGTAGGTGGCTGCTTCGACCACGCCTGACTCCGGCGTCCGTTCGCGCCACCGTACGCCCTGGGACGTTGCGTTCGGGTAGCAGAGCGCGGCGTGGCGACCGTCGTCGTAGAGCCGGACCCGACGCTCGTAGTAGCGC
>CAYYPK010000002.1:254505-347329 GCA_964473525.1 uncultured bacterium
GGATGGATCAGCCTGATGCCAACGTCTGGGAGCGTCGTGTCCGCGACGATTAGGGAGCCGTCCGCTCTCGAGGATGCGTGCCACGCGTTCATGTGGGCGACTACGCGCGCGCCGTCGCCGTTACGGCCGATCGCCATGAGCGCGTCGGGCCACCTCGTGAACAGCACCTCTTCACCGACCCCGAGGAAGCTCTCGTGCGTTATCCACTGCCGCGCGTCGTGGAGGTAGAGCGGCCGGTCCTTGAGACCACGCGTGGTGACGGTCCACATGCGCTGATTGATGCCACTGGAGTACAGCGCCCAGTGTGGCGCTCCCGGACAGAACTGGGCGTAGCCGATGTCGCGAGGCGCATCGAAGAACGCCTTCGCGCCCGAGCCGTCCGTGGCGACCGTTACGAGGGCGTCGTCGCCATCGCCGCGCTTCACTGTCAGCACCTGCGAGGCGTCCGCGTTGACGTCGCAACCGCCTAACGAGACGTCGCCGAAATCCGCCAGCACGTCCTCCTCGAGTGTCTCCGCGTCGACGAAACGCGCCTCGGACCCAGCGGTGTAGTAGACGCGAGCGTCCATCGGCGTCGTGGCCGGAGAGAATGGGTTGATGTCGCCCCTGTCGGTCATACGGGTCACGAGGTCGTCGCTCAGCGTGACGCGGTACAGATCCCACCCGCCACCACGGTCTGACACGAAGACGACCGTATTGTCGTCGAGCCCCATGGAGGCCTGGGTGAAGTAGAGCGTGTGGTGGATCGCGTCGGTGGAAGTCAGCTGGACGGTCTCGGCGCCGGTCCGCGCGTCGCGCTGCCGCCGCTGTTCCCCCGGATAGGTCTCGCCCTTACACACTGGCTTGGCCCTGAGCTTCTGTCATCTGAGGGTTGACGCCTAGCGTGAGTATGACCTCGCCAGTGGACGCCATGGGGTACACAGACATCGACCAGACGATGCCATCTACCGGGGCCGCCACCGTCTCGAGGGGCTCGCCGAACACCGTGTGGACGGTGGCCAGCGTCTGGCCAGCCGTGACGAAGTCGTAGAGACCGACAGCGTGGCGCACGAACCCGCCACGATTCGGGCGGACGGGGGCGAAGGCGTCCACCACGACCTGGCGCTCCGGCGTGCGAGGCTCCCCCGGCAGCAACCCGTAGGCGCGGGCGACGTTCATCAACCCTCGACAGCCCTTGGCGATGCTCGTGGCATCCCAGCCGGGGGAGCCGCCCAGCTCTGGGTCGATCGTCGGAATGCCCTCGTCGGGCGCGGCGCGGGCGAGCTGTCCGCGTGGGCCTTCCTCGTCGAGTATGTAACCGATCCCGAACGTCCTGGCGAGGCGCATGCAGTCGGCATGCCGCGGATGGCCGTGTCCTACGCGCACGCGGACCTCGTCGATCATGGGTCTCACGCCGCCCTGATGCAGATCAATGCACAGGTCCGCTTGCAGCACGGCTCCGTGGAACAGGGCGTGGGCGATGCGTTCGGACGATGAGCCCCGCGCGTCGCCGGGAAAGCAGCGGTTCATCTTCTTGCCGTCGACGGGACTGTGCGCCGCCCGCGCGTGGAAGGCGTGGAAGTTCGCAACCGGGATGCCGATGATCGCCCCGCGAAGGTCGTTCGGGGGCACCGCGTCGAGGAAGCCGTGTAGGGCGGCGATGCCGTTCAGTTCGTCTCCGTCCGACGCCGCCTGCACGTAGAGCACCGGGCCAGGGCGACGCCCGCGGAGGAGCACGATGGGAAGACGCGCGGGCGTCCCATCCTGCATGTCAGCGACGTGCCAATGACCCGAGGCGCGTTCCCCCGGTCTGGCGGTGACGCTGCCTACGCGGATGGCGTCCTCACTGTGATGGAGCATGGCGTGGCACCCGGCGTATAGTGCGTGGACGGTAGCACGCGGCCGCCTTCAGGGTCAACGCGCCCAGGAGGCCGTCCGCCCGACCAGATTGACAGTCCACCGCCCTCGTGTTAGCTTGCGAGCACAGGAAACGGACACGTGACGCGCCGCGGGAGGTGAGTCCGAATGTCAGATCGGGAAGGCGCGCGTCGGGTCGGTCACCGACGCGCTTCGCGTCAGCGCCGGGCGCCGCTCAACATCGGCGTCGCTCCGACCATCCGCCTGAGCGAGGAGCTCGCGCGCGGCGCGGCGGACGTTGACTGGCAGCCGGGCGTCGCCGCAGCGGACATCCCACGCGTTGGCGCCGCGAAGCCTCCCGTCAGAAGACCCACCGCCGCTCTCGCCCCGCTGCGAAGCGCAGGTCACAGCCTGGTGCCGTTCGCGTCACGCAACGCGGCGCTTGCCGCTCCGTTTACGCGGTCCACGGAATTCGCGCGGAAGTCGAAGCGCCGGTGTTCGCTGCTTTTGGGCGCTGCATCCATATCATTCGCACTGGCGTTCTATACGCCCATCGCGGTGCTCGCGGCGCTGGCGTGCGCCGCGGTTGCCATGGTGGAGCTTCGGTCGGGCTGGGCGCGGATCTCCCCGTCCGCGCATGGCATGGCCGCCGCCTCTCTGGCTCTGTCCGCCGCAGCGGTGGTGACCCAGGCCGCCGGCTGGCTTCTGCACGCGCGGTGACGCCGCTAGGGCCGGTGACTCGCCTTTCCGCGACCGACCCAGCTAAACTCTCAGCACGGGCAGCCCGTTCAAGTAAGACGCGGCCGCTTCGACAACCGATCGGCCATCGACACCCGGGAACCTGATATGCGGACCCAAATCGGCGAGACGAGTCGGACGACAAAGGGCTCGCGCGCCGCTGTCATCACCTCCCTGACGCTGCATGTCGCAGCGGGCATCCTGGTCGCGATCCTTCTTGTGATGAAGACGGACGTCTACCAGGCGCTGGAGGCGATGGACATCGTGTGGATGGACGCGCTCGAGGAGCCACAGCAGGTCAAGCGGCGCCTGAAGATGAAGGTCGAGCGGCGCCTAGCCGACCCCGACACCCTGATGGAGCGGGCGCGCAACCCGTTGACCGATATCCGGGAGCGGCCCGACCGCCTCGTAATCGAGGATACGCAGCACAATCTGGAGATCGAACCACTCATGACGGCGGCGGACCTGGACATGTCCACGGACGTCACGTTGGTGGAACGGACGGGTTCCATGCTCGGCGTCCCGGGCGGGAAGGGACAGGCGAGCGGGCGGACTGGGCCGAAGCCTGGGCCCGGCCGGCTCCGCGACGGAGGGGGCGGCGGCACCGGCTTATTTGGCGGAGGCGGAGGCGGCGACCCACTCGACATCATCGACTTCCTGCGCAGCCGAGGCGACGGTGGCCGCATCGTGTACGTGCTCGATGTGTCAGCAAGCATGGGAGCGGCTGGGCTGCACAAGCTTGGACTCGCCAAGGAGTCGCTCGTGGACCACATCTACCTGCTGAGCGAGCAGGACGAGTTCAATATCGTGACGTTCTCCAGCCAGATTTCGCGCATGCAACCCAAGGCCATTGCCGCATCGGGCGAGAACCTGGGCAAGGCGGAGGCCTACCTGGATCGCTTCTCGCTGGGCAATATCGCCGGGAATCTTGGCACGAACACGTTAGGCGCCCTCACGACCGCCTTTGGCATGGCTCCCGATGTCGTCGTGTTGCTCACGGACGGAGTGCCGACCAGCGGCCAGGGCACCGTGGTCGAGACGGACCCGGACAGGATCATCCGCGCCGCCCGCGCGAGCAACCGCACGGATGCCGCGCTGTTCATCGTCGGACTCGAGATCGACAACCTGGGCGGCCCCGGCGAGCTGCTCCTGAAGCAGTTGGCGGAGAACACCGGTGGCAAGGTGAAGTTTGTTGGTCGGAGCGATCTGCTGCTATACAAGGACAAGATGGCGTCAGCGCGTCCCGAACCAACCCTCCCGAACTAGCCGCCGCGCATGCGTATCCTGCCGCACATCACAGACCGTGATCTTGCCCTGACACAGGACGAGATCGTCGCGTTGCAGCGGCGCGACCTGAACATCCTCGACCGGTACGGCTCCGCGTTCCTCGAGCAGGCGAACCACGCGGCGCGGGAGTTGGGCGTAAGACCCATCGTCATGTGCAACGTCGCCACCGAGGACGTGCGACCGGCGCCGCTGGACTGGGAGGGCAAGGCGAACGCCGCATCGCTGCATCCCGCGGTGTACGAGGCTGCCCGGACGGCGCTCGCCGCCGCCGATGCCGCCACGGAAGTCGTTGCCCTCATGTACCACCCCGACCGCGATGTCCTGGCCGTTTACACGGTGCGTCCCGACTGAGCCGGCCTCCAGTCTGCCTGCGGTGTATAACTGCAATGCACCCAGCACACCGGAGGATCCGCGAGTGAGCGACGCGCGCCCGAACCGTCTCATCCACGAAACCAGCCCCTATCTACTCCAGCATGCCTACAACCCCGTGGACTGGTATCCGTGGGGCGAAGAGGCGCACGAGCGCGCGCGGCGCGAAGATCGGCCCATCCTGCTTAGCGTCGGGTACGCCGCCTGCCACTGGTGCCACGTCATGGAGCACGAGTCGTTCGCCGACGAACCCATTGCCGCCGTGATGAACGAACGCTTCGTGTGCGTGAAGGTCGACCGTGAGGAACGCCCGGACATCGACACGCTGTACATGATGGCGGTGCAGATGATGGCAGGGCAGGGCGGATGGCCCATGACCGTGTTTCTCACGCCGGACCTCGAGCCGTACTACGCCGGCACGTACTTCCCACCCGAGGACCGGTACGGCCGTCCCGGCTTCGGGCGACTCGTGGAAGCGATGGCGGACTACTACCACACGTCCAAGGACGACCTATCGACGCGCACGACGCAGGTCACGGACGGCCTCCGGCGGGCGGCGGAGGCGACGGCCGACGAGGTCGCGCTGTCCGAGGAGACCTTGACCCAGGCATGCAACCAACTGGCGGCGCAGTTCGACCGCCGGTACGGCGGCTTTGGGACAGCGCCGAAATTTCCGCAGCCGAGTATGCTGGATTTCCTATTGACGAGACACGCCGCGACGGGTGACGAGACCGCCCTGCGCATGGCGACGACGACGCTCCGCAACATGGCGATGGGTGGTCTCTACGACCACGTCGGCGGCGGCTTCCACCGCTACTCGACGGACGAGATGTGGCTCGTGCCGCACTTCGAGAAGATGCTGTACGACAACGGGCTTCTGCCTCCGCTGCTGCTTGCCGCCCACGCCGCGACAGGCGAGGCGTTCTTCGCGGAGGCGGCGCGAGGCGTCCTGGACTACCTGATACGCGACATGCAAGCCCCGGAGGGAGGGATCTACTCGACCGAGGACGCTGACACCGAGGGCGTCGAGGGCAAGTATTACGTGTGGTCCCTAGCAGAGGTACGCGACCTGGTAGGCCAGGAGAACGCCGACGCGTTCGTGGCTCACTTCGGCGTCACGCAACACGGCAACTTCGAGGGCGCCAACATACTCCATCTGTCCGGCGACGCTGACGCGACTGCCGAGCAACTCGACATCGGCTCTGACCAGGTCCGCGAGTCCGTCCAGAACGGCTTGAAGGCGCTCTACGACGCCCGCCAGTCGCGGGTTCGTCCCGCGTTGGACGACAAGGTGCTCAGCGGCTGGAACGGCCTGGCGATCTCCGCCCTCGCGCGTGGCGGCATGGCGTTGGGCGATGAGCGATACACGGAGGCTGCCTGTCAAGCTGCACGCTTTGTGCTCGGCTCCATGTCCACCGAGGGCCGCCTGCTTCGATCTTGGCGGGACGGGTCCGCCAAGATCGAGGGCTTCCTGGAGGACTACGCGTACTTCATCAGCGGACTGCTGGACCTGTGGGACGCCACACAGGAGGACGAGTGGGGCGCCGACGCGGAGAGGCTCGGGCGCGCCATGGTCGAACTGTTCTGGGATGAAGGCGACGGAGCCTTCTACACCACGCACGCGCGCCACGAACAACTCCTCGTGCGGCTCAAGGACTCCTACGACGGCGCTACCCCGAGCGGCAACGCCTCCGCGGTACAGGCGTTGCAGCGACTCGCCGCCCTTACGGGCGCCGAGGATATACAGCAGGTGGCGAGCCGGACATTGCAGGCGTTCTCTGGCGCGATCTCCGACCATCCCGCAGCGCACACGGGGATGCTCCGCGGCCTGGAGGCGGAGCTGAGGCCCGCGAGGCAGGTCGTCATAGTCGGCCGGGCAGACGACGCGTCTCGGATCGCCGGCCTGGACGCCGTGAGAAGGCGTCATCTCCCGCGCGTCGCCGTCGTGGCGCGGGAGCCTGACGCGGCTGACGGCTGGCTCGCTGACGCGCCGCTGCTGGCCGGCAAGGTCGCCCTGGATGGCCGTACGACCTTCTACGTGTGCCGCGACTTCGTGTGCGAAGCTCCCACGACCGACGTCGGGGAGTTCGAGCAGCAGCTCGACGCCTAGCCCACCATGGGCGCGGGGGCGCCCGTACAGAGCCCTCGCGCCGCGCCAATTCGGTGACGACCGGCCGCGCCGGTGGTATACTCGTCGTCGGTTCAACCAGGGAGCCGAGACGTGTCCTACAAGCACGCGATACTGGGCTGCGGGCGGGTGGCTGGCGGGCACGCCAACGCGTATTCCGGGCGCGACGACGTGCGCACCGTGGCTGGGGCCGAGGTGGATCCAGACCGACGGACTGAGTTCTCTGACGCGCACGATGTTCCCAAGATGTACGGCGACTACGGCGACCTGCTCGCCCAGGAACGTCCAGACATCGTTAGTGTGTGCACATGGCCTGGCCTGCACGCGGAGATGACCGTCGCGGCGGCCGAGAGTGGAGTCAAGGCGGTTCACTGCGAGAAGCCGATGGCGGTGTCGCTACGGGAGTGCCGCGAGATGGTCGCGGCGTGCGACGCCAACGACGCCAAACTCGTGATAGGCCACCAGCACAGATGGGACGGCAACGCAAACATCGCGCTGGAACTGGTCGACGAGGGCGCTATCGGCGACTTGCAGTGGATCTACGGGTACTGCGGCAGTCGCGACCTGCTGGCGAACGGCACGCACGTCGTCGATCTGGTGCGTTTTCTGGTTGGAGATTCGCCTGCGCGGATGGTCATGGGGCAAATCGATCGCCCTGAACCTAAGATCGACTTCGGGCATGAAGTGGAACACAGCGCCGTCGCGCACATCTACTTCGAGAACGGCGTGCGCGCTTTCATTGAGCAGGGCGACGTCGCGCCGCCTCCGTACGCGTTCCAACTCATAGGAACCGCCGGGTCCATTTCCCTGAACGCCCCCGATGGGTACGGGATGCGGGTCATCACGTCGGACGGCGAGCAGGATGTCGAAGTACCGGCGGTCAACGCCAAGCGCGCCGAGGTCGACGCTCTTCTGGCCTGGCTCGACGGCGGCCAACCACACCCGTGTCGTGGCGAGAACGCCGTGAAGACGCACGAGATTCTGATGTCGGTGTACGAGTCGTCCAGACGCCACGGGGCGATCCGCCTTCCGCTGGACACCGACGAGTTCCCACTGCTGCGCATGATCCAAGACGGCGATATACGTTGACGGGCCTGCGTCGCGCGGCGGCGTGTGCACTCGCTGCGGCCGTGCTCCTTGTCGCTGGCTGTTCGTCGTCGGTGTACCTGCTGCCGTCGTCGGCGCGTGTCCTTGCTCCGGCGCCGACGGTTGGGTGGACGTCTGGAGGCGCCGCGGTGCGTCTCGACGCCGCTGACGGCATGCGGTTCCTCGTTCCCGTGCGCGTCACGTTCGGTGGGGCGCCCGCGAAGGTCGCGGGAGTAGGTGTGGCCGGGCTGGCCATCGTGGCGACGACGCCTCCCCACGGTTCGGGCGCCGTGGACGTACGCGTGGTCGTCGCTGCTGGCACGCCGTATGAACGACGCTTCACGCTTCCCGACGCGTACACGTACGTGCCCTCGGCTACGGTCGAATCGGTCGACCCCGCTTACGCCGGGGACGATGGTGGCTCTGTGGTCCGTGTATCCGGCGCCGGATTCCAACCTAACATCGTGGCTCATGTGGACGGCGCGCTGGCAGCCGTCGAACGCGTGTCTGCGGCCGAGCTTGCCATCACCATGCCGCCTCGACCGCCCGGCGTCGCGGAACTCGTCCTGACGAACATGCCCGGCTCGGAAGTCGAGGACACCGTGTCCGCGGGAAGCATCACGTATCTCCCGCGAGACTACCGATACCACCTTATGGTCACGACGCGTCTGGTGGACGCGGCGACGGCGACCGTCCTGGACACCCGGCTGTTTGCCGCCGAACGACCTGTCGATTCGCCCGTGGACGTTCCCGAGGCGCGCCTGGTGGGTTCGCTGGTTGGGGATTTCGTCACGTCGCTGCCCCTGCAGCCAGTGGATCGTGAGGAAGACGCGCTGTGGATCGCAGGCGTGTCGGGCGAGGAACACGCGGGCGCGCGGCGCCTCGTAGTGCGGTCGCTCAACGACACGCTGACTGGGCGGGGGTTCGCGACGGAGCTCCGCAACGCGGCGACGGACGAAGGCGAGACGATGGCGCCCACCGCGTTCTATCAGAACCCCGCCCTGGAAGCGGCCGCGCCGGGAACGGGCATCAAGCTGCTGACCGCGCGCGTAATCGTGGCGGACGTGATCGACCACCGTGCGCGGCGCGTCGATCCAGACCTTCCGCCAACGCCAGCCGAGGAGTGGATCGCGCGCCTGCCCGACCGGTTTGCCCAGATCAGCGAGCTCGCGGCGCTGACCCCGTCGCCCGTCAGTACGGTCATGGTCGTGCGGTCACCCGCAGCGACCGTGAGCGGCGGAGAGTCGCCGTGGGACTACGTGACGGAGGACGCCCTCGTCGCAGGTCTGTCCGCGCGCGTGCGGGTCATCGAGAAGGCGGGCGGCCCGCACGTGCGGCCAGGCTGGTCGATGGGCGACATCTTGGGACTGCCCGACGGGTTGGCGTACACGTCGTGGTCGGAGGTCCGCCGCGCGAACGCTCAGGTCGAGGCGCTACTGCTGTACCGCCCGGACGATAGTGGGTACTACGCGCGGCTGGTGGACACGTCGACAGGCATGGTGCTGTCGTCGGCTCGGGCGCTGCCTGCCAGCGACATCTTCGCCGGGGTCGCGGAGGAGACAGCGTACGACCGCGCGGAATCGCTTCTCGAGGTGCAGCCTTGGTACACGTGGATTCCCGAGGACGCGAGAGTCGCTCTCGTCACGGAGCCAGCAGCTGGCTACGTCGACGGCTCCTGGGCGACGACCGCACGGCTGGCGCAGGACGGGCTTCTGTCCGCGCTGACCCGGGCCGGTGTCGCCGTCGCCGAACCCATCACCGTCCTGTACCGCGATACGGCTTCCGACGACGGTCGCGCCCGGCATGCGACGGCGGCGCACGTGAACGATCCGTGGATGGAGCTGCGCCTCGCCGGGGCGACGCACGTCCTGGTTGGCGCCGTGGACGTGGGATCCGAAACCGAACCCATGGCGTGGAGCTTCCGGTTGCTGAGCGCCACCGACGGCTCCGTGGTTGGCGAATACGAGGCGTTTGAGGACTAGCGGATGAGCAGGTCTGGCGGAGCCAGCGTCGCGGTGTGCCTCGCGGCGCTTGTGTGGGCGTGCGTCGCATTCGCCGCGGACGAGGAATCCGGTTCGCTCACGCTGACCGGGTTTGGCCCGGAATACGCCGTCTACGTATCGCGCGTGGATGGGGCCGCGCCGAAGGCGTACATCACGCGCGACGCTGACGGCTTGGTGACGCTTGAGTGGTCCCTGGGGGCGCCGGATGTGGTGTTCAGGCCGGAGGCGCGGACGGCCACCCTCGAAGGCCTTCCCGCCGGCGTCTACACCGTGCGCTGGTGGAACGGACAGACGCGCGCCATCGGCAAGACGCTCCTGAGCGGCGTTGGGATGGCAAAGGACGTCACCGTCGCCGCAGGCGCGCGGCATCTGTCGCTGGCGCCACCTGAAGGGGTCGTCGCGCCCACGCGGCTCAACGTGGTGTGGGGCGAGATCGGCTCCCCCGGTGGGGTGATGGTTGCCGTCGACGACGCGTTCGTTGGTCACGCCTTCGATTCGGCGGAGCTCAGCGTCTTCGGCCTCGGCAAGGGCGCGCGGCGTGTCACCCTGACCGCGGCGGGCTACCGTCCCATCGGCTTCACCGTGTCGCTGGACGCCCGGCGGGAAAGCACGCGGTTCGTGCGATTCCAGCGCCTTGACGCCCGGTGACGCTACACGTCGATGCGCGAACAGAACTCGGGCACGCCCGTCACCCCGATGTTGAGATGGAAAAGCGCGCCGGCTAGCTTGCCATTCTCGCTGGGGTTGTCACCCCCAGCCGTCGTGACGTACATGTCCGTGAGGTCGTCCCCGCCGAAGGTGACGCTGGACACCTTCCTCGTGGGGAAGTCGACGCCCTTGAGTTCCTCGCCGTCGCACGTGTACTTGTGCAGCTTGTAGCCGTCCCAGCGCGCGGACCAGATGTCGCCCGCAGCGTCCACGGTCATGCCGTCCGGGACGCCGCCACCTTCCGCCGTCTCGATGAGCGTGCGGCGGTTCGAGAGCGCCCCGGTCGCCTCGTCGTAGTCGTACGTGTAGACGCGACGGACGCCTGAGTCCGTGTAGTACATCGTCTTGCGATCGGCCGTGAACCCCATGCCGTTCGAGCAGCGGACGCCCTCGACGACTGGCGTAATCGTGCCGTCTAGGTCCAGGCGGTACAGCCTGCCTAGGCCATGTTCGGTAGGCATCGTCCCGCAGAAGACGCGGCCGGCTGGGTCCGCGATGACGTCGTTGAAGCGCGACTCGCGTTCGGCGGGAATCTCGTCGATGAGCGTCGTCATGTCGCCGTCTCGCCACAGCGCCACTGCTCCACGCGCCATGAAGAGAAGGAGCGCGCCGTCCGGCTGCACGGTGAATCCACCCACCTGCTCGCCCTCGTAGCACTGCTCGTGCTCGCCCGTGGCGGGGTCGTAGCGGAACATCCTGCCCGTCGGGATGTCCGTCCAGTAGACGCGCTTCTCCGTCGGGTGCCACAACGGATTCTCCCCCGTCACGCACTCGTAGTTGGCTACTACTCGTGGGTCCATCGTTTCCTCCATCCGTGGGTCGGGCCGGCCACGGCACGCCGCCCGGTCTTGATGCTACAATGCGCGATCTTCTGGAGCGGTCGCAAGGTGGGATGGGCTGGACTCATGTGGCGAGTGCACGCCGCGCGAGAGGCGAACTCGACGTGAACGGGCGACGGCACGCGGGCAGGACACACGCGGGGCGAGCGACTGAGCCGCCTCAGGGACGGGCCGTAACCGAACCGAAGACGGAGACCCCTATGGACGCGCCATCCTGGACAGAGAGCAACGGGCGGCCACGCGAGCTGACCGCCGACGCGGTCATCGTCGGCGGCGGCACGGGCGGATGCGCTGCCGCCCTCGCGCTCGCGCGCAACGGGCACACGGTGGTGATGACCGAGGAGACGGACTGGATCGGCGGCCAGCTGACGCAGCAGGCCGTCCCGCCGGACGAGCACCCGTGGATTGAGCAGTTCGGTGGCACGCGATCGTACCGCGAATTCCGCGGGCGCGTCCGAGACTACTACCGGCGCAACTACCCGCTGACGGGCGCGGCCAGTCGGGTTGACCACCTGAATCCCGGCGCTGGCAGCGTGTCGAGACTGTGCCATGAACCGCGCGTCGCTCTGGCTGTGCTACGTGACATGCTCGCGCCGTTCGTCAGCTCGGGACGCGTGACGCTGCTGCTTGAGCGCCGGATCGTCGACGCTCACGCCACGGGTGACAGCGTCGGCGCGGTGACGGTGCGAGATCTGCGCAGCGGTCATGCCGTGGTATTGCACGCGCCGTACGTTCTCGACGCTACGGAGCTCGGCGACGTCCTGCCGCTGGCCGGCGTCGAGTACGTCGTTGGCGCGGAGGCACAGTCGGATACCGGCGAGATGCACGCTCCGTCCGACTACCAGCCCGACAACCACCAGGCGTTCACGTACTGCTTCGCGATGGACTATGTGGACGGGGCGGACCACACGATCAACAAGCCGCGCGATTACGACTTCTGGCAAGCGTACGTGCCAGACCTCACGCCAGCGTGGACCGGCAGGCAGCTCGCGCTCGAGGCCTCGCATCCCATCACGCTGGAGCCACGCCAGTACACGTTCGACCCGCCGCGCGAAGGCGCCGACGAGGCAAGCGGGCTATGGCGTTACCGACGGATCATCGACCGCAAGAACTTCGCCGATGGCGCCTTCGGGAGCGACATCTGCCTGGTCAACTGGCCGATGAACGACTACTGGCTCGGCAACATCATGGAGGTGTCTGACGAGGAAGCCGCCGACCATCGGGAGCGTGGGAAGCAACTCAGCCTATCGCTGCTGTATTGGCTACAGACCGAGACCCCACGGGCGGACGGCGGGGTCGGGTGGAAGGGACTGCGCCTCCGCCGCGACATCGTGGGCACTGCGGACGGACTTGCCAAGTACCCGTACGTGCGAGAGTCGCGCCGCATCCGCGCGGAGTTCACCGTCGTGGAGGAGCACGTGGGGACCGAAGCGCGCATGGCGGCGACGGGCCTATCCCGCGAGGACGTCACGGCAGAACGGTTCCACGACTCCGTGGGCGTCGGCAGCTACCGCATCGACCTGCACCCGAGCAGCGGCGGCGACAACTACATCGACGTCAGCAGCCTGCCGTTCGAGATACCCCTCGGGTCGCTCATCCCGCAGCGCGTCGAGAACCTGATACCCGCATGCAAGAACCTGGGCGTGACGCACATAACGAACGGGTGTTACCGGCTACACCCCGTCGAGTGGAACATCGGTGAGTCAGCGGGCATGCTGGCCGCGCAGTGCCTCGACACGGGACTGTCACCGCGCGCAGTGCGGAACGAGGAAGGGCGCCTCGTGGAGTTCCAGCGGCGTCTAGCGGGGGATGGGGTCGAGATTCGGTGGCCTCGACTGTCGCCGAGGTAGGGCGCCACGTCGCGTCATGTCATATTGGCACGGCGCTGCGCATCTGGCATGGGTGGCAGGTCCGAGTGACACGACGACTGCCCGCGTTAGGCCCGTCGACACGCTGCCACGGGTCGGCGCGCCGCTGACGCGCGCCCGCCCACACGACCCCATCCCAACCTTCCCCTGCGAGGGGAAGGGGCTGTGGATGCGCTTCACAAGGGCACTCAACGGTACAGACGTGGGCACGACGGGCCTATGTCCAGCACATGCGCAGGACGCTTCTGCGGAGCGTCGTTGCCTGCTCGGCGAGGTTGGCACGGGCGTTGCTTTGAGAGAGTCAGTCGCAGAGATGGCGATAGCGACGAACCGAGTGGTTCGCGGGGAGTTCCCAGAGGAACACTCCCCAGACTAGACCACATCTCTAATAAAGGAGTGAACACATGTCTTTGGTACGCTTCACGCCACGACGACTGACGGATCCCTTCGCCCAGTTCGAGCGCGTCGTTGACAGCGTCGTGCCGGCGTTTGCGGCAGGAGCCCGCCGCGGATCGTGGGCGCCGCGTGTGGATGTCCTCGAGACCGCCGACGCTCTCGAGGTTAGCGCCGAGTTGCCCGGACTGACGGAGGAGGACATCGAACTGCGCGTGCGTGAGAACGTCCTCACCATCGAAGGTGAGAAGCGGTCGCCTCGCACGGCGAGCGCTGATGCTGAGACCGACGCCGGCGCGGAGTCCGACACGCAGGTCGAGGCGCCCAGCGTCTATTACTCGGAGCGACACTACGGGAAGTTCCGACGCAGCCTCGCGCTGCCGTCGCACGTGAACTCCGAGCAAGCGAACGCGAGCTTCGCGGATGGCATCCTGACGGTGCGACTGCCGAAGGCCGACAGCCACCGCTCGCGCCAGATCAACATCGCCTCGGACTGACGCTCGCGCGACCCGACATCGCAACACGAACCCACCGCGCCGGACTTCCTGGCGCGGTGGGTTCGTGCTCGCCCACGGGGCCGGTAGCAATGTGCATCCGCGCGCGGGTAGGTAGGGCGCCACGAACGGCGCGTAGCGCGAAGGGCGCCGCGAGCGATGTCGACACAGAGTTACACGACGCTGCTGAGCAGGTATGTGCGGCCGCACGCGGGCCGATTCACGGCCCTGGTGGCCCTTCTTCTGGGAGGCGTCGGGCTGTCGCTCGTCGGTCCCCAGATCATCCGGTACTACATCGACGCGGTGACGAACGGCGCTCCGGTGCGGTTGTTGCTCATCGCGGGGGCCGTGTACATCGCGGGTGGGTTCGTGCGCACCGTCGTCACCACTGCCGGGCAGTACGTGACTGAGGACGTCGGATGGCGCGCGACGAACGACCTCCGAACCGACCTTGCGGGACACTGCCTGCGCCTGGACATGGGCTTCCACAACGACACCACGCCTGGCGCGATGGTCGAGCGCGTGGATGGCGACGTCACTGCGATCGCCGGGTTCTTCTCTCAGTTCACGATCCGAGTCGTCGGCAGCGGGCTGCTCATACTGGGTCAGCTCGCCCTTGTCACCCGTGAGGATTGGCGCCTCGGCGCCGCGCTGACGACGGTCGCCGCGCTCGCGCTGCTGCTCATGCTGAAGCTGCGCCACATCGCCGTGCCCTGGTTCAAGGCGGAGCGCGAGGGGTTCTCGGAGCTGTTCGGCTTCGTCGAGGAGCGGCTCGCGGGCGTTGAGGACATCCGCACGAACGGCGGCATCGCCTACACGATGAACCGCATGCACGGGATAAACACGAAGCTCTTCGGCGCGGTCAAGAAGGCGGAAATGCGCGGACACACGCTGAGCGTGGCGACGGATTCGCTGTTCACGTTCAGCACCGCCGTCGTGTTGGCGGGGGGCATCCTCCTGTATCGAAGTGGCGCGTTCACCATCGGCGCGGTGTACCTCGTGCTCCACTACGCGACCATGTTGCGGTATCCGCTGCGCGACATCACGTGGCAACTGGAGGAGTTCCAGAAGGCGGCCGCTGGCATCGGCCGGGTCGGCGAGCTGATGGACCGCCAAGCGAAGATCTCCGACGGCGCGCGCGACCTACCCGCCAGCGGCGCGGGCGAGGTGGCGTTCCACGGTGTGACGTTCGGGTACGCCGCGGACGACCCCGTGCTGCGTGATCTGTCGTTCCGCATCCAGCCAGAGCGCACCCTCGGCCTCCTGGGCCGCACCGGGAGCGGCAAGACGACCATCACGCGCCTGCTGTTCAGGTTGTACGACCCAGACGCCGGGACGGTCACGATCGACGGCGTGGATCTCGCGACCGCGCGCGCCGCCGACGTGCGCAGGCGCGTCGCGATGGTCACGCAGGACGTGCATCTCTTCCGTGCCTCGCTGCGCGACAACCTCGCGCTCTTCGCGAACGACATCGACGACCGCGCGATTACTGACGTGCTGGAGGAACTCGGGCTCGGGGAGTGGTATTCGGCGCTTCCCGACGGTCTGGACACGGTTCTCCAGACCAACGGCGTCGGGATGTCCGCGGGGCAGCAGCAGTTGCT
The DNA here is from genome assembly GCA_964473525.1 of uncultured bacterium. Taxonomy (GTDB): domain Bacteria; phylum Poribacteria; class WGA-4E. The sequence goes on from CAYYPK010000002.1 coordinate 269,859, forward strand.
CGCGTTCGCCCGCGTGTTCCTGCGGAACCCAGGCGTAGTTGTTCTCGACGAGCCGTCCTCACGGCTGGATCCGGCGACGGAGCAACGAGTCGAGGCGGCCGCGGGGCGCCTCCTCGAGGACCGCACCGGGATCATCATCGCGCACCGGTTGGAGACGCTTCGCCGCGTCGACGACATCCTCATCCTTGACGACGGACGGATCGCAGAGTCCGGGCCGCGGGCGGAGCTGGCGGCCGATCCTGGATCCAGATTCGCCCAGCTGCTGCGGACGGGGATGGACGAGGAACTGTCATGAGCACCTGGAAGCACACGCTGCGCCTTCTGCGCCTGCGCCCCGGGATGTTCGCGCTCAACGTGTTCCTGTGGGGGCTCGACGACTTCGTCCCGCTGCTCGCGACACTCGTCGTTCGCGAGCTGCTCGACAAGGTGTCTGGAGGCGCCGAGGCGGGCCTCAATGTGTGGACGCTTCTGGCGCTGTTCGTCGCCATCGAGCTCGGCAGTCGCGGGTTCGTGTTCGGCGCCGTGGCGGCCTGGTCGCGGTTCTGGTTCACCGTCGAGACCCTGGTGCGGAACAACTGGACCGAGAAGCTGTTCGGCGTGCGCAACGCCCGCGAGGTCGCGGACAAGTCCGCCGAGCTCACCAACCGAGTGCGCGACGACGCCGAGGCGCCTGTCTGGTACATCGAGACGTACGTGGACGGCGTCGGGAACATCGTGTTCGCTATCGTGGCGACGATCGTCATGGCGCGAATCGACCCCTTCATCACGCTGGTGACGGTCGCTCCCGCCGCGCTCATCGTAACCGTGGCTCAGTTGGCGGGGCCCCTCATCCGGCGGTACCGACGCGCGAACCGTCGAGCGACCGAGGAGGTCACGTCGTTCGTTGCGGCGATGTTCCGCGCGGTGTCCGCGCTCAAGGTCGCTGGCGCGGAGTCCGATGCGCTGGCGCACTTCGGGGAGCTGAGTGAAACCCGGCGCAAGGCCGCTCTGAAGGACAACCTTCTCAACGAGCTACTTCGCTCCGTCTACACGCACGTCATGATCGTGAGCACGGGGATCGTGCTCCTGCTGGCCGCCGGAAAGATGCGGGCCGGGACATTCACCGTCGGTGACTTCGCACTCTTCGCGCGGCTCGTGGGCGAGGTGGCGGGGAGCGCGTCCATGATCGGCGAGATCATGGCTCGCCACAAACGGGCGGGCGTGTCGTACGGTCGCATGGAGGAGGCAGTCGAGCACGCTCCACCAGGCGCCCTCACGGAACATGCCACGGTGCCCATACGAGGCGACATCCCCGCGTTGCCCACGCCAGCCAAGCGCGAGGACGACCCGTTGCGGGAGCTGACCGTGCAGGGGTTGACCTACACGCATCCTGGATCGGAGTTGGGCGTCCGCGACGTCAACCTGAGCGTCGCCCGTGGCTCGTTTACGGTCGTCACGGGGCGGGTCGGCTCCGGCAAGACCACGCTGCTGCGCGCGCTGCTCGGTGTGACCGCACGGGACTCCGGAACCATCCGCTGGAACGGTTCGGTCGTCGAGAGCCCGGCGGAGTTCTTGGCTCCGCCCCGTTGTGCGTACACGCCGCAAGTGCCGACGCTCTTTAGCGAGTCGTTGGGAGACAACTTGCGGATGGGCCACGCCGAGGCGGATGTCGACCGGGCGGCGGCTCTCGCTGCGCTTGATACGGACGTCGGCCGGTTCGAGCACGGGTTCGCCACGGTCGTTGGCACGCGTGGCGTCAAGCTCTCCGGGGGTCAGACGCAGCGAGCAGCGGCAGCGCGGATGTTCGCCCGCGACTCGGAGCTGCTCGTGTTCGACGACCTGTCGAGCGCGCTGGATGTCAACACCGAGAAGACGCTCTGGGACCGTGTGTTCCGCGACCTGGACGCGACGTGCCTCGTGGTCTCGCACCGCAAGGCGGTGCTGCGCCGGGCGGACCACATCATCGTTATGCGCGACGGCCGCGTCGACGCGGAAGGTACGCTGGACGAGCTGCTCGCATCGTCCGACGAGATGCGGCGGCTGTGGAGCGGAGATGTCGCGGCGGCCTAGCGTCGGCCCTCGCGCTCACCCACACATCGTCCTGCACATCGACCCGGACATGGGTACCCGACGCCCAATCCACCGAACCCGGCGACACTGCTCCTGCGTTCCTCCTGTATGGGGCGGATGTCGCCGGCTCCGGCGCCCGCCCGAACGCGCGGGAAACCCGTTCAGGAGCGACATAGGGGGCATTCCGATCTTGACATTTCGCGGCCCCTCCGATACGGTAACAGGGTGTGTTCGTGAGACATACCCGCCTTGCGAAGCGGCATGCGGCGCGTCACGCAATCGACAACGTAGGCAAGCACAGGGAACCCCATAGATGGAACGCGTACGCTGGTGGCGCATCGGCGTAATACTGTTCGTGCTGCTCCTGTCGGTGGTCAACATCGCGCCAACGCTGCCGTCCTTCTACGAGACCATGTTCGGGTACCTGGATCGGAGCCTTCAGGAGCCGGACGGACTCGCCTCGCCGGTCATCAAGGACGGCGGCCTGGAGTTCCAGTTTGGCGCCCAGGCGGACGGCTCGTCTGACGCTCTTAAGAAGGCATACCGTTCCGCTGCAACCACCCTGAGGACGCGTGGCGCCGCGATCGGCCTTGAAGACGTCACGCTCAACGACGCGGCGTCGCCGATTGAAGATGCGACGCGCGTTTCCGACTCCATCGCCATGGCGTACAGCGACCCCCTCACCAGGTCGGCTCAGGCCGTCATTGACGAGCTAAGCCTCTACGGCAAGGTGCCAACGTCGCTTGGATGGCTGTTCCCACAGCAGCGCATCCAACTGGGGCTGGACCTCAAGGGTGGCGTGTATCTCGTACTCGAGCTGAACCTGACGGAGGCGGAGGGGCAGCTCCTCGCGGAGATGCAGACGAACATCCGCACGGACCTCCGCGAACGCTACAGCGTCAATTGCCGCGAGGTGCGCCTCGAAGGCTCCACACTTATCGCCGTCATCAAGCCGAACGCCGACTGGGGCGCGGCTGGCGACACGCGGAAGCAGGATACCGAGGAGTACTTCGCCGGGTTAGAAAACCTGGACATCGTTCCCGTGAACGGCGGCGCTCCCGGCGCCGACGGACTCGCGCAGTACCGCTTGACCTTGGATCCGTCGCAACTCGCCGACCAGGAAGACCAGGCGCTGACACAGGTTCTCGAGGTGCTGCGGAATCGCATCGACGCCTTCGGCGTGTCGGAGCCCGACATACGACGCGATCCGAACCGCCCGCGCATCATCGTCCAACTGCCGGGAGCGGAAGACTCCTCGACGGCGGTCAACGTCGTGCGCACGATGGGACGTCTCGAGTTCCGAATGGTACAGATGCAGAACAGCCGGCCGTGGTATGGGTCAGCCGATCCGCCCAGCCTGGACGATATGCCCAGCGACGCGGAACTGCTCTTCAACGAGGACGGGTCGTGGTTCGTCATCGACCGTCTCCCGGTCGTCACGGGCGCGGACATTAACCGCGCTGGCACATCGACGTACCTCGCTGACATCGTCGTCACGCTCCGGTTCAACGCGAACGGTCGGAGAGCCTTCGGGCAGGCGACAGCGGACCACACGAATGAGCTCATGGCGATCGTGTTGGACGACCGCGTGATCTCCGCGCCCAATATCGAGCAGCCGATCCTGTCCGGCAACGCGATCATCCGTGGTGGGTTCACCCAGGAAGAAGCGTCGGATCTCGCTCGCGTGCTGCGGGCGGGGGCGTTCCCGGTGGGCGTGCAGATCGCCGAGGAGCGCACGGTGGGTCCGAGCCTCGGGCGTGAGGCCATCGTCCGCGGCGCGCGCGCCGCTGGCATCGGGTTGGCAATCGTCGTGGTGTTCCTCCTCATCTATTACAGCGCCTGCGGGTTCTTCTCCGCGTTCGCGCTGCTCGTGAACGGCGTGGTGATTCTGGCGTCCCTCGCGCTACTCGGGGCGACGCTGACACTGCCAGGTCTCGCCGGTCTCGTGCTGACCATCGGCATGGCTGTCGACGCGAACGTGCTGATTAACGAGCGCATCAAGGAAGAGCTGCGGACGGGCAAGACCGTCGCGAGCGCCATCACGACCGGCTACGGTCGCGTCTTCTGGACCATCTTCGACGCGAACCTGACGACGTTCCTGACGGCGATGGTGCTGTACATGTTCGGCACAGGAGCCATCAAAGGCTTCGGCGTCACGCTCATGATCGGCATCGTGGCGAGCATGTTCACGTCGCTCTTCGTGGCTCGCACGTTCTACCGCGCATTCGAGAGCCGGGACCGGCAGCGGCTACCCATTTACCCGTTATTCAGCGGTCGCCAGAGCTGAGATCCTACGGCACGACCGACTCGGAAGGCTGGGACATTGGACAACGCCATCAACTTCCTCGGGGCGCGGCGGATCTGCTTCATGCTGGCCGCCGCCCTGATTCTCGGCGGCATCGCGTCGCTGGTTGCCAATCAGGGGCCCAACCTCGGCATCGACTTCCGGGGCGGCGTGCACATCGTCGCGAAGTTCTCCTCGCCCGTGAGCCCCGCCGAGGCGACCGCTACGCTGGAAGCCGCCGGAGTGGCTGGAGCGAAGATCGTCACGTCCACCGGCAATATCCTCCTCATTGATACAGTCGTCCACGAGGCGGGCGTCGGGCAGAAGATCGTGGCGGCGCTACGGGACGCGCACACCCTCGCCGATTCCGAGATCAACGAAGTCGGCGCCAACGTCGGTCAGGACTTGCAGGTCGCGGGCATCCTCATGGTGTTCGTGTCGCTGGGTCTTATCCTGATCTACGTGTCGTTGCGGTTCCAGTGGCGGTTCGCCGTCGGCGCGGTCGCCGCGCTGGTGCACGATGTCCTCATCACGCTGGGCATATTCAGCGTGCTGGGCCTCGAGATCAACTTGCCGACGCTGGCAGCATTCCTCACTGTGGTCGGCTACTCGATCAACGACACGATCGTCGTGTTTGACCGCATCCGCGAGAACCAGCGCCTGCTGCGCGGCATGCGCTTCGCCGACCTCATCAACACGAGCATCACGCAGATGCTCAGGCGCACGCTACTTACGTCGCTGACGACGCTCGGTGTGGTCGCGCTGATCTACTGGCAGTCGGTCGCTGGCGAGCTGCGGACCTTCGCTCTTGCGCTCGTGGTCGGCGTCGTCGTCGGGACGTACTCCTCCATCTACATCGCTAGCCCGGTGATGCTGATGCTGCGTCCGCGCGTCTCGGTGAGCGACTAGCTCTTCGAGGAGCCGCTGACGCGCCGTCCGTCTGGTCATCGCTCCATGGACGCGTACCGCTCCAGCGCCTGTTGACGGCTGCCGTCAGCGTGTGCGCATGTGAACGCGTTCACCGGCGAACCCCTGGCGCGCTCGCCGCCGCGGCGTCAGCGGCTGGAATCCCTCCCAACACGTGACGTTCCGCCCGCCTCCGCGCGCAGCGACCCCCGACCGAGTTGGCACGTAGGTTGCTGTAGTGTCTCCGACGCCGTATCTCGTGTTCGCTAGGGCGTCAGGAGGCAAATCCATGCAGATGGCGCTTGCTTTGGGCCTGTCCGTCCCCGAGATCGTGGGTTACGTCGCGGCGGTTGCGGTGACGATCACGCTCGCCGTATCGATCGTCGTCAGTACGTCTCGGCGCGCGCAACGGGAGGCGAGCCACTTCACCGTCGACCCAAGGGCGTCGCGCGCGGTGGATGACCACACGTAGGCGGTACCGGTCGCCGCACTAGCCAGGTTCAGGCGTCAGACGGCCCGACGCACCAGCCGACACGCGTCGCCCACTCCTCGGCGGGCGCCATGACCATGTCGCAGACCGGTCCCTTGATCTCATAGAACAACGAGTCGTCGGTCTGCCGGTTGTGGTAGTGGGCCATCATGCGCTTCGTTGCCGCGTACGCGAGTCCGGATTCAGGGTGCTTGCGCAGGTAGTCGCGGAACAGCAGGGCGTAGCGCTGGTTCGCTCTACCGCAGGCACGGACATGTACATGCGTGCGCTTGTGTCCCTCCGGCTCGCGGATGTAGCGCTTCTCGTACTCATCGCGGTCGTGGCCGTCGCCGGGAGGCAGGTGGTCGTGGTGCAGGCCGTGGCGGGGCTTCCATCCCTCGTCGACGAGCAACTGCCGCACAATGTCGAAACCGTCGAAAGATGCGACTGTGAGCTGGCCGTCGATGATGCCCTTGGAGGCTAGCCCAGGCACGGATGTCGAGCCGATGTGATCGATGCGCACGGCGAGGGGCCCGAGCGCGCTCCTCAGCGCGTCGGCAATGGCGAGGAACTCTCCGGGCCACCGCGCCTGGTAGTCCACGATCTGTACAGGTCTGGCGTTCACGAGGCGCCTTCTCGGTCGGGCGTGCTAGGCGTCGCTGTCGCCGGGACGCCAATCGACGCGCGCGGCCCACTCTTCGGCAGCGGACGTGACGATGTCGGCGACCGGCGCCTTGATCTCGTAGAAGAGCGCGCCCTTGTCCTGCTCGTTGTGCCAGCGAGCCATGAACCGCTTCGTTTCCTCGTACGCCAGGGCGGCGGCGCGGTGCTCGCGCAGGTAGTCGCGGAAGAGGATGGCGTACCGCTGGTTGACGCGGGCGTCGGCGCGCACGTGAATGTGCGTCCGGCGGACGCCCTCCGGCTCGCGGAAGTAGCGCTTCTCGTATTCCGACGCCGAGTGCGTGGCGCCCGGCGGAAGGTGGTCGTGTCGCACTTCCGTGCGGCGGACGTAGCCCAGGCTTTCCAGCCCAGCCGCGATCGGGCTGAAGCCCTCGAAGGAGGCCACCGTTACCTGAACATCAATGATGTCCTTGGCGGCGAGGTCGGGCACGGCCGTGGAGCCTATGTGGTCGATACGCACGGCATGGTCGCCCAACGCGCCTCGCACGGCGCCGCCGATCTCCGCGAATTCGCGCGGCCAGCCGTCCTGGTAGTCCACTATGTGTACGAGTCGGTCGTCGCTCACTGCTCGCCGCCCTCCGCGTCGGTTCGTGTCCTCGCGCCAAGTCGCCGTGTGCAGGGACTGCTGCAATGATATGCCCGCCGCGGCGGCGCTGTCTTGTGTGCGAGGCGCCGCCGGGCTAGCGCGCGGCCTGTTGCTTAAGCGTGGCCCAAGTCGTGACAGCGGCGCCACGGGGCGACACGGGAAGCAGGTCGGCGTCGACCCACACGGGATAGACTGCGCCTGGCTCGTGGTGCGTGAGTCTGCGCATGTCCGTGCCGTCTCGCCGTATCGAGTACGCGTTCCGGGCGTCGCGCCCTCGGTCTGCGTCTTCGACTGTGACGCCGTGGAAGACGACGTGCTGGCCGTCTGGCGACCACGTCGGGCGGAACGCCTCGAAGGCATGGTCGGTCAGCTCCCGCACGTCGCCGGACGCGATGTCGTAGACGGCGACGCGCCGACCCAACTTGCTCACGCGCATGAACGCGATCTCGGTACCATCCGGTGACCAAGCGGGCTCGTCGTCGTGATCCTCCTGCCAGTTGGTTAGGTTGAGCGTCTCGCCGCCTTCTGCTGACATGACGTGCAGGTCTGCGTACAGCTTCGGCGGATCCTTCGCGAAGACGATTTGCGTTCCGTCGGGCGACCAGTCTGGGTTCAGCGATCGGAATCCGCGCTTGGTCAGCCAGGTCGAAGCCCCGGTGTGGAGATCTAGGACTTTCACCGCGGACGGGGCGCCGGCAGGCTTCGAGTAGTTGTAAAGCAGGTGCTGACCGTCCGGGGAGAACTTCGGCAGCAAGGCGTACCCAATGTCATCCTCGCGAGGCAGGTACTCGACGGCGCCGGTCCGCGCGTCGATGAGCGTTAGGCGGTTGTCGTCGCGGCCGCCGGTCACGCAGACCAAGCGGCGTCCGTCGCGTGAGGCGCTGAGCCCGCTGGCGAGCTCGAATCCAACAAGAGTGCGCGTCTCGGCGGTGTCCATGTTCATGACGTCTACCGTCACGCGTCGCGGGCCGTCCAGTCCAGAGGTCCATGCCAGATAGGCCAGCGTGTCGCCCGCCGCATTCGGAGCGACGATGGCGCCGAGCAGGGCCGCAACGCAGGCCATACGCCACAGTGGGTCTCTAGGTCTAGGCATCCTCTGTTCCTCCCGCAGCCCTACTGATCCCGTATGGCCGTTTCCCGCAGGCGTCCCCACGTCGTCACCGTCTTACCGCGTCGCGACACGGGGAGCAGATCTGCATCGACCCACACTGGGTCCACTGCCCGCTCCGGCCCGTAGTGCGTGAGTCTACGCATGTCGGTTCCATCCCGCCGAATCGCGTACACGTTCCAGAAATCGCGACCGCGATCCACGTCGACCACATCCCCGCCGTAGAAGACGATATGTTGCCCGTCGGGTGACCAAGAGGGCCGGAACGCCTCGAAGGCATGGTCTGTCAACTCCCGCACATCCCCAGACGCCATATCGTAAACGGCGAGCCGAACGCCCTTGTCCTCGTGAGCTCGAATGAACGCGATCTCCTTACCGTCAGGGGACCACGCTGGCTCGTCGTCGTGCTCCAGCCAGAAGGTCAGATTGAGCGCGTCTCCGCCCTCTGCTGGCATGACGTGCAGGTCGTGGTAGAGCTTTCGCGGATCCTTCTGCACGAGGACAATCTGCGACCCGTCCGGCGCCCAGTCAGGATCCCACGCCCGGTAGCCTCTCGGCGTCAGCCACGTAGAGCTTCTGGCGCCGAGATCCATGACCTTGACGGCGAACGGCGCACCCGCCGGCTGCGCATAGTTGTAGAGTACTTGATGGCCGTCCGGCGAGAACTTCGGCCCCCTGTAGACGCCTAGCTCGTGCTCCCGAGGCAGGTGTTCGGCGACACCCGTTCGCGCGTCGATGAGCGTCAGGCGACTGCCGTACCACGTGCCCGTACGGCACACCAGGCGTCGCCCGTCCGCCGACGCGTCCAGACCGGCGGCGCGTTCGAACTCCGCGATAACGCGTGTCTCGCCCGTCTCGGGGTTCATGAGCTCGAGGGCGCTGTTCGCCACGCCATCGAGCCCTGGCGTCCAGACGAAGTACGCGACCGTCGCCGCGCTGGTGGCACTGGCGGCAGTCGCGGCGAGAAGCGCCGCTGCGAGCCACGTCGCCGTCCGCCACCTCTGTCCTCGCTTGACCATGTGACCCCTCCCAGCAATGTTGCGGCCTGCCGCCATCTACGCTTCGTTGCGGCGTGTTTCGGCCCCGGTCGGCGACGTATGGAGGCCGCTGGCGTTCTCGAGCCACGCGACCGTGAGCGTTTCGCCAGTCTCGGCGGACATCACGTGGACGGCGTTAGCGCGCGTGGTCTCGCCAGGCCCCGGGTTCCGACCTGTGATAGGCGAGGGTCGCGCCCTCGGTGTGACATCGGATGGCCGCGGCTAGAACGGCCGGCCGCCATAACGCCCGCGTCGCTGCCCCACGCCCCGGCTGTTCCTGAGCGCCTATGGTTCCGTCCAGACGGGTTCCTGCCCGGGTCGGCTGTACGAAGCGCGCCGCAGCCATCGTCCATGAATCCACAGCGACGTGCCATCTGTGACATATTACCATACGATCGAGGGCAGGCGCAGGCGCCCGATCCCACGACCTCGCCGCGCTGTCGTCAGAGGATCGCGAGCAACGGCAGGCGCGGCGACGACGTTCGGGGGGACGCGCGAGGGCTGCGCTGGCGCGCCAGGATGGCGGCATGGGATCGCGTCCCAGGGCTCCAAAGCGGTACGGTCTCAGGGCGACCATGTACGGGTCTGTGTAGGGCGGGTTGTGCCGAGCCGGCGCTCGGCCGCACGCACGCGGTGGCAACGCATCGCCGGGCCCGGTCGTTCACAGTGTTGTCCGTGTCGGACCGGCCATCGGCACGTCACTCAACTCGCACAGGACCGACTGCATGACTACTCGTACCAACGAGGCATTACGCGCCGACATCGCCGCCTGTGTGCCGCATCTCTCCATCCCCGACCCCATGCGGTCGGCCACGTACATTGAGGATGTAATCGTCATGGACGGCCCGGCGGCGTGGGCGCTATGGCAAGCGGCCGCTCGGAACGACCTCGTGGCCGCGGAGGCGGCGTTGGACAGCCGTCCAGAATTGGTCCACGCCCAACACTGGTACTGCTACCCAGTGACCATGGCCGCCTGGGCAGGGAACGCGGCGATGGTCCAGCTACTGCTGGAGCGAGGTTCCGACCCCGGACGCTCGAGGGGTTTGTACTACAGTTGGGACCGTATGCTGACAGCGGCAAGCACACGTGGATTCCACGATGTTGGCGACGTTCTCGAAGACGCGATGCGCGAGCGGTTCAGCTACCACCCTGACTTCGAGCGTCTGATCGCGAGGCCCATACGCGACGGGGCTCCGGCCGACCTCGATGCCGCCCTGAGCCAACGTCCAGACCTCGCCCTCAAGGCCGACCCGCTAGGGCGCACTGGCGTTGTCATCGCGTCGGAGGAGCAGGATCCGGCGACCGCTGACCGGTTCCTAGACCTGGGCGTCGACATCAACGCGCAACGAGCGGATGGCGCGACAGCACCGCAGATAGCAGATGACGCGCTGGCCCGACGGCTGATCGACCGCGGCGCCGACTACTGCCTCACGCTAGCGTGCGGCCTCGGCGATATGGACAGGGTGCGAGAGATACTGGCCGATGACCCGCGCGCGGCAGGCCGTCTCGACTCGCGGCGCCAGAGCCCGCTGAAGGCCGCAGCCGCCCGCGGGCATGTCGAGATCGTACGCGCGCTGCTAGGGGCTGGCGCAGATCCCAGCCAGCCGGAAGACCTGGAGCCTAGCGGCGGGGCATTGTTCCAAGCCTGCGGATCGAACCACCACGGGATGGTGAAGCTGCTGTTGGAGGCGGGAGCGGATCCTCGCGCGTATTCCGACTCTAGCGGCAACTGCTATACGATCTGCGAACATCATCCCGGCGACACCAGTGGCACACGCGCGCTGCTCCGGGAGTATGGCGCGGACGCGCCGGACTGGTCCTTGGAGGGGGATGACGCTGTCGCTCATGTCCTCGAGAACCGCGCGCTGTTCGATGACTCAGGCTGGTTTCGCATGTTCGTTGGGCACGCGGACGTCAACGCTTTGGAGGCGATGCTGGCGACGCATCCGATGTTCGGGGAGCGCGTGCAGCCACATTCGACCGGGGGCACGCCACGTTGCCCGAGCACGGTTGACGCCTTCCGGCTGTTGGTGGATCACGGGCTCGATCTCTTCCGGCGAGATTGGCTTGGCAAGACGTATCTTCACCACGCCGCCATCATGGGCGCCACAGACCTTATCGAGTTCCTCCTCGACGCTGGACTGGATCCCAACGCGATCGAGCTGCACGCGCTGGCGACGCCCATGGCAAGAGCGGCGGAGTTGGGCGAGTACGAAGCCGTGAAGACCCTACTTGCACGGGGAGCCGATCCGAACGCGCCAGAAAGCTGCCCAGACGCTCGGCCGCTGGCTTGTGCGATGGCCGCCAACCAGACGGGCATCGCCGAACTGCTCCGCACGCGCGGGGCCACGGCGTAGGACGACGTGTCACAGCCGCGCGGGTAGTAGTCTGACGCAGTTCCCGTCAGGGTCGACGAACGCGGGGCCATCGGGCGTGGGGACTATGTCAATGCCGCGCGCGCCTATCGAGTCGGAGACGCGTTCGACATCATCGCACAGGAACCCGAATGAGTAGCGCGGCTCATCGGCCTGGCGCAGCCGGATCGGGAACGCGTATCGGTTCTCGCGCGCAGGCGGCGAGAAGACAGTAGCCGACGCCGGGGTGTCGTCGGTGACCTCGAAGCCCATGCCTCGGTACCACGCCAGGCTGGCGTCGAGGTCGGTCACATCCAGGCAGACCACCAGGTCCCCCAGCGGAAGGTCCACCGGCGCCGCCATCTCACCGCGCTCCCGCGGGCCGCCAGTGTCGGGCTCGTGCGTTCCGTTCTTCCATGCGTCGTAGATTGGGCGATCTGATGGGTTCCCGAAGAAGAACATCCGATGACCGTCGGGATCGTAGACGAAGAACCCGCCGGCTTCGTCTCCCTGGACATGGGTGGTCGACGCGTAGCCGTGATGCAGCGCGTACCCGCGTCTCCCCAACTCGAGCCCGGTTGCGAGTATGCTTGGGCCCCACAGGTGGATGCACGGCTGGGGCTGAAAGTCGAAGAACGCTATCTCGGTCCATCCCTGCCGCACGACAGTCGGCGTCGCGGTGTCTCGCACGAACCCAAGCCGCTCGTAGAAGCTCAGGACTGCCTCGGTGTTGCTCGCCGTCATGCACAGCCTCGTGTGGCCGAGTTCGAGAGGCTGAAAGCGAGCCCGAAGATCGGGGATCTCATCGGGCAACGGCACGAACCGCGTTCCCGGTCCCGACGGCTCGCCGTCCCGTATCACGGTGAGGCTTTCCGCGACGCCATCGTCGCCCGGGACGAACCGCAACCGCAGGGCATGGCCGACCGCGTCGAATGTGTGGTCAGAGACATGCGTCAACGCGTAGCGATCGCCCGGAGGATGGTCACCGTCTCGGTTATCCCGAGAGCGTTCCTGTAGCACGAGGCTGTCGCCGTCGGCCGACACGTCCGCGAATTGTCGGATGTGCCGGTTGGGGTCGCCGGACGCGCTGTCAAAGTACTGGTCGATGAGGTAGCGTCCCTCGTAGCGGTGTAGGTCACGAGGCCGGCCCATGTTTGCCCGCTCGGCATCTCGCGTCACTGAATCGCCTCCCACGGCCGACACGGGCACGCCTATGGCGCAGAGCCACACCGCGAGCATGCACCGTCCAAGATGTCGCATCAGGTGGCCTCCCTACGAGCGCTTCGGACTCTCTATAGCCGCCCTCCACCTTCGTTCGCGGCCGCAATCTGGCTAGACAGACGGTCACAGGCGGGCAGGCGTGGCGGCCCAAGGGCCACGTGTGCCCCGCCTCGCTAGGCATGCCCATGCCGTCTGGCGCTGGTTCGTCGTCGCCACGAGGCGAGGGCTCAGACGCGGGCGCGTGTGAGCTGCTCGCGCATCCGGCGCGCGACGACGCGGTCCTCGCCCGGCTCCATCATGTAGGGATTGACGGTCACGCCCCCCGCGTGCGCGAACAGCTCGATGCGCGGCTCACCGTCCGACAGGCCCGCGCGCGCGTCCTCAGCGGACACGCCCACCGTCTCCGCCTCCCAATCGATGCTCAGCACCGGCGCGACATTCGACCTGCCCGGCTGTCGCAGTGACGTCGTGACCGTGGGGATATCGTCGACGGCGTCGGCGATGGCGCCCAGGCGTTTCTCCCATTGCATCCACTCGGCGTCGTGGTCACGCAGCGTCCACTGCTCGACGGCGGCGAGGAGACCCATGATCTCCTCCTTGCCCGCCTTCATCGGCCTTCCCAGCGAGTGGTGTGGCGCCCCGTTGGCGAACGCGGCTTGCAGCAGCTCCTTCCGTCCGAGGACGAGACCAGATGCCTGCGGGCCGCGAAGGCACTTCCCGCCGCTGTAGGCGACGGCGTCCGCCCCCTGCTCCAGGTACCAGTTGGGGACGTCCGGACGCTCGGCAGCGGCGTCTACCAGCACAGGCACGCCTCGGGCGTGTGCTATCTGGACGGTCTCCGCGAGCGACACCAGGCTGCGGTCGGTCGCGTCGCCGAAGAAGGCGACCATCGCCGTGCGGTCGGTGATGGCGGCCGCCATCTCGTTGCGCGAACCGACCTCAACGATCTCGACTCCGACCATGCGTATCGCGTGGTCGTAGACGTGGCGATGCCCCTTTTGCGTGACCACCTGGTCGGGCATGCCGGTCGTGTCGGGAAGCTGCGCGATCCTGGTACGGTCCTCACCCGCCACGCACGCCGCAGTCACCTGGCACAACGCCGCCGCGCATCCGTTCGTTACAAGGCCCCAGGGCGCCTGCATGAGCTGGGCGATCCGCGCGCCGACGGCGTCCATGAGTTCATCCAGATCGACGTACCCGCCCGCTGCGGCGAGCATTGCTGCGCGCGCTTCCGGCAGGATCAGCGACCCGCCGATGATCGTGTACGTGCCTCGACAGTTGATGAGCGGCCGGACGCCGATACTGGCGTAGGTAGGATACGCCCCAGACCCAAGCGACATCGTCATGTTCCTCCACGTGCCCGGCGTCCCGATCCGATAGCGGGACGGCGTCCCAGATAGCCTATCGCACTCGCACCGCTGGAGCCACCGTGGCGGCTTCGGTAGTTGGCGCAACCGGCGCCATACGCTGGCGTATACTCAGTTGGGCGGCGGGACAGTGCGCCGCGTCACTCACGAGGCGCGGGCGCACGCCTTCCGCCGCGCGGGCGGAAAGCCGGAGAGGAATCGGCATGGCGGAATGGCTGATGTGGAACGTGTTCGTGCTCCTGCTGGTGGGATCGATCGCCCCGCCACTGTTCTCGTACCTCACGAAGCGGCGGCTCCTGACACCACTTCAAGACCAGTTGCGGGGCCTACAGGATCACCTGGACGGCATCACGAAACAGCTCGAAGCCATGGACGAGCGCGTCGCCGATCTTACCCTCACGCTCGACGACGCCACCCGCAAGAGCCTGCCGCCCGATTCCCAGTGACCCGTCGCTCGCGGTGGCCCGCTCTGGGCAGTTGACGCAACCACCGCGCGGTCCTCACGTATATCCATTAGGAGGCAAGACTGAATGGGGAAGGGCTGCACGGCCTGACGATGCGAACTGCGTCGAGGCGTATAGCCTCCTGCCTGCCATGGCGCGACTGCTCTTACCTCGTATAGCGTGGATCGGACGCGGCCGTCCCACGCCCCAGCCGCACTGTGCCAAAGGGGACCGGATGGCGGACGGCAACGACACAACAGCGCCCAACATCACCCTGACCACGCCCGTGTTCGGGATCGGGTCGCATGACGATGCCGTCGCCCACTATGTCGACTGGCTTGGTTTCAGCCTCGACTGGGAGTGGAGAGAGACGCCGACTACTCCCGTAATCATGCGCGTCTCGCGAGATGGCATGGCGCTCTGCCTGAACGAACATCCCGATGTCGCGTGCGGCTTCGGCATCCTCCTGGAGACGACTGACCTGAACGCCCTCGCCGCCGAGTGGAACTCCCGGCGGCCCGGATCGGTCGAAGTCTACCTCCAGCCCCCGTACGAGATCCCATGCATTGAGCTGACCGATCCCTTCGGCAACGAGATGCACTTCCAGGGCGCGCTGCCGGACGAAGAGTGGGCGGCCAGGGAGAAGCGGCAGGTCCGTATGCGCGCGTATGTCCGCCAGCGGCTTGAGGACGGCCACCCGTGCCCAACGCCGGACGAGCTAGTCGAAGCGATCGGCCGGCCGGTCGGACTGGCCATGGCCACGCTGGGTGAGTTCCCAGAATACGAGGAAGCAACGCGAGACAAGTAGCCTCGGGCAGTCCGTGCCGATAGCGCCCGTCACCCACATGGAGCGTAACGCCATGTCGTACCGTATCGACCGACTTCGCCCACTCTGTTGCGCTGGCGTGGCGCTTCTGGCTCTCGGGTTCTCCGCGGTTGCGGAGGAGGGCGAGCGGCCGCACCCAGAGAAGAGCATCCGCGCCGCCCGCGCTCTGACGCCGCCAAGACTGGACGGCGTCTTCGACGATGAAGTGTGGCGCGACGCCCCACTGGGTGACGACTTCTGGCATCTAGACGCCGAGAATCGCGACCCCGCGCCCGCGACTGAGAGGACGGAATTCCAGATCGCGTACGACGACGAGGCGCTCTACGTCGCGGTCATGTGCTACGACAGCGAACCCGACCAGATCGTGTCCCGCCTAACCCGACGCGAGGAGGAAGCGGAACGCGACTGGGTACGCGTGCGGCTGGATCCGCACCACGATCACAAGGGCGGCGCCTATTTCATAGTCGGCCCGTCCGGGTGGCAGAAGGACGGCGTCCTGTTCGACAACAGTTGGGGCAGCGACACGTGGAACGGCGTGTGGGAAGCGGAGACAAGAGTTTCCGACCAGGGGTGGAGCGTCGAGTACCGCATCCCTTACCACGTCCTCAGGTTCTCCGAGCGCTCTGAGTATACGTGGGGCGTCACCGTGGCGCGCAACATCTCACGGAAGCAGGAAGAGACGCAGTGGATTCTGCATCGCGAGGGCGATGGCGGAATCGCATCCCGCTTCGGCCACCTGACGGGCATAGAGGGAATCTCGCCACCGACGCATCTGGAAGTCCTGCCGTTCACGCTGGGGCGGTCGTCGTTTGCGGCGCGGGACGAATCAGGATCGCGCGCCACCGACCTGTTCGGTTCGACAGGTCTCGACCTTCGCTACGGACTGTCCTCGAACATCTCACTCAACGCGACGATCAACCCGGACTTTGGGCAGGTAGAGGCGGATCCGGCAGTCGTCAACCTGAGCGTGTTCGAGACGTTCTTCCGCGAGCAGCGGCCGTTCTTCGTCGAGGGATCGTCCGTGTTCAACATGCCGGGGGTGTACCTGTACGGCGTCAGCGGCTACTCCTCGCTCTTCCACTCGCGGCGTATCGGCCGTCGGCCGGGGCGCTTTGGGGTTCCGGCCGGCGCGGCGGAGCTCGACCGACCGGACGCCTCCACGATCCTCGGCGCGGCCAAGCTGTCGGGTAAGACCGACCGCGGTCTGTCGTTCGCCGTCCTGGAGACGTTGACCTCAGCCGAATACGCTCTCGTCGAGGAGACCACGACCGATGCGTTGACCGGCCAAGTACACCGCTCGGAACGTGATCATCTCGTCGAACCCATGACGAACCACTTCGTCGCTCGCGCGGTGCAGGACATCGGCTCCCTGTCGAAACTGGGCGCCACGACGACGGCCATGAACGGCGAGGGGTTCGCCCCCGCCTACGTCGGTAGCGTGGACGCGACGCGCAGGTTCAGCGAGGGCGGGGCGAGGGTGTTCGGTAGGCTCGCCGGAAGCCGCTCTGGGGCATTCGACGCCCGGAAGCGCGGGTACGAAGGCGCGCTCCTCCTCGAGGACTGGAGTGGGACGTGGGGCGGACAAGCGTACGCCGACGTGCGGTCGCGGGAATTCGACACGAACGACCTAGGGTTCACGCTCCGGTCGGACATCGTCCAAAGCGGAGCCTGGGGATCACTCGTGCCGCAGCACCCGTTCTTCATCTTCCAGTCGTCCATGTGGATGGTGGACGTGCACTCCAACTGGAATCTGGACGGGGACCGGCTTTCGCGAGGCTTCGGAGGCTGGGGGTTCAACACCCTGAAGAACTACTGGGGTTCCGGGTGGGAGATACACAGGTATCTCGACCGTATCGACGACCTCGCGACCCGCGGCGGGCCACCGATGCTGATCCCCGGCAGGTGGGAGTGGGGCGGCAACGTCGGCACGGACGGTCGGAAACCCGTGAAGGTCAGCGTCGAGGTGGGCGGCGGATGGACGGACGACCGCATCAGCACGAACAGCAAATACGGCGTCGGCGTGGAGCTGAAGCCCGCGTCCAACGTGCAGGTGTCTATCAAGCCATCGTACTCGACCCGCCATGACGACGCTCAGTGGGTCGAGAACATGGACGCGGACGGCGACGGCGAGGACGACCGCTTCGTCTTCGGCGAGCTCGACCAGGACGTGTTCGACCTCGGTCTGCGAGCCAACCTGTCGGTGACGACGAAGCTCTCGATCCAGACGTATCTCCAGTCGTTCGTCGTCAACGGCGACTACACCACGTTCAAGGAACTGGCAGCGCCGAGGACGTACAGCTTCAAGGGCGTGGCGCCGAGCGAGCTCTCCGGCAACCCTGACTTCAACAACCGTTCGTTGCGCGGGAACATGGTCCTGCGCTGGGAGTACGAGCCGGGCAGCACGCTCTTCCTTGTGTGGAGCCAGAACCGGCACGGTTCCATGGGCCTCGACGAAGCTGAGTTCAGGCCGTTGCCCAGCGTTCGGGACAGCTTCACCGACGATGGCGAGGACGTGTTCCTCATCAAGCTGAACTACTGGATGGGCTTGTAGAGAGCGGGACTGGCCCAGGGCAGCGGCGCAGTCGGCATCGGCCCTTCGTGGGGCGGCACGATTGACAACATTGAGCCCCACTGCGACACTTCATGTGGCCCAAAGTTTGCGCCGGGAGGGAAGCATGTCTGGCAAGACCGCGACGCGACGCGCGCGTCGGAAGAACTCGCGGGTTCAGGACTACATCGACGGCATGGCGACGGCCATGGACTTGACCGGCTCGCTGATGGACGGCTCGTCCTACCGGAGTGAGACAGCTCTTCGGAACCTGGCTGCGGAAGCAGTCGAAGAGGCCGAGGCGTACGGTGAGGTGGGTGTGGTTGCCTTCACGAGGCGGGTCGGCGCGTTCCTCGCGCGGGCGGGCGCCGTCGCGGAACGAGAAAGCCATGGGGAAGATCCTCCCACTCCCGACTGGCTTCCTCCGGGGCAATCGTGACGCCGTCCTATCGTCCGCCCGGAGATGCGCCTGTCTCAGCTGGCAGTGATCGGCAGGCCGAGCTCGCGGTTCGTCTCCTGGAAGGCGCTCAGCCTATCGCGACCCGACTGCTAGAGTCGGTCGACAAAGACACCGAAATGCGGGCGGAACTGGGACGACAGTATCTAGAGCTCGCGAGGCAAACCCTCGAGCAGGCGCACGCAGAGCGTGCAGACAGGAGTGCGGCCCGCACTCGCGCGCAGCTGTATGCACTGGTGATCGCGCTCGCGGGATTCGGGCTTGCGGGATACGCGTTCCGTCTGGGACATCCGACCGCAGCGGCTGCCGTGGCGGGGGCGGGGCTTGCTGGCATCGTCACGGCCATGCTCAAGTCGTCCTGGCATCGCGAGGACGACGATCTCGATGTCGAATAGAGGTTCGGCCCGCCTGCGCTACGCCTCAGAGCTTCTAGGCCGGAACAGCTTCTCCCACGCTGGTTGGTACGATCACCCCATGGGCCTCAGTACTGGATGGGGCTGTAGCGGATTCCGCGCGTCAGGCGAGGCGCGTCGATCCAGAGACCAGGACTCCTGCGGATGTCGCACACACCAGCGCGGCTCGATACGCTGGACGCCGCTCGTCTGACGCGCGTCATCTCGACAGCGCTGGACACACCGCGCCGGGTCGAGCTAGCGGCGTGGACGTGGCAACCGGTGGCCGGTGGTCTGGGCGGCCAGGGCGTGTATAGGGTCGCCGGTTCCGCGCTCGTGGATGGGGTGGCCACGACGTGGTCGGTGGTGGTCAAGGTGCTGCGAGGCGACGGTTCGGACACGGACCCAGCGGCAGAGACGTACTGGCTGCGCGAGCGCGAGGTGATCCAATCCGGGCTGCTGGACGGTGTAGAGGGCGGCGTCTCCACGCCTCTATGCCTCGCGGTCGAGGATGTCGCGGCGGACGAGACGTGGCTGTGGTTCGAGGAGGTCGAGGACGACATCCCTTACCCGTGGGCGCCGGAAACGTGGGCCGAGGTGGCACGACAGTTCGGGCGGTGGCAGGGGAAGTACGTCGTTGGCAAGCCGCTGCCGACCCATGAATGGCTGTACACGGGGTTTCTGGAGCGCTGCTACACCACCTGGGGGCCGCCGCGCCTATGCGAGCATCTGCCACAGCCGGTGCTCTCTCAGCTGTACCCCGACGGTTCCGCTGCGACCATCGACCGCTTCTGGGATGAACGCGACGCGTGCCTCGCCACATACCGTCGCGCCCCGCTCGCGGTCGCCCACCTAGACGCAAATCGAGCCAACCTGTTTCTGCGGGAAGGGCGCGTTGTCGCCATCGACTGGGCGTTCGCGAGCATCGAGCCGGCGGGCGCTGACCTGGCTGGTCTCATCGCCGGCAACCTTTGGAGCCAGGAGGCGCCAGCGGGCGAGTATTGGGAGTTCGCCGACTCCGTCTTCGGCGGCTATCTCGCCGGCCTCTCCGATGTCGGTTGGGACGGCGACGCCGACGCCGTGAGGTTCGTGTTCCTTGTCGCCGCCTGTTTGCGGCACAGCACTGTGTTCGCATCGACCGCCCGCTGGCTCGCTACCGAGCCGGACGAGCCGTTCTGGGGCGTCATGGAGACCATCCTCGCCGCCGACACTCGGGAGGAGGCTATCTGCCAGTGGGGGCGGGCGAGCCAGTTCCTCGCGGGGTGCGCCGACGAGGCGCTCAGTATGGTCTAGGAGGATGAGCAGTGACGAGCGCCACGATGGAAGCCGAGGTCCGAGCCACCCTGGATCGGTACCACGCCGCATTAGAGGCCGGCGACCTCGACACGATTCTGGCCATGTTTGCGTATCAGCCGCAGCACGTGGTCAACGGCGTTCCCGCCGGGCCCGAAGGGATGAGGCGGCGGTTCGAGGAGCAGATAGCCGCGGGCGCCTACGCCTCAGTCACCGCGGACCTTTCCCAACTGCGGCTCTCGATAGACACCACGAGTGACTACGCAGCGACCCACGGCGCCAACGCCACCATGGAGCCTGTGGTCTATCGCTCCGACGAAGGTCAGCGCGCGATGGCGTACGACATGGTCCGAAGCGAAGACGGAAACTGGCAGTTCCTGCACCAGCAGATCCTCCCCGACCCAGGCGCGCGAGCGCACAACGACCAGCTACTCGCTCACGCTGGGATCCCTCTCGACCAGCAGACGATGGTCTGGACGAGAAGGCTGGAGGCGCCGTTGGATAAGGTCTGGCGCGCAGTCGCCACGGAGGAGGGCCTGAGCAAATGGTGGCTGCCCAAGGAACGCGAGGGCGGTGGGTTGGAATTCGCAATAGACCTCACGCAGGGCGGCGCGTTCCGCCACAGCTGGGAGAGTACGATCCTGGAGCTGGAGGATCGGGCGCTGATCGACTTCAAGGAGTTCAGGATCGAACTCGCCCGCGATGGCGACAGTACCCTTCTCACGTTCTTCGTGTTCACCATGAATGGCGACGAGTGGCGCGCCTTCTGGCGAGCGGCGTACACCCCGCTTTACTACGAGCAGTTCGGTGGCTTTGACCCATGGACCGCGAGCGGTTGGCATGACGCTCTGGACCTACTCGAGCACTCGCTCACAGGCCGGAAGTTCGACCACGCGATGGAGCCGGAGTGGTCGGCCCAGCCCGGTCAACTGATTCACTTCTACCTCACCTATCTGCGCCGGCTCCACAGCCAGCGGCGGCTTTCCACCCGGCCGGCCCTCCGATTCGTAGGACCCGGCGGCAGGTCGGACGTGACCATTGGGCCCGATGTCCTCAAGCAACAGGCCTACGAAGGCCTACAGTTGCGGGTTGAGACGCGAGAGCCGCAATCCGTGCTGGTCATGGAGCGTGAAACGACGCGGGAGGGGTATGCCGCCGCAGCGGTAGAAATGCTCAACCTGCTGTCCGACTACATCGCCACACAGGGGGAGCGACCCTCCGGCGCCGCGTTCGTGCGAATCCTCCAACACACGCCAGCGAGCAATTGGCTAGAAGGCGCCATCCGCTTCGAAGCTGGCTTCCGGGTGTCGCCTGCTGTTGCGGCGCGAGGAGAGATGCGGCGTCGAGAGTTGCCCGGAGGCGCCACCGTCTCAGCAGTACACGGAGATCCCGTCGACAGCTTCATTCGGGCGTTCAACGCGTGGCCGTGGATCATCAAGTACGCTGAGGAGCAGGGCGCGACACTCGACGGCGGCTGGGGTGGCAACGGCGGCTGGCAGGAGTTCGTCGACATTCCCCCAGTCCATGGCAAGGGCGCTGCGTCGAAGCTCTGCCTCCCGACAGCCGACTAAAGCTGGTGCTGACGGTGGCGGCGCGGATCAGACGTAGGGCTTGACCGAACAGGAATCTGCGGCGATGGCAAACGACGCATATACGGAGTGGCGGCAGGATCTCGAGCGGCGGGCCAACGCCGCCATCGGTCCGTTCATCGCTGACAACCCAGCATACACAGTCGATGCCACGCAGCCGGACTACAGAGGCGGCACGAACATCGCCACGTTCGGGACACGCGATGGTGAACCGGTGGTCTACAAGTACTTTGGCGGCCGCGAGCGGTGGCGCAACGAGCTGTACTGTCTGCAGATGTTGCGGTCGACGGGGCACGTGCCTGAGGTGCTGGCGTCGCCCGAGCACCTGATTGTCATGGCTCGCCTGCGTGGCGGCGCACTCGGGGCCGAGGCGCTCGAAGCCGAGGATGTCAGTAGACTCAGCCGTCAGGTGGGGCACGCGCTCGCAGCTATCTCAATGACGGAGGCGACGCCCGCCGCGGATGGCTACTCCCCGCGCGATTTCGCGTGCATCTCCTGGGGTGGAGACCTGCGCGCGGTCGTTGAGCGGTATGTGCGCCTGTGCCGAGGGGTGCAGGAAGCCGTGCCCGCCTACCAGACGCCGTTCTTCACCGAGTCGCTCGATCTGGTGCAAGGCCGCGCCCAGATGCTAACCGAAGGGCCTCCCGCACTGTTCCACGACGACGTGTGGAACATGGCAGTGGACGGCGACACGTTTGTCGGCTTCTTCGACCTGGAGATGTGTCGCTATGGCCCCCAGCATGCGCAACTGGGGTGCGCGCTTTCCCTCTGCTCCCCGGCGGAATGGCACCACTACGCGCTCGACTGGTCCTCGTGCCTGGACGGCTATGGGGACGGCGCCGGATGCGAACTGACCGAGGACGATCACGTGAGCATCCTGGCGATGGGGCACTTCTACCATCACATCCGCGCCTGCCGTTGGGGCCAGTGGGATGGCGACCCAGCGGAGACGGCGCATATGGGCGCGTCTGCGGCCGCTGCGGAGCACCACCTGGACGCTATGCGGAGGATGCGCGCGGTAGTCGAGGAGTGGGCGGATCTCAGGCCATGGTTTCCAAGCCGTGCGACGTGATGAGGCGCAGGCGCAGGAGGAGACCAGGGATAGGTGGCAACCGCCTGATCGGCCTGGCGACCAACGTCGGCCCGGCGCCGTGGGCGCGCCGTAGGTACGATTCGCCGCAGGGAAGCACCGCTGCGTCGGCGCGCTCCATATGCACGTCACCGGCAGGCCGGACGCGCATGAGACTCAGAAGCGGCTGTACGAACACTGCGACGACTGGCCACTCGCGGCCAGCGACTACCGAGCGGGCCTAGGGAGCAAGTGCATGTCGGACATAGCGGACGTCGGCGTACATCTCGCCAGAAACACGATGTCGTGGAGCCGAAGGATCGACGCCCCGGTCGAACGAGCGTGGGAGGCGGTCACGCAGAAGGAACACCTCGACAAGTGGTACATGGAGGCGCACCAGACAGAGCTGCGTCTCGGCGGGAAACACGACTGGTTCCAGGACGGAGGTGTTGTCGACGAGTACGAGCCGCTCCAGGTCATTCGCTTCTACAACCCGAAGAACCGGAGTTGGCAGAGGTTCTCCGTCGAGCCTGACGGCGCCGGCGCCGTCTTCACGCTGACGGATCGGATAGGCGACGGGTCGTATTGGCTGGACACCGAGTGGGAGGAGACCGAAGACGGCTGGGTGCAGCTACCCGAGGAGCGCATTGCCGTTCGGTCCCCCGGAGGGCGTGGCACGCATTGGGTGGGCATCGCCGCTGGGTATCACGGTTTCGTCGACTCGCTGGACACGCACATAACCGGCAACACGGAAGGCTATCTTAGCTACGCGCGCCTCAACGAGCTGTATGACGCGTGGTACGCCGAGTTCTGGGGAGATGGCGGCGAAGGCTGGAGCCTCGTGGACGCGGAGTAGCGCGCCTTCGCCGCTAGTCCTGCGTGAGGCGGTCCAAACTCCGGTATTGGATGGCCTCGGCGATGTGCGTCGCGTCGATCTGCTCCATGCCCTCCAGGTCCGCCACGGTGCGCGCGACCTTCAAGATGCGGTCGTGACCTCGCGCGCTGAGAAGTAGCTGGTCCATGGCCGCCTTGAGCAGCGTCTCGGCGGCTTCGTCGAGGTCACAGAAGCGGCGTACGTCGCGCGCTTCCATGTTGGCGTTGCAGTGCGTGGGGCTCTCCGCGTAGCGCGCCTTCTGAATGTCGCGCGCGTCCTGCACGCGGGCTCTCACGACCGACGATGCCTCGCCCATCTTGCCATCCCTCAGCTGGTCATAGGGCACGCTCGGCACTTCGATATGCAGGTCGATCCTGTCGAGGAGTGGGCCGGACATCTTCGAGTGGTAGCGCCGCACCTGCGACGGCGCGCACCGGCACCGCCTCGCCGTATCGCCCAGGAAGCCGCACGGACACGGGTTCATGGCAGCGACCACCATCGCACGGGCAGGAAACGTCAGCGATCCCCACACGCGGGCGATCGTCGTCGTGCCGTTCTCCAACGGCTGCCGCAGAGCCTCCAGGGCGTTCCGCGGGTACTCCGGCAGTTCGTCCATGAACAGCACGCCGTTGTGAGCGAGACTGATCTCGCCGGGGCCCGGCGTCCGCCCTCCCCCAACGAGCCCAGCCAGCGACACCGTGTGGTGAGGATCGCGGAACGGCCGCCGCGTGATGAGCGGCTCTTCCGCCGCGAGAGCTCCCGCGACGGAGTGTATCTTCGTCGCCTCGAACGCCTCGTCGAGCGTCATGTCCGGCAGGATGGACGGCAGGCGCCGCGCGAGCATCGTCTTGCCGGAGCCGGGCGGGCCGAGCATGAGGATGTTGTGTCCGCCCGCCGCCGCGACCTCAAGCGCGCGCTTCGAGCTCTCCTGCCCCTTCACGTCGATGAGGTCGAGATGTCCCTCACGCGCCTCGCTGAAGAGGGAGGCAATGTCCACCTGTGTCGGCTGCAGCGTCTTTGGATTCGCGAGATGCTGCGCCGCCTCGGACAGCGTTGCCGCGCCGTACACGTCCACGCCTTCGATGACGGCCGCCTCCTCGGCGTTCTGCTTGGGAAGGAGGAGCGACGTGATCCCGTGCGCCTTCGCGTCGGCGGCGATGGCGACGGCGCCGCGCACGGGTCGCAGACCCCCGTCCAACGACAGCTCCCCCAGCACCAGGGTCTTCTCGCCGGCGCCGGAAGGGATCTGTTCGGAGCCACCGAGGATCGCCAGAGCCACGCCCAGGTCGAACGCCGTGCCCTCTTTGCGGACATCCGCCGGGGCAAGGTTGACGGTGATCTTCTTTGGCGGAACGGCGAAGCCTGAGTTCCGCAGGGCGGCGGTGACACGGTCGCGGCTCTCGCGCACGGCGCCGTCCGGCAGTCCTACGATGTTGAGCGCGGGTAGACCGTTGGCGATGTCCGCCTCGATCTGCACGAGGTACGCGTCCACGCCAAACACGGCGCTGCTCTGCACGACTGCGACCATGGCGTCCTTCGTTGGGTCGTGGGAGATGGGCGCTGGACAGTCTAGCACAGGTGGCGACGCGGGAACGAATCCGTTGAGCGTCAACGGCTGATTGCGACTTCCGCCCATTTGGTTGCGCCGCCCTGATGCGGCATCCATACTTCCCTCCAGACGCTGTGGGACGCCATACGTACATGGCGCACGCTGGCGAGCTGGCGGTGTTACCTGCGGTCGCAGCCCTGGACGGGAGGACACATGCGCAACTCGAGGATGGCGGCCCTCGTCCTCTGCTGGGCTGCTGCTATGGTCCTGTCCCACGTAGCTTCTGCGCAGGCGCCGCGGTCGGCGTCCATCCTGTTCGTCTCGAACCACGGGATGGACCCCGCCGAACGCGGTCTGTACCTCATGGACACCGACGGCTCCAACGTACGGAGGCTCCTGCCGGACATCACGGCGGCCGCCTGGCCAGTCTGGTCGCCGGACGGGTCGCAGATCGCCCTGGGTATCTCTCCACCGGCAGATCCCGCCACGCTGCACGTAACCGACACGCACGGTGGCGAATTCCGGAACATCGCGCCCGAGCTGCCGTGGTCGGGCTCTCCAACGTGGGCGCCGGACGCGTCGAAGGTCGCGTTCTACGGGGATTTCCAGGGCATCGGCAACATCCACGTGGCACACCTAAGGACGGGCGAGGTCGTCGCTGTCACGAACCGCGTTGATCCCGCCGGCGGCTGGCGCCCCAGCACGAACCCGAGTTGGTCGCCGGACGGAAGGCGCATCGCTTTCTGTGCGTACAAGCACAACAACTGGCAGGCTCCGCGGTACATCTGGACTATGTCTCCAGACGGTTCGGATATGCGCGCGTTGGTCACGCATGAGTCCCAGAACGACTATCCTGCGTATTCGCGCGACGGCTCCAAGATTGCCTTCGTGTCCGACCGGCACGGGCAGCCGGACATCTACACCATACGCGCCGACGGTTCCCGCCTCAGGAGGGTGACGCACGAGGGACTCAACCACCGTCCTCGCTGGTCACCCGACGGCACGCGGATCGTGTTCTACCGACAGCCTGGACAGTTCGGCAATGCCGAGGTGTGGGTTGTCGACGCCAACGGCGACAACCCGATGCAGTTGACAGACTTCCGCGGCAGGTCGCAGCACCCGGACTGGTTCGATCCTGCCTTCAGCGTGTCGCCCGTTGCGAAGCAAGTCCTCACCTGGGGGTGGCTCAAGCGCGTAGGTTTCCCCCGGTAGTTCACGGAAGTTCCTCTCGTGGAGGCGGTGGGCGTGCGTAGTCCCAAAACAGCCGCGCTCGTTCTCTGCTCGGTAGTCGGGGTCGCTCTGTCGACGTGGGCGCCCGCGCAGGCGCCGCTATCCGAGTCCATCCTGTTCGTCCCGAACCACGAGGGGATCCCCGCCGAGAGCGGCTTGTACCTCATGGATCCCGACGGGTCCAACGTACGGCGGTTCCTCGCGGACATCACGGGGCCCAGCTGGCCGGTCTGGTCCCGGGACGGGTCGCAGCTCGCGCTCGGGGTGTCTCAGGGCGGAAATCCCCCGACGATACGCGTGACGGACCCAGACGGAGACGGTCCACGCGCCATCGCACCCGAGGATCTGTGGTCGTCTGCGCCGACCTGGGCGCCGGATGGGTCGAAAGTGACGTTCACTGCGGCCTTCCAGGGCATCCTGAACGTCTATGTGGCGAACGTAGCGACCGCCGAAGCCGTCGCGATGACGAACCGGGTCGACCCGGCAGGTGGATGGCGCCCTAGCACGGATCCCAGTTGGGCGCCGGACGGGCGACGGATAGCCTTCTCGGCGTGGAAACACAACAACGGCGATGCGCCGAGGTACATATGGTCCATGGCGCCGGACGGCTCGGACATGCGGGCGCTGGTCACGCATGAGTCCCATAGCGACTCGCCTGCGTATTCCCGCGACGGCTCTAAGATAGCGTTTATGTCGAACCGGAACGGCCCAACCAACATCTACACGGTGAACGCCGATGGCTCCGGCCTCAGACGCGTGACGCGCGAGGGAGACGACCGTCGTCCGATCTGGTCGCCTGACGGCTCGCGGATTGTCTTCTACCGACAGCCCGCGCAGTTTGCCCCACCGAGGTGTGGACCGTCGACGCCGACGGCGACAACCTGATGCAGTTAACAGACTTCCGCCGCTGGGCGCGGCACCCGGTCTGGTTCGATCCGTCGCTGCCCGTGTCGTCCGTCGCCAAGCGCGCCCTCGCCTGGGGGTGGCTCAAGCGGATGGGCCGGCGTCAGTAGGGCACGACGCGCGATCACGCGGTCCGTGATGCGGCATCTGTGCTATTCTACGGAGTGTAATAGGCGCCTCGCCTGAGAGGCCGTGGCCTGTCCACGGCGGGTCGTCTCTCACCAGTGTCCTGCCTCGCAACGGGAGCCTGCGAGCTGGATCGGTAAGATGCTCAAATCCACCTGGCTGCCACAGACCACCGCTGAGAGAGTGACTGACTGCCCGGTCGCTCCTCTGGCGCCGGCCGTAGGACGGCGCGGCCAGCGCCGATGCCCGTCGCCACACGCGCGCGTCGCCGGCCTGCACCCCCTTCCGCTCGTGCGGAGAGCCGGGGTCGCCGTGCGCTGTCCGCGCCGCTAGCGAGTCACGGCGTACCGCAGCGCGCCCGACGAGATCTCGCACGCCGGATGGCCTCAATGATGCACACGGCGAAGACCAACGAGCAGCTAGTCGACGAGTTGGCGGCGGCGCGCGCGCGCATCGCGGAGCTGGAGGCCGCGCCCCGCACGAGCGAAGGCGCCGACGCCGCCAGGCTGGACGACGTGGCCTGCGTCCTGTGGCACGCCGACGTAGTGGATGTAGACGGCGAGCTCGACTGGACGATTACCGTCCTGAACCCCGACGCCGCGCAACGCCTTCTACCCCTGGATCTGGCCCCGGGCCAACTTTGGCAAGACGCCGAACTCGTGGCGCGCGTGCCGTCGAACGACGCGGAGATGGAGAAGACGGCAGAGAACGCGTTGCGCGCGGGCGCCGAACGCTACAGCCAGGAATGTGAGTGCGTCGACCGAGATGGGATCACGCGATGGTTCCACGAGGACGTCACCGTGCGCCCTGGTTCACCTGGCGAATGGCGCCTTTCCGGCGTTTCGGTGGACATTACCGAGCAGAAGCGTGTAGAGCAGGAACTGCGCGCCGGTGAGGAGCATCGCCGCACGCTCCAGTCCGTCCTCGACTGCGCGGCGGATGGCATCGTGGTAGTCGACGCAAGCGGGGCGTTCACGGAATTCAACGCCACGGCAGAAGCGATGCTGGGCATCGGCGCCCTCGAGTCAAGCCCTGAGCAGTGGTCAGCGCACTACGGAATATACGCGCCGGACACAACGACACCCCTGACCGCCGACGAGTACCCGTTGGTGCAGGCGCTGGGCGGCGCCCACGTCGACGCGCATCTTGCCTTCATCCGCAACCCGCAACGCCCGGACGGACTGTGGCTATCGACGTCTGCCCGCCCACTGATCGGCGCCGACGGCGCCATCGAAGGGGCCGTCGCGACGTTCCAGGACATCACCGAGCAGAGACGAGCTCACGCCGAGTTAGCGCGCAACGAGGCCCGCCTCAGGGAGGCTCAACGCGTCGGGCGCATCGGTAGCTGGGAGTGGGACATCGAGTCTGGCGAGATGCACTGGTCGGAGGAGATGTACCTCATGCATGGCTCCCAGCGGAGGGCGCCCAACTCTGATGCGCCCGGCATCCTGCTCGATGTCACGCACCCTGACGACTTGGACAGCGTGACCCAGGCGGTTCAGCGGGCACTGCAGGACCGCGCCCCTCTGGACACCCAAAGCAGGCTGGTTCTGCCCACGGGCGAGATCCGGCACGTGCACACCCGGGCGGCGATCGAGTGCGATGCAAGTGGCGCGCCCGTGCGGATGCTAGGTACAACCCACGATGTGACGGAACTCAAGCAGGTCGAGACGGCGTTAGGCGAGCAGCTCCGCTTGCAGGAGCGAGAGCAGCAGATTGCCCGCAGGCTATACGAACTCACCGACATCAGTGTCGTCGTGTCCGCGGTGTTTGAGGAGCTGCGCGAGCTATTCGATGCGGATCGAGGGATGGTCTGTCTGGCCGACGAGGACGGTACTCTCGCCGAGGAATTCGTCGCGTTCGGGTTCGTTGGCGATGTCACCAGCCAGACGACGGTAAGCGAGGATCCGGGCGGTGACATCCGGCGCGTCCTCAGCACGGGAGAGCCCCTGTGTGATGTCGTACGCCGGGAAGACAGCTACAGGCCTGGGTCGATGGTCCGAGTCTACGACCTGAACGGGCCGTACTGCATACTCCCTCTGCGGGTGCGCGGCCGCACGATCGGCGCCCTCGCGCTCTTGCGTCAGGAGGAGGATGGGCCGCGGGAGGGATTCAGCTCGCAGGGCGTAGAGCGTATGTCTCCGCTGGTGACGGACCTCGCCCTGGCGGTCGACAACGCGCGGCTGTACGAGCAAGTGCGTGAGCAAGCGCGATCACTCGAGCACGTCGTGTCAGCCGCGCGGTGCTTGTTGTGGGTCGGTGATGTCCAGAGGAGCGGCGAGGACACCCACTGGAACGTCGTGCCGCTCAGCGAGGAGGCGGCGGACGCGGTATTGCCCGTGGACGTTCGTCCTGGCGAGCCGTGGCACTACGCAGCGGCCAGGGCAAGGCTGCCAGAGGACAGCGAGGCGATGAACGTCACCGCGGGGTCAGCGTTCCGAGCTGGAGACAGGAGCTATAGCCAGGACTACCGCGCGATCGACCGACACGGCGGAACGCGGTGGCTGCACGAAGACGTGCACCTCGAACAACGGGAGCCAGGCCGCTGGCGTGTGATCGGCGTTACGACGGACGTGACGGAGCAGCGGGAAGCCGAGGAGGAGTTGCGCCAGAGCGAGCAGCACCTCCGACGCATCTTTGATCACGGCCCAATGGGAATGGCGATCGTCGCGCCTACCCTAGCGCTGCTGGACGTCAACGACACTCTGTGTGAGATGCTTGGCTACTCGCGGGACGAGATGCTGCGCCTCAGCACTCGGGATGTCACGCACCCGGACGATGTCCAGTCGGATATGGGGTTGGGAAGGCAGGTGCTTGCGGGAGACATCCCGAGCTTTAGCGTCGAACAGCGCTTCATCAGGAAGGACGGCGACGTGATGTGGGGTCGCCTCACCGGGGCTGCGGTCCACGATTCCGAGGGAGGCACGCTGTGGGGCATCGCGATGGTCGAGGACATCACGGACAGGAAGCAGGGCGAACTGCAGCGCGAGGCGATGTACGACATCACCGAGGCGGTACATACGGCGCCAAGCATTGAGGCGATGTATAGGAGCATCTACACGTCCCTGGCAGCGCTGATTGACGCGCCAGAGTTCGTCATTCTGCTGGCCGAGCCAGACGACCCAGACCTGTTCGACGTCGTGTACCAGGTCGCGAACAACGCCGAGCATCCCGCCCATCTCGTCGCGCTGCCACATTCCCGCGCCAGCCGAGTCGCAGGCACGCGCATGCCGCTCTGCCTGACGCGCGGCGAAAGCGAGGAGATGCAGCGATCCGGCGAGCTAGACCTGCGCGGAGCTGACCCGAGCGCATGGCTGGGCGTGCCGCTGGTCGTAGGAGACGAACTCATTGGGGTCGCCGCAGCGCTGCACTGGGATGAGGAGGCCCCGTACGGGGAGCGTGATGTCGAGATCATGGCGCACGTCGGCCAGCAGATAGCGATTGCGATAGACCGCCGCCGTACGCAGGAAGCCCTCAGCACCGAACAGGCGCTCTTCCAGGCCCTCATGGACGCATCCGAAGACGCGATCTACTTCAAGGACACGGACCACAGGTTCACGCGTATCAGCAGATCACTCGCGGACGGGCTGAACATGGCTGACCCTCTGGAAGCCGTCGGGATGACCGACTACGACCTGTGCCCCGTGGACCGTGCGGACGCGTTCCAGCGCGAGGAGCGTGAGATCCTGGACACGGGTCAGCCCATGCTAGATTCTCTGGTACACCACGTCGGCGACGGAGAGGACGCCTGGGCTCTCATCAGCAAGGTTCCTACCCGCGACGCGAAGGGTCGCATCACTGGCCTGGTAGGCATCAACCGCATGGTGACGGACCTGCTCCGAGCGCAAGAGGCCTTACGCGAAAGCGAGATGCGACGCACGCAGCTCATGGAGCGCGTACTCACCGTGCAAGAGGAGGAGCGCGCGCGGATCGCTCGGGAACTGCACGACCAAGTGGGACAGGAACTCACATCTGTTCTCCTCGGGCTACGTGTTGTTGGGGCAGCGACCTCTGTCGAGGATGCGCGCCGCCAGGCAGAGGAGCTGCGCGACGTGACGGCGGGCACGCTGGAGGACGTGCGCAAGATCGCGTTCGAGATGCGTCCCAGTTCGCTAGACGACCTGGGCATCGGGCCTGCGTTGGAGCGGGATCTCGCGATCATGTCGCAGGGAGCCGGGTTCACACCCACCTTGCGCGTCTTCAACCCGGACGAACTGCCTCTACCAACCGCGCTCGAGCTTGGTATATACCGCATTGTGCACACCGCGCTGACGAACGTCGTCCGGCACGCGCGGGCAGAGAGTGTAGACGTCACGCTACAGGTGTCCGTGGAGGACGTGTCTGTACTCGTGCAGGACGACGGGGTAGGCTTCGAAGACGGAGCTGTGTTGTCCGGCCCCGTGGAAGGTCGCTTCGGCCTCCTGTTTATGGAGGAGCGCGCGAGGGCGCTCGGTGGCGCGGTGTCCGTGGACTCGGAGCCGGGCGGCGGCACGACGGTCCTCGTGCAGATACCGCGTGAGCCCCTGGCGGCGGACCGATAGCGGCGCGGTTCCGTCTGTCCGACATCGGGAACCGGGCGCCACAATTGTCTGCGGCAGGGAGCGCCGCGCCGTCAAGCAAACCTTACGCAGACTTGACCTCGCGCGGAGCCGAACACAACGTGAAGGGGCCGCACGATGCGCCGTCTAGCACTCGTCCTGGTATCCCTCGTCACGCTCGCCGGATGCGCCAACGTGTCGCAGTGGGAACGGTCGTACCTGTCGGACCACATGATGGTCTTCGACTCAGACCCCATCGAGGGCAGGCTTCACAGAATGATCCAGGACTCGCGGGAAGCGAGCACCGGTGGATATGGCGTCAGCGGAGGCGGATGCGCGTGCTCCCAGTAAGCCGGCTCGGCCTCGTGTGGCGCGCGAGCGTCCTGTGCCTCGCCGCCGCGCTGCTGTTGGGCGTTCGAGGCGCGCTGTCCGAGGATGTCTTCCGCGTTAAGGGCAGCGTCTACGACGACAGCCGCGACGTGTTCGTCTACGTGAACGACGTCCACCTGGAAAAGGACGTCGGCGAGCGCGCGAGCGTGTCGTTGACGCAGGAAGTTGACGCCGTCAGCAGCGCGTCCATAGGCTGCACGGTGTGCCACCCGAACGGCGAAAGTCTGACACACATCGGTTGGAGCGTCGGTGGCTCGTACACGCTCGATTCCGAGTCGAACACAAGCGTCGGGGTCACGTACTTCGGGAGCACGGAGCGGGACTACCTCGGGAACACTGTCTCCTTCTCGGCGGCGCGTGACTTCGCGGAACGGAACTCCACGCTCGCGGCTACGTACAGCTTCTCGTACGACAACCCGCATCCCCACGGCTGGGAGGATCTCGCCGACGAGACCGGCTTCCTCGCGCCCCGTCGCGCACGATCACAGGGGAGCGGCGCTCCGGCCAGACAGCTCGACTCGGACGACGATGTCCGGTTCCAGATAGCGGGTCCACTTGTTGGCGAGCGCGTCACGAGCGAGACGAAGACTTCGCACCGAGGCGGGCTGAGCTGGACACAGGTGCTCGACCAGAAGACCATCGCGCAGGTGAACCTGGACGTCACCCGTGTGGGCGGCTTTCAGAGCAACCCGTACCACATCGTGTCGCTCCCCGGCGCCTCGTACATCGAGACGCACCCGGACACCCGGACTCGTCGCGCGGGCGTGTTCCGCCTCAACCGCGCGCTGGACGCGCGGACGTTCCTGAAGGGTAGCTACCGATTCTACTCCGATACGTGGGGTGTCGAGTCGCACACGGGCTCTGGGAGCGTTGGGCGGTACTTCGTGGACAAGTCCCTGCTTCTAGAGGCGGGGTACCGACACTACACGCAGTCCGCCGCGGACTTCCACAGCTCGGCATACGCGGCGCCGCAAGACTACATGACGCGCGACTACCGGCTCGCGGAGTTCCGATCGGGGGCGTTCCGCGCAAAGGTCGTCTACGAGCTGGAGTCGCCAGCGGCGCTCAGCGTCGTGCAGGATCTGCACCTGGACGCCGCCTTCGAGCGGTACGCCACTGACAACGACTACCAGTACAGCCTGGTGCAACTCGGCGTGTCGGGCGGCTTTTGACAGCGCGCGCCTTCGTCCGCGCGGTTCTGCTGGTACCCGTCCTGGCGCTGGTCGGCGTGGCGTGCGGGCAATCGGACACGGCAGCCCCGCCGTTGCCGCGTCACGAGCAGCGGCGGTTGATGATGGGCAGCTTCGGGTCCGTCGTCGCCTACGTTCCCGACGCGTCCGCTGACGCGGCGCTAGCCGCCGCGTTGAACGAGATGCAACGCGTCGACACGCTCATGAGCCACTACAAGCCCGACAGCGAGGTGTCGCGCGTCACGGCACGGGCGGGCGTCGCCCCCTTGGCCGTCCACGCCGACACCCTCCACGTCATCCAGACTGCCCAGGACGTGTCCCGCGAGACCGGCGGAGCCTTCGACATTACCGTCGCGCCCCTGGTGCAGCTGTGGGGCTTCTTCTCGCACGAGGCGCGCGTGCCGACCGACGACGAAATCGGCGCGGCGCGCGCTGACGTTGGGTACGAGGGCGTGCGCATCGACCCCGACGCATCGACCGTCATGCTGCAGCGCGAAGGCATGGAACTCGATCTCGGCGGCATCGCTAAGGGACATGCCGTCGATCTGGGAGCGCGGTCGTTGCGTGACGCAGGCGTGCGGTCAGGGCTGGTGAACCTTAGCAACAGCACGTTCCACGCGATCGGCGCGCCCGATGGCGCGGAGCAGTGGCGGATCGCCGTGGAGCATCCGCGCGCTCCTGGCGAGCAACTCGGGGTGGTACTTGTATCCGACGCTGCCCTGGCTACGTCAGCCGACACCGAGCAGTTCTTCGTGCGCGACGGCGTCCGCTACGGACACATCCTCGATCCGCGCACGGGCAATCCGGTAACAAACGGCGTCGTTAGCGTCACCATCGTCGCTCCCACTGGCATTGAGGCGGACGCGCTCGCCACGGCGGTGTTCGTGCTTGGGGCGGACGACGGCTTGGCGTTCATCCGCGAACGGAATGGCGTCTGGGCGCTTATCGTCACCGAGGAAGCCGACGGGCGTCTTACCCTCCGTGCGTCGCCGGGGATGGCGACGCTGTTCCGCCCCTCGCAGGCAGAGGCGCGGCCGCCAGGATGATCGCGCCCCGGTTGAGCGTGAGCGCGAAGGGTGCTGCGGTCCCGCTTGGGCCAGGGCACTCTTACAGAGAACCGTGTTACCTCGGAGGACGGCCATGCTCAGCCTGTCGTGCGTCGTTGCGCTCGCCTTCGCCCAGCTTCCCGACGCGCGCGTGCTCTTCGACTTCGAAGGGGCCGGCGCGCTGGACAGCGTTCGTCCCCAAGACGTGAAGCTGTCGCCCGCGGTTGGCGGCGGCGTGCGCATGGTCACGGGTCACGAGTTCCGATGGCCTGGCATCAGCCTGACGCCGCCGGGCGAGGCGTGGGATCTTTCTGAGTACGACCGCGTCGAAGTCCACGCGCGGAACGCCGGCGACACTCCCGTCGGTCTGTCGTGCCGCGTGGATAACCCCGGCGGCGACGGCGCCAAGAACAGTTGGACCACTCGCACGACCATCGCGCCGGGAGCCGAGGCGGTTCTTGCAACGCGGCTTGCCCGACCGCTGCCGGCCACGCTGGCGGAAGGTCTGTACGGCATGCGCGGCTACCCGGGAGGTATGACGAAGGAAGGTGGCCTCGACCCGTCGGCGATCACCCAGATCATCATCTTCACGACGCGCGACGAGGCGCCCGAGGGCGAGACGCGAGTTGTCGATGTGCTTGCCGTCCAGGCCGTCGGCGAGGCCTCCGACCACGCTTGGCTGGACATGGCGCCGGACGACTTCCACCCGTTCATCGACAGGTATGGGCAGTTCGCACACGCCGATTGGCCCGGCAAGGTCCACTCGGACGCCGACTTCGCCAACCGACTGCGCGAGGAAGACGACGACCTCGCCGCGTCCCCAGGCCCGACCGACCGGACTGCGTTCGGCGGGTGGGCCGAGGGCCCACGGTTGGACGGAACCGGGTTCTTCCGCGTCGACAAGCACGAGGGGAAATGGTGGCTCGTAGACCCGGAAGGGAGGCTCTTCTGGTCGCACGGTGTCGACTGTGTCCGTTCGACGACGGGCTACACACCGGTCACGGATCGCGAGCATTACTTCGCCGAGCTCCCAGCGGACGACCATCCATTCGCCGAGTTCTATGGTATCGGGAACTGGGGGCCGCACGGCTACTACGCAGACAAGGAGTATCGTCACTACGGGCTGAGCGAGGCGAATCTCGCGCGGAAATACGGAGACGGCTGGCGCGCGACCTTCGGCGCCCGCGCGCACGCCCGCCTGCGGAGCTGGGGTCTGAACACGATTGCGAACTGGTCCGACGCCAACATCTACCGCATGCGCCGCACGCCGTACGTGGCCACGCTGAACACGGGCGGCCGAGTCATCGAGGGGAGTGACGGCTTCTGGCGCAAGTTCCCAGACCCGTTCGACGATGGCTTCGCCGAGTCCATGGCGCGTCAGATGGAGCGTGAGACCGGCAAGTCGGTCGGTGACCCGTGGTGCATCGGTTACTTCGTGGACAACGAACTCAGTTGGGGCGACGAGACCGCACTGGCGTCCGCCGCGCTGTCCTCGCCGTCCGACCAACCGGCGAAGCTGGCGCTCGTCCACCATCTGCGCACCGTCTACGCTGACATCGGCGCGCTGAACAAGGCGTGGGGAACGCAGCATGCCTCGTGGGACGCGCTCCTCGCGAGTGCGGAGGCGCCATCGGCCGACGCCGCCCGAGACGATCTCGTCGCTCTCACGCGCCTGGTATCCGAGCGGTACTTCCGCGTGATTCGTGACGCGGTGAAGGCGGCGGCGCCCGACCAGCTCTACTTGGGATGCCGGTTCGCGTGGGCGAATCCCGTTGCCGTCGACGCGGCGGCGCGCCACTGCGATGTCGTGTCGTACAACCTCTACCGACGTAGCGTGCGCGACTTCGCGCCGCCAGGCGATCTTGATGTGCCCATCATCGTCGGCGAGTTTCACTTCGGCGCGCTGGACCGAGGCATGTTCCACACCGGCCTCCAGGGAACGGCGAACCAAGACGAGCGCGCGCAGGCGTACAGCGACTATGTGCACGGCGCGCTAGCGAACCCGCGTATCGTCGGCACGCACTGGTTCCAGTACGCCGACCAGGCGACGACGGGTCGAGGAGATGGCGAGAACTACCAGATCGGCTTCCTCGACATCGCGGACACACCCTACCCGGAGACTCGGCGCGCCGTGCGTGAAGTCGGCTATGGGATGTACCGAACGCGGTACGGCGACCAGCCGAACCGGTAAGCGCCTTTGGCCGGAGACGCTGCTGGCGCTGCCGAGGGACGCTAGTTGGCGTTCCCGGCCCGCGCGCAGCGGCCCTTGAGGATGGCGGGAGCCACTTCGGTCACGAGCAGCGCCGACAGGATCAGCGCGGCCCCCACGAGCTGTACGGGCGTCAGGCGGTCGCCCGCGAGTACGTAACCGAACACGACGGCGAAGAGCGGCTCCAACGTCAGGATGACCGCAGTGCGCACGGCTGGGAGATGCTGCTGCACGTACGTCATGATGAGGAACGCCAGGGCGGACGCCCCCAAACCGGTCAGCCCCAGAGCGAACCACACCTCGCGCGGCGGCGCCTCCAGCGGCTCGAAGACGGGCGCGGCGATCCCGCAAAGGACGGCTGTCGCCACCATCTGCGCGAGCGCGAAGCCGACGGCGTCGTGTTCGCTGGCGTAGCGCCCGAGCAGCACGACGTGGACGGCGAAGGCCACCGCGCACGCCATGGTAAGAACGTCGCCGACGCGGAACTCGTCGGGGCTCTCGCCCGTGAGTAGCGCGAGACCCACGAACGCGCCGGCAACCGGCGCGATGTAGAGCTTCGGGGTGCGGATGCGATACATGACGAGCGCGCACGCGGGAGTCAGCACGACCACGAGGCCCGTTATGAGCCCGGAGTTCGTCGGGCTTGTGTAGCGGAGCCCGATGGTCTGTAGAACGAAGCCTGCCGCCAACGCGCAGCCGACGGCGCCACCGACCAACAGCGTGCGGAGTGTGAGACGCCGGGCGCCCAACAGCCCAAGCGCGACGGACGCGATGAGGAACCGCACGGCAAGGAAGCTGAAGACGCCGTACACCTCGATGGCGTCGTCTACGACGGTGAACGTCGCGCCCCACAGGACGGTGGCGATCGTCAGGAGGCCCGCGAGGGAGAGGTCACGCATGCGGCGGAGGTATCACGGTCGCGTCACCGGTTGACGGCATAGTCGCCAGCGTCCTCCCAGTCCGGCCAACTCATGCCGTTCACGTCCCACACGATCTCGCCCGCGCGGATAGTCATCATGCACTCGAGCTTGCGGTCGCCGCTGTGCCGCGCCCGGCCGGAATCGACGAAGCCGAACTCGCCACGGCGCACGTCGAGGACGGCGATGTCCGCCTCCGCGCCAACGCTCAGTGTACCCAGCTCAGGACGCCGTATCGCCGCCGCTGGCTCGACCGTGGATCGCTGAATCACCTCGGGCAGGGGCATGTCCATGTTGAGGCATTTGGACATCGTCGTGATCATGTTGGCGTTGGGAATGAGGGCGCTGTTCTTGTGCAGGTCGGTGCTGATCGTGTCCGGCGGGAATCCCTGCCGCATACACGGGATCGCAAGCCGCCACCAGAAACTCCCTGCCCCGTGGCCGAGGTCGAAGACGATGCCGCGCTCCCGGGCCTGCCACATGAAGTCCTGCACGCGTCCCTCGTCGTCCAACACGGGAATGTGCTGCGCGTAGACGTGGGTGTGGATGTCGCCAGGACGCATTCTCTGGAGCAGCTCGGGGTACGTGCGCGTGGGACGGGGCCAGAAGTCGATCATACAGACCGTGTCGCTCAGTTCGGCGGCGCGCAGCGCGCCATCGACAGCTTCCCACCCGGGGCCTCCGAAGTGCGCCGTCTTCGACCCCACGATGACGTCGGGGTACGCGCGGATCATGTCGGCGCAAGCTTCCGCGTCCATCTCCGTGACGTCGTTCTCGATGGCTCCGAGCATCCCCGCGCCCACGATATTCAGCAGCGACAGCACGCGCGTCTTGGACGGGTCGATGATGGTCGCCTTGAAGTCGTCGAACGACTTCCACCCGGGGCCGCCAGTATCCACGACTGTCGTGACACCACTCGTGAACGAGTGGACGTCAGGGAACATCCAGCCCGCGTAGCCGCCGTACACGTGCACGTGAATATCGATGAGTCCCGGCGTGACGGTCAGCCCGCTTACGTCGACGGTCTTCGTGGCCTCTGCCGGCAGGTCAATGCCTACGGCGGCTACCCGGCCGCCCTTGACGGCGACGTCCATGGCGCTGTCGCGCCCGTTGGCCGGGTCGATGACGTGGCCGCCCGATAGTAGCAGGTCGTAGGTCATTGAGAGGCTCTACCGATGCGGAACCGAGGGAGGCCAGGCGGGAGGGGCTCAGGTCGAGGTGTCGTCGCCATCCTCTGGCGCGTCGCTGGGAGCGTCCGGCTCGTCCTCGTCGTTCGCCTCGA
This sequence comes from uncultured bacterium, assembly GCA_964473525.1. GTDB lineage: Bacteria > Poribacteria > WGA-4E. The sequence goes on from CAYYPK010000002.1 coordinate 308,792, forward strand.
CGACAATCTCAGACGCGACATCCTCGCCCGACTCAATGAGCGGCACTTCGATCTCGCGTCCTGTCGACTCCGCGTCCTCGCCCGTCTCGACGGCAGCATCCTCGCCCGCGTCCTCGACTGGCTCGGCTTCGGGTTCGGGCTGCTCGGCGAGGCGTCGACGCAGTTCGTCGACGGCGAGCTGCGCCGTCTCCTGAACCGACTCGTCCTCGTCGTTCAACGCCAGGTTCTCGATGGGAGCGATGGACTCAACGTCTTCGTGCTCCACGAGTTCCTCGGTGACCGCCACGCGGACCTGCGGGTCCAGATGGTAGACGAGCGTGCGCAACGCCTCCGTGGCGTGGTCGCCGAGGGCGGACAACACGCGGACACCATAGGCGCGCAAGGTCGAGGCGACATGGAAGGGCTCTTCGTATGACTGGCGCCCCAGAGAATGCGTGAGGTCGCGCGCGACACGACTGACCGTCGGTGGCGTTTCGACGAGTCGGGCGGTGTATGTGGGTCCGTGCTCGCGCTTGCGTCGCATGTCGCAGTACCTCACACCGTCCGCGCGCGGCCCTTGGCGGCGCGTAGGCGGTCTAGTCCACTTCCCCCGCCGTCGGTCGTTGGCGGTCGTGCCGTCGTGGTCTTCCTCGGCCTGTTCGTGATAGCCCGCGAAGACCCTCCCGCGCGTCGCTTCGCCAGCGACAGGGCGGAAAGCTGCGTATCCGTCCGCTGAGAAGGCCCGGCGGCCCGAGTCCAGCCAAAGTGTCTCATGACCCACTCCAGAAACACAATGGCGATCCCGACGAGGAGCAGGAACGGAGCGAGCTCTCGCTCGAACGGCACGCCGGAACCAGTGCGGCTGTCCCACCCCCTGGGCTCGGGCGCCACCGCCCCACCGGATCCCTCGGCAAGCTCCCGCAGGCGCTCGGGACGAGGCCTGACCAGCCACTCGGCGTTCCCTGCGTATGCTATAGTCCCCCGAGCGACTTCCCTTTCGCCCGACAGCGCGACGACCGTGTAGATCCCAGGCGTGGGGAGCAACAGACGGCCGTCGTATCCGGTGGCCACGGGCGCCATGTCTACCGTAACCGACTGGCCGTCTTCCGCGGTTGCGCGCGCGCGCAGCCGCGTAGGAGGCGGGCTGTCGGGAGGGTATGTGAGGCGCGCCACCACCGTGGACCCCTCAACGGCGACGGAGTAGTCGAAGGTCTCCGGGCGTCCGTCGGGCAGCGCCCACCGCAGCCACGATTCCCATCGCGCGGCGTAGTCTGGGGTCCGCGCCCAAGGCGTCGTCCAGCGATTCCCGCCGTCGGACATGAACGCTAGCGACTTGCCCAATCCGTAGCGCCACCCGACGAGAAGTGGGTCGCCTTCCTGGGTGCGCAGGAACGTCTCAGCGGTCGTCTTCGGCGTCGTCGCCAGGTACGCGGCGAACGGTGGGTATGCGCCACTCGCAAGGGAGCCGGCGCCGAGGACGACCTGTGTCTCCTCGCGGACGACTACATCACCAGTCTGTCGAGCTTCCTCCGCGAACACGCGTGGCAAGCGCGACATGTCGCTTAGCGCGTGGAACGAGCCTCCGCCCGCCTGCGCGATGTCCTGAAGCACCGGCTTCGCGTCGCTTCCGACCGCCACCGTCGACACGGTGATGCTCTTCGCTGACAGATCCCGCGCCATTGCCGCCAGGTCGCCTTCGGATTGGCCGTCGGAGAGCAGCACGACGTGCCGACGTGGGAAATCCGCTGTCGTGAGAAGACGGTCAGCCTCGACAAGGGCGGACGCGATATCGGTGCCCGCCCCGGGACGAAGGCTCTCGACGGCGGCCATCACGCTGGCGCCCGCGTCCTGGGGAGTGAGCGGCGCGGCTACGTGGGCTTCCGCGTCGAAGGCGACCACGCCGATGTGGTCCTCGTCTTCTAGCGCGTCGATGGCGGCGCGGGTAGCGGACGCGGCGAGTGTGAGTTTTTGCACGCCGCCACTCTCGTGCGCCATGCTCCCGGACTTGTCGAGCAGCAGCAGGAGCGCGAGGGGTTGCTTGCGGTCCTGCGGGATCATCTCGACCGGCGCGGCGTCTTCAAGAGGCGTCTTCCGCCAGTCGCCGGCGCCGTACGTTCGCGGCCCGCCAATGCTGAGCCACGCTCCCCCGTCCTCGACGTATCTCGCCACGGCCCGCATGTGCGGCTCCGTCAGATCGCCAGCGGCGACGTTGTCGAACACGATGACGTCGTAGTCCGACAGTCGCGCCGTGTGCGAGGGCAGCGAGTCTGGAACGCCGCGCGTCCAGGTCACGTCGGTCGCCGCGCGCAACGCCGCCTCAACAGCGGAAGCTCCTTCCGAGTTGCCAGAGATGTACAGCCCTCGCGCCCGCCCGGCGACGCTAACGTACGCGGAGGCGCGGTTGTCGCGCGTGTTGGGGTCGTCCTGCGTCGTCAGCGTTGCCACGACGCGCTGTTCGCCGGACTCCTCATCCACCCGCGGCAGCGACGGCTCTGGCGCAATGACCTGCTCTACCAGCGTGACGCCCTCATCGATCTCTACGTCACGGTCGACAGTGGTTCTGGCGCCGAGGGAGAAGCGCAACGTCCCGACCGTGGCGCGATCTGACTCCAGGACGACGCGGGCCACGATGGGCGCTCCTGCGCGGGCGTGGGAGGGAACTCGCAGCGACGCGACCCGGACTCCCTCGCCCACGCGCGACGCCAGGGGCACGACCGTGACCGGGATGCCCTCCGCCCGTAGGCGGGGGAGGGCTTCGCGCATGTCGCCCGCGGTCTCGGCGCCGTCCGTCGCGAGGAGTATGCGGCGGTCGCCCGTGGGTGGCAGCAGGTCCATCGCCAGAGCCAACGCCGCTTCGACGTTCGTGCCGGACGGGTCAGCGTTGAGGCCGGAGACGGGTCGTTGCAGCGTGGTGGAGAATAGGTCGGAGGGTAGTCCGAAGCCCCTGATGACCCTTGGCGCGCCGCCGAAGGTGATGGCGGCTACTGCCGCATCGTCAGGCGTCTCACGCAGGTAGGGAGCCAACGCGTCGCCAGCGGCGGCAGGAACGGGACCGGTGGCGCTGGAGGACGCGTCCACAACGGCCACGACGGACACTTGCGCGCGCGTGCTCTGCCAATAGGGCTCCAACAGCGCGCCCAGAATCGCGGCGATCGCCACGAGCCGCATCGCGACGTGGACCCACATCCGCCGTTGCCGACGACGTGGCCCCGTGAGCCAAGTCGCCACGGTGACCGCCGCGGCCGCTACCGCCATCGCTATGAACAGGATCGTCATCGACTCCCCCGCGTCGTCCTACACGGGAGGATGTTACGCGGACAGCCCGTTGGCAACCTTGCAGATGGCGTCACCGACGTCGGCGATGTCGTCGTCGCCCATGTGCTCGTGCAGACCGAAGAGCGCGACCGTCTTCAGACCCTGTACCGCGTCGGGCACGAGGTCGTGGCTGTATTCGTATTCGCGGGTCGTAGCGGGACACGAGAACGGACACTGTGTCTTGCCGTAGGTCACCTTGCGGGCGAGGAAATCCCCGCGCATGTAGATCGGATCCTGGATGTAGCGCGCGCTGACGGACACTCCCTCGGCACGCACGGCCGCGGTGAAGGCGTCCGGGTCGTGACCCGTAATGTGGAAGATGTAGTTCCACCAGGACACCTCGTAGTCGTCCGAGAGGGGCAGCGCGGTGATCCCCGGAGCGTCGGCGATCCGCTCGGTCAGCAGTCGCCCCAGATGGATGCGCCGCTCGACGACTTCGCGGACCTTCTCCAGTTGCGCGACGGCGACTGCTCCCGTGAGTTCGTTCATGCGGTAGTTGGGCGCCAGGAAGGCGTGGTCGCGGTCGCCCATGTAGCGGTAGTCCCAGCCCTTGTCGGCGAACAGGCGTAGGCGCCAGTAGGTTGCCTCGTCGTCGGTGATAGTGATGCCGCCGTCGCCCGTCGTCATGTGCTTGGACTGCTGGAAGCTGAAGCAGCCCATGTCGCCGAACGTGCCTAGATACTGCCCCTTGTACTTCGTCGCGTGCGCCTGTGCGCAGTCCTCGATGAGTGTGACGCCGCGCCGCTTCGCGATCTCCGCGACCCGGTCGACTTCACATCCGCGCCCGAACAGATGCACGAGGATAATGGCGCGCGTGCGATCCGTGATGCGCTCCTCAATGGACTCGGGCGTCATGTTCAGGGTGATGGGGTCTACGTCGGCGAACACCGGCACGGCGTTCTGTTGGAGGATGGGCATGACGCTGCCGGGATCGGTGATGGGCGCCGTGATGATCTCGTCGCCAGGATCGGGGTTCACCGCGCCCAGCGCGAGATGCACCGCCGCCGTGCCGCTGGTGCACGTCTGCGCGAAACCGGACCCCATGAACGCCGCGAACTTCTCCTCCAGCTGCGGCACGAAGTTGCCGTTCTTCCCGAACAGGTTCTGGCTGCGGATCGCCTCGAGGACGAGTTCCTCGTCGCGTTCGGAGAAGGGCCGGCGTCCGGGGAAGGGGGCCGTACGGACGGGCGTCCCTCCGTCTACGGCCAGCTTGTCGGCCATGTCGCGCGCTCCTAGCGGATGTGGGTACTACCTGCGGGCGCCTGTTTCCCGGCGAGTATCAGCGAGGGGTAGTGACCACGCAAGACGGACGTGCCGGCCACGCGCTCGTCGCCGTTCCCAGGCCTACCGCGCATCGAGCAACGCGAAGAGCTCATCGTGGTTGGCGTGGTAGAACTCCATCGGACCTTGCCACGGCGATGGATCTGGTTCCGTGTGCTCCTGGCCGGTCTGCTCGGCCCTCAGCTTCACGAAGCTCGCATGGCACGCGAAGGCGGACACCATCACGCTGAGGCGCGCGCAGCCGTGTGCCAGGTACGCGAGGCGGATGTCCCTCTCGTCGCCCGCCCATCCCGCCTCGCGCAAGCCCTGCAAGTACGCGGCGTACGCGGTCTCGCTGAGTTCCGCGTAGTCTGTCGGAGCAACTCCGTCCAGGAAGATGGTGGCGAAAACCAGGCCAGCAAGGTCTTCGCCGTAGGCTCCTTTCCCGGTAAACGCCCAATCGATGGCGATGGTCGTGTCGCCGTCCGCGAAGAGGTTCCTGCGGAACGCGTCGAAGTGGCACAGACACGCCGGCAGCGACTCGAGCGCGTCGAAGACCCGCTCCGCGGCGCCCCACATCCGCTCGACTTGCGCGGTCGTGCTGGCCGGGAACACGTCTTGCGCCTCCGGCCGACGTAGAAGGCCCTGGTAGTGCCCGTGGTATACGCACACCTCGGTCTCATGCCAGCCCTTGAGCCAACTCCGTGACATCCACTTCCAACCATCGTCGAGACGCTCCTCGGGAAACGCAGCGTTGAAGGCGCCGAGGTGGCGCGCTGCGCGCGCGAGCTGTTGTACGGGCCACCGCTCCGGCAGGCCGTCCTCGATGTACGGCATCCACATCCATATCTGGTCGCCGACATCTTGGAGCGCCAAGCAGCGCGCGGCCCGCAGGCCCCCGTCGAGATGGTCGAGCACGCCGCACTCGTATACGTCGGCCTCTCGACGCCAGTAGCGAACGGCCTTGGGGTCGTCCGTGCCGGAGGAGCTGTCGAGGCACTTGAGGACCAGTTTCCATGCCACAGCCTCGGAGTCGCCGGTCGCCCCCTCGAACAGCAGAATGGTCTGACCGCCTATCCCCGCGAGGGGCTTCGACGACCACTCTCCCAAGGACTGAATGTCGCGACCTAAGGACTTCCGCACGATAGGCAAGAGAACAGCCGCGTCAACGTGGTCGGCCGGCGATGGTGGTGGCTCTTGCGCCATGCAATCCTCCTGGGTAGCGGGGTCAAGGTCGGCTTCGACGGGCGAGCCTCGAACGATGTGCTAGCCTGATGTCAGACGATACCAGCTCGACGCGCGGCGCGCGAGGCGCTGGCTCGCCAGCCACGACGTGTGGGGCAGACGCGCCGTGCTTCGCGCCGCCACTCGCCTTCCTCCGAATGCAGCGCACGGCGGAGTCCGCTACACTGACACTCACACGATGTAGGGGCAACTCGAAGGGGCGTCAGTCGATGAAGCGCAACGCACTGTACATGTTCCTCGGCGGCCTGCTGGTGTTCATGGGCCACATCGCGTCGAGCGTGCTTACGCAGGATGCCCGCGGTCAGACGGATGGGACTCCGCAGCACATAGACCGGCTGACCTGCCGCGCGATCGACGTCATCGGCGCCAACGGCGAGCGGCGTGTTAGCATCGCCGCGGACGACGACGGTGGCGTGCTGGCTCTTTGGGGATCTGACAACGCCCTCGCCGCGCTCATCACGTCCGACGAACGAGGCGGCCTGGTCTCCGTTCGGGGCACGCAGGACAGCAGCCAGGTGGCGCTCAAGGTCAGCGAGGCGGGCAGCGGGCTGTGGTTGCTGGGACCCGACGGTGGCAAGCGCGTCGCCCTCGACGCGAACGCTCTGGGCGGAGGCATGTCGTTCTACGACACCGACGCGCAGGCGCGCGCGACGCTGCTCGTGCTCCCCGAGGGCGTCGAGTTCGCGGCCAGAGCGCGCGACGGCGAGAAGCGCGCCGTTGTGGCCGTGACGCCAAACGACGCCGGAGCTGTGCTAACCTACCACCCAGAAGGCCCGCGCTCCGGCAGCATGCCAGCGCGCTAGGCGAGCGATCCCATGCGCAGAGCACTGACAGCCATCGCATTGACCGCGGCATTGGCAGCGCCGCCAAATGCCGCCTACGGCTTTGGGAGGACGGCGCAGAAGGTGGCCTTCGCGGCTGGGTTGCTCGCAGTGGGTGGCGTCGTGCGGGCCATCATCCGACGCGACCGCAACAACACAGCGGAGCGCATTGGGGAGTTGCGCGCCGTGTGGGGCGATCCCGTCGAAGTCAGGACCGTCGTGGACGGATTCGACACTCTACGCGTGGAGACTTACAGCCAGAATGCAAGATCAGCGTGGGCGACGTTTCGGAATGACCGTCTGCTACGGGTTCGCTATGGGAAGGAGCATCCTGATCGCGTCGATGGCGCTGGCGATGCTCAGCGTTCCACCAGCAACGGCGGCAGTGGATCGGTACCTGTTCGAGCGGATCCATGACGATATGAGGGGCGACCTACTGGACGATGTCGTCCCGGTCCTCAACGACTTCGGCCACAGCAAATACACCATAGCCGCCGCAGTTCTGACGGCTGCGCTGGCCCCCGACAGAATGAGCGACACGGGGATGCTCCTGGGCGCCGGGTTCGCCGCGTCGGCCCTGACAAGTGACGCCCTGAAACGGCTCGCTGGTAGATCGCGCCCGCTGACTCCCTCCGATCGGCACTCCATGCCGTCGGGTCACGCAGCAGTGGCATTCTCGACCGCCACCACGCTGGCGCATCGCTACCCACGTTGGCGCGTCGCGTTCTACACTGTGGCGGGAGGCGTCGCGTTTGCCCGCGTGTACCTCGGCAGGCACTATCCGGGCGACGTGCTCGTCGGCGCCGCCATCGGCGTCGGGATGACGCGACTGGCCCTGCGACACGAGCAGAAGATCCTCTCCATCAGCTTCTAGCCCTACACCCGACGGCTGACCATGCGCCGCTTCCTCATCATCAGGCTGGGTTCACTCGGCGATGTCGTGCTGACGTCGCCCGCCGCCCGCGCCCTCCGCGAGGCTTTCCCGTCCGCGCACATCGCCCTCCTGACCTCGACCCCGTTCGCGCCGCTGTACGCGTCGAATCCCCACGTCGACGAGGTGCTGACGATGGACCGCGCGCGAACGAACCGCGACATTGCCTCGGTCGCGTCGCTCGTGCGGCGTATCCGCCGTGGCGGCTATACGACGAGCATCGACCTACACCGCAAGCTGAAAACGGCGGGTATGGCGTTCCTCGCGCGCGTGCCGCAACGGATAGGCGGCACGGCGCTGGACACCAACCGAGTGGCCCTGGACCCGTCGGAACACGCATCGGAACACGCGCTCGCCGCGCTTCGCCCTCTCGACCTCGACGACGGCGACGCGCGACCCGAGGTGTTCGTCTCGGCCGAGGACCGGTCGGCCGCCACCGACGTGCTCGCGCGTCACGGCGTGGACCCGTCCTCGGGCGGCCTCCTGGGCATCTTCCCTGGCGCCGGGTGGAAGCCGCGCGCCTGGATGCCCGAGCGATTCGCGGAGATCGGGCGGCGCGCTATCGACGATGGCATGCGCGTGGTCGTCGTTGGCGCCGCGAAGGACCGTGACGCTACCGAGCGCATCGCCGAGAGCTTGGGAAACAACGCGACGGTCCTCATGGACTTGCCGCTGGGTGTCCTCGCTGGAGTGCTGGAGCGGTGCGCGAAGTTCATCTCTAACGACACTGGGCCCATGCACCTCGCGGTCGCCCTCGGCACGCCCACACTGGCGCTCTTCGGGCCGGGCAACTTCGAGCGATTCGCGCCGCGCCATGCGCCTCATGTGGCCATCCGTGAACACGTCGAGTGCAGCCCATGCAAGCAGTTCAGCAATCGCTGCCGCGACAACGTCTGTATGCAGCTCATCACCGTGGAGCGGGTCTGGAGCGAGGTCGAGTCGCTGGGAGCGGCGGAAGCCGGGAGCGGCTGAGTCCTGCGTGAATTCGGCTCCATCCTGGGCACGCACACGGGCGGGTGGATCGGCGACATGGTGCTCCTGGGACCCGCCCTGCGCGCCCTACGGCTTGCCCAACCGTCCGCGCATATCGCGCTACAGGTACGTCCTCTCGTGCGCTCGATGATGGAACGCCATCCGGATGTGGACGAGGTCATCGCGTGGGACAAGGACGACCGTCCGAGCGGCAGCGTCTTCACCGTGGCGCGCGACCTGCGCCAGCGGTCGTTCGACGCGGCGATCGTGTGGCACCCGACATCCGTGAGCAGCGCGGTCATGGCGTGGCTCGCGCGGATACCCGTCCGTGTGGGCGCCCGCGTCGCCGGCCGTGGGCTGTTCCTTACGCACAGTTGCGCCGACGCGGGTGGACACGAAACCAGCCGGTACATGCGCCCGCTGGCGCTCGTCGCGCCCGTCGACGTCGCGCGGCACGACACGTCCACCTACTTCTGGCACGACGAGGGCGATCGTGAGTTCGCCGACGACCTGTTTGCGGAAGCGGGGCTCACCGGCCCTGTCGTGGGCATGCATCTTGCTACTACGTGGCCGACGAAGCGTTGGGCGCCTGAGCGGTTCGCGGCAGTCGCGCGGTCGCTCGTGGAGTCGGGCGCGCGCGTGATTATCACCGGCGTCGTGTCAGACGAGCCGCTGCGTGACGCGTTCTTGAGGGATGCGCGCGGTTTGCGGGTCGTAGACGCTGTCGGCCGTTGCGACCTGTTCCAGCTCGCCGCGCTCATTGAGCGCTGCGACGCCTACGTAACCGCGGATTCCGGCCCGATGCACATCGCAGCCGCGGTCGGTACGCCGGTGGTCGCGCTATTCGGGCCCACGAGCCCAGAACGGCACGGTCCCGTCGGAGCTGGTCACGGCATCGTCCAGGCGTCCCTGCCGTGCATGCCGTGCTACCGGCGAGGATGCAAACTTCGTGACAAGAACCTGTGCATGGAGTCTATAGTATCTGACGAGGTCGCATCCAAGGTTCAGCACACATTGGCGTCGGCGGCCGTCGGAGAGGCCGCGGGCGCATCGGATACCGGCGCGTAGGGCTCGGCGCGTCGGACAGTAGGAGGCGGAATCGAGTGCGTCAGCAGACCGTTGCCACCCGTACCACGCCCGATGCCCAGGATCCGGGAATCGGCGCGTTCCAGAAGATCATCGAGAGCACGTACTACGAGCGCGATGCCGCCCGGGGGGTCGACGGCACCTTTACTTGGTTTGTCGAGGAGGTCGGCGAACTCGCGAAGGAGATCCGCCGCGATCCCCGGGACAAGCAGCGTCTCACCGAGGAGATGAGTGATGTCCTTGCGTGGCTGACAACACTCGCTAGCTTGCTCGACATTCCCATGGCCGACTGCGCGCGGCGCTACGCGGACGGCTGTCCGAAATGCGGTCGGACGCCCTGCGACTGCTAACACGCCGCGCGTGCACTCTATCCCGTCACGAGTGGACAGAACCATGATGGACGACACAGACACCCTCGGCCCCGCCCATTCTGGGGCAGGCCCCACGTACACTACGCCCCTAATCGGGCGGGCTAGAGAATTCAGCGCCCTCAGGGACATGCTGGCCGGGTGCGCGTCAGGCGCCGGTCAGATGGCAACCGTCGGCGGCCACGCCGGGGTGGGCAAGACGCGCCTCGCGGCGGAACTGCGGGCGCACTCCAATCGCCACCATGGCGACGCCGTCACGTGGTTCTGGGGCGGCGCCGAGGCGCACGCTCCGAGGGGATTGCAGGCGCTGCGGCAGGCGCTCAACGGACGACTGGCCAGTCTGGACATCCAACCGCAGGCTCTTGGTCGCTGCGAGCTCAGCCGCGCACTGCGGAAGGCGTTGCTCCACGAGACCGAACTCGCGCGCGGGGAGATCACGAACATCACCGATGTGCTCGCCGGGTTCCTCGTCGGCGCGGACGACGCGGAGGCGACGCGCACGGCGCCCGAGGCGCAGCAGGCGAAGGGAGACGTGCTGCACGCCCTGCACGCGTTCTTCCTGGGTTTGGCGTGGAAGCGCCCCACGGTGCTCGTCATCGACGACTGTCACTGGGCGGACGCGCCGACGGCGCAGCTCGCGTGGCGGCTTGCCGACGTGGCCGCCGACGCCCCGCTGTTTCTCGTGGCGCTCTACCGCCCACCCATGGACGGCGAACGGGGTGGCCTCCTGGCGGCGGGAAGAGGCCTGGCGGAGCGCTACGCCCCCATCTATCTCGAAGACCTCGATTGCTGCTCCGCCGTCGAGCTGGCGCGGTCGCTCACGCGCGTGGATCCCATTTCCGAGGCGCTGGCGTCGACGGTCCTCTACCGCTGCGGCGGGAATCCCCTGTTCATCGAAGAGGCCCTTCGGCCTGTTGTCGAAGGAGCTATGACGGAGGAGCGGCTCCTCAAGACGCCTGTGCCAGAGACGATCCAGGAGGCGGTGATCCGCCGGATCGAGCCGCTCCCGCCGGAAGCGCGCGAGGCGCTCGAGATTGCGTCGGTCATCGGACCGCAGTTCAGCGCGGAACTCCTGTGGGCGGTGGCCAGCGATCCAACACGGGTCGGGTCCGCGCTTGGGGAGTTGCGCCGACGACAGCTCGTCGTCGAGCACGTGTCTCGGACACGGAAGCTGTTCGGGTTCCGTCACGTCCTGCTGCAGGAGGCCGTGTACAGCTCCGTACCCGAGGCGAGGCGCGCGAAGATCCACCTCCGTGTCGCGCACGCGCTCGAGGACGGGGCCGATCGTGACGTCGCGGAGCGCATTGGGGAGATCGGTCTGCACTACGCCGCCGCCGACGTGCGAGCGAAGGCGGTCGACTGCCTCGTCGCGGCTGGAGACCGAGACCGAAGCCTCTACCTTAACGACACCGCAATCGAACACTACGAACGCGCCCTCGACGTGCTTATGCGCGATGACGAGGCGCGCCAGGACACCGAGCGCGTCCTGGACGTAGCCGTCACGCTGGGCTATGTCCGCGCGCGACTGGGGGACAACGGCCAAGCCGAGGAGCGGTTCCTCGAAGGCATCGCCCTCGCGCGGAGGCTTGGGAAGGACACCGAATACATCGCGATGCTCCACGCCCGTCTCGCCTATGCCCGGCATTGGCAACAGCGCAAAGCCGAGGCGGGCGAGACGGCGCGGGAAGGCCTGCGTCTCGTTGGGGATCGCCACGCCTCGCCCGCTCGCGTCGCCCTCCTTGCCTGCTTGTGCACCTCGCTCCAGATGCTGCCCTCGAAGACGGAGCGACTGGCGGCGACTCGCCAGTTGGAGGAGGCGCTCGAGGACGTTCCCTACTACGAGGGCATCGACTACGCCTACTACTGCGTTGCGCACGACTACATGCACCGCGCGCGGCGAGACGCGTCACTGTGGCCCCACGCCATCCGATATCTCATGACCATGGAGGCCGTCTGTCGGAAGCACGGCGACGGCAAGGGCTTGGCCAGAGCCATCCATGGCATGGCGGACCTATACGTCGAGCGCGAGCGCGAGGACGAGCGCAAGCTGGCCATCGAGCTCTACGAGCGCAGCCTCGAACATGCGATCTACCTGTCCGATACGCAGATGACGTTCGAAGGCCACATGAATCTCGCCTACATGATGATGCTGAGCGGCGAGCCCCTGCCTGACGCGGAGCGGCACCTGGACGCGGGGATCGTTGCCATGCGTCGGCTACAGTCGGCCACGGGATACGTCGCCCAGGCCCCCGAGTACTTCGAGATAATCGGGGATGAGTACGGACGGCGAGGGCTCCACGATAGGGCCGTCGAGCTGTGGCTACGCTCCATGGACAGCGGCGCCACGCCCTTCCTGCACCGTCGGCTGTTCATGAAGCTCGAGGGTCGTCTCATTGACGACGGCAGGCACGACGAGTTCCCTGCGATGTGCGACGAACTGCGCCACTACATCGAGGCGACGCCACGAGCGGCGCTACGTCATCCGTACCTGACGCCCGCTGAGGTCTCCCCAGCGTACCTGCGGGTAGACCCCTCCGTCGGGCCGCCGACGGCTGCCGGCGGGCCGTGGGAGTGGCGGGATCCCATGCACGGCTCGCAGTGGCGGTACGATGCGGGCGTTGGACTGGTCATGAACGCCCCCATGAAGGTAGTCGGACGAACGGAGCCCCCAGAATGTCCGCACTTCCTTCGGCGTGTCGACGGGCCGTTCGCGGTGGAAGCCGTGGTGAGGACGGTCGACCGCGCGGCCGGCGGGCTCCTGCTGTGGGCCGCCCACGACGAATACGCTCTTGTTGGCAAGTGGTTCATGGGTCTGGACGACATGCGGACAGTCGTCCGTCTTCGGGACGAGGCCGCCACCGTTGGCCGAGGTATGTTGCCAAAGGCCGAGCCACTCCATCTGCGCCTGGAGTTCGATGGCAGGAGCGTTCGCACGCTGTGCAGCCGCGACGGGGAATCGTGGCTACTGTCCGGCGAGGAGCCGTTCACTCCTTCGGCCCCCTTGCACGTGGGGCTGTACGCCGACGGCCACTACGACTGGCACTGGGTAGTCACTAGGTTCTCGGAATTCCGCCTCTTCCGCGCGTAGACTCAGGGCGACTCCCGCAAGCGGCTCCTGACGAGACATCCATCCCTACGCGCCGCGCGCCTATCCGTCGTGAACGTCGCCGCGCGCCACCGGGCAAGCGACCTTGCCGCCACCGTCCGCCGCCAGGAGCGGAGGCCTGTCGCCGACATCGCACACGCCCTCGACTGCGTCTGGGCAGCGGGGATGGAACGGGCACCCATCGATGCGACGGAACGGCCCGGGCACGGAGCCGTCGATAGCCTCCAGGCGGTCGGCGCGTGGCGCGTCCAGGTCCGGGATCGAGCGGAGCAACCCACGCGTGTACGGGTGCTTCGGCGCGCTGAATATCTGCTCGGTCATCCCGAACTCGACGACGCGTCCCAGGTACATCACGGCCACCTCGTCGGCCATCTCGGCGATGACCCCAAGGTCGTGTGTTATGAGCAGGATGGACATGCCCGACTCCGCCTGCAGGTCGCGCATGAGCTCGAGGATCTGGGCCTGTATCGTCACGTCGAGCGCTGTCGTTGGTTCGTCCGCGATGAGCAGTGACGGGCGACACGACAGCGCCATCGCGATCATGGCGCGCTGACGCATTCCTCCACTCATCTCGTGAGGGTACTGCTGGAACCGCGTCCTCGCGTCGGGGATGCCCACGTGGTCGAGCATTTCCACGGCTCTGTCGCGGGCTGCGGCTCCCCGCAAGTCCGTGTGCAGCCGCACCGCCTCGACGATCTGACTGCCCACCGTGTGCACGGGACTCAGCGATGTCATCGGCTCCTGGAAGATCATCGCGATCTCCGCGCCGCGGATGTCCCGTATCGCGGCGCCGTCCTCGTCGAGATCCGTGAGGGCCACACTCCCTGTTTCGCGGCGCAAGGTGATGTCGCCGTCCACGATGCGGCCAGGTCGCGACACAAGCCGCAGGATCGAAAACGCCGTGACGCTCTTCCCGCAGCCGCTCTCACCGACTACACCCAGCGTCCTGCCGTGACGGACGTCTATGTCCACGCCGTCGACGGCGCGCACGGTTCCCTCATCTAGGAAGAAGTGCGTGCGCAGACCGCGAACGGATAGGAGTGCGTCGGTCATGCCGGTGGCTCGGCCTCGCCTGACGTCTGTAGCCGCGCGGCGCGGAAGGTGTTCTCCGCCAGCATGACGCAGGTCATCGGCCCTACGCCGCCCGGCACGGGCGTGATGGCCCCGGCCACCTCGCTGGCTGACCGGAAGTGCACGTCTCCCACAAGGCGGTAGCCGCGGTCCGCCGTGTCGTCGTCCACGGGGTTGATACCCACGTCCACGACCACGCAGCCAGGTTTCAGCATGTCGCCGGTGATGATCTCGGGACGCCCGGCCGACACGATGACGATGTCGGCGCAGCGCGTGTGCTCCGCGACATCCGGCGTGCCCGTGTGGCAGACCGTCACCGTGGCGTTCGCGCCCTTCGCCTTCTGCACGAGCATGTTCATGAGCGGCTTGCCGACAAGGTTGGACCGGCCGACGATCACCACGTGCTTCCCAGCAGGATCGTGACCCGCGATCGACAGCATCCGTACGATACCCCTCGGCGTGCACGATTCGAACACGGGCGCGCCGATAGCGGCCAGCCCAACATTGTGCGGGTGGAAGCCGTCGACATCCTTCCCGGGGTCGATGGCCAGCAGCACGTTCAGCGGCGAGATGTGCTCAGGCAACGGATCCTGGACCAGGATGCCGTGTACGGTGGGATCGGCGTTCAGCTCGTGGACCAACGCGACGACGCCCGCCTCCGACGAGTCTTGCGGCAGCACCCTTGTCTCGTCGTCGATACCAGCGCGTTCGCACACGCGCGTCTTGGTTCTGATGTACGACTGTGACCGCGGGTCGTCGCCGACCAGCACAACGACCAGGCGGGGCGTGACTCCCGTCTCCTGCGCGAACGCCGCGACATCCGCCGCCAGCGCGCGTTCGATAGGTCGAGCGATCTTCCGGCCGTCCAGCAGGTCCGCCACCATGGTGGTATCCTTTGAGTATGTAGCGCCGCGGTGGCGACGGGAACCCAGCATGCAACCGATGAAGTCACGCCGAGGGCGCCCGCGTCGACTTGCGGCCGTCGCGTCCGTCATCGCCCACGTCGCGGTCGCGCTTGCGGTAGCGGTCCATATCGCGAAGGACCGTGATCTTATGTCCGAGCCGGAGCGTTTCGCTGTGACGTGGCTAGCAGCACGCCGAGCCACGCCGCGACTGACACTCCCCCGGAAGGGCGTGTCAAGGCAGACGTCGACCCGCACGCTTGAGCGCCCGGACGCCTTGCTGCCCGACACGGCGTCTCCGGACATGATACCTGAGGTCGTCGAACGTACGATGGACCTGGTATCGCGAACCGTCGACGTGACCAGCGATCCGCTCAGTGACCAGTTGGCGGGCCTGCCGACGGTCGCGGATCTGCGCCCGGTTGACATAGCTGCTGGGGCGTCCATGGCGGCCTCAACGCCGCAAGGGGCGAAGAGCGGTCGTGGCGTGATTACAGGTCGTGTCAGGGCGGCCGGCGCAACGTCGGAGGGCTCGGGCATCGGCCTGGCCGACACCGGGGCGGCGAAGGCGTCCAATCTGGGCATCTTGGACCGCTCCGTGCCGCCCAAGCTGCTCCCGGATGACACGCTGGGAGCCGTCCTGCGGGGGTCTGGCCGATCGGTGGACGGTCACATTCGCCTGCTGCGCGTGAAGCACCGGCTGTCGGACTGGTGGCAGGATCCTACGGCAACCACGAGTCTCTTTCAGTGGATGGCCGAGCACTCCCCGATACGAGGCGATATGCGCTTCGCCGGAGGCGCCCTCGCTCTTGACGACCCGCGCATCCTAGACTCGCCCATGCTCATCATGACGGGTCACGACCGCAACATCACCGTGTCTCGCCAGCTTGAGCTTGGCGGCGCGCTCGTGGACGGCCTAAGCGACGCGGAGATCGTCGGCCTGCGCCAATACCTCGTAGAGCGCGGCGGCACCCTGTTCTTCGACGATTGCGGATGGAACGGGCTCCTGGCCGAGAGAGTGAAGCAAGAGCTCGAACGCGCGCTACCGGAATACGACCTGATCGATGTGATGCCGACGCATGAGGTGTACACGATCTACTACGAATTACCTGGGCCGCCGGAGGGCGGTGACATCTTCTGGGGCTCCGAGAACAGCCCGAAGGCGTCGAAATTCCGCACGCACAAGGGCATCTTCATCGGCGGCCGACTCGCAGTGCTATACAACCGAAAAGACTACATGTGCGCGATGGAGACTACCGAGGTCGAGAGCCGCACCATGCTGCGCCTTCGCCGATCGCCGAACGTCTACCGGTTCATGACGAACCTGTTTGTTTACGCCATGAAATATGGTGGCAACGTGGACCGTTCCGGGTATCAGACCCACTAGCCCGACGAGCCCTGCTTACCGGCGCAGGTCGACGGGCGTCGTCGCGATGCGCGCCACTGGTGGGGCCGTCTCGTGAGCCGGCTCGACATCCCTGTCCTTCGCAGGTCGGTACCCGCGGTAGTCCGCGATGCCACCGGTCGTCAAGGAGTAGACGACGGCGTTCGTCGCCCAGCGCATGACGCCCGGAGAGTAGTTCACTCCCCGGTACGGGGGGCTCACCGTCCGCATGGCGCACAGGTAGTCCCTGCGCACCATCAGGGCCACGAGCTTCCCACGAACGGATATGCCCTCCAGGTAGTTGCGCCTGGGTGGGCGCGTTCCCCACCAGAAGATGTCGAATCCAATGGGCGGGCCACCGAGGTCGTAGTATGAGCGGTACAGGAGATGGTCATTCGGGAGGCGCTCGACGCCGTATTCCGGCATCGCACGGCGCAACTGCCCAAGGAATATCCTCACCATCGCCTGGGCGGGAGCGTTCACGCCGCAATCGTCGAACACCAACAGGCCCTGCCGATCCACAAGGTACTTCCGCAGCGCTCCGATTTCGCGGCTGCTCAGGTCGTTCGCGAACTTCTGCCCGCCCCCGCCCTCGCGGATGAGCCCCTGGGAGGCCGCGACGGACGGATCGTGGCCCGTCATCCACAGCATGGGCGACTTCATCAGGGCGGCATCGGTGAGCCGTACCGCTCCGCCCTCGACCGCCATGTCGGTCCTGATCGGGGTCGCCCTATTAAGCCACCCGGCGAGGCTGTTCAGCGAGTCCGCGTCGGCCCACCAGTCGGACAGGTCGTGCTTGACGCGCACGAGGCGGAACACGCCACGGATATCCTTGCCGTGACCCACAACACGCCCGCCGGGCTCACCCGTCGGGAGCGGCAGCACCTCGTCGTATCCGATGGATGCCGCCAGGGCCATGTCCCCCATGCCATCGAGGGCGGCGCCGACGTGGTCCACCAGCGACAGGCCGGAAGGGCGCGGGGTGGGCGGCAACCGACCCGCCCGAGGCGCTGGCCGTCCCTCGCGCGGCGAGCCACGCTCGTCGTCGCCAGCAGGTCGCGCATGGGTTGGCGATGGGCCGGCGATGCCCGCCCGCAGCGCCAGTACGAATCCGAGGCATGCGAGGCACGCAACGCCGACGCCACGCCGCGCGCGCGTCCTGTCCACCGCAGCCATGCGTCTCCTCCGGTTGCGTCTAGACGGCGTCCGAGGGGCACGGACGCGCCCCTCGGGTATGAACGTCCGGCCTACTCCTCGAGTTGTAGCGGGGTTGTAGCTATACGCGCCGACTGCGGCGGCGTATTCCGGGCGTCCGCTGCCGACGCCATGTCCGATCGTGGCACGTACTGGCTGTAATCCGATATCAGCCCTGTCGTGAGCGAATACACGACGACGTTGGTCGCCCAGCGGTACACGCCGGGTGAGTAGTTCACGCTCCGGGTGGGCAGGTTCACGGCCTCCATGGCGCACATGTAGTCACGCCGCACCATGAGCGCGACGAGCTTATCTCCTACGGAGACACCTTCCAGGAAGTTCCGTTTCGGCGGGCGCGTGCCCCACCAGAAGATGTCGAAGCCCACCGGCGGCCCCGCCAGTTCGTAGAAGGTGCTGTACACGGGGTGGTCGTTCTCCAGACGTTCGATGCCGTACTCCGGCATCACGAGCCGCATCTGCGCCTGAAAGATCTTGATCATCGCCTGCGACGGGGCGTTCACGCCGCAGTCGTCGAAGATCAGCAAGCCCTGTTTCTGCACGAGGTACCTGCGCAGGTTCGCCGCCTCCAGTTCGCCAAGACGGGTATCGAGCTTCTGCCCGCCGCCACCCTCGCGCAGGAGTCCTTGAGACTGCACGATAGCGGGATCGTGTCCCGTCATCCACAGCATGGGAGACTTCTGTAGGTTGGCGTCGGTCAGCCGGACGGCGCCTCCCTCGACGTTCATGTCCGTCTTGATCTTCGTCTTCTCGTTGAGCCACTTTGCCAATGCGTTCAGGGAGGACGAGTCCGCCCACCAGTCGGACAGGTCGTGCTTCACGCGCACGAGGCGGAAGACGCCACGGATGTCGCCGTGCGTCCCGATGATTCGCCCGCCCGGCTCCCCGGGCGGCAGCGGTCGCACGTCCTCGAATCCGATCGTGACCGCCTCCGCCATGTCGCCCAACCCGTCCAGCGCCGTTCCCAAGTGCTGTACGAGGGAGATGCCGCGGGCCTTGCCCATCTGTGCCGTGGGCGGCTTCGACGCGAACCCGTCCACCGAACGCCCCACCTTCGGGCCCCCTCCCACGCCCGCGTTCGCCACGGGGGCTGAGTAGGCGAGCGCGTCTGCGCTGTCGGCGACCGGCAGATCGACGCTGGTGACGACCACGGGGGCGTCCGTGTTCGGCCGCGTCACGCGCACTCGCGGCGTCGGAAGGGCCACATTGACCGCTACGGCTTGCGGAGCCGCTTGGAGCACGCTTGTAGCGCGCGCGCTCGAGGTCTTCGGCAGTGTGGACGCCGTCGCCCGCGTCGTTACCTGCGGTTGCGTCGCCACGGGCGTTTCGGACAGAACCAGCGGCCGCGGGATCTGCTTCGCGATCCGTGGACGCGGAGCAGGACGTGGTGGCGGCGGCGCCAGCAGGACCGTGTTGTCGAACGGATTCGGGATGATTGCCCTCTCGACGAGAATGTAGAACGTGAGAGCCACGGCGGCGGCTCCATGCACGACCATGGACACGGTGAAAGCGAGTCGCGTGCGCTGCGATTGCTTCGCCATTAGGCGGACTCCTAGCGCTGACAGCGGACAGACCTGTCCCTCCTCCGCGTGGCATTTCCACGCGGAATCTCCCTACCAGATCCCGGGACCGGTCCTGGGCTGTTTCGGTCTACGGTGGTTGCCTGAGCCTCATACCGTTGTAGGCAATATCCATGCCACGGCATTTGCACGCGAGAAGTCAGGCGTCAGAGGGCGTCGCGCGAGGTGGCTGACGCCGAATGGCGGGTTTTGGGGCGTTCGCGGGCCTGTGGTCGCCCGGTATGGTGCATGGCCGACGCGCGGGCGAGGGCAGAACCACATGTCCGATGCGGCGCAAGGCGCCGGCTCATCTGGCGGGCATCAGAGCTTCTCGCCGCAGTGGCGGCAGAATTTGGCCTCGAGCGACTCACCGTGGAGGGCAGACACGAATCCCGAGCCGATGATGCCTACCGGCATCGCGATGAACGCTACCCCGGTGATCGAGACAATCGACCCGAGCACCTTCCCGAGGGGCGTGATTGGGTATATGTCGCCGTATCCTACTCTCGTGAGTGTCGAGACTCCCCACCACATGGCGTGGGGCACGCTGGCGAACACGTCGGGTTGCGCCTGGTACTCGACGTAGTACATCAGGCTCGATGCGACGGAGATCAGCACCAGTTGCGCGAAGATGGCGGTGTACAGTTCCTCCTTCTTCGCCGTCATGACGTGCATGAGCGTCTGCGCCGACCGGGTGTACCGCCCGACCTTCATGAGTCGGAGCAGGCGGAAGAGCCGGAACGTCCGCACGGCGCGGGCGTCCAGGAACGTCGCTGGGAAGTATGACGGCGCCACGGCCAGCAGGTCGATGATGGCGTTGGCAGAGCGCGCGTAGCGCGGCCGGCCGCGTATCCCGCCCCCGTATCGAGGGTCGGCGGTGCACGCCCAGATGCGGAGCACATACTCCGCGCTGAATACGGCCACCGAGAACCGGTCGAACGCCTCGAAGAAGAGTCCAAAGCGGTCGTACAGGGTCTCAATCGTCTCGAGCGTCACCGCCGCGATGTTGCTGACGATGAGGATGAGAAGGACGTAGTCCGCTACTTTGCTCAGAGTGTCGTCCGGTGACGCTGCCTTCTCCAAGACATCGTACGTTCGCTCACGTAGCATGGTGTAGCGGCTAAGGAGCATCGATCACCAATGTGGGCGCAGAGCGCGCCTCGTGTTCCGGTTCACGGACTCGCGTCGAGTATGCACGGTCGTCGTCGGAAGGAACGACCCATCGCGCGCCAGCGTTACCGCTACGCGTGTACCCGACTGCTAGTCGCCGCTCTGGCCGGGCGCTAACATTCATCTCACTCCCGAACCGAGAGGAACGCCGGCCGGCGTATGTTCCAGCCCACGAAGGCACGCACACAACTCCTCTGGCTCACCCTAACGCACGGCGTTGTCGACGCGTACGCGCTGTCGGTGCCGTTCATCCTGCCCATTTTACTGGATCGTGTCGCTCCAGAGAACTACCGTGCGTTCCTCGCCGGCGCCCTCGCCGCCACGGTTGCCGCCTCGACGTCCATTGGGCAGGTGGGCTTCGCTTGGTTGGCTGATCGCGACGTCAAAGCGCCGTTCCTCCTGGTCGGCGTTGGGACGGCCGCGGTAGGCATGTCGCTCCTCGGTATCGCGCCGAATCTGCCTGCGGCCTTTCTGCTAATGCTGGTCGGCGGGTTGGGTGTCGCGGCGTTCCACCCGCAGTCCGCGGTGGCCGCCTCGCGGCTCAGCAAGGGCGCGCGTGGGCTGGGCATGTCATTCTTCATCGTTGGCGGGAATCTCGGCCAGGCGGTGGGTCCGTTGCTCCTCATGCTGGCGTATGCATCGTGGTCTACCGCGGCGTTCGCTCCCTCCATGGTCGTTGGGCTCGCGCTGTGCGTGACGTTCGGCCGTATGTACATCGCCGTAGCGCGGGACAATGAGGTCCAGCCGAACGCAGGGCCGTTCTGGAGCCGGTCGCTGTTCGTCCTCTACCTCATCGTCACCGTGCGCACGCTGGTGATTCTAGGGTTCCTCAACTTCCTATCTCTGTACCTTGACCGAGAGTTGGGGCTCTCGGACATGCGCCGGTCGCTGGTGCTTTCCGGATTCATACTGTTCGGGTCGGTCGGGATGCTGGGTGGCGGAGTGCTGGCGGATCGGTTCGCGCGCCTTCCGCTCTTGCTCTTCTCGCTCGTGGCGCCCACGCCGATCTTCCTGCTGGCCCTGCGGGCCGAGGGCCTGGCGTTCCCGCTGCTGTTGCTTGGGGCGAATCTGATCCTCCAGTTGACTACCCCGCTCTACATCGTGCTGGGTCAGGAGACGATGGAGCATCCCTCGAACCTAGCGACCAGCTTCGTGATGGGCGGGGCGTGGGGTACGGCGGGTCTGGTCATGCTCCCCATCGGCGCGGTGGCCAACGCGGTGGGACTCGCCCCCGTGCTGGCCGGACTGAGCTTCTTGCCGGCCGCGACCGCGCTCCTGCTGCCGTTCCTGCCACGAGCTATCCTCGGTGTGCGAGCTGCGGGAGCCACCTGAGTGCGAAGGAACCTGGGGGGACGCATGGATTTCGCTATCGAGCTCTTCACCGCTGCCGTTCGGCTCTCGATACCGATTCTGCTGGCCGCTGCGGGCGAGACTTGGGCGCAGAGGTCGGGCGTCATCAACATCGGTCTCGAAGGCATCATGCTGACGGGAGCGTTTGCGGGCATGGCGGGAGCTCACCTCGGTCGGGGAATGCCGGGCGCCGGGGCGTGGCTCGGCCTGGCTATGGCCGGGGCGTCCGGCGTGCTGCTCGCGGGCGTTTTCGCGTACTTCACTGTCGGGCGTGGCGCGGACCAGATCGTCACGGGCACGGCGATCAACCTCACGGCGTTCGGGGCCACGGCGTTCCTGAACCGCATGCTGTACACAGATGTCGTAAGGGTCGCCGGGTTCGGCGAAGGCGCCCGCGTGGCTCTCTACGGCGCGGCGCTCGCCGTCGCGTCCCTGGGGTATGTCCTCCTGCACCACGCGCGTCTGGGTCTCGCGGTCCAGGCGGCGGGCGAGCATCCGCGCGCGTTGGATACCGTAGGAATCTCCGCGCGACGCCTTCGCGCCACGTGCGTGCTGATAGGCGGAGGCATGGGCGGCCTCGCCGGCGGCTACCTTCTGCTGACCGGCGTGCCGACATTCATCGAGAATATGACCGCCGGCCGTGGCTTCATCGCCATCGCTATCGTCATCTTCGGACGATGGCACGCTGCGGGCGTGGCGGCGGCCGCGCTCTTCTTTGGGCTGGTCGACGCGCTACAGTTACGGCTGGAGGCGATGGGAGTCGGCGCCCCCGACGAGTTCCTGAAGATGCTCCCCTACGTCCTGACACTGATCGTGCTCGCAACGGGCCTGGGCAAGGCGCGCGCGCCAGCGGCCCTCGGCCAGCCCCACACTCGCGGATGACCCGTATGCCTCGCTCGGCGAACAGCGACTACGCATGGTATACGGCCGCGTGGTACGCCTCCGTACGACTCCTGAAGGACGTCTGGTCCTTCTTTGACAGACGGTCGCGTCTCACCTGGGTGAACCCACAAGTGTGCGTGGGGGGCAGGATCACGGAGCGACGCGCGGCGGCGCTACGAGAGCAAGGTATCGAGGCCGTGGTGAGTTTGCAGGGCGAGCGCATGGACGACATGGGAGATCTTCGCGCGCACCTGTGGCTGCCTAGCGACGACGGCAGGGCGCCCGACAAGAATCAGTTGGCGCAGGGAGTCCGGTTCATCACCGGTCAGCTCGCTCTGGGCCGCAAGGTCTACATCCACTGCCACGCGGGCGTGGGTCGAGCTCCGACGCTGGCGGCGGCGTACCTGGTGTCCACCGGCTGCGCGCCTGACGAAGCCATCGCGGCCGTGCGGGCCGTGAGACCGTGGATACGCATGAACGGAAAGCAGCGCGCGGCGGTCCTCGAGGTCGCCAACGGCGTCCGCGCGTAGCGCATGCCCGGCGCCGTAGC
The DNA here is from genome assembly GCA_964473525.1 of uncultured bacterium. GTDB lineage: Bacteria > Poribacteria > WGA-4E. The sequence continues at coordinate 331,955 of CAYYPK010000002.1, forward strand.
GTCGCGCGGACACAACTAGGGTCACCCTTGCATGAAGCCGATTCGCTCGTTTCGCAGCACGCCGAGGATCCCATCGGAGCTACAGGGCTTGCGCTCCTTGGCGGGCAACTTCTGGTGGCACTGGAATCACTCGGCGGCGACGCTGTTCCGCGACATCGATCCGGATGCCTGGGAGGACGCAAACCACAATCCCGTGGCCCTGCTCGGGCGCGTCCCCGCAGACCGACTGGCCGCCCTAGCGGCGGACGACGCGTTCCGATTCCGCCTCGCGCGGGAAGTGGAACGACAAGACGAATACACGTCGCGCCCCGAGCCCGAGCCGTCCGAAGGGGCCACCGTGGCTTACTTCTGCGCTGAGTACGGGGTCGCCGAGTTCTTCCGCATCTACTCAGGCGGCCTGGGCGTCCTCGCGGGGGACCACCTGAAGGCGGCGAGCGACCTGGCTCTGCCGCTCGTGGCCGTCGGGCTGTTCTACCACCGGGGGTACTTCCAGCAGCGCCTGACGCCGGACGGCTGGCAGCTAGAGGGCTATCCCTACAACGACCCGTCCCAATTGCCGATGAAGCAGGTGCGCGACGGCGACAAGCCGCTTACAGTCAGCCTGACGGTTGGCGGCGAGGAAGTGACCGCGGGGGCGTGGCGCGCGGATGTAGGTCGCACCCCACTGTATCTGCTTGACACCAACCTCGAGGCCAATCCGCCCCGTTTGCGCGGCATCACCGACCGTCTCTACGGGGGCGACGAGGACCACCGCCTCCGCCAGGAGCTTGTGCTGGGCATTGGTGGCGTGCGACTGCTCCACGCCCTTGGCCGCCGTCCAGAGGTCTACCATATCAACGAGGGCCACGCTGCGTTCCTGACCCTGGAGCGGCTCAGGCGGCGCGTGTCCGCCGGGATGGCTCTCGACACCGCCTTCGAGATCGTGCGCGCATCTAACGCGTTCACGACGCACACCCCCGTCCCTGCCGGCAACAAGGTCTACGAACACGACCTCGTGCGCCCACACGTCACGCCATACCTGGACGAGATGGGTCTCCCGTGGCGGGACTTCCTCGCCCTCGGCCAAACAGCGCCCGGCGAGGGTGGCTTCGGCATGACGACGTTCGCCCTCAGAACGTCCGGGCATGCCAACGGCGTCAGTCGCTTGCACGGCGAGGTGTCGCGCGGCATGTGGAGCCGCGTGTGGGGCGAGACGCCCGTGGACGAGACGCCGATTGGACACGTCACGAACGGCGTCCACACGGCGACGTGGGTGGGCGGAGAGGTCGCGGACCTCTACGACACGCACATTGGGCCGCGCTGGCGATCGGCGCCGCACGAGCCGGAGACGTGGCGCCGCGTCGACAGCATTCCCGACGCCGAGCTGTGGCGCGCGCACGTCCGCGCCAGAGAACGCCTAGTCAGCTTCGCCCAGGCGGACCTGTCCCGCGGCCTGAAGGCGCGCCGAGCTCCCGCCAGCGAGATACGCGACGCTACCGCTGTGCTGAACCCAAGGGCCCTCACAATCGGCTTCGCGCGGAGGGCGGCCACGTACAAGCGGCTGACGATGCTACTGCGAGATCCCGACAGACTTCGCGCTCTCTTGGTCGATGTCGAGCGGCCGGTGCAGTTCATCATCGCAGGCAAGGCGCACCCGGATGACCACGGTGGCAAGGAAGAGATCCAACGCGTGGTACGTTTCGCGCAGGAGGCCGGAGTCGAGCGCAACCTGCTCTACATCGAGAACTACAGCATCTACGTGGGCCAGCTGATGACCGCCGGCGTCGATGTCTGGCTGAACACGCCCCGCCGGCCTCACGAGGCGTCCGGCACGAGCGGCATGAAGGCGGTGATGAACGGCATTCCCAACCTGAGCGTCTTGGACGGATGGTGGGCGGAGGCGTACGAGGACACCCTCGACGCTGGCGTGGAACCGGTCGGCTGGGCCATCGACGGCACGGCTGAAGGCGCCGCGAACGACGACGACCTCGACGCGTTGGACTCCGACACGCTCTATAGCATCCTCGAGCGCGAAGTCGTTCCCGAGTTCTACGACCTCGACGCGCGGGGCGTGCCCCGCGCCTGGGTCCGCCGAATGAAGAGGTGTGTGCGAGAGCTGGCTCCGCTGTTCAACAGCCAGAGGATGGTCGCCGACTACGCGCGACAGGCTTACGAGCCGCTCTCCGAGAGACGTCGCCACTTGGAGGCCGAGGGAGCCTGCGTCGCCGAAGAGCTCGCCGCTTGGAAGCGCCGAGCGCGCAAGGGTTGGTCCGACGTGCGCATCGTCGACACGATGGTCGACGCTCCCGAGGTCGTCGAGGCCGGTGACGCAATCCAGGCGTGGGTCTCCGTGGACGTAGGCGGTCTGACGCCTGCGGACCTGCGGGTAGAAGTCGCCGTGGGCAAGATGGACATCGTGGACATCCACGCTCCGCTAGACAGCATCGCGTACACGGAACTCACTCCTGACGATGAGGCGAGCTCGACATCGACAACGACGTATTGCGGCTCGTTCACGACATCTCTGAGCGGCCACCTGGGCGTGTCCGTGCGCGTGACGCCCTACCACGCGGAACTGTCTACGCCTGTCGAGATGGGTCTGGCTCTGTGGGCGTAGTTACCGTGGGGGTCTTAGCCTCGGACGCGGCCTGCGGCTCGGGTCCGTGTATGTCCAGCGTCTGGAAGAGAATGTCCAGCGGCGGTCTGTCGTCGAGTCGATGGGCGAGCGTGTCGTCCACGTGAGCGTGCGCGCCGGTGTAGTCCCACGCCACGACACGCAGCCGGATGTTCGTCTGGTCGATGAGGTCGGGCAGTTGGTACACCTCGTAGATGTCCTCGTGGGCGCCCGGATCGAGGTCGACGGGCAGCGCGTTGCGCGACAGGCTGCCGAAGATGAAGGCGTGGTCGTGAGGGTGCGGAGCCAGAGGACGCCATCGCCGGCCCCGACGGAGCTCGACCACTAGCCGTGACAGCGTAGCGGACCGCTGCTCGCTCTCGTTGTATACGCGCAACGACACGAACACGAGAGAATAACCGCCCCGGATGACGAAGCAGTTCGTTCCCTCGGCGAGAAGTTCCACACGCAGCGCAACCGCCTCGTGACGGCCGTGACGACTGCCCCGTCGACGCCCGCGGAGCCCACCCGCCCATAGATCCCAGCACCAGTGCGCCAGCGACAGCGTCAGTGCAAGCGCGCTCAGCACGATGGCAAGCGTCGTCACGCTAAGAGACCCCTCGAGGACGTGGAAGAGGCGCCACGGCCCGCACTCGGGCGCCCACGAGCTCTGGTACGTGCGGCGTCCATCAGTCGTCCTGCCCTGGCTTCAGGTAACGGTCGAACCAACGTACGATGTGGTTCAGCCGCTCGATCCGTCTGTCCGTGCGACCCCCGCGGGAGAGGCCGTGGGGCTCATCCGGGAACCGCACCATCTCCGTGTCGACGCCGAGGCTCTTCAGTGCTACGAACAGCTGCTCGCCCTGCTCGATGGCGCACCGCAAGTCCTGCTCGCTGTGGACTACGAGCGTCGGGGTCTTCGCGTTCCCGATGTGCTTCATCGGCGACTGGCGCCAGTAGTTGTCCACCCCCTCCCACGGAGGCACATCGCCCATGAGCTGTTGGAAGACCCAGTTCATGTCGCTGGACCCCCACATGCTGAGGAAGTTCGTCACGGGGCGCTGAACAACCGCAGCCTTGAACCGCTGCGTGTGGCCAATGATCCACGCCGTCATGAACCCGCCGTAGCTACCGCCGGTCACGCCCATGCGTCCCGTGTCGATGTACGGTCTGGCGGAAACCACGTCCGCCCACGCCATCACGTCGCGGTAGTCGGCGCCGCCCCAGTCGTTCCAGATGGCCTTGGCGTGTTCCTCGCCGTAGCCCTGTCCGCCGCGCGGGTTGCAGAAGTACACGACGTACCCCTGCGCTGCGAGGTAGCGGAACTCGTGCATGAAGCGGTGGCCGTACTGCGCCAGCGGCCCGCCGTGGATTTCCATGATGGACGGGTACTGCTCAGACTGGTCGAAGTCCGGCGGCGTCATGATCCACCCCTGGAGCTGGTTGCCGTCAGGGCCTTGGAACCACACCTCCTCGACGGAGCCCAAATCGCGTGAACGAAAGAGAGCGTGGTTGAAGCGGCTTAGGCGTCGCGTCGCGCCCGTGCGCGTGTTGAGAACGCTGACCTGACCCAGGTCGTCCATCGTCGGGTCGATGTACGCGCACGCAGTCCCGCATGCGGTGAGGGAGACGCCCTCATGCACTCTCTCGTCTTGAGAGAGGGCTGCGATGGCGCCATCTCTGAACGAGACACCGTACAGGATAGTGCTGCCGTCCCGTGATCCGGCGACGTATAGGGTCTCACCGTCGGGCGCCCAGCGAGGAGGCGGGTTCGCGGCGGGGAAGCCGGCGAGATCGCCGAGGGTCGCGTCCCCCAGATGCAAGTCGCTATCCTGCGTCAGACAGCGCGGCGGCGCGCTGCCGTCAGCCGGGACGACGTAGAGGCGGGTGTTCTTCCACCAGTCGCCTCGCCCCTCAGACCCAAAGTAGGCGATCCACGCGCCGTCAGGCGAGTAGGAAGGTAGAGCCACGCTACCCAGCGGCGTGGCGATCTCGCGAAGATCGCCGCCGTCAGCCGGGACGACGTACAGCCCCACTTTCTCGGGCGTGAATTCTGGCTCGTCGCTGCGGTTCGAGACGAAGGCAATGTGTGCGCCGTCGGGCGACCACGCTGGAGCGCCCTCGCCGTAGTCGTCGCCGTCGGTGATCTGTCTCGCGCGTCCAGAGCGCGCGCCGATTGTCCACAGGTGAGAGCGTTCCGAGGGGAGGTAGCCAGCCCCGTCGTATTTGAAGTGCACGCGCGTGATGTGCCGCGCCACGATGCCGAGCTCCTTCTTCCTCGGATCGGCCTCCCGCTCCGCGGTGTCGGGGTTCTGTTCGCGGAACACACACACCAGACGCCTACCGTCGGGCGACCAGCGAAACCCGCCGATGCTGCCTTTCAGCTTCGTGAGAGGACGCGCCTCGCCTCCGTCGATAGGTATCAGATACATCTGCGGCTGGTCCGGGTCGCCCCGGTTCGAGAGGAAGGCAATCTGGCTACCGTCGGGTGACCACTGCGCGCTCGTGTCTCGTTGGTCGCCGTAGGTGAACTGGCGCGGCGACACGCGATCCGTCGGTACTATCCACAGGTTCGAGTATTTCTTTTCGCTCGCACGGTCCACACGGTCCACGGCGCACACAACATGGGCGCCGTCGGGTGACATCTCCGCGCCGGAGACGACTTCAAGCCGATACAGGTCATTCGCTTGGGTCGGGATCCTCGGCATACGCCCTGTTCCTTCCACAGACACGCGCGCCTGACGTCGGTCGCGATCGCGCGCCGATTGTTTCACGGCCGTCGGCTGGACGCCACGTCCAGCGCGACTGTAAAGTGCATGTCTTGGGGTTCCCCGCGCGCGGGGCAACGAGATGGGCCCGGTGTTTCCGTACAGTGTCGAGGGCTATGGCGACGCTAACAGAGCAGGGCCTGGAGGCACGGCGCGCGGCGGCGCGAGAGGACTGCTACCATGCGGCCCGCATGAGCCCGCGCGATGGTTCCGGTCGCCGTTACTCGCTCGTCCTGTGGGATTGAGACCGCATGAAGCCGAAACGCATCGCCGTCGTCACCACGATCTACCGCTACCTGTCCCACGCGCAGCATATGGTCGACCGGTTCCTCGTCGGGTACCCGCACGAGGGACGGTGGCATCGCCCGAATATGGAGGTCGTCTCGCTTTACGTCGACCAGCGGCCCGAGGGGGACCAGAGCGAGGACCGCGCCCGCGAGTTCGGGTTCCAGGTCTACCCGACAGTCGCGGAAGCGGTTTCCTGCGACGTTGACGGCGTCCTGCTCATCGGGGAACACGGCGATTACCCGCGAAACGACATGTCGCAGGTGCTGTATCCCCGCTATGAGTTCTTCAAGGAGTGCGTCCGCGTGTTCGAGGACCAGGGCCGCGCCGTGCCGATCTACAACGACAAGCACCTGTCGTACAGCTTCGAGAAGGCGCGGGAGATGGTGGACGACGCGCGTCGCCTAGGTTTCCCGCTGCTCGCCGGGTCGTCACTGCCAGTGACGTGGCGTCTGCCCGACATCGAGCTGCCGCTGGACTGCGATCTCGAAGACGCGCTCATGGTCGGCGTCGGCGGGTCGGACCCAATGGACTACCACGCCCTCGAGGCGATGCAGTGCATGGTCGAACGACGTCGAGGCGGGGAAGTCGGCGTACGCGCGGTACAGTTGATCGACGGCGACGAAGTGTGGCGCGCGGGTGAGGACGGCCGGTGGTCGCACACGCTGTTGGAGTCGGCCCTGTCCCGCAGCGACACGCCTTGCGGCCTCTCTGACGACGACGGTCGCCCGCAGGATCTGCTCGGTAGCGGCGAGGTGTTCCGACTCGCCGAGAATCCGTCCGCGTATTTGGTCGAATACAACGACGGCTTCCGCGCGACGCTGCTCATGCTGAACGGAGCCGTGCGGGACTACTGCTTCGCGGGGCAGCTTCGCGGGGAGGCGGACCCCGTCTCGACGCAGTTCTTCCTGACACCCGTGCCGAACGTCACGTATTCGGCGTGCCTGGTATCGAAGATCGAGGAGATGTTCGTAACGGGACGCGCGCCGTATCCGGCGGAGCGCACGCTCATCGTAAGCGGGATGCTGGAAAGCTGCCTGACCTCGCGAGCGCAGGGACATAGGCGAATCGAGACGCCGCATCTCAAGGTCGCATACCGTGCCCCGTCGGGACCTCAGCACGCGCGACAATAGCTCGCGCTGCGCTCGCCCGTGCTACTGGGTCACGCGCCGTTCCGTCTGTGGTGACTGGCGGAGCCTGGGAACCACACGCCGCCGCGCTTACTGTCGGTCGGTTCGGACAGTCCTCAGGTCGCGGCGGCTTGCTTCTCCATGTAGGCTTCGAGAAGGTCGGCCACGAGTATCCCGTCGATGCGTGTTCCTTCGAGCGTGCAGTCCGACAGCTCCACGTTGTTCAGCCCGACGTGTGTGAACGTCGCGTTCTGGAGCTCTATCCCGTGGAACGTCGCGCCACTCATGTTGATGTTGTTGAACTTCGCGTCGGCGAGGTTGACGTTGTCGAACTCCGTCCGCGCCATGCCGACGTCATCGAATCTCGAATCGTCGATCACGGCCGTCTGGCAGAGGTGCTTGCCGCAGGTGATGGTGCGTTCCATTGGCGCCTTCGCCCTTTCGCGCTTCTTAGCCAGGGAGGAAGTGATGGCAGCCATCGGCCGGCAGAGGGGCTGCCGTCTGCAATACGCAACGCATAGCGCCGCCGTTACCACGTCGGGGCCGCGTCACGGCGCCCAATGAGCGTGCACACACATGGCCTCCCAGGAGTCCAGGAGGCCGGGAAACGGGATAGCGCGACTTGTGTCAACGACGCAGTACTACCGTAAGATGGCCAGCCAAGCCGCCATCGTGTAGGGCGTAGGTGCGGAGGGGGATAGACTTGGCGTCGCGTACGAGAGGCAATCCGTCTTACCGGACGCGTAGAATCGCGTCCGCGATCTGTGTGCTCGACAGCGCGGACTCATCCGCTTGCAGGCGGTTCCGCGCGCGCGCAACAGCATCCGATCGCGTGTTAGGGAGGTCGCGCAGTGCCTGAAGAAGTGTGACAACTTGCCCACTCTCTTCCGATAGCGCTACTTCCACCGAGGAGCCACCCGAGCCTTGCCCAGGGGAGTCATCCCTCTGGGACGTCGCCTTGGGTCGATCCTCTTTCATGTGTGACGGTTCGCGTGTGGGCGCAATGCCATCAGGAGAATTCACACGCATACGGTTCTCCTTGCAGTGTCTTGAATCTGAACGCAGTCACCCACTCGGTTCGTGTTCGATGTGGGGGACGTACGTATATCATGCCTTGGGCTATTGAGGTCATTCTACCACCCTCGTGACGAGGACGCAAGCGAATAGAGCTAGCGCACGCGCGTGGGCTGCTGGTACCCATGTCTTTTGCCGGCCCGGACAGCGCCGCGCGGCGCTCAGTGTTGGCAGGGGCGCGATATTGGTGCATCATCTGGGGTGTGACGTGGGTTTCCAGGCAGCCGCGTGGAGTCTTGGGGAACTCCGCGTGGAATCGGGCCGCTGACAGGAGAAGCCGTCGAATGCCGATCAGGATCGCTATCGCCGACGATCACGTGGTTCTCCGTCGAGGTCTGCGCGTCCTCCTAGAGCTCGAGGACGACTTCGAAGTCGTCGGAGAGGCCTCCAACGGCGCCGAGGCCATTGGGCTCGCGGAGCGCGAGCAGCCCGACATCATCCTGCTCGACCTTACCATGCCTGCGCTCCGTGGCGTCGACGCGATTCCGCAGATACGCCAGGTCAGCGCCACCACGAAGATACTCGTCCTGACGATGCACCGCGATGTGACCTACCTGCGCCAGGTACTCCGCCTCGGGGCGAAGGGCTACGTCGTGAAGAGCGCCGCGGACGCCGAACTGGTCAACGCGATACGTTCTGTCAGTCGAGGCGAGCAGTACATTGAGCCGTCCCTCGCGGGCGAGGCGCTATCCGATCTGCTCCAGCCGCCCGAAGAGAGTTCGGAGCCGCAACTCACTGAACGCGAGCGCGACGTGCTGTACCATATCGCGTACGGCTACACGAACAAGGAGACGGGCGTCCGCCTCGTCATTTCCGCGAAGACGGTCGAGACTTACCGTCGCCGCATCATGGTCAAGCTCGGGCTCCAGTCTCGCGCGGACCTCGTGCATTACGCCCTCGAGCAGGGGATCCTCAAGCGCTCGTAGCGCCACCGCCTTCGCTCGTCCCACGCCCTGATGCTCTCGTAGCCTCCACACCCGGCTTTTTGCCTACATCGCGCGGGAAATCCCTGACGTGCTCAGGGGTAACTGTAGGTCTCTGTCCGACATACAGCCGCCACGCCCTGCGCCATACTTCCATTGACGCCGAGGAGACCCGTCGAGTTCCTCTGGCGCCGCTAGGTGCGATTGTGAAGCGATGACCATGTGGTAGCCACGCCACGGACGGGACGAGACTCAGACCGGCACCAGGCCTACGTTGGTGGGCAAGGAGGAAGCAGTGGCAAGCGCAAGGCATCGTCAGCAACTCGACGGGACGGTAACGCCGCGACGGCCGGTAGTCAGCAGCTACGCGCCGACGAGGAGTCCACGGGCTCTCGGCTCCGCGACGAAGGTCGCCAGGCGACGTGGCCTCGGCGAGGCGTTGCGCCAGGCGGCCAGCAAGTCGCTGGCGCGGATGAGTGAAGCGGCCAACACGACACGGCAGTCGCTGGATGCGCTGCTGCTACTGTCGCGAGCGCAGACTCGGGAGTTGGAGTTCGCTTCCGTCGATCTCACGCGAGTGATGCGCGCGGTACGTTTGGGGGCGACCGCGCGACTACAGGACACCGGTGGAAGTCTTTCAGTAGGCGACCTGCCGGTCATACAGGCAGATTCCTCACAGATGCACCAGCTGTTCCAGAACCTGGTGGACAACAGTCTGAAGTTCGTTCGCGAGGGCGTGCCGCCGTGCGTGACGATACACGCCGAGGTGCTGCCAGCGTACGCGGACCGGCTGAACGTCGGTGGCGAGTTGTGCCGGATATATGTCGAGGACGGAGGGGTCGGCTTCCACGAGTCAGACGGGGAGCGGATGTTCGCGCCGCTGGGTAAGGCGCCGGGTTCGCCAGAAGAAGGCGCGGGCATTGGCCTCGCCGTTTGCCGAGCCATCGCCGACCAGCATGGGGGGACGATCTCCGCGAGAAGTCGCCCGGGACAGGGCAGCACGTTCATCGTCGAGTTGCCTTTGCGGCAAGCCGCCTCGGCCCTCGGACGCTCGGAGCGGCCCATCGTAGTGGGCAAGGGAGCCTAGCGCCCACGCTCCACAACCAGTTTCAGGACCCCTAACCCCACGATCCGGGCCGGGACGCCGAATAGGCGACCGGCCCGGTTCCATGTACGGGCATGTCTGCCGGGCGGCCGACGCTGCTCCGGCCCGCCTAATGCCGCTCGACAAGCGGGTTTGCGGCGCTTCAGCTTGACCCTCCGAGACACCGCGTGATACCGTCACACGTGGCGGTTCGCAGGCTGAATCCCCTTCCCCAGAGCTCTCCGACAGCGCATGTCCATCGTTCCCCGCCCCGTGGCGCGCATTGGCCTCGTTGCCGCTTTGGTCCTGTTAGCCGGGATCGCCGGGTCCATCTACCTGCGAAGCGACGCCCTGCGTCGACACGTCACGCCGATTCTGGAAGGCCGCGTCGGCGCGATCCTCGGTAGCCCGGTGCGCATTCGCGACTTCCACAGAGTCGCGCCCGGCCGCGAGGAACTTACCGTGCAGGTCATGGAGCAGGATGGCTCCAGCCCCGTGCTCGACATCCACTCGCTTCAGCTTAGCTATCGCCTACGCCCCCTCCTGCGCGGCGACCTGGTCATCACCGACGTCGTCGCGACCGATGTGGGGATACACGTCCGACGCGAGTCGAGCGGTGATCTCAACGTCGCCGCCTTGATCGACGCGGTTACTGCCGAGGACGAGGGCGGAGGTCTGCCCATCGAGACGTCCGTCGGCTCGATACGCTTGGATCGGGTCTCCGTCGTCGCGGACGGCGTCATCGACGGCCTCAGGATCTCCATCCCCGGCCTCGTCATCGACAGTCCCGGCGACATCGCCCTGCCGTTGTCGGGCACGCGACCGTTCGCGCTGCACGCCGACGAATGGACAGTTGCGCGGGGCGGACACAGCCAGACGCTCGCGGAACTCAAGGCGTCCGGGACGGTCAACGCCGACCGCGTGGACATTGCCGATGGTCTGTTGGCAGCCGACGGCACACACGTATCAGCCCACGGCCGCATCGCGTTCACACCGAGCCTTGATCTGACAGTGGATGGCGTCGTCGGCGCCGACACGGTCCGTCCGCTATACCCGGACGAACTGCGCGACGCGCGAGGGTCCGTCGAGCTCGACGGCCTTCGCATCACTGGGGATCTTGGCGATCCCGTCGTCGAGGGGCCGTGGGCGTTCCAGGACGCGCTCTGGGGCCAGGTGATCGTCGCGGCAGGAACCGGGGCGCTCCGATGGCAGGGCGGCGACGCCGTCCTTCGCGAGGTGGAGCTGTCCGTCTTCGGCGGCTCTGCGGTCGCTACCGTGCGGGCCGACAGCCTCGGCGTGGGAGCGGTCGAAATCGAGGCGACGGCAACGGGCATGGACATCCCACGGCTGCGCGAGGCGTTTGCCACAGAGGCAAGCGGGTTCGAGCCCCTCGCAGGCACGGTCGACGGCAAGTTCGTTGCGACGCTACGCGACGATGTCTTGCAGTCCACGGGGGAGTGGCGTCTGCGGGACATCGCATGGCGCGGCGCCACCATCGGCGATGGCTCGGGCTCGGCGACGCACAGCCTGAACGGCGAACAGTTCGAAGCACACGTCGCGTTGGCGGGGGACACGCGCGTGGCGCTGTCCGGCGCCCTGCCTGACGACGACTCGCTCGCCATCGACGTCTCGTTTACCGCGCAGGATGTCGGCGGCATTGCGATGGCGCTCGGCCAAGACGCCCAGGGGAGCGTCCGCGGCGAGGGACGCATCACGGGGTCTGCGGCCCGGCCGGCGGCCGAGGCGCGAGCGACGCTGTCCGAAGGAGCGTGGCGCGGACTGCCCGTTTCGCGGGCGACCGCCGACCTGAAGTGGGAAGACGACACGCTGCAAGTGCTCTCGTCGTCGATCGAGTCTGGCGCTGGGGCGGTCTGGGCGTCCGGTACGATCACGTTGGGCGCAACCGGGTCCGCTCCGCCGAGGTTCGACATCGTGGCCCGAGCGGCGGACTTTCAGCTGGACCCGTACGTAGCCGCCCTGTCCCCAGGGCTGGACTTCACGGCGTCGGCGAGCGGACACGTTCATGTCGCGGGGTCGCTGCTGTCCCACGATGGCGAGGCGCAGATCAACCTCACCGACGCGGCATATAGTGGCGTGCCCGTCGCGTTGGTGTCCTTGGAGGCGACCGCCGCCGCAGGCAAATGGACGGCGGCCCCTTTCGAGCTCCGCGTGGGCGATGTCCCGTTCGAGGCTGCGGTCAGCTTTGGCATCGAGACGTACGCCTTCTCCGCCGCGTCGCCGGGCGCGACCCCAGTCGCCGATCTGCTCACATGGTTGCCGAACGCCTCGGCGGGGCCGCTCCGCGACGCGGAGGGCTTCGTCCACATCGTCGCCGAGGGCGAGGGGCTGGTCTCGTCGCCCGTCGCGCGTGTCACGGCGCGCCTCTCGGACGCCAGCTTCCGATCCGCACGGCTGGGGAACAGCGAGGCGATGTTCACCTACGAGGACGGCGCCATCACCGGCTCGGGCGAGTTGGTGGACGGAGTCTATGCGCTGCTAATGACGGGAGAAGTCACTTCCGACGGCGTGCCGTTCGAAGCGTCTCTGAAGTTCGCGGACACCGACGTGCTCCCGCTCATCCGGCTGGCCGGGCAACCCGCCGGGAAGGGTCTGAGCAGCACGACGGTAGGTGGCGAAGCGACCATCACGGGAGACCTAACGAGGTGGCGAGAGGCCCTCGCGTCGGTGGACCTGTCGTCGCTACGGCTGCGCACGCCCGAGTACGAGTTGACCAACGTGGACCCGGTGCGCGGTTCCATCTCCGCGTCGGGAATCGACCTGAGCCCAATCGTCATGAACGGCACGGACCCAGCGCACCCGTTCGACATCGAGGTGCGAGGGCTCCTCGATTTGCACAAGCCCATCGCCTTCGACGTGGACGCGAGGAAGTTCGACCTGGACATGGTGTCGGATTTCATGGGCCTGCCCGGCCTCGCGCAGGGCGTCGGCACGTACCGCCTCGACGTGCAGGGCACCGCAGCGGAACCTGTCGTCAAGATGTCGTGGAACGTGTCGAAGGCCAGGATCGCCCTACGCGAAGGGACGCCCGCGCTTGACATCGAGAACGTGCAGGGCGAAGCGGAGTACCGGGACCGCGTCGTGACGTTGCGCAGAATGGGCATGCGTCTCGGCGGCCGTGACGTGGATGTCAGCGGCGAGATTCCCATGGCGCTCACGTTCGTCCTCGTGCCGCTCGTAGAGCAGCTTGTGGATGCCCCCCTGCGGTTGACCTTCACCACGCAACAGGACGACCTATCGTGGCTGCCGTCGCTCCACCCTCTGTTGCAGGAAGCCGACGGGAGCGCGTCGGTGACGCTGGACGTAACCGGATCGATCCGGCATCCGCTGGTGTCCGGCGCCGCGCGTGTCGACGCATCGCGCGTGGCTCTGGACTTCTCAAATCGCCCGGTCGAGAACATTGTCGTCGCCGCTAGCTTCAGCTCTGACGACGCCGGACGCGTGGTGGCAGACGTCGAGAGTCGCGCCCTCGTGGGGGATGGCCGCGTCGTGGGGTCAGGGTCGTTCACATATCCGTTGGATCTCGTGGACTGGCGAGACGCTCTTGACCCAGACAGCGTGCGGGGCGCCATGGACTTCACGCTCGACGGCCTGAGGATGTCGAGACTGGTCCAATTCGCCGGCGGCGAGGCGCCACCTTTAGAGGTCGAATTGTCCGGCTCGGCGCATCTGGACGTCACTGGAGCCGACCCCCGCGGCTGGACCGGGAGCCTGACGATCAGTGACTCCTCCTTGCGTGGCAATGACCGGTTGCTGCCCAATCAGGGGCCCCTTACCGCAAGCTACGACGGCTCCACGCTGCGGCTCGACCGGTGCCGCTTCGGGATGGGGCCGCAGTCGTTGTCTCTCGCGGGAGCTCTGCACGAGGACGGAACCTGGGAGGGCCGCGCGGACGCTACAAGCCTTGACGTCACCATTCTGGGTCGCTTCCTCACGGGATCCATGTACCCGCGAGGTCAGTTGACGGCGACTGCTACCGTGGGTGGCTCCCCCGCAGCGCCCACCATGGACGCGGAGTGGCAGCTCCACGACCTGATCTACGACCGGTTTGAGCTGGCGCTGTTTGAGGGCTCCGCGACGTACGCCAACGGCGTTCTCACGTTGCCACAATGGGATCTTGAGAGCTTCGGCAACCACATGACCGTCGCGGGCTTCGCGCCTCTAGACGTCAAGATCGAAGATGGCGCCCTTGGCGTGGCCCGCCCCGATTTGCCCATGTCCCTGGCGCTGAAGACCGAGGAGTTTGACATCAGCTTCGCCTCGCTCCTCTTCCCGTCGGTGGATGAGGCGTCCGGGAAGGCGCTCATCGACCTCGCCATCGGCGGCACGTCACTGCACCCGGACCTCACGGGGCGCGTGCAGATGCCCGACGCCGCTCTCACGCTGGCGCACAACGGCATGCGGCTCGACCAGATGCAGGCGTCTGTCGACGCCCGGCCGGGACGGATCGATGTCGACAAGTTCCGATTCTACGTAGGTCCAGCGCGATACGAGATGGTCAGCACATCGCTGCATCTGGACCTAGCTGTACTCCAGACCTCGATGACGGTGAAGGACGGCTCGGCGGAGGCGTGGTTCCCCACGCCAGAGAACGGCGAGGACTCCGTGGCGACGCTCATCACTGGGAAGGTCGCCGCGCATGTGGACATCGCCGGGCTCCGGCGAGAGGGGCTCTTCCGCCGCCCCGTGACGGGCTCCGAACTGTTCGAGCGCGCGGTGCGCCTGACGTCGCATGTGCAGGGGCAAGCTCAGCTGTCGTCTCTTCGGGTCGGATGGCTCGGATACGACCTGTCGAACGATCCCGACACCCCTGTGGCGCTTACGTTCGACAAGGGCCTACTGACGCTGGATCAGGTGGAACTGCGGCAGCTGCCGGGATCCCCGGGCAGTCGGCACGGGTCGGTGAGCGCGTCGGGAGACTGGGAGATAGGCGGCGATCTGGACGTGCGGGCGCGTGGCCGGCTGGGAGCCGCGTTCATCTCTGATTGGCTCGGCGCCCACGTGTTCACGCAGCCGGGTCAGACGGCGCCGGCCGCCGAGGGAAGTTTCGACTACGCCATCCACGTGACCGGGCCGGACACAGATCCGCAAGCGGCGATGAGCATGGGCTCCAGCGACTTGGCGCTGGACAATCTTCGCCTTGATGCCGTCGCCGCGACGGCGTCGTACCGCGACGAGGTACTCACTCTCGACAATTGTCAACTGACAGCCAGTGAGAGCGTAGCCACGCTACGGGGCTCCATCCCCTTCGAGGTGTCGCTCTACGAGGCGAAGGCGCAGCCGCGCGACGCTGACATGCAGCTACAGCTAGATGCGGTTCTGCCTAACGCTGACATCCTTCCGCTGCTGTTCCCGTTCATCGGGCGAGCCGACGGGACGGGGGAGGCACATCTGAGCGTCGGGGGTCGGCTGGACGATCCCACGTTCGCCGATGGGATTCCCGGTCGCCCCGCCATTGCGTTGCGCGGCTTACGGCTTAACGTGCCGGCGAGCAATCTCG
>CAYYPK010000003.1:0-320769 GCA_964473525.1 uncultured bacterium
TCCTGCAACTCGCAGCAGCAGTTACCTGGTCTGCCTAAATGTCGAATCGCCCTAGCCCGCTTCGGCCCGTGCCCTAGTCACCTGTGCCTTAGTCAGACGCCATGCGACTCAGCGCGCGTCCGCCGAGACGAACCGATCCGTCGGCGTTAGCGCAACGTGCCTTCCGCCAGCATCTCCTCGAGGGCGTTGCCGCGCCGCGACAGCGGCAACTCAACTCGGCCGCGCGACCTACTCGACTCATAGATCGCCAGGAGCAGCTCAAGCGTGTCCCTGCCAGACTGCGCCGCGCACCGATGCGGCTCGCCACCCTCGATCCACGCAATGAGCTCGTCGAAGACGTTCGGGTGGGCGTATTCGGGGATGGGGCGCCACTCTCCCGCCGTGTCCTCGCTACGATACCGGGCGTCCGACCCAACGCGGATCTCGCCTCTCTCGCCCACGATCACGATGTAGTTGCCCGGGCTGGGGCCGTAGCTCCCTGACTCGATGATCCCGGAGACGCCATTCTCGAACTGTACGTATCCCAACGACTGCGCCTCCGACTGCATACCCTCGGACAGGTGCGGCCCCTCGCGATGCGCCTGACCGATGACCCACGACGCAGGCGCGTCGTCGAGGTAGTACCGCATGAGATCCGTCTGATGCGTGTGGTGCGTCAGCAACGCCGCTCCGCGCCGCGCGCGAATGAAATGCACGTCGCCGATCATGCCGTCGTCGATCATGTTGCGCGCGTCCGCCCATCCGCGGGCGTACCTGAGCTGATGCCCAACGGCGAACCGGGTGTCGGCGCCCGCGGCGACCGTTACCAACTCGTCCGCCTCCGACAGCCGCGTCGCCATCGACTTCTCGAGGTAGAGCCCCGACAACGGGAAGTCCAACACGCGGCGAGCCACCGCGTAGTGTGTCGCGATCGGCGTAGCGACGATGGCGATGTCCACGGACTCCGCCGTGAGCATCTCCTCGAAGTCTTCGTACACAGCCACGCCTTCACCCCGCAGCCGGTCGAAGTTGACGCCGCCGAGGTCCGCGGCGCACACGACACGCGCGCCCTCGGCGCGGTTGGCGACGTCCCGGAGATGCATTCCGCGCCCGCCACTGCCAATCAGCGCCACTCGGTACTCTCGGTCTTGCGTCACGTTTCGCCTGCCTACGGTTGCTGCTGTCGTTGTCGCCGACCTCAACGTGGGTCACTGTATTACCATCGCGCCGAGCCCATGGGAAGATCGTCGGCGGGTCAAGGAGAACAGCGCACGTGCTACAACCTTTGCGACTGGGCGTCGTCGGGTGCGGGCATCTGCTGCAAAAGGGCTTGCTCCGACACCTGATGTGCGACGACTTCAGGGCCCGCGCCCGCGTCGTCGCCCTCTGCGACGCGCACCCAGGACGAGCCGCGCATGTCGCTGCTGAACACGCCGTCAGAGACGCCTACGAGGACGCCAGCGCGATGCTAGACAGCGCGGACCTGGACGCCGTTCTCGTCCTCACACCCGTGCAGCTACATCACGAACACGCGCTCCTCGCGCTGCGGGCCGGCAAGCACGCGTACGTGCAGAAGACGATGGCGCTTCGTCACGGGGACGCCGTCGAGATGGTCGAGACGGCGGCCGCGGCCGGCCTCACGCTGGCAGCCGCGCCCGGGCAGATGCTCAGCCCGGCCTACCAGCAGATGCGCGCCCTCGTCGAGGACGGAGCGATAGGGCGCGTAGCGTGGGCCTACGCCGGGACAACGACCAGCAACATGCGCGACACCGTCGACGCCCGGGGCCTGGACCACACGTGGGAGTACCACCACGGTGGGGGCGCGCTCTGGAACACATCCGTGTACTCGTTGCACGCCCTGACGGGCGTGTTTGGGTCAGTGCGCGCCGTCGGCAGCATGATGGCGACGTTCGCGCCGTCCCGCCTTCGTGAAGGCGCGCCGTTCGATGTTACCGAGACCGACAACGCCCTCCTGCTCCTGGAGTTCGAGTCCGGGGCGCTCGGGTTCACATGGGGGGCGCGTAGCGCGGGCGGCGCACTACTGGAGTGGGGAGCCATTGGGTGCTACGGGGCGTCGGGAAGCATAGAAGCCACCTCGATTCACATGGAATCCGGATGGCCGGAAACCCTCGAGGCGCGCGGCCGTGACGGCGCCCAGACCTACACCTACCCGAAGGCAGGCTTCGTGGCTGACGACGAGTGGGAGACGCCGCTGGCGCCGTCGCCACACGTGGACATCCCTGAGCAGCATGTCTACCTCGACGTGTTGGACTTCGTAGACGCCATCGCGGAGGGGCGGCCACCACGCGCGGATGCCGTGCACGCCGCGCACGTCGTTGAGGTCATTGAGAAGACGTACCGCGCCGCGGACACGGGTCGCCGGCAGGCAATCTCATCGACCATGCCGGAGCGTTAGGCTGACGCCCGGGCTACCCAGCTAGGAAGCGATCGGTCACTAGCGTGTCGCCAGAGACGGGCAGTCCACTCATTGCCATTCAAAGATAACGCCCGCTGAATTTCCGCGATCGGCATCGAGCCGCGCGTACACCTCGGGCGCGTCTTCGGGCTTGTAGCGATGCGTAATGAGGTCCGCGGTTCGCATTTGGCCGCGCTGGACGTAGCGAAGGTACAGCGCCGCTTGCTTTGCGGCGGTCCAACGCGCCATCTTCGGTGGCAGATTCTCGTTGTGGGTGCCCAGCACGCGCAGTTGACGGGTGAGCACGTCGAACGTCAGATGCTGCTGTGACGGATGCGGGCAGTCGCCTTGTAGCATGACCGTGCCGTACCGACGAGCCAGTGGCAGCGACATGGCGAACACCGCCGGATGCCCGGTCACGTCGTACACGGCGTCGGCGAGTTCGCCGTCGGTGTGTTCGAGCACGAACTCCTTGGCGTCGGCCGCGCTGCCGCGGAACGTCGCCGTAGCGCCATGCGCGGCCGCGGTGTCGAGGCGCCCCTGCAAAGGGTCGATGGCCAGCACTTCGCTGAGCCCGAGCAGACGCAGGTATTGCGTCATGAGCTGCCCCAACGGCCCCAGACCGATGATGACAGCGGTGTCGCCCATCGCGTGTTCGACCTGCCGCACGCCGGTCTGCACGATGGTCGCGAGTTTGGTCCAGGCGGCTTCTTCGTTCGCGACGCCATCGGGCACGACAACGGTGTGCCCGCCCAGACCCACGTTAGCGAGGCCTCTGTGGCCACCCGCGTAGAAGATGCGGTCCCCCTCGGCGACTCCTTCGACCCCAGACCCCAGCTTCGTGACGCGGCCAACGGCGCAGTACCCCGGATAGAACGGATGATTCACCCACCCGTGCCAATGCGTGCCTGGGTCGGATTCGGCGCGGTAGCAGATCATCTCGGTGCCCATGCTCATCAGGGACACGAGTGTCTCCGCCTGCACCTGTTCCTCACCGGGGTCGCCTACGGTGATGTCCTCTATCGCCACCTCGCGGGGGCCGGTGAATACGACGGCTCTGGTCTGCATGCGGTTCTGTCCGTTTCTGCGTAGACGTGGTTGCTTGCCTGCGCGCGATTCTGCTGGACCGCGCACATCGCTACAAGCTTCCGCGCGTTTGGATGCTATTGCGTCTCTACAGGGTGGTGTCGGTAGATGCCCCGAGTGGCCTCCGACAGCCCTTCGTATACATCGCGCGGCAGGGGCCGGAAGACGTTCCCGTTGTCCGGCAGGTAGTGGAACTGCCTGAAGTACACGAGCGCGATCATCGTACGTATCGTGTCGGTTTGGTTGGGCATGCCGCGGTGCCAGCACCGCATGTCCCGCACGATGATGGACCCAGCCGGCGCCGTCAGACGCGCTGACGGCATGTGCGCGGCGCGCTCCTCCAGAGACAGCTCCGACTTGTCGGGCGAATCGACGATCAGGTGCGAACCCGGCCACGCCTCCGTCGCCCCGTTCCCCTCCGTGAAGTCCACGAGCGGGATGTTGACCACCGCGAGCGACATAGGCAGGGGCGTAGCGAGTTCGGGGAACAGATGCCCTGTGTCGCGGTGCAGATGCTGCACGCCCGAGCCGGGCCACGACGTGTTGCATCCATACGGCAGATACGCGTAGATGCGCTCGCCTAGCGACGCCCGCAACACCTGCATGGCGAACGGATTCTCGATGACCATCGAGTCCAGGAACGGCTGCTCGAGCAAGGGCGAGACGCCGCAGTGACCCTCGGCGTCCGTGATCGCCCTGGGGTCCGCCTCCCGCAGTTTCTTGAGCTCGCGGTCGAAGCCCGCGCGGAGTTGGGCGACTAGGTCCGTCGGTATGGCGCCGTTCAGCGTGACGTAGCCCGCCTCGTTCAGGCGCCGCGTGGCGTCGTTCAGCGTCTCCGGGGTCAGCGCGGCGCCCGCTATCTCGGCTTCAGACAGTTGCAGCATTCTCGTTGGATCCCGTGAGTGCGTTAGGCGAAGGGCCAGAACTGGTCCCACGCTGTCATCCAATCGTCGGCGCGGCTCTCGGCGGTCAGGTCGCCCGTGATGTGCACTCCCTCCCTGCCGCGGAAGCCAGCGAGCTGCTCGACGGCTCCCACCTCGACGGAGATCACGCTCGGGGCGGTCGGCACGTAGGGAGGTGTCACGGACAGATCGCTGAGGGCCTGCCGCGCGCCTTCCTCGATCATCTCCCGGGCGCGAACCGGCGGAATCTGGCGCGCGCTGTACCGGCTGAGGCCCGTCTTGACCGCCACCGTCGGCAAGCCGTCGCCAAGGAGTTCCTTCGACTCCCGGCACACTGCCTCGTCGCCCGTGACAAGGACCACCGGGACGCCGTAGTGGCCGTTCAGCGCCGCGTTAACGCCGACCTCGCCGACGAGGTCGTCGCCGAACCATAGGTTGCGGTATTGGACCGTGGAAATCGTGTGGCACATGACGCCGTCCGGCGTCCCTGCGCGCGCGTGCATGCCTACGAGGAGGCACGCGTCGCAGCCGTTCTCCCACATCTCGGTGTAGCGGCCCCACGTGTGGTGCGCTACCCACTCGCAGTCCGGGTCGAGGAGCTCGGGTATCAAGGAGTTGAACGACCAGTCGCCGCCGGCGCCGTGGCAGTCCACGACGACGATCTCGGTCGCGCCCGCCGCCTTCGCGCCCCGCACGGCGGCGTTGATCTCCTCCGTGTATAGCCTACGCCCCTCCTCGTACATGGGAGCTCCGCCGTTCACCTGGCCCCAGACGACAATCCCGCTGACGCCCTCCATGTCCGTCATAATGAGTACGCGCACGGTGTTCCTCCTTGGTCCTCACGCCCGCGAAACGCCCTGCCGATTGTACGCGAGAGCGGCCGCGTCCGCTTCCTCGGCTGGCGCGCGCCGCGCGCATGTGGGATATTTCATCCGACGAACAAGGACACTGTGCATCCGGCGCCAACGTCGCAGCGTGCGCCACGTTAGTATAGGCACAACGCATAGGTGCGTGTGGCAGCGGCAGGGCGTTCGGCCACGCTAGCTGGGTGCGGCGGAGGAGTCCAGCGAGTCCCTTCCCCTCGCAGGGGAAGTTAGGATGGGGTCGGACGCGCACCACGAGTTCGTGTGTCACGGCGCACTAGGCTGGGGCGGCAGGCTGACCGCGCGTCAGGGCGTCCTGCGGGAGGAAAGCATGGCTGACGGAGGGAGCCGCGAGAGGTCCACATTAGGGTGTGGCGCCCGCGCGCGACTCGCGTGGATGCTGGTGGCCGTCGTCTCGGCGCTTGGCGTCGGGGGCGTCGCCAAGCGCGCGGCTTGCGCCTCCAAGGGCGAGACGTTCGAGAACTTGCTCGCCGCGACGAACAGCGCCACCGACACTATGGAGGGACGGAACCCGTCTCCACGCGAGCCCGGTTGGGAGAGGACACAGCGGCTGCTCGGCTACGTCGGCGAGGTCGTCGACGTCGCGTTGGTGGGCGACCCTCCCCGTGTCGTCGTGGCGGACGCCATCGGGCGCGTGACGATCTGGAACCGCGAGACAGGGCTCCAGGACGTGGCGCTGCCGCGGCAGAAGGACCCCGTGACAGCCGTCCTCGGCGCCGGCGACGGACGCCGCATTGCCGTCGCGACGAGCGCCCGTCTCACGCTCTGGGATACCGCCACCGCGAAGCCGCTGTGGGGGAAATGGGTCCACAACGCGGACCCGAGCACTGTCGCCATGAGCAGATCGGGCCACTACGTGGCTGCCCGCACCGCGGACAACGGTGTCACGGTCTGGCGTGACACGTCGCGCGAACGCGCGCGGTTCGTCGCGGCGGACGGCGGCCGCGTCACCGCGCTGTCGCTGAGTTCTAACGGGCGGGTTGCCATCGCCGCTTCGACGCGCGCAGCCGAGGTGTGGGATGTCCGAGGGGGGCAGTCGGTGTTCAGGACACCGAAGCAAGCGCGCGCGATGCAGTCGATGCATCTGTCGGCAGACGGCGCGTTCCTGGTCACAGGCGGTTCGGATGGAACCGTCAACGTCTGGAACGTCGACACAGGCGACGCCGTGGGGCAGTTCCGGGGACCGCGCGCCGTCACCGACCTGAAGATCAAGAACCGCGGGAAGCGCGTCCTGACCGCCATCGGGACGGGACACGTAGCGCTCCGGGAGGCGAAGACAGGCCACGTCGTGCGGGGGTATGTCCGCCGAGGAATGCGCATGCGCCGCATCGCGCTCTCGAACGACGGACAGACGTTCGCCGCGATCGGCGACGGTTACGCTCTGTGGCAGGCGGGGACAGGCCGCGGGCTACCCGCGCCTGGGAGCCCGCATCTCGTCGCCGGTGTGGCGTTGAACCACGATGGGAGCCGCGTAGTCGCGGAACTCCGGGGCGGTGGCTCGTGGGTGCTGGACACGGAGACGGGACGCGTCATCCACGCCCGGGCGCCGTGGTCCGGCGCCACGCTACCGATTGGGGGTGACGGGACGCGCTCGCCACCTGGCCCGGCCCTGATTCGCGCGCTGAGCGGTGGCGGCGTGGTCGAGGTACAGAGGGGGAGGATCACTGTCCGCGAAGCGTTCGGCAGCGACGTCTACCGCAGGTTCGACTCCGCGCCCGCCGTGACGTACCCCTACGTGCTCAGTCCCAACGAGACGCTGCTGCTAACCGGCTCGGCCGACGGATGCGCGCACATCTGGGAGGTCGCTGCTGGGAAGCGCCGCGCGACCCTGGAGGGACACACAGGTCGTGTGCTCGCCGCCTCGTTCGACGACGCGAATCGTGTGCTCGCCACCGGCGCGATGGACGGCCTCGTGAAGCTGTGGGATCCGCTGACAGGCGAAGACGTCGGCCAGATTCCCACCCGCGTGCCGGGCGCTCACGCCGTAAGCGTCAGTCCAGACGGTCGATACCTGCTGGTGTGGCGTCGCGAACAGACCGACGCCGACGGAGTGGACCACGTCGCCACCTCACAGCTCTGGAGCCTGCGGACACGAACCGAAATCGCTGCGCCCGCGCCTGAATGGATCCACGGCGCCGCATGGTCGACGGAACCCACGCGGCTCTACACCCTGGGCAGGCTCGACGGGCGGTTCGCGGTGAAGTCGTGGTCTCCCGAGGACTTCAGTATCCGGGGCAGTATGGGCCTCTCTGGTGCGTGGATGCGGCCAAACCCGCCTCGCGCGGCCGACGAGACCGATGGGGCGACGCCGGGTCTACTGGAAGGTCTGGCGCGCCGTCGCAGCATCGGTCTCGACGACCCGTGGGCGCGACACGCCAGGCAGCGCGCGCGTAGGCAGAGGGAGGCGGTGAGCCGCAAGCTCCCTGTCACGCGCTCCGACTTGCCGGAGGGCGGCGAGATGCTGCCGTTCGACCGGATGCACGGCACGCGTCGGGTCGCTGTGTCGCGCGACGGTTCCACCTTAGCCGCGATCACCGACGATGGGAGTGTGGACATTTGGCGCAGGACCGACCGGTAGCCGAGGCGCTAGCCACGACAAGATGTGAGGCGGGGATACGCCGAGTGTGGTTTGCGGTCTGGGCGGTCTGCTTGTGCTGGGAGGCCGTGCTGTCGTCTGCCTGCGGCGCGCGCGCCGCCGAAGCGTCTCGCTGGCGGCACGTCCAGCATATCGAGGACACGGAACGCGTTGTCGTAGACGTAGACCTGATACGGAAGCGCGACCGTATGGGCGTGGCGGAGTTTGCTGTCGTAGGTGAGGCGGGAGGCCGCATCTCGTTCTGGCGGCATTACGGGCCGGATGCCCCGTGGGGTGTCCCTTCCGGGCCGGAGTTGCCGGACGCGGAACTGCCAGCGTACGGGGCTGGTACTGTCCGCGCCGTCACGGCGGACGCTGTTGGTACGCGCGTCGCCGTCGCCACGGAGCACGCCGTAACCGTGTGGAACGCGGAAGCTGGCGAGGCAACGGCTCAGTTCCGCATCCACGACGGCCGCCCGCGGACGGTCGACCTCAACCCGGGCGGCACGCTGCTCGCCGCGCGGACGGGTCGACACGCGGTCACCGTGTGGCAGGTCGCGTCGGCGGACGAGGCGCTGACACTTCGAGGAACCGTGTCCGACGTCACGACGGTCGCCCTCGGGGCAGGGCCGGCCGTCGCCGTTGGTAGCGCCAAGGGCGAGGCCGAGGTCTGGGGCGTGTCGCGCCAGCAGCTTCGCTTTCGCGCGCCCGTACACCCAGACGCCATCAACTGCGTGGCTCTGTCCGCGAATTCAGAGCTCCTGGTGACCGGGGCGGCGGACGGAGACGTGAAGGTGTGGGACGTCGCCGGTGGGACTTTGGTAGCCGAATTCAACACGGGTCAAGGCGCTGTCACGGGTCTGGCCATAGGCAAGTGGCGCCGGCGGGTCGTAACTGCTGCCGCGAGCGGCGCTGTGCAGCGCTGGGACATCGCGGCAGCAACCGAGATCCGCCGCGACGCGCCCGCCGGCTCAGGCGCTCGCACTATTGTCCTTTCCCCTCACGGGCTCAGCTACGCCGCCGTTGGTGACGGCTACTCGTTGTACCATGCGCGGTCAGGCAAGCGGCGTCGAGCGCCGGGAGGCAAGCGGCCCGTGGCTGGCGTGCAGCTCAGCCAGATAGGGGGTCGCGCGCTTGCCGAATACGACAACGGCGACGCGCAGGTGTTCGATGTCGCCACGGGCAAAGCGGTCTACACGCACGTCCTTGCCCGCAGGCCTTGGGAGATCAACTTCTACCACTCCTGCGTCCCACGGAACCTGTGGTTCCCGCACCGGCGCCCTAGTCCAGCGCGTCTGTTCCCGAACGGCCGGACGGTCTTGCAGGCAGGCCAGGCTGGCTCCGGGCCGCGGTTCAGGGATGTGTGGGACGAAGGTCCGCCATCGCTCGTCGAGCTCGAAGGCGACCGGGGAACGATCGCATTCCCTCAGGATCCTCCTAGCGCCGCGCCGTGCGTCCTGAGCCCCGACCACTCCCTCCTCGTGACGGGTTCGAAGGACGGCCGACTCCATCTCTGGGACGTGGTGACGCGGACGTATCTGCGGTCGTTTAGGGGCAGACACGGCGGCCGGAACATGGGCTACCTGGATGCTTCGGTGGACCGAGCCAATCGCTGGCTCGCGGCTATCGGCCCCGCAGGGGCGTACGTGTGGGATCTCCGCACGGGCGAGCGGCGAGACCTGCCACACGCTTGGCACTCGGGAGGCGCCAGCGTCCGAGTCAGCCCGAACGGTCGGTACCTCATGCTGTGGGTCGCGGCCAGGCCCGATCTGTCCGAACCGGCGTCGGTGCGCTTGTGGGATCTGACGAACGACGAGGAGGCGAGCGCGCCGCCCATCACTGGCGCCGTCGGCGCGACGTGGGGCGCCGCTCCGGCGGATCTACATGTCCTGACGGAGCAGTCGGGACGCGCGTCCGTCGTAGTCTGGTCGCCTGGCGAACCCGCGGCTCAGACGGTGGTCGGGTTCGAGACCTCCATCCCGGCCCGGCGGCCTTCGGCGATGTCGCCGTACGCGCGGCCCGACGGCCCGCAGCGCATCGCCGTGTCGTACGACGGTTCCACGATGGCGTTCACAACGAGCGACGGCAACATTGAGGTGTGGCGGCAGGCCGCCAGCAACAACGCCGCCCCGCAACACAGGAGGCCCTGAGAGGTGCATAGACGAAGTGTCGCGGTAGGGCTCATGGCGTTGGCAGTGGCGGCGGCTCTCGCCTCCGCCGGGATCGGCTCCGACGCGGCGTGGGACTGGCGCCACGAGCAGCGCCTCCTGGGTCAGGAAGGCGACGTGAAGGACGTCGCCTTCCTCGACGACCCGCGCAAAATGGTGGTCGCGCACGACCTGGCACGCGTCGTCATCTGGAATCTCGACACCGGGCTGCAGGACATGGTCATTCCGTGCCGAGACCTCTCGCCACCGCGGTACCCGGGGCAACTGCGCGCCGTCGTCGCAAGCCGCGACGGCGGCCGCATCGTCGTGGCGAACGCCGACCATATCGGGGTCTGGGACGGTAGGACAGGCGAGCAGCTGCATCGCTTCCAGGGACACGCCACGCGGCCTCACACCGTCGCTCTGAGCGGGGACGGCCGCCTGTTAGCAGCGCGCACGGACGCGAAGGACGTCAAGGTGTGGGATCTCGACACCGGAGCAGAAGCCCTCGCCTTCACCAGGATGGACGCACGCGTGCTGTCGATCGCTCTAAGCGAGGACGGCGGGAGACTGGCAGTCGGAAGACGGGACAACCGCGTGACTGTGTGGGACGTCGCCGCCGGCCGCCTCGCGATGAGCGTGGCCACGGGCGCGGGCTCGGCGCGCCGCGTGGATCTGACCGCTGACGGAGGACGACTCGCCGCGGGCGGCGAAGGAGCCCACGTCCTGGTATGGCAAGTTCCTACCGGCGCTCTGCTTGCCACATTGGAGACGGGCGCGCCAGTCACAAGCGTGCGGATGCGCGCGGGAGGCGAGCGCGTAGTGACGGCCACCGGCAAGGGGCCCGCGCGGCTGTGGAACATCGAGACCGGAGTCGCCGTCCGGGCGTATGGCCACGGCGGGCTCCGCCCGCGGCACGTGAGACTGTCGCCGGACGGTCGGCGCGTCGCGGCGATGGGCGTCGAGGCAGGGAGCGGACCCGTCGGGAACGCGCACGGCGTCTGGATGGCCGGCACAGGGCGCCCAGCGCTCGCGATCAAGCCTGGGGGCTTCCGACCCGCTGGCGTGCAGCTCAGCCAGGACGGCCGCCGCGCGCTCGCGTTCCGGCTCAGCGGGGACGCCACGCTACTCGATACAACGAGCGGCGCCGAGCTCCGCGAGTTCCCGGCGCCGACACGCCAACCGTGGGAGGAGGGGCGCTGGGAGTACGACTCCAGCCCGCAGGCTAAGCACCCGTTTCGCATCGTCCGGTTGCTGGGTGACGGGCGGCGCGTGTTGGACATCTCGCGCGACGGGGGCATCGTCGTGAGAGATGCCGACACGGCAGCCAGGTTAGGTGCGTTCGGCGACGGCCCCGAGGTCGACTATCCGTGCGTCCTCAGCCCGGACCACGGCGTGCTACTGACCGGCGACGTGGACGGGAGCGCGCACCTGTGGGACGTGGGAACCCGTAGCTTCCTTCGCACCCTCCCAGGCGACGGATCTCGGGTGCTATCCGCCTCCTTCGACGCGGGCAGCCGCATCGTTGTCACCGGAAGCATGGCGGCGGCGGTGATCGCCTGGAACGCGCAGACCGGAGCGCGCATTCGGGCGTTCCCCACGAGCGTTCCCGGCGCCCACGCTGTCAGCGTTAGCCCGGACGGACGCCGCCTGCTGACGTGGAGGCGAGGTCAGCTCACGCCCGGACAAGAGGCGCCTCTTCCGAGGGTGGCCCGCGTGTGGGACGTGTCCACGGGCGCGCCAACCGGGCCTGAGATCGCCGACTGGATTCAGGGATGCGTCTGGCGACCGGACTCGCGTCGCCTCTATACCGGCGGACACGTGGATGGGTTCTTCGCCGTGACGGCATGGGGCCCCGCAGAGCTGTCGCGCCGTGGGAACTTGGGACGCCGGCCGGTCTGGGTACGCCCGGCTCTCTACTATCCCGACGCGCCAGGGCGCATCACAAGCGCAACGAGTTGGGTGCGACTCGTCGACACACCGGGATGGAGCGCCATGCTGCCATTCGACAGACACCACGGCGTCCGCCGCGTGGCCATCTCAGGCGACGGCGCAACGGTCGCGGCGATCACGCACAACGGCGCCCTCGACATCTGGCGGCGTGTGGAGCGCGTGCGCTAGATCCGTTCGCGACGCGGGGCGTCAACGCGGCGGCCACCCGTTAGCCCGGTCGCGATCGAGGCCAACAGGCCAGCAGAGGAGACGACGGACATGCGCCGAAGACGTAGAGCGGTAGAGGCCCCGATCGTGACGGTCCTGACCCTATGCGCCGGGCTCCTGGGATGCACAGAAGGACGAGCCGAGGACTCCGCGCCGGACTCCACCCAGTGGCGGCACGAGCAGCGTCTGCTAGGCCAAACCACCGCCACTGTGGACATTGCGCTACTCGAAGACCCGGACCTTATGCTCACCGTAGGGTGGCAGAGGGTCACCATTTGGAACGTTCAGAGCGCAAACCAGGAAGTGTCCTTCTCCTACGAAGGCATGTCCTCGGCTAAGCGCCGCGGAGGGGTGCACACCGTTCTCGCTGACTCCGAGGCGCGGCGCATCGTCGTCGCGAGCGCGTCGAGGATCGGCGTGTGGGATGGGAAGACGGGGCGCGAGCTGCACCGCTTCGAAGCGGTGGACCTGCGTCGACACGTCATCGCGCTGAGTCTCGACGGCCGGTGGCTTGCGGCGCGGACGGACGAGAGTGAGGTCACCGTATGGGATCTCGACACGGGCCCCGAGGCGTTCTCCCGCATGAAGCTCGCGGCGAAGGTCGCGAGCCTCGCGCTGAGCGGCGACGGTTCGCGGCTCGCCGTCGGCGGCCCGGGGCGGATGGCGGTCGTATACGAGGCGGGGCCTGACGGCGCCGTGATGAGCGTGCTCGACCACCCCAAGGATGTCTACCGCGTGGACATCACGCCGGATGGTTCGCGCCTCGCCACCGCCAGCAAGGACGGTCTCGTCAACATCTGGGATGTGGCGTCACGGGAGCGCGTTGCCACGCTCCAGACCACGGGCCGCCTCGGCAGCATGCGCATGAGACCCCGAGGGCGAAGAGTTCTCACGTCTACGGGCAAGGGCCCCTTGCGCCTATGGAACGTGGGAACGGGCGCGGTGGTACGCACGTTCGGTCCAGGCGACCTGCTCGCGTCGCACCTGCGTCTGTCGCCGGACGGCAGTCGGGTCGCGGCGGTCGAGCCGCGCGAGCCGTACGCCGCGGAGCACAACCACCGCGTCTGGATGACGAACACAGGGCGTCCGGCTCCCTCGTTCGGCAACCGCGAGTGGACGATAACGGGCGTGCACCTGAGCTCGAACGGCGAGCGCGCGCTAGCCGTGGACCCGTATGGGGATGCCGTCCTCGTGGACACCATCACCGGCGCGAAGGGGCGGGAGTTCATGGCGCCCGCCGTCGCGCCGCAGCCCGACGGCGCGGAGGCGCGTAGCGGGGATCCGCGCGTGAGGCGGTCATTCCGGCTCTTTCGGGTGTTGGGTGACGGGCGCCACGTACTCGACATCTCACGCGAGGGTGGCATCGTCGTCCACGACGCGGACGCCGACATCGCCGTGGGCAGCTTCCGCGATGGCCCGACGCCGGACTACCCATGCGTGCTGAGTCCCGATCACCGTCTACTGCTGACGGGTGACGCCGAAGGGAACGCTCACCTGTGGGATGTCGAGACCCGCAGCTTCCTCCGAACGCTTCCCGGCGACGGTTCGCGAGTATTGTCTGCGTCCTTCGACGGCGACCGCGTCGGCAAGCTGCGCACGAAGATGACCGGCGCCCACGCGATCAGCGTCAGTCCAGACGGACGGCACGCGCTGATCTGGCGCAGACGCCCGACGGTCCCTACCGCAACTCTCTGGGATCTGGAGCGCTTCAGGCCGGTTGGCCCGCAATCCGCAGACGGGGTGTACGGGTGCGTGTGGCGACCGGACTCGCGCCGCTTCTACACGGGCGCATACGAGGGCCGCCAGTACGTGGCTCGGGCGTGGGAACCACTGGACTTCACCGTGGACGCGGCCATGCGACCCGACAGCGCGTGGGTGCGGCCAGCGGTCCACTATCGTGGCGAGCCCGCGCCAGCCACATTGGCCTCGCAGAGGATGACGATAGACGACACGCCGCTTTCCAGTGGCATGCTCCCGTTGGACCAGCGCCACGGCGTGTACCGTATAGCGATCTCTCGCGATGGCTCCACATTCGCCGCGCTATCCGCTGGCGGCAGCGTGGACATATGGCGGCGCGCGGGCGATGGGTCGCCTGAGGCGGGTCCAGGAAGCGCCGACGCGGAAGGAGGAGACGCGAGATGAGTGGGTCGACGCGCGGATCTGCGGCTCTGCTCCTCGCTGCCTGCGTGGCGCTCCTGGGTACTTCCGCTGCGAGGTGCGACGACCTCGCGGACGCTCTCGCCACGGCTGGGGAGCTCCGCGTCGCGATCGAGGCCGCCAAGGCCCAAGCGGAGCAGGTGTACGCCACGGAAAGCCGCCGCATACATGCCGAGCACGCGGAGAGCATGGCAGAGGCCGAGGCAATGCTCCGTGCCGAACACGGAGCCAACGGTGACCCGCGAGGCGAGTTCGAGTCGGCGGAGGCGTACAGAACGCGCATGGACGCATATCGACAGGGCCTCGAAGCCTTCGGCAAGGCGTGGCGAGGAAGTCGCGCCGCGATTGAGCAGGCGCGGGACGACGCGCTAGCCGAGGCGCGCGAAGCGTGGGAGCGCCCGGCGGATGTCGAGCAGCTAGCCGCCGAGCTACAGGCGGTGGAGAACACGGTCTACCGTGTCGAAGTGGCGACGAAGATCGCGCCGTATCGCCCGGAAGACCAGACGTTCCACATGAGACTCAGCCACGATACGTGGCCCGTGCCTCCCGATGCCATCGCCTTCGTGCCCGTCGCGGAAGCGGAGGACGCGCGCCCACGGTTAGGGGCCGTGACCGTCGAGTACGGCATCGAGGACGGGAAGGAAGCGCTGCGCGGCATGTGGGTCGGCGAGGGCGACCAATACGCAGCGTACGCGGCCGAGTGGACACGTATCCGTCGGCTTGAGGGCTACGTCGGGCCGACAACGGGAGGCGTGTTTCTGGGGCATCGGAGGGCGGTCACGGCCGGCGCCGACGGCCGGCTGGTGCTGTGGAACACGGAAATCGGCGAGCCCGTCCGGGACATCGACGCGCACGCGGGCAAGATAGAGTTCCTCATCCGTAGCGCGCGGCATGTCGTGTCGGCAAGCGAGCGCGACATCAGACTGTGGGACGCCCGCACGTTGGCGCCCTTCATGACGATCGGCAACCTCCAGCTGCTCCCTCAGCCGCTGCCCGACGCGCCGCCGCGTCGACAGAACTGGCGGCAGGTATCCGCAGTCGCGATCAACGGCGCCTCTGGCAGGCTGGCGTACGCCGTCAGGTCGCCCGCGCCACGGATTCAGTTGTGGGACGCGGACGGCGAGGTCCGCGAGAAGGGCATCGAGGGGTTGCCGGCGATGGTAACGTCGCTTGCATTCTCGCATTCGGGCGAGTTCCTTGCAGCGGGGATGTCGCACGGTGGCGTCGTCCTCTGGCGGCTGCGGGAGCTGACGTCCTACGCGCGCGACCGGCAACGCGACCCCAAGATCAAGGCGCGCCGATCACGCGAGGATTGGGTGGACCGCCCGCCGACGGAGGCGCTCGCGTTAGGCGCGCACAAGAAGGCCATCACCGCGTTGGCGTTCACCGGGGACGGGTCGCAATTCGTGACAGCGTCGGAGGACAAGACCGCCAAGCTCTGGGACGTCGAGTCCGGCGAGCAGCTGCTCCGGTTCGTGAGGGGTCATTCCGACGCTATCACGTCCGTGGCGGTGCGGGACAAGACCCGGCGACTGATTACAGGGTCGCTGGACGGGTCCGCCCGGATGTGGAATCTCGGGACCGGCGAGTCGATCCGTCGCTATCGTGGGCACGAGGGACCGGTACGTTCCGTCACGGTCGGTCGCGGGTTGCTGACGACATCCGAGGACGGCTCCGCGCGCCTTTGGCATGTGGGCACGGGGTGGGAGCAACGCGCGCTGCGGGGTCACAAGCGCGCGTCCTGGCTCGTCGACCTTACGGACGACGGGGAGCGCCTCCTCACCGTCGGCGCGGGCGCTTCCATCAAACTCTGGGATCTTGAGAGCGGCGTGGCGATTCCTGGCGCGTGGGAAGACCAGAGCGGCTCGGGTTCGGCCGCGATGACATCCGACGGCCGCCTCATCGCCCGGGGCGACGCTGGCTCCACGCTCAACGTGTGGGATACGCGCGACCCATCGGCGGCTCGCTCCGTGCCGGTCGGCGGTCTTGTCCGGAGTCTGCGGTTCGTCGCCGACGACAAATGGCTCCTCGTCGAGGCCGATGGCAAGCCGGTGGAACGCCGCAATATTGACGCGCTGGAGGACCGCCGTCCGCTTCTGCCGGAACCCGACCGACCCGCGCGGCCTGACTACGGCCGCAACTACACCCTGAGCGGGAACGACCAGCGCATGTGCACGCAGACCGACGACGGCGAACTTCAGATGTGGGACATGACGACATCCAGACTCGGTCTGAAGTGGTCGGCGGGCGAGAGCCAGGTGATGTGGCTGAGGCTCAACCACGACGGCTCGCGGCTCCTAACGGGCCAGGTCGAAGGTACCGGGCCCAACCGTCCATCGACCGTGCGGATGTGGGACACGCGCTCTGGGAAGATGCTGCGCGAGTTACGGCAGGCAACTCACGGACGCCTCTTCGCGCAGTTCAGTCCAGACGGCGGCGTGGCGATGACATATCCGTTCGAGCCTACCGTTGATCCTGCGGGCGAGGTGACGCTGTGGTCCGCCGAGACCGGGCAGGCCCTGCGGACACTAGACCCGCCACCTGGCGGGTCGTGTTCGGTGACGTTCAGCGGAGACGGCGCCCGCGTGGCAGTCGCGGCTGGCGGCGCGGCGCGCCTCTACGAGACGGCGACGGGACGCGAAGTCGCGCGTATCCACGTTACAGCGACGGGACGCGAGGCCGGGCGCCACAGGGCGCAATACAATGGCTCGCCGACCGTCGCGTGGTCCGCGGACGGGACGACGATCGTCTTCAGCAGCCGCAAGGGCGTCATCGACGTGTGGCGGCCCTTGGTCACCGGCGCCGGGTTCGCGTCGGTCGAGTAGCCCAGACCCCGGTGGCGGTGGCAAAGGAGCGCGACGCATGGACCCAGCAAGGCAACCGCGGCTAAGCAGGTCGGTCGTTGGTCTGCTTGCGCTGCTGTGCGTCCTTCCGCGGCACATGTGCGTCGGTGACGAGATGACCCACTCGTCGCGTTCCGCCGAGTGGACGCGCACGCGCCGACTGCGAGGGTACCCGAGCCCTGTAACCGGGGCGGTGTTCCTCGACCGGCGGCGCGTGCTCACGGCTGGCGAGGACGGCCGGCTGTCGGAATGGCGCGCGGACGCTCCCGGTGACTCGATACGCGACCTTCAGGCCCACGATACGCCGGTCAGATTCCTTGCGTATGCGCCCGGTGGCTACCGGGTCGCCTCGGCCACACCGGGTGAAGTCAAGCTGTGGCACACCTCGCCGCTACGCCTGGCTCAGGCGATCGATCCCACCGAGGAGTTGCGGCCACCGACGCCGACCAGCATACGACCGACGCCGCTGGAGTACGAGCCGATCCCGCCACGGACCTTCGGCGTGGCGGTGTCCGCTGTCGCTGTTAGCAGCCACACGCCCCTCATGGCGTTCGCCGTGCGCGGGTCGGAGAACGCGGTCGTCATCTGGGACGCCAGCGCGCGCGTCCGCGCTGGCCTCGCCCACATCGGGGAGTCGGTCGCGGACGCCTTGGCGTTCACAAACCGGGGCTCGCTCCTCGCGGCGGGGCTACGGGACGGGCGCGTGCTGGTGTGGGACGTGCGTCGCGCGGCGTCGGCAACCAAACCGGGTCGCCTACGCCAGATGGCGGTACCTCCAACGCGCGACGGGGAATCGCCGGACGATCACCACCTGCGCATGCTCCGTCTTAACGCCGCCGTCAGCACGACGCTGCGCAGGGAAATCGCGGCGCACGACGCCCCTGTCAGCGCGCTCGCGTTCACCCCCAAAGGCGCCGTCCTCGTCACGGCGGCAGACGACACGGCGGCGGCGTGGGATGTCGAGTCGGGCGAGAAGCTGCAGACGTTCCGCGGTCACACAGGCGCTGTTACGTCGGTCGCTGTCCACAGGGGCGGCGTCCGTGTCATCACGGGGAGCGAGGACGGCACGGCAAGGCTCTGGGAGATGGCAACAGGCGAGCACGTCCGTTCGTACCGTGGGCATGACGCCGCCGTTCGCGCCGTCGCGGTCGACCGCAGCCTGTTGACCGCCTCGGACGATGGCTCCGCGCGACTGTGGCGCCCTGGCACTGGGCGAGAGGAGGGCGCGCTCCACGGCCACGTGACGCCCGCGGAGTTGCGCGCGATCAGCGGCAGCGGGCACAGAGCGCTGACGTGGAGCCGCGGCGGAGGGACGACGCTTTGGGACACCGAGAGTGGCCGGCGGGTATGGCGACCGCTCTCACCCGAATCACCGTGGCCGCGCACGGCCGCACTGAGCTCTGACGGTCGGTTCGTAGCGATGCAACAACGGATGGACACCCCGGGGGAGGCGCCAGCCGACGTAATCGTGCGCGTGTGGAACACGTTGCGGGGCGCGGAGCCCATCGGGTCGTTCTACCCGCCCGGACGGACGGCGGCGACGTTGCGGTTTGTGGACCAAGATACTCAGCTGCTGGTGATTCCTCGGCTGTACCTGTGGCCCGAGCTTCGCTCTGTTAGGAACCTGGGGGAGGCCGCCCCGGTAGTTCCCCGAAATCTTCGGGATTCGGCGGCGGATTCCGGCTACTACCCCATGGTCAGTGGCGATGGCGCTTCCATGCTCTGCCACAACGGCGTCACGGCCCTCGTGTTCGACGTCAAGAACGGTTGCGTCCGCGCGAAGTGGGACTTCGAGCCCCAGCCGTCGTACCCTACGCTCCTCAACTACGACGGGACGCGCGCCATATCCTATCTCACCGCGGACGGTCGTCCGTGGGGCCGTGTCTGCCTATGGGACACCGACACCGGCGAGATGTTCAGCGCGATCGCCGCTGAGACCATGGGGCCGACCGCAGCGGCGTTCAGCCACGATGGTCGGATGCTTGTGACGGCCGCGAACGCCGGACACGCGACGACGCTGTGGAGCGTGTCCGACATCCAGAAGTCGGCGCGTGGTGTGACGTTGTGGTCGGCGCGAACCGGCGAGGAGATTCGCCGGCTGACGACACGCGATGACCACGTCACGCACGTCGAGTTCAGCGGCGACAATCGGCGCGTCGTGGTCGCAGCTGGCGACAGCGTGCACGTGTACGAAGTCGCCTCTGGCGACGAAATGGCCCTGCTCGGCCCGTACGATTCCGCCGTGGCGAAGGCGTCGATCTCGCACGATGGCGCTACGGTCGTCGTCATGACCGACAAGGGCGTCCTAGACGTGTGGCGTGCGGCCACGTCCGCCGCCGATGGGCAGGACGAACCGGAAAGCGCCAACGCGCGCGATGGAGGGGCGCCGCGCTGATGTTCCTGAGTTTGTCGACGCTCTACGACGGGCCGCATACGCGTTTGTACGCCTCGTGTACGAAGCCCGGATCGGGGCCAACCTGATGAGCGGGGTGGACTTCGTAACCCATGACCTGTTCCCAATACGGCTTGTTCGGGCCGGGCACGCAGAAGCGACGGAAGCCCAAGTCTCGCGCGAGCGCCTCAACCGCCTCGAAGAGCCGCGTGCCGATCCGCTGCCCCTGCGACCCCTCCGCGACGTTCCCGTACAGCCAGATGAACAGCCCCGACCCGAAGAGGAACTCGAACTTGAATTGCGTGTCTCGCCAGAGGACATCCGTCCCGTCGTAGTCGGGCGAGAACTGGCGTAGGACAAGGTCTACATACGTCGGGCCGCCATCGCCTCCCAGGATCTCGATGGGATCGTCCGAGGCGACGAAGTCCAAGGCGTACACCGTCGCGCGGATGCGCGCGTTGAGATCGGGACACTCCGGCAGGGGCGCCCGCTCACCCACCTCACGCGCCATCGCGACGGCGAGCCCCTCGAGATACGCGCGCACGGTCTCGCGCCAACCGTCCTCCGCGCGGGCGGCCCACAGCTCGTCTACGCGTCGCGCGGTGTCGTCTTCTTGGGCGAGGTCGCGTAGGTCGCGGAAGTCGTCCGCCGCCAGCATCTCGCGCACGGACTCGAGACCATCGGCGAGGTCGTCGTCGGCGGCGTAGTAGACTGTCTGCGCGACGAGGTCGAGACCCAGATCCTCGGCGCAGAGGATGCGGCGCGTGTCGCCTCGGATTTCCCGCATGGACTGTCGCCATCCTGAGTGGATCGGTGGGTGTGGCTGACTATATGCCCTACGCCCGCTTGCGTCATCGGCGCCCGCGCAATAACCTCGGAGGAGCTTCACGCCCGCAAGCGGGCGCGCGGGTCACAACGACAGGGAACCGTATGCATATACTCAGGACAGCAGGCGTTCTGTCCGCCGCGGCGCTGTGCGCGGCGGTTGTCGCGCTCGCCGGCGCCGCCGACGCGGGCGCGGACGCAGACGCCAACAAGCGGTTGGTTGCGACGATGTACGAGGAGGGGATCAACGCGAAGGATCCAATCGCGTTGGGCGAGTATCTCACCGACGACTTCATCAGCCACGACCCCGACGGCGAGGACATAGACCGCGACGCGCACCTTTGGGGCGCCGGAGCGTTCTTCATCGCCTTCCCAGACGGGCGCATCGAGATCGATGACATGATCGCCGAAGACGACCGGGTCGCTGTACGGTGGTCGTTCACCGGCACGCAGCGAGGCCCGCTCGACGAGCTGCCCGCAACCGGCGCGGAGGTCGAGCTGACAGGCATCTCCATCCACCGCATTGAGGACGGCCGCGTCGCCGAGACGTGGGAGGCCTCCAACACGCTGCTCTTCCTACAGCAGTTGGGCGTGATACCCACGGAGTAACGTACACGAACCAGGGGTTCCGACGATGGCGACCGCGCGCATCACCTACATTGGCCACGCGTCGTTTCGGTTTGAGTCTCAGCAGGGCACGGTCATCTACTACGACCCGTGGCTGGACGAGAGTCCAGTCGCGACGCTGCGCCGCGACGAGGTCGACCGCGCGGACATCGTCATCGCCTCTCACGGGCACAACGACCACATCCGCGACGCCTTCGAGCTGTGCGGACGCGCGGGGGCGACGTTCGTGGGCAACTACGAGTCTTGCCTCGCCGCGCAGGCGCACGGGCTAGCCATCGGCGACCGCGCCGTCGCGCTGAATCCGGGCGGATCGACCGCGATCGGCGACGCGCGCATCACCCTTGTGCAGGCGTTCCACGCGGCGGGGTCCATGTCGCCCAATCTGGCGCTGGGAGATCCTCCCGACGACATGTACTTCCGCCCGGACGGTGGCGCGTGCGGCGTCGTGATCGCGTTCGACGACGGCATCACCATCTACAACACGTCTGACACCGCGCTCTTCAGCGACATGCAGCTCATCAGCCAGACGTACGGCCCGCAGATCGCCATTCTGCCCATCGGTGGTAAATTCACGATGGGGATCCGAGAGGGCGCGAGGGCTGCGAGTCTCATCCGACCGGATGTCGTGATCCCATGCCACTACGGCGAGGCTGTCGGGCAGCCAGCGGACGTAGAGGAGTTCACCCGCGCCGTCGAGTTCCTGACGCCGACGACGAGCGTGGCCGTCATGCAGCCGAACCAGACGCTGGAGTACACGACCAGCAGCTTCGCCGTGAGTGGATGAGGCGAGACGGCCCGGCCGCTGCCCTCGTATGCTCTCTCCTGAGCTTGTGTCTCGCTGCTGGAGCCACCCGCGCGGCGACGTTCAGCGCCATAGACCCATCGCTGAACCCCTGGTTCCCGCTAGCGGCGGTTGGTCGCGATGGCGCTCTGCTAGTGGTGTGGGAGGGCAGGCGCGGCTTCGAGCCAGACATCTACGGTCAGCTGCGCGACGCGGACGGCGCCGCTCTGTGGCGAGTGGGCGGCGTGCCGCTCGCGGCGTGGCCTCGGCGGCAGGAGCGCTCCGTGGTTCTGTCCGACGACGACGGGGGTATGTTCCTGACGTGGCTCGACAACCGCGCCAATCCGAGGGACGTCTACCTTCAACGATTCGATGCGTCCGGCAGGCCCATGTGGCTCCCCGAGGACGGCCTCCTCATCTGCGCGGGCGAGGACGCCAAGGCGAACGCCCGCATCGTAGGGGACGGCCGCGGCGGCGTCTACGTCACGTGGACGGACCTGCGCTCGGGCGTAGGCGACGTATACGGGCAGCGCGTCACGGGCCTCGGCACCCGTGTGTGGGACGCGAACGGCCGCTACATCTGCCGCGCCGAGGGCGACCAGTACGACCCACTCACCGCGAGCGACGGAGCAGGCGGCCTCTTCGTCGTGTGGACCAACGTCGTCGAGTCTCAGTTCCGCGTGGCCGCGCAGCGCGTGTCGCCCGGAGGCGCACGTCTGTGGCGCGATGACGGCGTCCGCGCGTGCCTCGCCCAGAGCGTGCAGGGGTCGCCTGCGGTCGTCGCCGCTGGAGACGGTGGCGCCTTCGTCTTCTGGGTCGACTACCGACACGACGACGGGACATACACCGCGTTGGACGTCTACGGGCAGCGCCTCACCGCGGACGGGCGACGCGCCTGGGGGCCAGGGGGAATCCCGCTCTGCGGCGCTGACGGCAGCCAGCGCAACATCGTGGCGGCCTCCGACGGAGCAGGCGGCGCCTACGTCGCGTGGGTAGACACGCGCGACACGTTCGACGACATCTACGCCCAGCGCGTCGACGTAGACGGCTCCCTGCTCTGGGGCGACGATGGTCGTCCCGTGGGCGTGGGGCCTGGCGTGCAGCGTGGCCCCGTGCTGTCGGTGGCCGAGGGCCATCTGTGGGTTGCGTGGCACGACTACCGGCGTGAGACCCGCGACGAGATGCTCCAGGACATCTACGTGCAGAGCTACGACGGCGAGGGACTGGCGCTCTATCCTCCGGGCGGCTATCCGGTTGCGACGTCACCAGCAGATCGGACAGACCTGGCGGTTCTCGCGCTTGGCCCGCAAGCCTGGATGCTGTGGACCGATCACCACGGGCCGAAACGCGAGGTGTTCGCCACACGGCTCGCGCCATAGACGCCCCTGCCGGTCGCGTGCCGCTCGCGGCCACGGGCAGACGTCTGGTTGCCACGGGTAGAGCAGTTCACGACAATGAGCGCCTGGCGCCTACCCGGAACCCAAGGAAACCTGTGGCAGCCTCAGAGCCGAGCGTATCAGCTGACGTTTCCGGCGACTTCTACGTAGCTGGCGGCACGATGCGGCCGGATTCGCCGTCCTACGTGGCGCGGGATTCAGACCGCCGGCTGTATGACGCGCTGAATGGCGGCGAATTCGCCTACATCCTCACCTCGCGACAGATGGGCAAGTCGTCGCTCATCGTGAGAACCGCGGCGAAGCTCCGAGACGACGGGGTGGCCGTGGCGGCGCTGGATCTGACAGCGCTTGGGCAGAACCTGGCGGCCGAGCAGTGGTACGCGGGGTTGCTCAGCATCCTAGGCAAGCGGCTCGACCTGGAAGACGAGCTCGAGGACTTCTGGGAGGAGAACGAGCAACTAGGTCCACTGCACAGGTGGATGGATGCCCTCAGGGAAGTAGTCCTAACGCGCGTCACCGGACGGCTCGTCGTGTTCATCGACGAGATCGACGTCGTCCAGAGCCTGCCGTTCGCTACGGGCGAGTTCTTCGCCGCCATCCGTGAGTGTTACACACGTCGCGCTGAGGAATCGGAGCTCGAGCGCCTGACCTTCTGCCTGGTCGGCGTCGCGACTCCGGCTCAACTCATCGACGACGCGCTCATGACGCCGTTCAACATCGGCGTCCGCATCGAGTTGCGCGACTTTCAGCCGGACGACGCTCCGCTTCTCGCCAGAGGGCTAGAGCTGGACGAGGCACGGGCGACAGACGTCGTTGGGCGAGCTCTTCACTGGACCGGCGGGCATCCGTATCTCACGCAGCGTCTCTGTCAGTTGGCGCGCCGCGCGGAGTGCTCGACCGCGCGAGAGGTGGACGAGATCGTCGCCGCGGAGTTCTTCTCGGAGCGCGCTCGCGAGCAGGAGCCCAACCTCCAGTTCGCGCACAACAGTATGCTGGGCCGCGACGTGGACATCGCCGGGCTACTGGGTATGTACCGTCGTGTGCTGCGCGGTAAGCGCGCGCGGAACGATGAGACGAACCCTCTGGTCAGCGTCCTCCGGCTGTCGGGGATCGTACGCGTTGCAGGGCGGGAGCTGCGCGTGCGCAATCCCATCTACGCGCGCGTCTTCGACCAGCGGTGGGTGACGGAGAACATGCCGGACGCGGAGGTGCGCCGTCAGAAGGCAGCGCACCGTCGCGGCGTGTTGCACGCGGTCCTCGGCGCCTCTGCTCTCCTCGCGGTGGTCGTAGGTCTGCTCGTGTTTGCCCTGCGCGCGCTCGACGACGCCTCCGCTTCGCAGGCGATGCTGAGGACCGAGAACGGTATCCACAGGCTACAGTCCGGCGAGGCGGCGGGTCTTCTGGACATAGCCAGCGCGTACGAAGCCACGGACGACCCCGAGACACGGCGGCTCGTCGCGCTGCACTGGGCGCACTGGGAGGGCGCGTACCGAGGGCGCCTACAGGCAATGCTCCACAGCTCCGCTTCCCCGAAGTGGATATTCACCCACGACGGTCGTCACCTGCTCATGCGGAGCGACGAGGGCATCCTCCGATGGACGCACGATGGGGACCGGTGGGTCGAGCGAGAGATGGAGTCCAAGGAGGCCGTTTCCGACATCTTGGTGGCAGAGGCTGGGGACACGATCCTGTCGCTGCCTGGCCTGCCGACAGCTCGACCGCGCACGCACAGCGCGACAACAGGGGCAGCCCTGGCGGCCCTCCCCAAGGACGCGACCAGACTGGCGCTGTCCGGCCCCGGCGCGTACGTGGCGTTGCGTGACGCCTCGGGAGCGGCATCGGTCTACGACGCGCACACGGGTGAATCGGTCGCGGGCCCCTGGCCCTGGGATCCAACCGCCCGTCACGTGTCGTTCCAGTTCGCGCCGGACGAGAGCGCGCTACGCCACGTGACGCAGGTGACAGACGGTGACGGCGCTACCACGCGCATCGTCTCACGATCGGTCGCGACGGGCGACGTGACTGGCGAGCCCATTGACCTCGTAGATGCTGGCAACTGGCGGCAGGTTGCGCTGTCGGACGGCGCCCTGCTGTGGTCCTGGGAGACGTCGCACGGTAACCGGTACCAGATTCGCGATGAGGGTACCCTCGACCCCATCACGGATCCGCGCCCCTTCGACCGACGGCATCTCACGCGGATCGGCCGACAGCCGTATGCTCGCCTCCAAGCTGTGGGTGTGACCGTGCCCGATCCCGTGATACAGACGGTCGTGTTGGTGGACGCGTCTGGTCGCGAACACCCGACAGGTCTACAGCCGTGGTCGCACAACTTCTCGTCGGGCTTTCGCGAGCATATCGCCATCGACCTCGGCACGGGTGATGTCGCGAGCCCAATCCGCATCTGGCCCCTCACCGAGGACGGGGGCGCGCTCGACCTGCCGACGCCACAGGGCGGGATTGGCAGTGAGGACGGCGGGCCGCTTCTGTCGGCGGACGACCGGATCCTGGTTGGACAGCGCCGTGGGCAGTACCACATCTGGGATGTCGCACGCCGACGGAGGGTCGGCCCTCCCCTTCCGCATCCGGGCCTCGTGGAGAACCGCTGCTTCCGACCGGGCGCCCACGAGTTGCTGACGGAGCTGATGGACACACGCGTTCGCGTCGCGTACCTGTGGGACGCCCGTGGCGACGCGCGCCTGCATACGGAACGCGAAGCCATTGCCCTGACGGGCAAGACACCTACCAGCGGCAGCGGGACGGTGGCTTGGTCTGACGACGGTTCGCTCCTCGCGACAAGCCACCGGAGGGGTGGCGAACACGGCGCCGTCCACGCGCGGCGGCTCTGGCGCTGGAGCGATGGCGAGCTCAACATCGACGAGGCGTTCGCGAGCCGTTACGACGACCTGAGCCCAAGCCGAGACGGGTATAGATCGTCACTCGCCTTCGTCCCGGGCACGACGCTCGTCGGGGTCCCAGCCCCGAGACGCGACGGTTCGCCGATGGGGATAGCTCTGTGGGATACCTCGAAGGGGCAGCCTCTCTCTCACGTGGTCTCCGTTTCCGCCCCGGGACGCACCCCCAGAAGAATGTCGTTGGCCTTCTCACCCGACGGATCGCTCGCGGCTCTGGCGGGAGGCAGAGCGACGGGAGAGGAAGTCCAGGGATACGCCGCGCTGTTCGGCGCCGCGGACGGCGCCCGCGTCGGCGACGCGCACCACGCCGAGGACGACTGGTATTTCCGCATGTTCACAGACGTCACGTTCAGCCCGGACGGCTCGTGGGTCGTGGCGTCCGATGGAGTGGGGCGAGTGTTTGCATGGCGCGTGGCGACCTTCCCAGACGACCCGCAGCAGTTCGGCCACGATGGCGTCCTGCAAAGGGGGCCGACGGCGTACGTCACGAGCGTGGCGTTCAGCCCGGATTCCGCTTATCTGGTCACGGGTTCCGAGGACGCGACCGCCCGCGTGTGGTCCGTCGGCGACTGGAAGCCTGTCG
Source organism: uncultured bacterium (assembly GCA_964473525.1). Classification (GTDB taxonomy): domain Bacteria; phylum Poribacteria; class WGA-4E. The sequence continues at coordinate 26,667 of CAYYPK010000003.1, forward strand.
GGAGGCCGCTCGAGCAGCACCGCGAGGTGAGTGACGTCGCGTTCAGCCCCGATGGCCGCATAGTCGCCACGGGTGGCGGCGAGGGTTCCACCCAGCTCTGGGATTTCGCCACCGGACAACCCCTCGGACGAGAGATGCATCACCCGGCGGGCGTGACGTCGCTCGCGTTCCATCCCTCGGGTCGCTGGCTTGCGACGATGTGTAACGACGGGAACCTGCGGGTGTGGAGCGTACCGACCGTTGTCGAGGACGCGACGACGATGCGACGTCAGACGTGGCGCACGCTCGGTATGCGTCGCGACGACTCATCAGGAGAGCTGCGCGCGCTCACGAAGGCTGAGTGGGCGGAAGTACGCGAGATGGAGTAGCTGCGTGAGCACACGTGAAACGGACATCACACGCGACTTCTACGTCACCGGGGGCACGATGCGCCCAGACGCGCCTTCCTACGTTGAGCGTCAGTCCGACCAGCAACTGTAGACGCGCTGAATGCAGCGGAGTCCGCGTATGTCCTGACGTCGCGGCAGATGGGCCAATCGTCCCCCATCCTGAGACATCAACGCTGGCGTCCGGGCTGGCCCCGCCGTTGCGCTAGCGGCGGTCACGGGCATCCCCAGCGACACTGGTCAGCACCGATCGACGATTCCCCTGTGGCTCCCTAACGGCCACCGCACGCCGCATCCTACGTTGCACGCTTGCGCGGTGATGCCCAGTCATATAAACTAAGCATCCGTATCGTTTATCCGCGCCGTATCTGGGTATGGACGTACTGCCAAGGAGCGTGATGGACATCCTGATGCAACTGCGTAGGCCACTAGATGACACCGTTCTGGACGTCCTGAGTATCGTCGAGTGTTCGTCGATCACCATGCACGTGCGGGATGCGTGGACGACTCGCCGCCAATACCAGCTGCTTTGTATGGCAGGCGTACGTGATCGCGCGCCGATGTTTGGCGGCCTTCAGCTAGATGGGGTGGAACAGCCAAGCGCTCTCCTACATGGCACGCCCGAGGGAGAACACCATGGATACGTGTGCCACGACGTGGGGTCGTCTGCATTCGGCGAGAGCCAGTTTGCCAGCCGCGAGGGGGTGAAGGCGTTTGCCAGGTATCACATCTACCTCGCGGACGAGCCTGTCACCGACCTCCCGGACGCCGTGGTATTCTTTAACTACGACAACGCTGATGAGATCGACGCGGATCGCATCGACCGCATGCAGAGAGCCGTTGCGGCCGTGACAGGTCTATGGGGCCAACCCCAGGCCCACTCTCATGACATCGATATCCTTCTCGAGCAGGCAGAATCGATAGCGCGGATTCTGCGCGGGACGCGCGAAGCCATGGTCCACGATGAATATCAGGCGGTGATCGCATCTGTGCTGGAGTGCGCGGCGCGGGCAACCGGCTGTGTCGACGAGGCGTTTTGCGGTATTGACCTGTACGACGCGCGAGAGGACGTGTTCCGAACCAGCAGCATCTGGCGGGGTGGGGCAGTGACCCACTGGGAGGACGGTTCTGGCCCGACGTGGCCTGGAGGCGTGCTGCGAGTGGCGATGTCGTTCAAGCGACCTCTGTTCATTGAGGACGTCCACGCGATCCGCAGACCTGGCGCATTGAACGACAAATACAATTACATGCCGCCGAGCGAAATCGACAACGCTGGTCCTGAGATGGTTCAGGAGATCGCAGCGCCGATCTATCTCGATGGTTCTGCGGTGGGTGTGCTGAACATAGAGGTGCCGCGGGTGTGCTTGCGACCGAATCACGTCAAGCTCGTCGAGGCCCTGGCAGATGTCGCGGCGATCGCAATAGGCTCCAACAAGCGCGACCACGCCAGGGCCCGCATGCTGTCTCTGGTCGGAGACGTAGTGTCGGCGCAGTCGGCTCGGCAACGCGTCGCCATCATCGAGAAGAGCATTGTCGAGGAGCTAGATGCGCACGCGTGCCAGTTCTGGTACTACCGACCCGACGAAAGCGGCCGTGCGAAGTTCGAATGGGCGACTGGGCAGCCAGGTGAACTCAACGTACGGACCACGGCCGGTGGCAGTGGGCCGGGGTTCTCGGAGTGGCTCCTCAACAGTGGTGTAGAGAAGACCGAATGCGATCTCCGCGGCGTTGTGCTCTCCGACTTCACGGATGAGGGCGGCTTCTCCTGCAAGGCACTCGTAGCTGCCCAGCGTGAGGATGGCTGGGGCGCGTTGAGCGTCGTCGGTGAGCACCCCTTGCTCTCCGGCCGCCCCGAGCGGCTGAACCCGGCACGTGACCCCAAAACGCGAGCAGAGGTGGCCCTGGCGCTCGTCATACATGGCCAACGTCTTGGCGTTGTGTGGGTGAAGCGTGAGACGAGTAGGCCGTTCAACGACGATGAGCTTGCGCTCCTGTCGCTATTCGGAGTGCAGGCGTCGCTTGCGCTGTATGTCACCCGCCATCAGGAGCTAGCGGTACAGGACCAGGTGTGGCGGGAGACGACGGAGGCCACGTTCGGGGCGGACCGCGCGCCTGGTATCACGCGGGCGTCCGTCCGGCCCCGTGCGTTGGATTCCGTTGTCGTGCTGAATGCGGACATCCGCAGGTCGACCGGCGTGCTTGACTGCCTTAGCGGCACGGCGCAGTCTCAACGCGCGTTCGTAGACATGATGCAGGATCTCTATCGCGCAGCCCAGGAACGCATGCTCGAACATGACGGCGTCCTTGCGACGTTCATGGGGGACGGCGTGATGGGCCTCTTCGGGGTGTACGAGCCGGTCCAGAGCGACCCCGCGTACGATCCTGTCGTCCGCGCGGTGACCGCGGCACTATCGCTGGTGGACTGGTTTCGCGAGGTCGAGGACAGATGGGGCGAAGTGATCGCGACCCATTCGGGAGGGCAACGGCCGCCCTTCGGTCTGGGCGCATCGGTGTGCTTGGGTCCGGCGATGGTCGGCAACTTGCGTAGCGACATGCGTCCCGTGGGCTTCGACTACACCGCGGTAGGCAAGGCACCGACGCTGGCCGCGCGGGTTCAGGAACTCGCCAGCGCGACGGAGCTGGAGGGCCGGAACTTGTGGCCAGACGCAGACAACCATCCGGGCAACGCGATCCTGCTTTGCCCGTTGGATGTGCAGCGCCGATTTCTCCGACGAGCGCCGGATGGTGCCACGCCTGAATTCACCAAGCTCAGGGACACGGTCTCGTTTGGGGATCTAGGCCGGTACTTCGAACTCTACGATGTACGACGTGCGGCGACCGAGGAAGATGAGGGCAGCCCTGACCTCGATTTGCCGGACGCAGAGGTCGGCGTGTAACCGGACTTGCCGCCTACCCCGGGCGCCACGTTGAGATCCCTCAACGCGCGGCAGATCCACAACGCCCTGGGCCCACTGCTCCTCCTCATTCTCGTGGTGACCGACAGCAGTACCCGCGGGGCCGATCGCGGCTGCGGGCCTCGGCGCGCGAATATGCCGGCGACGCCATTGTCCGTGCCGTCCACCATCGAGCACGCGGCCTGCAGATTGCCCTTGCAAAGAGCCGCGCGGAAGGCGATGATAATCCTGCTTAAAGGTGTACGTTGAGCATCGAGGTGGAGGGGCGCTCATTCCACTGCCAGATCGTGGCAGGGGGGCGCCCTATCCGTTTGTACGGGCCCCGTTTTCCCCTTCTGTCGTCCCTTGCCGGCTTGCGTGCGTTATACGAGCGTCGCCGTGAGCGTGCCCCTCTGGGCTCGCGCCGCGATCAACCTGCGCGCGCCGACCGCGTCGAATACGGTGGAGGCGCGTCACGCCTGCGGCGGGTGGGTTTGCTATACTCAGGGCTGCGGACGCGCGATGGGGCGGGGATGCCAACGTGGCTGACGACGACACGAAGCGGGCGGACAAGTCCGAGGACAAGCCCAAGAACACGCGACGCGTTGGGCCACGCTTTGAGCAGGCCGTCCGCGACCGGCTGAAGCGCGAGGGGTGGACTCCGCCCGGCGAAGACGCGCCCGCTACCGACATTCCCGACGATACACCCACGCCGGACCGGACCGAACCCGAATCCCAACGCTCCCGCTGGCCGACCGCGCGCGCGATGTGGGGGCTACCGGTGCGCGTGGTCTCCTACGCGATACCCATCCTGCTGACGATTTTCCTCATCAAGACGTTCGGTGGGCTCGCCATGCGGTGGGCCAACGTGCCACCGGACGCGCGAGAAACCGTCATGCGCATTGTCGGCGCCGTCACGCCGGGCTCGCGCGCCAGCGTCGTCGAGAGATACCAGGTGACGCTGGTCAGCGAACCGACGCGCCAGCGCCCTGAGTTGGTAATTGAGGTGATTCGTTACCGCGAGGAGGTTCAGGCGCTCGCCGAACGCGTCGAGCTCACACGCCTGCGGGACGATCGCGCGCCAGCGGCGGACGAGACACTCACCGTTTCAGTCGGTGGGCGTGAGGTACGCGGAGGCGTCGTGACGGGCGCCGACGGCCGCGCGACTATCGACCTGGCGCCATCCCTCGAGCGCGGTGACTACGACGAGGCCGCCACGCTGGCGGTCAGCGTTGGCGTGCCCGGCGCGGAATACGAACGGTCGTACCGCTACAAGGTCAGCGACCTGATGCGCTCCTACTACACCTTCGGCGCCGCGTCCCACTCGGCGGCGCCGGGCGGAGAACCTGACGGCGTCACCACTGCCGATCTGGCGTATGAGGTCATCGAGGCAGGGGACAGCGACGCTTACCGCATCGCTCTCGCCGACGGCTCCGAACGGTGGCTGACCTCGTCGCAGGCGAAGTGGGCGGCGTTCCGCATGGCGGGAGCCCCTCCCGTGGTCTCGGTGTCCTCCTTGCAGGGCGCTCCCAGCTCTGAGCCGCTGACTGTGGCGGCGTCGGTAGCCACGGCTCCGCGGCTAGGCGTTGGTGTCACCAGGGCGCTGTTGGTGGGCGTAGACCAGTACGAGCACCACGCCGACCTCGCGAATCCGGTGCAGGATGTCGAGGCGATCGAGGCGGAGCTCCGCGACGTGTACAAGGCGCGCGTAACGACCCTACGCAACCCGACGCGCCGAGAGTTCCTGCTGTCGCTCTACGCGCAGGCGGACGAGACATACGCGCGGAACGACCAACTGCTCGTCTACTTCGCGGGTCACGGATGGTTCGACGAGCGGCTGCGGCGCGGCTTTCTCGCGCTCGCCGACAGCGAACCCCTGGCGGACGACCCGCTACGGGACACGCTCGTGTCGCACGAGGACGTGCGCACGATCCTGGAACGTCTTGACTGTGAACATGTCCTGCTTGTGCTGGACTCGTGCTTCAGCGGCACCGTGGATCCGACGCTGGCGATGGCGTCGTCTACACGAGCCTTTGGCACGGGGCGGGGATTCGTGTCCACGGCTGAGTACCTGGAGCGCAAGCTGGCGTACCGTACGCGCCGCTACATCACCGCAGGCGGCAACGAGTACGTGCCGGACGGCCGGCCTGGACACCACAGCCCGTTCAGCCGGCAGTTTCTCGAGGCGCTACGGACGTACGGCGGCAGCGATGGCGTGCTGACCCTGGAGGAGATCCTCGTCCACCTTGAGCGCGTGGATCCCCAGCCCAAGGCAGGGGAGCTCACCGGGAACGAGCCCGGTAGCAGCTTTGTCCTCGTCGCGCGGCCGATCGCGCCGGATGAGCCCGCCAAGCCGGGCGCCGAGTATGGCACGCTCGCCGTCAACATCTCGCCCGCGCACGCGCTTCCCACGCTCGAGCGGATAGAACGGGTCGACGACACCTCCCGCCTGACCGGTGGCGGGGAGCCGCAGGCTGACGGGACGACCCACCGGTTCTACGTTCGCGTTGGCGCGTATCGCGTCCACGTCACGTCCGACGGTGTAGACACCGTCGCTGGCGATGTTGTCATCGCAGCCGGGGAGCAGACTATCACGGTCGGCGACACATCCATTCCCGACGGCACGTAGAGCGGCCGACCGCATGGCGCGTCTGGAACGCAGACCGCGTCCCTTCGACTTCTCGGGCCACTCGTCGTCACCTATCTCCAGTCCTAGACATGCCTCGGAATCACTCCGAGTCGCCGTGGTCGCGGCGTCAAGTGGGCCGCGCCCGCTCCGCGCGTCGCAACTCCGGCGAGCGTGTGGATCGGGCGGCCTCGGCGTTGCCGTACACGCCTTAATCTACTAGGCTGACTACTGGCGCGACGGCTTCAGGGGTGTCGCTTGCCCGCTCGGTCCCTGGCGGACCTCATGGATTTGTAGGCGAGGAGTTCATTCGGTATGGCAGCCGACAAGAAGTTTCGTGTAGTAGGCACCCGCCCAATTCGTCATGACGGCGTAGACAAAGTTACCGGCGAGGCCAAGTATGGCGCGGATATCCACTTGCCGGGCATGTTGCACGGCGCTGTCGCGCGCAGCCCACACGCCCACGCGCGCATTCTGTCGGTAGACACGAGCAAAGCGGAGGCGCTTCCAGGGGTCAAGGCGACTATGACTAGTCGCGACCTGCCCCGCGTTGCCGACGAGCTCAAAGAAATCGGAGAACTCGTCGCGAATCTCGCCGACGAGAGCAACCGCGTGCTCGCCACCAACAAGGTGCTCTACCAGGGACACCCCGTAGCCGCGGTCGCCGCGACGGACCCACACACCGCACTCCAGGCGGCGGAACTCGTTGAGGTCGAGTACGAAGTACTTGAACCGGTGATGCACGCGCGGGACGCCATGAAGGACGACGCCCCGCTGCTGCATCCCAACCAGAAGATGCGCGGAATCGGCGAGGAAGACGGCAAGCCCAGCAACATAGCGCGGCATTTCCGCAACGAGCAGGGCGATGTCGAGGCGGGCTTCGCAGAGGCGGATGTCATCATCGAGCGCGAGTACACGACGTCCACGATCCACCAGGGCTATATCGAGCCCATCACCGCCACCGTGAGCGTCGAGCCGGATGGCCGCGTGACAGTGTGGAACAGCAGCCAGGGCGCCTTCGGGGTCCGAGACCAGGTAGGCGACATCTGCAAGGTTCCCGTTGGCAAAATCAGGGTCGTGCCGATGGAGATCGGCGGCGGGTTCGGCGGCAAGACGACCGTCTACCTCGCCCCGCTGGCGCTGATCCTGTCCGAGAAGACGGGGCGACCCGTCAAGATGACGATGAGCCGCGCCGAGGTGCTCATGGCGACGGGGCCGACCTCGGGCTCTTACATCACGATCAAGATCGGCGCGAAGAAGGACGGCACGCTTACTGCCATCCACACGGAGCTGTACTACGAGGCCGGCGCGTTCCCGGGCTCCCCGGTTGGCGCCGCCGCGGGCACGATGCTCGCCCCGTACAAGCTCGAAAACGTCCAGATCGACGCGTACGACGTCGTCGTCAATCGGCCGAAATCCGGCGCGTACCGCGCGCCTGGCGCGACGAACGCCGCATACGCGGCCGAAGCTGCGATGGACGAACTCGCCGAGGAACTGGGCATCGACCCGCTCGAGCTGCGCATCAAGACGGGCGTTGTCGACGGCGACCGCCGCGCGGACGGCCCCATGCTCGGTGTGATTGGGCACCAGGAGACGCTGCGTCAGCTCAAGGACTCCGACCACTGGAACACGCCCCTGGAGCAGCCCGCCGAGAGCCACCTGAAGCGTGGTCGCGGCCTCGCCTCCGGCTTCTGGTTCAACGGGGGCGGGCCGGCGTCCGCCTATGTCGCGGCGCAGGCGGACGGCACCGTGAATCTCATCGAGGGCTCCGCGGACATCGGCGGGTCGCGCGCGGCGTGCGCGATGATCGTCGCGGAAGTGCTCGGTCTTGCCGCCGAAGACATCGACCCACAGGTCGCGGATACCGACGGCATCGGGTACACGAGCGTGACGGGCGGAAGCTCCGTCATCCAGAAGACGGGCAAAGCCTCGCACCAGGCCGCGACGCTCCTGCGGGAAGAGGTCATCCGCCGCGCGGCGAGACTCTGGGAGGTCGAGGCGGAGGACATCGTCTACCACACCGACAGTGGGACGATGACCTCGGAGGCGAAGCCGGACGAGACTCTGACGTTCGCGGATGTCGCGCGACAGGCTAACCGCACCGGCGGGCCCATCGCCGCCGAGTCGACCTCGGACGGCAGCGGAGCCGGCGCCGCTTTCGCCACGCACCTGGTCGATGTCGAGGTGGACACCGAGACCGGCAAGGTGGACGTGACGAGGTTCACCGTCGCGCAGGATGTCGGCAAGGCAATCCACCCCTCCTACGTCGAGGGCCAGCTGGAGGGTGGCGCGGTGCAGGGCATCGGCTGGGCGCTCAGCGAGGAGTACTTCTACGACGAGAAGGGACAGCTCCTCAATGCAAGCTTCCTTGATTACCGCATGCCCACGGCGCTCGATACGCCAATGATCGACTGCATCATGGTCGAGGTGCCGAACCCGAACCATCCGTACGGAGCGCGGGGCGTCGGGGAAGCGTGTGTTGTGCCACCCGTCGGAGCCATCGCCAACGCGATCTACGACGCGGTCGGCGTCCGCATGTACCACGTGCCGATGAACCCAAGCCACGTCCTGAGTCGCTTGCTCGAAGAAGGCAAATAGTCGCCCTGCCTGACACCCTTACATTGGCCGCCCTCGCGCTCCGTGACACACGAAGCGCGAGGGCGGCTTCGCGTACACGCCTGAAAGGAGGCAGCCGTGATCGTCAGTGAGAGCGAGCGCGCCGCCGGCGCACTGACCCAGGAGAGCCTCGCGTCGGCGCTTCGCAGGTTGCGCGAAGCCGGCTATGTCGTCTTCGAGTCGCTCATCCCGGGGGATCTCACGCGCGAGTTGAGGGACGCGTTCCAGGCCATCCACGAGGAGGAACTACGCGACCGCGAGGCGGACCCCGAATGGAATCGACGCGGAGGCCGAGGCCCACGGTTCGAGCTTCCGTTCATGGATCCGCTGATGATCGAGAACCCCATCGGCATGCAGGTGATGGAGGCCGTCATGGGTAGCGATCTGTGGGGCATGCTGCCGTACCACACGAACACGTCGTTCCCCGGAGCGCACGAGCAGGAAGTACATCGCGACACGCAGCATCTGTTCCCTGAACTCACGCACGCTCTGCCACCAGCCATGCTGATCCTGCACGTCCCGCTTGTCGACTTCACCGACCAGAACGGCAGCACGGAGCTGTGGCCGGGAACGCACCTCATCACCGACCTCGACCCACACACCGGAGAACGGCTGGACATGGCGGAGCGGGCGAAGGACATGCCTTCGGTGCGGACCAACATGCCCGCCGGGTCTCTCGTGGTCCGCGACATGCGCGTGTGGCACCGCGCCACTCCCAACCACTCGGACGCGATACGCACGATGACCTCCATGGTGTTCTTCAGGCAGTTCCACCGGTTCCCGCAGCATCTGAACGGGTCGCCGCCGAAGGTTCCGTTGGATGCGCGCGACAAGCTCTCGGAGAGGGCGCGTCGGGTGTACAGGTACAGCCTGGAGGCCTAGACCACTTGCCTCCGCTACGGGCAGCCCGTATCCTTAGGTCACGCCATCCTCGGTGAGACGCAATGCAGTTCGAGTGGGACGACGAAAAGGCGGCGGCGAACGAACGCAAGCATGGCGTACGGTTCCCCGACGCGGCGCGTGTGTTCGCGGACGACTGGCGTATCACGGCGATGGATGACCGGCACGATCACGGCGAGGAGCGTTGGACCACTGTTGGGGTTGTCGGCCATACGGCCCTCTTCGTGGTGTTCGCCGAACGTGGCGACGCCGTACGTATCATCTCCGCCCGAAAGGCGACCCGCCATGAAAGAGCCGGATACTACACGAATTACCGTTGATCTTGACAGCCCAGCCGACGGTGGCACCGACTGGGGGCGGCTGGATCGCATGACCGACGAGGAAGTAACCGCTGCTGCTGAGACGGACCCAGACTGCCCACCGCTCACGCCTGAGCAGCTGGCGAGGATGCGGCGCGCCCCGAACGCCAAGGAGATCCGCAGATCTCTGAACATGACGCAGACCGAATTCGCCCGGACGTTCGGACTCAGCGTCGGGACGGTTCGCGACTGGGAGCAGCACCGGTTCGTGCCAGATCGTGCTGCTCGGGCCCTCCTGTGCATCATTGAGCGATACCCAGCGGAGGCGCAGGCGGCGATGCTGCCGGCGCGCCGCGTGGAGAGCACGTCCGCCACGCCCACGCCGCAGGGGCGCGACACGGCTCCTGTCCACGACTGATCGGTGGGTCCGTGAGACCCTAGAAGGAGGCGATATGCTTGGTAAGTTGATGGCTCCCTGCCTCGCCGCGGCGATACTGGTCTCTGGACTGCCGGCAGCGGCGCAGGACGACGCGGCGCTGGAGTTCCACCTCGATTTTGAGTCCGACCAGGCGACGGATGAGTCTGGGAACGGACGCGACGGCGCGGTGGTTGGCGGCCCTTCCATCGTGCCAGGGGTGGTCGGGCAGGCATGGGAGTTCGACGGCTCCGTCCAAATTGACCTGAACGACCAGATGTTCAAAGATCCAGACGTGGAACTCTCGATCCGCGTGTGGCTGCTGCCGTCCGACCTGGACACGATGCGCACCATCTACGACGAGGGCGGCGCGTGGACCGGCTTCACCGTGCGAATCATGGACGGGGCGCTGGAGTTCGCGACGGTGTGCTGCGACGCCGCGCACCCGCCGCCCGAGATCATCTCCGTGGACTACACCGGGGGCGACGACTGGGCCGAGGTGGCGGCGGTCTTCGGCCAGGGGCAAATGCTGCTCTACCTGAACGGCGGGTTGGTGGGCGAACAGCCAACCGACTGGGCTGAACTCGGCGGCCACGGCCAGGCGGGCGGCATCGGGAACATCAGTCCCGGCGACACCGCGTTCGGTGGCGGCAGCGGCTTCTATGTCGGGATGATGGACGAGTTCCGCGTCTACTCGCGCATGCTGGACGCCGAGGAACTGAATCTCAGCGTCTCGCCCGGGTTGTCCGACGTGGTGACGACGTGGGCGGCGCTTCGCAGCCGCTAGCCGTTGGTGAGGACACACCGCGCAGTCGACGCGCGCTCCCAACACCGTCACCTGACAGGGAGTCCATGAGACTCACGGCCCTCTGCGTGGGGTTGGTTGCGAGCATCGTCGCCTCGCCGGCTGCTACGGCGCGGCCGAAGCTCATGGCGCACTACATGCCGTGGTACGAGTCGAAGCCGGTCAGCGGCCGGTGGGGCTGGCACTGGACGATGGACCACTTCGACCCGGACGTCGTGGACGAGTCCGGCCGCCGACAGATCGCCTCTCACCAATACCCCATGATCGGCCCCTACGACTCGACGAACCCCGACCTACTCGCGTACCACTTCCTGCTTATGAAGGTGGCCGGCATCGGCGGGGTCATCATCGATTGGTACGGGGCGGAGGGTGTGCACGACTACGCGCGCCTCGACCACGCGACGCAACTCGCCATTGACGCAGCCGACGCGTTTGGCTTGCAGTACGCGATCTGCTACGAGGACCGTACGCTTCGCGCGATGGTAGACGTCGGCCACATCGCGCCCGATGAAGCCGTCGAGAAGGCGAGCCAGGAGCTCGGACGACTCGCCGGCCGGTGGCTCGGGAGGGATGGCTACGCGCGGGTTGATGGTCGCCCCATCCTGCTCGTGTTTGGGCCGGAGTATCTCGCCGACGAGCAGTGGCGTGGCGTCTTGGACGGGATGTCGCCACGGCCGGCGTTCTTCACCTTGCACCAGCAGCGCGGCCCCGCCGACGGGCTCTACGCGTGGCCGCCGATGTGGGCCGCGCGGGACGGCGTCCTCACGCCGAGCAGACTCGCCGAATACTACGATGGCTACATGGACCGCGCGGGCCGTGCGGCGTATTCAATACCCGCGGCGTTCCCGGGCTTCCACGACATCTACGCCGAAGCCGGAGCTCAGAAGACGCACGGCGTTCTCCACCATCGCGACGGCGCGACGTTCGCCGAGACGCTGGCAGTCGCTCTCGCGAGCGGAGCGCGGATCGCACAGTTGGTGACCTGGAACGACTTCGGCGAGGGGACCGTGATAGAGCCGACGCGGGAGTTCGGGTACCGGTATATGGAGGCCGTGCAAGAAGCGTCGGCCTCCACATACACCCACGCGGATCTGCGTCTGCCCGCGCGTATCTACGAGCTCCGCAAGCGCCACGCTGGCGACGCCGACATCCTCTCGCGCCTGCGCGTCGTCGAGCTCCAGCTCGACGGCGGGGAGCCGGATCTCGCGCGCGCCGGCCTTGATGGGCTGTCTCGGCCGTAGTGTTGGCCGCCGTCTCCGTCCCGTTGTGAAATCGCGGGAACCTTCCCGGCGCTTGATGGGGCTTTCTTGACACAACGCTCAGGCCAACAGTCAGGAAGGGCGCCATGCCAAGCCTCGCGGATCACGTCGAACGGCTGCAGCGCGGCGAGACCGCCGCCTACGCGGAGATCGTCCGCCGCTTCCAGGACATGGCGGTCGGTTACGCCTACGCGCGACTGCGGGACTTCCACCTCGCGGAGGACGCGGCGCAGGAGGCGTTCCTGCAGGCGTACCGCGACATTGGGAGCTTGCGGGAGCCGGCTGCCTTTCCAGGGTGGTTCCGGCGCATCGCGCACAAGTGCACGGATCGCGTCGCGCGGCGACTCCGAGCAACCGCGGGCATCGGGGACGCGTTGGATGTTGTGGCGCCGGAGCCAGCCGTTGACGTTGCCCTGATCGCGCGCGAGCAGAGCGACCACGCGCTTGCAGCGCTCAACCGCCTGCCAGAGCCGTTGCGCGCGGTCACCGCGCTGCACTACATCGGCGGACACTCGGTGCGCGAAATCAGCGACTTCCTGGGCGTCCCTGCCAACACGGTCAAGACGAGGCTGCATCGCGCGCGCTCGCGTCTCGCGGAAAGGGCGCTAGGCATGGCCAAGGACACGCTCGACCAGAACCGTCCGTCTCGCAACGACACCTTCGTCGCGGCATCGGAGCTGGCCCGCGCCGCTGTCGCTGGCGACATCGCTGCGGTCACAACCCTCTTGGCGGAACGCCCGGAGCTCGTCCATGGGGCGGATCGATACGGCGACAGAGCGCTAGCCCACGCGGCAGGCCACGGCCGTCTCGATGTCGCGCGACTTCTCCTCAGCCGAGGAGCGAGCGTAGACGCAGCGCGGTCGGGGAAGGACGAGGGATGGTCGGCTCTGTTCGGCGCGACAGGATGGGGCGCGCGCGAGGATATGGTGGCTCTGTTGCTGGACCACGGCGCGAACGTGCTGGCCCGCGCGCAACACCACGGAGCAGCGGACGACTCGTGCCTGCACAACGCCTGTCGGCACGAGAGCAACGGTCCCATCGTGTCGCTGCTTCTGTCGCGTGGCGGACGGCCCCTGCTTGCCGCCCGCTGTGGCGACGGTGACAGCCGCGATGACGGGTACACGCCCTTGCACGTAGCGGTGAAGCGGGGATTCGGAGAAATCGCGCGGACGCTTCTCGACAGCGGCGCGGAACTCGACGCCTTCTCCGCGGCGGGGCTCGGCATGTCGGACTGGCTCGCCGGACGCGACACGGCGCTCGACGCCACTGACGCCAACGGCTGGACCCCGCTGCACTGGGCGGCGTCGTGTGGCAGGGAGGACACGGCGGAATACCTGCTCGAACGGAAGGCCCCGTTGGACGCGCGCGACCGGTACGGCCGCGCCCCCGTCCATCACGCGATCCTGACCGGCCACGACGCGCTCACGCACAAGCTAGTGGCCTGCGGCGCGGCGCTGGATGACTTCGCGAACGCCGCCCTCGGACACGCCGGGGCGGTGGAGTCGACGACGGCGCAAGACGCGTTCGGCTGGACCTCTCTGCACTGGGCGTGCCGCGCGGGACAGACCGACGCCGCGCGGGCGCTCCTCGATCGCGGCGCGGACCCGAATGCTACGGATTCCGAAGGGCGCCCGCCTCTCTTCATCGCCGCGTACAACGCCCGGCATCTCCCATCTGTACAGGCGCTACTGGACGCTGGAGCCGACCCCAAGGTCCGCGACGCGTTCGACTGCGGCCTCCTGGCGTACGACACCGGGCGCGAGATCGGACGGGTACTGCGCGACCTCGGGGCCACGGACTAGCCCACCACGGTTCAGGGACTGCCGTGGCCGGGCACACGGCGCTTACGCGGTTAGCCGTTACGTCCGCCGTGCGGCAAGCGTGCTCTTGGCAGAAGCTGTGCAGACCGGATGTGCCCGTGTCGGTTGGGAGAGAACCGTGACAGACAGCAGCAAGGTCGTCCGCGAAGGCTCGCGCGTGCGTATCGACGGCGTATGGGATGCTGAATACGGCGATGGCTGGGACGCGTCGCAACGCGCGTTGGCGGCGTCCATCGCGCACGTCCGCAGAGCGCCAGTAGACTTCGACGAACTGCTCGTGGCGTCCGGCGACGCCTTCGCAGCTGTGAGCAGCGACGTGTATCAGGATGTCACGTACCTTGCCGCCGGAACAGACGTCCTCGGTCAGGCGTCTCAGTACTATGGCTTCGATGGCAGTTGGGTGTTCCCGACGTCGTTTGACGAAGCCCGCGCGGCCCTGGCTCGCGAGATCGACGCAGGACGGCCCGTGCCGGCAGGCGGGGCAGCGCAGCGTCACGGTTGCCCACCGTGGGGAGTCGTTGTTGGCTACGACGAGGACGCCACGAGGCTTCTGCTGGCCGGCTACGGGCCTTCTGGCGGCACTCGTTGGCACGATGTCCGAGGCGACTGCGGGAGCGAGGAAACCGGCCCTTGGAACGGACGAGTGCGCGGTCAGCTTACGGTGCGCAACGCCATCTGGCTGGACCGGCCGCTGTTCCTCCTGGGTCCCGCCGCGGCAGCCGAGTCGCTAATCGGGCGGAGGCTCGCCACGCTGCGCGCGACGTGCGACGCCATGGTCGCGCCACCGCATCGCATCAGTTACTGGGGCGGCGTGACATACTACGTGGGGATAGCGGCTCTGACTCACCTCGCGGACAGCCTGACGGCGCTAGATTGCCCCGCCGTCGAGCAGTCACCGGTTCCACACGATGCTTACGATTGGTGGAACGTGTACGGCGTCCTCATGGCCACCACGGACATGGTGACGCGAGGGCGCGCGGCGGCCGCGCGCGTGTTCCGAGCGTGGGCAGAGGCGGATCCCGGCCTGCGAGGACTCGCCCCCTGCGCGCCGCTGCTCCATGAGTCAGCGGTTATCGCGGCCTCGCTGTTCGACGATCTGCACGAGGACGACGCCGTGTTCCACGGCGAAAGCTGGCGAGCCCACGCGGCGTCGCGGTTTGCCGTGATCGCCGAACACGACAGCAGATGCGCCGAGATCGTGTCGACAGTGGTGGCCAGAGCGCGGTCGTCCGCGGCGTAGACGTGCTATGGCAGGGCGTCTGTCGATAGCGCGACACCGAGACCGACGCCCTCGGCGCCCGACGCGAACCCACCCGTCAACGCCAGAGGCGGGTCCACGATGTCGCGCGCATGGTAGAGCGGGCCGATGATGTGGTGCCCGATGTCGTCGCTGATGCCTGGCAGCGCCCGACCGACCGCGAGCATGGCGGCCGACGCCACGCCGAGTTCGAGGTTGGAGCCGAGAACACACGTCAGTCCGGCCGCATGGGCGACGGCTACGATGTCGCGGCAGGGACCGATGCCTCCGTTCTTACCCGGATACACGCTGATGATGTCCGCGGCCTCGTGGCGTACGACCGCGATGGCGTCCTCCGCGGTCCACACGGACTCGTCCGCCATGATGGGGAGGTGCGTCCCTCTTCGGACCTCCGCCATGCCCGCAAGGTCACGCGGATGCGTCGGTTGCTCGACGAACCACAGGTCGGTGTCCTCTAACCGACGTATCGCCCAGAGCGCCTCGCGGGTCGTCCACCCTCCGTTGCAGTCGATGCCAATGCGGATATCGGGGCCAACCGCGTCGCGCACCGCGCGTACCCGCTCGACGTCCGTCGCGGGGTCTAGTCCCGTCTTCACCTTCATCATGGTGAAGCCGAGCACCACGGCGCGGAGGGCGATGGCGGCGGCCTCGTCGGGGGGTCGCGCGCTCACGGACCACTTGATGGGCACGCGCTCGCGACACGCGCCTCCGAGCATCTCCGTCACCGACAGGCCGTTGGCCTTCCCGGCCGCGTCCCAGCACGCCATCTCGACGGCGGACTTGGCGAACGGATGCGCCTTGATGGCGCGCTGCATCCGCGCAGTGATGTCACTGGCGCACGCGGGATCCGCTCCCACGACGGCCGGGGCCAGATGGTCCTGCACGACGGTGACTGCGACGCTCTGTGGCTCGCCGCTCCACTGGGCGCTGCCGGTGCACTCTCCCACGCCAACGACACCCGCGTCCGTGTGCACGCGGACGAGGACGGGGGTCGACACGGGGGCGGTATCGCCGTGGGCGCTGCGCATGAGGAATTCACGCCGCAACGGGATGCTGACGGGAATCGCCTCGACCCGCGTGATTCTCATTCGTCTACCCGTTCGATGACGAGGCGGAGCGGCCCGCGCGTGCGGATCGTCCTCGCGGCGTCCCTGAACGCGGCCCAGTCGCCGGCGACCTGTGCGAACAGGTTCACGAACGTGGGCTGCCCGTCTGGCCCCATGATCGCCGCGCCCCGGTCATAGATGAGGACGACCTCGACGACGCGCTCCGGGGTCGTCGCGTACCGGCCAGGTGGGTTGAGCCAATACCCAATGTCGCCTGGCTGTGCCCGGTGCACGCCGTTCTCTTGGGCGACATCGGCGAGACCGTCGGCGGTGATGAAGATCTCCGGCCCTGAGTACATGCCGTGGACCGTGTCTCCCGACAGCGGCAGCGCGTCCCACACTGCGTCGCACGTGTCCGGCGCAGCATCATCGAGCATGGACGCCAGGCAAGAGGCGCCTGCGTCCGGGAACGACAGACGGAGGTGTCTGGCCACTATGCGGGTCTCCCTCACGGCCGGTTCGGCTGATTGTCCGCTTCGCGGGCCGGCGCCATACTGCACACGCCAAGCAGGGGAGGTCAAGCGATGGCGCGAGAGAGTGGTGTCTACGCGTTATGGTAGTGCGCACGACACGGCCCCGCTCTGTCATTCTGAGGAGCGGAGCGACGAAGAATCTCGGCGTCCCACGTGACCAAGAGACCCTTCGCTGCGCTCACAGTGACAGACCGGTGATCGCAGCGCCGTCCAGTGCCATTGCCGGTAGAGAACACCCGCGAGAGGCGTCTTGGCGAGCGCGTTTACGGAGAACAGCCTGGCTTGTCACGTGCGTCTGGGTCGCAGTCCTAGGTGACGCGCACGGACGGTTCACCGAAGTCGCGTCCGAAGCCGGCATCGACTTCCGCCACACGACAGGCGCGGCGGGCGACCGCTACTTGCCCGAGACGATGGGCGCCGGATGCGCGTTCACAGATGTCGACAACGACGGCATGCTCGATATCCTGTTCGCCAACGGCCGGGGTTGGGACGCCGCCCCGGGCGCCGCTACGCCACGTCTCTACCGCAACGTAGGTGGCGGGCAGTTTGCCGACCGCACGCGGGCAGCCGGTCTGGACCACACGATGTACGGCATGGGCGTCACGATCGCGGACATCGACAACGACGGCGACTCGGACGTCTTCTTCTCGAACGTCGGACGCGACCGGCTCTTCCAGAACCGCGGCGACGGAACCTTCGACGATATCACCTCCGCGTCCGGCATCGACGAGCACGGGGAGGGCTGGTCGGCTAGCGCCACGTTCTTCGACTACGACCGCGACGGTCTCCTCGACCTGTTCGTGTGCGGATACGTCGAGTGGTCGCCGGAGACGGACATCGACTGCGGAGTGTCCGCCGGGCGGCCGTCCTACTGCACGCCCACGGTCTACCGCGGTCGCCCATCCAGGCTGTACCGCAATCAGGGCTCCGGCGTATTCGCGGACGTCACGGAGCAGGCTGGTCTGCCTCACGCCGAGGGCAAGGCGCTGGGCGTCGTAGCTCTCGATTACGATCGGGACGGGTGGGCCGACCTCGCCGTTGCCCGGGACACCGAACCCGACATGCTCCTGCGCAACAATGGCGACGGCACGTTCACCGAAGAAGGCGTCGTCATGGGCGTCGCGTTCGACGCCCACGGCAAAGCGACTGCGGGAATGGGTATCGACGTGGCAGACCTTCGCCACGACGACTTGGTATCCATTGGCATAGGGAACTTCGCCAGTGAGACGACCGGCCTCTTCACCGGCTCCGCGTCCGCGTATTTCCAGGACGACGCGCGGGCCAGCGGAGTGGCCGCCTCGTCTCTCACCAAGTTGACGTTCGGCCTATTCTTCTTCGACTATGACCTCGACGGCGCCATGGATGTGTTCTCGGCAAACGGCCACATTGAGCCACGCGTCGGCGAGTACCAGCAGGCCACGACGTACGCGCAGACGCCCACGCTCCTACGCGGCCGCCCCAGCGTGACGTTCGAGGACGTGTCGGCCCGAGCAGGCCTGACAGAGGCCGGCGTGGGACGTGGCGCCGCATACGGCGACTACGACAACGACGGTGACCTGGACGTGCTCGTGTCCAACAGCGGCGTCATCCCGGAGCGAGGCGCCCCGTGGCTGTTGCGCAACGATGGTCCCACGGGCGCGTGGCTGCGGGTGGCCACGCGGGGCGTGGCAGGAAACCGTGACGGCATCGGAACCGTCGTGAGCATCACCGTAGGCCGCATGACGCAGCGCCAGATGGTCCGGGCTGGGCACAGCTACCTTTCCCAGAGCGAATTGGCGCTGACGTTCGGCTTGGGTGACGTGGAGTCGGTGGATGTCGTCGAGGCGCGCTGGCCCTCAGGCGCCATCGATCGCCATACGCACGTCCCGGTGCGGCAGACGCTGACTCTGACCGAGGGGGAAACGCAGTGACACGGCGCCTGCGCCCGTGGATCCACGTGGCCATCGTCGTTGCAGTCTCAATGTGTGTGGGCTGCGACAGGGTCGCGCCAGACGGCGGGCGTTCTGCCGCGACCCCGCCTGCGACTCGGGACGCTTCACCCGAGCAGGCGGCAGACGCACACTATGCCCAAGGACTTGCCCAACAATCGAAGGGGCGATGGGCCGCGGCGATCGCTGAGTTTGAGAAGGCCGTCGAGGCGGATGCCAGCCACGCGCAGGCCCTCAACAACATCGGGACGTCGTATCAGCGCCTGGGCGAGCCGCGACAGGCGATGTTCGCCTACGCCCGCGCGCTCGAGGTGGACCCCACCCTCGTGGAGCCGCGCCACAACCTGGGCATGATGAGGCTCGGTCTCGGGGATCTGGCCGGGGCCGTCGAGGCGTTCCAGGGCGTCGTGGATCTCCGCCCCGACATGGCGGCGGCGCGCGTGGACCTCGGCCGCGCGCTTGGCGCGGCGGGCCGTCTAGACGAGGCGATCTCCACGCTGCGACACGCCACCACGCTGGACGAGTCGAATCCCGAGGCCCGGTACGCCCTGGGCGTAGCGTATCGACACAAAGGGCTTGGGCAAGCGGCCGTGGCGGAACTGGAGCTCGCGGTGACGCTCGACCCATCGCAAGTGGCGTCGCGCATCGCTCTGGGGCAGGCGTACCGCGACACAGAGAATCTAGACGCGGCGATAGACGAGCTGGAGCGCGCGACCGCCATCGACCCCAGGCGCACCCAGGCCCATCACGAACTAGGCCTCGCGCGGACCCAAGCAGGCGACTACCTGGGAGCGGTGGAAGCGTTCCGCGACGCGCTCGCGATCAACCCCTCGCTGTCCGCGAGCGCGAACGCCCTACAGGTCGCGGAGGCCCGACTGGCTCGCCAGGCACGCCCATGACGACGCCTCGCCGAGGCGACCATCCACGCCAGGAGTTGACGCGCCAGCGCGCGGCGCGATAGTGTCCATCAAGGCCGGATCAGCCATCTGGCCTCAACGGATGGAGGCAGTTCTATGACAAGATGGCGCTTTGCCACCTTGGCGTTCTTGGGAACGTGTTGTGTCCTCGCGCCGCTCGCCATCGGGCAGAACATCGAGGACGGGCTTGTCCTGTATCTCCCGATGAACGAGGGAGCGGGCAAGACGGTGAACGACCTGTCGCCCATGGACTTCGACGCGGAGATGAGCGACGACCCGCCAACGTGGGTCAACGCCGACAGTCCCAAGTTCGACACGGCGCTGGAGTTCGACGGCGAGTCCAACTACATAATGATCGACATGGAGAGCCAGGGGGCGGACATTAACTCGCACGCGGACCCGGACGCCGGGCTGTCCATCTGCGCGTGGGTGAAGGTTCTGAAGACTGGAGTCGACGCCCACGGGCAGACCCGACAGCCCGTTGTGATGAAGGGCTCCGGCGCTGGTTGGGAGTTCGCGCTGTACGTCTACGACAGTCTCGCGCCAGGCATGTCCGTGTGGAATTGCGGCGGTTCGGGCGTGTCGGAGCCCAGCGGCGGGACGCTCGGGCAGGACTGGGCTTACCAGTGCGGCGTCTTCAACGCCGAGGACGGCGTGCAGGTGTTCGTGGACGGCGACGATGCCCCCGTTGCGGAAGCGCCAGTGAACGCGAACGTCGTGTGCGATGGGCCTCGGCCGGTGTTCATCGCGCATCGCGAGGACGGCCAGTGGCTGAACGCGCAGATCGCCGAGGTCCGCATGTGGAACCGGGTCATTGACATCGACGAGATCAACCTGTCGATGCACACCGTGGGAGGTCTGGCGGTGCAACCAGCCGGGAAGCTCTCGACCATGTGGAGCGCCCTGAAGCGGCGAGGCTGACACTCAGCCGCGACCACGGAAGTGAGACGCGCACAACGCGCCCACGCCGGCCGAGCAGCCGCGTGGGCGCGTTGTGTATGCTTCGCCGTCTTCGCCACTCAGCGATCGGAGATGCCGCCCTGGTCGGCCTCCAATGACTCGATCGACCTTCGGAGCGCCTCCAGGCCCTGCTCCTCGGCGGCGCGGGCAGCCAAGACGCCCTCGACGACCCTCGCGCGCCGCGCTGGATCGTCGATGAGTGCGCGTACCGCCGCCTTCTGATCGTCCGTCGGGGGCCATGTCGGGATATCGAGCAGGTCGTTGACGCCGCTGAGCGCCACGGCGAGGTCCCGGTAATGGCGCGCGGCTGGCTCCAGCGTCGCAGCGTGCCGCCCGCACGTGCGCGCGTTGGCTTCGTCGAGGAAGTCAGCGGCGAACGTGCGACATTCGAGCCAAATCCTCGTGTGATACGCAAGACCGTGTGGGTCGGTCTTGCCGTCTCTCAAACCTCTCACCCACGTGTCGTACGCGGCGAGTCCGCCGTCGTAGCCGCCAAGCGTGTGTTCCGCGTGGTTCTCGGCGTAGTCAACGGCGAAGCTGAGCGAATCCAGGATGGTCTCCTCGTCGGGCGACGGCTCCGCTGGCTCGACGGAGTACAGCTCCAGGAAGCCGATGGCCTTCGCGCCGAAGTCGCGCCAGTCCTTGCCCGGCTCGATCGTGCCGGAGTAGTAGTAGCCTTCGTCGTCGTAGCCGGTGACGAGCACCCACTCCCAGTGCCACCCGTAGCAGGGATGTCCCTGGTCGATTGATGCGCGCACGTGGCGCCACGCCTTCTCGGACAGCTCAGGCGTCGCGCGCGGCCCGGCGACGCCACCCATACGAAACGGCAGGTTGCGCGCCAGGCGGTGCATTGGGCCTTGCTTCCAGCAGTGCGGCCCGCTCGGACACAGATCCTCCCCCAGGCTCATCACGAATGCGTGACCCGTGCCTCCGTAGAGCCATCCGGGCGTGATATCGACGCCGAGGTACCGCGTGGCGGCCTCCAGACAGTCGAGATGGGTCGTCAGACGTTCGCCGTGCTCGAGGCCTTCAAGCAGCTTCATGTCCGTCTAGCCTTTCACCGTGAGCGATGGGCGGCCGCGCGTGTCTCGACGCCCCCGGGTTGGGCGCGCGAGCGTTGGGTTCTCGCGTTCTCCTCGCGCGGCCGGCATCGCTGCGTGCGCTGCACATGGCCGTCAACGCCGTTCGTCGTGCGCGAGTTGCGGCAACCGCGCGGGGCACGCCGGGGTTGGGTACGGTTCTCGGCGCCGTCAACGACTCACCGTTGGGCCGTGTCTCTGGGGGCGCCGTCGGCGTGCGGGTGACGCCGCCCGCTGGTAGTGGCACTCTAGATCCGCGACTGCATCGATGAGGCGTAGTCAGGGGTGGCGCGTGAGCGACGCGATTGATGGTGATGGTGGCGTATTCGGCGTGCCGCGCGAGCGCATCGCCCGGGCGATCGGCGGCGCGATAGGCGCCGAGGTGGTCGCGTACACGATCGACGTGCGGCACGCGGTGACCGGATACACGGGCTACCAGGCCGACAAGGTGATACCAACCTTCGAATACACCACCGTGCACGGCGGCGCCGGTTCGTTGACCATGCTAGTCAAGCGTTTCTACACGCCCGGGGAACGGGAGGCGTCGCACTACCACCACCTCGGCGAACACGGCGCCCCAATACCTCAACTGTATCTGGCCGCCGCAGACGGCGAGGGTCGGGAAGTCCTGTTCCTGGAGTTCCTCGAGGCGATCCCTGACCTGGACCCGATGGCGGGATTCCTCGCCGACGCCGGCAACTTCCACCGCTTCCTCACTGGGGCGGCGCGCCTCAACGCCGTCCGTCCCTCGCCTGCGTATGCGGGCGTATTGCGCCCGAGACATCTCGGGGGCAGCCTGGCGGAATCGCGCGACTCGCTCGCGCGGGTGTGGGGGCTGGCCGAGGGCGGATCGCTCGGCGAGGAGTTGCGCGCCTACGCCGCCTCAGAATCGCCAGAACGCTTGGTGGCGCTCTCACGTCGGCTTGAGACCGCGGTTGCCGACATGCCGGTCGGCGTCGTCCACAACGACTACCACACTGCAAACGCCGGTGTGAGACATGCCACCGGCGAGCTCCTCGCCTTCGATCTGGAGTTCGTCGGGATCGGTCCACGCTTCACGGACATAGCGGAGTGGCTGGGCGAGAGCGACGAGGAGTGTCCGCGGCCGCTGCCCCGAGCTGACCTGGCGTCGCGGTACATTGAGGTTTATGTAGCGGCGGGCGGCGATGCTCCGACCCCGGGGACGCTGCTCGCGGAGGCAACCGCGCTTCTGATGACCCGTTCGCTACGCATGTTGGGATGGAGTCTGGGACGCGCGATGGACGGGGAAGTGGACTGGACGGACGACAGGACTGAGGGCCGCCGCGAGGCCCGCGGAGGCCTTCTCACGGACGTGCGGCGTCTGGCTCGCTACGCCACTGACCCTGACCTGCCGCCGGTCCCGTGACCCACAGCCCAGCTTGCGGGTAAGACGCGGCTAGCGGTGTTTCAGGGCGCCCCATGTCACGGTGGCTTTCCCGCGCCCGTCGACATCCAGCGGGAACAGCGTGCTGCCGTCCGCCGTCACGCTGAATTGGCCGTACGTTCCGGTTGCCAGGGCGCTTACCCCACACACCGCGATACCCACCAGGATGGGGTCGGTCATGGGCACTTCGATGGACAGCAGATCCTGCCAGTCGGCGCCGTCCTCGGAAATGTAGCCGTGGAATTCGTCGCCAGCGCGCGTGAGTTTCACCCAGCACTCGCTGTCCTTCCACGCTCCTGGCGCGGAGTCCATGAATTCGTCGGTGGGTCCGTCCGCGATAGGTCGCCACGTGAGCTGCGCGCCGCTCGCCCCGCCGCCGGTGACGATCGCCTGCGCGTTCTGCGCGCCCGCCTCCTCGCTCTGCCGCGCGTGCACTCCTCCCTTGGACCACTCCTTGGGGAGGATCGTGGATATCTGGTGAACGACAGCCTCGAAGTCGCCACTCACCTCCGTATAGGCGAATCGGAACCCGTCGGCGGCGTTCCAGATGTCGGAGCCGTTGCCCTCTATCGTGTAAACATCACCATCGACAACGGTTGATCCGGGAGTGTTCGCCGCGTCGCCAACATCGACGCTGACGAGCTCCTGGGCGGTCGCGAGATGGGCAGACATCACGAATGCGGCGACGACGCCGATGGCGGGTCTGAGCCTGATCATGGGAATCCCTCGGCTGCCGGAGGTACGCGGGAACAGCTAGGGCGAGGCTACGAGGCCTGCCCAGGCCAGCATAACACAATAGGTAATTAGGCCAAGGGATGTCTTGGTGCGTTAGGCGCTGCCACAGGTGACGTGGTTGCCCGCGCGCTAGCCGGCCCGCGCGGCTTGCCGCGTGGGCCCCAACAGCCGGCGCGCCACCTGTAGCGCCTGCGATTCCAACTCATGTAGCCGCTGACGAGAAACGCCGAACGACTGCTCCATCTCGCGCAACGGCTTGCCCTGGCGGTCGTCGTCGTCCAGGCCGTACCGCTCTTCGAGAACCCGTCGCTGGCGCGGCGTGATCGAATTGAGGACGCGTTCGACATCCTCCTCGCGCGAGAGCGCTTCGAGGGGGTGTTCGTCCTCCTCCTCCTCGAGGATGTCCTTGAAGTCCGTCGGCGCGGGGTCGTCACCGGATCCGCTCGTGGGAGCGTCCAGCGAGTACCAGTCCATCGCGACAGCGAGAATCGCGGACACCTCCTCGGTGTCCATGTCGAGGCTCTCGGCCACCTCGCGCTCGGTGGGCTCCCTGCCGAGGTCGTGCGAGAGGGTCTGCCACTGGGAGCGCACCCGCCGCAGCTCGGTGCCGTGGTTGACCGGCACGTGCACGATGTGTCGGTACTCCCAGGCGGCGCGCTGGACCGTCTGGCGGATCCACCACGTGGCGTAGGTAGAGAACTTGTGGCCGCGTTCCACCTGGTACCGGTCCATCGCCTGAATGAGGCCGACGAACCCCTCCTGCACGAGGTCCGCGTACGGAATCCCCGTACGCATGAACCACGTAGCGACCTTAGCCACCAGTCGCACATTGGAGAGAATAAGAGTTGTCCACGCGTCCTGCTCGCCGCGGTTGTATCGGCGGAACAGATCTTGTTCTTGAGCTTTCGTAAGGACGGGGTAGTCCTGGACGGTGGACCCGTAGCCTGGAAGGGCAGTCTGCTGCATCGTTATGTCCGATCTGTCATCCGGCCTACGTTGAGCGCGTGGCCGGACCTCCAGCCGCCTGAGGTGGGCGCCCGGAGACTTAAGGTGTTGAGCTGTCAGTATGATACCTCATAGCGAGGCGCGAACGCACGTGCTTTTTCCCGCGGCCTCTCCGACCACGCCTGATCGTGCAGCCTAGCACGCCCAACTACGGCAGCTGCACGGCCCGGCGCGTCTCGAAGCCCCCCGGTGGCCAGTCAGCAGTTCAGCTTCGCCCCAGCCTGTCGCAGCGGACGGCGTACCGGCAGCGCCCCGTATGGCGCGCGGGTCTGGGCTAGGACCGGGCTGGCGTGGTATGCTCAGGTATTCGCCACATGCATCGGCCACTTGGTTCGTGAGGAGGTGCGCAATGCCGCGCTCAACGTGGGGTGTCTGGGCTGCCATACCCGTCTACGTCTGTCTCATTGCCTTCGCTACGCTAGGGTCCGCCCAGCTCGTTGAGGATGGTCTCATCGGGTACTGGAGCTTCGACCCAGGTCGAGTGGCGGGGAAGACCGTCATCGACGGGACAGGGAACAACGACGCTCAAATCATGGGCTCCGTGCCGCTCGTCGCCGGCATCATCGGTGACGCCGTGGAGTTCGACGGCAATGTCGAGAACTTCGTGTCCGTGGACAACCCCGAGACGTTCGATTTCAACCTCAGCTTCTCTTGGAGCGCCTGGATCAACACCACGAACGGCGCACCATCTTCGCCAAGTCCGAAGGGCCGGGGACGGACGGCATGGGCCCGAAGACGCTCTTCGTTCAGGGCGGACCACTTGCGTTCGACACGGGCTGGGTCGGTCAGTTTGGGGGCATCGCCGCGGTCAACGACGGCGAGTGGCACCATGTTGGCGTCACGGTCGAGATTGTCGACGGCGGGGACCCCATCCAGTTCTACGTCGACGGCGCAATCGATGGGCTAGGCCAGATGAACGTGGACGAACACCCGCCAAACGACGCGGAGCTCGTCATGATCGGCCTCGACGGTCGCGCGGACCTGGAGTTCCCGCCCTTCGTGGGTCTCATCGACGAGGTCGGCGTGTACAACCGCGTCCTTACCGAGGAGGAGATGGCGCTGAACGCCGCTGCGACAACTGGGCTTGCGGTAGACGCCAGGGGTAAAGCCGCTATTACGTGGGCGGGGATGAAGGCATCTCGGTAACAGGCACCCCCACCACGAGGGGTGTGGCCCGCCGCGCCCCTCGTGGTCTCCGCCACTCCCTCGCGCTTCGGCATGGACCGCATGAAGGACGCTGACCGCCGCGCCGCACATCTCCAAGGGGCGCCGAGCGTCGGCTCCGGGGTGACGTTCCGCGCGTTGGCCATCGGCACGGCGCTCGTGATCGCGAACGCGTACTGGCTCACCGTCACCAGTGAGCTCACCACGCCGCAGAACCTCCTCACCTTCGTCTCGCTGTTCTTCAACGCCGTCTTCACCCTCTTCGTCGTCGAGATACTCAACCGGGTGGCGCGACTCGCGGCGCCCGGGCACGCCCTCTCCTCGCGCGAGATGCTCGTCATCTACATCATGGTCGTCATGGTCGGCACGGTCGGCGGCCACACGGTCATGTGCTTCCTCGTGGGCACGGTCGCGCACCCGTTCCGCTTCGCCGACATCGAGAACCAGTGGCAGGAGCTCATCTGGCCGTACATCCCCCAGTGGATGATGGCGGATCCGACCGTCCTGGACGGCTACTTCAAGGGCGAGTCGACCTTCTACACGAAGCCGCACGTCATGGGCTGGCTGTCGCCCATCCTCGTGTGGACCGCTTTCATCGGCGTCATCTGGTTCATGCTCATCTGCATCAACTCGATGATCCGCGCGCAGTGGACCGAGCACGAGAAGCTCGCGTACCCCATCATCCAACTGCCGCTCCGCATGGCGGAGGAGGGCTCGGCGTTCCACAAGAACGGCTTCATGTGGGCGGGCTTCGCCGTCGCGGGCGTGTGCGAACTCCTCGCCGGCCTGAACTTCCTGAACCCGGCGGTACCGTCGATCCGCCTGAACTTCTACAGTATCGAGCACTGGTTCACCGAGAAGCCGTGGAGCAGCATCGGCGGCATCGCGCTGTCCGCATACCCGTTCATCATCGGGCTCACCTTCTTCGTGCCGCTGGAACTGTCGATGTCCGCGTGGCTCTTCTACCTGATCGGGAAGGGCGAGCGGATCGTACGGATCGGCATGCTCGGGGTGCGTGAGATTCACTTCGAGGAGCGGGCTGGCGGGGCGTGGACGGCGGTGGGCGTCATCGCGCTGTGGCGTCTGCGAAGGCAGCTCATGCACGTCGTGGTACGCGCCGTCCGTGGCGGGCCACGCGTGGGTGAAGCCGAGGAGCCCATGTCCTACCGCACCGCCGTCATAGGGCTCGCTGGCGGCTTCGCCCTGCTGACATGGTTCTCGATGAAGGCGGGCATGACGCTCTGGGGCGTCGTGGGCTTCCTCGTGTTCTATCTACTGATGAGCCTCGCCGTGGCGCGCGTCCGCGCGGAGCTCGGCCCGTCGTCGCACGAAATCCTCTGGCTCGACCCAGCGCGCCTCATGGCGGCGAGCTTCGGCCCCAAGAACGTCGGCGCCGCAAACCTGACGATTCTCTCGCTGTACTTCTGGATGAACCGTCTGAACGTGGCGCACCCGATGCCAAACCAGCTCGAAGCGTTTAAGATGGCGGAGCGCGCGCGCATCAGCAATCGACGCCTCGTGAAGGTGATGATCTTCGCGACCGTGGTCGGCACGCTCGCCTCGTTCTGGACGTACTTGCACGTCCTGTACCAGACGGGCGCGTCGAACTCCGCTGGCTACGTCGTCGGCATCGGCTACGAGACGTTCGAGCGGCTGGAGCGCTGGATCGTGCGCTCTACCGGGCCGGAGCCAGGAACGGTCGGGGCCCTGGGCGCTGGATTCGGGATCACGACGATCCTTTACATGATAAAGGGGCGGTTCGTCTGGTGGCCGCTGCATCCCATCGGATACGTCCTGACGGCGGCGACGTGGGGCGGGCTGGCGGACGTCTGGTTTTCCGTGTTCTTGGGCTGGGCGATCAAGATCACGATCCTCAAGCTCGCCGGGTTCAAGGCGCATCGGGCGGCGATCCCGTTCTTTCTCGGTCTCGTGTTCGGCGACTATGTCGTCACAGGCGCGTGGAGCGTCTTCGGTCTGATATTCGATATTCCGACGTTCGTCTTGTGGTCTCCGTAGCAACGCAACCAACGCAGAGAGGCAGCGCGTGAAAGTAGCAGCGATGTTCGGCGACCGGAAAGCGGGAGTGGTCGACAAGCCCGACCCAAAGCCGGCTGGCAACTACGTCGTCGTGAAGGTGCACGTCGTGCCGATGTGCACGGAGTACCACCACTTTGCCGGCGGTGGCGAAGGCGAGAGCTTCGGCCACGAGGCGGCCGGTGAAGTGGTAGAGGTGGCGCAGGATGGCGAGCTGAAGGTCGGCGACCGCGTCGTCGTGCAGCCGCAAGACCCGTGCGGGCAGTGCTACCTCTGCACGCAGGGCGACTACATCCACTGCCACACGCGTCGCAAGATCGGCCAGGACAGCCGCCCGGAAGGCGCGCGCGGACGCTACGCGCAGTACACCGTACAGCAAGACTGGCTGTGCTCCGCCATTCCAGACGAAATGAGCTACGAGCACGCCGGTATGGCGGTGTGTGGTCTCGGGCCGACGTTCGGCGCGATGGAAGCCATGAACGTCGTCGGTTACGACACGGTGCTCGTGACGGGACTGGGACCAGTCGGCCTGGGAGGCATTATCAACGGCGTGTGGCGCGGCGCGACGGTCATCGGCGTCGAGTCGCATCCCTATCGCGCGAACCTCGCCATGGAGCTCGGCGCGACTGCCGTCGTGAACCCTAAGGACGAGGACGCCCTGGACCAGATTCGCGAGCTAACAAACGGCGAGGGCGTCGACAAGGCGGTCGACTGCTCCGGCGCCTCCGCTGCGCACAGGCTGATGGTCGACGCGCTGAAGCGGCGCGGTCAGGCGGGCTTCATAGGCCAAGGCGGCGAGTTCCCGCTAGGGTGCAGCCGCGACATGATAAGCAAGGGCATCATCCTGCGCGGCTGCTGGCACTACAACCTGGGCCTCTACCCGAATCTGACGCGCATGATCGACAAGGTCGGCGACCAGATCGAGAAGTTCATCACGCACCGGTTCCCCATGACGCAAGTGCAGGACGCGTGGGAAACGCAGGCGACAGGCAACTGCGGCAAGGTGATCCTCTACCCCTGGCAGTAGCGCACCCTCGATGCCGTGATGCGGCGCCTAGGGACCGACCCTACGGCGCCGCTCCTCCTCACCGAGCGATGTGAGAACAGATGCCGGACGCACAACCTTCCGTACTGGGCCTCAAGCCTTCGTTCGGCTTCGGCGACCGTCTCGGCCTGGCGACGCCGGGCCACATACGCGCGTGTCGTCGAGGCGGGCTCGTTCCTATCTTCGCGCAGCAGTCCGTGCGCGAGATGGACCGCACGGAACGGACGCCCGACGACGTGATGCTGGCCGCGCGAGATGGCATCGCCTCCGAGGGATGGTCTGACGCGTGGGGAGCCGACGCGGACCACCTGAAGACGCGTGACGACGTCGTGAGTCTCGCTGAGGCGGGCTTCACTTTCTTCACGATCGACCCCTCCGAGCACGTCGACAACGACGCGGACGCGTACGACGTGGGTGAGTTGGACGCCGCGGTCGGTCGCGCCGTCGAGGCGGGCGCGTTCGAGTCGGGAGGCGAAATCGCTTCGCTCTACAGCGGGCGCGAGCACGATCTCGGTGAGGCCGGCCACGTTCGGTTCAACCAGCCCGTCGAGCTACTCAGAGCGGTCGCCAAGTACGGCCGCGCCATCGCCTACACCCAGCAGATGGCCGTGTGGATAGCGGAGGCGTGCGCCGAGCGCCCGTATGAGATAGAGGTCTCCGTAGACGAGACGGACACCCCCACGACGCCCTTGGAACACCTGTTCATCGCGCTGGAGCTGCGC
Source organism: uncultured bacterium (assembly GCA_964473525.1). GTDB lineage: Bacteria > Poribacteria > WGA-4E. Next base: position 56,518 of record CAYYPK010000003.1, read on the forward strand.
CGCCGTGGCGTTGAGGTCGTGAGTCTCGCGCCGCGCTTCGTGGGCGACTTCGAGAAGGGCATCGACTACAGGGGAGACATCGCAGAATTCGAGCGCACGTTGCGGCTACACGTAGCCATCGCGCGCGAGTTCGGGCCGTACAAGCTGAGCGTACATAGCGGCTCGGACAAGTTCTCCATCTACCCAATCTGCGGGCGCGTCTGCGGCGACCTGCTCCACGTCAAGACGGCCGGCACGAGCTACCTCGAGGCGTTGCGCGTTGTCGCGCGCGTCGATGCTCCGCTCTTCCGCCAGATCGTCGAGTTCTCCCTGACGCGCTTCGACGTCGACCGCGCGACGTACCACATCTCCGCCGACCTTGCGCGCGTCACCCCGCCGACGAAGCTGTCCGAGGCCGAGCGCGAGCGCGAATACCTGGACCTCGACGACGGCCGACAGGTGCTGCACGTCACCTTCGGCTCGGTCCTGACGGACGCCACGCGCGAGTACAAGCCACGGGTCATGGACACCCTGCGCGATAACCCGGGCCTGCACGCCGACGTGCTGGAGAGCCACCTGGGCAAGCACATCGACCTTCTTACCGCTGGGTAGACGCTGGTCCGCCAGCGGGCATCCTCTGGAGACACATGAAGACTGTCGTTCTCGAAGAGCCCGGTCGGTTTGCGATGACGGATACGGACGAGCCCCGGGCTGCGGCCGGTCAAGCTCTCGTGCGCGTCCACCGCGTTGGCATCTGCGGCACGGACCTCCACGCCTTCCGCGGTCGGCAGCCATTCTTCGACTATCCGCGCATCCTGGGCCACGAGTTGGGCGTCGAGATCGTCGGGATCGGCTCCAATGATCTGGGCCTCAGCGTCGGGGACTACTGCGCCGTGGAACCTTACCTCGAATGCGGCGAGTGCATCGCGTGCCGTCGCGGCCGGACGAACTGCTGCAGCTCCCTCAACGTGCTGGGAGTCCACACGGACGGCGGCATGCGGGAGATCATCTCCGTGCCTGTGGCGAAGCTGCACAAGTCCACGTCGCTGTCGCTCGGCCAGCTCGCGCTCGTCGAGACGCTGGGGATTGGGCACCACGCCGTGTCTCGGGCGCAGATCGAGCCGGACGAAGACGTGCTCGTGATCGGCGCCGGCCCGATTGGGTTGACGGTGACGGCGTTCGCGCAGGAGGCGGGATGCCGCGTGAGCGTCATGGACATCGACGCCGCGCGCCTGGCTTTCTGCCAGGAGGCCCTGGGCGTGGAGAATGCCATCGACGCGACGGGCGACGCAACGGACCAGGTGGCGGCGCTGACCGACGGCGAAGGGCCTACGGTGGTCTTCGACGCCACGGGCAATCCAGCGTCCATGAACGCGGCGTTCCAGTATCCAGCCGCGACGGGGAAGCTTATCATCGTCGGCCTCGCGCAGACGGACGTGACCTTCAACGACCCCGAGTTCCACCGGCGCGAGTTGACGGTCTACGCCACCCGGAACTCGACGGGGGAGGACTTCCGGCGCATCATCGGGCTACTCGAGGACGGCTCCGTGGATGTCCGCTCGTGGATCACGCACCGAACGGGTATCGACGACATGATCGACGCGTTCCCGACGTGGACGGACCCCGCTTCCGGCACGGTGAAGGCGGTCGTTGAAGTGGCGTAGAGCCCGTCAGCCGTGGCTCAGCAGCTCTTGCAGGAGCGCGTCGCCTGTCCTGCGCAGGTCGGCGGCTTCCGTGTGCGTCCCGAACGTCAGCGTTTCGCCGTTGCGCCACGGGCCGCCGATGGGTTCGAGGACGGCCTCAGTCAGCTCGTCGCTGATGCGGAGTTTCTCGTCGCGGCCGTTCGCTGCATAGAACGACTCGACGAGGGCGCACACGGCGGGCGCGTTCTCGCGGAGGTGGCGCAGCGCGGGCGACTCTCCTAAGAAGGGCATGCCTCGCACGCGGAAGTACGCCTGCACCAGCCAATAGACGTTCGTCGCGAGGAGGAAGTCGGCAAGCAGTGGGTCGGAATCCAGGCGGTGGCGCACCTTGTCGAGAGCGTGCCTCTGGCAGAAGCGGCTGAAGTTCATCTCGTGTTCCGTGAGCTTTGGCGACTGCGGATGCCAGCGTGAGTCCACGGCGGCGATGAGACGCGCCACGTCGCCCGTCGGGTCGTGCAGGAGTTCCGCCGTAGTTAGGGCGTGGTCAATTTCCGTTAGCGGCTCTTCCCGGCGCAGGTCGTCGAGGTCGCGCACGTTCATGTCAACCGGAATGCCGCCGCACTGGAAGTGGACGCTCTCGACGCTCTCGGGGCGCTCTCGTACGATGACGAAGATATCGAAGTCGCCGCCGGGCTCGGCGTCGTCCGCGCTACGCCCACCGTATCGCGCGATGCCCAAGACGTCGGGATTGGCGCGCAGCCGTTGGATAAGGTCGGGCAGGTCGATTGCGTTCATTCTGGGTCTGCTCGCGCTTCCGGAAGAAGACGATGTAGCGTGGCGCCAGTGACGCGCCGAGGAGGAGGAAAGCATGAAGCTCGGAGTGAGCCACCAGACGCCGAAGATGCTGACCCCCGGTCGCCTAGCATACCTGCGACAGATGGGCGTAGAACAGGTCGAGGTCCGCGCGCCGGCCGACTGGTGCGTGTACGACAACATGGCCGCCATCCGGGACACCGTCGAGGAGGCGGGCCTGAGCGTCTTCGAGATCATGCGGTCGGACGCCTATAACTGTCAGCCCATCGCGGTAGGACTCCTGTCGCGTGACGAGGAGGTACAACGGTTCCACACGTTCCTCCGCGACCTGGGTCGTGTTGGTATCCACACGACGACCTATGCGTGGCACACGGGAGGCGTGTACGCCACCGGCAGCACGACCACCCGCGGATGCCGCACGCGTCTCTTCGAACTGGATGACGCCCTAGCGCGACCCAACGCGTACGACCGCGAATACGGCGACGACGAGCTGTGGGCCAACTACGAACGCTTCATCGAGGAGTCGCTACCCGTGGCCGAGGAGGCGGGCGTACGGTTGCAGCTCCACCCGAACGACCCGCCGGTGACGCACCAGGGCGTGGCGCGCATCTTCCGCAGCACGGCGGCCTTCGAACGCGCGATGGACCTCGCGGGCCACAGCGCCCACTCTGGCGTGCTGTTCTGCACCGGCACGTGGGCGCAGATGGCTGGCAAGGACGGGGGCGGCGAGGATGTCGCCGCGGCGATACGCTCCCTCGCCGCCCACGGTCACATCTACCAGGTGCACTTCCGCAACGTGAGCGCCACGCTGCCGCACTTCTACGAGACGTTCCCCGAGGACGGGCGCCTGAACATGTACACGATCATGCGCACGCTGGCCGAGGTCGGCTTCGACGGCATGGTCGTGCCGGACCACGTGCCGACGCCTGAGAATAGCGAAGCAGGGGACAACGCTGGCGAGGCGTTCGTGTTCGGTTACATCCGCGCGCTCGTGCAAGCTGCTCATACCGAGACAGCCAGCTAACGCCTAGTCGGCGTCCTCGACGTAGGTCGACATGATGCCGCTCTGCGTGCCCAACTCGCCGATGGTCGACACGCCGTAACGCCGCCGCTTCGAGTAATAGTAGAGGTCGGCTGGCGCGCGCTCGGAGATGTCCAACGCCACGCCGCGTTCTGCTGGTCCGACGGTCGGGCCGGGGATCCACTTGCGGTCGTTGAGGCCGCCGTTCCCAATGCGGAACCAGGCGCGGTAGCCGAGGATGCGGTCCAGGCCCTCGCGTGAGTCGCGCGACGCAGGGACCGAGGACGGTTCCCACGACACCCACACGCTGTCTCCCTCACCGTCGGGCGTGACGGCAACCGACTGCGGTGGCGCCGGAGCGCCCGGCATGGCGAACGGCGTGTTGAGCGTGACGATCGCGAACTCTCGGTTGCCGCGGTACCACTGCACGACGAGGTCGGCCGCCTCAACCCAGAAGTGCGCGGGCGCTCCGTCCCACGTCACGCGTACGAGCATCAGACCGCGCTGACCGACGACGTTGATGTTCCCGAAGGCGTTGGGCTTCCGCTCGTATCCGTTCAGCGACCGCACGTGGGCGGCGTCGCGGTTCGGCAGCGTCAGCTGGCCCGCCCGATCCGTTGTGCCGGACACCACCGGCGTGTCGGAGATCGCGTTCGGGAAGTCGCCATCCTCGATCACGGGACGTATCGTGACGCCGTCCCTCTCGATCACCTCGCCGTGCGGGTCGATGCGCGCGCCGCGCTGGAACACGTCGACCGTCGCGCCGGACAGCGGATCCCCGTTGATGTCGAGCACGCGTAGCACTACATCTTCCGGGATCGCGAAGTAGTAGTCGCCGAAGTAGCCACGCGGCTTGTCCCACGTCTCGTTCAGGTACCCTGCGTGTATCTCCGACCACAGGTTGGGTCCGTGCCAGTGCATCATGGTGTACGGGCGGTTCATCATGTGCGTGATCGGCTCGCCCGTGTCGGGCGTGACGTGCGTGTCGTCGCCCGCGTAGTCGAGCTGGTACAGGTCCACCATGCCCAACTGGTGACCTAGTTCATGGGGCAGCGACCATTCGGTCTTGTTCCGCCAGTCGTGGGTAGCCGGCTTCCACTCGCCGGTCTTGTCGTCGTCGTCGATCCATATCCATCGGCCCTGGTCGTAGCGGATGCCGTCCTCCTCGAAACCGCCCGCTGCCGCTGCCGCGACGTCCTCGGTGTAGACGATGCGGTCCAGTCTCACGCGCGCTTTGATCCCGTCCGGCGCAGATGGGTACGTGCTCTCCTGGAACAGGCGGTTCATGATGGCGAGATGCCAGCGGTAGAAGTCCTCGAACGAGAACGTGCCGTACGCCGTCCGCGCCTGTCGCCACGCCTCGACGCGCCCCGGGTTCACGATGTAGACGAGGCCCCATCCCCACATGGGATCGCGCGCGACGTTGTTCTCGACGCTGATCTCGGCGTCCTTCGTCGTCACGCGGAACTCAATGTGATGCATGCCGTCGCGCCACGACCACTTGTGCTCGAACGTCGTGCCGTGTGTCGGTTCCAGGGCCTGGGCGTGAACGCCTTCCGCGACGACCTCGTCGTCCACGGACCATGTGTAGGTGAACCCAGCCGCCGGCGCGAATCCAGTGTTCTTCACGTATGCCGTGAAGGCGATCTCCTCGCCAGGCTCGTAGGACAGCTTCAGATCTTGGACGACGCGCTCCGGCTCCTGGTAGGCGCGGTCGCCGATGTCCAGCAACGCCGGCGCTCCCGCGATCTTGGGCCTACCGAAGCTGTCGTAATGCACCCGGCCGTGGAGACCGGCAAGCTTCGGGTTCATCTCGATGTGTGTCACCGAGAGGTCCGGGAGCGAGGGGATCTCGTCCCACGCGGCGTCGCGTTCGATGTCGTAGCCGTCGATTGAGTGACGGGGGTACACGGTGTAGCGGTCGGTACCCACGTCCGCGAGTTGCGTCCACACGACGAGCCGCGTCGCCTCGTCGCGGACATAGCACCCCTCGATTACCGTGCCGTCCTGCAGCCGCAATGTGTCCGCGTGGCCGGCAGTCACCCACACCGTCGCCAGCAGCAGCCCCAACGTCATCACATGCGTACGCATCGGCGCCTGTCTCCTCGGAACCCGCAGTCACTCTCAGCCGCGTGACGAATAGGGAACGCCTGGGGCGGCGCCAACGGTATAGGCGCGTCTGTTCGGACGTCACGTTCTCGACCAATACCACTCGAGGATGTCTAGATGGTGTGGCTGGACGTCCAGCCGCCGAATCTCGTCCGGCGTGGCAACTCGCCAGTCCTGACCCTCCATCAGCACGGCGCCGTCCAGCTCGTCCGTCACGGCGTAGACGAACCAGTGCCGCTCGGCGCCGCCATCCTTGGGCGTCCTCTTGAGGTAGCGCAACGCGCTGCGGTCAAGAGCGATGCACAGCTCTTCGCGCATCTCGCGCACCGCAGCGTCGGCCGGCGTTTCTGCTTGCTCGATGCCGCCGCCGAACAGACCCCATAGGTTGCGTCCGGGCAGGCCAGGCTTGTCGTCGCGGTGTTGCATCGCGATGCGGCCGTCAGCGTGTTCGAGAATCACGATCGCAGAGCTCTTCGCGCTCAAGCACGCCTCCCGGTGTCCGGCGTCGCCGCTTCTCGGTTACCTACTCGGCGTGTGAGGATCTGAGGCGTCCCCATGTGACGGGCAGCTTCCCGGCAGCCTCGACGTCGGCGAAGGCCGACTCGGACTCCAACCACGTCAGGACGTTGCTTGTGAGCTGATGTAGCTGTGCGATGTCTTCGTTGTTCTCGTGGTATGTGGGCAGACGCCAGTTCATGTTGAACACCTTCCCCGCGCCCGCTTCCCAGTACCCGAAGGCTGCTATCTTGTCGCCCCAGTCGTTCGCTGGCGGACCCCACGCTCCCGCGAGCGTGGTGAAGTTCGTCCAGATCGTGTCGAAGTAGTCCCCACTCTTGGGGAAGCCGGTCGAGTTCACCTGCACCCGGTCGCCTACGCCGGGTTCGTCGCCGTCTATGTTGACCAGGCCGTCCAGCAGCCCAAGGCCCATCGTCTCATCCATCACGGTTATTCCGACGTTGACGCCGTCGTCGGCCGTCGGGCCGAATTGACGCGCTTCGGCGTCCTCGAGTCCCATCGGCGTCGCGTACCGGATCGCCCACGCGGTGAGGAGTATGGAGCCACCTGCCTCAGCGTAGTCCAGGAGCGCGGTCATTTCCGCGTCGCTTAGCGGGCCGGGGTCGGAGTCGCCGTCGTGCCACCAGACCACGGAGTAACGACGCAGGTCGTCCCCCTTGAGCTCCGCGCGGTCGATGTGCTCGGCGCCAAGATCGCCCGTAGCGAAGTCCAGAGCTGGAGCCGTGAACGGCCCCTCGTCCCCGAGCGACATGATGCCGACGCCCTCAGCCGCGGCCATGGGCGCAAGCGTAAGGGCGAACGCCACCGCTATAGCGACGGACGACAACCAGAGGGTGCGCTGTATCGTATGGTCCATGGATCCTCCCCTGTCTCCGATGTTGTGCGTCTGATCGTCGCATGCCGCCGTGCCGATGTCGAGACGCCCATGGTCAGGAAACGCCGTCTCGGTGAGACGCGACGAGGTCGGACACCAGCAGAGCCCTGTCGTAGAGACGTAGACGCTCGACCCCGGCCTCTGTCGGGACGCGCACGTCGCGGACCTGGGCCGGATCCAGACGCATGTCCGGGCGCAGCCTCCCCCATCCGAACTGCCGATGTTCGCCACCGTCGTGCAGCTTGCCGTCCACGACGAAGAGGATGAGCCGAGGCCCTGGATCTACGACGACGCCGATGTGGTGGGCGCGTCCAGGCCGTAGGGTTCCTGGGTCGCACGGCCACACGGTGTCGGCGGAGCCGTCTGACAGCACGATCTCAACGGAGCCAGCGCCGTCCGCGAGCAGCGCGACCCCCGCGCCGCTGGCGTCGCGCGCGTCGAACAGCGTCGAGGGCGCGCTGTTTGCCGGCATAGTCGCCCAGACGTCCACGGTGAACCCCTCACCCATGCCAACCGCGCGCGTCGGCACGCAGGCGGCGTCGGCGGCGATGTCGTCCCGACGCACGTCGAGGACGAGACCGTCAGCCGCCGCCTCGCCCGAGGTCGACTGACCCCACAGCCGCTCGAAGAACTCGCCGGGTATCTCGTGGACGCGAGCCACGGTCTTCTGCGTCTCCGTGAGGAAGTACCGCCCGTCCTCTTCCACGAGGTCGGGGTAGCTCATGCGCACGGCGGGGTCGTCGTCATATAGCGTGATCTCCGGCTGCGACCACTGAACGACCCGCCCGTCCGGGGAATCCGCCTCGACGCCGCCGCACATCCACACGGGATTCCGGTCCTCGTACCCGCGTCCTCCGTGGTTGTGGAACCAGTACAGGTACTTCCCGTTGTCGCATCGCCACACGAAGTTGGCGGCGCGCGGATGCTTCATCCGCCGACCGTCAGCGTAGGTCTTGTAGCGTGGCGCGCTCCACGTTCTGCCGCGATCCCTGCTGTACGCGTGGCACGGATGCCCGTCTACGGTGCGGTACACGACGTAGAACGACCCATCACTGAGAACGCAGTAGCTCTGCTCCTCCGCGATGGGGCCGCCGCCAGCGGGCGTCCGCAGACCGACATCGCCCTCCGGCAGCGTCTCCCACTCCAGCTTGTGGACATCGCGTTCGGTGAGGATGTTCGAGCTGCGCGCGAGGACGCCTTCGGAGCGCGTGAAGAAACCGTGCCCAAAACCGCCCACCTTGTGCAGGGACAGGTAGGCGTCCCCTTCGTGCGTGAAGGGACGCCCGACGTTCCAGAAGAAGCGCGCCCTGCCGCCGTACGCGTTCTCACGGTCAATATCGAACTCGCGCACCGGCATCCGGTGGCGCTCCGCCGACCACGTCCTGCCGTGGTCGTCGCTGTACTTGAACACGTAGTACCCGAGTGAGTCCACGCGCGTGCAGACGCCGCCCGCGTACGGCGGGTCGTCCGCCAGCACCTCACGCTGGTTGTCCGTGTTGTGGTTGTAGAAGCAGTAGACGCGACCGTAGGGGGTCTTCAGCAGGACGGCGTACGATGCCTCGGGGCCGTCCGCCGGTTCGACGTCCGCCCGGTCGGACCACGTGCGTCCCATGTCGGTGCTGCGCATCGTGATGACGTGCTGCCCCGGTTGCCCCTCGTGTCCGCCTCCCGTTGTCACCGCGCACAGCCAGGCGCCATCGTCCGTCTTCACGACGTACGGCTGGTCACTATACGACTCCGTGGGTATCTCCCAACCGTTCTTGATATCGCGCCAATCACTCACGGGTTTCTCCTGGGTCTATAGAGCGACCGCCCGTAGGGCTCGGCGTCGCCCTCATAGACTGGGTTGAGTGACGCCACGGCCGCCCGGACGTCAGCGGGCCAGGCGTCGGGTGTTGGGTGCGTCTTGGCGGCCATCTGCGCCTGTACGCGTTGTGGAAGGCCGGCGAAGTCCGGTTGGTACCAGAGGGTAATGACCGTGCGCCGCTCGTCGGACTCGTTCGCGTGGGTGGCGTGCAACAGTCGCGCGTCTCCGATCAGCAACTCGCCTGCCCGCGCCGGGATGTCCACTTCGTCCGGCCGCGTGGCGGTCTCCGCGCCATCGCCCCGCCCCTCCGACAGCTCGCGCGAGTGCGGCTCCGCGATGATGTCGTGCAAGGCGTTGTGGCGGAGATGCGAACCGGGGATCGCGCGCAAGCATCCGTTGGCCCGGGTCGTATCGCACAGGTAGTACATGAAGAAGACCTGCTGCGGCGTCGCGTCGTGGGCGCGCGGATCCTCCCAAGCGAACCAGTCGTAGTGCCAGAACAGGCGGGGTGAGCGAGGCGGCTTGCTGATGACGTAGCCGTCGGTGTACGTGGGCGCCTCGAATCGCATGGACGCAAGGGCATCCAGCGCGGGACGCCACGCGATCAGGCGCCCAAACACGGCGTCGCGCGCTGCCCCCAACTGGAACATGCTGCCCTGCGCGCGGAATCGCGCGGCCTGCTCATCCGACTGCGTAGCGCACAGTTCCTCGGTGGCGGCGCGAAGCTCGTCTAGCATCGCCCGTGGCAGTGCGACCTGCGGGCGGCAGTAGCCATCGCGTGCAAGGTCGCGCAGCAGGTCCGGCATGTGTTGGCGCCGACTCCGTCTTGTGTCGCCTACCGTGGCGCGCCCGCCGCTGCCGCGAACGCGCGCAGGGCGGGCGAGGCCTCGCCCTCGGCGTCGAAGAGAGCGTTGCGACCGCCGTACCAGATGTGCAGGCCAGGCGTCGGCCTCGACTCGGGGTACCACCATAGCACGCCAAGTCCACGGCCTTCGGGTGTGTCCGCAACCACTTGCACGAGCTCTGTCAGGAACTCGCGCTGCCCGTCGGGCGTCGTTGGCCACCGCATGTGGTCGCGCCATCCCTCCGATCCGCGGAAGTCCGTCGGCGCGTACGGGTAGGCGGTCTCGACGAGGAGGATGTCCTTGCCGAAGTCCTGGGCCGTGTGAAGGAAGTTGTCGCGTACGTCGTGCATAGAGCCGTGCCACCACGGGTAGTAGCTCAGAGCGATGATGTCGTAGTCGACGGCGTGCTCTGCGATCTTGTCGAAGAACCACTTCGTGGCGCCGCGATTTGCGCCCTTGTCGATGTGCAACGCCACGCGGGATCCAGGGGCCGTCTCACGCACCGCCGACACGCCCGCGCGCAGGAGGCGCGCGAACTTCCTCCATTGCTCGTCAGGATCGCCAGCGTCGTACAGCTTCCCGTCCGGCCACAACATGCCGGGCGTGATCTCGTTGCCGACCTGGACGATGTCCGGCTCCGCTCCCGACTCGATGAGGCGGACGAGCGCGTCCGTCGTGTGGCTCCGTACGGCGTCGACCAGCCCCTCGAAATCGAGGTCGACCCACGCGCTGGGTTTGGTCTGGTGGGCGGGGTCGGCCCAGGTGTCCGAGTAGTGGTAATTCAGGAACAGTTTGGCGCCGGAGTCCTTGACTCGCTTGGCGAGTTCGGTCGTGTAACCTAGGTCGTTGACGACGACGCCCCTGCCGTCGGGCTCGACGAACAGGCGCAGGCGGAAGCAGTTGCAGCCGTGGTGACGCATGATGGCGATGGCGTCGCCGGCCGCGCCGCCGTCGCTGTACCGCGCCCCCTGGCGCTCGAGGCGAGCGAGGGCTGAGATGTCGCCACCGATCAGGAACTCGCCGTCGGTCATCCATCCGGCTCCGTACCGAAGTGTCTTCAGCGATGATGCGGCTTACACACTCACGTTACAACGCCACGGCTGCGTAGCGCGGCTTGTGCGCGCATTGGCGGTGGTGCACAATCGACAGACTAGACCGGTTTCCTGGGATTCATTGCGGTAGGATGCGGGGATATCCCGTCCGATGGCCACGGACCCTCAGCCACAGCTAGATTTCGCCCACGTCCTGTACGTGGATCTTGTCGGGTACTCCAAGCTGCTCATGGAGCAGCAACTCAATCTGATCCGCGAGTTGCAGGAGATTGTCCAGGGCACCCCCACGTACCAGAAGGCACGCCCGGGTGACGATCTCATCGGACTGCCCACGGGCGATGGGATGGCTCTCGCGTTCTTCGGGTCACCAACCGCTCCGGCCGAGTGCGCTGTCGAGATCACCGAGGTCGCGCGAGAACGACCCCACGTGAGCCTGCGTATGGGCATCCACAGCGGCCCCGTCTACCACGTCAGCGACATCAACGCCAACCTGAACATATCCGGCGGCGGCATCAACATCGCGCAACGCGTCATGGACTGCGGCGACGACGGACACATCCTCGTGTCCAACGTCGTCGCGGACATGCTGGCGCAACTGACGCGATGGACCGACCACCTGGACGACCTCGGGGATGTGGAGGTGAAGCACGGCTTCCTGGTGCACCTTTACAACCTCCACGCCGACGGATTTGGCAACGCCGTGACGCCGTCGAGGTTGGCAGCCCTTGCAGGGGAAGCCGCGCCGACCGAGGACGCCCCCGCGCCAGCGGCAGATCCTTCCGGCACAACGCCGCCTCCCGTCCCCATGGCTTCCGCGCTCGCGGCTGTCGCCCAGGCCGCACAGCCGGAGCCGGACACAAAGCCTGCCGACGCGCCCGTCTCTGGCATATCGGGCTTACGTGTCGCGCTTCTCTACAAGCGCGAGGTGGCCGAGGACGAGCGGATGCTGGCCGCGATCGAACGTCGCCTCGTGCAGGAGGGCGCGAGCGTGTTCATCGACCGGCACTTGGACGTCGGCCTCGAGTGGGCAACGGAGATCGAGCGGCAGATCCGGGGCGCGGACGCGGTGTTGCCACTCATCTCGGAGGCGTCGATCCACAGCGAGATGCTCAGCATGGAGCTGCGCATCGCCCACGAGGCGGCGCAGGAGCAAGGCGGCAAGCCGCGGATTCTGCCGGTGCGCATGGGCTACGATGGTGTTCTGCCACAGGAGATGGCGGACATCCTCGACCCTATCCAATACGCCCTCTGGGAATCCCCCGACGACGACGACGATGTCATCGACCAACTGCTGAGAGGCCTGGCGGGCCAGCCTATGGCCGCCCCTACCACCGAGGCTCCGACACTTGCCAGCGTCGAGCCCCCCGCAGTTCTCGCCCCACGGGCGGGGGAAGTGGAGTTCCATCCGGCGGGTGGCGCCATGCCACTCACCTCCGGCCTCTACATTGAGCGGAGGACGGACGCGGAGGTCTACACGGCGCTCAGCCGGCGCGACAGCATCGTGCTTATCAAGGGCGCGCGGCAGATGGGCAAGACGTCCCTGCTCGCGCGGGGGATGCAGCACGCCCGGGAAGCGGGCTTCCAGGTGATCCGCACGGACATGCAGAAGCTGAACGCCTCACAGCTAGAGTCGCCGGAAGAGCTGTACATGGCGCTGGGTGAGGACATCGCGGACCAACTCGATCTGGACGTCTTCCCAGAGGACGTCTGGCGCCCAAGGCGAGGACCAAGCACCAACTTCGATCGCTACATCAGCCGCGAAGTGCTGCGCAAGACGGACACCCAGGTCATATGGGCCCTCGATGAGGTGGACCGGCTGTTCACGTGCAACTTCGCCAGCGAGGTGTTCGCGCTCTTCCGCACGTGGCACAACGAGCGCTCGTTGGATCCTACCGGCCCCTGGATCAAGCTGACGTGCCTCATCGCCTACGCTACCGAAGCGCACCTGTTCATCACGGACGTCAACCAGTCGCCATTCAACGTCGGCACCCGGCTGGAGCTGGACGACTTCTCCTTCGAGGAGGTGTCCGAGCTCAACCAGCGGTGTGGCTCGCCACTCGAGAACGAAGGCGAAGTCGCCCGGTACACCCGCCTCGTTGGTGGCTCCCCCTACCTTGTGCACCGCGGCCTGCAAGAGATGATGAACCGGGAGCTCGACCTGAACGCGTTCGAGGCCGATGTCGACCGCGATTCCGGGATCTTCGGGGACCATCTGCGGCGCATGCTCGTCTTGCTGGCGCAGGACGAGGAGCTCAGCGAGGTCGTCAGGACGATCCTGCGGGGACAGCCAATGCGCTCGCCGACTGGCTTCTACCGACTTCGCTCCGCTGGTCTCATGGTCGGCGACTCCGCGCGCGACGTGCGACCCCGCTGCGATCTCTACGCGCGCTATCTCGAACGACATCTGCTGTAGGCGTGTGCTCACCGACCCTTGGTGGCGCCCGACGTGCGGTAGACGCCCGCCTTAGCCGCGTCATGCTGAGCCGGAGGCGAAGCATCTCCTCCGGGGCAGGGCGCCGCAGCCAGGCCGGACGCCCGCTGCGCCACGGAGTGCGTCGGCCCCCGTACCCCAAGATGCTTCGTCGCCTTCGGCTCCTCAACATGACAGTCTGCGGACAGCACCGGCCGCGCCCTCGCCAACGCTCCGCGAGCCCACCCCTGCTGTCGCGCCACGTTGAGCGCCGCTCCGTTCCGCCGGTATCATCGTACCCAGGATGGGGAGCCGCGAATTGCGGGGAACGTGGTGGTCTGTGTGCTCGGCGGCGTACGCCAAAGCCTCCCACGCCGTATCGCGCCTGCCGGCCAGCGTCATGCCTCTTGTCGTTGTCCTGTCCTCGCTGCTGCTGAAGCTGCGCCATCTCGGCCACAAGGCGCTGCACTACTGGGACGAGTCGTACCACGCGCTCGTCGCGCGCAACCTGCTGCTGCACCCACTCAAGCCAACGTTGGTCGAGAACCCCTACCTGCCTGTTAGTAAGACGAGTTGGGGAAGCACCCACGTGTGGCTCCACAAGCCCACGCTGCCCATGTGGACGATCGCCCTCTCGTACGCGGCGCTGGGGGTCAACACGTTCGCCCTCCGCCTGCCGTCGGCCCTCATGAGCACCGGCGCGGTCTGGTTCACGTATCTCATCGGCAAGGAGCTCCTCGACCGGCGCGCCGGGTTGGTCGCCGCCGCGGTTCAGGCGTTCAACCCGGTCATGACCGAGCTCGTGCATGGGTACCTCTACAGCGACCACATCGACGTGGCGTTGCTGTTCTGGGTCGAGGCTGGGATGTGGTGCCTGGTGCGCGCCATGCGAGGCGACACGCGCCGCTACATGCTGCTCGCTGGCGTGGCGCAAGGATGCGCGTACCTCTCCAAGAGCTATCTGGCGGCGATCATCACGGGTGTCGCGGTGACGGTGTGGCTGCTGCCCGTGCTGCGCATCGCGCGGCCGAAGGGATCGTCGATCAGGGGCAGGCACATTCTATGGATGCTTGGGGCAACACTCGCGACGGTCGCGCCATGGACGCTCTATTGCATCGTCCAATACCCCACGGAGTTCTGGCACGAACACACCTACGTGTGGCGCCACCTCAACGAGGACATCGAGGCGTGGGGCGCTCCGTGGGACCGGCTGCTTTTCGACTACGCCAGCCACCTATATCACGTGTTCTACACGCCCATGCTGGTGGCTGGGATAGCCCTTCTGTGGCCCATGGTCGCGCGGCGTTCGTTCGGTCTGTGGCTGGTCCATGCGTGGGGCTTGGGCGTGTTGCTGCCCCACGTTTTGGCGACGACCAAGACGCCGTCGGCGACCGTCATGGGCATGCCGCCGTTCTTCCTGCTCCTCGGATGCCTGGTGTCCCGCGCGTGGAGCCGCGACCGTAAGGCGCTGGCTTCGTGGGTTGGCGTCATGGCGATGTGTCTGGCCATGCCCCCAGTCATCAAGAGCTGGGGCAGGGGATACACGGTTCCGCCCGAATTCGCGGGCGTCGCCAAGCAGGCGATGTGGATCACCTGGCACGTCGCTGGCGCCTTCGCTATCGCCGCGGCAGTGGGTGGCGGACACTGGCTCCTGCGGCGGCAACGGGTGACGAGCGCGCTCGCAACGGCAGCGCTGCTCCTCTTCGCTACATCCGTCACCGGTGTGCTAGGCTGGCGCATGCTCCGGGCCAACGTCGCTGTGGTGAATCGCAACGAGAACAGCCCGTCGTTCTCCGACATCGCGCGCTACGCCCGTGAAGAGCTGCCGGAGAACGCCGTGCTGTTGTTCGACTACGACGAGAAGAAGGGCAACTATGGCGAGCACCAGCTCACGATGTACCTCGCCTACAGGACGGCGTACGAAATGCAGAACCGCACGTATCAGGACACCGCGCCGACGGTGATCGAACACGGCGGCATTCCGTACATCGTCTCCTTCCGAGAGCAGCCGCTCCCCGTCGTGTACCACAGCGAGCAGGACGCGCGGACGATCTATTCGTGGCCCCACCCGGGACCCGAATCCGCGCAGGCGCCCTAGATCCCGCGCCCAGCGCGGCGCCGCTCCGGCCCGGGTCGTTCCGCGCACGTTGGTGTCACCGTCCCCCACGGAGGTTCGTCCTTAAGGCGAACTGCGGCGGAGTGCGCGCCGCTCTCACTATGGGTGGGACCAATGCCAGGACAAACGACCAGACCGGAACTCAAGCGCATCCTGACCAGTGTACGCTGCCTCAAGTGGTCTGGATCGGCCCAGCAGAAGCGGTGGGGGTTGGAGTGGCGCGTGCACCCCTCAGGCGCCGCGCTGGCGGACGCCGAGGACTTCCCGATAGACCCGCTGGAGGGCGAGTCGTGGCTCCAGGCGGTGCTACGCGCGCGTCTTCACGACGATGAACGCAGAGCGGCGGACACCGCGCGCAAGGCGTTCGCCGATGGCCGCAGCTACTACACGCACGACTTCCGGTGTGTCGGGCGGGACGACGATGTCCGGTGGTTTCTGGAAGACGTATTCGTCGAGGATGCGGGTCCGAAGGAGTGGCGGCTCAAGGGCGTGGTGTTCGGCATCGTCGCCACTGAGGATGAGGCGGCGGATGTCCGCCGTCTGCGCGACGCCCTTTCCGGGCGCGTGTCTACACGGGCCGCGGAGCAGGACGCCGAACTCGAGGAACTACACCGCGCCGTCGCGGAGTGGAAGCTGCTCGACGCCGACATGGATATGGCGCTCGAGGCAGGGGTTGCGATGTTCGGTGGGCGCCTCGCGCGGTTGGGCGAGTAGCCACGCTTACCGCTATCCGCCCTGGCGCCGTCGTCGGCTGCGACACGTCAGCCGCGCGACGGCGCCAGCGTGTACGCCACGGATCGCGCTTGCCCTTGCGTGCCACACTCATCGGGTCGCGTATGCGGCTGGCGCCAAGCCCTACCCGCCAACGCCCATCGCCCCAGCGAGTGACCGATTCCGGCTCCAGACGGCCTCGCGAAGCCAGGACGACACGACCAAGATCACATAGGGGGTAGTATTGTGATGTGGTTTGGGGTCCGGTAGCCACCAGCATCCGTGCGCCGGACGACTAGCATGGACCATTCGACTTCGACGTCCCGCTCGACGCTCAACCAGGACGGCCAGACGCGATGCAGACAGGCAAGCAGATACGGCTAGGACGGCTCTTCGACGCTGACACTGGACGCACGGTAATCGTGGCCATCGACCACGGCATCGGCGGTGTTCCAGACGGACTGGAGGTGCTCCGAGAGCGCCTCGGGGGAATCATCGACGGCGAGCCGGACGGGCTTATCCTCAGCGCCGGGGTGGCGCGGCACATGGCCGACATGCTGCTCGGCCGCGGCCGGCCCGGCCTCATCGTGACGGTGGACCGACGCATCGGCAGCACGCTACACGGGACACCCTCGCGCGGCGACGAGTACCTTCTCACAGTGCCGGTCGAGGACGCCGCCCGTCTCGGCGCCGACGGGGTCAAGATGGTGATGATCTACGGCCGTGACAGCGCGCGGGTGCACGCTGACAACGTGAAGGCGGTCGCGCAGGTCGCCAGCGAGTGCGAACGACACGGCGTCCCGCTAATTCTCGAGCCGGTGCTGTGGGGCGAACACGCGACCGACGAGCACCGCAACGACCCCGAGATCCTTGCGCACATGTGCCGGATGGGTGTCGAGGCGGGCGCCGACATGCTCAAGGTCCATTACGTCGACAACGGCTTCGGGCAGGTCGTATACGAGGCCGCCGTTCCGATCGTCATACTCGGAGGCGCGAAGACCGACACAGACGACGAGATGCTTGACACCGTGAGCAGAGCAGTCGACGACGGAGCGCGTGGTGTGGCGTTCGGGCGCAACGTGTTCCAGCGTGAGGATCCAGCGTCCGTCATCCGCGACCTGCGCAAGGTTGTGCACGGATAACACGGCCTGTTGTCCGGTACGTTGGGGGTCAAGGCAGGAGACCGCATGAAGATCGTCGATGTCCGCGTCGAGAGGTTCCGCACGAAGTCCCGCATCGTCCGCGACTCGGAAGGGCACACGCATCCGGGCCCAGAGCACGACTCGACAGGGTCGCTGCTGAGGATCGTCACGGACGACGGGGCGGAAGGCTACACGTTCGGCGCCAACGGCAGCGTCATCGAGGGCCTCGTCAAGCCGCTCCTCATCGGTGAGGATCCGTTCTACCGCGAGCGCATCTGGCAGATGCTGAAGGAGCGGCAGCGGCTGCACCTCGGCAGCCTTTCCGACCGCGTCCTTACCTCGGTGGACATGGCGCTCTGGGATCTCGCGGGGCGTGCGCTAGGCCAGCCCGTGCACAAGCTCCTGGGCGCGTTCCGAGACAAAGTACCCGCGTACGGCAGCACGATGTGCGGCGACGACCTCGAAGGCGGCCTCGACACCCCGGAGGCGTACGCGGAGTTCGCCGTGGCGTGCGTTGAACGGGGCTATCCCGCGTTCAAGCTGCACACGTGGCAGCCGCCGTACGAAGGCGCTCCGAGCTGGAAGCGAGACGTCGAGGCATGCCGCGCCGTCCGCGAGGCGGTTGGCCCGGACATCGACCTCATGCTCGACCCGTTTCACTACTACAGCCGCGAGGAGTCGCTCTACCTCGGTCGCGCGCTCGAGGAGCTCGACTACTACTGGATCGAGGAGCCGATGGACGAGCACAGCACGTCGTCCTACGTGTGGCTGTCCGAGCAACTAGACCTGCCTGTCGTCGGGCCAGAGACCGCCGAGGGCAAGATGCAGACCCGCGCGGAGTGGATCGTGCGCGGCGCCTCTGACATCAGTCGCGGCGGCGTCGGCGACCTCGGCGGCATCACGCCGCTCGTGAAGACAGCGCACCTGTGCGAGGCGCACGGCGTGAAGATGGAAGTCCACGGCGGCGGCCCTGGCAACCTGCACGTCCTGTGCGCCATGGGCATTCCAGGACACTACTACGAGCGGGGCCTACTGCACCCCTTCATCGACTACGAGCAACCAGCGCCGTGGCTGAACGAGCTCACCGACCCGATGGACGACGAAGGCTTCGTGCACGTGTCGCAAGAGCCGGGATTGGGCTGGAACATCAACTGGGATTACATCGAGACGCACGGCATATCCTGACGTTGGAGAGCGCCGATGTCGCCACAACTCCTTGCGGTGTGTGTCCGTCTCTCAATGCTCAGTGCGGTGGCAGCCGCAGCCGCAGCCGGAGGGCGCACCGACGACTTCAGTGGGCCGTTGCGCGCCGACGTCTGGGAAGCCCGACACGCGGACACTCCTAACGGCATCACGACCGAAGACGGGTGGCTCCGCTTCACCGTCGGGGTTGATCACTTCCTGTTCCCATGGGACCGGACAGCGCCGAACCCCCCGATGGCGCTGCTGGAGCCGCCATCGCGAGACGATGCCTTCACGCTAGAGACGCGCGTGCGCGTGGTGGGGGACGGAGGCGGAGCGCGGGGCTCCCTGGCCGGGCTGGCGATGTTCCGCAAGGACAGAATGGCTCTGTGGGTATGGGGCGTGACAGACCTGGGTGACGCGGGTGAAGTCACGTTACGGGAGTACGACCTGGAGAGGATCGGGTCCTCCCTCTGGGTCGACGTCGAGGCGCCCGGCGACCTGGCCGCAGGGGTGTGGCTACAGATCGCGAAGGACGGCGACGAATACGCCTTTCGCTGCAAGTTCGAGGACGACGGCGAGTGGATCGAGAGGACGGAGTGGCCGCACGGTAGGCGCAACTTCCCGGAGCGATACAGCTCCGGCAACTATCTGGTCGGCCTCATCGGGGCTGGTGGCCGCCACCCATACGAAGTCGAATTCGACTACTTCCACTCCCCGGAACTAGGCGTGTTAGACGTGGACGCCGTAGGCAAGCGCCCGCTCGCGTGGGCCGAGCCGCGCGCGGCGACGCGCTGATCGGTTGCCCTTGCGTGGAGGCCGTACAGGGGTCATTCTCACGAGCGTGGGCGATGCGGCTGTGAAGGCGTCGACGACAGTGCCACATGTACGACCGATAGTCGGGAGATGCCACCGTGCAGCGAAGCAAGTACATTGATCTCTCCCATCCTAGCTTCAAGGGCTTCCTACCTCACCAGAGATACAACTGGTGGTTCGACGCTGACGAGCCGCACGCGTTCCAGATATTCGACCTCGACGGCTTCTACTCACCCCGCTATTTCGACGGCGACCACGTCGACCCGAACGTCGTGGCCGTCATTGCAGTGTCCCTGCTGATCGCTGGCCAGCATGCCCTGGGACGCAAGGTCGAGAGCGTACTCGACATGGGATGCGGCCAGGGACATTTCACGCACGGGCTGCTGTCGACCGGTGTGGATGTGATCGCCGTGGAGGGAAGCTCTGCCGGGTACGCGGCCGCTCGGGACAGAGGCGTTCCCGAGGAGAGGCTTGTGCGGCACGACATGCGGCTGCCGCTGCAGCTCGGCCGCAAGTTCGATGTCGTGATGTGCACTGAGGTCGCGGAGCACCTCGAACCACCATTCAGCTCGCAACTCATCCACAGCATCAGCGAGCACTGTGACGTGTGCTGGTTCTCGTCAGAACCCCCCGAGACGAATCAGGATCACCTGCACCACCCCAACGAGCAGCCCGACATCTTCTGGATCAACCTGTTCCGCTTCTACGGTTTTCAGCCGCTGCCCATCTCATTCGACATCTCCACCCCTGACAATCCCGAAGTGGGGCCGGCTCTGGCCAAGCACGCCGTGATAAGAGGGCGCTACGTCTTTGTGCGAACGGATGAGGATCTGTCCGGCCGTAGGGCCGCAGTAACGCTGTCGGTCGACGGAAAGGGCACGATCAATGCGGGGATGCAGTCGTGAACGCGACCCGTGTGGGACAGCAGGACCTGCGTCCTGACGCGTCCGCGGGCCGTGCGACGCAGTAGTTCCCGCAGGCGGGTGCAACGCCACGCGTCGAGATGTTGGGAAGCACGCCCGCTCGATAGCTGGTCTTGGAGGCGGCATCCTCTGTGTGCGTCGGCCAGCCACGCAGGAAGGGGCGCCTATGCTCTGCCGCATTCTCGGCGCGTGCTGCACGCTTGCCCTCGTAGCCGCCACCGCGTCTGGTCGGCCACACTCCGAGGCGTTCGACGGGCCGGTACGCCCTTCGGTATGGTCGGTGCGCAACGCGACGGCGCCCAACCGGATGGCGACTGGCGTCGGGTGGTTGCATGTCACGGTAGGCCCCGACGGGCTCCTGTTCCCATGGGACGCCGCAGCGACAACGGCTCCCATGCTGCTCACCGACCCGCCCTCGCGAGACCGCGATTTCACGATGGAGACGCGGCTGCGCGTCGTCAAGGCTGGCGGGCCGCCGTGGGGGTCGATGGCTGGCCTGGCCATCGTGCGCAGGGACCACGAAGCAGCGTGGATATGGGGCGCGCTAGAGTCCGGCTGGGTCGCGCTGCGCGAATACGACATGGAGCGCGTCGTGGACGCGGAGTGGATCGCCCTTGTCGGAGGCGAGGACGTTTCCAGGGACGTGTGGCTACAGATCCGCAAGCGGGGTGACAGCTTCATCTTCCGCCACACGTTCAACCGCAACGACCCGTGGGTCGAGACAAGGGCGCGACCGTGGGGATCGCCCGACTTTCCTGCGCGATTCAGCGCCGGCGACTACCTCATCGGCCTCGTCGTCGCTGGCGGCGGGGAAGTAACCCGCGTGCAGTTCGACTACTTCGACTCGCCGGAAATGGGGGTGCTGGGCGTTGACCCGGCGGGCAAGCTGCCCGTCACCTGGGCGCGCCTTCGTCAGGACTGACCCCCACTGAACCGCGGCCGACAACCGACCGCTCGCGGCCTTCCACCCAACGTGCTCGGATCCTCGACAGGGCTCAGTGCTGCATCCCCCAAGGTGTTCTACTGATAGACGCCGCGTCGCCTGGATCACCTGTGGGAGAATGCTGTGGCGGATCGCTCCAATCTCGCCGACTACGCGGACGCGACCATCTACGACCTGGAGAACGACTCCTTCGAGCCAGACGGGCCGTTCTATCTCGAACTGGCTCGCCGTAGCGACGGCCGAGTTCTGGACCTCGGGTGCGGAACTGGCCGCATCACGATTCCCCTCGCGCGGGACGGGATCGACATCTGCGGAGCCGACCTCGCGCCCGAGATGCTCGCACGCGCCCGAGAGAAGTCAGGCGACCTGCCCATCCGATGGGTAGAAGCCAGCGCTACCGACTTCAGAATCGACGAACCGTTCGACCTCATCATCGCGACCGGCGACATGTTCCGACACCTTCTGCGCCGGGAGGACCAGGAGGCGATGTTCGCGCGCGTGCTCGAGCATCTTGCGGTGGGTGGCCAGTTCGTCGCGAGCATCCTGTTCCCACGACCTCATATGATGCAGGAGGCCGCCGCAGAACAGCATTGGCACACCTTGCAGCACGAGGATGGACACGAGATTCGGGTCAGCGGTACGGACGAGTACGATCCGGTCGCGCAAGTAACGACCGACACGGCGTACCGGCGATGGTGCGCGACGGACGGCGAGGAAGTGCTCAGCGTCGCGCCGCTGTCGCTGAGGCTCATCTTCCCTGAGGAGATGAGCGCCCTGCTCCACTACAATGGCTTCGATGTGGTCGAACGCTACGGCGACTGGTCGTGCGAGCCGGTTACGCCCGAGTGCAGCGAGATCGTCTACGTGTGTCGGGCGCGCGGGCATTGACCGGTCGGCGCGCCGTGGGATAGGGAGGGAGACTACAATGCCAGCCCTGAAGACATGTCCGCTGTGCGCAGCCGATTCACCTTACCGGTACGACGCCGAGACCGGGCTGCACACCTACGAGTGCGGGCCTCCGTGCGGGCCATACCGATGGGACGGCGTCACGGACGACTTCGCCAACCTGACGGACCTGGAGCGTCGGCGTATAGCCACTGCGAACCGCAACCTTAACCGGTACGACTGTTGGACAGTGTGGCGGGGAGAAGGCATCCGCCAAACGCTCGCGGACCACGTGGTTGCCGAGAAGGCTGCGCGGCTGTATGGCATGGGAGATACCCACGTCGAATATGCGGGAGGGTGCGAGGGTGAAAACCCACTCTACGTAGTGGAGTCTGGCGACAAGCGTTGCACGTTGCGGCTCTACAGCGAGGAGTACGACCTCGACCGGATCCGATCCGAGCGGGCGTTGCTGGACTCACTCGCGGGAGCGGGTCTGGGCGTGCCGGTCGCTGTGGCGACCGCGGCCGGGGATGTCATCGCGCGACTGGAATGGCCAGAGCACCCGACGCGCCGGCACGCCGTCCTGTGTCCGTGGATCGAGGGGACGCCGGTGCAGCTCGTTCCGGCGGCCGAACGCACGGACGCCTTCATCGCCGACCTCGGCGAATTCGTCGGGCGCCTGCACGAGCGCGGCGCCGGGTTCAAGGCGCCACCGTGGTTCGTCGCCGACCGCAAGGACGACGACTCCGTAGCGCGCGCGGCAGCGGCGGCTGGCACGGACGAGGCGCGCGATCTCGCCCCGCGCGTGGTGAGTCTCTTGGATGAGATCAGCGAGGAAGGCCCCGCGTCCGGGATGCTGCACGGTGACCTGACCAGCCTCAACACGCTCTACGATGGCGCCGCTTTCACCGCGATCGACTGGGGCGGCTTCGGTTGGGGCTATTTCGCCCGCGACCTGGCCCTGATGTGCCGCGCTGGCGTCCACGAAAGCCAGCACGCGGCCTTCTTCGAGGGCTACGGACGCGTGCAGCCGATCGCGCAGCGCGTGCTCGCCAACATCGACACCCTCGTCCACGCGAGCCGCATTCGCCTGCTATGACATGCTGGCAGCCTCGGAGACGGCGGAGGCATACGCAGGCCGGGCCGGGGATGGCATGGCCACCGCCGATTGGTGGCCCCTGATGGGGTCCGCGCCTTGGCGCCGGCACGTCATGCTGAGCCGGAGGCGAAGCATCTCTTCCGGCGTACGCCTGCGGTCATGGCGCCTATCGACTCCTTCGCCAGGCCGGGCGTCGCGTAACCCAAGATAACTCGGCGCCCTAGCATGGCAGCCCTCGGGATGCAGCGCCGCCTCTACCAGTGCGCCGTGCGGCCGGGTCGGGCGCGTTGCCCATCCAACCCCCGTGTGCGAGACTCTCTTCGTTGCTCGTGACACGCTTGATCGGATGCCGGGGAGACGCACATGCGCGGTATGGTTGGGGCGGCTGTGGCCTTGGGGATGTTCGCGACGTTCGCAGCGGCTCAGGACGCCGCAACAGCACGCCTGGAGGACTCACCCAGGCACCACGAGTGGGTGGGGATCGTCCGCGGCGAGAGGACACTGGAGGCGTTCGTCGCTTACCCAGAGGCGCCGGGGCAAACTGCGGCGGTGGTCGTCATCCACGAGAACCGGGGCCTGACGGACTGGGTCCGTTCCTTCGCCGACCAGTTGGCGGAAGCAGGTTACCTCGCCATCGCGCCGGATCTGCTGTCGGGCGACGGCCCAGACGGCGGCAAGACGAGCGATTTTCCGTCTTCCGACGCCGCTCGCGAGGCGCTGTACAACCTCGATCCCGAGCGCGTGACCGCGGACCTCAACGACGCGGCGGACTACGTGACGTCGCTCCCCGCGGCCAACGGGAAGGTCTCGGTCGCGGGCTTCTGCTGGGGCGGGTCGCAGACGTTCCGGTTCGCGACGAACCGTGATGGCCTCTCCGCGGCGTGCGTGTTCTACGGCAGCGCGCCCAAGGATGCGGGCGACATCGCCCGGGTGGGGCCGCCGGTCTACGGCTTCTACGGCGAGAACGACAACCGCATCAACAGCACGCTCGACGCCACGGCGGAGATGATGGAATCCGCTGGCAAGACGTTCCTGCCGGTCATCTACGACGGGGCGGGGCACGCGTTCATGCGTCGTGGCGATGCGTCGGACGCCGACGACGCCAGCCGCAAGGCGCGCAACGACGCCTTCGAGCGTCTCCTCGGCATCCTGAGCGAAGATGGATGACCGCAGCCATCGACGCGCAGGGCCTACGCAAGGTCTATCGAGGTCGCCGGCGGAATCCTGACACGGTGGCTGTCGATTCGCTCGACCTGTGCGTCGAGCCCGGCGAGGTGTTTGGCTTCCTCGGCCGCAACGGCGCCGGGAAGACGACCGCGGTGATGATGCTCCTCGGGTGCGTATCGCCAACGGCTGGCCAGGCGGCGCTATTCGGCGAACCCATCGGCGCGCCTGTTTCCCGGAGCCGCGTTGGGTTCCTGCCAGAGAAGTTCCGCTTCCACGAATTCCTCACTGCGCGCGAACTGCTCACATTCCACGGACGCCTCGCTGGCATGACGGCCGACGCGTGTGTGGAGCGCGCGCCCGAGGTTCTGGACATCGTGGGTCTCACGGACGCCACGGACAAGCAGGTCCGCGACTTCTCCAAGGGCATGCAGCAGCGCGTGGGGCTCGGTCAGGCGATGATGGCTGACCCCGACCTGCTGGTCCTGGACGAGCCAACGTCGGCGCTGGATCCGCTAGGTCGACGAGACGTGCGGGACGTTGTGCTTCGGCTGAAGGACGAGGGCAAGACCGTCTTCCTCAACTCGCACCTGCTGTCCGAGGTCGAGCTGTGCTGCGACCGCGTGGCGATCCTGGACCACGGTCGTGTCTTGAAGCAGGGGCCGATTGACGACCTCCTGAGAGCGGGAGTCCGGGTTGACATTCAGGTTGACGGGTTGACGCCGGCAGCCATCGAAGAGCTGACCGCGCACGGCGTCGTCGAGGCGTGGGACGCCGACGCAGGCGCGCTGCGGATGGGCGTGGACAACGCTGACGTCATCCCTGGACTGACGAGGGCGCTCGTGCAAGGGGGCGCGGACGTTCGGTCCATCGTCCCACAGCGCGAATCGCTCGAGGAGTTCTTCGTACGCGTCGTGGAGGACGGAGACGCATGATGTCGCCCGCGACGGGAGGGAACGACCTGGCTGCCACGCTGCAGATCGCCCGGCTGACCATATGGGAGGCGCTTCGCCGCCGTACGTTGCTGGCTGGCGTGTGCTTGTCGGTGCTCTGCCTGGGCGGCATGGTGACGTTCGTCACGATCGCCGAGAGGGCGACGATGCGGGAGGGCCGCACCGAAGCGGCCGTCGAGGAAGCCCGGGCCACGTCGGACCCGGACGTCCCTGCGGACGCGGAGGCAGACGCGGAACGTCGCGAGCGACGGCGTGGGCGGCGAGAGGGCCTGGGGCGTAAAGCCGCTACGCAGGCGATACGGGCCGTGGGTCTGTGGATCGCGCGCACGTTCACCGCAGTCATGGCGATACTCCTCGCCGCGACGGGCATAGCGCAGGATCGCGAGTCCGGGACGCTCTACACCATCGTCACGAAGCCCATACGCCGGCTGTCCGTCCTCCTCGGCAGATGGCTGGGCCTGAACGCCCTACTACTGACGCACCTCGTCGTCTTCGGCGTAGCGCTCACGACGGTGATGCTCGCGCGCGGAGACCCCGACGCGTGGCGCGTGTTTCCTGCGTGCCTGGCTGCGGTGCTCTACGGGCTTCTGTTCACCGCCATTGCTCTGCTGCTCTCCACGGTAACGTCCTCGTGGATCGCCTTCGGTGGCACGATCTTCCTGTGGGGCGTGGGCTTGCAGGAATACGGCGTCGTGCGAGCCGTCGCGATGGGTCTGAAGCAGATGAAGTTCGAGGCCGCCGCGAAGGTTGCGGAGACCGGCTGCGCGTTCTTCGGGCTGCTGGTGCCGGTCGGCCGTATCGCGGGATGGGTGGAGCGCGCGGCGGGAGGCATGAATCTGCTCGTCGTCGCCGGGCCCATCGCGCGCCCGGAGGGTACCATCCTGGGGATGGCGTACGTCGTCGCGTACATCGCCGGAGTGCTCGCGCTGGCCACGTTCGCCCTCGAACGGCGCGACATCTAGACCTGCCCACCGCGTCAGCGTGGGAGCCGTGCCCTACGTGGAGGACATCGACCTGGCATCCAGTGGCGGAGCCGTGAAGCCACGCTGGCGCGGCGTCGACATCTTCGACCTGTCCGTCATGGGCGCCACCCACGGCATCAGCGACGGCTACTCGAGCCTGCTCGTTCCCATCCTGGCGATGATCGTCGTCGACCTGGGTCTCACGCCCCTGCAGGCGGGCATGCTGCTGAGCGCGAAGAGTGTCGCCACCGTGCTCTTCCTCTATCCCAACTCCCTGCTCGCCGACCACACGAACCGCAAGAAGGAAATCCTGCTCGTAGGGATGACGGTTGCGAGTCTCGCGTACGTCGTGATGGGATGGGCGCCGGGACTGTACACGGCGATGCTCGTCGCCTTCGTGGCTGGCGCCGGTAACTCGACGTACCATCCGTGCGGCACGGCGCTCACCGCCGAGAGATTCCACGACAAGCGCGCGGTCGCCATTTCCGTGCACAGTCTTGCGGGACACGTCGGGGCGAGCGTGATGCCACTGGCGCAGATGGCGGTTGTCGCCCTCGCCGGCTGGCGGACGTCGTTGCAGGCTTGCGCGTTGCCAGCCGCAGTCTTGCTGCCCCTCGTAGCCTTACGAATGGGCGGCGAGAACGGAGCGATGCGGGAGCTGCGTGAGTCTCACACGGCGGAGCCGTTCCGCAAGATTACAGCGCGCGTGCTGCGCAACCGGAACGTCGTTGTCCTCGCACTGGTCTACGCGCTCACCGCCCTCGGCACGTCGGGCATGGTGGGCTTCCTCCCGCTGCTGGGATCCGCACGCTTCGGGCTGACACAGGCCGTGATCGGACTCGCGGTATCCGCGTATTTCACTGCCGGGGTGGTGGCGAAGCCCCTGATGGGTCTCATGTACAACCGTCTTGGCGCGCGAACGGCGCTCTTCGTGCCGCTCGTGTGCGCTGGCGGGCTCGCGGCGCTCATCGGCTGGTTGTCGTGGGGAGCTCTGTTCATTCCACTGGCGGCGCTCGTGGGCCTCGTGACCCCCATCAGCCCAATTATCCTGACGGCGGCCGCGGATGTCAGCGACGAGAAGGCGCTGGCATCGTCCATCGGATTCATCTACACGTGCCATGGGCTGGGCTTTCTGTCTCCGCTGATCGGGGGCTGGCTGGCGGGCATCCTCGGGTACTCCGCGAGCTACACGTTCTTCGCGGTCGCCATCTGGGCGGGCGCGGCGGCGGCCCTTCTCTTACGCGGGGCCATGCCGGCCTCTCGTTGACCGGTCGATGTCGCTGTGGTGTACTTCCTCCGCCCCTCTCGACGGCGCGTCCTCCCGGAGAAGAACCCGTGCAAGCCAAGGCGCTCGTCTGCAGCGCGGACCAGACCTTCGAGATCTCTGATGTCGTCCTTGCTGAACCCGGCGCCACGAACATCGCCGTCCGCGCCGTGTGCAGTGGCGTGAGCATCGGCACCGAGTTCGCCGTCATCACCGGACGCCTCAACTGGGGATCGTACCCGTTGGTGACGGGATACCAGGCCGTCGGGGTCGTCGAGCATGTCGGCGCCGACGTGTCCGGGTTCCAGGTAGGCGACCGCGTCTACTATCGCGACAACAAGTCGATTGCCCTCGCGGACGGTGCGCGCGTGACTGCCGCGGCCGGCACGCACTGCTCCGCGGCGGTCATCGACCCAACGAACACACACGGCGTCGCCCACGTGCCTGACGGCGTCGACGACGAAGCGGCGTGCCTCTACGTCATGCCCGCCGTGGGGCTGAACGGCGTGGACATGGCGAACCCTCGCATGGGCGATGTCGTCGTCGTGTACGGCGCCGGGCTCATCGGCCTGGGTGTCGTCGCGGCGTGCAGTCACCGCGGCTGCACGGTCGTGAGCGTGGACATCGAAGACGGCAGACTCGAAGTCGCCACCAAGCTCGGAGCGGACCACGTCGTCAACGGCTCGCGCGAGGACGTGGGGGCGCGCGTGCGGGAGATCCCTCCCGAGGGCGCGGATGTCGTGTTCGAATCCACGGGCATCCCAGCGTGCATAGACCCCGCCATGGCTCTGTGCCGAACGCACGGTAAGTTCATCTACCAGGGCAACTACGGCCAGGCGCCTGTCAGCTACAACTTCCTCGTCCCTCATGGCAAGCGTCTGACGACCTTCTACCCGTGCGACGATGGCCTCGCGAAGTGCCGGGCCGCCGTCCTCAAGAACATGGCGACCGGCGCGCTACGATGGGGCGAGGTCATTACGCACCGCGCCGAGGCTGACGAGGCGCCGGCGCTCTACGCGTCGATTCGCGACGGGAATGCCGACGCCGTGCTTGGCGCGGTCATCCACTGGTCGTAAGCAGACAGTCAGGGGAGACACGACGATGCGCGTACTGATTACCGGCACGAGCGGCTTCGTCGGCGCGGCGCTCGCGCGGTCCATGTCGGGGACGCACGATGTCGTGTGTCTGTCGCGGCGGCCCACGGAGGTCGACGGCGTCGAGGCCCTTGAAGGCGACTTCGCGACGGAGGAGGGCATCGCGCTAGTTCAGGGCGGAGTTGACGCCGTCGTGCATCTCGCCGCCGTGACGGGCGCTGGCACGGAGCGCGAGTGTATGGGCGTCAACGTCCTCGGGACGCACCTGCTACTGCGCACGCTCATCGACCGGGGATGCCGCAAGTTCGCGCTCGCGAGCTCGATCGCCGCGGTGGGCTTCCAGTCTCCGCTGTTCCGGCCGCTCGAAGTGCCCATCCCGGACGAGCACCCGTGTCTGGACCGGGACGGCTACGGCGTGTCCAAATACCTGATGGAGGAGATGACGCGGTACGTAAGCCGGCAGACGCCAGACGCGGACATCATCAACATCCGTCTCGCGAGCATAATCCGCGAGGACGCCACGCCGTCGCCCGTGCAGCCCGGGCCGGTCGGCCAGTGGTCCATCGGCGCGCCGTCCCTGATGTACCTGAGCGACGCCGTCCGCTGCTTCACCATGGCGGCGGAGTCTCCCGCGAAGCCCGGCGTGCGGATCATGAACGCCGTGGGCGCGCAGGCGTGCGTCGGCGCGCCCGTGCCCGACGTTCTCCGCGCGTGGTACGGCGCCGACGCGGACGAGCTAGACATGTCGCATTACGAGCGCCCGGGCCACGAGCGCGACCCGCTCTACACGATAGACCGCGTGCGCGAGGAGATCGGGTTCGCGCCGCTCAGGAGCGTGCTGCCAGAGTGACTAGCGTTTCAGCACGCAAGATCCCGTGGCGCGTCCGCCAACCCCATCCTAGCCGTCCCTGCAAGGGGAAGGGACTTCCTGGGGCCGCGTGGGTGCGTGTCTACAGGCGGCACTGACGTGGTCCAGCGCGAGGCAGACCGACGAGGCGTGTATCAGTCGTCGGGGAATTCCGTGTACCCCTCGTCCTCGAGGTACTGGTATTTGTTCTTGAGGCTCTGCTGTAGCTCTCGGTCGTTCTCGACCTCCTGCATCGTGTAGCCCTCACGGTCGAGTATCTCTCGGACCAGATCCTGGAACGACAGGCCACGGGCGGGGTACCAGCGGCCCGCCTCGTACTTCTTGGCCGGCGTGTGCTCCCGCTGCCGGGACTCGGCTCCGCCTCCCTTGGACCCTATGACGCCCTGATCCAACTCGAGGTCGATCTCGCCTAGCGGGCCTCCCGCGACCTTCACAGAGCGGCCGCTGATGCTGACTACCGAGTAGCCGTCGCCGACATCCGCGCCGATCCCGACGTACATGCCGTTCGGCTGCCCCTGCCGGGTGATGAGCGCGCGAGGCCCATCAGGGCGATGCACGACGCCCGCCAGGCCGAACGGGTTGTGTCGTGGCTCTTCCCATCCAAGGCGACGGAAGACGTTGGCGTGCAAGATGACTTCGTAGTGCTCCGGGAGTCCGGCGTTCCGGCCGTCGGCTTGGGCGCCCCGGGCGCGGTCTCGCCGTTCCGGCGGCCGGCGTGGCGGCGGTTCTGGCCGGCTCTCGCCACCCGCTTCTTGTTCTCCCCGCATGGCGCGCTGCACGCGTGCTTGCAGGTCGGGCGACGACATGAGTTCGCGAGCGAGGGACGGATTCGTGCGGACATCGTCGAGCGTGACGCCGCGCTCAGCGAGGATGACGTCCACCTCCGCGCGGCCGGCGGGCGTCAGTTGCTCCAGCGCGCGGTCGACCATTTCCCCGACCTGGCCCTGGGCGTGACTGTCGAGGCATAGCGCCGCGGCTAACGCGGCGGCGATCATCAGGCGTCGCATGTTGCAGCGCCCTCTCCGCGGTTGGCGGACCAGTATAGGCGACACCTAGACGGTAGCCGGGCCGCGCCACCCCGGCAAACTGACGTGTGCGAAGTTGAGCGGAGCCGTGTCCTCGCCTACCATGCGTCGCATTCCCACCGCGAGAGCACCCATGGGCGCCGGAGGCCGAGAGATGGCGGACGTTACGTTCCCCGACGAGGCGTGGCACAGGTGCGACCCCGGCGATGTCGGGATGGACGCCGACAAGCTAGCGAGCGCGCGCGAGTGGCTCGACGACAACGCTCCCGATGGCGTTTACCGCGTCCTGATCGTGCGCCACGGTCGCATAGCCGCGGCATGGAACCGCGGTATCGAGGCGGACGCGTACCGACCCATCGCCTCTGCGGCGAAGTCGCTGTACTCAAGCGTCCTCGGCGCGGCCATCGCCGCCGGCGAGCTCTCCTCGGCAGACGAGAAGGTGGTGGCGCATTACCCGGAGATGATGGACGTTCCCGACGGCAGCGGCCCCAAGGAAGGACGCTACGCGTTCGAGAAGGACCGCGACATTACGTTCCGCCAGCTCATATCCAACACCTCCGGGTACATGAAGCCAGGCGAGCGACCGGGCGAAGTCTTCCACTACCAGACGTACGGCATGAACATCCTCACGCACTCGCTCGCCAAGATCCACGGGCGCTATGACGTGAGCGACCCGGAGGGATCGCCGGGGTTCAGCACGCTTATCGACGAATACATCGCTGACCGCATAGGCGCGGACCTGCGCTATACGCTCTCGAACTTCGCCCTCCACGACGACGCCCGTCTCGACATCTTCGGCTACTACTGCCAGGTCCACACGCGCCCGGTCGATTTCGCCCGTCTGGGATGGCTGTGGCTCAACGGCGGACGCTGGGGCGACGCCCAGGTCGTACCCGAGGACTGGCTGACGGCGGCGACCTCAACGGCGCCGGACATCCTCGCGAACAGCCCGCCCGAAGAACACCACTACGGGATGGGCTTCTGGACGAACGACAACGACCAACTCTGGCCTGGTCTCCCACGCTCTGGATTCAGCGCCAGCGGGGCAGGAGGCCACTACTGCTCCGTGTTCCCTGACGAGGACATCGTCGTCGTGCAGAACCCAGGCCCGCACGGCGGCTTCGACGGGCGCGGGAACCCAGAGCTGCTCCGGAGCGTACTCGCGGCCGTTCGCGCGTAGGCTTGCGCGTGGCTCGCCTTGGGCGCGCCTAGCGCATTACGTGTTCCCCGCGCCTAACAACGCCGCTGCTGAAGGAGCGGTAATCGTTTGCGCCGATGCGGCGTCTAATAGGCGGCGCGGTAGTATGCTGGCTGCGTGGCTAGACGTTGCCGCTGCCGTTCGGCGCGGCTATACCTGATGCGGTCTTGCACCGCAGCATGCGAAGCGAACTACGCGCCTGACATGCACGGCGTGAGTGTCCAGTGACGGACAACCAGAAGAGGGTTATCAGATGAAACGATGCGTTGTATTCGCCGTTGCGGCGGCGATGTTCGTGGTAGGTGGGCGAGCGCAAGCCGACCTCGCGGAAGGGCTCGTGATGTACCTCGGCTTCGACGAGGCGGGCGGAGATACCGCGACCGACGGCTCCGGAAACGGCAACGACGGCGACTTCGTCAGCGGCCCGGCGCGTGTCGACGGCAAATACGACGGTGGCGTTGAGTTCGATGGCAGCAACTACATCGAAGTCGAGCACTCCGATAGCTTCATCATTGAGGACGAGATCACCATAGCGGACTGGATCAAGCCAGAGCTGGCCGGCAGCGAGTGGCAGGGGCTCATCACCAAGGGCCCAGACGCCAACGAGCAATTCGAGGTGCTCATCAACGCCAACGGCGCCTTCATACACACGGCGTGGCAGTTCGCCAACGGACGACTGAACCACAACCGGGGCGACTTCGCCCCTGACGTATGGCAGCACTTCGCCGTCACATATGCCCCGGGCGCCTGGGATCTCTACGTTGACGGCGAACAGGTCGATACGCAGGCGAACGCCGATAGCGCCATGACGGTCGACCCGGACCCGCTCCTCATCGGCGAGGAACTCAACATGAGCCGGCTGTTCCAGGGCGTCATGGACGAGGCGGTCGTGTACAGCAGGGCGTTGAGCGAGGACGAGATCAACGAGCTCATGGAGGGACTGGCTGCCGCGCTGCCGGTACGTCCAGCAGGCAAGGTCGCGACAGCTTGGGGCGCCCTGAAGAGCACGCGCTAGCTTCTCGACTGCACTACGCAACGGCGGCGCTGTCAGTCAGCGCCGCCGTTGTCGCGTACACTCACCGCAGCGTACCGCTCGCCCGGACGCCGTCAGCCTTGTCCGCCTCGTACATGACCGTCACGTCGCCTGATCCCACGACGATCCACGCCACTTCGACCCGCCCGCGCGACGGCACTCCGTACTCGAGCCTGATGGGGTTCGGGTGATCGTCCGTCAGGTCGATGCGCGCGTCGCGCCAACGGTCGCTCACACGCCCTCCGGCTACCACCTCGACGTCGCTCCCAGAGATAGTGACACGATCCGGTATGCCGATGCCCTTGTCGCCCGACAGCGCGGATCGTGTCGGCATCGCCCGCGTGTTGCGGAAGGCGGCCCGGACCCGCCACACCCCTTCGCCCACCGGCTCGATGCGCAGCGGCTCCGCCTCCAGTTCCGCGATCTCCTCGGCGTGCAGCACGCAGAACATGGCGTTGCGGTGCGACATCTCCTCGATCATGAACGACGGCGCGACACGTCCGTGCTCCCGCTTGTGGCCGCCGATCTCGATATCGCCGTACAGCGGATGCCGCGCGGCCTCCCAGGGCACACGCACATCATCGAGCAGCACGTGGTCAACGAATTCGTCACGCTGCGCGCCGCTCGGCCAGTCCTGCGAGTTGTAGTACTGCTTCGCGGACCACAGCTCGTTCGAGTACGTGAAGATCCCGAGGCCCTCGTACGCCCAGGTGAACGCCCCGTGGGTCGTGTACAGATCGCTCCAGATGACGAGATACCGGTAGAACGGCAGCAGCTTCTCGCCATCACGCGCTATCTCGTCGTACACGCGCACGTCCGCCGCGGGGTAATTCACCGTCTTCGACCCGGGACCACGCAGGATCATCCCGCCGGTGTTGTGGAACGACTGCACCGCGGCGACGTTGGGGTGGTCCAGAAGGTACATGGCGACGGCGCGCGTCTCGGGGTTGGAGAGCGGATACTCCCCAGCTCCGCCCTGGATATGGGGCGGTTGCCAGTCACTCGGCCAGTTGCGGTTCATGTCGTAGAACCCGGGGCCGTCCTCGTTGACGCGGCCGTCGCCGTCGTTGTCGATGCCCTCGCCGCCCAGCATCACATAGTCGCCCTGCTGGTCGCCGGTGACGTGTTCCATGACGCGCGGGTCGTCGCGATTCACGCGGTGCGTGCCCGTGCCCAGCGGCACACGCTTGCGCATGGACGTGATCTCGCCGTCGCCGTTCATGTCATCGTAGCCGTCCTCGTCGAAGAGACCGTCGCGGTCGTCGTCGCGAGGCTTCTGGCTGGATCTCGACGAGTGCTGCGTGTTGGGCTCGTGGAACCAGTAGTCGCGCCCGTCCGGGTTTTGCGAAGGCAGGATGTAGAATACGCGCCGGTCCAACAACGCGCGCGCGCGTTCGTTCGTGTCGTACTTCTCGAGCAGCCACCACGCGAGGTACAGCGCCGCCTCCGCTCCCTGCACCTCGTTGCCGTGGACGTTCCCGTCTACCCACATGCCGACCTTGTCGCGGTCGTTCCCCGTCGCCTGGTTCGTCAGAGCCATGACCCGCATGGCGCGTCCCTCGTACGTCCTACCGATGTCCTCTAGCGTCACGAAGTCGGGATAGGCGGCCCGAAGACGGGCCATGATGCCGAGGAGTTCGGCGTAGTCGTAGTAGCGGTTCCAGGCGATCTCCACGTTCGGGGAGAGGCGTCCTCCCTGCGCGCTGACCGGTTGGGCGGCGAGACACATCGCGCTCACGGCGACGGCAACGGCGACCGCGGAGCGGAAGCGCGTATCCAGGAAGGTCATCGGCTTGCCTCCAGTTCCATCACCGCTGCGCCAGCGGCCTGCGATACGGCGCGCAGCCGTGCGTCCGGGAGGCCTCGCGGCACTCGATATAGCCATCTGAAGTCGCGACTGTCACCACGCCCCAGGAGCCGATATACGACGTGCGCGCTCCTACCGGCGACGAGCTCTGCGCCGTCCGGCAGGTCGATGAGGACGCGGATGGGCAGTGGTCGCCCCGTGCGCTCGCCCATCGCCGTCACCGTCGGTAGCAAGCGGCCGTTCATGAGCGTGGCCCGGGCGTCGAACAGCCGATCCGCCACTTCCGCCACTTCGACCTTCACCCACTCGATGCGGGGTAGGTCGTCCGCCAGCGACTCTACGAACGCGGCGCAGCGATCCACCAGCTCGGGTATGGTCGACGCGGGTGGGTTGTGCAGCGTCAACGGTAGCCACCCGCCGATCTCGACATCGCCAAGGTCGGGGTGCGTGTAGGGGGACCACGTCGCGAACGCGGCGCCATTGTACGTGGCGTCGTTCCAGGCGAGCAGCTTCGCCTCGTCCGACGGGGTCGGGTTGCTGTCGCCGTCCGATTCCGCCTCGCCCTCCGCTTCGTCTGGGCCTGGATCACCGTCGTCGGACTCGTCGTCCGGGGGGTCGAGTGGCGGAGACCACAGCGCGCTCTCTACGACCAGGGCGCCGTACTGGAAGTACGCCCAGTCGGCGAAGCCACCGGCGCCGTGTTCCGCGCCTTGCGGCTTCTGGTCAGACCCCTCCCACAGTCTCTCGCCGAGGATGCGAAGCACGCGCGCGTCGTCCGCAAGCGGCTCCGTCGAGTCCGGGTCGGCGTCATCGCCGCCGTCGGCTGGTTCTGCCGTGTTGTCCTCGGCCCCAAGGACGATGACGGTGGAGATGTTGGGGTGGCCCAGCATGAATTCTATGAGTCCGTGCGACTCGGGTTCGCTCAACTGGAACGGCCCGGCGTCCCGCGCGTGTTCGCGCCACCGGTGAGGCCAGTTGGCTTCGAGGCGTACGCCGCCAACCCCGTCCTCGTTCATTAGACGATCCGAGTCGTTGTCGACGCCTTCGGTCATCAGTCTGTACCCGCCCGCTTCACCCTTTGCGGGGTCCGCTTCAACCATGGCGCGTTGGTCGGTCTCATCCCGCCACCAAGCGCCAGTCGGGTCGGCGACGCGCATTTGCAGGACCATTCCGTCCTCGTTGATGTCCTCGGCGGGGTCTTCATCGGTGCGGCCGTCGCGATCGTCGTCGACGGGCCAACCGCGCCAGGGGCTCTCTCCCGCGAAGGCGTGGGCCGCGCCGTCCGGGTTCGCGACCGGCACGATATAGACAGACGCCGCCTGAGCGATGGAGGCGTCCGCTTGGAGCAAGCGTTCCAGAAGGCCTAGCGCGACCTGCGAGGCGATCGGGCGGTCGCCGTCCGGGTCCGCGACGATGAGCACGCCGGGACGCCCGGGCGTCTCTTCCTCGCCGATCGACACGACATAGAGACCGCGACCTTCGTCCGTGCGAGCGACTTCATGCGTTCGCGCGTTCGCCGACGTTGCGACGAGCGCCTGCGCGCGAC
Source organism: uncultured bacterium (assembly GCA_964473525.1). Lineage (GTDB taxonomy): Bacteria > Poribacteria > WGA-4E. The sequence continues at coordinate 92,318 of CAYYPK010000003.1, forward strand.
TGACGACGTCGTCTGGCGCGAGGTAGCCAGCGGGCGGCGGCTCCGCAGCGGCGCTTACGCGAGACCACGACGCGCACAGCAGCAACGCAACCCACGCGCCACACGCGCGGGAGCGAGATCGTCTCCGCATGGTAGACTCCAGTTGGGCATGGACCTGTCCTCAGGTCCGAGCGAGCAATATCACATGGACGACATGATGCCGCAACGGCGTGCTGTAATACCGACGTACGCAGGCTCCGCCTCAGCGTGGGACGCAGTCGTATGATCGTGGGTATCGCCGGGGGATCCGGCGCGGGCAAGACGACCTTCGTGCAGCGCCTGGTGGACGCGCTGCCGCCGAACTCCACGACGGTTCTGAGCCACGATGCGTACTACCGCGACCTGGGACATCTGCCAGCCGAGGACCGCGCGCGCGCGAATTTCGACCACCCAGACGCGCTGGAGACGGACCTGCTGGTCGAGCACATCAACGCGCTTCGTCAGGGCCGCGCGGCATGCGTGCCGACCTACGACTTCGTGGCGCACACGCGCGGTGACACGACGACTCGCGTGAAACCAACGGCCACCGTGATTGTGGAGGGCATCCTGCTGCTCGCCCACGAGCGATTGCGCGCCGCGCTTGATCTGGCTGTCTACATCGACGTCGAGGACGACGCGCGCCTCGCCCGCCGCCTGGAGCGGGACATCGCGGAGCGGGGCAGGTCGCTGGAATCGTGCGTTCGCCAGTGGCGCGACACGGTGCGCCCAATGCACGACGCGTTCGTTCGTCCGAGCATCGCGCACGCCGACATCATCGTGCCGCACGGCGGGCACAACGCGGCGGCCGCGCGCACGATCGCGGCGTACGTCGTGCGGAGCGGCTAGGCGTTGGCCCTGCGGCGTCCTCGTCTACCTAAGCCCAACGAGCTCGCGGACGCGCTGCGCAACGGTGCGCCGGCCGGCGTCCAGAGGTCGGTCGTCGAGCAGCTCTCTAACGTGATCGGTGGCCTCATGTACGCTGCCTTCCGCGGAGGCCGACAGACTCGCGTGCAGCTCACAGGACACGGCGGGTACCATCACCTGCCAGGCGTCGGGGCGACGGCCGTGCCGCGCCCGGAACAGGGCGAGGAGGGACGCCGGCGAGTTGACGTAGTGCGTGGCTCCAGGCGCGCTGACGTCCTCGACGCGTGTCACGCGCACGGGGTCGCCCACATCGCCATCGTAGGCGCCGACGAAGATGACCATGTCCACGTCGACCATCGCCTCGGCGTGCGCCCGTGTGAGATGGTCGACGCTGTACGTCCACACGCCTGGCATCTCGAACAGTGCGATCGCTTCCGCCACGGCGCGTCCCGCAGCTCGATCGCCACGAATGTTGCTCCCGTAACCTATGACCATCGCCATGATGTGCTCCCGGCGTGCGTCGGTCGGCTCTGTACCAGTAATAGGCCCGTATTGCGTGACGCCCAAGCTGCCGCTACGCCTCATACTCGCGCGGGCGGCGGCGGCGTCGTAAACTCCCCCGGCGCGGCACGGCATACCCGGGGAGGAATACGCGTGGGGAGTGACATTGCGGTGGCCGTCGTTGGCCTGGGCTTCGGGGCGTCATGGGTTCCGGTGTACAGGGACCATCCGGCGGTGTCCGAGGTCGCCATCTGCGACACGAACGCCGACCTGCTGGCCAGCGTCGCCGACCGTCACGGCGTCGCCACGACGTTCGAGCGGTACGACGACCTGCTAGCCACGGGACGCTTTGACGCGGTGCACCTTCTGACGCCCATCCCGCTGCATGTCGAGCAGACGCTTGGCGCGCTTGGCGCCGACGTGCATTGCGCCTGTGCGATACCCATGGCGATGAGCATGCCGGAGATCGACCGGGTCATTGCGGCGGAACGCGCGTCGGACGCGCGCTTCATGCTGATGGAGACGGCGGTCTACTCCAACTCCGCGCTTTACGTGCGTGAACTCGCCGACTCGGGGGCGCTCGGGGAGTTGCAGTTCCTGCGGTGCGCCCACTACCAGAACATGGAGGGATGGCCCGACTACTGGAAGGGGCTGCCGCCGATGTACTACTCGACGCACGCCCTCGGCCCGGTTCTCTCGGTCGCCGGACGTCCCGCGGCCAGCGTGCGGTGCCTCGGGTCGGGACACCTACCGGCGGATCTGACCGGCGAATACGACAACCCCTACCCCATACAGACGGCGTTGGTACAGCTGCACGATTCCCCGGTCGTGTGCGAAGCGACGCGTTGCCTGTCTCAGATGACGCGCGGATTCCAGGAGCGGTTCGACGTGTATGGCGACCGCATGGGCTTCGAGTGGCCGCAGGTCGACGGCGAGGAGCCGGTTGTGTACGAGGCGGACGCTGGTCCCATGCCGGAGGGCCGCAGGGGCAGGAAGGTGCGGAGGCGACGCGTGACGCTCCCCGACTTCGCTGACCGCGTGCCCGAGGAGCTGAGGACGCACATCCGCGGCGGCGCGGGCGGGAACTTCCGACCGCACATGGTCCACGAGTTCGTGTCTTCCATCCTCGAGCGGCGCGCGCCGCTCATCGGAGCCGCGGTCGCGGCGAATTGGACCGCGGTGGGGATCGGCGCACACGAGTCCGCGATGCGAGACGGCGCGCCTGTCTCCATCCCACCCTTCGGAACATGAACGCCACCTTCCCCGTGCGGTCTTCGGTAGCGGACCAGGACGCGTTGGGCAAGTGGGCGGAGACCTCCTACGGCCTCGCCGCGCCTGTGAGGTGTCGGTTCCAGCGGCGCAGTATGAGCGACGCGTACCACCTCGACGCTGGGCCGGACGCCTACTACCTCAAGGTGTACAGCCCTGGGCGGCACGACCGCGGAGCCATCGGGGCGGAGCTCCAACTGCTGCGTGAGCTGCGCGAGCGGGGAGTCCGGGTGGTGGAACCGATCGCGAAGCTAGACGGCGAATATGCGACCACGCTGCCGATGCCCGAGGGGCCTCGTGAGGCGGCGCTGTTCCGCGCGATTGTTGGCGGCGAGGTGCGTGAGGAGGACGAGGAACACAGCGCCGCGTTCGGCGAGCTGCTCGCCCACGTGCACGTCGCGGCCGACCAGTTGGGCAGCGGGTACGCACGCTGGAGTCTTGACGAGGAGCGCCTCATCCACGAGCCCGTCGACCTGCTGGCAACGCATCTCACGCATCGCCCCGACGACGTCGCGTTCCTGCGGACCATCGGAGCCGAACTCGCCGACGAGTTGTGTCGCCTGCTGCCCAAGGCGTTGCCGCAATACGGCTTGTGTCACGGCGACGCGCACGCCGGCAACGCCCTGATCGCCGACGACGGCCGGCTCGTCCTGTACGACTTCGACAGCGCGGGCTATGGTTGGCGTGCCCTGGACATCGGCGCGTACGTCGTCAGCTACGACTGGATGGACCTGTCGGCGGACATGAAGCGCAAGAAAGAACGCATCCTTGCCGCGCTCCTTAGCGGCTACACCCGCGTGCGCCCTATGGAAGCGGCGGAGCTGGCCGCGATCGAGCTGTCCGAACCCGTCCGACACCTCGACCTCCTGGGCCTCGGGGTGCGGTACGCGGCTCAGCGGGACGGCATTGGATGGTTGGATGACGACTTCCTCGACGAGCACATCGGGTACCTACGCCGGTGGCGCAACGAGTACCGGACCCTGTAGGGGCCGGTATAGGGAGATGAGTATGAAGTGGGCGGTCTGGTGTCTGATTCTGACGGCGGCGAGCGCCTTCGCGGCCGACGGCCCGCTCGTTGTGCACACGTACGACGCCGAGACGGACGAGCTCATTTCGACGACCGTGCGCGAGACACGCGGTCTCAGTGGCGCTGAGAGCCTGGTCACCGTCACGTGGCAGGATCACCAGACCGAGAAGTCTGGCGTCGCGGAGGCCGTCCTTGATGCCGCCTACAGCACGCTGACGTGGAAGGTCGCGGAAGAGGGGTGGGGCACGGACTACTTTGGGCGGCGCCAAGGCGACAGTGTCGTCGTCAGCGGCGTGCTGCGCGGCGACACCGTCGACGAAACACACGATGTCGGTGCCACGCCGTTCTTTCACACCCCCACCATGGGGCTCGAGGGCTTCGTACGGTCAGAGGCTGCCAGGATCGAGTTCTACACGCTGCGGCCGGACAACCTCTCCTCGTACAAGATGAAGGCTGAGAGGAAGGGGCCGGAGCGCATCGACATCAACGGCGCGCGCGTGGACGCCGTGCGAGTGCAGTGGGGACTGGCGGGGTTCCGCTCCGCGTTCTACAAGCGGACGTTCTGGTTCCGAGCATCGGACGGCGTGTTCCTGCGATCCAATAAGTCACGGGGCATCTACTCGCAGCTCGGTTCAGGGTAACGCCCCGGATATTCGCGGGAAGTTAGGGGTTACCACGCATAGGCCGATGGCTTACACTGAGGCGTCGGGCAGCCCGCACGCCTGTTGCATTGGGGTCGGTACATGCCGCGCAGCATCCTGCTCATTGAAGATGAGCCGGACATTCAGACGGTCGTGAAGTTCGCGTTGGAGGCCACGGGCGGCCACGAAGTCACTGTCGCCGAGGACGGTCTGAAGGGCCTGGAGGTCGCGCGCTCCGAGCAACCGGACGTCATCCTGCTGGACGTCATGATGCCCCGCATGGATGGACACGAGCTGCTCCGCCTGCTGAAGGCCAGCGACAAGACGAGCGAAATCCCAGTCATCTTCCTTTCCGCCAAGGCGCAGCAGAAGGACGTCGAGGCGGGACTGGAGCTGGGCGCGGACGGCTACCTCACCAAGCCGTTCGATAGCCGCACGCTCAGCGATGAGGTAGAGGAGATCGTCCGCAACGCCCAGACACGCTAGCTGACTCGGTGTCGACGAGGGCTACATCTCCGACAGCGTCTGTCGCATGAACGCGCACGCAAGCTCCGACTGCTCCAACGCGACTCCCAGCCCAGCATGCCGGTGCCCTGTCAGCACTGGGCTGCACAGTTCGTAGCCCACGTGCCCGTCGAAGTCCGCGAGCTCGCGCGCGGCGGACAGGAATGCCGGGTAGTCGCATCGCGCGGGGTTGGCGCGGCTGGACGCTGGCACGATGCGCCCGTCGTCGTCCCGCTCGAAGCGCCCTCCGAAGTGCGTGTGCACGAGCTGGTCACCGGTGGCCGTCAACGCCTCGCGATAGTACTCCGCGTCGTGCCGCTGCATGAGCGGGGCGTCGATGCACGCTTTCAGCGCGGGCGAGTCGACCTCGTTGATGAACTGCAGCACATGGTCCCAGTGTGACGTGATGGGCTCGTGGTTCTGTAGGGCGAGCGTGACGCCGTAGTCCATCGCCATGCGGCTGACCTCGACCAGGCAGTCGCGCACGTGCTGCCAGCGTTCGAGCGCCGTGGTCCCGGGGTAGCGATGATCGATGTTGTAACGCGCGACGTCGTACGTGATGCAGCCGTCGCGCCGCGTGACGCCCGACCACGCGGCGAACACGCGCACGATGGGCGACCCGAGGTCCGCGGCGAGGCGGATGAGCTCTCGCACCATGAGCACTTCGGCCTCGCGGTGTTCCTCGATTGGGCTGGAGAAGTCGTTGTAGGCGGCGACGCAGGACAGCTCCAGGCCGTTGTCGGCCGCAGCGACGCGGATCGCCTCCCGAGCGGCACGGCCCAGGTCCAACGGGGAGCCGTGCGGACGCTTGCCCTCGATCTCGACGCCGTCGTAGCCCCAGTCCTTCGCCATTGGGAAGATGTCGAGTAGTGGGACGGCGTCCCCGCGGTAGTAGCCGCCGCTCAGCGAGATCGTGTAGAGGCTCACCTTCATCTTGTCGGCTCCTTGTCGCCAGACATCTCTCCGGGCGCTACTGGTCCAGGCGGTACGGCGCCAGCAGGTAGTCTAGGACGGCGTCTTCCGCCGCCTCGTTGTCGCCGAGTTCCTCGACGTGTCCGAGGCTGAACTCCTTGAAGTCCGCTGGCGTCACGGCGCCGCCTTCAACGGCAGAGAGGTACGCCGCCCCAATGGCCGCGATGATCTCGGCGCCGAACTCGATGTCGTACTCGGGCCGCGCGCCGCGCGCCACGCTGTCGATGCAGGTCTCGATCTCCTCGCGCACGGAGATCGTCTCGCCCGGGTATACGCGCAGTGGGATGCGCGTCTCGCCGCCGTCCCACCTGAGAATGCGGACGGCGTCGCTCCCGGTGGCGTCGATGACGCCGTCCTCGCCCTCGATTCTCAGGTACCCGTCGCCCTGACCGCCGCTCTTGCTCTCGTGCAGTCCGATCTCGCCGCCGCACCACGTCGACTCCATGAACACGGTCGTCCATGCGCCGGACGCGGGATCCTCGAACAGGAACCGGACGTGGGCGTCGTCGTCCACCTCCATCACGAACGGATCGCCCTCCAGCACGCGATGGCGGTGTCGCACGCCGATGCGAACGGCCTCCACGCGCGAGATGCGTAGGTGCGTCCCGAGCATGTACCACACGCCCGCGAGGCCGTGCGACCCGTAGTCCATGAGGCATCCGCCGCCGTTCTCGACGGCGCTCGCCTGCGACTTCAGCACACTCGTCGCGTCGAGGCGGGAGCCGCGGATGAGGGCAACGTTGTGGACACGCCCGATGGCCCCGTCCGCCAACAGGTCGTGCAGCACGCGGTACTTGGGGTCGAAGATATTGTCGTCGTTGAGCTGACACTGCACGCCGGGCGTCTCACGTATCACGCGCGCGGCGCGCTCCGCCTCGATCCACGTGCGCGCCATGGGCTTCTCGACCATGCTGTGCACGCCCGCACGCGCCGCTGCGATCACCGTCGGCATGCGGCCGCGGGCCGTCGTGCAGACGTCCACGAGATCGACGTTGGCTAGCAGATCGTCGAGCGATGCGTAGACTCCGAGAGTCTCGATGTTCTCGTGGCACGCTTCCGCGTCCGCAGGGCTCGCTTCCGCGTGGGCAAGCAACGCCTGGCGGTATTTGTCGCACGCCGCCTCCGCGCGCGGCCGGTCGAGGTCGTAGAACCCGGTCATCCGGGCCTTGGACAGTAACTGCGGATACACCCGAAGATGGGCCCACTGGAAGATGCGACCCGTGCCTACGCCGCCTACGCGTAGTGGCTGGTCCTGCTGTGACATGTGTCCTCCGATGTGCGTGCCGGTCCACATGCGAGCCGACCGCAGTCTACGCGGGCGCCGCAAGCTCGGCAATCCCACGGACGGCGCCAAGCCCTGACGCAGGGGCGGACGGTCCACTACGCGCGTGTTGGCGCAGGTGGTCAGTGGCGGGCGCCAGGCCGCGGCGCGGTGACTGCCCGGCCCGAGAATCACGGCTGAGAGCAGATGGGGCGCGCGGCGCCGTCCGTGGGGGCTGGCCCTGGAACCGCGTGGACTGCACAGCCGTGGTTTGCTCGTCCGCCGCGCCCGTACAGAGGCGCCCGAGGCGTTCGCCTACGCTTTCTACACAGTTGTCCCGAACAGGCCGACAGGCTACGGTTCGCGTAGCGCTCACGCGTCAGCGGGTTGCGCGGGCCGGCGCATCGGAGCTATCAAGAGCGCGGGAGCAGAATAGCCAGCGCGCGGTTGCCATCTGAGTTGCGGTCGACAGGGATAGGGCGGAGTTGCCGACGGGATGCACTGCCGCGTGCCCCTGGGCGAACCACGCGTCACGGTCTCATTTGCAGCGCGCCGCTATGCCGGTGTCGGTCGACCGCAGGCAGCTGCATCGGAACACGATTTTGGGGAGTTCGATGGGTGACCAGGCCGCCGGAGCGCGGATTCTGATCGTCGACGACAACACGAAGAACATCCAGGTACTGGGCACCATGCTTCGGGAGGAGGGCTATCAGCTGAACGTCGCCCAGAACGGCGTGGCGGCGCTCAAGGTGGTCGAGTCAGTGCTACCCGACCTCATCCTGCTTGACGTGAACATGCCGGAGATGGACGGATACGAGACGTGTGAGCGGCTCAAGGCGGCGGATCGCACGCGCGGCATCCCGGTCATCTTTCTTACCGCGAGGACAGACACCGACGACATAGTGCGGGGACTGGATCTGGGCGCGGTCGACTATCTCAGCAAGCCGTGCAACCGCAGGGAACTGCTCGTCCGAGTGCGAACGCACGTCGCCCTGCGGGCCCACGAGAAGGAGGCCGAGCAGCGCGCCGAGGAGGCGATCGCCGAGCGCGACCGGAACCTCAAGTGGGCCCTCCTGGGTAAGGCTACGCCAGCGTTCGTCGAGGATTACGCCGAGGACGCTCAACGGATACGCGCCCAGGCTGAGTGGCTCACACGCGGGCTCGACGACGACGCCCCGAACAAGACGCGCGCCGCCACGATCGAGCGCCTGGTCGAAGCACATCTGACGCGACTGACCGAGATCGCCGACATCACGCAGGAGGAGATGGACGTCGAGCTTGGCGCCCATGAGCTCTCCGACATCGTCGACCAGTTCGTCCGCGTATGCACCTTCGAGCAGACTCCGGCCACAGCGGTCACTCTTGACACCGACGTGCGGTACACCGGCGCCATCAGGGCCGACCGAGACCGTCTCGTCAACGCCTGGCGCAAACTGGTCGACTACGCTGCGCAGCTCCAGCGGGACAGCGACGCGGACGCGACGCCGGTCGTACAGATCCTGACCTATGACGACAACGACGGTGTATACATCGGGATTCAGAGCCCTGATCCCGGTATAACGGCCGAGTGGCGCGAAGGGCTGTTTGACGCCGAGCGCGAGCACGAAGGCGAGGATCCGAAGCGCGCGCTGGACCTCTACTACGCGAAGAGAGTTGTCATCGACCATGGGGGACAGCTAGCGTACCGGTTCCGGCAAGGGAAGTCGCTCTTCGCCATGAAGTTCCCGGCGCCCTAATGGGAAAGCCGCGGCTCGGCGACGATTCCGCCGTGCGCGCGCCACTTCTCCGCAGACGGTGTTCCATCTGGAGGGCGGCCTTGGAGCGGACAGCCCGCACGACATCGGTCCCTACGTGGGCGGCCTTGGTGGCGTGCCTCCTAGTGGCTTCGTGGCTCTCGTTCGGATGCGCGCGGGATACCACGCCGGCTCCGATACGGGTGGGCGTCGCGGCGCCTCTGACCGGCAGCGGCGCTGTACTGGGCGAGCAAATCCGTATGGGCGCCGGCCTCGCGATGATCCAGCGGAACGGAAACGGCGGGATCGACGGCCGCCGCATCGAGCTCGTCCTTGGCGATGACCGCGCCGACCCCGGCCAAGCCACGGTGGTCGCGAGCCGCCTTGCGGGCGACGACACCATCCTCGCCGTCATTGGCCACTACAACTCAGCGTGCTCGCTGGCTGGGAAGCCGGTGTATCGCGATGCGGGAGTGCTCCAGCTCTCACCTGGATCGACCAACGTCGACGTCTGCCGTGGCTCGGACTGGACCTTCCGGAACCTCTACAGCGACGACTTCGTGGCCCGCGCCGTCGCCCGCTATATAGCTGGCTCGCTAGGGCTGAGCCGTGTAGGCGTAATACACGATGACGACGCGTATGGCTCCGGACTGACGACCGCCTTCGTCGACGAAGCTGACCGCGTTGGGATCGACGTCGTCGGCATTGAGGCGTATGACCGCGGCGCCTCGCTCGACTTCTCGGGCGCGGTCGACACGCTGCATGCCCTCGATCCTGAAATCGTATTCATCCCAGGACTCTACAACGAAGCGGCGCTCATCGCGCAGGAGACGAGAGGCAAGGGACTGGCGACGCCGTTCATCGGCGGGGACGGCGTGCTGTCGGAAGCGCTCTTCGACGTGGGAGGCGAAGCGGTCGAGGGCATGATGATCATGACCCCGTTCATCGTGCATGCGACCGCAGGCGGCGAGGCGGTTCAGGAGTTCGCACAGCGCTTCCTCGAGGCATACCGCCGGCCCGCGGACACGTGGGCCGCCCTGGCGTACGATGCCGCGAACCAGATCTTCGACGCCATCGATGAAGTGGGAGCTGACCGGGCGCGCATTCGCGACCGGCTCGCTCAGATGACCACTCCCGAGACGGCGTTCCATGGCATCACCGGAGCGACGTATTTCGACGAGAACGGCGACTGCCTCAAGCCAGCCTTCGTAGCTGTGGTGCGCGACGGGGAGTTCGTCCCCGCCGAGATGCAGGTTGGCGCGCCCTAGGTCAGTATCGCGGAAGGCGCCGCGCCAACAGGGGCACTGCGGGGCGATGTAGTCGAGTCAGCTCGCCGTGAGGAACACCGATGAAGCAGAAATCCCGGCTGATCTCGCTGATACTGGTCATCGTGGGTATAGTGTCCGTCGTCGCCACGGGCACCCTGTACATCCTCTACCGTGTCGCCGTGAGGGACCAGGGCGCTTGGCTGGCCTACATGGCGAAGAGTCAGGCCGCCATCATGGAAGCCGTAGGCCGGTTCGATGCCGAGCACAGCACGGCGGCTGTGACCGGCGGATCGTTCACGGCGACTCTGACGCAGATCCGCGAGGCGCACCTGCGCTATCCGGGTTTTGGCCGCACCGGCGAATTTGTGATAGGCCAGCATACCGGCAACCAGATAGTTTTCCTGCTGCGTTCACGTCAGTTCGGGGTGGACACATCCGTGCCATACGCTGGGCAACGGGTGACTCCGATGCGCCGAGCTCTGTCCGGTGGGTCGGGCGTGTTCATCGGGGACGACTATGACGGCGTACGCGTGCTCGCCGCGTATGAGCCGATTGGGGAACTCGGGCTAGGCATCGTCGCGAAGATCAGTGTCGCTGAGATCCGAGCCCCCTACGCCCGCGGAGGCGCTCTCGCGCTCGGTATGATCGTCGTGTGCGTCGTTCTCGGGGTCGGCGCGTTCCTGCTAACGATGCGCGACGAAGAGGGCAAAATCACAACGACGCTGAGTTCGGGACAGGACATCGAGCGACGGAAGGTGGCCGAGCAGGACCTGCAGGTCTCCGAGGAGCGCTTCCAGCGCATCTTCGAGGGGATGCAGGACGCGTACTTGCTCGTAGGCATGGATGGAGTCGTCACGCTCGCCAATCCTTACGCGGCAGACCTGCTGGGCTACGACTCCGCAGACGACATGGCCGGGCTGGACCTCGCCGATGGCCTCGCTGCGGATCGCGACGATGGCGCGCACGTGCTGGACGAGGTGCGCCAGGCAAGCTCTATACGGAACCGGGAGATTCCGCTCCGCCGCAAAGACGGCGCCGTGCTCCCGATAGAAGGCCATATGCACCTGATTCTCTCCGACGAGGGAGAGCAGGTGGGCGTTGAGGGAGTCTTCCGCGACATTCGTGAGCGCAAGGCGGCGGAGCTGGAGCTGCTCGCGGCGCGGGAGGCGGCCGATGCCGCGAACCGTGCGAAGAGCGAGTTCCTGGCGAACATGTCCCACGAGATCCGCACCCCGATGAACGCCGTCCTGGGGTTCAGCGAGATCCTGGCCGGGCTCATCGTGGACCCCGTCCACTCCGAGTATCTCAAGTCCATCCGAACGAGCGGCGCGGCTCTCCTGACGCTCATTAACGACATCCTCGACCTGTCCAAGGTCGAGGCCGGGAAGCTGGAACTGCAGTTCGGCGGCGCTGATGTGCACGCGTTGGCGGCGGAGCTCCAGACGATCTACGGCCAGAAGGCGGAGGAGAAGGGGATCGACCTGCTCGTCGACGTCGACGCCGACGTTCCACACGCCCTGATACTGGACGAGACGCGCCTGCGGCAGGTGCTCATCAACCTCATAGGCAACGGCGTTAAGTTCACCGCGGAGGGCCACGTAAGGCTCAGCGTGCGGCTTGAGCGGCCCGCGGGCGAGGAGAGCGCCGTCGATCTGCTGTTGGATGTCGAAGATACGGGCATCGGCGTGCCGGAGGATCAGTTGGAGAGCATCTTCGGCGCGTTTGAGCAGCAGGAGGGTCAGAGCCACGAGACATTCGGGGGGACCGGACTCGGCCTGGCGATCTCGAAGCGCCTTGTGGAGATGATGCCCGGTACGATCCACGTCACCAGCGAAGCCGGCCAGGGAAGCGTGTTCCACGTCCGGTTGCCGGGCGTGGCGCTAGATGAGGGGCTCTCTGGAGACGACGAAGCCAGCGCGGTGGACGTCTCTCTCGTGAGCTTCGCCCCTGCCACAGTCCTGGTGGTAGACGACGTCGACATGAATCGCGAGCTCGTCAAAGGTTACCTCGCTGGCTACGACCTCACGTTCATAGAGGGAGCCGACGGCGTGGAGGCGGTTGAGAAGACCCGAGAGAGCCGGCCGGATGTCCTCCTCCTGGACATGAAGATGCCCCGCATGAACGGCATTGAGGCCACCGAGACGCTGAAGGCGGATCCCGACGTCAGCGCCATCCCCATTGTTGCGATCACGGCCTCGGCGATGGACGAGGAGAGGGTGGCGATGGAGCGCGTCGTCGACGGCTACCTCACGAAGCCTGTTGGGCAGGTAGATCTGGTCACGCAGCTCATGCGGTTCCTGCCGCATGAGGTGTCCATCCCTGCGGAGGAGGCGCCAGAGCCAGCGACCGTGCCTGACGGCGAAGTCGTCATCGACATATCGCCTGCGCAGGCCGCGGAGCTCCTGCTGGAGCTACGCGAGCTGGCGGAGACCTGTGAAGCTCTCGCGACGACACTGAGCATGGACGAAATCGCGGAGGTGGGCGCGAACGTCCAGGAGCTTGGCGCTGCGGCTGACGCCCCCGCTCTGGTCGCCTGGGGAGAGGATGTGACAGCCAAGGCGTCGCTGTTCGACATCGACGCGCTTGGGCCGCTGCTGTCCGACTTCGCCGACATCGTAGCCCAGGTGGCGAGCGTGGCGAGTGATGGTGACGCCGCCGGCGGCGCGCAGACGATCGACGGTGACAGCGCCCGCGAGATGCTGTCGCTACTCGAGCCCGAGCGACCCGTCGCCGCCGAACTCGCGGAGACGCTCAGCATGGGCGACATCGAAGCGCTCGGCGAGCGGCTGCGGGGACTCGGCGCCGCCCACGCGTATGCGCCCCTCACGGACTGGGGAACACGGCTCTGTCAGCAGGCGGAGCTGTTCGACATCAGCGGCGTCGAGACCACGCTCGGGGAGCTCGACGATCTGGCGGCGGGCCTGCAGTCGCTGACGCGGTAGGCCGAGGCAGTCGGGCGCCAGGCCGTCTCCCGATCCGCCGGCCGCGCGTCGCTTCGCGCGCCCACTAGACAGTGCTACCGGCTCCCACTCCTCCCAATCGTAGCGCACGATCCTGCTCCGCCATGCGTCCGCCGTGGTGCGCGCGTGGGGCGTAAGGGTGGCGCCCGTCGACCCGCGACTTCGAGAGCGACGAAGCCGCGCCCTCTGGCGGGACAACCATCGCACGGGCGAGCGCCTGTTACATCCGTGCAGCCTTGTGACGGCACGGCCTTTGTTGTATGCTGTCGACGTGCCACCAGGAGTTACAGTGCGATGGGCAACACAGACCCGTACGTTCTTCTCAAGCCAGAGGAAAACAGGCTATATGCCGACGCGCTCGCAGCCGAGCGAGAGCAGGAGGCCGTTGTGCGGCGGCGGGAGGCGGAGTACCGCCAAGCTCGCCTGCTGCTAACAGCGATCGGCCGTGAGCGCGCGCGCATCTGGACCCACCTGTGTGCGACACACGGTCTCGATCTGGAGACCACGTACACTATGGACGAAGCCGGCCGGATCAGCCCTGTCGAAGAGTCTGCGGAGTCGTGCGGCGAGGTCGACCCGGCAGACTAGGTCACGCGGGCTGTCGGCGCCATCTGCGTGGGGCGCGTTCTATCCCAGCAGAGACGGGTACAGATGCACGCCGCTGGACGACTCATAAGTCACGCGCCGTCGGTAGCGTGAGACTGGAGACGCGACATGGGTGGTCCGCTAGTGTCGACGATGGCTGTCCTGTCCGTGCTGTGCGGGTGCGCTCTCACCGGTGAAGGAGGGCCGATGGCGGCTCTAGATCACGATAAAGTCGATCCGTCGCTTAGGGAGTGGTTCCTGGAACACCCGGACGAGCGCGTGTTCGTCGGGGTGTTGTTGCGACTGGATGAGGAGCCTCCGCCTGCGCCGGGGCTGCTACAGTCAGAGATAGACGCGATTGACCTCCACAACCAGGAATCAGCGCTCCGCGGACGCGCCAAGAAGGGCCTGGCGATAGACCCAGCGGAACTCGGCCGTGTTCAGGGGAGGCGCCAGGACTTGCTCGCCCTGGCCGCGGAGGAGAAGAAGCAGGCCAGGGAGGAGTACCGCCGACGGCGCCTTGAGGTGTATCAGCGGCTCCACGAGGCCGTGCTGCCGCTCCTTCGGGAGATCGAAGGGCTGGAAATCTACGAGTGGGATCTCCGACAGCCGCGCCGGTCCATTGGGATGACAATCACGCTGGCGCACCTCTCCCAGCTCGTGCGCATTGAGAGCGTGGTTCGGGTCACGAAGTCGTGCGACCTGCGCACCTCATTGGATGTGAGCCACCGCGCCATACGTGCCGACGTGGCGCACGCGGATGGGATCGTCGGGGACGGCATGCTCCACAGACTGTGTGGGGCCGCACGCATGGCGACGCGAGATGTGTAACTCACTCCCAATGGCGGTCGGCGTTCTGTTCGCGGTGTGTGGGTGCGCTCTCACGGGTGGAGGAGGACCGATGGCGGTATTGGATCACGACAAGGTCGACCCAGATCTCAAGGAGTGGTTTCTGGCGCACCCGGACGAACGCGTGTTCGTGACGGTGCTTCTACGGATGGATGAGAAGCCACCCAGCGTGCCGGGGTTGCTGCAGTCAGAGATCGACTCAATCGACCTGCACAACCAAGAATCCGCCCTCCGCGGACGCATGCGGAAGGGTCTGCCCGTGGACCCAGAGGAACTTCGGCGCATCGAGCAAAGACACCGGGAGGCCCTCGCCCAGGCTGCAAGGGAGAGGAAGCAAGCGAAGGACGAATACCGTCGACGCCATGCCGAGGTGCATCAGCGCCTCCACGACGCCGTGGTACCGCTCCTTCGGGAGATTGAGGGGCTGGACATCTACGAGTGGGACCTACGGCAGCCGCGCCAGTCGATCGCGATGACAGTCGCGCTGGCGCACCTCCCACACCTCGTCCGCATCGAGCGCGTAGTCCGCATCTCGACGGTGGCTGTCCTCAGGACGTCCCTGGATGTTAGCCATCGTGCGATACGTGCCGATACGGCCCACGCAGATGGGATCGACGGGGACAGCGTGTGGGTGGCCATCCTGGACACGGGCATCCATCGAGCGTTCGGCGCCCAAGAACAGGAGAATCTGCATCCGGACGTGCCGGTCCCACCGGCTGGGTTTCGCGCCAACTTCGCGACGGCCGAAACGACGTTCTATGACCTCAGCCCAAGCTCGCACGGCACGGGGGTCGCCAGCGTTGTGGCAAACGACCACAGCACGTACACGGCTGTCGCGTCCAAGGCCGACCTGATGAATGCCAAGGTGGCCGAGGCAGATGGCGGATCCTCGGTGGTTGCGGTCATTAACGGGGCGACATGGTGCATGGACCCCTCGCGCGAAGCAACCGTGCTCAACACCTCGCTCAACGCGGCGGGCCCAGCGACGGGCCAACACGCCACTGAGCGCTTCATGGACTACCTGACGACGTTCCACAAGACGCCCGTGTGGGTGCAGGCAGCGGGGAACACCGGCGACGCCGCGGGCGCGTCCGACAAGGCCGTCCGTGCGCCGGGCGGGAGCTATAACGCGATCACGGTCGGGGCGTACAACGACCAGGGGCAGGGAAACTGGGAGGATCGAGGAAACCACACGATCCACGCCAAGAGCTCGGTCGGGCCTGTCGACCCCGCGGGTAGCCGCAAGAAGCCCGACCTGTCCGCGCCCGGCTATGACATATGGGTCGCTCACACGACTGGCTCGCAGCCTACCGACCACACCTGGCATCGCGTTGAGGGTACGAGCTTCGCAACTCCGCACGTCTCTGGGGCCGCGGCGCTGCTGCGCAGCGTCCCGTTTCCGGCCCAGACCGGCGGGGAGTTCGACGATGCGATGTTCGTCTAGGCCATCCTGATCAACTCCACGGAGCCAGCGCCGACACGCGCGCTGGGGCCGCAGCTCAAACTGGGCCAGGTCGAGACGGGAGGATGGGACCCGGCCTGGGGTTGGGGCAAGCTGGACGCCGCCAACGCCGTGGCTAGCGTGCATGCGGATGTCGTCGCCGGCCGGGTACAGACCAAGACGCTCAGCAGCGCGGATTCCGACGCTGCGTGGGAGGTCGAGTCTGTCGGTCCTCCCGGCACGCCATCGGAGCAGGTGTCCGTCACCCTCTGCTGGAATCGCGACGTGGCGCAAGCCGGTGGTGATTACGACGACATCACGCTCGACGCCCTCGATCTGCGTGTTGTCGCCAGCCTCGGCCCGCAAGAGAAGACCATCTTCGCGGACACGACCGCGAACAACGTGAAGAAGACGACATTCACCGCGCACGCGGGCATCACGTACAGCGTCATCGTCGCTCCAGTCTCGATCGCCACGACACGCAAGTTCGCCCTGGTGTCCACCCACGGCATAGCTGCCACCAGCTAGCCCACGGACCTACTCGCCGAGAGGAACAGAACCGTATGCCGTTCTACCCGATAGAGGTGCATAGCTTTGCCGACAACGTCGATACCGGCGACCCCGGCACGGCGACGCTCATCAACGCGACGTACATGACCGAGCGTGACGAGGAGATCGAAGCCATAGAGAACGTGCTCGGCGAGGATCTCGCACCAGTCCCAGGTAGCGGGAAGCCGCTGTCGGCCCGGGTCCGCGTGGTCAGTGGCGACGTGCTGAACGTCGGCGTCATCGACGAGCCCAGCGTCAGCTCCGCGGGCGAGCAGCTGCGCATCGGCCCAGAGGAGTGCGGGCACTCGCGGCTGACGCTCGCCAAGAACTCCGACGCGGGACCCATGCGCGTCCAGTGCTACTCCATGTCGCAGTCCGCCGTCGATGGCGTGCAGAACTTGGTGCTACAGCCCGAGGGCGGCAGCGTCATCATCCGTGGAGGAACCAACACGATCGCGCCCCTCATGATGCAGGAGACTACGTCTGCGGGCGCATCGTTCGAGAACACCGGGAACGGCGCGGTTACGATCAACCTCGACGCGGCCCGGGCCAACCCCAACAATGCGCTCGGCCGGATACGCGGCCGCTGGGCCAACAACCACGTCGCCGAGATTGCCTTCCGTGGGGGAGACGACAGCGGCGCCAAGGACGCGGGCGAGATCACGTTCTCTACGTCGAACGGCAACTCGAACCCGGTGGAGCGTGTGCGCATCGCTCAGGAAGGCGGAATCTTCATGTCGGCGGGCAGCCACCCGGACGACATCGACAGATCGAACTCCGCCGCCATCTACTGCCGCGACAAGGACGGATACGCGGAGGTATGGGTAATCGACGAGCAGAAGAACTACACGCAGATATCGCCGCACGACGCGGTCACGGGCGAGTGGGTCTTCAGGTCAGGCAACCTCAACACGGGCCGCACCGTGGACGTGAAAATGGAGAAGCTGGTGAGGACCGTCGAGGGGCTCACGGGTCGCACCTTCCTAGTGGAAGGCCACGTCGACGACGAAGACTACGACGATCGCCGGCCGACACCAGACACGCCATAGCATGGCCGGGAGTTGCTGAGGAGCGGGCCATGGACCGCATCCGATGCTCGGTATGCATAGTCATCGCCTGCGCCGCCACTAGCGGCTGTGGGCTCATCCTGGGAGGCAACGACATGGCGTGGCTGGACAGCCTGAAAATCGAGCCCGAGCTCAGGAAATGGCTTCTGGCGAATCCGGGTGAACGAGTGGACATCGTCGTGAGGTTCCGGCTGTCCGAAGCCGTGGGCCGCGCGCAGGAGCCGTCTGAGGAGGAGCAGCGGGAGTACCGGGCCGCGGCCGCCGAATACGCCCAGAAGCTTCGGGCCCAGCGCCGCGGCGAGCGTGTCGACCAGGCGGAACTCGAGCTGGAGCTACGCAGACTGGTGCGCCTTGAGGAAGCCGTCAAGGAGAGAAGGCTCGCGTTGCGCACAGAGTGGTACGCGCGTCAGATGGACCTGTTTCGGGAAGCTCGCGTGGCGGGTCTGCGCCGGTTGCGGACGATACCGGACCTGGAGTTCGTTGGTCGGGTCATCGAGTGGTCCCCCGCGGCGACTCTCCGCGTCACCGCTGAGCAGATCGCCGCGCTGGTGGAGTATGACGAAGTCGCGCGGATCACGAAGGAGATCTACTATACCGGCGCATTGGAGATCAGTCACCGGGTAGTTGGCGCACACACTGTGCGCGCCGCTGGGAACGAGGGCGTGGGCCAGCGGATCGTGATATTCGACACTGGTACACACAAGGGCACGCTGCTACAGAACCTACAGCACCCCGCGGTACAAGGTATCGGGGCCGGGCTGCACCGCAACTTCACGACCAGAGGCGGGCAACCGACGAGCATTCCGGACTGCGCGGCTCGGGAACTGCGGAGGAGCGGAACATGGACCGCATCCGATGCGCGATCTACGTGATCATCGCCTGCGCCGCCACTAGCGGCTGTGGGCTCATCCTGGGAGGCAACGACATGGCGTGGCTGGACAGCCCGAAAATCGACCCTGAGCTCAGAGAGTGGATTCTGGAGAATCCTGACGGGCGGGTCGAGATCATGGCATGGTTCACACTGCCAGAGCCCATTGGCAAGCGGCAAGAGCTCACTCGGGAGGAGAAGGAAGACTACCGCGTGGCGCACGAAGCCTACATCCGCAAGCTCAGCGCCCGCCACCAGGGCGCGGACGTCAGTCAGGATGAGCTCGCCGCAGACCTAGAGCACGTCGCGAGGCTTGCCCAGCCACTGAAGGAGAAGCGGGAAGCGTTCCAACGGGTATGGTACGCGCGGAGGACAGACGTGATCCGTCGAGCGCGGGAAGCAGGGATGCGGCGGCTTCGCGGGATACCAGAGTTAGAGTACCTCGGGCCGCCAGGCGAGTTGGGTCACCACATTGGTCTGAATGTGACTGTGCGCCAGATCGCACGACTCGTCGCGCTTGACGAGATAGGGCGGATACACAGAAACGTCCACCACACTGGGGCATTGGGCGTAAGCCACCGGGCGGCTGCGGCCGACGTGGTCCACAACATGGGGATTCAGGGCGTTGGGCAGCGGATAGCCAGCCTCGACACGGGGATACACAGGGGCACGCTCCTCCAAGGGCTGCAGCACCCGGCCATCCACGGCATCGGCGCCGGGTTGCACGGCAACTTCACAACCAAGCGCGGGCAACCGACGAGCATTCCGGACTGCGCGGCTCGGGAACTGCGGAGGAGCGTGACATGGACCGCATCCGATGCGCGGCGTGCATAGTCATCGCCTGCGCCGCCACTAGCGGCTGCGGGCTCATTCTGGGAGGGAACGACATGGCGTGGCTGCATAGTCCGAAGATCGAGCCCGAGCTCCGAGAGTGGCTTCTGGCGCACCCCGGTGAACGAGTGGACATCGTCGTGAGCTTCCGCCTGTCCGAACCCGTGGGCCGCGCCCAGGAGCCATCTGAAGAGGAGCAGCGGGAATACCGGGCCGCGGCCGCCGAGTACGCCGACAAGCTGCGCGCCCAGCGTCGTGGCGAGCGCGTGAACCAGGCGGAACTCGAGTCGGATCTACGCACACTGGTGCGCCTTGAGGAAGCCGTCGACGAGAGGAGGCTCGCGTTGCGCACGGAGTGGTATACGCGTCGACAGGCCATATTTCGGAAGGCTCGCATCGCGGGTATGCGCCGGTTGCGGACGATACCAGACCTGGAGTACGTCGGCCCGGCCACCGAGCTGGTACCGTTAGCGACTCTCCGCGTCACCGCTGAGCAGATCGCCGCGCTGGTCGATCATCGCGACATCGTGGGGATCAGCAAGGTTGTTTACTACACCGGCGCCCTGGATGTCAGTCACCGGGCTGTCGGCGCAAACACTGTACACGCAGCAGGGAACGAGGGCGTGGGGCAGCGGATCGTGATATTCGACTCCGGCATACACAACGGCACGCTGCTACAGAACCTTCAGCATCCCGCGATACAAGGTATCGGGGCCGGCCTGCACGGCAACTACACGCAGGAGCCCAATGAATTCGATCAGCATCCCACAATGCACGGCACTGGGGTCGCCGGGGTAGCCGCGAGCCGCGACCCCGGGGGCGGGGCATCCCCGCGGACCGGCGTGGCCCCAGCGGCTACCCTCGTGAACGCCAAGGTGCTCGATGGAAACCTGCAGGGCGGCGGACCCGCGCTCGTGGCAGCGGCAGAATGGGCGCTCGACCCGACGCTGAGTGCGGACGTCTTCAACACCTCGTTCGCCAGCCCTGGAACGGAGGGCACGGGCATGGTCGGCAACGAGTTGTACATCGACATGTTCATCACAGGTGCCCCCCACATTGTGTGGGCCCAGGCGGCGGGGAACACCGGTCTTGATCCCGACCCGGAGGATCGAACAGTCCGCGTCGCTGGCGGCGCATGGAACGTTATCACGACAAGCGCGTTCGACGACAACAACGCCCTTGATGAGAGCCAGCACGCTTGGTTGCCGCAAAGCTCATCCGGCCCCGTGGCGGGCCGCAAGAAGCCGGATGTCTGCGCGCCCGGGACCCGCGTTCTTGCGCCGTACACCGCGGGCCCCAACGACCACCAGTATCTGGAGCGGACCGGCACCAGCTTCGCCACTCCGCACGTTGCGGGCGTCGCGGCCCTCGTGCGCGCCACGCCGTTCCCGCCCTTTGGGATGCAGAACGTAGACGAAGGCATGTTTGTCAAGGCGATCATCATCAACGCCGCCACTCCTCCTCCGACGCGCGCGTTGGGTGCCGGCGCGAAACTCGGTCACGTCGCCCCGGGGAACTGGGACGGCCAGTGGGGCTGGGGCAAGCTGAACGCTCAGCGAGCGGTCGACATGGCGGCCAACGCCTGGACGCGCGTCCACCAGGGCGCGCTCCAGCAGACGAGCGCACCGTACAAGCGCACGGTCCAGCCGGGCCCAGGCGTTGACGCGGTGTCCGTAACGCTCTGCTATGACCGCGAGGTGAACCTGCCACCGACAAACGTCTTTGAGGTGATCGCCGACAGGCTCGACCTCAAAGTCTTCCGTTCACAAGGAGGGACGCGCACGCTGGTGCACACCGACAACTCCGCAGACAACGTCAAGAAAGTGACGTTCTCTGTACACGCGGGCCACACCTACGAAGTCGAGGTACAGCCCGCGCCAGGCCTCGTGACCGACACGCGCAAATTCGCCCTCGTCTCAACCGAAGCCATGACCCCTTAATACCACAACACGCGGGAGGCGCTGCAAATGCCATCCTTTCCAACGCTAATACACAGCTTCGACGACAACCACGACGTAGGGCACCCCTCGGGCGGTACCACGCTCGACAAGGCGTACATGAACGAGCGCGACTGGGAGATCGAGGCGATTGAGGCTGTCCTCGGCGCCGACCTGACGCTCGTTCCCGGGGCGGGCCGGGCGCTGTCGCATCGTGTGCGCGTGCGAACTGACGACGTGCTGGACATGGGCGTGATCGAGCCCAACGAGATCGCGGGTACCGAAGGCTCGGCGGGCGAACAGCTGCGCATCGGGCCGGCGGAATGCGGGCACACGTGGCTCGCCTTAGAGAAGGACACGTCCGACGGGCCCGTGCGCATCCAGTGCTATGAGACATCCGATCCCAGCGGCGGCGCGGTCGCGCAAGACCTCGTGCTGCAGCCGGAGGGCAGCTACGTCACCATGGGCACGGCGACGGCCACGATCAAGCCGCTCATGCAACTCCGTGCGACCGACGCGGGTATGTCGCTGGAGAACACGGGCAACCAGGGGGCCAATCTGGACCTCGACGCAAACCGATCTTCGCCGGGCCAGTTCCTTGGTAGAATAGGCGGCCTGTGGAACAACGCGGACGTGGCCGAGATAGGACTGCACGCTGGGATTGACCCGGCGGAGGACGGCTCGAAGGACGACGGCGAGATAGCCTTCTACACGTCAGACGACAGCAACAACATGGAGGAGCGGGTGCGCATCGCGCAGGAGGGCGGGATATTCATGAAGGCCTACCAGCATCCCACGATCCGTCCCGGGAAAGCTGCCGTCTACGCGCGCAACACCGCGGGTAGCGCCGAGGTGTGGGTGGTGGACGACGACGTGAACTCCAACGCGACCCAGATTTCTCCTCACGACCCGGAAACCGGCGAGTGGATATACCGATCCGAGAGCCTGAGAACCGGGAAGACCGTCCGAGTGAAAATGGAGGAGTTCGTGCGCGCGGTCGAAGAACTCAGCGGCGAGACGCTCATGGTCCACGGTACCCTCGATGACGAGGAACGGGAGTGAGCGTAGCCAACGCTGCGAGCGCGCCCGAGCTCATCGACATCGTCATGCCGCTACGGGAAGGCCGTGACATCGCAGAGGACGTGTTGCGCGGCGTCGCCGGTCAGGACCGGCCCATACGCCTGTGGATAGGCGCGCAGCCGACCGACGGCACCGCGGACGCCCGCAACGCGGTCAAGGCCTACGGCCGCACGCCCTACGTGCTCATGCTCGACGCGGACATCGTGCTCCTCGATGGCGTCCTGGGTAGGATGTCGGATTTCCTGGATCAGCACCCGGCGTATGGAGCCATCGGTCTATGCCGGCACACCGCGCGCCGGTTCTTCCGCCGAGACGAATGGCTGAAGGCCCACCATGTGGACATGTCCTGCGTGCTGTTCCGGCGTGACGTGCTGAGCAGCATCACGTTCGCTGACAAGTACAACGCGAGCCGGGTCGGCCGCGAGAAGCTCGCTGGCGGGTGCGAATGCGCTAACGCCTGCTACGACATCCGGCGCATGGGCCTCCAGATCGGGTTCCTACCAGAAGTCTACGTGCGCCATGTTCCACATCCGCCGCGCAACTGACGCGATGCGAGGCTTCGCGCGGCGCCGAGTGGAACCCCTACGTCCAACGGCGCGTCAACCGAACAGGTACTTCTGGACCACATCTTCACGCACCGTGACGCCTAGCCCCGGCTTGTCGCGCACGGCGACGTAGCCATCCTCTTGGACCCATGGGTCGCTGACAAGCTCGTGCTGCATGGGTGATTCGTGCGGCTTGAAGTCCATGCCATCCGCGTGCTTGGAGGTTGCTAGCATGTGCACGCTCGCGGCGGTGTTGAGCGCGCTGCTCCACGTGTGGGCGCTGAACCGCAACCCGGCTGCTTCGATCAGCTTGATGACGTGGCGGCTACCCGTGAGTCCGTGGCAGCGGCCTGGGTCGATCTGGATGATGTCCACCCCACCCGACTCGATGAGACGCTTGTAGCTTTCCACGTCCCATTCGTCTTCGCCCGTGCCGATGGGGGTGGACACTGCCGCCCGCAGTTGCGCGTACGCGGCCATGTGTTCGGGTGGCAGAGGCTGCTCAATCCACTTGAGTTGGTAGGGCTCGAGGTCGCGGAGCCGCTGAATCGCTGTCGGGACGTCCCAGAGCCCGCGTTGACCAGGTGTATCGACTACGAGCTCGAGCTCGTCGCCGATGGCTTCGCGGACCAGGCGAACGAGCTCGCCGTCTCGCGCTCGATCCAGGCCGAACACTGCGTCGGGTCGCATGCCCCAACCGCCCTTCACAACGCGGTAGCCTTCCTGACGCATCCACTGGAATTCACTGACTGTCCAGTCGACATCTTCCATGTCGAAGATGATGGACGCCATCGCGCTGACTCGATCGTGGAGCTGCCCTCCGAGGAGCTTGCAGACAGGCAGTCCAAGCGCCTTCCCTTTCAGATCCCACAACGCCATGTCCACCGCGCTGACCGCGAAGGCGGCGATGCCTTCGGGCCCGTACCACCAGATGCGGTCGAGCATCTTGTGCCAGAGCCGCTCGACATCTAGCCCGTCTTCCCCCGCCAGCAGCGGGGCGAACCCCTCCTCGATAATCACCTTCGTGGCGAGCGTCGCCTCTCGGAACTGAGAGATGCATTCGCCCCACCCGACGAGCCCATCGTCGCTCTCCACGCGCGCGAGGGTAATGTAGCGTTCGATGCCCTTGTAGTGGGGCTCTGGGTAGGCGAGGGGAAAGGCCTGGATGTCCCGAATTCGCATCGCTGGTCTGCCTCCGCTGATCCGGCTCTTCCGACGCAAGCCGCGCCCAAGCTAGCAGGTCGGCGTGCCCGAAGCAACGAGGATCGGCGCCGTGTGAAGGGCAGGGCGGAGTCAAGGTCGTAAGAAGGTGGCGCGTTGTCGTTGCACGTCTTCGCGGGGCATCACCCGCGCGCCTGCTGGTGCAGGTGGTCGGCGTACACGTTGGGGAGGAAGCCGATCTTCAGTCCCATCGCCCGGATGTCCTCGCAGCAGTTGACGCACTCGCAGCCACGGCTCTTGCGACCCAGCCGCTCCTGGTTGTGGCGGTCGAGGAAGGTGACTCGCGCCAGGGCCTCGCGGCGGAAGAGGACGCATGACATGTCGACGTGGTGTGCGGATAGCCAGTCGGCGTCGGTGGCGAACTCGAGGCGAGAGTGCTTGCAGAGGGCGATGGCGCCGTAGTCCGCGTGGTCGTCGAGGAAGGCGCCCATCGCGGCCAGCGATCCAGGGGGCATGGCTACGTCGTTGTCCAGCATGAGGACATACCCAGACGTGCCGTACTGCTTGACGTGGTTCCGCGCGTCGGCAAGCCTGCGGTCGCCGACGCTCGTGGAAACCCATAGTCGCGTTGGCGCCGTCTGCGCGGCGAGGCCTGCGATCACCTCCCCGGGGATGTTGCGCCCCTCCTCAATGGGCATGACTACGTCAACATGCTCGTGCGTCACTGTCACCGTGTGCCGCGCCCCAACTGCTTGAGCCAACCCCACGTGAACGGCCGCTTCCCTCGCGCCGACACCGGGGTGGCAAAGTCGGGGTCGTACCAGTCCGGCGAGATGTCGCCGGCCGCTTCACGCAGGTGCATCCGGGACGCGTGTGGTTAGGGCGGACTGGCTCAGGAACCTGCGGCCGCCCGCTGATTGGTGTAGCGTCCGAAGGCGCGCCGCGTTATGCGACTGAGGTATATGGCGGGGTCATCCGTGCGGTGATCGCGCGGGTAGACGGTTCGCTCTAGATAAGAGGGTGCTATGCGTATACAGCAGTGCGGTGTGGTAGTGGTCGCACTTCTAACTGGCCTGTTCGTCGCGGAATCCGCGACGGCGGCTCTCACATTGACCGCCGGGGAGCGTGTGCCGCTCTTCAAAGGGAATAACAACGTCCTGGCCGCCATGGCGATCAACGACAGTCCTGGCAGCAGCGATCTGACACTAATCATCCAGATCACGATGGACGACGTGGTCGTCCTCGACGAGTTCCACGAGTGTCGCTTCATCGTTCCTGACGAGAACATCCCGAGCGATGCCGACCCAACCGGATGGACGGCGCGCAACTTCAACGACTCGGGTTGGGACGAGGGTGAGTACGGCATTGGATACGGCGACGGGGACGACAACACAGAGGTCGGCGGCGGCAATGACCCCTCGGTCTACAGTCGGGCAGAATTCGCCGTGACTGAGATCCCGGCGAGCTTCGTCGTTGGGGTAGACTACGACGATGGCTGCGTCATCTGGATCAACGGCGTGGAAGTCGCCCGCGCTTCGGGCATGGACACTGGCGAGTTCCCAGTCTGGGACGACTGGACCGACCAGGGCGGAGGCCAGTCGCACGAGGCGAGTAAGACCGATCCGCCAACGTATGAGACAGTCACGGTGGATCAGATTCTTGCCGTCGAGGCGTCGGGCAAGGCGGTCACGACCTGGGGCGACATCCGTCGCCGCTACTAGACGTCAAGCGCATGAGGCGCGTTGACACACAGAAGGGGTGTAGACCCAAATGATGAAGCATGCGCTCGCGATAGCGCTAGCTGGTGGCGTCGCGTTTGCGGCGTCCGCGCAGATGGAGGTCACGGGCACGGCGCCGATACACGTCGGCTCGAACACAATCGCCGGAGCGGCGCTCAACGATTCACCAGGCTCCAGCGACCTCACGCTGATCGTCCAGGTTAGCGTCGATGGGGCCGTTGTCTTCGACGAAGGCGATCCCATCCGGGCGATCCAGCCGACAGAGAGCATCGACGGCTGGGCGATGCCCGACTTCGACTCGTCTGGATGGGTTGAGGGCACGAACGGCGTTGGCTACGGCGATGGCGACGACAACACCGAGATCGGCGATGGCGACAACGCCGCCGTCTATATGCTCGGCTGGTTCGACGTCGGCGCCGCGCCGGGCAGTCTGAGCATCGGCGTGGACTACGACGACGGCTGCGTCGTGTTGGTCAACGGTGTCGAGGTCGCGCGCACTGTGGGCGCCGACATTGGCGACATGGTTGACTTCGACTCCTGGACCGACCAGGGCAGCGGCCAGTCGCACGAAGCCAGCAAGACGGACCCGCCGACCTACGAGATGCTCGACATCCCGTTCGAGGTCGTCTCCGCGGTCGAGGCGCAGGGCAAGCTCGCCACGACGTGGGCGGATCTGCGCAAGTAGCCGCTCCAAATCCGGTACGCGAAACGGCTCCCGTGGGAGATCCCATGGGAGCCGTTTCCACGTCTACAAGCTGAATGAGCTATTCGGGGGCGTCGACTCCGGCGCGCTCTGCGAGACGCCCGACGGAGCGCTCCAGCCGCGCGTCGCGGGAAGAGACGCGCTTGTCCAGCATCTCAATGCCCCGCTCGACCGAGCCGAGGCGGTTGTCGAGGGCGCGCGCCTTCGCGGAGGTCACCATGTGCGACCCCTCGACCCGCGATATTGCGACGCGCAGGCGCGCCACCGCCAGTTTGAGGGCGCGTTCCCTACGGGCTGGCGTCGGGACGCGCTCCGCGGGCGCGGCAAGCTCGACGCGATGCACGACACGCGTAAGGGCGACCGAATCCACGGGAGCAAGAGACGGGCTAGCGGCGCCACATCCGCCGACCAGCGCCGACACGGTCAGAGCGCCCGCGCACGCTCCTATCTGGGCGATATGTCGTAGGGCCACAGGGCGCCTCCAAGGTCTCCGTGCTGAACGGGACGGCCGAATACGCCCCCGGGCAGGGCGATACTCCAACTGTAACGAACAGCCACGGCGAAGGTTGCACCGGTTTGGCGACGCGGCGCGCGGCAGAATCGTCACGACTAACGCGCGGCCCCGAGCCTGGCCGCGCTGCGCCCCCCAATCACACGCGCGCCTAGATGAAGTGGCGCTCTAGCTTTACCTGCTCGTCGTAGTCCTTACGCGCCAGCTTCACCGACTCCGTGTCGGAGACCTGCGCGACCGGCACATCCCACCAGGACTCGTAGCCTGGCACGCGACTCTCCTTGTCCGTCTCGATGACGATGACGGTAGTGCGGTCGATGGACTTCATGTCCTGAAGCGCCTGCTTCAGGTCGTCGTGCGTCCGGGCTCGGACAGCGTGGGCGCCGAGGCTCGCAGCGTTCGCCACGAAGTCCACCGGCAGGTATGCTCCATCGAGTTGCCCGCTCTCCTCCTGGCGGTACTTGAAGTCCGTCCCGAAGCCGTCGCACCCGACGGATTGCGACAACCCGCCGATGCTGCTGAATCCGTGGTTATCTAGCAGCACAATGCTGAGCTTGTAGCCCTCCTGCACGGACGTGGCGATCTCGTTGGACATCATCTGGTAGGAGCCGTCGCCCACCATGACGTACACCTCGCGCGACGGGTCGGCCATCTTGATGCCGATGCCGCCCGCGACCTCGTAGCCCATGCACGAGTAGCCGTACTCGAGGTGGTACCCCTTGGGGTCGCTCGTGCGCCAGAGTTTGTGTAGGTCGCCAGGGAGACTGCCCGCGGCGCAGATGACGACGTCCTTGGGGTCCGAGAAGCCGTTCACGAGGCCGATCGCCTCGCTCTGGCTGATGGGCGGTCCGTGGCGGATGCCGAACAGCCGATCGACCTCGCCCTGCCACTCCGCGCGGTATTCGCCGACCTGCCGCGCGTACGCGTCGCTGACGTGGTAGCCCTGCAACGCCTCGGACAGTTCGTCCAACGTCACGCGGGCGTCGGCAGTCACCGGTAGCGCCGCGTGCTTGTACGCGTCGAACTCCGCGATGTTGATGTTGATGAAGCGGACGTTCGGGTTCTGGAACGCCGTCTTGGACGCCGTCGTGAAGTCGCTGAGACGCGTGCCGACCGAGATGACGAGGTCCGCGTCGCGCGCGAGTCGGTTGGCGCCGGGCGTGCCGGTCACGCCGACGGCTTCCAGGTTCTGCGCGTGCGTGTAGGGAAGCGATCCCTTCCCAGCCTGCGTCTCGCCCACGGCGATGCCCGTCTGCTCGCAGAAGCTGGCGAGCGCGTCGGTGGCTTCGCCGTAGAGAACGCCGCCCCCTGCGATGATCATCGGCTTCTCGGACTCTCTGATCCACTGGACAGCCTGCTTGAGGATGCCTCGGTCCGCCAGCGGCCGCGCCACGCGCCACACGCGTCTGCGGAACATCTCCCCAGGGAAGTCGTACGCCTCCGCCTGGACGTCCTGCGGCAGGCAGAGCGTCACGGCGCCCGTCTCGACGGGAGATGTCAGGACGCGCATGACCTCTGGCAGCGCGTAGGGCAGCTGGTCGGGGCGGTTGATGCGGTCCCAGTACCGCGAGACGCACTTGAACGAGTCGTTTACGGACGTGTCCTGGCTGTGCTCCCATTCGAGTTGCTGCAACACCGGGGCGACGTTGCGTCGGGCGAAGATGTCGCCGGGCAGCAGAAGCACGGGGATGCGGTTAATGGTCGCGGTCGCCGCGCCGGTGACCATGTTGGTCGCGCCTGGCCCAATGGAGGACGTGCAGGCGAACGTGCTGAGCCGGTTCTTCATCTTCGCATAGGCGATGGCGGTGTGCACCATGGCCTGTTCGTTGCGGCACAGGTAGTAGCGGAAGTCCTTGGTCTCGTGCAGCGCCTGACCCACGCCGGCGACGCTACCGTGACCGAAGATGCCCCACGCTCCCGCGAAGAAGGGCGACTCGACGCCATCGCGCTCGACGTACTGTAGCTTGAGGTACTCCACGAGGGCCTGGGCCATCGTGCATCGCACGGTCTCCATCGCGCTGTGCCTCCGTTGTCGGGTGCAGGCCGGTCGTTGGTGTGCCTGGATCTTACTCTATGCAGGCGCGCAGCACGAACCCTCGGCGCCCACGCCGGAACGTCCGGGCGCGTGCCTGCGAGCGATGGACACGGGTGGGGCCGCCAGCCCCACTGCTCTGTGGGGATGCCAAGCCGGCCGGCGTCAGAGGAGGCCTTGGGCCAGGAACGGCGACGATGCGAACGGGGAACAGGAACGTGCGGTGAGCGTAGCGCACAGCGGCCCTGGCGGCCGCAGGATGCCTTGGCCGTGGTGAAGTCCTCTGTGTGCTCCTACGCACCCAAGCCGGCCATCCAGCTACTTCTCTTCGCCTCTACCGATTTGTAGCTTGCCGGGCCGCTCTGTGCTAGACTTGGCCCAGTGTGAGGGAGCGGCGAAGTGTCCGCACGTAGCCCAGGCAGCACAACGAGGGGGCATGGTCCGATGGCAGAAGGCGTGGCCGAGAATCCGCCTGAGGTCCGCGAGTCGAGGGCCGTCTGGTCGGAGCTGCGCGACCTGCACAAAGAGATCATCGGGGCACCTCCAGAGGTGGCGCCCGAGATCTGGACGCAACGGTCGGCACGACAAGGACATCTGGCGGTGCTGGACGTTCAGCTCAGTATGTTGACCCACGACGGCAAGGCGGAGGTAGCGAACAGCGAGGAGGACGGGTATACGGTACTCGCCGCCGCAGAGGAGGAGCTCCGACAGAAGCAGCTCCGGGTACTGGATGCCGTGGATCTGCCGTTCTATCGCCAGATGGATGCGACACGGCTTGAACATCTCGGCACGGAGCGTGGCTTCGCTGATCTGGACCACCTGCGGCTGGCGGCGGCAGATCGAGTACAGGATCTCCTGGCCGTAGACAGAACCAACATGCCGTGGCCCGTGGTAGACCGCTACATCAGAAGGCCGCTTAGGGAGTATCTGCGCGGCCTGAGCAGCACGATCGGGTATCAGCGGGAGGGTGGGGTTGGCACCGGCAAGGACCAGCGCGCCGCTGCTTCCGATGCTGCCGGGGCCTTCCAGAGTGCCGTGTCCGTGTCGGATAACTTCGTTACGCGCCAGAGGGTACTAGGTCTCGCTGCTGCCGTGGCGACCCTTCAGGGGCTGCCTGACAGGGTTTCCCAGTTGGATGACGCGTTCAGTTCGGTCTCCCACGCTGTCAGCCAGCTGCGTTCTGAGCTGTCCGGGCAGCTGGAGGTCTTGGACCTCGGCCGGTTCGAGGAGTTGCATGCGAGCACGTCTGAGGCCGTGCGCCTGGTGCAACACGCATCCGAGGAGCAGGCGACGAGTGTGGAGAACGAGATCGCGCGGCTGCGGGAGGAGGCAACCAAGAAGTCCGTCGCGGAACATGCCGCGACGTTCAAGGACCAGGCGCAGACCAACCAGGAGAGCTCCACGTTCTGGCTACGGGTCACCATGGGTCTCGGCGTGTTCGCCGCGGGAGCGACGTGGTTGCTGTTTGCGGATGTATTGTTCGGGACCAAGGACACATCGACGCGCGCGCTTGTCTCCGATGTCGTCATCCGGGGAACGGCGATCTCGATGCTCGTGGCGCTGTTTCAGGTAGCGCGCCGCATGTTCTACGCGCAGACCCACCTGGCTGCCGTCAACCGACACCGCCAGCGGTCGCTGGAGTCGTTCGACCGCTTCTATGAGCAGGCGTCTGACCAGGCGACCAAGGATGCTGTGCTGTCGGCCGCCACCCGCGCGATCTTCGAGCAGACGCAGACGGGCTTCCTGGGGAAAGTCGAGGCCGCGAGACCCGCAAATCCGATATCGGATCTCGTGAAGCTGATCATACCTCCGAAGGCCGCGGAGTAGGGCGGCTAAGACGCTCTAGAACCAGCGCTCGACGACGACCTTCTTCTGCGTGAAGAACTCGAGCGAGTCCCATCCCTGGCCGTGTAGGTCGCCGAAGAAGCTGTCTTTCCAGCCGCTGAACGGGAAGAACGGCATCGGGGCGGCGACGCCGATGTTGATCCCCACGTTGCCAGCGTCGACATCGTGGCGGAACGTCCGCGCCGCGCCGCCACTCGACGTGAAGAGACACGCCATGTTGCCGTACCGCCCGCTGTTGACGGTGGCGATGGCGTCGTCGAGTTCGTCCATGTGCATGAGGCTGAGGACCGGGCCGAAGATCTCCGTCGTCGCGATGTCGCTGCCCGGCTCTACGCCGTCGAGGAGCGTCGGGGCGAGGAAGTTGCCGGCGTCGTGGTCTGCCACGGAGCAGTCTCGACCGTCAGCAAGCAGCGTGATGCCGTCGTCCGCCGCGCCGTCCACGATGCCGCGGATGCGGTCGTAGCTCTGACGCGTGATGACCGGCCCCATCTCCGTCGCGTCGTCCAGTCCGTTCCCGACGACTCGTGACTCAGCGGCCTCCCGGATGACCTCGGGGAACCAGTCGCGCGCCTCGCCGACCGTTACCGCGAGGGACGCCGCCAGGCAGCGTTGCCCCGCGCATCCGAACGCGCTTTCGGCGATGTTGGCGCGAGTCAGCTCGGGGTTAGCGTCGGGCATGATGATCATAGGGTTCTTGGCGCCGCCCTGGCACTGCACGCGCTTTCCGTTGGCCGCCGCCTTCGCATACACCTGTCGCGCCACCGCGGAGGAGCCGACGAAGCTGATCGCGCGGATGTCCTTATGCTCGAGGAGGGCGTCCACCGTCTCACGCCCGCCGTTCACGAGATTCACGACGCCAGCGGGTAGGTCGAGTTGGTCGATGAGCGCGAAAACCTTCTGCATCGTCAACGGCACGCGCTCCGACGGCTTCAGCACGCACGTGTTCCCACACGCGATCGCGTAGGGAAGAAACCAGAAGGGGATCATGCACGGGAAGTTGAACGGGGCGATGAAGGCGCACACACCCACCGGCTGGCGGATCATGTGCTCGTCGATGCCCGACGCGATGTCCTCCAGGTTCGTGCCCTGCATCATCGTCGGAATGCCGCACGCCACCTCGATGTTCTGGATCGCGCGCAGTATCTCACCGCGAGACTCAGACAGCGTCTTGCCGCACTCAATGGTGATGGCGCGGGCGATCTCCTCGGTAGACTCCTCCATGAGCGCCTTGAGCTGGTAGAGCGGCTGCACGCGGTCCACAGCGGGCACGTTGCGCCAGCTCCGCAACGCCACGCTCGCGCGTTCGACGGCCTTGTCGACATCGCTCGCGGGCGAAAGCGGCGCCGACGCTATGGCCTCCCCGGTAGCGGGGTTCAGCACGTCCACGCTGTCGCCCGACGACGCGCGCTCCCAGCCACCGTCGATGTAGTTGAGTACGTCCTGCTGTGTGCTCATGGCGTGCTGGCGGTCTCCTGCTGCGGGTGTCGAGCGATGCGCGCCCAATGTTACGCCGAATGCGCGTCGGTTGCAGCGTCGAATCGGGGTTCCACGCCTAGCAGATGGCGCACGAGAAAGTCCTGACGACGTCGGTTGCCGTATGGCGCCTCCGCGATGCCGTGTCCTCCGCCAGGCACCACGAGCAGGTCGAAGTCCTTGTCCGCCTTGATGAGAGCATCGACAACCTGCATCGTGGACGCTGGGTCGACGTTCCTGTCGAGTTCACCGACGACCAGCAGGAGCTTGCCCTGCAAGCGCGCGGCGTGCGTCGCGTTCGAGTGCTCGCGGTAGTGCCCGCCAATCGGCCACCCCATCCACAGCTCGTTCCACCAGATCTTGTCCATGCGGTTGTCGTGGCAGCCGCAGTCCGCGACGCCGACCTTGTAGAAGTGGCCGTGCGCCAGCAACGCCCGTAGCGTGCTCTGGCCGCCGGCGGACCCGCCGTAGATGCCGACGCGAGACAGGTCCATGTAGGCGTACTTCTCCGCAGCGGCCCGCATCCACGCGATGCGATCGGGGAAGCCTGAGTCACCGAGCGCGCGCCAGCAGACGTCGTGGAACGCCTTGGACCTGTTGGACGTGCCCATGCCGTCCATCTGCACGACGATGAACCCCAACTCAGCCATCTCCTGCCCACGGTGGTACGGTTGGAACGCCTTTGGGGTGAACGATCCGTGCGGGCCCGCGTAGATGTGCTCGACAACGGGGTATGTGCGGTCGGGGTCGAAGTCGCTGGGGCGCCAGATGACCCCGTGGATGTCCGTAACGCCGTCGCGCCCCTTGGCGACGAACTGCTCAGGAGGGTTCCACCCAGTCGCGCGCAGATCGGACCAGTCGGCGCTTTCCAGTTCCATCACGACCGCGCCGTCCTCGCTGCGGCGTAGCACCGACACGGGTGGGGAGTCGACGCGCGACCACGTGTCGACGAAGAGCCTGTGGTCTGGGGAGAAATGGACGGTATGCGTGCCGTTCTCATGGGTGAGAATCGTGAGATTGGCGCCGTCGAAGCCTACCCGACACAGGTGCGCGTAGTATGAATCCTGCCCTTCGTGCGTCCCGCTCGCGGTGAACCATACCTGACGCGCGTCGTCGTCCACGTGTTCGACGGATCGCACGACCCACTCGCCGCGCGTGATGCGGTTCTTCACCTGCCCGGTGGCCGCGTCGTAGAGGTACAGGTGGTTCCAGCCATCGCGCTCCGACATCCACACGATCTCGCCAGCGGCGGCGAAGTGGCAGAAGCGCTTGTAGGCGTAGTCGATGAACGTCCGGGCGCGCTCCTCGACGAGGATGCGGCAATGTCCCGTATCAGCGTCGACGGCCAGCACGCGCAGAACCTGGTGCCCCCGCTGGTTGTACAGGAACGTGAACCTCGAGGAGTCGTCCTCCCAGCGTATGTCGCCAACGCTCCAGGGGTTCGCGAAGTAGCCGTCGGATATGGGGATGCGCCGTCGCGCGGCAACGTCAAAAAGGGTTGGGCGGGATCGCCCGACGCGATCGCCGGGCTTGACGTAGCGGGACGAGTGGAGCTTCGGCTGCAGTTGGTCGCTGGGCGACGACTCGATGAGATGCACCTGGCGGTTGTCGCCCACCTCCGAGCGCACGGCGACCAGACGCCGAGAGTCGGGCGACCAAGACAGGGGGCCGGAGTAGGCGTCGGCTTCGGATCCGTCAGTCGTGAGCGCGAATTCGATGCCGGTGGCTGCGTCCCGCAGGAACAGGTTGTCGTCCCGGACGAAGGCTACCCACGCGCCATCGGGCGACGGCTCGCCCTCCGAGTCCTCGTCGGCGTCCGCCTCCGCGGCGTCCAGCGTCGTCACGGCATAGCTGTCGAGGTCACACCGCCACTTGACGTCGCCGACCGAGAACTGGATCGCGGCTCCATCGTCGAGCCACTCGACTTCGTCGAACGGGAGCTTCTCGCCTTCTACTTGGGCGCCGGATGCCTCAGCCAAGGCCTGCGCCAGCCTGGCGTGGTCGAACGCTGGGCCGCGGGTCGGCTCCACGCCGCTGGCGTCGACAAGGACGAACTCGCGTCGCCCGTTCGACAGTCTGTTGCGATACCAGAAACACGCGCCGTCGCCGATCCAGTGTGGGCGGACATCGCCGGTGCACACTGTGTCGGCAATGCGTTCGCGGAGCGTGTTTGCGTGGGTGTACGCTTCCTGTGAACCTGGCTCCCGCAAGGCGGATGCTCCTCAGCAATACGGTGGCGACAGGACGTGTTAGGCCCCCGGCGGGAACACGCCAGACGCGCACATCTCCAAGAACGCATTGTCCATCGTGTCCACCGGAAACTCGACGGCGCCTCGTCGCCGTGACGACTCGTAGATCCCCATGACGACCTCCAACGTGGCGTAGCCGTTCTCGCCGCTGAGCGGATGGTCGACTCCCGTCTCAATCGACCGCAGCAGGTCGCGCAACTCCTGCGCGATAGAACCCTCTGGCATGGGCCACGGGTAGTCCACGTCCTGGATGTCGGCGCCAACGCACAGCCGGAGCCCGCCGGGGCAGGCTCCGCCCTCAGGAACCTGGTAGAGGTCGCCGTCCAGTTCCACACGCCCGTGCTCGCCATGCACAACAAACGCGTGGTACGCCTGCGTGTCGAAGTCCCACGCCGGGTGTAGCCGGTCCCTCGCGCCCGGCGCTCCGAGCCCCCATGTTAGGTGCGCGTAGCGGCCGTCGTCGAACGACAGGAACGCGCTCCCGGCATGGTCGCACCGATGGCCGAAGTATTCGTAGTCGGAGTTGCCGTCGATCTGCGCCATCAGCCTGACAACTTTCGGGTCGCCCAGGAGCGAGAGCAGCATGTGGATCGTGTGCGTGCCATCCGTGTGGATGGACGGCGCCATCGCGTAGGCTTCGATGAAGCGCACGTCGCCTATGGCGCCGCTCTCGACCAACTCCCGCGCGGCGACGTACTGAGCGCCGTACTGCCGCTGGTGGCTGATCGTCAGGACGACGTCGTTCGCACAACACGCGCGGAGCATTTCCTTGCCCTCGGCGAGGTCCATCGCCATGGGCTTCTCGCACATGATCCCCTTCACGCCCGCCTCCGCCGCAGCGACGACCGCCTCACAGTGCACCGACTCAGCGGTGACGACCGAGACGAGGTCGGGACGGGTCTCCGCGAGCATTTCGCGGTAGTCGGTGAACGTCGCGGGTGAGCCGTAGTGCTCGCGCGCGCGCTGTAGCCCCTCTTCGGCGATGTCCGCAGCCCCGACGATGGGTATCCCCACCGTCCTGTAAGCGCCGGCGTGCCCGCGCGACATGCGGCCGCAGCCGATGATTCCAGCCGTGTAATCGTGCATAGCCGTGTCCGTTCTCCTGAGCCGTGCGCCATCTCACTCGTATGCGAAGCCCCGCAAGGCTACCTTACTCGGTGTACGGTCCATTTCGGAAGCGCGGAGAGGCGGGCCGATCGCGGATCGCGTATACTCATCTGAGTCCGCGCCCGCCCTCGTCCCCGGTAGGGAGTTGCCTTGTGCTCAGGTATCGACTTGGCCTGCTGGCCGCCGCGCTGGTGACGGCGACGCCACTGGTCGTCGCTCAGGAATCCACTGCGGAGTACGAACTGGACGCCGTCACGGTCACCGCAGACCGCGCCGAGTCGTCCGTGGCGTCTTCGACATCGGCGGTCTCTCGCCTCACGTCGGCGGACCTGGAGCTGCTGCCTGCGACCGACATCACCGACGCGCTTAGCCTGATTCCCGGGCTCATGTTCTTCAATCGGGACGGCGTCGGCCGCGACGGCCTCGCGACCATACGTGGGTTCTACGGCGGCGGCGAAGCCGAGTACCTCGTCGTCCTGCGCGACGGCGTGCCCGTGAACGACGCGGAGACAGGGCTTGTCGACTGGGACACGCTGTCGCTCACCGGCGTGCGTTCCGTCGAGGTCGTTCGGGGCGCGGCGGGCTCACTCTACGGCGACGCCGCTCTCGGGGGCGTCGTGAACCTGCTAACGGAGCGCGGAGGCGAGCCCGCGACCGCGCTATCACTGTCCGGCGGGACGTACGGCGCGGTCGACGCTGGCGTACATTCGCACGGTGAGATCGGTGATAGGGCGTACAGTCTGAACCTGTCGAAGCACCAGAACAGCGGATACCGTGAGCACGCGGAACGCCAGGCAGACGGGGCGGCAGGGGCCATATCTCTGTTCGAGAGCGACGGTACGCGGCTGGGCCTTACCGTCTCACAGAACTGGACGCGGTCGGACACGCCCGGGCCGCTGGCGCGATCCGTGGCCGACGCCGCGCCGACGACCTCGTCGCCCTTCTACCGGCTGGACCACGCGGACGACCGGCGCAGCCGTCAGACGCTGACGGGAGAGTACGAGCTCTCCGACTCGACCGCCCTGTCTGGCCGCGTGACGCGGCAGTTCCGGCGGTCTGACGTCACGCGCACGCTGCCGCTTAGCCCAGAGTTCGCGGACACGAAGCAGCGCGAACTGCAGGGGACCAGCCTGAGCGCCACGGTGAAGCTGACGGCGGACCTCCCGCTCGACACCGCTTATGGGCGAGCCATCGTCGGCGTGGATGCCGTCTCGCACGACCTGGACTCAACCTACTACGCCGTGCTGACAGGGGGCGCGACGGACTACTCGACGGCCTCCGTCGGCGCGCGCGCGATCGATGAGAGCGGAGAGACGCAACGACAGGGGGTCGCCGCCTTCGGACAGTACGAGGTGCGCCCGAGGGAGGCGCTCAGCATCGTAGTGGGCGCCCGCGTGGACACCCTCCGCGACGAGTTCACGCCCAGGCTCCCGACCCGGGGCATCGCGCAGGAGGCCACACACAACGCGTTCAGCCCCAAGTTCGGCGTGAGTCTCAGGTATGCGGATTCGTCTGGCCACGAGGGCTACATCTACGGCAATCTGCACCGCTCGTTCAAAGCGCCGACGCCCGACCAGTTGTATGACCGGCGGTCCATACCCATCGCGCAGGAGCCGTACAAGATCCTGATCAGCAACGGCGAACTGCGCCCGCAATTCGCGACCAGCCGCGAGGTCGGCCTACGCCATCGGGTGGAATTCGTCCCTGGCGTCTTCACCGCGGAGCTGTCCGTCGCCGCCTATTCGATGGGCCTGAAGGACGAGCTCGACTTCGACCTCGAACAGTTCCGCACCGTGAACATCGGGCGCAGCCGCCATCGCGGCATCGAGTCGAGTATTGCGGTCCATCTCTGCGAATGCAGTCGCATCTTCGCGAACTACACGCATCAGGCGGCGGAGTCGCGAACCGGGGACAAGTTCGGGCTGCAACTCAAGTCGATCCCGAAGAACACGTACGTCGTTGGCGCTTCGACGCGGCTTCGGGGTGGCGTCCGCGGCAGCGTCGTCATGCGGGCCGCTCGTGACATCTACCTCGACGACAAGAACGAACTGCCGCTGCCCAACTACGCTGTCGTGGACGCGAAGGTGGCGTGGCGGGTCCGCTCCGTGGACATCGCCGTCGAAGGGTTGAACGTGCTGGACGAGTCGTACAGCACCACGGGCTTCCCGGACGCCAGCGGGTCC
Source organism: uncultured bacterium (assembly GCA_964473525.1). Lineage (GTDB taxonomy): Bacteria > Poribacteria > WGA-4E. The sequence goes on from CAYYPK010000003.1 coordinate 130,091, forward strand.
GGCGTCGTCTATGTGTATCCCGCCGCCGAACGCGCGGTTCGCTTCACTACCAGTCTGCGACTCTAGCCCGATACGCCGCATTGGCGCCCCGGGAATCAGAACGGACAGGAACAGGCATGGGACAAAGTCTGCCCAAGGACCAGTGCAACGTGGCGGTGAACGACTCCGGCTTCCTCGCGCAGCTCGTGTACGGCGACCACAGGGGAGAACTCCTCACGTCCGGCGGGTCGCCGCTGGTCCAGGTGGTTTCGGCCGGCGTGGCACGGCCTCCAAGTCATATGTCGTCCCGCATCGAGGGGCCCTCGCTGTTCCTTGAGATCGACTTCGGCGACACAACGCTGACGGTGGACGGGCTGGTCAGGGACCACCACGTTCGGTTTGAGGTAACGGCCCTGGGAGGCGCGACGCCGGACGCAATACTGTGGGGTCCGTTCTCTACAACCATCGGCGAGACGGTTGGGGAGGTAGTGGGTGTTGCGCGCGATGCCGACATCGCGGTTGGCATCCAGGCCTTGTCCATCCAGACGGTAGGCGGACATCCTGGCAGTGGAGTTGGCGACGCGCTACACGCTGCCGCCGAGACCGATGGCGGAGCAGCCCTCCAGGCGTACACGCTAGAGGCAGATGGCGGCATTGTTGGGTCGAAGATCGCGCTGTTCGCCTGCGCGGCGGACGATGCGCTCGCGACCATCGGCGAGATTGAGGTCGCCGAGGGCCTCCCGCATCCCATGCTCGACGGGGAGTGGACGAAGGTCTCGCGGACGGCGCGCGAGTCGTACCTGATCGCCAACTTCGGCGAGGACTCACTCGACCAACTCCTCGCCGCGACGAAGCAGGCAGGCTTCCGGTACCTGTACCACGGTCACCCGTTCAAGACGTGGGGTCACTTCGATCTGCTCGAGGGCGACTTCCCAGACGGCGACGCAAGCCTCAAGCGGTGTGTGGGCCGCGCCGAGGCCGAGGGAGTCCGCATCGGCGTGCACACCCTCACGAACTTCCTCACCACCAACGATGGCTACGTGACGCCGACGCCCGACGCCCGTCTCATGCGGACGGGAACGGCGCGACTGGCGGCAGCCGTTGACGCGGCAGCGCGCGACATCGTCGTAGACGACGCAGCCCCGTTTCGGGAGAAGGGCGACCTGTCCGCCGTCACTGTCGGTGGAGAGATCGTGCAGTACCGCGCCGTCTCCGACTCCGCGCCATGGACGCTGCTGGGCTGCCGCCGCGGTGCGTTCGACACGGTAGCGGCGTCACATGGCGAGGGAGACGAAGTAGGCAAGCTGGCGGACCACGCGTATCGCGTCTTCTTCCCCGACCTCGACCTGCAGGACGAGCTTGTCGCGAGGCTCGTGGAGCTGTTCGAGACGTGCGGTCTGCGCCAGATATCGTTCGACGGACTCGAAGGGTGCGGCTACACGGGTCACGGCATGTATGCGCACCACCGGTTCGTGCACGACTTCTACGACGGGTGCTCCGCCGAGGTGCTGAACGACGCCAGCCGCCTGCTGCACTATCTGTGGCACATCCACACACGCATGAACTGGGGCGAACCGTGGGGCAAGCCGACGCGCGACGGCATGGCGGAGTACCGCTTCAGAAATCAGGCGTTCTTCGAGCGCAATCTCTTCCCGCGCATGCTCGGTTGGTTCCAGCTGAGACTCGCGGGCGGCGATGTCGAGGCGACGTCGCTGGCCGACATCGAGTGGATGCTGTCGAAGGCGGCGGGCTACGACGCTGGTTTCGCCCTGGTCGCCGGGGTGGACTCCCTGAACGGCAACGGCCAGGCGAACGCCATCCTCGACACGGTTCGCGAGTGGGAGACGGCGCGGCTCGACGGCGCCTTCACGGCTGAGCAACGCGAGCGGCTACGCGACGCGAACGGTGAGTGGCGGCTTCGGCGCGCGGGCGATGCCGGGTGGGAGCTCACCCCTGTCACGTTCTCGCCGACCCACACGTACGAAGCCGTCGAGCTACAGCCCGGCGAACCCACCGAAGCCGAGTGGAACGTCGAGAACCCCTACGACGCACAGCCGCTGCGATGCGTCCTGCGCGTCGCGCCGGAGGCAGGCGTGGCGTTCGCTTCCGTGAAGAACCCGCGGATTGAGGTCGGCTTCGACGAGCTGGTCCTGCCTGTAGAGCTTGCTGCACACCAGTACCTCGTCATCGACGCCGGCCTCGTCGCCCGTGTCTACGACGTCAACTGGAACGCCGTTGGCGAAGTCCGCCTAGACGGCTCCATGCCGGAGTTCTTCGCCGGAGCCAATCCTGTCCGGTTCGTATGCGATGAGGCGATCGGCGCGCGAGTCGAGGTGACGTTCGAGATGCTAGGGTCGGCGGAGTCGGTCGGCGCGTGACGTCGCGGTCGGTGGATCATGTCCCATCTCGCGGGAGGCTGCCGTCGGTGGTATCCTAGTAGCGGAGCCGGCACGCGTCTGCGTCGGGCAGCGGGAGAGAGTCATGGCGCTGGAAGTATTCCAGGAAATGTCCGTTAAGGGTCCGCCCGAGGAGCTAACTGCGTTCATTCAAGGGGTCGAGGATCGGCTGACCAACGGGTGGACCCGCGATCTCGCGCGAGAGAAGAGCCTTCTGTCCGAGGGCCGCTGGTACGCGTTCGCGTGCTCTGTGGACCATGCCAGCCTGAGAGATGCTGCCACGCTTTACCTAGCGGACGCGCAAGAGGGCGCCCTGTATGTCAGTACCATCGTCCCCACGGTCGTCCAGTCCCTGGGCTTCCACGGCTATAATCGCATCCTCATGGAATTCCACGACGCCTTCGCCCACCCGGCAGCGGGCGCGCTGGGGATAGACCTCCGCCTCACGGATGACCGCTATCGCCTAAAGGACCACGTCTCCCCGGAGACGTACCTGGCGCTACAGGGCTTTTCCAAGGGCTCCAACAGAGGTGTCCCTCACCCGCTAGATATGCAGCGATGGCGCCAATTACTACTCTCGCTTCACGCGGAGAAGTGGCCCGTAGGTCCCGGCACTATCGAGCGATGGCTCGTGGAGGAGGAACGGTGGCCTGAGGACCGTGCGAGCGAACTCAGGCTTGAGATGAGCCACGCCCGGGATCTTCTGCGCGATTACGACACGCGCCTGTCACACTAGGTGGTCAACGAGCCCCTTCGTATCAGGATAGGCGCGTCCGGTCCAGTCCTTATTCCCGACACTTCCGCGTTGCTGGATCTGGTACGCGTGACCGACCGCGCGCAGTCTGTGGATGATGTCGCGGGCATACTCCAGCCAGCGGTGGACATTCTGCGACGGGCCGAAGGGAGCCCACCCTCAGTTGCGGTCGTTGTGCCTCAGTACGTCCACGAGGAGTACGAGCGGAACATCCAGAAGGTGCTCGACACCGTGGCGAGCCGGTGGGTACAGGTCGTGCAGCGGCTAGCCATCGCCCATGGGGCCGCCGAGACCTTGCGTGTTGAGTCACGACCGCCAACGCACGGCATCAACGCGTTCGAGCCGACGCTGGAGGCGTGTGACCGGCTGGCAGACGGCATCCGCCGCGTCGGCGCCACGCTAGACAATGACGACGAATGCCTGCTGCGCGCGGCAGCCCGAAACCTGCGGCGCGACCCGCCCTCGTTGCGAGGCGACCAGTTTGCCGACTGCACCATCATCGAGCACGCAATGGAATACGCACGCCACGCGTCCTCGACGGGTCGCCTGGTCGTGTTCCTTTCGTCCAACAAGCGCGACTACTACCCGGACGGGCCCGTGGCGGAGCCACTAACCACCCAGATGCAGACCGCCGGGCTGCTCTTCGCAAGGATCTGGGCCGAAGCCGCATACCGGCTTGGGCCACTGCGGCAATGAACCGTGCACACGCGCATCTGACCGGGGGCTGCGATGCACACATCACCGCGCCGCGTGCCCAACGAGCGGCTATCGGTTCGCGCGGTGGTGATCGCATCCCTCTTGCTGTTGGCGAACAGCTACTGGCTCGGCCTGTGCGAGATGATCTGGCACAACGCCCACCTGACGATAATCGCCGTTCCCATCAACGTTGCGTTCGCGCTGCTCGTCCTCACGTGGATCAACACGATCCTGCGACAGGCGGCTCCGCGCGCGGCGCTTCGCCCACCCGAACTCATCACCGTATACAGCATGCTGGCGACTGGCAGCGCTTTCGCTGGCCACGACTTCATGCCGCGCCTCATGGGACTGCTGCCGCACGCGTTCCGATACGCCTCGACGGAGAACGACTGGGAAGCCCTTCTCTTCAACTACCTGCCCAGGTGGCTGGTTGTCGACGACCCGGCGGCGGTGGAGGCTTTCTACGCGGGCAAGACGTCGTTCCTCAACCGAGGGTATGGGCGCGGCTATTGGGAGGCGTGGGCGACCCCACTGTTCTGGTGGTCGTTCGTGATCCTGCTGCTGATGGTGTCGTTCCTGTGCCTGACGACACTGTTCCGCGCGCAATGGGTGTCGCGAGAACGACTTGCGTACCCGCTCATACGCCTGCCGCACGAACTCGCCACGCATCCAGGCAGACTCTTCGGCGATCACGTGTTCTGGGTCGGCTTCTCCATCGCCGCGGGCGTGAACCTGTGGAACGGCGTCCAGTTCTTCTACCCGGCGCTGCCGCTCATCCCGATCAAGACGCACAACCTGAACCGCATCTTCACCGACCGGCCGTGGAGCGCGATGGGCTCCGCGCCTCTGCGACTGCACCCGTTCCTCATCGGCGTGGGGTACCTGCTGCCGCTGGACATCTCCTTCTCGGTCGTCGTGTTCTACGTGTTCCAGAAGCTCCAATATGTCGCGGGCAGCGCGATGGGCGTACGGCTCGCGCCGGGGTATCCGTTCCTGGGAGAACAGGGGGCAGGCGCGATCCTGGCGTTGCTCTCCGTGTCGTTGTGGACGGGCAGGAGCCACTTCAGGCGGGTCGCGCTGACACTGACGCCTTCACGCGTGCGGCTGTCGAGTGGGCAGGGGCACCGCGCCGCGGCGGTTCTTCTGACCGTGTGCATCCTGTGCCTGCTCGTCATCTGCTTGCGGGCAGGGATGTCGCTTTGGGGGTTCGGCATCTACATCAGCACGTACCTCGGCGTCGTCGTGGGTCTCACGCGGATGCGGGCGGAACTCGGCCCCCCGATCCACGCGATCGGATATGCGACGCCGCAGCATCTCATCGTCTCGGCGTTTGGGACGCGGTCGCTGGGGCCAGGCAACCTGACGATGCTTTCCATGCTGAATTGGCTGAGCGGCGCGTCGTACGCTTCGTTCCGCACGCACCCCATGCCGCACCAGATGGAGGCCATGAAGCTGGCGGACCAGGCGAGAATCAAGCCCGGGTCGATGCTGATGGCGTTGTTCATCGCCGGCATCGTGGGAATCGTCGGCAGTCTCATCATCTACCCGATGCTCATCTACCGGGAGGGCGTGCCGTCGGTCGCGGAGCAGATACACGGCGGCGGCAACGACACGTACAACTTCCTGGCGACGTGGCTACAGTCGCCGCGGCCCACAAACTGGTTCGGGATAGCGGCGCTGTGCGCGAGCTTCATCGCGAGCATTGGGATGTTCTCCGTTCGGGCGCGGTACTTCTGGTGCCCGCTGCACCCGGCGGGTTACGTGATCGGCATCGCCCCCGGCACGACGGACAATCTCTGGTTCCCGCTGCTCATCGCCATTGCCATCAAGGCGACGCTGCTGCGATTCGTGGGCTTCCGCGCGTACCGGCGGGCGATGCCTTTCTTCATGGGTCTCGCGGCGGGCGAGGCGCTGATGGCGGGGTTCTGGCCGCTGCTGAGTCTGGTCACGAGGACGACGGTCTACACGTGGATATGACGTGGGTTAGCGTCGGCGTGGCGCCGCAGTGTCTAGCGCGCTCCTAGAGCTCTCTCGGCCCTCAAGTCGGCCCACGGCGTGGCGCGCGCCCGGGGGTCCGGGTAGCCTCGGTGGAGGTGCGGCAGGATCCTGCGGGCGAGCAGGATGAACCGGTTCGCGCGGTCGCCGCCGTGTGTACCCGGCATCTCCGTCAGGCGCCCCTTCACCCCCAGCGCCTGCATCTCGCCCCACATTACGCCGTTGGGCCACTTATTGCTGATGCCGCCTTCGCCGGACGCGACGAGTACCTCAACGATCGCCAGACCGAGCAGCGCCTCACGGTAGAGCTCCATGGCAGCCGCGTTGTATAGGCAGTAAGGCTCCCAGTCGGGTTCCGTCACCTGCCCGCCGACATCCGCGGCAGGAACCTGGAAGAGAAGGGGCGAGGCCGGATCGTACGCGGCGGCGATGGCTACCTGGGTCCACGCGCGCATGTAGCCAGAACTCTCCGCGTAGGCGTCGAAGTCAGACGGGAACCCCTCGATCGGCAAGGAGCATCCGGCCCAAACGGACGCGTCGTTGAGGCCCACGGCGCCCCACACCTCTGGGTATCTCGCGCCGAACATCATGGCCCCGTAGCCGCCAGTGGAATGGCCCATTACCGCCCTGCCGTCCGCGCGTGGAATCGTGCGATACTCGTTGTCGACGAACGGGACCACCTCGTCGACGACGAAGTCCTCCCACTGACCGAAGACGGGAGAGTTGAGCAGCACGATGCCCTCGCTCACGTCGATGGATACGACGATCGCCGGCGGCATCCATCCCTTGCCGATGGCGGCGTCAAGGGCAGCGACGTACTCGCGGCTGGCGGGCGTCTCCCAGCCAGGAATCCAGTAGATCACCGGGTAGGATCGCCGCGTCGCCGCGTAATCCTCGGGCAGATAGACCAACAGCCTACGGGTTGGTGAGATGCCCATCAGGTTGCCCGCGACGGCCGTGCTCTCGATCTCGTGGACGTGCACCGTCCCTGCGCGGGCGGACGCCGCGGCCACCGCCAGGAGGACAAACCAAGCAAGCAGGCTGCCCTTCATCGCGCGTGTTCGTGCTTTAGGGTTGCCCATGCTGCGATCTTCGCTCGCGTGGGATCTGGGAAAGGTCGCGTGAGTTGAGGCCCCACGGTGAGCAGCAGCGTGATGAGCCGTTCGGGCCTGTTGCTCCCGTGCGTGCCGGGTGAGTCTCGCCACACCACGTTGACGCCCTGCGCTTGTAGCGCGTCTCGAAACCTGAGATTCCATATCCTGTTCGTGCCGCCGCCCTGCGCCGGTACGACGATAGCGACCGGCGCCAGATCGAGCAAGGCGTCCCTGTTCGCGGCGACGGTCTCGGCGTCCATCAGGCGATGCCTGGCCCACGCGCGCTCGACGGCAGTCTCGGCGGGCGTATCGAACCCACGCGGGGCTGGTGGATTGGGCGTCACCGCATGCCCGAACTGTATGACCGTGCGCGTGTGACCGTCCTGCGCCGCGTAGTTGGCAAGCGTGTCCGGCGCCCTCACCTCGTCGTCGCACGCGATCCACACGGACGGGTCGTTCAGCCCAACGGCGCTCCACACGCCTGGGCGCCTTAGCGGCAGCAGCATGGCGGTGTAGCCACCCGTGGAGTGCCCCATGAGCCCACGTCCGGCGCTGATAGGTATGGTGCGGTATTCGCGGTCGACGAGAGGCACGACCTCGTCCACGAGGAACTCCTCCCACCGGCCAAAGGCGTGGGAGCTGAGGAGGAGGATCCCTTCGCGCACGTCGACACTCACGACGATCATGGGCGGTATCCAGCCCCGGTCGATGGCATGGTCGAGCGCGGAGACGTACTCACGACTCGCAGGGGTTTCCCACCCGGGCAGCCAGTAGACCACGGGGTACGAGCGTCGCGTCTCAGCGTACCCGTCGGGCAGGTAGACGGCGGTACGACGCGTGGCGGTGATGCCCATCTGATTGCCGGCGACCGCCGCGCTCTCGACGTCGTGGTACCGGACATCGATGGCGTGCGCGCACATCACGACCACGGCCAGGGCGACGCCGCGCACCACGAGGCGAGGCGTCACGGCGCACGCTCGTCTCTGAGGCGGGCCCAAACGTCGACGGTGACGACGCCAGGATCGAGGAAACCGACGTTCATAGTGTCGGTGACTCTCTCCGCCAGAGCTATGAAGCGGCGTGGCCGGTCACCGCCATGCCCTCCTAGCATCGGGACGGCCCGAGCGTCGACGCCCGCCTCCCGCAGCGCGCTGACGAGGCGCAGGTTGTACGCTCGGTTGGTGTACTGCCCGTGGCTGGGAATGCCCACCACGATCGCGGCGAACTGCGACATGGCCGCGCTGCGAGCCATGACGGTCTCGACGTCCAGCAGGCAGTGGCCACGCCACTCTGGGGGCAGTTCAGCTGCAAACATGCGTGGGACGTTGAACCCGAGCGCGCTTCCTGGGTCCGGCGCCAAGGCGATCCCAATCTGGATGCGGGCGCGCACCGTGGAAGCCTGTGAGTCGTATTCGTCGACTGCGGCATCGAACGGAAAGTCAGTCCTCCAGAACATCTCGGCCGCGCACCCGCCCCACATGGCGGCGTCGTTCAGTCCCACGGCGCCCCATATGCCGGGATGTAGCAGAGGCAACATCATCGCGCCGTACCCGCCCGTGGAATGACCCATCAGAGCTCGGCCCGCCGGCCGCGCGACGGTTCGGTACGTCGCGTCCACGAACGGGACGACCTCGTCGGTCATGAAGTCCTCCCACCGTCCGAACATCGAGGAGTTTAGCAGGACCAATCCCTCGCGGACATCGACGTGCACGACGATGACGGGGGGCAGGTCTCCATCACCAATGGCCTCGTCGAGGGCGCCGACGTATTCCCGGCTCGCGGGCGTCTCCCAGCCCGGAATCCAGTAGATGGCCGGGTACGTCCGCCTGCTCTCGGCATATCCCTCTGGAACGTACACGAGCAGACGTCGTAGCGGCGGGATGCCCATCTGGTTGTCGGCGATCGCCCCGCTATCGATGTCGTGTATTACCGTCGTGCCGCGTTCCGCGCGCACGACGTCGTCGCCCGCGACCAGCAGAACACACGTCACTATGAGCAGTCGCCGCATCATCCGTCTGTCGGCCCGGCGTGGCGCAGCCCGACCGGCAGCGGCCCGACCCGGAGGGGCGTGCGCGCCCAGCGAGCCAACTCACCCCCGAGCTGGGCGCGGCGCAGGAGATGCCCAATGTCGTGGGGTTCGCGGCCGCCCCACGCCGCGTTGCGGAGCGGCAGGTCCGCCTGGGCAACACCCGCGCCAGGCCGCGTCACATGTATGTGCCGGCGTGCCGACTGCCCATTGTGCGGGAGCGTCAGCGTATGGCGTCCCTTCCCGGGCAACTCAACCGAATATGCGCCCGCTGCGTCCGTCGCCACCTCGAGCACCGTCGTTCGGATCCAGCTCTCGTCCGGGACTTGCCAGTCGTGGACCGCGACGAACTTCTCGTTAGGGATGGGATTGTCATCGAACGTCAGCACCCGGCCAGCAACACGCATGCCCGCGTCGCCTCGCGCGCCCCAGAAGGATGCTGCCACGAGCAGCCACACCACGCCGATGGCCGCCACACGCAACGGCCTTGTGAGAGTCCTGCGCATTCGCATGTCCCTTTCCGCAGCAGCCGCGCCGCTACCAATCCTGATCGTATAGCGTTGTTATTGAGTATCGGGCCTGCAGGCGCGGCGCGCAAGTGAAACACGGTCGTGGCGGCTTGCCAGGGCTGGCCAGGCCCCATACCTTACGCTATCGACACTCAGAGGGAGTTCGCAGGGAGGGACGGCGTGTCCGAGACGATCCGCGTGGCGGCGATCCAGACGAAGCGGCGGTGCATCTCCTACAAGGTCGGCGGCCCCAGCGAGGCGCTTGCCGGCGTTCGTGCCAACCTGGACGAACTGTGCGCGTTGGCGGAGCGCGCTGCGGACATGGGTTGCGACATCGCCGCCTTCCCAGAGGACACGCTGGGCACGCTGGAGTGGGAGTCGGGTCATTGGGGCGAAGTCAGCGAGTTGCTGCGGCCCGCAGAGGAGGAGATGCTGGCGCGTCTCGCCGAGATCGCCGCGCGACGTGACATGGCGATCGTCTGCTGCAACGACTGCGCTGACGGAGACCACGTCTACAACACCGCGATCCTGCTTGGGCGAGACGGCCGCGAGGTCGGGCGGTATCTGAAGGTGCAGCTACCCATCGGCGAGCAGGCGAGGGCGCGTGGGAACTCGTTCCCCGTGTTCGAGGTGGACGGGGTCGGCTCCGTAGGCATGTGCATCTGCTACGACATGACGTTTCCGGAGACAACGCGCGCGCTGGCGCTGGGAGGCGCTGACATCGTCTTCCACCTGACCATGGGCGGCGCATCCATGGCTAGAGGCGACGCTAGCCTCGCAGCGTTCAGAACGCGCGCGACGGACAACTTCCTGTACGTCGTCGTCGCCTTCCGCGGTGGCGGCAGCATGGTTATCAACCCACACGGCGAGATCATCGCGGATGGTGGGAGCGAGCCCGACGCCATCGTCACCGCCGACATCGACCTGTCGGCTGGACGCGAAGCGGGAGACGCTCTCGGCGGGACCGTGTCCGACTTCCGCGCGCGGCTCTTCGGCGAGCGCGTCCCGTCAGCCTACGGGATTCTCACAGACGCATCTCCGCCCGGCGTGGCGCGACTCAGTCACGTCGATGTTCCTACTGGTGAAGTCGCGGCCGCTCTGTGCGCCGAGGGGATGACGACTGGGGCCGACGCCTTCTACGCTGCGGATCGGCTGCGCGCGGCGGGGAAGACCGCAGAGGCGACGCGCGCGTTCCAGGAGCTGTCGGACCACTTCGGCACGCTATGGATTGGCCGCGTCGCACGTGAGCGGTTGGAGGCGGTGCGCGAGTGACGCCGTTGTCTAGCCGCGCGTGTCAGGCTACCCTCGTGAGCGGTGTCCCTGGCTCGGAGAAACGAATGCCCGTACGGTCGAATCTTCTGCCTCCGCTGCTTCTGGCGGCCGCCGTGGCGCTGTGGAGTGGGTGCGACATGGGTGGCGCTCCCGCAGCACAGGCGCAGGCGCCGCCCTCCACCGCGACCACGGAGGCGCCCTCGGATGTCCCAGCATCCACATCGCCACTGGTCGTCCCAGGCGTCGCGAGGGCGGCCGAGAGCGTCGGCATCCACGCCTACGTGGACGGCGCGGTCGCGCGCGTGGTCGCGCAGCCGGGCGATGTCGTGCGGGCCGGCGATCTGCTCCTGGAACTGCACAACCCTGAGCTCGTCCAGCTAGTGGCCGAGGCGCGCGCGAAGCTGGCGCAGGCCCAGGCCCTGGCGCGCGCCGCCGAACTGGACAGCCAGATGGCGGCGCTCGAGCTCACGACGTCGCTCGGGGAGTGGGAGGCGGACTACGAAGCTGCCGTCGCCTCTCTGGCCAACACTCGGTTCGAATCCACACGCACCATCCACGACCAGCAGCGCAATATGGCGTTCACGCTGTCCGACGTGGAACGCGGGCAGACCGACTTGGACCGCGCCAGGAATCAGTTGACCCACGCGCAGCTACAGCGGGAAGCGACCCAGGCGCGAGGGGCGTCGCTAGCGATCGGCCTGACCAAGGCGGAGCGCGAGAAACAACGCATGGAGGAGCTACAGGCGCAGAACTTCGCCTCTGCGAGTGCCGTCGAGGAGGCGCAACTGTCGCACGCGACCGCCGTGACCGCGAGCGAGGAGCACACCCAGGGCCTCGCCGCACGAGACGAGGACGTGAAGGCCGCGCTCGATGAAATCGCGTCTTCGGAACGCCTCATCGCGATCTGGACGGACGCGCTCGGCCACGAGACGAAGTCCCTGGAGGCCGTCAGAGAAGGACGGAAGGCTCGCGAGCAGGAGGCGGAGTTGGCCGTGCGCAAGGCGGGCGTCCGTCGAGACGCGACGCGCGCCTTCGTCGACCTCGACGAGGAGAAGAGCGCACACACGGTGGCAGCGGCGGCGGCGGCTGTTGGGGCGGCTGAGGCTGCGGTGGCGGTGGCAGTGCAGCAGGTCGAGTGGCTGCGGGTTTCGGCGCCGGTGGACGGCGTTGTCGCCCAGGTGAACGTCTCCGCGGGCGAATTGGCGCGGTCGGGCAGAACGACGTACGCGTCGGAGGCTCCTCTCCTGACACTTGTCGACCCGGCGAGGCTCGTGGCAGAGGTGGCGCTTCCCACTTCACAGCTTCTGGGCGCCGGCCTTGGCAAGTCCGTACACGTGTCGCTACCGGGCGCTCCTGGATCGGTGGAGGCGAAGGTGTCGAGCGTGCGCCGTGAAGGTGGAACGGCAGGGATGTACGTCGTGACCATAGACCTGCCTCTAGATTCCCGCGGGATCGCCCCCGCCTCCGTGGTCCTCGTGCGGTTCGAATAGCCAGCCCGTTGGGTGCCGCGCCCACCGAGTGTCGGGTAATGCCCGACGCCGACGCCAACTATTTCCACCGTATGCCCGACAGACAGACGTTGCTGACGGCGGTATTCTTGTGTAGTTGCGGGGGCGGTTGCCGCTCTCGCGTTCACGTGGGAACCAACGTATGCGACTTTCTGGCGCGGGCACATGGCTCGTTCGGCACATCTCTGAGTTGCGCTATGTGATCGGTATCACCGTGTTCGGCGTGACGATTATCGTCCTCCGTTCGTGGATGTCCTGAACCACCGCGCGGCCCTGCTTCTCGTCAAGGACGTATCGGCGCGCCCGGCTTCGACCTCGGACATCCCTCGACGCCGCAACGCGGCGTACGCGTCGCTCCATCGATTGCACCCAGATCAATACATCCGTACAGTAGGCGCGAATACAGGCCACGACTGGTGTGTCCGTGATCGCGGCGATGGTCACGGTGGCGACGTTCGCCGGCGCGGCGGCTGTCGAGGAGGTCTGTGTGCTACAGCTAGACGGATCCCGCATCGGGCTCATGCGTGTGCGGGAATCCGTGAAGGCGATTGCTGAGAAGGCGGGCGTCACGGGGCTATCGTTCGCCATCATTGGCGACGGCCAGATGGCAGACGTGTCCGCCCTCGGCTACCGTGACGCCAGCGCGCGAACTCCCGTGGACACGGACACGGTTTTCTCGGCGGCCTCGCTTGCCAAGCCGGTCTTCGCCTACCTCGTCATGGCGCTCGCGGAAGACGGCGTCCTTGAGCTGGACCGTCCGCTCGTGGAGTACCTCCCGATTCCGCTGCACGATGACCCAGCGTACGAGGATCTCGCGGACGACCTGCGGTACGAACGCATCACGCCCCGCATGGCGCTCAGCCATACCACGGGCTTCCCAAACTGGCGGTGGTTCGAGGACGACGGACGACTCAGAATTCGGGTCGATCCTGGCGCCCGCTTCGGGTACTCCGGCGAAGGCTTTGCGCTGCTACAGAAGGCCGTTGAGCAGACCACGGGGACCGGTCTCCAGCAATTGGCGCAGGAGCGCGTCTTCGGGCCGCTGGGGATGACGCGCACCAGCTATGTCTGGCGCGACGAGTTCTCCGAGAACTATGCTCGGCCGCACGACGAGTTCGGTCGTGTCAGGAACCATCCAAAGATGAAGCGCGCTGGCGCCGCAGGTTCGTTGCTCACAACTGCTGGTGACTATTCGCGGTTCCTCGTACGGTTCCTACAGGCCGAATCTCGTGGAGTAGAAGCCGTTGGCGAGATGCTGCGACCGCACGTTGCGATAACCTCTCGCCGCATTGCCGGTCCTGGCGCGTGGCAGGGCATTGAGGGCGACCGCGGGGTCGATCTGGCATGGGGTCTCGGCTGGGGCCGGTTTGATTGCGACGTCGGGCGGGCGTTCTTCCATTACGGGAAGGATCCGGGACAGGCGTATGCCGTCGCGTTCGTGGAGCGCGGCGTCGGAATCACACTGCTCTCGAACAGCCAAAACCTCGAAGGCGTGGCGCGAGAGATAGTCAAGACCGCCATCGGCGACACCTACTCGCCGTTCGACTGGATTGGGTATGTTCCGTTCGATCCGGCCAGCAGGCGTGAGCCGCCGCCGGAGCCAGTCGCTGTCGGGGTACCTGTTGCCACGCTGCGACGGTACGTGGGCGTGTATTTCGTGGGCACGGAGTTCAACGGGGCTGAGGTGCGCGTGCGTCTCGTCGATGGCGAACTGAGAGTCGCCATCGGGGACGCGGACGAATCCCCGCTGCTGCCAGAGTCAGAGACGCGCTTCTTCATCACGCACGAGCATTACCGGCTCGTCTTCACGCCAGACGCGTCGGGGGCCCGCGCAAGTCTTGTCTTCGACAGCCACGGCGAGCGCGTCCAGACAACCAGAATCGAGTAACACGCGGCTCGTCTGGCCGCGGAGCCTCACGCTACGCGCGGCCCGCGACTCACCTGCACCCCGGCATGTCTCGTGCTACCGTATCTTCACGTAGAGCGCCTCAACAGTCGTGATCCGTGAGAAGACGCCCATGAGCGACCACCATCGCGACGCGCCACGCACGCTGGTGACCGTCGCCACCTACACCCAGGCTTTGGAGGCGCGGGTCGCCCTCACGCGGCTGGAGGAATCTGGCATCGAGGCGTTCCTGGCGGATGAGAACCTCGTCACGATGAACTGGATGTGGTCCAACGCCGTCGGCGGAGTGAAGCTGCAGGTGCACGGCTCCGATGCCGAGCGCGCGGGTGATCTGCTGGCCCTCGACGTGTCGGCTGACACGCCCTCACCGGCTCCTGAGGACTCCGACCCCGATGAAGCTTGCCCCGTCTGCGGGTCGGAACGGGTAGGCAGGGAGCGGTACCGCCGTAGGCTGGTCTACGTGTCGTGGCTACTCCTGAGCGTGCCGCTCCCATTCCTGCGCCGCAGCCACCGGTGCCAGGAGTGCGGCTTGCGCTGGAAGCCCCAGCCCGTAAGATAGGCTAGGCACGGCGACCCGGCCCGTCTCCTGGACAGTCAGACACACATCACGCCCGCGCGCCGCCTCGGCGTCGCAGCGCCACGCGACGGGCCTCTACGGAGCATACCACCCATGCCAGCATTTCAGGGCACGGCCGAATCACTCAAGGCGTATCGGTGCCCAGACTGGTTCCGGGACGCCAAGTTCGGGATCTACGTGCACTGGGGCGTGTATTCCGTGCCCGCGCAGGGCGAGTGGTACGCGAGGAACATGTACATCCCGGGCCAGGCCGCATACGACCATCACACGCGGACGTATGGCCACCCGTCGACGTTCGGGTACAAGGACCTGATCCCGCTGTGGCGCGCCGAGAAGTTCGATCCCGATCGCCTCGTCGGCCTCTTCAAGGACGCCGGGGCGCGGTACTTCACGCCGTGCGCGATCCACCACGACAACTTCGACCTGTGGAACTCCAAACATCACCGCTGGAACTCGGTGAACATGGGCCCCGAGCAGGACATCACGGGACTGTGGCGAACGGCGACGCTGAAGCACGGTCTGCGGTGGGGCGTCACGACGCACCTGGAGCGCACGTACAGCTGGTTCAACGTGAACAAGGGCGCCGATAGGGAAGGCCCGCATGCCGGTGTCCCGTACGACGGCGCCGACCCCGCCCTCGCGGATTTCTACATCGAGGCTCACGAGGACACCGACCTCCGTCACCCGCTGAATCCCCCCGCGTCGTGGCGCGCGGAGTGGGCGCGCAGGATCAAGGATCTCATCGACAACTACCAGCCCGATCGCCTGTACCTCGACGGCGCGATACCGTTCCAGGGCGACGACGACGCGCGCACGGGCATGGAGCTGATGGCGTACTACTACAACCGGAACCAGGAGTGGCACGGGGGGCGGCAGGAATGCGTGATGTGCATCAAGGACCACGCCGACCACGGCACGTACATCCCCGGCGTCGCGACGCAGGACATGGAGCGCAGCCTCGCGGGCGACCTGCTCGAGGAGCCGTGGCAGACGGACACGTCCATCGGGCCGTGGGGCTATCACACGGGAGCGCCGTATCGCCCCGTGCGCGACATGATCCGCGAGCTGATAGACATCGTCAGCAAGAACGGCAACATGCTGCTGAACGTCCCGCCACGCGCGGACGGCACGCTCGACTCCGAGACGGAGACGATCCTGCGGGACATCGGGGCGTGGATGCGCGTGAACGGCGAGGGGATTTACGAGACGCGGCCCTGGCACACGTACGGCGACGGCTCGCTGCGCTTCACGACGAAGGGCGACACGCTGTATGCCTTCGAATTGGAGTGGCCAGGCGAGCGCCGCACGTTGGACGTGCCGATTTCGCGAGCTGACGGCTCACACCGAGCCGTGGCGACCGTGGGCCTGCTGGGCCATCCGGGCGACCTGGAATGGGCGCAGCATGGCGGCCGCCTCGCGATCACGCTGCCGCCACGCCAACCGTCGGAGCATCTGGCCGCGTTCCGCATCGACTTTAGGTAAGTCGATCCACGGTTATCTTCAGGGCTGTCTTCACCCACTCGTACAGCAGCGGATCCTCGAACTCCACGCTCTCGCCCCAGAAGATGGCGGAGTACGCGTAGTAGATGTTCAGTATGTCCATGAGCTCATCGCCGCCGCGGAACTTGAGGTGCGCTCGCAGGAAGTCCGCGTCGTGGCGGGTGAACCCGTCGTCCAGGATGAGATAGTTCAGGGCGCCGCAGAGATCCAGCCTGTTGTCGCCGACAACCGCGAGGATACTGTAGTCCATGACCGCGGCGATGTTGTTCTCCTCGCCGACGAGCACGTTCGCGGGCCAGAAGTCGTTGTGGACAAGCTTCTTGTCCTCGCAGTCGAGACTCGCCGGGATCTGCTCACGGAGATAGTCGACAACGACGTCGAAACCCTCGACGTCAGCGGTTAGCCTCTCACGAGACTTCTCGAGCGCCTCGTCAAGCTTGGCGAGCAGGTACTCGGGCCAGGACTTCGTGTTGAGCATATCCTCGCGTTCGACGTAGTCGCCGAGCGCCTGCCGAGGCATGTCGACGGTGCCCAGCTCGTACGCGGCGTCGAGGAAGGCGAGGAGGATCGTCTGCCGGTCCTGAGGCGTCGCCTTGGCGCACGCCTGCGCCATGGGCGTGCCGTGTAGCCGCTTTTCGACGGTGTAAGGGGTGCCGTCGCACGTGCGAATCTCCTTGATCCGCGGCGTATCGAACGAGAGGCTGCGTCTGGCGAGCACGCCATGGACGCGCTTGAGCTTCTCGAGGTACGCCTCGTCTCCGCCGGGGTATATCTTGAATATCTCGGTGTCGGATTTGGCGAAGACGTGGCCCT
This sequence comes from uncultured bacterium, assembly GCA_964473525.1. Classification (GTDB taxonomy): domain Bacteria; phylum Poribacteria; class WGA-4E. The sequence goes on from CAYYPK010000003.1 coordinate 147,116, forward strand.
CGCCGCCCTTGCCCAGCAGCTCCGGCTCGTCGACCCCTTCGTGCTCCAGGACGGCCTGCACTTCGTCGGGATACGTTACCTCTTCGGTGTTGTCCATGCGCTAGTCCTCCGTGAGTGGGCCGACGTCGTAGAACATGGGCGTGTCGACGTCCACGTCGTCGAGATGGAACTGTCGCTCGCTGTGAATCTGCGAGTTCGCTTCGTAAGGCTCCAACAGAAGTTCGTGCCGGTCGCCCGGCTCCGCGTGCGCGGCGGGCAACTCCTCACCGTCCATCCACACGTAGCGAGCAACCAAAATGCGGCCCGATGGGACATCGCCCGAGTGGACCTGCTCGACATCATACTCGAAAGCCGACCACGCGCGCTTGTATGCGCTCTGCGACGGGTCAGGCATGTCGGGAGTGGCGATGAGCCGGGCCGTCGCCGACGACGCAGCAACGCTGCGTCTGGCCGAGACCCGGGCGGCGTAGGCACGGTAATTCGCGAGGGCTTCGTCGGCATCCAGCGCGCGCGCGTAGATCGCGACGCCCTCAACGCGTCCGCGCCACGGCGGCGTGCCGCCCGCTTCTGCAACACCACCGAAGACCAGAGGCGTCCCGACCGGCTCGGACAGCGGAGCGGGATGTGCCGAGAATTCGCTCGTGAACGCCCCGTTCGTATACACCCGCACAACGTCGTCGGCGTAGGTCATGACGACGTGGCGCGCGACACCGGTCTCGACAGGCGCGCCGCGAGTTCCGCCACGTCCCACGGCGTAGAGGAACCGATCCGCATCCTGCCAGAGGCCGTAGACGCCCGGCAGAGCGACGATGGGCGCCGCCGCGGGAACGCTGGTCGCGCCTGCGGTGACCCACGCTTCGAGAGTCGCTCCATCCGCGTGCGCGAGAATGGGCAGCACCTGCTCGGACACGCCGTGCGTGTGGTAAGCGCCGCCCTCCAAGCGCATCGCGCCGCTTCGCGTGTGGCGGACGTGACCGCGCGGGGTGGGGTGACCGCCGACCGCAGCGATGGGCTCGCCAGCCGCGTTGAAGGTCCGCGGCGCCACATGCGCGGTTTCCCAGACATACACGAGTCCGTCCTTGCGGGAGGGCCAGTCCCGAGGTATCTGCTGGCCAATCGACAGCGGCCCGTCGCTAGCTCCCGCCGCCAGCCCCAAGGGCGACACGGTTACGTCGGCCTCGGTCTCCTCCACCCACAGGTGGTGTGTGGCTGCGCCGCGGGCCGCGGGAGTCCACCTCTGGCGCGTCCAGTCGTAGACGCCGACAACGTGACGCTGGGGCTCGAATTCGCGAATGCCCGCGCCGTAGAAGCTCGCCGTCATGAAGTTCCGGTGCGTGGACCACTCCGTGTACGTGAACTCGCGGTAGGGCGCCAGAGGCGGGATGCTCGCGTTGGTGACTGGGTCGTAGAAGAGCCTGCGATGCGGGCCGTCCAGCCATAGGAAGCGTTCTGGATGCGCCGGATCCTGGCTGACAGACACGTTGCAGTATCCTCCGCCCCGATTCTCGATGATGCGGACGAGCGCGTCGTCCGTGTCGTTAGGGCGCAATTCCGCCCATATCCAGCCTGGTTGCGCGGTGCTCATGTAACGGCCGTCGCGCGAGCGGCCGCCGCGAAGCGCGTACCCACGCACCAACGTGGCGCGCTCGCCAACGGGCCGCGTCTCTCCTCGGGCCACCTTGCGGATATACGTGTCGCCGCGGACGTTCGCGCTGTTCTCCCACCGCGTGCTGACATAGATGATGTACTCGTCGCCCGTCTCGGGCTGAATCCACCATCTGGGGTCGTATCCAGCGCCTATACGGGCTGCCTCTCCTCCGCCCTCCTCGAGTCGGCAGACGCAGATGTGGCGGCCGTCGTGGTAGACGACGCGTGTGCCATCGGGGCTTATCGACGGGTCGCCGATCCACGTGTGGGCGTCCGTGCGGACGAGCGCGGGATCGAGGGGCTCGCGGGAGAAGTCCACGAGCCAAAGCGCGCCCCGATGGCCTTCAGTGCCTGCCCAGTGCGGTCCCGCGTGCAGTATGACCATCTTCGCCGCGCGGCCCCTGAACAGCTCTGAGGCTCCCACGGCGTCGAGCAGCACTTCGGGGCGCGGCGGATCCTGGGCCCGCGCGTGGAGTTCGCCTTCGTCTATCGGCCGTGTTGGGAACGCGCTGGCGGAGAAGGCGGCGAGCAGCAGCAGGGCGCCGCAGAGCCGCGACAGGTTCGTGGATCGCATGGACGTCGGTCTGCTCCGGGGAGGCTCAGTCGAGGCCGAGCAGGCTCAAGCTGTCGCGCTCGAACACCTCGTCGAGGCGGTCGTAACTCACGCGGGGGAGTTTGGTGCCTTCGAGCATGTCGTTGAGGGAGAGGAGCTCACCGTACGACTCGGCCGGAGTCGTAACCGCGTAGTCGCTGCCGAAGAGCACCTTGTGCCAGACGGCATACTCCTGGACGAGCATGAGCGAGTTGTACAGCTGCCACGGCCGGTAGAAGAGGGCGCTGATGTCCGCGAACACGTTCGGGTGCTTGCGGATCGTGACGACCGTCTCGCCCTCCCACGGGTGGCCGAGGTGCGCGATGACCATCTTCAGGTCGGGGAAACGTGTCGCCACCTCGTCAATGAGGTACGGCCGCGTGTACTTGAGCGGCGAGTCGCGAACGAAGGTGGTCCCCATGTGGTACAGGATGGGCAGGCCAAGCGTCTGACAGCGCGCGTACAGAGCGTCGAGGCGGCGGTCGGTCGGATCGAAGTTGGCATAGATCGGGCCGAGTTTCACGCCTCGCAAGCCAAGGTCCGTGTGTCCTCTCTCGAACTGGTCGAAGAAGTCGTCGTCGTGCGGATCGACGCTGAGAAAGCCGATGAGCTTGTTGGGCGCCCGCGCGACGAACTCGGCGACGAATTCGTCCGGGACGTAGATGCCCGTGTGGCGACCCTTGATGCCGAAGACAACGCAGCGATCAACCGGCTCCATCGCGGCCATGTACCGATCGAAGTAGGAGCTCGTGTCGCCCGCCGAGGCCGCGCCGCCCACCGTGACGGGTTCGACGCGCATGCGCCGCGCGTCCGCGAGGAAGTCCGGCGAGCAGTGCAGCGCGTCGTCGACGGCGTGCGTGTGGATGTCTATGCGCAACGGGCGGATTCCTCTCCTCTTGCGGCGTTCTCACGGCGGCGCGGGCGCGGGGATGGCTGAGAACGGGGCGATGCGCGCCGCCTCCACGGAGCTCCGCGCGCGCCCTACTGGACCAGGGTGAGCGCGAGCTGTGGCACCAGGTTCGCCTGTGTCAGCATCGATACGCCGGACTGCGACAGGATCTGCGCGCGTGTCAGCGCCGACGCCTCCGTCGCGAAGTCGGCGTCCCGGATTGTCGACAGAGAGTTGGTCGCGTTCTCCATCGCGGACTGGAGGTCCGCCTGCGACCGTTCGAGACGGTTCTGGAAGGCGCCGACATCCGTGCGGATCGTCGCGAGTGTCGTTACCGCGTCGTCGATGGACGTTACGAGCGCCTGCGCCGACGCCTGGCCCAGGAAGTCCGCCAACGTCAAGTTGTACGCCGAGTCTCCAATCGACCCCAGGCCGGTGGCGGTGAACGCGACGCCCTTGAGTGCGAAACCTACGACCATGGCGCCCGTTGTATCGCCAGTCCCGTCACCAACGTAGAACGTCAGGTTCGTACGAGACTGCGTGACGCCAGCGGAGTCGATCAGGCTGATCCCATTGAACGTCGTCGTCGATGCAATGCGGTCGATCTCAGCGACCAGCTGCTCGGCTTCGTCCGATATACCACTGCGATTCGTGTCGCTTAGCGTGCCATCCGCGGACTGCTCCGCCAGTTCTTTCAGGCGAATGAGGATGTTGCCGATCTGCGACAGGCCGCTATCGGCGGTCTGCAGCAGCACGATGGCGCGCGACATGTTGTCATCCGCTGTCTTCTGTCCGGCGATGCGAGCCCGCAGCGTCTCGGAAGCCGTAAGGCCCGCGGGATCATCGGCAGCCTGATTGATCCGCAAGCCGGTCGATAGGCGCTGCATGCGCGTATTGAGATCTTTGTCGACCCGGGAGAGGGCTCGCTGCGCAGTGATGGATAGGACGTTCGTGTTGAGCCGGAACATGGTAGATGTACTCCTGCCTACCGCATGGCGCACGCGCCATCGGCGGCGTGCCGGGTAGCCCATGGTCGGACCGACAGCGATGTCGGCCGCGCATGGCGCCCGGGCCTAGGGTTGCACACATCGCGTGTCCCTTCCCGCAACCTTCGGTTGGGGAAGCGCAGGCGCGCGGGTCGCTTGCCATGTCGCGAGGCGGTGATGCTGTACGCCTACACGCGTTGGCGCGAATCGCGAGAGCGTCCGAGGTGCTGTTCCTGGACGCACGTACTGCTGGACTGCGAACAAGGATCAAGCAACGCGCCGCCTTAGGGCGAGGCCGTGTTGCGCATGACCGGAGGGATAGGGTCCGTCCCGCGCGGGGGACGTACAGTCTGACATTTCGTGTATCGGCACGTACGGGAGCGACCTTGAGCGTGGACTGGGATACCGCCCGACTCCACCAGTGCCGCAGGCGCCCAGGGCAGCACATTACCAGCCATGGTATTCTCCCCGACCCATGGAGACCGATCAGGATCTGGCTCATGCCTCAGACGTCTAACGAGGGGCGCGCGGCGCCCGAGATCGATGCACGCACGCTCACACCCGCAGAGCGGGAGACCGCGGCGGCTGATTACCGCGCGTCGCTTCGCGCGCGGCAGTTCGAGGCCAACAGGCGCGATGCTCTTGCGTGGGAACGTGTGTCGAGCCGCGAGGAGTGGCGCGCGTTCGCGGGAGCCAGGATAGAGGCGCTACGCCACTCCCTGGGCGCGGCCGTCGAGTCTCGCGGGGTTCCTGAGACTCACGTGGCTGCGTGCATCGACGCGGACGGCTACCGCGTCGAGAACCTCGCCTACGAAAGCCGCGCCGGAGTGTGGGTCGCCGCCAACCTCTACTGCCCAACGCCAGCGCCGGGGCGACATCCTGCCATCGTCCTCGTCCACAGCCATCACGCCGGCAAGGCGCAGGGCGAGTTGCAGGACATGGGGGTGACGTGGGCGCGCGCCGGCTGCCACGTTCTCGTGATGGACCAGTTCGGGTACGGCGAACGACGCGACCACCCGCCCGGCCCCCGCCAGGACTACCGCTTCCGTCGTATGAGCGCGGCGCGCCTCCACGTCATCGGCGACAGCCTGATGGGGTGGATGGTCCATGGCATTCGGCGCGGCGTCGACCTGCTCCTTGGCCGCAATGGCGTCGACCCGGACGCGGTCATTCTCATGGGCGCAGTCGCTGGAGGCGGCGACCCAGCCGCGGTCGCTGCGGCGTTGGACGAGCGCATCTCGTGCGTCGTGCCGTTCAACTTCGGCGGGCCGCAACCGGAGACTCAGTGCCCACTGCCAGACGACGCCGAGTCTGCGTTCAACTACATGGGCAGCGGCTCGTGGGAGTCGACGCGCAACCTTCGGCTCAGCGCCCGCGACGGGTTCCTACCGTGGGTGATCGTGGCGTCCATCGCGCCGCGCCGACTCATCTACGCGCACGAATTCGCGTGGGACCGCGAGCGCGATCCTGTCTGGAAGCGACTGCGTCAGGTGTACGGCTTGTACGACGCCGACGACAGCTTGGCCTACACGCATGGCGCGGGCGTTCTCACGGGACGCCCGCCCGCGGCGACGCACTGCAACCAGATTGGGGTCGAGCACCGGCGGATGATCCACGAGGCGCTTGAGCGCTGGTACGGTATGCCGATCCCGGTGGAGATGAGCGACCGGCGCGAAGACGAGACGCTCCGTTGCCTGAACGAGCAAACGCGCGATCGACTCGGCATCCGCCCGGGTCACGAGGTCATACGTAGTCTGGGGCACGCACGCGCCGCGGCTGCGCGGCGCGACGCCGATGCCGTGCCGCCACTGGAACGCCGCACATGGTTACGGCAAGCGTGGTCCGGTCTCTTGGGGCACACCGAGCCCGCGACACTGCGCACAACGCGGACAACGACCGACAGGGCCGATGGCTACGACGCGCGCCGTGTCGTCATGCGAACGGCCGACGGCGACACGCTCACGCATCTCACGTTGACGCCGCGTGCGACAGCCGCCACCGGACGGGTGGTCGTGTGCGTCGCGCAGGAGGGCGCGCGCGGGTTCCTCGCCCACCGGGCCGGTGAGATAGGCGGCCTACTGGGCCAGGGCATCGCAGTCTGCCTCGCGGATCTGCCGCTCACCGGCGACCTCCAGCCCGACGACGACCGTAGCTGGAGTGGCGCAGCGACAGCCATGGACGCCACGGAGTGGATGCTCGGAGATTCGCTCCTCGCCATGAAACTTCGCGCCATGCGGGGCCTGTGCCAGCACCTGCAAGCGCAGTGGCCGGCGGTGATCGCGTGGGGCGATTCGTTCGCTCCGACGAACCCGGACGACTTCCCCGACCCGCTCCTCGGCGAGGGCGATGAGCCACTGCTGAGCGAGCCTGCCAGCGGCCTTCTGGCCCTGCTGACAGGGCTGTACGAGGACGGCGTGACGGCCGTCGTCGCTGGCGGCACGTTGGCTAGGTACGCGTCCGTGCTCGACGCGACGCACTGCTACGTCCCGCAGGACGCAGTTGTGCCTGGGATTGTGACGGTAGGCGACATCGGGGCGTTGAGCCGCGCGCTGTTGCCGCTGCCCGTGCTGACGTATGGCGCCGTAGACGGGCGCAACCGCGCGGTAGATGCGCCGTCCGAGCTACCCCGCGTCGACGCGTGGATAGCTCGCGCGGCGGGCGCCATGCCAGGCGAAGGCTAGCGCGCGAGGCCACCCACCGCGCGCCTACCTTGCCTCCCGCCTACCGCCGCGCTCGCTTGAGTGACCCCCACCGCGTCACTAGCCTGTCCCGCGCCTGCACGGCGAGGAACCCTCGCGCCTCCGACTCTATGTCGGCGGGCGCCAGCGACGCGCCCCACAGCTTGATGTCGTCGATAACGCCGGTGAAGTAGTCGATGTTGTCGCCAGAACCCGCCTCGTCGTGGAAGACCGTGTTCTGGTTGACCGCGCCGATACCGTTGTCGTCCCCGTGCGCGTGGAGCTGTCCGCCAGGTCGGGAGTCTATGAGCGAGCCGTTGAGCCACATCTCGAACACGTCGTCCTCGACCGCGCCCGTGCCATCGCGGATCACGAGGGCCACCTGGTACCAGACGCTGTCCTTGACTGGCGCTGAGATCCACTCGCCATGCCAGTTGTATTCCGCGCGGTTCCATCCTCCGACCCACACCTCGCCATCGTAGACGTAGATGACGAGACCGCGCGTGCGACCACCCTCCTCGAAGATCGTCTGCTTCTGGGAGTCGTCACTTACATCATCGGCGCTGAACGTGGCGATGATCGTACGCTTGGGGAACGGCCCGCCGGTGTTGATGAGGTTGGAGTCAGGCAGCTCAATGACCGTCGAGCCATCGAACCTTAGCGCCCCGCCATCGAGCCCGGTGACCCAGTCGGCAGCCCCGTTCACAACGCCGTTGATGGCGCCCGCCGAATCCTCGACTGTTTTGCCGCCGCCATCGTCGAACAGCCAGGCTGCGTCTGGATCGGGGGCGGCGCGAGCAGCCGCGGCAACCATGCCACAGTAGCACGCGTACAGTATGACGTGGCATCGGACACCTCCTTGGTCGTGACCGCAACGGGAGGCCGGGTGTGTGCGGCCCGGCTCCCGTCCCTCTAACGTCCCTAGCGTTCGTCCTTTAGCGCGGCCCAGCGCACGGCGACCTTGCCGCGCGGCTCTACCGCCGTCGCCTCGCGCGCCAGGTCCTCTGGGAGTAGCGCGACGTTCCACAACCGAATGGAGTCGATCGAGCCCGCGTAGTAGTCGCGGTCGGAGCCGTTCCCGTCGTCGTCGTGGAACACTACGTTCTGATTCGTGTGCCCGACTCCCGTGTCGTCCCCGTGATTGTAGAACTCACCGCCGGGTAGCGAGGCGATCATCGCGCCGTCCATCCACATCTCATACCTGCCCGGCTCCACCGCGTCGATGGCGTCCCGCAGCACGAAGGCGACAGCGTGGGCGGAACCCGACCCAATGGGCGCCGACGGCCACTCGCCGTTCCAGTTGTACTCCGCGCGATTCCACATGCCAGCGTACGCCCTGCCTTCGTACACGTAGATGACCGCGCCGCGTGTCCGGCCGCCTTCCTCGAAGACAACCTGCTTCTGCCCCGATATGTCCGCGTCCGCTGGCGTGAAAACCGCGATGACGGTGCGGTTCTGCCACGGCCCGCTGTTGACGTTTATGAAGTCAGAGTCTGGGAACTTCACACCGGCTGTCGCCCCGTCGAACACGAGCGACCCATCGGTCCACGTGGCGTCGCCGACAATGGTCCCGTCGGTTCCCCCGAAGCTATCCGCGACCGTGCTGCCCGAGCCCTCGTTGAACAGCCACTCCACGGCGGGATCTGGAACCCCCACAGAGGCGAGGGACGCGTGTGCGATGAGAAGCGTTGCCGCAATCGCGGCCTGGAATAGGTGGCGAACCATACGCGAAACCTCCTCAGCGTTGACCCGACGCGTTGTGTGAAGGCGTCAGGGACTTGGGTAACATACGGGAATCCATGGGACCGCGCAATACCGGCCGAGCGTCGCCCGCCGGACGGCCGTCGACGGCATTCGCCTTGCGCCCACGCCCTGCGTACTATATATATAGTATGTCGTTGCCGTCGCACAGGAGTGACCAGGACAGTAGCAGAGCAGGAGCCGTTGCATGCGCAGGCGATTGGGAGCGTTGGAGCTCGAGGTGATGCAGATCATCTGGGATCGCGGCGAAGCGACCGTGCGGCAGGTGTGGGAGGTCCTGTACCCCAAGCGGAAGCTCGCGTACACGACCGTCGCGACCGTGATCCGGCAGATCGAGGAGAAGGAGTTCCTCACGCATCGCAAGGAGGGGCGGACGTTCGTGTACCGCGCGCTTACGGAGCGGAGCGCTGTGTCGCGCGGCATGGTGAGCGAGATGCTGGACGGGCTGTTCCGTGGCTCAGCGTCCGAACTCGTGACGACGCTCATCGAGACGAGACGCGTGTCGTCCGAGGAGATCGGCGAGATACAGCGCATGATCGACGCGTACGCGGAGGGCGCCGAAGATGATGACTGACGCCGCGCTGCTCGTCGTGAACGTCATGTGTCAGCTTGCCGTCGTGGTGTGCGCGGCGTGGGTCACGACGCGGATCGGAGGTCTGCGCGCCGCTCCCGCGCGCCGCGCGCTGTGGCTCACCGTGATGCTCTCGCCCTTGTTGCTGGTGGCCCTCGCAGTTGCGCCGGCGCGGGTCGTCGTCGTGTCGGTGGGCCCAGATGACAGCGGTCGCGGGCGCCGCGCCCTGATACACACGCCCGCGGTCACCCCGGCGGTACGGGTCGCGGCGGGCGACCACGAGACGACGGCCACGCTGGGCCACGCCGGCAACGTGGCGCGGCCCGTCAGACCAAGCAGCGCGGAGATGCCACCGCCCTCCGCCCAAGCAGCGTCACGCGATCGTGTGGGAAGCGTCGGCAGGTTGGGACGCGGATTGGCGTGGGCGGCCTTCATCACCTACGCGGCAGGAGCTCTGGTTTGGGCGGCGCGGACGGTCGTCGGGTTTGTCCGCGTGCGCCGTCTCGTGGCGGACGGCACGCCCGCGGACGACCCAGGCATTGCCGCCGCCGTGACAGAGGTCGCTGTCAGCTTGGACATGGCCTCGCCAGTGCCACTCCTGGCGTCCCGCGCGACGGCAACACCGTTCTGCGCGGGGGTACGCCGTCCCGCGATTGTCGTGCCTCACGCGCTCCTCGCTGACCTCGACCGCCTGAAGATGGTCGTCGCGCACGAGTTGGCGCACATCCGCAACCTGGACCACGTCTGGACGGCGGCTGGCTCGCTGGTGCGCGTCCTCCTCTACTGCCATCCGGGTTTCTACATCGCGTGGCGGGGGTACCGCCTGGCGAGCGAGGAGGTATGCGACGCCGCCGCCGTCGCGGTCACGGGTTCCCGGCGGGCGTACGTTGAGTGCCTCGCCGACATGGCCAGGGTCAGCCTCGGTGCGCAGCCGCTTGGGTTCGCGGAACCGCGCGGCTCACTCAGGGGGCGAGCCCATCGCGTGCTTCATGGAACAGGAGGAGTCTCCATGCTTCGGAAACGCGCCGTTCTTCTCGGCGGCGCGCTGGTAGGGACCACGATACTCGCCCTGTCGAGCGTGAGACTCGTCGTGGCGACCCCGGGGGAAGCCGCGTCTGGCGGGGCCACGGATGAGGTGACCCGCGACGCGGATCGATGGGCGACCCGCATCGAGAACCTCGACGCCATTCACAAGGCGTTGATGCAGTTCAACGAGGAGCGCGGCGGTTACCCACTGTGGCTGTCGGAACTGCACCCGCGGTACCTGCCAGACGCATCTCAACTGCTGGATCCTTTCGATCTGGCGCGTGGCGCGCCAGACGAGAGTCGTAACTCGGCGGAGACCGACCCGACGCTGCCGGTCAGCTACGTGTACAAGCTTACGCCCAGGCGCCGTGACAGCAGGCTGGCTGGGCTCGCGTCTCATGGGTCTCACGCCCCGTTGGTCAGCACGGGATTCCAGCGCGGATTCGGGGAGCTCAACCTGAGCGTGACTGGGCGCCTCTACCTGTCCGGGTGGGGATGGCGAACGCTGAGAGAGGCGTTGCACGCGGTAGAGACGCCGCGTGACACCGGCGGGCTGATATTCGCGATGGAGCTACGCGACGCCCCGGATGGGTTCGTCCCGCCGCCGCGTCTGAAGAGTGACCTTGACGCCATCGTCGCGGAGTTCAGGTCGCAAATGGGCGACACGGCTGGCCGCCACCACGCGGAGGGCATTCTCCGCGCCTGGGGCCATGATCGCGACGGGGCGGAGCGGGCGATGCGCGAGGCCCTGCGGCGCGCCCCGGAGGACACACAGACTGTCTTCCACTACGCGAGGCTGCTGCACCACATGGGCCGCCACGCGGATGCCATACCCCACTACGAGCAGGTCGTCGCGTCGGGCAGGCGAGACATGCGGCAATGGGAGGAAGCGCACCGGCATCTTTCGGCCCTTTACGGCGAGGCGGGCGCTGGCGCGAAGCACAGCGCGCTCATCGACGGCTTCGCGGCGTACCTAATGGACACTGGGTCGGACCTGGACGGCGATCTCCTGCGCATGTATGCCGATGCGGGACTGCACGAACGCGTTGTCACGGCAGGGCCGGAGATACTGAAGAGGCACGCCAACAATCGCGACATCGCTGGACTCCTCGAGGCCTCCCACCGCACGCTAGGGAACGCCGCCGAGGAGAGCCGCTACCACCGCATGGCGAACCCAGTGTATGGCCTCGTCGGTAAAGAGGCGCCGGACTTCGGCATGAAGCGCGCCGATGGATCCACGCTGTCCCTGGGCGACGTCGCCGGATCGCCCGTGCTTCTCACCCTTTGGTGGGGGCGCAGGGATCCCACGCACACGACGCGCGTGGCGGCGATTGAGGTGCTGCACCAACGGTACGCCTCGCGCGGCCTGGTCGTCCTGGGCGGCTTCGCCGAGTCAGACGCCGAGGGTCGCGCGCTGGAGCGCCAGGCGGTGGACGGTCTCGCGACGTTCCCCGTACTCTCGCACGGGTCCACGGCGTTCCGCGCGTACCAGGTTCAGGGAACGGCGACCATACTCATCGGCCGCCAGGGGTACGTGCGGCATGTCACGACGGACGCCCACGACCCGGCCGCGGGAGTCGAGGCGGCCGTACGTGACGCGCTGGCGCCCCGGCAGGCTACGGCGGAGCGATTCCGCATCGCTGGCGTCACGCGGGACGACGCGGGCGACCGGGTCGCGGGGGCCGCTCTCACGCTGTACGTCACGCATCCGCCGAATCGCGAGTGGCGTCCGGCGGCGGAGGCGACATCGGGCCCCGGTGGGGCGTTTGACTTCGGGCTGCACGCCGCCAGTCGTCCGGCTGGTCCCAACGAAGGACCGTGGTATCAGGTCGTGGCCAGGGCGGAGGGGCGGCCGCTGGGCCTTGCCTTCCTCGGGCGCGGTGAGAGGCGTCACGACCAGGTCCAGGTGAGATTCGCACAGGCAGCGCCGCTCCGTGGGCGGGTCGTCGACGAAGCGGGGGATGGCATCGCTGGCGCGCTTGTGCAAGTCCGCTCGGTGGTTGAGCCGTCGACCCAGCCGAACACGCCTGGCAAACTGGCGTTGCTGCATCGTCTCCCAGGGGGCGCGCTTTCCGCGACCACGGACAACGATGGGACGTTCACAATAGAAGCGATGCCCTCGGGGGTTGGGGGGATGGTGGTCGTACGCGCCGCAGGCTACGCCGACGGGGATCGGGGGTATAAGGCGTCCGCCGACCAGCCCTTGCGCGTCGTCCTGCCGCGCCCCGGAGTGCTCACAGGTCGCGTCCTCTACGGCGACGTCGGTGGCATGGAAGCTCCCGCGCGCGGCGTGGAGGTGCGTGTTCGGACAGCGGAGCCCGCGGCGTTCGGCGGGCGTGGGTATGGCGACGGTGGCGGTCGCAGACCGTACCCACACCAGTTCTCCGCGCGAGTCTCAACGGACGCAGACGGGCGGTATCGGCTGGAGGGGATTCCGCCCGGGTATCTCAACATCTGGGCGCGCGCCGAGGGGTACACGTGCACGGCCTGGGATACGCACCCCATCGTGGGCGAGCAGACCCACACAGCCGATCTGTACCTGATAAAGGGTGGCTTCATAGCCGGACGGGTGCTCGACGACGCGACAGGCAAGCCGATCCGGCCGCAGGCCGCGTCCGCGATCGGCGTGCAAGGCCCGTCCAGTCCCCGTAGCGGGCACGGCGTGGCGTCCACGTGGCTCGACGACGACGGACGGTACCGGATACGGGTGGCGCCTGGCATCAACTACGCGTACATCCAGGGCATCCCGGGTTGGACCCCCGTAGGAGACTCTCGGCCGGAAGACAACGCCGTCCACGTAGAGAAGGGCGAGACGGTCGAGGTGAACTTCCGGGTCGTGCGGGAGAAGCCGGACGCTGGCGGATAGCGCGACCGGGCGCGATCGCCGCGGCAGCGGGCCTGCGCCCGCTGCCCTGCTTGGTGTGGCGCCGCCTGAAGGTCTAGAACAGCCCGACGACCTTGCCGGTGTCGAGGTCGATATCCACGTTCGCGAACGCAGGTTGCGACGGCAGCCCGGGCATCGTGCGCATCTCGCCGCAGAGCGGGTAGAGGAACCCAGCGCCCACCGACGCGCGGATGTCGCGGATCGGGAACGTGAAGCCCTTCGGGGCGCCCTTTAGCAGCGGGTCGTGCGACAACGACAGGTGCGTCTTCGCCATGTTGATGGGCAGTCCGTCGTAGCCCAGTTCGGTGTAGAGCTTGACCTTCGCCTCGGCCGCCGGGGAGTAGTCCACGTCCGCCGCGCCGTACACCTTCGTGGCGAGCGTGTGGATCTTGTCCTTGATGGACATGTCCAAGGGGTACAGGAACTGGAAGTCCGACGGCTTCTCGCACGCCGCCGCGACGGCTTCCGCTAGTTCCGCGCCGCCAGCCCCACCCTCTGCCCAGACGTTGCTGGTGTACGCGCCCTCCGCGCCTGCTTCCACCGCTGCCTTCCTGACGAAGTCGACCTCGGCGTCCGTGTCCGTCGTGAAGCGGTTCAGAGCGACGACGACCGGGACACCGAACTGCCGCGCGATGCCAATGCACGCCTGGAGATTCGACACGCCGTCTTCAAGCAACCCGATGTTCTCTTCGCGATACGCGCGATGAAGCCTGCGTCCCGGCGTTACCTTCGGGCCGCCACCGTGCATCTTGAGCGCGCGCACCGTCGCGACGAGTACTACGCAGTCCGGGGTAAGTCCCGAATATCGGCATTTGACGTCGCAGAACTTCTCCATGCCGATGTCGGCGCCGAAGCCGCTCTCCGTCACCACGTAGCCGTCCGGCACCAGCTTGAGCGCGATCCGATCCGCGATGATCGAGCTGTTGCCGTGGGCGATGTTCGCGAACGGTCCCGCGTGCACGAAAGCTGGCGTGTTCTCCAGCGTCTGCATGAGCGTGGGCATGAGCGCGTCCTTCATGAGGACCGTCATGGCGCCAGCGCACTTCAGGTCTTCCGCGGTCACGGGCGTGCCGCTCTTGCTCATCCCAACGACGACGCGGCCGAGACGCTCGCGCAGGTCGCGCAGGTCGGTCGTCAGCGCGAGTATCGCCATGACCTCGGAAGCGACGGCGATGTCGAAGCCCGTCTCGCGGGGTCGCCCGTCAAGCTTGTCGCCCAGCCCGGTGATGACCTTGCGCAGCGCCCGGTCGTTGACGTCGACGACGCGGTTCCACGTGATCGAGTAGGGATCAATGTCGAGTCGCGGTATGCCCGTGCGTTCTAGACGCGCGTCGCTGAGTTGGTCTTCGTGCAGGATGCGCGCGTCTATCGCCGCGGCTAGCAGATTGTGCGCGGCGCTGACGGCGTGGATGTCACCGGTAAGGTGGAGGTTGAAATCCTCCATGGGCACGACCTGCGAATGCCCGCCGCCCGCCGCTCCACCCTTAATGCCGAACGTCGGCCCTTGCGACGGCTGGCGTATGCAGGTGAAGACGTCCTTGCCGATGTGGTTCAGAGCTTGCGAAAGCCCGATCGTTGTGACCGTCTTGCCTTCGCCGAGGGGCGTAGGCGTGATGGCGGTGACGTCGACGTACTTGCCGTCGGGACGGTCCTCGAAGCGCTTCAGCACGTCCAGGCGGACCTTTGCCTTGTGCTTCCCGTAAAGGTCCAGGTCGTCCTCGCCCAAGCCAATGTCGGCCGCGATGTCGGTAATCGGCTTCAGGTCTGCCGCTTGGGCGATGTCGAGATCTGTGGCCATGCTCGCGCTTTCCCGGATTCTGGGCCGATCTTGAGGTCAGCATCTTCGCGCGGGAGGCCGCATGGCTCAGCCCAACCACTGGCCGACTCCGCGGGATGTCGATGGGGCGGCGCCCGTCCGTGGGTTGCGCCTACCCGTATGCGCCGTGGGGCAAGAAGCCCAGAAGCTGCTTCAGACGCGGGTCCGCGTCGCGATAGACGTGCTCGGGCATCGCGTAGTTCATGAACGGGTAGTACTTGTGCCCGATGATGCGACGCGCGTACGTCACCTGCACCATGTACCGCATGCGGTTGCTGCGGTTGGGGCCACCGCGGTGCCACACCTGGTTGTTGAACATGCACACGCTACCAGCGGGGCCCGTGTTGTGCTCGACCTGGTCGGCCCACTCGGTGCCCTCGATCACCGACGGGCAGGGCGCGCCTATGAGGTGCGAGCGCGGGATTGTCTCGGTGCCGCCGTGCATGGGATCAGTGACGTCCGTCAGGTAGTAGTTCGCCGTGAAGAACAGGACTGGTAGACGCACATTCTGGGGCGGCTCACCGTCGGTCACCAGATAGTGAGGGGCGTCGTCCTGATGCCAACTGGAAATGCCGCCACCCGGCGGCGTGACGAACGAGTTGTTGTGGATGACGTGCACCGCGCCGCCAATGAGCGCCTCGGCGAAGCTTGCAATGGGGTCCATATCGAACAGGCGTAGAGAGGCCTCGCTGTCCTCGAAGAGCCGTGGGCTGAGGTGCATCGTGGCGCTCTTCGAACTGTCGCGATTCGGGTCGTCGCGCAGTCGCTTCTCGAGGTCCCCTCTGATTTCCGCGCACCAGTCCTCGGGCAGGACGCTCTTGAGGAACACGTACCCGTCCCGATGGAACTGCTCGACCCACTCATCGCGCTGGGCTTCGTCCGCGGAGATGTTCGCGCGGTAGTCTGTGCGTGACTCACTGTCGGACATGCGTCGCTGGGCCTCCTCTGCGCCGCCTCGGTTGCATGATGGGCCTGTATACCGTACCCGGTCGCGATCGTCATCCGCTTCGCCACGGCTCCTGCGCGAAGGCGGGCGGGCGTCCGTTGGTTGGGCGCGTGGCTGCGCCCACTGCCCCGCGTCGCAGCATGTCGCGGTGCTCGTCTCCGACCGCATTGCTGCCTAACGTCGGACGGAGCCGGCGGAACGCCGTCGAGGCGCTAGGATGCGGGGTCGAGTGGGATGGCGAGAAACACCGTGGAGCCGTCCTTCGGCGCCGACTCGAATTGCACCGTGCCGCCGACGGGTCGTAGCCGCTCCTGCATGGCGAGCAGCCCGAAGCGTCCCTCGACCGGGCCGGCGAGCACCGCCTCGACATCGAAGCCGACGCCGTCGTCCTCGACGATGACGTGCAGATCCTCGCCACGCACGCGAAGGAGCACGCTCAGGTTGCGCGCATCCGCGTGCTGCAGCGCGTTCGTCAGGGCGGAATGCACCACGCGGTAGACGGCGACCTCGACATCCTCGCGCAGATCAGCGGGCACGGCGTCGTCAGCGACGAAGTCGAAGTTCGCGCTGAACTGCCGACGGAGCGTCTCGACATCGCGCTCAAGCGCGGCGACGAGTCCGAATTCGTCCAACGACGGAGGACGGAGAGAGAACGAGAGCGTGCGTATCTCGTTCAGCACCCGACCGGTTGTCACGCGAAGCGCGTCGATGTGCCGTTCGGCCTCGGCGGGATCCGCCATGCCCCGCAGGGACTGTAGTCCTACCAGGAGGGAGCTCAACGCCTGTCCAGCCTGGTCGTGCAGCTCGCGCGCGATGTCGGCGCGCTCGGCCTCCTGCACGGTCAGGATGCGTTCCACGAGTCGCTGCCGGTCACTCTCCGTCCTCCGTAGCGAGGTCTCGGTCTGCTCGTGGCGGACGAGCTCCTCTTGCAGCGCGTGATTCACCGCCGTCAGGTCCGCCGTTCGCGCCTCGACCAGGCGTTCGAGGTCGGCGTTCACGTCGCGCACTTCCTCTTCTCGCCGCTTGCGGTCGGTGATGTCGGTGCAGACGCCGACCAGGCGCCAGCGATGCTGCGCGCGCGCCTCAACGAACGCCTCCTCGAGAATCCACCGTTCGACTCCGTCGCGGTCGACGCAGGGGTATTCCTGCGTGTAGCGCGACGCGCCACCGAGGAGGGCCTCTTCGGCGGTGATCCCCATCCGATGCCGGTGTTCCGGCGGGGTCGAGTGGATGAACGCCTGCCAGTAGGATTCGTACTCGTCCGTGGCGAGGCTGATGAATTCCCGCGCTGCGCTCTCGTCGAGTTCCTGTATGTCCCATTCGAGTCTTCCGCGACCACCTGCCCGTTCCGCCCGCCACGCGACGTCCGCGTGCCACAGTAGGCACCGCGCGCCCGCTACGATGCGCCGCACGGACTCTTCCTGCGCTCGGATCTGCTCGTACGCGCGAGCGTGGTCCAGGGCCACGGCGGCCTGTCCCAGCAGAGAGGACATCGCGTCGATATTGCGGAGTGTCTCGGCGCGCTCGGAGACACCACTGCTGGTCACCAGCACGCCCAGGACACGATCTCCGGCTACGAGAGGGATGATGTATGCGACCTGCGTCTCAGGGGGCGCATCTGGCGACAGCAACTCGCCATCGACCCGGCTGTCCCAGCCCAGGACGGTCTGTAGATGGCCAACGCGGGCGACCTCGGCGGCGATGTTCGGCCCCGCCAGGTCGTACCGCCTCCCGAGGATTCCTTCGGGCGCGGCGACCAACTCCTCCGTGTCTGAACGTCGCATCACGCTACGGACGACCTCCACGAACCCGTCCGCTTCGTCGACCAGCGCCACTATCAGGCTCTGGAACACCCCCGTCTCCACTACCTCACGCGCGAGGGTGTCCAGGATTTCGTCCAGGTCCAGCGTCGAGAGCAAGACGCGCTCGAGCCGCTCGAACGACTCGATAAGCCGTGTCTTGCCGGCCAACTGCTGTTGCGTCGCCGCGTCCTGGAGTGCGATGGCGAGGAAGTCTGCCGCCTCTGTAAGCGTGGCGATTTCGTGGTCTGACCACGCGCGCGCGTCCGGCGCGTCGAAGCAGAGGAGCCCCACGAGGCCAGCGGCATGATGCACTGGCACATCCAGCACCGCGCGTGTCCCTCCCGCCACGATGTTCTCGGCCAACGGAGCCAACAGCGGGTCGTCCAGCACATCTGCCACGATGACGGGGTCGTACCGTCGCAGTGCGGCGATGTAGTCAACCGCAGCCGCCAGGCTTACCGACATGCCAGCGATTGATCTCATGTCGCTGTTCCCGGCCGAGTGCGCCATCGTCAGCAAGGCATCCTCGTCTATGGTGCCGTACGAGACGCGCAGGTGAGGGAACTCGCGTGCGATGATGTCCACGGCGGCAGAGACGATCTGATTGGGCGGCATGCCCGCCCGCACGACGCGCGCAATCTCGTTCACTAGCTGTAGGCGGGACCGGTGCTCCTGCAACGCCTGCTCGTCTCGCCTGCGCTCGGTGACGTCCACCATCACGCCCGCAAGCCCGATAAGATCGCCTTGCCGCGTGCGCACCGCAGAGCCGGTGCGCGCCGCCCAGACGGTTTCGCCGTCCTTGCGGATGTAGCGAGTCACGCCGTGCGTGCCTTCTGACCGGCCTTCCGCAGCCTCGCGGTACAGCTCGCCGACGCGCTCTCTGTCCTCGGGGTGGATACACTCGCTAACGGTCATTGCCGCGAGCTCGTGTTCCGAATAGCCGAGTATGTCTTGTAGCGCCCGGTTCGTGTCGGTGATGCGTCCGCGGAGGTCGGCAAGCCCCATCCCAACGTTGGAGCCCTCGAAGATGGCGCGGAACTTCGCCTCGCTTGCGGCGAGTTCGTCGAGGGCCCGCTGCTCCTCACTGATGTCCTCGCCGGAGCCGAAGACGCCGACCGGCTCCCCGGCGTCGTCCCGCACAATGGCGCTCCGCCAGCGCACGATCCGCGCCTCGCCCGACGAAGAGACGACGTGACTCACGTAGTGGCCGTCCAGAGCAGGGCCGCCCTGCATGGCGTCGCTGAGCCGCGCGCGGCCCTCGGCCCTGTCTCGTTCGCGGACAAAGCGGTCGATCCACGGCGCGCCCAGCAACTCGTCGCGTTCGACTCCGAGGACCGCGCACGCGCGACGGTTCGCGTAGGTCACGCGTCCCCCTACGTCCACGGCGACCATGATGCCCGCCGCGACATCGAGGTACTGCTCAGCACGCTGGCGCCCCTGGGGATCCGCCAGCGGCGGCGCTTCCTCCAGCTCCGCCACCCTCGCCCGGAGGGCCACGACCTCCGCGAGGAGATCCTGGTCAGACGTGGACCTGCGTGCGCGGTGCGTGTTCTCCGCCAACGTCGCCATCCTCCGCTCTATAGCGCTCGCGCCACGCGCGATGAACGACAACCTAGCGCGGACGACACACCCACGCAACCTGCCGACCCGTACAACTCAGGCTGCATGGAGGCGATGTGAGGGCCAAGCAGAGAGGTCGCAGGGGCGCGCGGGACGAGGCCGACCGAGCGAGGCCACACCCGGCCAGCATCGTCGCATAATGCAACGATCCGCCGCCGGCCGCGCCCCGTGGAGGCGACCCGTTGCTCCCAGACGACAGCCCACGCCGCGCCAGTGTTGGCGCGCATCGAGCGATCTCGGCCCGCCAAGTCCTGCTTCTGGCACGCAGCCTGCGTTAGCTCGGACATGACACAGGCGAACCAGAACCAGCGACGGGGAGCAGGCATGGCTCGGCACGGGAATCTACGTGGGCGCGCGGTCGGGGTGTTGGCGGCTGCCATCGCCGCCTTTGTGACGGCTTCGAACGTCAGCGGCGCGGCGACCGAGGACGTCGCCGAGTGGACGGCGCGGCTCGAGTTCGCTGGCGTCGTTGATGGCGAGACGCGCGTGACGACCCCAGTGACCATCGGCGTGGCGGCCGCGGCCACGGACGGCTTCGACAGGGGAGTCGACCTGCTGTCGCCCCCGCTGCCGCCTGGCCCCCGTTACGCGGAAGCCCACATACACCGACCCGAGGCTTCCGCGTTCTTCCGCCGTCTGAATAGGGACATCCGCGGGCCCGCCCTGGGTCAAAACGCGGCGATCCGGTGGGACATCGTCGTCGCGAACTCAACGGCGGCGGAATGGACTATGTCGTGGGATCCCGACTCGATTCCAGCGGAGTGGCGGGAGGCGTGGATGACGTGCGACCATCTTCCCGACATCGACATGCGGGCGACGGCGAGCGCGGTGGTGTCCGCCTCCGACACCTGTGTCTTCGCCGTTACGGTGGCCCGCGCTCGCCGTCTAGCGCTGCCGTTCCGGTCCCCGGAGGCGGAGGCGCCGGTCACGGCGCCGACCGGCGAAGGCGTGGACGAGTCGTCGGGCGCCACGCCCGGCGCGGATGACGTCACCGACTTCCGGGCCGTTGGCGTTGAAGAGATCCCGACCGACGTCGATGGCGACGGCGTCGTCGACCTCCGCGACCTGATGTTCGTGGCGCGCGTTCTAGGTGACAACGGGAACGACGCGGTGGCGGACGTGGACGGCGACGGCCGCGTCACCGTTCGGGATCTCATACGCGTGGCATCGGACATACACCGAACTGCGGCGGCGCCAGCGCGGGCGGGACATGACGCCCCGGTACTTCGCCTCTTGGCGGGCGAGATGTCGCCCGAGGAGTTCGTGCGACGCGTCGCGGCGCCGGCGGCGCCCGGACAAACGCGTCTGCTGCCGAACTACCCGAATCCGTTCAACCCGGAGACGTGGATCCCGTTCGAATTGGATAAGGCCAGCGTCGTGACCGTGACGCTCTACGACATGCGCGGGTCCGTCGTTCGCGTGCTGGAGCTGGGTCATCGGGAGCCTGGCAACCACCGCGCGCCGGGACGAGCGGCCTACTGGGACGGGCGCACCGACACCGGCGAGACAGCGAGCAGTGGCGCTTACGTCGTCGCTCTCGATGCGGGTGGCGAAGTGCATCGGCGACGCATTATACTCGTGAAATAGCCCGCCGTCGGTCTCCCGCCGGCCTGGCGTGGCCGACGGGAAGGACTGGACATGGACCCCGAGATTGGCTCGCGCATCCGCGATCTGTGCGACAGCAGCGCGCCGACGCGTCGACGCGCGGTGGCGTCCCTCCGGCAATCAGGGGCCACGGCTCGCCACGCCGTGCCCGCGCTCATAGATGCCATGCGGGATGCGGACGAGGAGGTGCGCGTCGGCGCCGCGGTCGCTCTCGTCTCCATCGACAAGGGCGTGGCGCATGTCGCGATGTCACGCCTGGTCGAGGGAACGAGTAGCCGAGATGTGAGCATCCGAACCGCGGCGAGAGCGGCCCTCCGGCGACTGCGCCAGTAGCCAGCGATCACACACCCCGCCTACACCAGGTCCGCAATCGCCTGACGTAGCGTCGCCTGCGGCATGGGATAGAATGCGAGGAAGGAGCTGAAGAGCGGCGCCGCGCCCATGATCAGTTCATACATCTCGCACGTGGGACGCAGGCATACCCACGATGACGGCCAGGCGCCGGGATCGTCCACGGAGAACTCCGAAGCCGGGACTAGCTCCCCACTGGTTGGGTCGTTGACGGCAGACGCCGATCCTTTCACCCCCAGACACTCGTAGCCGTAGCGCTGGAGCAGCGAGATTGCCTCCGCCGCGTCCGCGTTGCGGCCGTCCGGGTGGGGCTGTTGCGTGATTTCGCACAGCACGCGCGCGACATTCTCGTGGCTCAGAACCTCGGCGCCGCCGCGCAGCACGGCCGCCTCAACGCCCTCGACGTCTATCTTCACGACCGTCGGGTAGGTGAGGTGCTCCGGCTTGAACAGCGCATCAAGCGGCTTCACGATGACCGATTCGACGCCTTCGAGATCCCCCTTGCCTTCATCCCACCCGCGCACGAAGGACGACCCGGTGCCGTACTTCGACAGGTCGGCGAACCCGTCGGAATCGCCCAGACCGATGGGGTAGGGCTGGATCTGCCCCTCGCGACCGTTCCTGCGGATGTTCTCCCGCAGGAACCGGAAGTTCACCGTGTTGGGCTCGAAGGCGTGGATCTCCATGGGCGCGGCGGCGCCGTACGCGGTCAGCAGGCTGAAATACCCGATGTTCGCGCCGATGTCGAGATACAGGCCGCCACCTCGAGAGAGCATCAGGTTCAGGAACGTGAGGAACGGCTCATATGGCAGCCTGTCGGTGAGTAGCAGGTGCTGCTGGATGACGGCGTTGTTGGCGAACCCGAGCAGATTGAACCCGTACACGGTCGACGCGGCGACTTGGGGGAAGGAGTCGAATCCGTACAGCGTTCCGGCGGGCAACGTCTTGCCGCGCACGACGTCGTCGAAGAGCCGCAGAAGCGTGTCCGTCCACGAGTCAGGCGGGTTGGTATTGGCTGCCATGCATCATCCTACAGGTGGGCGGCTGTGGGCGCCTTGTCCCGTGACTATAGGCGGGATGCCGCGGCGTGTGAACTCCCGGCGGGCACGAAAACGACCGGCGCATGCGCGCCGGCCAGGGTGTGTTGTGCGAACAGGTGGGCGACGTGTCACCGTCGCCCGCGCATCGCGGCGCGATCGTGGGTGGTACCCACAGCGTCCGCGACCGATCGTGAAACTCGTGTGCGGGCAGCCGGCGCCGAGGCGACGACCCCGCCTGACTACAGCGCGGCGGACACGCGTACCGGGGCGGTCGGCCCGATGGCGGCCACGATGTCGTCGACATGCACCGCGCCCTCCGCGCGCGCTGCTACGCGCACATCGGCTGCTCCGCCACGGTGGTCGCCTACCCACAGATCCAGGCCGATGACGTGCGTGTTCTTGTCGACGCGCTTGGAGTCCAGGCTTCCGCCGCCGATCCCGCGCTCGTCGTCGGGAACGTCCACCCCGAATTCATAGGACACATACACGCGTCCGACTTCCTCGTCGTCGTACGTGAAGACGAACACCTCGCCGCCGTCAGGCCCGTCGGAGACCGTCGTCGTGATGTCCGCGCGCGTGTCGGACGTCGCCTTCACACGCACGCGCAGTTCGTAAGCTCCGGCGGCGAGGTCGCCCTGCCATCGCCCCGTATTCTCAGGCGTCGAGACGAGGTACTCCACGACGTCCTCACCGAGAGCGGCTAGCCCAAATTCGACCTCTGGCCCCACCTCGACCCGCACCTCGTGACGGGCCACGGTCATGTACATCAGCGCGCCAGCGGCGGCGAGCCCGAAGAGCGCCACGAACGCATAGCCAAAGGACCTCATCAGCGGCCTCCAATGCCGAATAGACACACGCGCATTGCTATATAGGCAGTGTAGAGGTCGTGATAGTGGAAGTCAAGGCTTCTATTAGTGAATATCCCTGCTACCGTTCCGCAACCAGCAGCGGCACATCGATGATCCGCGCTCCACGTCGCCAGAGGTTGAAGACGGCCCCGGCCGGCGGGACAATGCTCGACGCACACCGGCCACAGGTCGCCGTGAAGGGGAATCGCCTCATGAAGGTCGCTCAGGTCGAGACACATCTCGTCAGCAACGTCGCGCCCCACCATGGAGGACGCTGCTGGCTGTTCGTGAAGCTCACCACGGACAACGGCATCGAGGGCGTCGGAGAGTGGGGCACCGCCCACGTGGGTCGAGAAACCTCGCAGGCGCAGCTCATCGAGGCGTTGGCGCGGCAGTTCATCATCGGCGAGGATCCGTTCCAGACCGAGAAGCTGTTCCACCGCATGTTCGCGGAGGAACACGACTATCGGCACGCCGGACTCGCATCGACGCCAGCGTTAAGCGCGCTGGAGATCGCCTGCTGGGACATCGTCGGCAAGGCCCTGGGGCAGCCGATCTACAACCTGCTCGGCGGCCGCTACCACGACACATTGCGCGCGTACGCGTACATGCCTACGGAGGGCATCTGGGAAGATCCCCGGAAGGCGGGAGAGATCGCGAAGCGTCTCGTGGACGAGGGCAACACGGCGATGAAGTGGGATCCCTTCACCCCATTCTTCCCGCAGCCGCAGGAGGTGCCGCTGAAGACGATCAACCACGTCGCGCGGATCTTCGAGGAGATCCGCGACGCGGTGGGCGACGAGATTGAGATCGGCATCGGCACGCACGGTCAGCTGACGACCTCGAGCGCGATACGCGTCGCCAGCATTCTCGAACCGTTCCACCCGTTCTGGTTCGAGGAGCCTGTCGCGCCCGAGAACGTGGCGGAGATGGCGCGCGTCGCGGCGCACACCAGCATCCCGATCGCCACGGGCGAGCGGCTGCTCACAAAGTACGAGTTCGTGCAGGTGTTCCAGCAGCAGGCCGCGCAAATCATCCAACTGGACGTTGGACACTGCGGCGGCATCATGGAGTCCAAGAAGATCGCCGGGATGGCGGAGGCGCACTACGCGACGATCGCCCCGCACATGTACTGCGGGCCCATTGCCGCCGCGGCGGCTGTGCAGATCGCGACGTGCAGCCCCAATTTCCTCATTCAGGAGTGGAACGTCACGTCCATGCACTCGGATCTGCTGAAGGAGCCGATTGAGATGTCCGACGGGGAACTCACGCCGCCCTCGGCGCCCGGGCTCGGGGTTGAGCTCGACATGGATGTCGTGGCGGCGAACCCGTTCGTTCCCGCCTAGCGCGGCGACTGGAACGCCCGTGCGACGCCTGGGCCGCGCTCAGTCCAGCCTCTGTATCTCGATATGCGTCACCGTCGAGACCACCATCGGCACTGGAGGCATCTGGGCCGCCACCTCCTCGGGCATCCCGGGGACCGTCAGGCGTAAGGTCGCGGTCATGTCTTGGGTGATGTCGGCGTCTATCACCATGCCCGTGGCCAGGTCGACGCGGTGGGACGCTACTATCGAGCCGCTCACGTCCTCGTAGCCCATGGTGAATTCGCCTGCCCCCACACCGCCTGCTGGATCTGTGTACGGCTCCAGCTTCGACATCTCGGTGATAGTAGCGACTCCGTCTTCCATCGATTCCAGGGTCATACTGGATGTCGCATCCATGCCGTCCTCCGCCGCTTTCACAGACCAGGAGCCTCCGACAGCGATGGGCGCCTCTGGAAAGACGACGAACGCCTGCGACATCCTCTTGTGCATTGCCATGTCGCCGAACTGGGCTCCCAAGGTGGCCCGTAGCCTGGGCTTCATCTCCTCAGGCATATCCAGCGATTCGAAGAGAGTGTCCACGATCTCATCCAAGCCTGAGACACTCGTCACTACTCCCCCGCTGGATACGGTCATGGCAAAGGAATGACCCACGGCCGCCTGAGACAGCGCCTCCAACGGCGACGAGCCACCGTCGGGGGAGGCCGTCATGAACTCGGAGCCTTCCCCGATAACGTCCTGGGAAGCAGCGGTAATCGTTGCTTCAGCCGTGAACTCATCCGCGGTCTCTTCCTGCTCGAAGACCACCTCGTGCAGCGCGTGCGCCTCTTCGGTGGTCGTGCTCTCCTCACCCATGAGGACATGCTCTGTCGTCGTGTCGACTGACACGAACAGCTCGTACACCGCGCCGAGATCGGGGTTTAGCCTCAGTGTTACCTGGGCTTCCGCCACGACGGCGCCGCTCATCAGGAGCGCGCCAAGCGTCAAGGCGTGAGCGAGAGACCGTGCGAGACGCATGGTTGGACCTTCCGTGCGATGGTGATTCTGGCCAGCGAAGGGACGAGCAGCGGCAGACGCCGAGTCAGCCCATCATGTCAGGCGTAATGCGTCCTTCGTTACGAGGCGCGTCGGTTCTCCGCTTCGGAGGGGCTGACGGACTCGGGATACCGACCGAGGACGCGCCCGACCTCGGCGTTGAGCTCGACACGGATGTCGTCGCGGTGGAGGCGGCGGTCAGTCTAGTTTCTGCGCCTCCATGTGCGCGAACGACGAGCTGACAACCGGAATCGGTGGCATCTGCGCCGCCATCTCCGCGGGCATTCCGGGGATGGTCACACGCATGGTGGCCTCGAAGTCCTGGGTGAAGTCGGCGTCTATGAGCATTCCAGACGCCACGTCGATGCGGTAGGAGCCCGTTCCCGCACCTTCCAGGCGCTCGTACGACATGGAGAAGGCTCCGAAGGAGGGATCACGCTCCGGGTCTGGCTCGATGACGATTTCCGACGCGACAGTAGCAACGCCACCCTCAACGGACCCCAGGGTCATTTCGGACGCGAGGCGCATCCCCAACAGGGACATTGTCATCGACCACGAGTCGCCAACCTCGATGGGCTCCTTGGGGAACGACAGGAACGCCTGCGACATCATCTGCTTCATGGCGTCGTCGCCAAATTCCGCCTTCATGCCGTCCCGCAGCATGCCCATCATTTCTTCCGGCACGTCCTCCGTTCCCATGGCCTCGAAGAGGCGATCCACCATCTCGTCCATGCCGGATACGCTTGTTACCTGACCCGTGGCCAGCATCGTCATGTTGAATGCGTGGCCGACCATCGCGTCTGCCACGGCTTCCATCGGCGACGCGTCACCGTCCTCGCCGCCCATCAACCCGGTCCCGTCCTCGAGCATGTCCACCGTGTACGCGGTGATCGTCGTGACGACATCGAACGCGCCTTCTTCCTCGGCTTGCTCGAACACCATCTCCTGAAGGCTGTGCACCTCCTGCGCCGTTTTCGACTCGGTGCCCATCATCGTCTGTTGGGTGGTCGTGTCCATCGTCGTGAACACTTCATACACCGCTCCAAGCTCCGGGTTCAGTCGGAGTGTGATCTCGGCTTGGGCGTGGGCAGCGGCGCCCGCGAGCAACGCGCCTAGAACCAAGACGCGAGTGAGAGACCGTGGCAAACGCATGTTCTGCTCTTTCGGCGGATGGTGTTAGCGACGGCAGGGGACACACCGATTCGGGCGGATGGCGGAGGACGCCACATAGCCTATCACGCCACGTTCACTTTGTCCTCCATAGGAAGGCGCGGGCAGCGGGTCGTTGGGTCGTTGACCGCCTCCCTCCGCGTTGCACATTCCTTGGCGCGGGGCTACTGTCCTGCCCAGGAGACTGCTAGAGAACGTGGAGGGCGCTGCATCGCTGGCGGCGCCCGACTACGGGAGGACACGATATGAGACGAGAGCTAATGGCGCTCGTGGCGGTGTGCGCCACGATGGTGGTCGCGGCTACGACCGTCCACGGGGTGAACTACACAGACCCGTTTGACGGGCCAGACATAGCCGACTTTTGGACTCTACGCACGCCGGGGGACAACGACCGGCACGCGTTCGAGGACGGCTGGTTCGTCTTCGACATCGACGCGAACCAGGACACATACAAGCGAGGCGTTGACGGAGGCCCGTTCCTCCTCATCGACCCGCCCGCCGACGACGCCTCGTTCAGCATTGAGACTCGTGTGAACGCGGTCATGGATCAGGATACCCAGGCCATCGCGTCACACACCGGGCTGATCTTCTTCAACGAGGCGGATTGGTCGTACTCGTGCTGGGGTCCGTACAACAACCAGGACATTCGCGTCGAGGATGTCATCGAACAGGACTATCGGTGGCGAGACCAGACGCAGATAGGCGGCGACCCCGCGGACGGGATTACGGACGACATCTATCTGAAGGTTGAGAAGAGCGGCGAAGAGCTCGAGTTCTTGTGGAAGGTCGCCGAAGGCGACGCCTGGGAGTCTGGCGGCGTCGACGCCAAGCTTGGCCCGCAGTACACGCCCGGGAACTACCTGGTCGGGTTGTTCATCAAGAGCTGGGCGGGCTCCTCGCCCACGCGCTCCTCCTTCGATTACTTCCACTCGCCGGAGATCCTCGGCCTTGCCGTCGATCCCCAAGGCAAGGCAGCTACGCAGTGGGGCACCCTCAAGGCGCGCTAACCGTTCGAGCGGCCCGACTCGCCCGAGCCGGGCCGCAGCCCTTCGCAGCCGCCTCCCGGCGAACTTGCGCGCGTCGGCAGCGCGAGTACGCTACATTCGAGCCGGGCGACGCCTGACTACACACGCCAGCATGGAGCCTACGCCATGGACCGGTACGT
The DNA here is from genome assembly GCA_964473525.1 of uncultured bacterium. Classification (GTDB taxonomy): domain Bacteria; phylum Poribacteria; class WGA-4E. The sequence continues at coordinate 174,870 of CAYYPK010000003.1, forward strand.
ACCGCTCATCGGCACAGCCGCGACAGGCCCCCTCGGGGTCGCACACCTTCCCAGGCTGTGGCTCAAGATGCTGCTGGCGTCGCAGGGCAAGCTGGTAGAGGGATACCGCGCCGGACAGGGCGGGTTCGATGGCTTGCTGCTCGAGTTCCTGGGGATAGCTGGCTGCGACGCCTCGGCGTTCGTGGCTGCGTCGCAGCCAGCCTACCTGGAGTTCGAGGCGTGGGTGCGGGAGAATGCCGCGGCCGACCGCCTGACGCCTGCGGCCATCGCCCAATTCAATGACCGTATACTAACCTTCCTGAAGCCGGAGCCGGGTCGATCCGAGATGCTGGCCGACCTCGGCTTACCGAGCGATGACACGGAGTGGACGGGCGCCGACCTGAACAACCTGGACGACTGGCACGCATTCCACCGCGACCTGCTCAACGACGGCTGAGAGCTGCCCAGGCGCAAGCATGGCGTGGCGAGGTGTCAGCACGGCGCGCAGGGGGTGGCGTCGCGAGTATCGTACGTGGCGATGCCGCCAGCCGCGGCGAGCTCCACGTCACAGCACGCGCTCAGCATGGCGCGCACCATCGCGCGTCCTCGCTGCACGCGCGACTTCATCCCGGAGACGGACACGCCCGCGTCGCGCGCGGCCTCGACCTGTGTGACGCCCTCGAAGTCCACGCGCTGCACCGCGTCGCGGTACGGGTTAGGTAGCCGGTCGACGAAGGGACGCATGCAGGCTGCCAGTTCGGCGTCCGGGTCGTCGGTCGCTGGTGGCGCCTGGACGTCGCCTTTGCGCGCCAGTTCCAGTGCCGCTTGCCCGTCGGAAGCCTTTGCGCGCGCGCGGTAGTGGTCCGTGATGGCGTTCCGCGCGATGCCGTACGCCCACGCGGTGATACGGTCGGCGTCGCGCAGTCTGGACAGGTTGGCGTGCATACGCACGAGCGTGTCCTGGACGATGTCTTCGGCATCATCGCGGGTGGCGACGCGGCGCTGGACGAACGCCAGCAAGCCGCGTCGCATCTCGCCCCAGAGGGCGTTGGTGTCGAGCATCGCGTCGTGCGGCGTCATATCCCGGCGCTCTCAGGTCGGCTCGCGCGGATCTGGGCTGACACAACGAGTTCCGAGACATCGTTTCCGGGCGACCAGTCGGTGATGAACTCGCGACTGCCGTCGACGGGCGTGACGGATACGTCCGTGTAGCCAAGATCCTCGAGCAGCGCCTCTACCTCACCTATTGGGATTGCGCCGGACACGCAGCTGGCGTGCAGGTCCATGTCCGCGCGCGCGTCGTCGGGAATCGGCCCGCGCGCCACGATGTCATAGATGGCCAGGCGGCCGCCCGGCTTGAGGACGCGCAACGCTTCGGCGAACACCGGACGCTTGTCCGGAGCGAGGTTGATGACGCAGTTGGACAGAATGACGTCCACCGACGAGTCAGCGACGGGCAGATGCTCGATCTCGCCCAGCCGGAATTCGACGTTCTGGGCGTCGACGGATTCCGCGTTCCCACGGGCGCGGGAGATCATCTCGTGCGTCATGTCGACACCGATTACGTGGCCTGTCGACCCCACGGCGTCGGCGGCGAGGAAGCAGTCGAGGCCCGGCCCGCTTCCCAGGTCCAGCACGGTCTCTCCCGGCTGAAGGTCGGCGATGGTCAGTGGGTTGCCGCACCCTAAGCCGAGGTCGGCTCCCTCCGGCACGGACGCCTTCTCAGCGGCCGAATACCCCAGCGCGTCGTGCGACTCGGCGGAGCCGCAGCAGTCCGGCGTCGGCCCGCAGCATCCGTCGGACTCCTGCGCGGCGATCTTTGCGTATGTCTCGCGAACGGCGGCGCGAATGTGGTCGCCCATGCGGTTGCCTCTCTGCGTTAGGCGTCGGTGTCACGTTCGCATAGGATGACGCTGGTCCAGCCAAATGGACGCAACTCGTGACGGATTATCCTCCCGCAGCGGCCGCGCGGGCGCCGAGGATCGCCTGCTCCAACTCGCCGGGATGGAAGTCGAAAGGCCCTTGGCCGCCCTGGTACGCGATCCGCCCGTCTACTCCCACCAGGTACAGCCGTTCCGGGAGCGCCACGTACGCGGTCATCACGGGGTCGTCCATTTCGTCCACGTACGTCTTGATGCCGTGCGCCATCGCGTCGGCGCATTCGCCCGCCACCTTGCGCCGCTCCTCGATCGTCGTGGGGTCGTTGATGTCTGGCGTGTAGTCCGTGGGCATGGCCCATCCATCGCGCGGGTGCGCCTCGCGGATGTAGATGATCAGGAATTGGACTTCGTCGCTGTACCGCTGGTACAGGTCGCGGAGGCTCACGGCCTCCCTGACGAACGGGGGTCAGGTGAAGCTGCCGAAGATGAGCGCGACCGGCCTATCGCCCTGGAAGGACGACAGGCGCACGGATGTCTCGCCGCGCACGTCGTAAAGCTGAAAGTCCGGCGCCGCGTCGCCGACAGCGGGCGCCGACGCGCCGTATTCCTCGTGCCATGCCATGATGGCTTCCCTGGTGGGGAACGTCTCCGCCATGCTCGCGCCTCCTCCTCGACTGACCGCTCACCTGCCAGCATTCTACCACGTCGCGCTAGTCGTCCCACGTCCGACGGAACGGGTCGCCACACGCCTCGCGGCTCGCCATCGTGCTTTGCGTCCAGTCGGTGGTCATGTCGACATCGAATGTCGCGTTCGTCAGGCAGCTGCAGTTTCGGGCAAGCGTCGCGAATATCTCGTTGGCGATGAGCATGTTGCCCACGCGGTTCGCGTGCACGCCGTCCGGGTTGATGAGCCAGTCCGCGGCGCCTTGCGCCCGCCAGACGTCCGCCAGCAGGCCGCCGACATCGTCCGCCAGGGCCGCGAGTTCGGCGTTGTACGTGGCGTTCAGTTCCGGGGTACCGACGTCGTAGGGCGGGAAGCTGCGCCACCCGGTCATGTGGTAGATCGTCGTGACGACGAGCAACGGGTCGCACGCCGCCTTCACGTCCATGAGAATGGCCTGCGCGTCCTCGATGAACTCACCCACGTCCATGCCCGCCCGCATGTCGTTGAGCCCGTAGCAGAAGACAAACAGGTCGGGCTCGTGCGCGATCACGTCGTCGCGGTAGCGCTCCATCGCGCTGGGCTTCGCGGAGTTGGGATACCCGGGACTACGGGTCGAGATCGCGTTCGCGCCGATGCCGCTGTTCACGTAGTGCAGCGGCGCGCCCTGCACAGACTGAATCAGGTCGACGAGCACATCGGCGAACCGGTGGGTAGGCTCGACGACCCACCCGCCACCGGCGACGGTGCTCTCTCCGAGAATCACGAGACGTTGGAACGGCTGCGAGCTGTAGTCTCTCACGACTCCCTCCTCTGCCATAGTTGAGCTGCGTTGGGCAATGCGCGCGCCAGTGTACCACGGCGGAGCAGTAGGGAGTGGTATGACAGCTGATCTCTGTATCAAGGGCAGCGAGATACACCGTTCGGATCCGAGTCACCATCGGGGACCGCTAGATCCGTTCTCGATACCCATGATTCGATGACATAACTGCAACCATAGGAAGCCCCAGGCATCGGTGATCTCTTGCGGGGCGTGTGCACGCACGGGACAATGGGTTGGCGTGTCGATAATAGGGCGGTGAGGCTGATGGCGTGCCGGAAACGACTGACTCCTACCAGCGGCTTGAGATGGCGCATGTGCTGTTCATGGACCTGGTGGGATACTCGCGCCTGCCCGTCGAAGAGCAGCATCGCGCCATCGCGGCGCTCCAGGACATCGCTACCTACACACCAGCAGGCGGAAGCCGAAGACGCCCTTCTGAGCCATCCCGCTGGGAACGCCATGGCGCTCGCGTTCTTCCACGATCCCTCCGCGCCAGCGCGGCGCGCGTTGGCAGTCGCCGGAGCTGTGTCCACTCGAGATGAGCTTCTGCACTCTCAACACCCCGAAGAGACACGCTGATTTAGGATCTACCGTACACGAGGGATTTGCCATGGCAGGACAGACAGATCTCGGTCAACGCCCCCACCTCCCCTACTCTATCGGTACCGGCATCCCCGAGCACGGCGAGGCCGAGATCGAAGGCTACCTGCGATCGTTGCGCCTCCAGGGTTTCTGCGTCATCGAGCGCGTGATCCCCGAGGACGAAGTCAGCGCGGCGCGCGATAGCGTCCTCAGAGGGCGCCAACTGTTGCTGAAGGACCGCCAGCAGGAGCGCCGCCAACGCATCCAGTTGGAGCGGCAGAGGAATCCCGACACAGAGATCGACGACAGCCCCGAGCGATCAGACCCGTGGCGCGCAGATCCGGCGCCGCCGCCGGCGCCGCCCCAGGCCGAAATCTGCGATATCGCCCGTTGCGAGGCCTTTGCCGAGTATCTAGCGGCGCCGCGTGTGCTCAAAGTGGCCCGGGCGATCCTCGACCCGCACATCCGCATTATGCAGACCGAAGTCAACAAGTCGTCGCGGCCATCTGCTAAGCCGATCTCCGAAGAACAACTACGGCGTCGCGGCTGGCATTCGGACTGGCCGCACGATTTGACCGCCTACGGCCCCAACGAAGAACACCCGTGGAAGCATTGCGGCGCCGTGGCGCAACCCTTTCCCGACGTCTGCATGGCGCTATCGACGGTCTGGTATCTCGGGCCGGAGGATGTGACCCCGTTTAACGGCGGCACCTGGGTGGTACCGGGCTCGCATAAGGATCCGCGTAACCCCCGCGGCCCCGAGGACGGCATCGACGCCTCGGCGCCCATACCAGGGGAATTACAGGTCTCGGCGCCGGCCGGATCGGTTTACGTCCAGGACACGCGGGTCTGGCACTCGGGCGCCCTCAACCAAAGCGAGTGCGAACGCACGGCGGTGGTGTGCCGTTACGGGCCGTGGTGGTTGTCGGGGAATGAGTTCGGGAATCTGCACTCGGGCGGGCATACGTTGAGGACCTATGTGCCGCCAGATGTTTACGCCGGTTTTTCCCCGCAATTACAACTGCTCTACCGCCACCTGGTCCCAGGCGAGATGGACGTGCTGCAGCCGGGCAGCCAGAACGCGGCCGCCCGCGCCCTATCGCGGGGTCATGCGGAGCGAAGTGGCGACAACAGCCACGTGGTGGCCGGCGCGATGAGCGTGGAGGAGTGGGAGCGCCGCCGGGCCGAGGACAGCGCATGAGAATGGCCTGCGCGTCTTCAATGAATCCACGCACGTCCATGCCCGCCCGCATGTCGTTGAGCCCGTAGCAGAAGACGAACAGATCGGGGTCGCGCGCGATCACGTCCTCGCGGTACCGCTCCATGGCGCTGGGCTTGGCGGAGCTCGGGTACCCAGGGCTGCGCGTGGAGCACGCTCCGCAGCCGCGCGGCTACAGCCGGTGGTCGTCCAGTATGGTCTGCAGCCGATCCCAAGAGGCGTTCCCCGCCTGCTTGTTCGGGTCGGCCTCATTCTCCGTCTCGGCTGCGCGCCGCATGAAGGCGTGTCCCGCGCCGTCGTAGATGATCGGCTCGTAGAACTGTCCTGCCGCTTCCATCAGCTGCTCCGTCTGTGGAATCGTCACGTTGATGCGGCCGTCGTTCCCGCCGTAGAAGCCGTAGACGGGCGCCGTGATCCGCAGGATGTCGGCAGCGTTCGTCGGGCCGCTGCCGTAGAACACACAGACGGCGGTCAGGTCGGCGAAGTTCGTCGCGAACCGGAACGTCTCGGTACCTCCCCAGCAGAAGCCTGCGACGGCGACCGCGCCGTTCGATTCGGGGAGTGCGGCAACCGCCTCCGCGACGGCGGTCAGGTCGGCGGTGATCTGGTTGGCTGGAAGCGCGCCGATCGCCTGCCGCGCGGCATCCTGATTGGCGAAGTCGGCCGTGTTCCCTCCTCCGGGCGCCATGCCTGACAGCAGATCCGGCGCGATGGCGATGTACCCGACGTCGGCGACCTGGTCGCCGAGATCGCGGACCCAGTCGGTCAGTCCGCGGTTCTCGTGGATCAGGATCACGGCGAGGGTCGGTTCGATCACTTCGGGGTGGGAGACGAACGCGGCAACACTGCGCCCACCTGGCGGGATGTCGACCCACTCGCTGTGCCGCTCGGACAGATTCGCGACTACCGGAGGGTCGCCGGCCGCCCCGTCGTCCGGGTCTTCGTCCGTGTCCAGCGGCGGCCCCTGCTCGCTCCCGACATCATCGGCCTCGGGGATGTCGGCGTCATTCTCGCCGCAGGACAGCAGACAGAAGGCGCATGCGAGCAACACGGCGATCGTACGGTACATGGGCGCTTGCCCCTTATCAGCAGCGGGCCGCGCGGCTCTGCTGGCCGCGGCGGAATGGCGGTCGGCTGTGTCGAGTGTGCCGAATGCGGCCGCCACAGGCAAACGGCAGACGCCCGACAGCGGATGTGGGGGCTCCGTCTCGCCGCGCGTGCCACGGCAGGGATATCGCCGACCGGCGGGAGTCCTTGTGGACAACGCAGGCAGCCAATAAGATGCGCGGTGTCAGCGACAAGAACGACGGAGGAGGGACATGTCACTACTCGCTAGCGCCGCCGAATCCTGGCACGCGCACCCGAAGGCAGCCCCTGTGCTGGAGCGCCAGGGCGATGCGTTCGTCACCGCCGCGAATGGCACGCGCACGTGCGTCGGTGGGTGGAGCGTGCGGTATGAGAACATCGAGCCGGGCGCCACGCTCAGCGTGTCCTGCGACGCCGTTGAGACGGACACCTTCGAGCCGCTCGACTCGCTGCGTTGCTTCGTCGAGTGGGAGGGTCAGGAGGGCCGGCATTGGGAGTACCTCACGCCCAGGGCTGGTGACGGCGGGGCAATCAACTTCTCGCGAGTCGTGACGGCCCCGGACGCGGCGACCGCGTTCTCGGTCCGCATCCTCTTCCGCTGGTCCACGACGGGCTCCGTGACATGGCAGCATCCTGTTGTAGGAACCGCCGAACGCGCCGCGCCGCGTGAGCCCGTGAAGATCGCGCTCGTCAGCGGCAAGGTGTACGCCAGGCGTGGCCCATTCCGCACGGCGCAGGACAACATCGACTTCTACCTGCCCCTGTGTGAGGCTGCCGCTGCCGAGAAACCCGCCCTCATCGTTCTCCCCGAGATCGCGCTGCACTACAACATCGACGAGAGCCCCATCGACCTCGGCGTGCCGACCGACGACGCGGAGACGGCGCCGTTCTCGGACCTCGCGAAGAAGCACGGCTTGCGCCTGCTCCTCGGGATGTACGAACGCGACGGCGACGCCGTGTTCAACAGCGCGGTGCTGTACGGGCCAAGTGGCGATGTCGAAGGCGTCTACCGCAAGGTGCATCTGGCCGTGGGCGGCGAGGACGAGAACGGCCTGCTGGCGGGCGACGACTTCCCGGTGTTCGACACGGACATCGGACGCATCGGGTGCAACATCTGCATGGATAGCTCTGCCGCCGAGTCGTCCCGCATGGTTGGCGTGAACGGCGCGGACATGCTTCTGCTGCCCATCATGGGCGACCACCGCGCAGACAGGTGGAGCGTCGGCTCCCCGCACTTCAGCGAGGAGCGCTGGAAGGCGATCATGCGGACGCACGCCATGGACACGCAACTCGCCATGGTCGTCGTGCGCAACACGTCGCACGGTAGCTGCATCATCGACCGCAAGGGCGACATCCTCGCCTGGAACGAGGGCGACCGGGACTTCGTGATCGGCGAACTCCGGCTCGACGACGGCCTGCGCACCTGGAACGGCGGATGCTTCCGCGACGTGAACTGGATGCAGCGGCGTCCGCACCTCTACCGCGAGTCCACGAGAGCGGGCGTTGTTGGGAACATGGGCGAAGCGAGCACCGAGCCCGCGCGAGGAGAACTCAACCGATGAGCGGCACAGTCCTACTAGGCTACGACGTTGAGACCGCGTCCGACAGCACGGCGGGATTCCTCGATGGCGCCGCCGAGCTTCACACGAAGTACGACGTGCCGTGGTCCATCTACCTCGTCGGGTCGACCGTCGAGGCGCGTGTGGACGACATCCTGCGGCACAAGGACGATCCGCTCCTGACGATCGGCCAGCACACGTACAGCCACATGCTCCTCAAGTCGATCTACATGACGCCGCGCGACGGCAGAGAGATACATGGAGGCGCGCAGACGTACTTCAAGGCGGGCGGATCGCTCGACGAGGTGGCGTCCGAGATCGAGAAGACGCAGAAGATCATCCGCGACCTGCTCGGCATCGAATGCGAGGGCCTGACAGGGCCGTGGGGCTACTACCGAGGCCTCGCCGATCGCGAGGACATCCTGCAGGTGCTGCACGACAACGGCATCCGCTGGATTCGCACCAACGCGCGCGATTTCCGCGACTGCCAGCCGGTGCCGTTCACCGAGCAGCCCTACTTCTACGAGCAGCAGGGCTTCCCGGACATCCTCGAGCTGGGCATACAGGGTTACCAGGACGACTTCTACTGGGAGCGCTTCGACGACCGCCGACATGGCGACACGTACCAGGACTACCTGTACGCGACGCTGGAGGAGATCGCCGAGAACGACTGGGTCTGGAACCTGTGCAGCCACGACCACGGCACGTTCACCGCGGAGATGTTCCACCAGACGAAGGGCAAGTGGCTGAGCGACTTCATCGCCCGAGGCAAGGAGATCGGCGTCCGGTTCGCGTCGCCCAAGCAGGTGTACGAAGAGATGCTCGCCGCGCGCGAGGCAGCCGCCGGATGACGGAACTCGCTCAGCAGGTATACGAACAAGGCTACTGCGTCATCGAAGCGGCGTATTCCTCCGACGAGTGCGCTGAGATCGAAGAGATCCTCGTCGACGCGTGGCGGCGGGACGAACGCGAAACGATGGGCGGCGTCTTCGGGAGCGTCTTCCATCCGCTCCTGAAGCACGCGCCGGGCATGGCGCGGTTCTACGACCGCCCGGACATCGTCTCGGTCATCGGTGAGGTGTTGCAGGACGACGTGTGCCTCGCGCACAGCGGCGCGCTGCTCGCGGACGAGACGCGCCAGTTCTGCGGCTGGCACGTCCACCTCAATGGCGACCAGTACAACCGCTGGGCGCCCAAGCCAGACGACTACGGCCGTCAGGTCGAGCGCGTGCTAGGCAACGTCTACGTCCACGGGTCCAACGAGACTACGGGCGAATTGCTGGTGCATCCACGCCGCGTCACGGACCCGTGGGATGCCCCGCACGACGACTGGGCGGTCGAGTGGGACGACCAGGCCGTGCTGACATGCCCGCCGGGTAGCATCGTGATCTTCGATACTGCCCTATGGCACGCGGCACGCGCGCCGTCTCGGCCGTGTCGGCGGTTCATCTGGGGCGCGCACTACAGTCGGATGAGTGACCCCACGCCGCATCGTGAGGACAACTGGCACGACTCGCCCGAGATACAGGCGCACCGCGCGACGTATGAGACGTTCGCGAGTCTCACGGACGCGAAGCCCGCGAAGTTCCGGTAGCTTCCTGGGCGTTCGTGCCGCCCTCCACGATGGACAGGTTCCGCAGTGTCTGTCTGCCAGAGTCTACAGCTTTGCGCGCGACATCCACCAGACTCTGACCTTGCCACTCAGCTTCGTAGTCCGCCTTTAGGCGATCTGCGTACAGCCTCCTTAGGGCCGCGGCCACACTCCTGTATTGCGGGGTCCCCTTCCTGCGTCGGTCGAAGCCCTTGCGAACGTAGTCATGGGTTGCCTTCTGAGACACGTTCGCATCAGCTAGATGGATGCGCAGATGGTCGCGAGCGCTGTGGAATGCCGCATAGTACGCCCGGCTGATTGCCGTACGGCACCTTGCCTCACGGTCCTGGTCCTTGCCGTCAAGATCAGCCACAAGGGCTTCCGCCACGTGCAGGAAGCCCTCCCACGCAAACGTCATCTGTATTCGACATCGACGGAGATGTCCTCGTCCACGTCCACCGACTGGTCAAGCCACCACTCCTGGTCGAAGCGCTCCAGTTGAGCGTTGGCGCGCGCGGCGTCGCGACCTGCCTGGATGTAGACGCACAGCGTAGTCAGCGGCTCCTCTGCGTCGTAGAGCACTTCGAGTGCGATCGGCCTGCCCGGGAAATACCTGCGAACCGCGTCAGCGATATTCCAGAGCTCCTGGATGACGCCGGGCTTCTTCCGAAGGTAGGCGGTGACCTCCTTGACGTCGCGCATCGAGTAAAGCGGATGCAAGGGAGGCTTAGGAACCGACACAACGGGCAGTTGGCTGGCGGGCCAGTCATGGGTCCAGACCGGCGCGTCCAGGGAGGGGTCTGCCGTGCTCAGAATCAGCGCGCCAGTCACCGGCCCTGGCTCCGGGTCGCCTGCAAGAGGTCTGTCGAACGCAACGGACTCGTGCACTGTTGGGACGAATGCGCAGTATGGCTCGGGCACAGGCGCGGTAATCCCGCCCCCGACCCAGATCCCATTAGGTCCGACGTCGATGGATTCTGCATACGCAACGCCCGCTATCGCCGTGACACCAACCCCTGGCCCGTCGACGCCCATCTCACCCCAAGTAGGAAACGGCGCGGCACCGGGCAACCCGCCGCTAGTGCTCGTCAGCGAAGTCGGATCCGTAGCGAAACGCCTCCCGTCCGCCGAGTGTAACTCGCGACCTATGCGGTCGCGATGGGCCAACCTGGCGAAGTGGTCCCCCTCAGTCAGCGAGGGGAACCCGCTGAGGTCGTAGGCGTCACGCAGCTGTGGACCTTCACTCATCAATATTACCTACTATGCCTGGCCAGAACGCGTCAAAGTGATGGCACAGGTTTTCGAACCGCGCGACGCCGGCTAGGACAGCGGTAGCCTCCCCTGCCGGCTCAAGGCTGATATCGTAATTCGCGTGGAACAGGACACCACTGACGGGATCGGTGTCCGTCGCGTCACGTTGGCTCCCGGCCCGGAACGTCACATGGAGGCGCGTGCCCTTATCCACAGGATACACCAGCTGGATCGCCGCCTCTACGGGTGCGTGCGTCCTTGCCCGTCCGCTGCCGATAAACGTGTCCAGCATCCAGGCCTGAGGGTCCTCCATGGGCAGGAACAGTGTGAGGTTAACGCCCACGCCCTTGTACTCGAGGAGCGTCGGCTCCTGTGTCTCAACGAACCTCGTCGCGATATCGGGTACCACGGCCGAGTCCGTTGCGGCGCCCGGCTCGCGGTACTCAACCTCGAGCATGTCCTCAGACAGCGAGAAGCGGCACCCATTCGCGTACTGCACGATCCTGGAGGAGTCCTGACGGGATCCCTCACGCCACTCCTCGTCGTCCCAACTATCATCGACGATGCCCCGAGAATGGAGATAGGCGTGCCGAAGCACCGGGGGGTTGAAGGGCGTGGCTACGACTGCGACCCCTCTGGATGCCCAAGTATGATCCATGCGCTCTCGTCCTGCCATTCGTGGGGCTCTGATGGTGGTGAGTCTACCCCACCAGTGCCCTGTGGCGCCAGTCCGAGTGCACAGAGGGGATCCAGACTGGCGCCAATGCCCAGGTTCACTCTACGACCAGGTCTTCAGGTGCGCCGTACGCGTCGTAGGCGTCCCCGGCCACAGCGCATTCGGCCGTCACCGCATCGCGACGCGTGGGAGCCTTCCTCTCGTCGAGCGTCTCGGCGAGCCGCACGGGACGGGGAGCGATCCCAGCGACGAGATCCGACAGGTCGTACCGTCCGATGGCGCCCGGAACCATCACATTCACGTGGTAGTCGTACATCTCGTTCAGCGCGATGGACTTGTACGAGATGAGCGAGTTCCGAGCGACTACGGAGGCGACGCGCGAGTCCAGGAGGGCAGCGTGCAGAACCATCGGGCCGCCGATACCCACGCCGTGCAGACTCACGGCGGACGGGTCGACATCGCTACGTGACACGGCGTAGTCGACCGCGCGGACGATGTCGCGAACGCGCAGTCCGAGCAGCGGCTGCCCCAGCATGAAGCTTGTGTACGTGAGGTCAGTCTCGACGCCGTACCGCGCGTAGTAGTCGCCCCGATGTTCGTGCGTCGACTTCGTCTCACCCATGCCTCGCACGTCCACGGACACGACGACCACGCCGTCGCGCGCGAGCGACATGACCTCGTCCACATCGCCGGCCTTGCCGTCTTCGTGTACATAGACGACGCACGGCGAGGCTCCGCCCGCGCCGTCGGGCTTGGCGACCAGCGCTGGGACGTGGATGCCAGGCTCAGACGTGAAGACGACCTTCTCCACAGTCACGCCACTCTCAGTGAAGCTCCCCAGCGCGCGGGCATCAAGCGGCCCGGCCGGGCGCTCCCATCCCAGAAGCTCCTGCACAGCTGCCAGCGTCGCGTCTCGGTGAGACTCGACCGCTGCGACGTCGCCTAGCGACGGTGGTGGACCGATCTTCGCCTCGGCCGCGTCTCGGTAGATGTCGAACACTGTCGTGCCGCCGAGGGACGTCAGCACCTGCCCGGTGTCCGTGCATTGCAGCGCCGCGTCGTCCTCGACCGCGATTTCGGGCTCGGCGTAGTCTGGCGTGGCTTCCCGCAGGTGTAGGTTCATCCACCGAATCATCCCCTCGCGGAGCCCGAGCGTGAAGCCGTGCTGCTCGTCCACTTCCACGATCTCGACGGCATCCGGGGCGCCGAGAGCGGCGTACACGGTCTCGAGTTCGGCGTGCGCCTCGCGGGCTCCCTCGATAGGGAAGAAATCGCGGATGGCGGCGCCGATCTGCACGGGTCGCGGAGCCATGACCGACAGCAGGTCCGAGTGGTCGATGCCGCGCGCGATCTGCGGAACGAAGTTCTGCTCGGGATCCGCAGTCACGCGTGAAAGGAACCGGCGCATGAGCGTGGTGATGTAGCAGTTCGGCGACCCGACGCGGATGCGGGGGTCGACGGCGCACAGGTACGTCGCCAGCGTCCCGCCGCCAGAGTTCCCCATGACGCCGAACCGTCCCGCGTCCACGTCGTCGCGCTCTTCGAGGTAGTCCAGGCTACGCATGCCGTCCCAAAGCCGGATCTGCGCCAGGTTGAGGCCGATGAGATAGCCCTGATTCCCCTGGTGGCAGTGCTCGCCAGTGCCGACGCCGATCAACGAGCCGCCGTCGTCGTCCAGCATCTGCAGCCGCTCGCCCTGTGAGATTGGGTCGTACGCGAGTACGGCATATCCCTGCTTCGCGGCGGAGATGTAGGCGCGCTGATACCCCTCGTACGCCTTCCCGTTGTGCGAGTGGCCGCAGGGGCTGAGAAGCGCAGGGTACGGGCCGTCGCCGCCCGTTGGGACATAGACGTTCGCGGTGACGTAGAACTCGGGCCGACTCTCGTAGATGACCTTCTCGACGCGGTACTCGCCCCTTTCCAGCACGCCTACGACGCGCGCGTTCAGCGGCGTGCGTTCGGGCAGGCCACCCATCATGTCGATCAGCGTCTCACGGACGTAGCTCTGGCGCCCACGCCAGTCCTCCGCGCTGGTCAAAGCTCCGAGCGCCTCGGCCCGGCGGGCGTACTGCTCCTCGGCGACGCGCATGAGTGAGTTGAAGAGTTGCTCTGGCTCGTAGTCGTCGATGAGCGGAACTACGGCGTATCGGTCGGCCGCGTCAGCGGCAGGAGCCGCGCCGAACAGCGTCACGCACATGTACCACACCACGGGATGCCTCCCTCTCGGACGTTGCACAGCCACCTTGCGCCGCTCGCGCATGATAGGGAGGCGGCTCGCAGTCCACAACGCGCGGGCGGCGCGATCGGATCGTCACTCATCCTCGCCATGTCCTACGCTGATAGTGCATGGCCTGCCTTATAACCCGCCATGATATGTGCCACCATGTGTGTTAGGAGGCGGCCCTCGCCGGGCCGATGTTCTGGCAAGACGAGGAAGGATTGCATATGCCGCGACGGATGCGAATCTTGCTGCCTGCGTTGGCAGTGGCAGGTATTGGAATAGCAGCGCTGGCGCCGCGCACGGTGCGAAGCGAGCACCACGAGAGCGGGCTCGCTTCCGTGACGGACGCTGTCGCGGTCCTGCACGCGACGGAGGGCAACACGGCGCACGGCGTCGTAAGGTTCATGGACCACGGCGAGGGGAAGGTGCATGTTACGGCGACACTCAGCGGGCTGAAGCCGGGAGCGAAGCACGGCTTCCACATCCATCAGTTTGGCGACTGCACCTCACCCGACGGCAAGAGCGCCGGTGGCCACTACGACCCGGCGGGCGTTGGACACCACGGTGAGCCTGGCGCCGACAGGCGCCACGCGGGCGATCTCGGCAACGTGCAGGCCGACACTGCGGGGAACGCGGAGCTCGACGCAGTGTTCTCCGGCATTTCCATCGCGGGCGAGATGCACCCCATCATCGGGCGCGGGGTCATCGTCCACGCGGCGCCGGACGACTTCGGGCAGCCCACGGGCAACGCTGGCGCGCGTATCGCGTGCGGCGTCATAGGCGTCGCGAACACAAACTAGGCCACGTTCGGGCGGCGTCGCCACGAGGCGCGCCGCCCAAGGCGCCGAGGAGCAGATGGCAGAGAGTCCCTACGACGGCGTAGAAGACCAGAAACTGATATTGCGGGACCACCTCGCCGTGGACCGCACCGCCCTGGCGAACGAGCGGACCTTCCTGGCGTACATACGCACCGCTCTCACGCTGACGGTCGCGGGCATCTCGTTTATCGAGTTCTTCGGATCCGTTGTCGTCGCGATCGTGGGTTGGTCGTTCGTCGTCGCGTCGATACCGGTGATGGGGTTTGGCATCTACCGCTATCTGAAGATGCGACGCCAAATGCACCGCATCGGACAGCAGTCCGAGAAGGAGCGCGATGAGGCGGGATCCATCCCGCTCGGGCGCCAGCACTACCACATCTGATCGTGCATGCTCCTGATAGCTTCCGTACCGTGCCGGACCTGAGCGCGAGGCAGCCGGCGGCGATGGCATGTGGTCTGCGCGGCCTCGGCGCGCACATCACGTCGCGGCCTCTCGCGCAGCCCAACCGGCGTAACCGGCCGCTTGCGCAAGCGTTCGGGGTTAGGTAGACTCTTGCGCACAATCTGCGTTCCGTGGCGGCCAAGCTCCGCGTCAGCGCAGACGATATCGCTGGCTGCCTCGCGCTGGCGAAGCACACTTAGGGCAGTAGGGGGATCCACCGATGGCGTACCATCGATCTATCGCCGTCGCGGCGATTTTCGTGACTCTCGCGGTAGCAAGCTACGCTGATATCAACGACGGTCTCGTCAGCGCCTGGACGTTCGACGGTGTCGACGCCAACGACGCGTACGGCAACAGCGACGGCGTCTTGCACGACGGCGCGTCCATCACCGACGACGGCATGAACGGCAAGGCTTTGGATGTCGACGGCGTCGACGGCTGGGTGGAAGTTCCTGACAGTGACGCCTTCGACGTCATGGAGGACGCGTACACGATCTCCGCGTGGGCCTACGTTCGGGCAGGGAAGGACCACTCCGCCATCGTGTGGAAGGGCATCAAGGTCGGCTGGGGCGCCAACTTCACGGCACGCATTTGCACGACATCCGATACGGGTCTCACATGGGGCGCCTGCGCCGGTGGTGTCGAAGGCTGGTTCGCAACGGACGGCGCCTACGCCACGAACGAGTGGGTGCATCTGTGCATGACCGTGGACGGCGCGACTGCCATCGGCTACGTCAACACCGAGATTCCCGCATCTGGCCAGGGCAACCCCAAGGGCGTCAACGCGCCGTATCTCCTCTTCAAGGAGAGACCCTTCGAATTCGGCGTCGGCCGGGCCGTGGGCGGCAACCATGGCAACGACGCCTACCTCGACGGCATCATCGACGAGATCTACCTCTACGACCGCGCGCTGGCGGAGGACGAAGTCTTCGAACTCGCCGACGGTACGCGGCCGGCTGCGGTAGACTCCGCCCTTGGCGTGGACGCTGCTGGGAAGATCGCTACAGCGTGGGGCGCCCTCAAGGCGCGCTAACAGACCTCCGCGCGCCACTGGTCTACCCGGTGGCGCGCCTCGTCGCCTGGATGTGGGTCTCAGCAGATCCAGACGGCCCCGACAGCACACTGAGACGAATGTAAGGAGAACGACAGTGTTCCGAGTGAAGAACGCAGTGCTGGTGGTTGCCCTCGCCGGCATCACAAGCCTCGCTATGGCTGACGCTGGCGGTGGCATGATCTCGGCGTGGGTATTCGACGATGGCACCGCCAGAGACGTCAACGGTGTGAACGACGGCATCCTCCACGGCGGCGCTGGCTTTGCATCCGGCAAAGTCGGGGACGCGCTGGATATCGATGGCGTGGATGGCTACGTCGAAGTTCCTCACGACGCGTCAATGGACTCCATGGCGAGTGGTTACACCGTCTCCGCGTGGATAAACGTGCGCGTGGCAGCGGACCACTCCGCGGTCACCTTCAAGGGCACGCACATCGGATGGGGCGCCAACTTCCTGTACCGCATCGCCACAACCAGCGACACGAACCTGACGTGGGGCGGTTGCCCTGAGGGCGTTGAAGGCTGGTTTGCCACCGACAACGTCTACAATGCTGGCGAGTGGACGCATGTGGCTCAGACCGCCGATGGTTCCGAGATCACCGCGTACGTCAATGGTGCGATGCCCACCGCCACGGGTGGTGGCACGAATCCGAACGCCGTGGCCGGGCCATACCTGATGTTCCCGGACCAGCCCATCCGCATCGGTCTGGGCGTCGGGCGCGGCGGCGACCTCGCCAACCTTGATTACCTCGACGGTCTCATCGACGAAGTGTCGATCTGGAGCCGCCCGTTGTCAGCGGCCGAAATCCAGGAGAAGCTCATCGACGGCAGCGTCGCCGTTGAGGCTAAGGGCAAGGCCACGACCACTTGGGGTTCCCTCAAGACTCGCTAGCCGTCAGATGTCCATCTGATACACCACACACGCCCACGCGGACTGATGTCGCGTGGGCGTGTGTGTGTGCCCTACCGTCGATCGCGCCAGGGAGTGGTCCCGATGCCAGAGGAACTGTGGTGCGGCGAGTGCGGCCGGGCGCACCAGGAGTCTCTCAAGAGATACCGTTGCGACTGCGCCGCCGCCCTTGAGCTGTCGGAGCCGCCGCCGCCGTTCCCCGTAGACGGCCTGCACTCCCGGCCCGCGACCATCTGGCGCTACCACGAGGCGCTGCGAATACCCGACCCTTCTGACGTCGTGACGATGGGTGAAGGGATGACGCCGCTCGTTCCCACGCCGCGAGGCAATCACGACCTGCGCATGAAGCTGGACTTCACGTTCCCGACCGGCTCCCACAAGGACCGAGGCGCATCCGTCCTCATGACGAAGCTTCGCGACATGGGCGCCACCGATGTCGTCGAGGACTCGTCGGGCAACGCGGGCTCCGCAATCGCCGCGTACGCCGCCCGCGCGGGCATGGACTGCGCCATCTACGTCCCGCACGACACGTCGCCCGCCAAGTGCGAGCAGATTCGCGTCTACGGGGCGGACCTGCGGCTGGTCGACGGCGACCGCGAGGCGACAACCCGCGCCGTGCTCGAAGCCGCCGCGACCTCATGCTACGCGTCGCACAACTGGAACCCGCACTTCATCGAGGGACTCAAGACGGTCGCCTTCGAAATCGCCGAGCAGTTGGACTGGCGCGCCCCCGACAACGTGGTCGTCCCGGCCGGTTTCGGGGGCATCTTCCTTGGGCTCTACCGCGGCTTCGCGGAGATGCTCGGGCACGGCATCACCGACGCCCAGCCACGCTTGCTTGTCGCGCAGTCGGAGCGGTGCTGCCCGATCTACGACGCGTGGCGCGCGGGAGCGGACACCGTCAGCAGGTACGAGAATCCGACGCCAACGCTCGCGGAGGGTATCGCGTCGACGCGGCCCGTTCGCGCGCGGCAGGTCATGACCGCGCTACGCGAAACCAACGGCGCCGTGACGACAGTGTCAGAGGACGAGATTGGGGCGGGGATCGATGTCCTCGCGCGCGAAGGCATCTACGTCGAGCCGACATCCGCCGTCGTCGTCGCCGCGTTCGATCACTTCGTCGCGCAGGGAGTCGTGAGCCCTGGCGATCTCACCGTGTCCGTTCTCACCGGTAGCGGGTTGAAGGCCGTTGGGAAGGCGCTCTGATGCCGATTGCGACCGGCCCATGACGGCCGCGCGGCGCGTCTCCGTCGCCGCCGCTGCTCTCCTGCTTGCGCTGTTCTCAGGCCGCGCCTGGTCACTGTCTCCCGAGGCGCGTGACCGCTACGCCCGTGGGACACAGTTAGCGTCCGAGCAGGCGCGTTACCGAGACGCCCTCGAAGACTTCCGCTACGTGCTTAGCGAAGACGCGTCGCACGCTCCTGCCGTGGTGTCCGCCGCGCAGTGCCATGCCGCGCTTGGGGAGCTTCAGCCCGCGCGCGAGCTCTATATACAGGCGCTGTCGCTGAGTCTCGCGCGCGGAAGCGTCGTCACGGTGCATCGTGAGCTCGGCAAGATCGGCCTTCGTCAGGGCCGGTACCCCGACGCTCAGACGCATCTAGAGGAAGCGCGCAGGCTGGCGAGGCAAGACGCGGAAACCGCAACGCTGCTAGGTGACGTGTACCAGAAGCGCGGCGCCTCAGAACAGGCGGAGGACGAGTACCGGCGCGCGCTAACCCTCGACGCTGACGCGCGCGCCGCGCACATGGGGCTCGCTACCACGCTCCTGGCGACGGACAACGCGGCGGAGGCGCTCCGCCACGCGCAGGCCGCGATACGACTCGACCCGTTCGACGCGGATGTGTGGTACGTCACCGCCCGCGCGCTGACGAAGGCAGGGCGGACGGACGACGCGCGGCAAGCCGTCGAGTCACACCAGCGGATGAGAGCGTACGCGACCGATGTCGAGGCCATCAGCGACGCGCTGCGGCGTGAACCGGCGAACCTGGCGCTAGTCCAGTCGCTGGCGGACAGGCACGAACGGGAGGGCGCGCTCCAGCACGCGATCAGCGCGTACCAACGCGCGACGGGACACCCCGCGACGCGCCAGGCCGCGTACGTGAACATCGCCATGCTGCACCTGCGTCTTGGCGAGCCGGAGAGCGCCGAAGCATCGCTCCAGGCGGCGACGGAGGACGGGGCGCAGACGGCTGCGGTGCAGACGGCCTATGGCGAGCTGTGGTCCGCGCGGGAGGAGTGGGCGCGTGCGAGCGCCGCCTATCGCGCGGCCGCGGACGCAGAGCCGACGATGCCGCAAGCGTGGATCGGGCTGATGCGAGCCGGGGCGATGTCCGGGGGGCGCGCGCCAGCCGAGGCAATACTAGACGAGTGGCTGCGCGCCGACCCCAAGTCCGCCCCTGCGTGGAACGAGCGCGGACTGCTGCACCGCCGGGACGGCGACACCGACGCCGCTGTAGAGGCGATAGAGCGGGCCGTCGCGTCAGACCCGCAGTACCACGAGGCGGCGAACAACCTGGCCTGGATCTACGCGGAGACCGGGGCCAGCCTGGAAAGGGCGCGCGTTCTCATCACTGGCGTCATTCAGAACGCCCCCACGCCCGGCGCGTACGACACGCTCGCCTACGTCGAGCAGCAAGCGGGGAACTGGCAGGCAGCGGCCCGCGCGGCCGCGCGCGCCGTCGCGATGGACCCCGGCAACGCCGCATACCGGAAGAGACACGATGAGATTCAGCGTGCGATCGGGGAGTGATACGCGGCGCGGCATGGCGCTGGTCGCTGCCATGGTCGCCACGATGGGCGCCTGCGCGTGGCTTGCCCGGGCGCAGACGTTCGAGGACATCACCGTCGCCGCTGGCATCGACTTCGTGTCGACGGACGGCGCAAGCGGCAGGCATCTGTTCCCCGAGTTCCTGGGCCGTGGGGTCGCGTTGTTTGACTACGACGGCGATAGTGACCTCGACATCTACCTGCCGAACGGCCGCAGCCTCGTGGACGCTGACGCCCACGCTCCAGCGAACGCGCTCTACCGCAACGACGGTGACGGGACGTTCACCGACGTGACATCCGACGCGGGCGTGGGGCACACGGGCTACGGGCTCGGCTGCGCGGTTGGTGATGTGGACAACGATGGATGGCCCGACCTGTTCGTGACCAACCTTGGGCTCAACGTCCTCTATCGCAACCTGGGGAGCGGGGCGTTTGAGGATGTCACGGACGCCGCCGGCGTGGCCGCTCCCGGCTTCAACACAAGCTGCGCGTTCGCCGACCTGGACGGCGACGGCTGGCTGGACCTCTACATCGCCCGGTACGCCGAATACGATGTCGCCCAGGACGTGCCGTGCGTCCGAGACGGCATCGGCGTGTACTGCCACCCGGATACCTATCCAGGCGGCAGCGATGTACTCCTCCGCAACCAGGGCGACGGCACGTTCGATGATGTCAGCGACGCCGCCGGCATCGTGGCTCTTCCGAGAAGCCATGGGCTGGGAGTCGTGGTAGGTGACGTGGACGACGACGGCGACCAAGACATCTACGTCGCCAACGACCTCGACCCCAACTACCTCCTCCTGAACGACGGGACGGGCGGCTTTCTGGACGGCGCCATGCTCGCCGGCGTCGCCGTCAGCGCGGTTGGCAAGGAGGAGGCGGGGATGGGCGTCGCGATGGCGGACCACGACAACGACGGTGACCTCGACATCTCCGTCACCAATTTCCAGTCCGAGACCTACTCGCTGTACCGCAACGACGGCGGCGCGATGTTCACGGACATCACGTCGCTCTCTCGGGTGGGCGAGGCGACGTATGCCCCGCTTGGCTGGGGTGTGGGCTTCCAGGACTTCGACAACGACGGCTGGCGTGACCTGTTCTTCGCGAACGGCCACACGCAGGACCACATAGCCACGTTCGAGCCAGAAGTGACATACGCCCAGCCGGCCCTGTTGCTCACCAACGCCCACGATGGGACGTATCGAGACCATAGTCCGCGCGCGGGCGAGGCGTTTGAGAAGCTCTACTCCGGCCGCGGCGCTGCGTTCGGCGATCTGGACGGGGATGGCGACCTCGACATCGTGCTGACGACCCGCAACGGCTCGCCTCGCCTCCTCCGCAACGCCGGGGAGCCCGAGCAGGCTTGGACGCGCGTGGTGTTGCGTGGCGCCGACGGTCGTAGCGACGGGTACGGCGCCCGCGTGGAAGTGCTGGCGGGGGGCCGCCGTCAGGTCGGGCACGTGACCGGCGGCGGTAGCTTCCTGTCCCAGAGCGACACGGCGCTGCACTTTGGCCTTGGCGCCGCCACGCAGGTAGACACGCTGACAGTGCGATGGCCAACGGGCGTGACGGAGACGTTCCACGAGCTTCCCGCGCGCGTGTCGCTCAGGGTCGTTCAGGCGGCGGGCGTCACTGTTGGCGGGCGGCGCCAGTAGGTCACGGCGTGAGGAAGATGTCGCCATCTCCTGGCGGGACGACGTGCGCGCGACTGCGGGCGCCAGTCGCCCGACTGAGGCGGTCGCTGTCGAACTCAACCGTCACCGGCGTTCCTCCCATGGGATTGTAGATCGCTGTCCCTCGGGTGAAGTTCCGTCGATATGCTCCGCGTTCGCCCTCGACGGCTTCGCCGGTGGGTTGACCTAGCTCCTTTTCCCAGAAGGCGTACCAGTCGTGCAGGTGGTCGGGCGTCGGCAGCGGGTTAGGGTCCGAGAACAGGCAGTACCCGTCCGACAGTGTCAGAGCCAGTGTCGTCGTGGCCCGCATGAGACTCAGGTCGGCGCGCGACTCGTGGAACCAGGTCTCAAGGCAGTTGACGCGCGGCTGTCGTAGGTATGTCTCCGCCCACGTCAGCGTGGTCGTGATGCGCCGCCAGTCCTCGGGCGTCTCCGATCGGTATGCCTCCATGAAGAGGCCGTTCACGTATGGCGCCGACTCCGGCACCTCGCGGTCGTTTGAGTTGACGATGATGAGCGCGTCCGGCCCGATCGCCTGACGAACGGCGCGCAGGAGCGCCAGCCTGTCCGCGTCGTCGTCCCACCAGTCGAGCAGCACGCCATCCACCACGCCCGTGGCCACGGCAGCCTGCGCTCGCGACGCCACGTGCGCCCGGTACTCCGGGTCGCCGAACGCCAGCAGGTTGTATCCGCCCTCCTCCCACCCGGCGATGGGCTCCCCGTCCTCGTCGCGCAACCACCAGCGACTGTCATCTGGCAGGAACGAGCGATGCGCGTCGCGGTATCTGATTTCCGCGATGAGGACGATGTTCGGATTTCGCGCCAGCAGCCGATGGCGCAGTTTACCGGCAGAGGCCAGGCTCTCCGCGGTGAAGCCCGTGGCCACTCCCGGCGTGAAGTACTCCCAGGCCAGGCCGAAGAACCACGGAGATCCCCACACAAGATCGTGGCGCGCGACGGTCGTCCACGGATCCTCGTCGGGCACGTTGTCAGCGGCGTTCCATGCCTGGAAGACGGATGGGTACTGCCGCGCCGCCAGCCGATCTCCGACCGTGAGGGGTTCTGACATCGTCTGCTCCGACGCCGACGTGAGGGAAGCTTCGCGCGCGGAAGCCAGCGCCGACCCCATGCTGAGGAGGAGCGCGCCGACGCCAATGAGAGCGCGCATTCTGCTACTGAGGCGTCGTGGTATGGCTCGCATTCCGGTCTCCAGCGCAAACGGGCAGGCCTGAGGCCTGCCCGTTCGCAAGTCGTGTGCTGGGTCGCTGTTTACCAGCGGTCCCCGCCGCCACGGTAGCCGCCGCCACCGCCGCCGCCGCCACGGTAGCCGCCGCCACCGCCGCCGCCGCCGCGCGCCGGACGCGGGTTCGCGACATCCACGCGGATCTCGCGGCCGTCCAGCTCGACGCCGTTGAGGTTCTCGATGGCCTGGGTCGCGGAATCGTCGGCTGCGTATTCCACGAAGCCGAAGCCCTTGCCCTCGATGACCGTGACGTCCAGTACTTCGCCGTATTCCTCGAATACGCTGGCGAGACCGTCCGACGTGGTCTGGTAGTTCAGATTGCCGACGTAAAGGCGCTTGCCCATCGTGCCGTATCTCCGTTCGCGTAACAGATTCGATCGCGGATCGACCCGACAGTCGGGCAGAGCCGCTGCTTCCATGACCACACAGCTTGTATGTGGCTCATCGATTGAGAACAGAAGGACAGGAGCGCCGGTCGGTATGTGGGAGCCGTGGGGGAAAAGCGAGTTCAGAGCCGAGACAGGCGGGAGTGGACCCTACCGTAGGGAAGGACCGATCCGTCGGTCGCGTCGCGGAGATCATCGCTCTTGCCGATCCGGAACCGAAACACCGTATCGTCGCACAGACACTTCTGTTCGCTCCCAACGAAGCGGATCCACCAGCGCTCACGGTGAGTCGCCGAGGTCCACCCATGTGAACGAACACTCGTTCACCGCCATAGTGCCACGGAAGCAGGCCCATGTCCAGTTTTGTTGTCCTGGGGTGGTCTCTACACGTGGTGGCGCCGTTCCCAGCGATCCCCGGGTACCTGTGATTCTGAGAAGCGTAGACGAGCGATGCCGTCAGGCATCAACAGGCGAACGGAAGACCCCCGGGGTCTCACGCTCCCGCGAGATTCTGCGCTGCGCTCAGAGTAACAGGCGGGCCGCGGCCGCGCTCGCCATTGCCATCGGCTGTAGACGACCCCTGCTCCTGGGTGCTCCGTGGAATGGGCGGCATGGAGGCCCAACGGCGCTGCCCCTCGCTCGCATGGCGCGCGAATCACGGTTGTGTTATATTAGCTTGTAGAGCAAGATGTGGTAAGCGTGACGTGTCACAGTCGGGGCTGGGTGTGCGGGCGGCGTGCCGTGGCAGGCTGCCAGGGGGCAAGACGGTGCAGTACGACATGGTGCTGGAGGGCGGAGGGGCGAAGGGCGTCGCGTTCATCGGGGCGTTGGAGGCGATGGAGGCGCGCGAGGCGACGGCGCGACGTGTGATCGGCACGTCCGCGGGAGCCATCACTGCGGCGCTGATCGCCGCCGGCTTCGACTCCGCCGAGATGAAGACGGCGATGGAGAACATGCCCGGCGGCGAACCGGGCAACCCATTCGACCAATTCCTCGACACGCCCGAGGAGTTCGACGAGGACACCGTCGACAACTCCTTCTTGGGCGAGTTGTTCGACAAGGCGGTGCCGCAACCGGAAGCGGACGCGGGCGACTCACCGTGGCGGCGTGGTCTCTCGGCCGTGGCGGGCATCGCGTCGGATGCCGTAACCGACAAGCTGCATGACGAGTTCGCATCGAATGACAGGTACGGCGGCCTCTACCGGAACGTGTTCTCTCTCCTGGAGCGCGGAGGCCTCTACGAGGGCGCGGTCTTCGTGAAGTGGCTCTCGGGCTGGTTGGAGACCAAGCAGACGGGGATGAGCAGATACCACCTGCGCAGGTTCAACTACTGGCTGGGCCAGCAAGACGAGAACCCAGTGGCGGAGATCAACCTCCTCGTCACGAACGTCACGAAGCGTCGCTCGCTCGTGCTGAACCACCGGACGGCGCCACGCGTGCCGTTGGTCGATGCCGTGCGCATGTCGATGAGCTTCCCCTTCGCGTGGCAGGAGTGCATCTGGGAGGACCGTTGGGGCAAGTACGTCGATGTCCTCGAGGACGGGAGTGAGGTGGAGATTGATGTCACTGGGGACACGATCATCGACGGCGGCGTGCTGTCCAACTTCCCGCTCTACCTGCTGACCGACTCGACGCCCAGAGTGCTGGGCATCATGGACCGCACGGCCGACGACTGTGAGCCGCTCGGACTCCTTATAGACGAGCAGCTACCGGTGGGCGGCGACCCCGACGAAGGGGAGCCCTCGACGAGCCTGCGCGGAGAGTTGGGCGACCGCATGTTCGGGCGCATTGGGAACCTGGTCGACACGATGGGCGCCAGCCGGGACGGCGCGGCGATGCGCGAACACGAGGACTATATCTGCCACCTGCCCGCGAAGGGCTACGGCACGCTCGATTTCGGCATGAGCGACCAGAAGAAGCGGGCCATGATCGACAGCGCGCGCGACGCTACGGAGCAACACTTGGCCGCCCGTGAAGGGTCTGTGTGATGGCGTCGGCCGCTAGATCAGAGGCCGATGCCGTGTAGGTAGGCCCGGTTGCGGGCGGCGCTCTCTCTGGGGTCGCCCATGCCGGGCAGCACGTCCTGCTCTACGCACAGCCAGCCCTCGTAGTTGTCGCGCATCCACGCGGTGACGGCGGGGAAGTCCACGATGCCCTGACCCAGCTCGCAGAAGACTCCCTCGCCGACGGCTCTGAAGTAGTCCCACTCCTCGGCGCGGCTGCGGCGGGCGATGCCCGCGTCGCAGTCCTTGAAGTGCATGTACCACACGCGGTCGGCGAACCGACGCAGCCCAGCCGTGACCTCCTCGCCCGTTTCCGCCTGACTGGCGAATGCATAGTGGCCTGTGTCGAACACCAGGCCCAGCAGAGCGTCGTCGGTGCGGTCCATTAGCCGCGCGATTTCGTCTGGTGTCTCCACGTAGCCGGCGCAATGGTGATGGAACACGGAGCGCAGACCGGTCTCGCCCAGCACGGCCCGCGCGACCTGCTCGGTACCTTCCGCGAAGACCGCCATGTCGGCGTCCGAGAGCGACATGGCCGGCGAAATGCGCCCAGCGTGCCTGGTGCGTGTCGGCTCGGAGCCGTTGTCGCCGGCAAGCACGATGTAGGGCGCGCGCTCCTGGCACAGGCTCTCGGCCGCGGCCGATATGAGGCGCGCCGTCGTGACGGCTTGCTCGACGCCGGCGGCGTGGGCGCGTCTATCGCGGAACTTGACCGGCACGAAGGCTCCCAGCATGGCGAGCCCGCGACTGCGGAGCTCATGGCCCAGGTCGTCGACATCCGTGGGCATGAATCCCCAGTCGCCCAGCTCAGTACCGGCATACCCCGAGTCGCGCAGTTCGTCGAGCATGCGCGTGTAGGGGATCGCCTCCTGCTCGACGCCCTCGAACTCGAGCGTTCCCCAAGAGCACGGGGCGTTTCCAACTCCGATCAGTGGCACGTCTCAGACCCTTCTCACGGCGCGTTGGCTTGCTCGACGGCGCGCGCCCGGCGCGATTCGGGCGCCGGTTCACGCCTGGTCGTCGTACTCTGGATGCGGCTCGTACGTATGGTCATCCTCAGCCAGCCGGACGCCGAAGTCCTCCAGGACGCGGTCGAGCATCGCGCTGGCGCCGGTCTCACCGTCGCCCGTGGCGAGCACGTCGACGGCTAGCCAGCCCTCACGGAGACGTTCGGCGATGCGCGCCTTCACGTACACGCCCGGGAAGGCCTCCATCGTGGCGTCCATGTACGGCGCCAGCCGCGACTCGGCGCCCACGCTTACGAGGATGCGGCACGCGGCGGACTTCGTGGGACTGAGGCTCGCGAGATACTCAGCGACGTGGTCCTTGAACAGCGCCTTCATCTCGCGCGGTGGGCCCGCCAGCGCGATGAAGGTGCAGCCGTTCAGCGATGTCTTGATGCCCGGCGCCCATCCAGCCGTGTTGAGGAGCGCCTCAGCGTCGTCGGGAACTGTCGCCATCTGGACCAGGTTGGGCGAGATCTCCTCTCGGGAGCCCAACTCCCGCCGGCGGACGTAGTCGTCCAGCACGTCCGGGTGCTCGATGAGCTCGCTGCCCGTGAGTTGCGCAAGCGCCGTCGCGGTGACGTCATCCTGCGTCGGGCCCAGGCCTCCCGTGGCGATGACGAGGTCGACCCCTCTGTCGGCTGACGCGCGCAAGCACTCGAGCATCACGTCAAGTTCATCGTGTATCTTCGTCACGCGGCGGACATCGCCGCCCAGTCTCACGACTTCCTGCGCCAGCCAGTGCGTGTTCGTGTCCAGCGTGAGACCGTACACAACTTCGGTGCCGATCGCGTAGAGTTCTACGTTCAGAGCCTTAGCCGCCATATTGCCCTCGCTGTCCGTGTAACGGGTCGCGTGCGAGTGTACGACAGAGCAAGGGTCAACGACATCGCCCGTGGCGGCGTATCTCTGGCGGAGCTACCATCGTGAGTAGCGGCGAGTTCACTTTTTCGATTGATTCTCACTCCTATCCGCATCCCTATAGGCAGACGACACGGAGGGATCGAGATGGCGGACGACGCAACGATGGTCGCGGGCGCCCTCGGGGGAGACCCGAGGATGTTCAGCGCGCTGGTACGCAAGCATGAGCCGCTGGCGTATTCAACCGCCTACGCGGTCCTCAGGAACGCCGAGGAAGCGCAGGAGGTCGCGCAGGACGCCTTCGTGACAGCCTACGAGAAGCTCGAATCGCTGGAACGCCCGGAGCGGTTCGCGTCGTGGCTGCGCACGATTGCGCTCAACGCCGCCAAGATGCGTCGACGCGCCGCGATACGCGCGCGCGCCATGTCGCTCGATGCGCCATTCGACGAGATCGACGAGACGACGTTCGCTCCCGGCGTCGCGCGGCCTGAACGGCCGGACGTAGCCGCCGAGCGCAAGGAGTTCGTCGCGTCGGTCGCGAGCGCCCTTCGTTCGTTGCCGGGCAAATACCGCGTCGCCGCGACGCTCTTCTTCGTCGACGACCTGTCGTATGGAGAGATCAGCGCCTCGCTGAGCGTGCCGGTGTCTACGGTGCAGAGCCGCTTGCAGCGGGCGCGCGGAATGCTGAGGGAAAGGATACGCAGAATGGTGGAGAAGTTGGCCAAGATACGCAACGTCGCGATGTTTCCGAACCCACTCGTGGCGGGCAAGCCGGTCAAGGTGACGCTCGAGGTGGACGACCCGGACAGCGTGAAGTCGGCGGTCGTGTACGACCCGAGAGGCGAGCGGCTGTCGTTCACACGCGTGGACGACGCGACCGAATTCGCGCTCGAAGAGACCGTTCCGTTCGACGCCGCGCCGGGCACGTATTACGGCACCGTCGTCGTCACGGACAGCGCGGGCGATGTCGACCGGAAGTCGGTGGAGCTTCAGATCTCGTAGGTTCAGTGGCAGGGGCGAGCCGCTGCTCGCCCCTTACGCCTCACGCTATGTCGATCGGGACATTGCCTGCGCGGTGAGACTCGCTGATGGCGAGATCCACCTGCCGGTCGATACGCCCGTTTGCCGCTCCGTACTCGGGCAGCCGTTCGCCACGCACGGCGCGCATAATGCTCGCCAGCTCCGACGCGATGGTTATCATGCCGTCGTTCATCGCGTAGCCGCGGAACGGATTCTCCCATTCGACCTCGGGAGTCACGTCCGCGACGAACCTATCCAGCGTCGTCCTGCCGTCGACCTCGCACGTCACGCGCTGAATGTCGATCTGACGACGCTCGGTAGCACTTTCCAACACGTACACGTCGTCGCCGACCGCCATGCCCTTCTCGCCGTAGAGCTCCGTGGAGCTGACGCCCCGCAGCGGCGATCCGAACGCAAGACTCGTGAAATGCGAGAAGCCCAAGGCGCCGTTTTCGAAGAAGAACGTGGCGTGACGCGAGCGCTCCTTGTCCGCCTGGTTGCCTCGGTAGTCGTGCGGCTGGACGTCGAAGGCGCCCTCGACACCGACGACCCGCGTGATTGGCACGTCGAAGCCGATGTAGCTGCGCACGAGGCTCACGGCGTGGTAGTTGTGCGTCCGCGAGTTGTTGTGACCTCGCAGGATGCGGCCGAAGACCCCCGCGAGGATGAGCTCCCGCTTGATACGTTCGCTAGGCGCCCGATACAGGTTCTCCGCCACCTCTATATGCGCGCCGTTCTCCTCGGCTAGCGCGATGAGGGCGTCCGCGTCGTCGAGTTGCGACGCCACGGGCGTCTCCATGATGACGCTGATGCCGCGCGCCAACGCCGCCTGCGCGACGACGTGCGTCTGGGGCGGGTTCACTATGATCGCCACGAAGTCCGGGCGCTCCGCGTCGAGCATCGCCTCGACGTCCGTGTGCCATGGCACGTCGTACTTCGCCGCCTGCTCCTCGCCCCGTTTCGCGCCCGTGTTGCACACCGCCGTTAGCCGTAGCTGATCGCTTATCGTGTCGATGGCGGGAAGCCACGCCCCCGCCGCGCGCCGGCCCGCGCCGACCATCGCTACGTTCAGTCGCTCCATCTCGCCAGCTCCCTTACGCAAGCACCGAATCCAGGCGCCGAGGCGCCACGTCACACATGGCATAGCACACGCCTGCCGCGCGCGCGAGCCTACCGGGCTGCTTAGCCTCCTCCGTGGTTGCCGATGGAGTATGGCGCCGCTATCTTTCGTGTGCGCGGCGTCGCGACTCCCGAGGCACCCACAAGTATCTGGCAGAGGGCGCATGCTTCCACCGACAACGGCTTGGGCGCCGCATCCAGCATCCGCGCTGGTCGTGCTGCTGACCGCTCTGGTCGGGTGCGCCTCGCAGACCATGACCTCGCCCGCGCACAACTACGCGCTACGGCGGCACGGTTCCACTGTGGTGGCGACCCGCGGCGTAGGTGGGCATAGGGCGGATACGCTCATCAACGGCATCGCCGACCAGGACGCCTGGGACGCCGGAGAGGGGTGGGAGGCCCCGTTCGTGCGGAACGCGCAGATGGACCTGCGCGCCGGCGGAAGCCTACGGTCGAGGATGGCAAGTGGCTACGCTCAGGTCGAGATCCGGCTGGCAGAGCCTCGTCGCGTTAACCGCGTAGTCATGCACGCGCTGGACACCGACGACCACCCGTTCAAGGGCATCGAGTCGGGCGAGTTACTCGTGCGATCCCCTGGCGACTCCACGGACGTGTGGCGCACGGTCGCGACGATCGAAAAGGGCAAGGTGCTCGTCCGGCGGCAGATCAAGGGCGAAGTCGAACCGCGCACAATCTTCCGCTTCCAAACCGAGGAGATCGAAGGCATCCGGCTGAACGTGTATGAGACCGGTGAGGCGATGAGACTCGCGTCCGGCGGGGCGGTGTCCCGAGCTATCTCCGACACGGCGCGGCTGCTGGAGATTGAGGTAACCGGCCCGGCAGCGCTGGATCTCGTCGACGGGCCAGCCCCATCCGACGAGCCGGCAGGGGTTCCGTCTCGCGCCACCGTCGGTCTGCCCGCGCCGGGATTCGAGCACCCGGACGCCGTCACAGGCCGAAGTTCCTCCTTGTCGGACTACCGCGGCCGCGTCGTGCTGCTGTACCTGTTCGCGCCGTTCGCCAACGTTGCCTCGATGATCGACCTCGTCGACCTCCAGATGAGGTACGACAGTCCCGACCTCGTCATACTCGGGCTCTCGCACGAAAAGACGAACGGTCGACAGACTCGCCAGATGATGGAACGGTACCACATCGACTTCCCCGTCCTGCTGACCGACGAAGCCACCGTGACCCAGTACGAGGGCCTGGGGTCGGCTTACATCATCGGCCGCGACGGCGTGTTGTTGGATCGGTTCGGGATAACTCGGGCGCGCGACATGGGGCCGCTGCTGGATGCGGTGATTGCAGGTGGCGGAGCGCCTGCGGTTGGTCTCGGCGACCGGTGAGCAGCCGCGAACTACGCGAGCAAGCTCTATTAGGGCTGTTGCCGTTGCCCGCCACCCCGTCGAATGCCCGCACAACGTACGCGTGCCGTGTCACGCTAGACACCGTCGCCGCGCTCCGCTCCAGTGTTGCACACCGCCGTTAGCCGCAACTGGTAGCGAATCACGTCGATCGCGGGGAGCCAGGCTCCCGCCGCGCGTCTCCCGGCGCCCACCATCGCTACGCTGAGTCTGTCCATGGCCCTCCCCTATTCCACTCCGTCATGGCATAGCAGAGCCGCGCGCTGAGTTCGAGGGCGCCCCGTCCCCGTGCCAGAGAATACACATACTGTGTTATAGACGTCCGTTGTAGGCAGCACAATGTCTCGGATATACTTGCGCACCCCCTCTCCTTATGGTATTCTCCTGTACCGCACGAGTTTATAAAGCGAAAGGTCCAAGATAGGTGCCAGAATCGAATCCGGTGGTCGGCACTCTCCAGCCGGAGCGGCACGATCACTTCCGACGGCTTCAGCAGGCCCTCGACGAGCGACGCCACGAGGAGCTGCGAGCGCACGACGAACTGCTAAATGCGCGCGTCGTGATAGGAGCCCTGCAAACGCAACTCGAGAAGCTATGGGATGAGACGGTCACAGATCATGACCCCCGTCCTGACGGCGAATATACGATCGACGACGACGGCCGGGTCATTGAGGTTCTGCCGCAAGTCCCGACAGTCCAGAGGAGCACGTAAGTAGCAGTTTACCCGTCAAACACCTTCACGCCCGGCGTTTCCCCAATCGAGACGAACACTGACGACGGCTCGATCGAACTGAATGCCGCCTACTTCAACAAGCGTGACTACGAATTCGAGGCCATCGAGACCGCGCTGGGCACCGACCTCGTACCCGACACGAGCACGGGATTCAGCGACTACGCCGCCGTGGTGAAGCCTGGCTCTGTGAAGTACCTTAACCTCGCGGGGACCGGCTCGCACAAGGTGGCGGTCGGCTCGTTCAGCACTGACGACCCAGCCGGCTGGCTCCATGTACGGCGCGGCGATGCCGGGGCGGTGACCCCGTCGACATCTGCTGACGAGTTGGTGATTGAGGACGACAGTACGGTTGGCATGACGCTGATGTTCCCCGACGCGAGCAATGGCAACATCTACTGGCGGTCTCCCTCGGCGACCAACCGCGCGCTTCTGCAATATAGCGGCGCCAACAAGAACCTGCATGTCGGCTCGATGGAGGCGGGCGGCAAACTCACGCTGCGTAGTGGCGCCAACGTGCGGGCCGTGACGATAGATGAGGATCAGAACGCGTCGTTCGTGGGTAGCGTGGTCCTCGAGGAAGACAGTAGTCCAGCGTCACCTGCCGCTGGCTCAGAGTGCGTTGTCTACATGAAGTCCGACAAGTTCGTGATCGCCTACAACGACGGCGGCACGACCAAGTACCGCTCGCTGGACCTGACTAGCACGGACGCGGCTTGGGATTACTCGACCACGGCTCCCTGAGCGCAGCGCGCGGAGGGCTTCTGTCCTCCGCGTCACCCTCAGCCGCTGCAGCACCGTTACACGCAGACAGGACTAAGACGAAATGGCAAAAGCGCATCACGACGTGGTAGTCGGCATGATGGGCCTCACGGGGAGCAACCCTGAGAGTTCCTCCGGCAGCACCCTGGCGTCGCTCAAGACGGAAATCAAGCGCGCCTACATGGGCGACCCCATCAGCCCATATCAGGCCTGCAACACCATCCACTCGTACTCCGACCCTCTCGCCTGGACGAAGATCTCTACCTACAAGACGGCGATACCTTGGCATACGCCGCCCATCACGACCACGGAACGGGAGGACCGTATCGAGCGGAACGCGGAGATGTGGCGCACGTTCATCCAGGCGATCGCCGATGTGAACGATGAGGTCGGCGGCGGGAACATCAAGGGCGTCATATCGAGAAACCTGGCGGCGCTTGTCGCTGGAAAGTATGGGGCCAGGTTCGCTTGGGACCCAGACGATATTGAGGAGTACGCCGCACTCACCGCCGAAAAGATCAAGGACGACGGCAACGAGGATCTTGTGCATGGGTGGTACCTCTCCGACGAGGGCTGGGCAGGAGGCGACGCGACGAAGGAGGACTTCCGAACGGCCGCCGTGCGGGTCCACGAGGGGCAGAAGAGCGAGTGTGTGAACTGGCCGTTCCTGTGGACAGAGCCAGCGAACATCTCGCAGGGCTCCCCGCCCAGGGACGAGTACTTCTGGAAGTTGGACGCGGGCAAGCAGAAATACGCCGTCTGGTCTGCGACGGAGTTCGACATCTGGCTGCGGTATTTCTTCCCGCAGACCTACGCGCCGACCGACCCGAACCGCGAGGACGCCCTGTCTGACGCCACCCTCATCTGGATGCCCTTCGACTTCCCATGGGGGTCGGCCAACCTCCGGTGGCGCTACCGTCGGCACAAGGACACCAGCGGCGTCGTCAGCGATAAGCTGTCGGACAACCCGCCATGGGAGGCGTGGGACACTTTCCTAGACACGTTCCGCACCAAGTACCCAGACTCGAACGAGCACTACTCGGCGCGACTGCAGTTCAACCCGGTCTTCGCGTGCTCGCGCCAGGCGAGCAACCAGTGGCCGCGCCATGTTGACGCGCACAAGACTGTTCGCACTCTGATGAACCTGCGCCAGCACTGGATCGACGACCTGAGCGACGACCGGTTCACGGGGTTCCAGATGATCACGTGGAACCAGGGCGTTGCGCCAGCGAGCGGCAGTGGGGCGTGGGACGCGTGGGAGCAGTCGGGGACGTATCGGTGGGCGGAGGCCATCCAGAACGAGACGACGGCGGGCACCGAAGGCCTCTCAGACGTGTTCCCCACGTCGAGCAAGATCAACTCTGTCTCGGAGCAGACGAACAACACCGACGAGGGCTTCCGGATTGAATACCAACTCGCGCCAACGACGGTGATGGGGGCAACCGGCATCACGATGGGTACGTCCACCATCATGGGCAAACGGGTCGACTGGCACATTGAGATCTGGACGATGACGAGCGGCTCAAGGACGACCCTCGTGCGCACCATCGACGAGGGGTACGACTACCCGAACGGCACGAACAAGAGCATCTCCCCACACGGCGTGTATTCTGGCAATGCGGTCTCGCAAGGCTCCGGGAAGCTGATAGGCACTGCGGCCTTCTGGGAGGGATACTGGGACCATGGTACGCATGACGGCGAGAACGCGCCATTCGTCACCGGCTCCGGCCAGGATTACGGGGCGTTCCTGGTCGTCGATGGCACGAGGCTCGACAGCACGGGTGAGTACGTGGAGTTCAAGAAGACAGCATGAACCGGCCGGCGCCTGAGGGCTCTCCGTCGGGTCGTGCGTCGGCGCTCCATCTGCCGTGGCCGCTCCTTGCCTCGTGCTTCTAGCCCGAGGCAAGGACAGCCGCGACACCGAGGCGCGCCCGCCTGGAAGGAGGCACTGTGTGCGAACGATACCGGCGACGGCTGTCTTACTGATCCTTTTTGTCGCGAGCGTTCGGGCCGCGCGAGGTTCCGACCCGCATGTGCTCTATTCTGGCTCCTATCAGGGAGAGACCGGACTGCTATCGGTCTTGCCAGACGGCTCTGGCCGTACCTTGCGAGTTGCGGTTGGGCTCGGCCACGCGCGTGTCTCGATGGCCAGTGGCAGAATCGCTGGAGCCATCGGCGCCAGTGACGAGAGCATCGACATCCACGTTGCAGATTGGAGCGGAGCGGATCCCGTCAATGTGACGCAGCACCCCGCACGAGACGTCAGACCCGCGTGGTCACCGGATGGGTTCCGGCTGGCGTTCGCTTCGGATCGCGACGCTGGCCGTGAGGAGTGGGACGTTTACACGATGGCCGCGGATGGCAGCGAGATCCGACGGCTGACAACGATGGCAGCGCCCGACCTGGACCCCACGTGGTCCCCGGACGGCACGCAGATCGCCTTCGCGACGGATCGCGACAACCCGGACCCCATCGCAGGCATCGTCAACCGCGAAGTCTACATCATGACCGACGACGGTGAGATAGTGCGCAACGTGACCCAGCACCCCAATCGCGACGAGCAGCCGGCCTGGTCGCCCGACGGCACTCGCATCGCCTTCACGTCGACGCGTGACAACGGGAACTGGGACATCTACGTCATCAACGTCGACGGAACCGGGCTGCAGCGCCTGACGTCCCACCACGAGATGGACCAGCGACCTGCGTGGTCTCCCGATGGGCAGTACATCGCATTCCAGTCGCAGCGTGAAGGCAACTTCGACATCTATGTGATGGACAGCGACGGGTCGAACCTACGGAACCTGACCAACAGTCCCGGCCGGGACAGCGATCCGGACTGGTTCGACCCGGACTTCGTCACTCCGGTGTCTCCGGCGGGGCAGCGCGTTCTCACCTGGGGGTGGCTCAGACAGCTTGAGGCCGCGGACCGATGACCGCGGAGCCCGTGGATGTCGTCATGCCCATCGAGGAGGGGCGCAACATCCCTCGCGAGGTCGTGGCGGGCCTTGCCGCGCAGACCGTGCCCACGCGCCTGTGGGTATCCACGAGCGTCGGCGACCGGCGGCACGCGGACGCTCGGAACCACGTCAAGCAGTACGGTCAGTCGTCCTACGTCCTCATGCTCGACAACGACGTAGCGATGCCACCGGGCTCGTTGCATGCCATGGTCGTCCATTTGGACGCCCAGGAGGATTACGGCGCCATTGCCCTCTGCAAGCACTCGCGCGTCGAGTTCGCTACGGAGGCCGACTGGCTGTCCGCAGACCACGTCGACATGTCGTGCGTCCTCTTCCGCCGCGAAGTACTGGAGCAGGTGACGTTCCTCGACCGGCACAACCAGGACCGGCTGGGCCGCAAGAGTCGCGGCTGCGAGTGCGCGAACTGCTGCGCGGACATCCGCGCCATGGGTTTGCAGATCGGCTTCCTCCCAAACGTCTACGCCGAGCACCTGCACCAGCAAGCGCGCGGCTAGCTGCCGCCTGTCATTCGGCCCCAGCGCGGCGTGCCCCGCCGTGCTACGGGCCTGGCAGGCCGGAGATGCCACGCATCCTCCAGGGTGACATATCGGCCTCTGCCCGGCATCGCTCTGCTTCCTCGAGCAGTGACCTTCGCGAGGCGTTTAGCCCATCGGAGCAGCACACGTACGCAGTGCACGCACGCGCTATGTAGAGCTACTGGTGATTGAGGGTGAGCGCGAGAAGCTCTCGGCACGGACCCGACACGACCTCGGCCAATTGCCGGGCCGTTCCCCAGTCCGCCGGTCGTTCCGCCCAGAAGTCCACGGCGGTCTCAACCATATACCCGGCCAACAGTAGGCGATCCGAATCGCTCAGCGGCCGGACGGCTTCATACCCAACCCGGAATGCAGAGCGAAACGCCCCATCACGTGTCGGATTACCGGTCTTCATAAGGGTGAAGGTCCGCGCGACCTCGCGCATGTAGTGGCCCACGAAACAGAAGTCGAAGTCGATCGGAAGCACCCTGTCCTCGTGGAGAACGCAGTTGTCGTTGGCGAAATCACCGTGCGCTACGCCCCAGACCGCCGGCTCCTGACCGGCACGTGCAGCAAGATCCTCGACGATGGGCGATGCCCGCAACAGTAGAGCGTGGTCCTCGTCGGATAGACCCCCAGAGTCAACCGCCACCCGCAACCGAGCGAACGACTCACGGATGCGGGGAATATCATGCACATGGCGCTCGAAGGATGGCGGCGCGGTCCACCTCTCGGCGTGCGAGTGAAGGCGCGCGCAGAGATCCCCCATCCGCTCCGCGATTCCCAACGGGGGAAGATCGTCCCCACAGTCCGGCAGTTCTTCTCCGTCGATCCAGCGCACGACCGTACAGATGGTTGCCGGAAGATCGCCATATCGCGGCATCGGCGTCACGAGGTCGTTCTGGTCGTTTCGCACAGGCGTCTGCACGACGATGTCTCCGCGGCTCAGCGCCTCGAGCCATACCAGATGGGACTGGATGAACCCCCTTCTTGATGCGATGTCGACACCTTCGTCGGGGCAGTTGATGCTCACGAGAAGTTGGCCGCCGCCTGCTGGCTCGACCGCGCGCATCTTCGTGATCGCCATGCCGGCGTACGACATGCATCCCACCCGCGTGTCCTCTATCCGCGCGCGTGGGAACCCGTGCCGCGCGAGGGCCATCTGCGCGGCGCGCGTCATGTCATCGCTGTGGTGAAGCACGGAAGCGACTCCTACCGAGGAGATATGGTCGGAAGTTGCGTATGGGGCGGATGAAGCAGGCGGCGTATCCCTGGTGGATGCTAAGACCACCAGTCATGAAAGGACCGAGACGCCATGGACAAGAATACGTCAATCTCGGTCGGACAACCAGAAGCGTTGGATCCGTTGACGGAACTGCTGCGCCAGGGCTCCAGGGAACTCATCGCGCGAGCGGTGGAAGCGGAGTTCCTGAGTTGACGTCGTCTTGTCCTCGCCCTCGACCGCCTCGACAATGGTTGCGAGGATGAGGAGAGCCGTGCGCGCATCAACATCATCTGAGACAGCCGATTTCTTTGTCGCCGGTGGAACTCTCCGCGCCGACGCCCCTTCATACATCCCGCGACAGGCGGACGAAGACCTGTACAGCGCCCTGTCCAGGGGCGAATTCTGTTACGTTCTCACCTCTCGCCAGATGGGCAAGTCCTCGCTCATGGCTCGGACTGCCCAGCGCCTGCGAGACGCTGACGCCACGCCCGTCATTCTGGACCTGACAGCAATTGGGCAGAATGTCACTCCCGAGCAATGGTATGAGGGTTCGCTCTCTCGACTGGGACGCGCGGTCGATCTGGAGGACGAACTCGAGGACTTCTGGTTCGACCACGAACACCGTGGACCCATGCAGCGCTGGGTCGACGCCATCGAGCAGGTGGTGTTCCCGCGCACCTCTGGACGGATCGTCGTCTTCGTCGACGAGATCGACATGGTTCGGAGCCTGCCGTTTTCGACGAACGAGTTCTTCGCCGGCATCCGGGAGTGTTACACGCGTCGAACCGAGGACGGGGCGTTTGCGCGCTTGACGTTCTGCCTCATCGGGGTTGCGACTCCGTCCGACCTCATTGACGACCCTCGCGTGACGCCGTTCAACATAGGGCGCCGGATAGACCTGACGGACTTCACCGACGAGGAAGCATTGCGTCTGTCGGATGGCTTGGGGCGCGTGGATGATGTGTCCTCGGAGCTCATGCAGCGAGTGTTGCATTGGACCGGCGGACACCCCTATCTGACACAGCGCTTGAGCCAGGCTGTCGCGGGGGACGCTTCCGTGAGAGGCGAGAACGGCGTAGACGGCCTGTGCGCAGAGCTGTTCTTCTCGGAGCGTTCCCAGGAGCAGGACAGCAACCTCCAGTTCGTGCGGAATCAGATGCTGTCTCGTGAGGAAGTGGACCCGGCGTCGCTGCTGACAGTCTACCGGGACGTACGCGCTGGGAAGTCCGTGCCGCACGACGAAACGAGCCCAGCGGTCAACGCGCTGCAACTGTCGGGCGTCGCGCACGCCGTCGCGGGCAGCATGCGGGTGCGGAACCGCATCTACGAGCACGTGTTCGACCGAGCCTGGATCCAAGAGAACACGCCTGATGCAGAACTCAGGCGCCAACGCGAAGCCTATCGCCGAGGCATCCTCCGGGCGTCCGCTGCGGCGCTTGTGATTCTGGCTGCGATCGGGATGCTCGCCGGCATAGCCCTGAAGGAGTCGCGGAATGCGCGGCGATCGGAACGGGTCGCGCTGTCCAACCTGTCGGATGCCCAGATGGTTCGGGGAATCCAGAGCCTGCGGCGGAACGACCCTTCGGGACTCCTGCACCTCCTGGAGGCGCAGCGATCCGTCGCCGCGTACCCAGAGTTGGCGGCGTCGCGTTCCCTGGTGCGGTCGGGCTGGCTGAAGTCTTACAACAGCCTGCGACTGCGGCATGTGCTCAGCCATGAGGCCGGTGTGCTCGCGGTCGCCTTCAGTCCCGATGACGCCATGGTGGCCACCTGCGGATACGACAACACCGTGCGGGTGTGGGACGTGGAGACAGGCCGACCGATCACCCCGCCGCTGCACTACTCCGGCACGGTGCGCGATGTCGCATTCGACCGCGGCGGGGATCTCATGTCAGTGTGCACGAGGGGCGGCGTGGATCTGTGGACCACCGACAGATGGCTTCACTACAACCACATCGCGTTCACAGGCAACGTCTTCGGCGGGACATTCAGCCCCGATTCCGCGCGTTTGGCACTGAC
Organism: uncultured bacterium; assembly: GCA_964473525.1. Taxonomy (GTDB): domain Bacteria; phylum Poribacteria; class WGA-4E. The sequence continues at coordinate 213,287 of CAYYPK010000003.1, forward strand.
GGCACAGACGTCCATAGTCCTATGGAATCTGGTGACAGCAGAACACACGAGTCAGCCAGCCAGCGCTGGCGGCGCCATCAGCTCCGCGCGACCTGTTTTCACATTGGACGGGAACATCCTGCACACGGCTGGGGGACAGCTGCAACTCTGGGATGGGCACTCGGCCGAACCCTCGGCAGTTCTCCGCGATTCCGACAGCAGCGATATAGCGTTACACCCCGACGGACAGACTGTGGCCGGACGCACCACGAGCAACACGGTTGGGACTTGGGATCTGGCAACCGGCAAATCAGCCGGCGCTTCGCGTTCCTACACGGACGGCATCCGCAGTGTGGAATACAGCGGAGACGGGAGGTGGCTTGCGGCTAGCGCCGGTTCGCGCATGCATCTGCTCGACGCCGACACCCTGACGGATTCGGGTCAGTCGGTCCAGCATCAGGGGTCCGTACACGACATCCGATTCAGCGCGGATAGCAGGCTTATCGCAATCGCTTCGAACGACGGCTCTGTGAGCATTTGGGAAATGCCGGACGATGTGACGTCGGCGCCTGATCGGTGCTCTCCCAGGCGTCGGCGGACGGGTAAGGTCGCTTGCGTTTGCGCCCGACGGTCATCTACTAGCCGTGTCAGCGGGCGACCAGCTACTGCGCGTTTGTGACGTGCCCGAATCGAGGGTCATAGGCGAACTCAGAACAGACGTCCAGGCCTTTGGCCTGCAATTCAGCGCCGACAGTCATTACGTCCTATCCCGATGGCCTGCCGTCCACGGGTGGCGGGTTGGGTCCGGCGCCCTCGATCCTGTTCCCTTCGCCCCAATCCGCGGGCTGATCAACACGTATGACATGGACATAAGCCCCAATCTTCCCCTGGTCGCAACCGCGCACTATGGCAATCGGGCGTTGATCCACGACTTCCGCACTGGAGGCAGGTCTGGCCCGGTTCTACAACACACCCGAGCTGTGCAAGCAGTGAGTTTCAGCGACGACGGTCGGATGCTTGCCACGGGGTCGCGCGACACGACAGTGCGACTGTGGGAAGCGGCGACCGGACGACCAGCAGGGCCTAAGCTGCCACACCCCGGCCGCGTCAACGAAGTGGAGTTCAGCAACGATGGGTCTATGCTGGCGTGTGCGACCCCTAACGCGGTGCACCTCTGGGATGTCGCCACGGCCTCAGCCCGGGGGCCTGGCTTCGCGCATCACGGCAGTACGCCAGAGCTGCTGTTCAGCGAGGATGACACTTTCCTTGCATTGAGCAACGAGCGCGAGGGTAATCGCACGCTATCCGTTTGGAGCAGTGAGACGCTGCAGCCCTATATGCCAGACCTGGTCGGGTACTCGGGCGCGTTCGCATCCACCGAAGGCACGTCGTCTCTCGTCACTGCCGCAAACGGCTCCATTCACCAGTTTGAGCTGTCCCGGGGAACACTTGATCTGGCCGAGGCGGAACGGGAGACGTATCGAGAGATCGGTATCATGCTCGACGACGCCGGCGCAGTCAGACCGCTGTCGGGCGGCGCCTATCGCGATCTCGGCGACGCCACCACGCCCCGAGCCATGGGGCCGATCGGTGATCTTGCCGTTACGTCGGATGGAACTCTCCTTGCAGCCACGGATCGTGGACTTCTCCGTCTAGGTGGTGGCGCCGCCCAGTGGGAGCAGACTGAGATTCGCACGCCCCTGATTCGTACGCTGAATGCGGCCGAGGACAACGTCTATGTCGGGACGACGTACGATGGGCTGCAGCGGTCTGCATCTGCCGGACGATCGTGGCTGGCTCCCACCGAGTTGGGCGAAAACCTACGGGCGTATGCAGAACCTTCGGGCGAGATGTATGTCCTGACGTCGATGGAAGCAGGCAGTCAGATCTACCGGTCGGCGGAAGCGGATCACGTGTGGCAGGCTGGCGACAGCTTAGTCGGCGCGGCCTCGCCTACAGCCGTCGTGCGACACGATAAGGAGGTGTACATCGCGTCTAAGGACTATGGTGTCGTCACCGCGTCCAAGGGGTACGTGGCTTCGCAGTGCCTGCTGGCGGCCGTCCCAACCACGGGCGGGGTATTGGCCGCGGCCGAGCGCGATTCGATCTATGAGATCACCGGCGTCACGGAGGCGGATTTCGCGCGCGCGGAACGTGGGCCTACCGTCGGCGCCACGCTGACGGGAACGGTCGGGTGGGATTGGCATGTCGCCGAGTCTCAGAGATCCGGCGGGGCCTATGATGTCAGGCGCCTGATGGGGCCAGATCAGCCCGGCCCTGGCGCAGCAGCCTATCTCTTCACGTACATCACGGTGGATCGCGCAGGGCCCGCGCGGTTGGCATTCTACACATCCCACGCCGCCGCCGCGTGGTGCAATGGCGAAGAGATCCTCCGCGTAGCGGACCACCCTCTCAGCTCCACGCCTCGGTGGCGCGCCGCCTTCGTGACGCTGAACCAAGGCGTGAATGCCGTCATGATGAAGACGATATCCGACCAGAACACCTGGCCCGGCGGCATCCATGTAGGCGCCGATGGCGATGTGGGAATCCAGGTCACGACCGATCCACAGGGGCGCACCGACAGCGGGCTCGAGAGCAGCAAGTGGCTGACCGCCCATCCCGGCCTACCGTCCATGCCGGTTGCGTGTATGGCACGGCGCCGCTCCTCGCTCTACGCCGGTACGCACGGGTCGGGCGTGTACCGGCTGGAGGACGAGCGATGGGTGGCGGTCAGCGACGAGTCGATGGGTCGACATGTCCGTGGATTCTGCATCACGGATGACGCTCTGTACGCCGCGACCGAACACGGAATACATCGCCTGAATGAACCAGACGGCGGGTGGACTACGGTCGGCGAGAGCACTGCGGATCGCCACATCTCTGCTATCGCGGCGTCACAGCGAACGCTCTATGCGGGCACGTGGGATGGCGTATTCCGGTCTGGCGACGGCGGCAACTCGTGGACGCCCATGCCGCGCACGATCTCGCCTTAGAACAATGAGGGCTGGCGCCCGGCTCGCGCAACTGACGAGAAGCGCCACGCCAGCGCGCTCTGCAAGCGCTCGAACCTCCAGCCTGCGGCCGACACCGACTGGCTGTCCGCACAGCATGTTGGCAGGTCGTGCGTACTCCTCCGCCGCGCCGTACTGGAGCAGGTGACGTTTCTGGATCGCCGCACCCAGGATGGGCTGGGCCGCAAGAGTCGAGCCGGGCGCGCCGCGCACGGTCAGGGGAGCGAGAGTTCGAGGCCGTCCTCTCCCACGAACACGTCGCCCCTGTACCCTCGCCGGATGTCCGCAGCCATGCGCTCGGCGGCCTCGAGGTCGCCGGTGATGTCTTCCATGACAAGGTGCTTGATGACGACGCGCCGCACGTTCGCCGCCGACGCCATCGCGGCGAGGGCGTCGGGATTCGTGTGCCACCCTCCCCACGGCTGCCCCGCGAGGAACTCAGCAGTCCCGGAGCACTCCGACACGAGCAGGTCGGCGTCACGGCAGAACTCCGTCAGCGCAGGCGACGGCAGTCCGTCGCCAGTGATGACAACGCGCGTATCGCCCACGTCGACGCGATAGGCGAGGCTGGGCATCCCGGCGTGCTCGGTGAAGACGCAGGACACGCGATAGCCGCGTTCGTCGACGACCAGCCCCTCCTCCGTGATGTCATGGACGGCCGGGTCGAGGAGCGAGACATCCTTACCGTGCCCCGCGCGGCTCGCGATGTCCTGCTCGAACGGCGGGCGCACGATGCGTTCGACGAACTGCCGCGTGCCGGTCGGGCCGTGGATGCGCAGGGGGCTGTCGCGGACGTTGTTCCATCCCACGAACACGAAGTACGGAACGTCCGTAACGTGGTCGAAATGGAGATGCGTCAGGAAGAGACGGTCGACGCTCTCGGCCGCCACGCCCGCGCGCGCGAGGCCCGTGCAGGCCGACCTGCCACAGTCGAACATGAGCGCGTGGTCGTCCACGAAGAGAATCTGCGCCGGCCCCCCGCGACGAGGGTTGTTGCGAACGGCGCCGCTACCCAACAGCACGAACCTCACGCGCGTCGCCATGTGCGTTCTCCCTCACTCCTCGGGGTCAGTATACACGTGTGACAGGTCGGCATCTGCCGTCGCGGCGACTGGGCCGCGCGTGCTATACTCCGCGAGCGGCCCTGGCTCCGAAGGCTTTGCGCGCCCTCCGCAGCGCGCAAGCTCGCCGCACGCGCCGAGACTCATCGACAGTGACCTATCGCCAGTGACCCATCGACAGTGACCCAGGCACCCGACAAGTCCGCCGTCCTCACGGCGCCCACGTGGCGCTCGATTGCCCTGGGCGCGGCGCTGATTCCGCCAAACGCCTACTGGATCATGCAGATCGAGGGCGTGTGGAACACGGGACACTCGTCCTGCCTGTCGTTGATGTGGCACGTGGTGGTCAACCTTCTGCTGCTGATGGTCGCCAACCTCGCGATCAAGCGCCACGCCCCGCGCCACGCTCTCACCGCCGCCGAGCTCCTCACCGTCTACGCGATGCTGACGCTCGCGGGAGCCATCGCGGGGCGCGACTCGTACCAGATTCTCATCCCCGTGATGGGCTGGGCGTTCCACTACGCCACGCCGGACAACGAGTGGGCGTCGCTGTTCCATCGGTACCTACCTACGTGGCTGACGGTCCAGGATCCCATCGCGCTCCAGGGGCTGTACAGCGGCGAGTCCACGTTGTACGCCAAGGAGAACTGGCGTCCGCTGCTGTACCCCATACTGGGTTGGACGGCGTTCGTCGGCCTCATCGGCTGGGTGCTGCTCTGCGCCAACGTGCTGATCCGCAAGCAGTGGACGCAGCGGGAGAGGCTTAGCTACCCCATCATCCAGCTCCCGCTTGCCATCGTCGAGGACGGCGGGCGCGTGGGCTTCTTCCGCAACCGTCTGCTGTGGGTGGGCTTCGCTATCGGTGGTGGCGTCGATCTGCTCAACGGCCTGCACTACGTCTGGCCACACGTGCCCAACATCCCGGTGACATACCTGGACCACAACCTGGGGTCGTTCTTCACGACGAAGCCCTGGAACGCCATGGGAAGCATCCCGTTTCCCATCTATCCGTTCGCCATCGCGCTCGGGTTCTTCCTGCCCCTCGACCTGGCGTTCTCGACGTGGTTCTTCTACGTCGTCCGCAAGCTACAGCAGGTCATGGGGGCGGCCCTGGGCATGCGCAGCTTGCCGGGTTTCCCGTATCTCAACCAGCAGTCCACGGGCGCTTGGCTGGGTCTGTTCTTCGTCGTGACGTGGCTGGGTCGCTACCACGTCCGCGACGTGATGCGCCGCGTCTTCCTTGCGGCGCGTGATGTCGACGACTCCGACGAGCCGATGCCGTACCGCGCAGCGGCGATTGGCTTCGTTGTGGGATTCGCGGCCATCGGCGCCATCTGTCTGCGCATGGGTATGAGCCTGTGGATCCTTCCCATCTTCTTCGGCATATGGATGATGCTCTCGGTCGGCATCACGCGCGTGCGGGCGGAGTTGGGACCGCCTACGCACGAGCTCGTCGGGATGAACCCGGGCAATCTCATGGCGGACGTTGTCGGCACGCGCGTGCTGGGCGCGAACAATCTGTCCATCTTCCCACTGTTCTGGTGGTTCGCGGGGCGAGGCTATCGGGACCACCTCATGCCCCACCAACTCGAGAGCCTGAAGATGGCGGACGTGCTGGGCGTTCGCGCGCGGCGCCTCGCCGCGGCGATGGTCGTTGCGGTCGCCGTCGGGTCGCTCTCGGCTTTCTGGGCGCTGCTCCACCTGTCGTACGAGACCGGTCTGCGGAACGTGCCGATTGGTCACGCGTCCGGCGTGTGGCGAGCGCTGGAGCTGCGTCTCGCGGCGCCACGCGGCCCCATGGAGGGAGCGGCGCTGTTCATGGGCATCGGCGCGCTCGTGACGTTCGGTCTGATGTTCCTGCGCACCCGGTTCCTGTGGTGGCCGCTGCACCCGGCGGGGTACGCGCTCTCCATGAACTTCGGGATCGACTACATCTGGTCGTGCCTCATCTTCGCGTCTCTCGCGAAGCTGCTCGTGCTTCGCTTTGGCGGGATAAAGGCGTACCGGAAGGCCCTGCCGCTTGCGTTCGGCGTGATCCTCGGGGAGTACGTCGTCGGCGCGGGGTGGAGCCTGCTCGCGACGATCATCAAGCGGCAGCTGTACGACTTCTACTTCGCGTAGCGAGGCGACGTCTGATGTTGCTCACGGTGGCCGTGGCCGTGCCGTGCCGGGTCGGGCGCAACGCGCGCTAGACGGCGGGCAGCCGCGTCTCGATCGCCCAGCGGAACATCCGTCGGATCGACATGGGACTGACGAACGTGATGACGAGGACATCGGGCGCCGCCCCGGACGCACGCCAGTCGAAGCTGTGGGAGAGACCATCGGCGTCGACCGCGACACAACGCAGGCTAGAGCACACGGCCTCGGGCGTCGAGCCGAGAGCGCCTTCTACCGCGACTTTCACTACTAGCGGTCCGTACGGCCGAGCGCACGCGCGCGGATTCGAGAGCACTGTTACGTCGCCGCCCGAGTCGAGCCGGACGGAGACCTCGTCAACGCTGGCGCCATGTCCCTCGCTGTGCGCCGGCGGCGTGGCGCCGTACACTCGCCGCCACGCGTCGTCCACCTCCGTGTCCGCATCCGCGTAGTCTGGCTGCCGTGAGATCGTCAGGGTTTCAGCGACCATGCGAGTCTTCCATGTTCCTCCTCCTCGAACCACCGCTCACCATCCAGGCCGGGGCCCTATAGACGCGGAACGCACGGGGAATCCGTCGCCATTCTGGCCGCCGACCTCCTCGCGCGACCTGCGAGCGGGTCAGCCAACCAGGCCGACCACGCTCGACTGATGGGCATCGACAGCACGCGATGTCGGGGCGACGCGAGCCACGCTACCTATATAGACGCATTGGATTGCGATAATCCGCCAACTATTCTCGACGCCGCGTGGCTTCCAGGCTGCCCGCGCGGCGTTTATGCTCCCGGCGTCGCGCACCGACGGACGGAGACCGCGAGGCATGAGCATGACGACCGAGATGAGAACAGGGATGGCCGTCGCGCTAGCGCTAGTCGCGGGGCTGTTTGCCGGGTGCGCGGCGCCCAAGCTCACGACCATCCAAGAACTGTCAGACGAACTGGGTCTCACGGAAGCGCAAATCCGCGCGGTGCGCCGGGACATCCAGCGCATCGCGGCCGCAGTGGACGATTACGAATCCGACAGGGAGGCGTACATCAAGGCGATGTCGGGTCAGAGGCCTACGCGCGGCGACCGGGGCGCGCTGCGCAGCGACAGGCAGGACGATCTGCGACGACTCAACGCGAAGCGCGAGGCCTACCAGAAGGTCATCGACCGGGCCGTGGACGCGATAGCCGCGATGCTTGACGAGGGCCAGCGGAAGCGATGGGCGGACATGCAGAAGCCAACGCTTGCGCCGCCAGAGGCGCCCGCCCGTGGCGGCCGGGGAGACCGCGGCGGCCTGGGTGGCCTTGGCGCGCCGGGAGGAGACAGACGCGGCGGGCTCGGCGGAGGACGCTGAGCGCCGCTCGAGGCTATGTGAAGAACGCGCGCAGACCCACGACGAACAGCGCGCACGACACGCACCCTAGACCCAAGCACACGAGACCCACCCGGCGTTTCGGCTTGAGCTGCCACCACATCCACACGCCGCCGCACAGCATGACGACAACTCCGATGGCGACCGCGTCCACGGCGACGCTCCAGACCTTCGTCATCCACCAGTCGCGGAACATGTTGTTCCCACGCGCCGACATGCTCGCGAACGTGTGTAGCCTCGCGAAACCGGACCAGAAGCCCCACTCTCGCACGCGCACCGCCGCGATGCCCTCGCTGAAGTCCACGTTTACGAAGGTAAACGCGTGGGGACGGACGACCGCGAAGCCGAAGTCATACGGCTCCTTGTTCCGCGGGTTGACGCGATGCATCTCGCCGACGATGGCGAGTTGAGACATTATCTCGTGCGCCTTCGCAATATCGTCGCTTGCCGCAAGCGCGGTGATGGGCACGACGGACTCGACATCGTTCGGCTCGCCCTTGAAGACCTTCCACGACGTGTTGTTCAGCACCAGACCCGACACGGCGAACAGCCATAGGAACAGCAGGAAGTACAGCCCGAGATAGACGTGGAACTTGCGGTTCCAGTACGTGAAGCCACGTCGCGCCATGCGGCCGCCTCCCTCAGGACAGTAGTCCGAGAACCAGGGCGGTGAAGGTCGCCGCGCCGGCGCCCAGGAAGATCAACCCCGCCTTGCGCTCCGCTCGCAGCACGGTCCAGAGGTACACGCCCGTCGCGCTGAGGAACAGCACGATGTACACCGTGGCGTCGGCCATCCAGTGCCACAGGCGCATGCCCAACCAGTTGCCGCTGATGCCGACCAGATGCTGTCCCGGCGCGAAGTGAAGGTACACGAGGCCGTTGAGGAGCCCTGTCGTCGTCGTCTCCACGGTCGCGAGGCCAGTCGTGGTGTCCACCGTCACGACACGTCTCTTCCCGGGCACGTTCACCGGCACGATGATCCTGTTCTGAGCCGGCTGCCGCCGCACCCCACCGAGCTCCCCCGTCAGCCCCAATTGCGCGATGATGTCCTTTCCCAGCGCGATCCTGTCCTCTGTGTCTGGGACGACGACTGAGGCCGGTTCGGACGTCTCGCGGGCAGCGTCCTGCGCGGTTCGGACGTTGTGGTTCACGAGTACCGTGCTGACCGCGTATACGACGAGGAACGGGCTGAGGAACAGGCCTAGCCACAGATGCAGGTCGCGGGTCCAGCGGTAGAAAGCTCGCATGGTTCGCCCAGGAAGGAAGTGTGGGAATGGTAGCGCTGGCCCGGACATCGTCGCCCGTCGGTAGGGCGCGCGCAAGCGCGCCGGGGAGCGCGAGGCTGGAGGCGCCAATGGGCGGCCCGGTGGGCTAGCATTGCAGAGCCGCGCCGACCGAATCCACCACTAAGTGACGAGGCCAACCATGTCCACGGTTCAGCAGGGCGATTCCATCAAGGTGCACTACACCGGCACGCTCGACGACGGCACGCAGTTCGACTCCTCGGCGGGTCGCGACCCTCTGGAGTTCACCGTTGGCGCGGGTCAGATGATCTCCGGTTTCGACGCAGCCGTCCGCGACATGGCGCTAGGGGCAACTAAGACCGCGGTGATCCCAGCCGCGGAAGCCTACGGCGAGCACAACGCCGACATGGTCTTCGAAGTGCCGCAGGAACGCGTGCCCGACGACCTGAACCCGGAGGTGGGCCAGCAACTGCAAATGCAGAACTCCGACGGTAGGCCGATGAGCGTTGTAGTCACAGCCGTTGCCAAGGACGGCATCACGCTGGACGCCAACCACGCCCTGGCTGGCAAGGATCTGACGTTCGAGATACGGGTCGTGGAACTGAACGGCGCGAGCGAGTAGACCCCGGTTCCAGGGAATTGCACTCCTCGCGTGAACTCCGGCGCCGTCGCCGCGTTATGGACATGCGCGCGGGCCGCGCGGCGGCCGGATCTGACTTTGACAGCAGGCGGATCCCGACACGCGCGCTGGACTTATCCCGTCAGCGAGATCAGCATGGCCACTCTATACGGCGTCATCCTTGGCATTGTCGTAATGGTTGCGTTCATCGGGGCGCTCATCGTCAGCGCGCGGCGCAGCTAGCGCGACCGCAGCCACTCGCAATTCCGCCACGTACGGCAATGCTGCCGGCGTCAGCAGGCGTCCGCGTCGGCCCGGGCTTCGACATCTTCGTCGAGCCGCTTCGACGTTCTCGTCGTTTCACCCCGCCGGTAGCGCCTGGACAGGCCGCTCGCGTACTTCTCGACGCCCTGGACCCCTGTAACAGAGCCTATGTAGCGGGGCCTGCGCGCGGGCGCCGCAAGTTGGCACGCGTCCTGCTCTAAGGGCTGTGTCGGTCGTGACGCCGAGACGCGGCGCGCGATGACGACATGCACGACAGTCCAGGGAGTACAGGACATGACGTCTACAGCCAAAAGCATCGGCCGGGTAGCCGTAATCAGCATCGCCGCCACGCTCTACATGATGGGCGCCTGCCTGGCGTGCGTCGGGCTCATATAGCCCCGGCGCGACCCGCAGGCCTCACGTGGATACGGGCGAGGAGGACAGATACGCGTGCAAAGGACCCACGCCGACGGTCGGCGCGGGTCTTCGCGTGCCCGGGCGCAGGCAGACGGAGATCAGGCGCGCCGACGCCCGTGCTTGACGTCCAACTCGCGCAACACGGCCTGCGCTTCGTCGTAGCTCAACTCGCCACGCTCCTCGAGGACATCCATATAGTCCCGCGTCTTCTGGTTGAGCAGGCCGTAGAACCGGCGCGTCTCGGCGTCCGGGTGGTCGCGCCACAAGGCTGGCGGCATGACGCTGTCTTCGCTTAGGGTCGAGCGATGCGTGAAGCCGTAGTAGACCTGCGCGGTCTTGCGCTCCGCTTGCGTTGGCCGCGTCGTGGCGGTGTGCAGCACGGCGACGTTGAACAGCAGTCCCGTGCCCGCGGGACCGTGAATGTCGACGATTCCTCCCCGCTCCAACTGCGCTTCGGTCTCGAGTACCTCTTCGTCGGCGCCTTCCGGGGAGATACTGAAACAGTGCGTGCCTTCGTGGACGTCCGTCAGGTACACCATGAGCTGCATGTAGTCCACGCGCAGCGGATGCTCCGGCCAGTGGCCTCGATCCCGGTGCCAACCGTGGTCGAGCTCGCCGTCGTACGGCGCCATATGGCGCGCGCAGAGCTCCGAGAAGCAGATGTCGTCGCCCATGATGTCGGCAAGGTACGCCATCGCCTTCGGGTGGCGGATGAGTTCGTCGAACTCAGGCGATGTGAAGACCGCGTCGCAGTTGACCGTCTGCCAGTGTCCGAAGCGGTACCAGTGGTCCCTGGCGCGCTCCTCGCGGTCGCGGTCGAACACCTCGACCATGCGGGCGAGGTCGTCGCCCTCGTATATCTGTCCGAGCGATATGTAGCCGTGCGTACGGAAGAATTCGCGCTCTTCGGGTGTCACGCGGTCCTCATTTCGTTAGTGCTTCGTCGGCTAGTTCCGTCGACGTGAGCGCCACTTGCGCCAGGTACAGCGGGGATAGTCGGTCACCGCTGTCTCCTGCGTGTTCCCACTGCTACTGGCGCTGGGTTGCGCGCAGGAGCGACGTTCGGGTTGTTCTCCTGCGTCTGGTACGCCCAGTCGAACGTCACCGCGAGCGGCTCCAGATCCGTTACCCGCACCTTCGCGTAGTTCCCCTCTCGCGTGAAGAAGGCGTACACGTGGCCGGGAACCACCTCGGTCGAGAAGATGGTGTATCCCTCCGTCGGAACCGCCTCGGTCGACTGCAGATCCTCGTGGAAACCCATGTCCTGCATCAGCACATCCTCATGGTCGGACAGGAAGTAGGGAATCCACGCGTCGATGTCGAGCCAGAAGTACACATCGACATCGTCGTCCAGCCACGCGTCGCCGTCCTGGTCCCACGCTACGGCTCCGTCTTCCGCATCGGCGAACCGGAAACCCGCCTGGTCGGGAGCGACGTCAGCATCACCCAGCGTGACGCGTTCTCCCTGCGGCCGAGGCGTTGATTCGGCGACCTCCAGACTGAGTTCACTCACATTGCCCGCCTCGTCGACGGCCATCACCGCGTAGTAGTAGGTCGTGCCGTTCTCGGGTGTTCGGTCCACGTACTCGGTGGTGGTGCCGATCGAGGCCAGGACGGCGAAGCCCGAGTCCGCCTGCCGGCTCCGCGCGACGTCGTAGCCGTCCAGATCCTCTTCGGGGTTGTCGAGCCACAGCACGACCACCTCGCCATCTCCCGTGATGGCGGACACGCCTCGTGGCGCCGAGGGCGGGGTCTCGTCGAACGCGCCGCTGAGCTCTGCTTCCAGGTCGGCGATCCTGTCGCGCGCGTTCTGGAGGTCGGCCTCGAGCTCGCGGTATTCGCTGGAGTCGGTGGGAGAGTCGCTGCCGCATGCGAGCAGGCACGCTGCGACGGCTACGAGGAGCGCGAGGGTGACAACCTTCAAGGTACGGCTCCACTGTGGGCAGAGGGCACGCGACGGCGTCTCAGTAGCCTCGCGCGACATGCCGATGGGGCGCAAGGCTACACACGGGGCCGACGCCTGCGTCCTGCTCGCCGCCACGGGCCGGCCGTCCCAGAACCGCCCGAAGCATAGCTCACAACGGGATGGCCACCAAGCGCTGCGGCACAACCGCGTCCGACGGCGCGTGTCCCACCGCGACTATGGACGGCGGATCCAGAGCCGCGATGGCGACGCGTACGGCGGCCTCCTCATTCATCCCGTGCGCGCGGTACGCCGCAGCGGACGCCCGGACGGATGGCAAGGTGGGCGATTCCGACGCTATCGGTCATCAGCTGGCGTGATGATACTACAGACGAGGGCCACGATAGGTCGTGCGGCGCCGTCACGTCGCTGCCGTCAGAGCCCACGGACGCAGGGCCGCCCGACGTGGCACCTATCTCGAGCCCCGCCGGCGACCTCTGCGCGGAAGCCTGCTATGTCGTTACAGAGAGAGCTGTAAGGGCGTTTGGGCGCGTCGGCCACGCGCGGACGGGCCGTTGCGGACACCGGCGTGCGGTTGACGACCTCAGAGCCCCTCCCCAACAGACGCTCGCAGTGGGCCGTTGCGCCCCGCCCGTCTACTAATCCTCTTCGCGGAAGTAGATGTCGTTCCCGTCTGGGTCTGCGATATCGAACGCCTTGCCGCCGTGCATGACCTCGCCAGCGCGTGGCAGGCCCAACTCCGCGACGACACGATCATCGAATCGCTCCGTTAGCTCTGGGAGCGTGTCCGACATGTCGGCGACGATGAAGTTGAACATGTTCGCGCCGATCCAACGCTCCATCAGGAGCAGATCGACCTGTTCGTGCTCGACCTCGGCCAGCCGCTCGCGACGGGCCGACTCGAGGTGTCGGAAACCGAGCTTCTCGTAGAACTCAATGGACGCGTCCGCGCTCTGGACGTTGAGGATAATGTCCAGCCTGCCCAGATCCAGCGCGTCTTCCGGGCCGGCGCCCTGGCCGGCGGCGGTGTGTTCGTCGGCGCTCGACACATCTTCCCATATGTAGATGACGTTGCCGTCGGGATCCTGAATGTCGAACGCCTTCCCTCCTGCGACAACTTCCCCGCGACCGTCGAACCGCTGTTGCAGTGTTGGCAGCGCCCCTGATATGTCCGCGGGGCGGAAGCACATCCTGCCGCCGCCGCACCAAGTCTCGGGCCGGGCATGGCGCTCGCCGAACCATCCCTCGGCCAGATGCAGACGCAGGAGCTCGTGTTCGACCACCGCAACGCGGTCGCCGTAGGCCGATGCTTCGGAGATCTCGACCACCTGGAATCCCAGCAATTCATAGAACCGCTGAGACTTCTCCACGCTATCGACGTGCAGGACGAAGTCCAGTCGACCCAGATCCACAACTCTCTCCATATCCCTATCTCGATCGTCGTTTGACGTAGATACAGTCGACACTTGTGCCGCACAGACGAGCGCAATCATCCAAAGCAAGGCACGCCACATCACCGCTGTATCTCCCCTGAATTGGCCCCACCGTCAGTGTATACGGGATGGAGCGACGTTCAGATGCACGCACGGAACGAAGCGAAGCGTCACCGATACCGGTGGCGCGCAACTCTGACCCATACCCAATAGGTTGTCAGACCGATCACCAGGTCGCGTGCATGCAATGGGACAGAGCACGCCGCGGCAGGCGTGTTGTCGATGGGCGCGCCTATCACGGGCTTCGCGTGCAACGTAGGACATCTGCGGGAACTTGCAGGAATCACAGTCTGTCATGCCGAAAGGCGACGGCGCGGACAGGTAGGCCAGATGACGACACGAGGCATCCAGCTCTCAGGCACACGTAGACTTACGAGGTCCGAAGACGCGGCGTATAAGAGCGCGACACCGGTCATGAAGAACCGAATGTGTCCGCCCCTCCGAAGTCATGCACAGCATGCGCGGCCACGTCTGAACTCGCTCGCTGAGTGGTCCTCTATAAGGTCCGGCGCGAGCAGTCGGGGGCTTCCTAACGCCCCGCGAGGGCCGACGGTCCTAGTCGGCGCCAGTTGTCTTCTCGCGCTGCTTAACGCGCCGCTCGAGCGTCGCCCTCGCGTCGGTGAACAGGTAAGCCTTCGTGGCATCCCAGTTCGTGGAGGCCCCGCGCTCCTGCCGCTCGCGGCGAAGGTACGCGGCGTAGGCTTCCTGCGCCGCCGGGTCGTCGATCTCGCGCAGGATCTTGGACAGCGTGAGACCGTCCGCCGCCGCGCGACTGTCAAGCGTGGCGACGAGCGTAGGCAAGGCGGCGACCATCTCGGGGGCGTTCCCCCACCGCTGGCTCAGCGCGAATAGCTCGCGCTCGGCGGACCACGCCGCGACGTGGACATCCGAGGCGGACCATTCCATGAGCCACTCCATGAGGTCTGGAAGCAGCGCCGGCGAGGTGGCGGCGATTGCTGGCGCGAGCTCGGGGCGCCCTAGATCAGGTTGGGCGAGCATCGCCATCAGGCCCGCGCTCGCCGACGCGCCGCGCGTCCCTATGGCTTCCAGGTGCTCCAGCGCCCGCAGGACAGACTCGCGCTCGCCGTTCGCCACGGTCCACACGAGGGCGCCGACAGCGTCGCCGTGTGGCTCGGAGGACACGCGCGCGAGCGCCCCCGCTGCTTCGAGGTGCGCGTCCCACCTGCTACGCACCGTCACATGACGCTCGGTGACCTCTCCCGGCGTGGCTGACCGCATAAGGCGCTCGAGGTCAGGCGCCGCGCTGGCGGCGTATTCGCCGAGCATGCCCGCCGCTTCGACAGCCGACGCCACGTCGCCAGCCTCCTCCTCGCTGAGCGCCGCCACCACCATCGCCACCGCCTCGGGGCTTGGGCTGTCAATGGCGCCGAGAGCCACCAATGCGGAGCCCCTCCTGTGGTCCGTACGTAGGCTGCGCGGAACCCTCGCGGCCTGCCCTTCTGGGGGTGGCTCCGGCGTTGCGAGCCGCATCAAGTCTGCTTCGATCCGTGATGGCAGCGTCGACCGCAAGCCACGCGGACCAGTGGGATGCTTGAGCCGGTATAGACCCCTGTGTTGCGCGAGGCGGCGTATACTGTTGTAGTCCCGAGCGCCTCCGGGCGTATCCTCCCGCGCGATGACCTCCATCCATGCATCGACGACGCGGTCGTTGTCCCAGCCCTCCGGGGACGTCGGCGTGGGCAGCATCCACCCACCGGCGCCGTCGAGGATTGCGGCGACGCATCCGTCACAAGCCGCTCTGTTTAGCTGATCGCCGCGCGCGGGGTATACGGACACCACGACCCCGACGGTCAGCACGGCAAGCGCGAGCCGCCAACGCGCCGTGGACGAGCCGGCCGACGAGTGGTGTCTAGTCTCTTGCATCATCGGCGTCTGCTCTTCTCTTTGAGTTGGCGGCGCGTGTGCTCGCGGTAGGCCTTGCGGGCCTCCGGCGTGTCGATGCGGCGCAAGGCGCGGGCGAGCGCCTTGCCTTCGGACGCTGGTCGCTCGGCCAGCGCCTGGATGAGGTCTGGCGTGATGGCTCGCAGGTCTGGCGTGTCCTCCCACTTCACGCCGGTGTTCGCAACCAGTGCGGACAGCTCGCCTCGCGCCGATGCCGCGACGGCCGCGTCGTCGGAGATGGCTCGCGCGAGCACTGCCGGGAGGAGGTCGGCCGCCATCGCTGGCGAGATCGCGAGAATCGCGTGGGAAACGGATGGACCGCTAGCGTCACCCCTTCTGTACACCGCTAGCAGGCCGTCCAGAGCTGGCGACGCCATGGATCCCATATCCGCAAGGCATTGCGTCGCGCGGGCGGCAGCGTCGGGATCGGGGCCGTCCGCGATCTCTACCAGAGCGTTCGCGGCAGCCGCCAGGGCTTCGTCGGATATGCGGGCCAGCGGCCCCGCGATGGCGTGCAGGCCCCGAGGCATTGGCCCACGCGAGTCTTGCGGCGTCTGGGCCCACGCCAACGCGGGGAAGATCGCCGACAGGACGCCGTCCGCTATGCCAGCTCTGCGGGTCATCTCCTGCTCCGTCTGGGGATGCTTCTGCTCCTGCGCGCGCCGCTGCTCCTCAAAGCGACGCCGTTGTTCCTCTGTCAGGTTCTGGCGTGTCGCGAGCCACTCCCGCAGATCAGCGTCGATGGCAGCCTGAACTCTCTCATCGGTCACCACGGTCATATCAACGAGAATGGTGAGCAGGTCCGGGAATGCGTCGGGCGATGCGTACAGGACTGCCTCCACGATATCGCCTATGTCGTTCTGCTCCTTGGGCAGACGCGCAAGCAGGTGGGGCACGGCTGGCAGAGCCCGCTCGCCCAGGTGCTTGAGCTCTGTGACGGCGTACCCGCTTGCCCCATCAAGGCCCTCTATCACGACATCCAACGCTTCGGGTCGAGGCGCGTCCGATACGCGCGCCAAGGCGCCAGCAACCCTGACACGGCGCGCGAGATGGGGTTGGGCATGGTCGGGCTCAGCTACGGCGTTCACCTCGGCCAGCAGCCGCTCTAGATCTGGCGCCAGATCTGCGGCGTGCCGGCCGAGCATGGCGATGCCTCGCGCCGCGTCATCCTGCGCGTCGGGGTCGTTGCTCAGCAACAACGCGCGCAACGTGTCGATGACTTCCTGGGTCGGCTCGTCGACGGACCCCAACAGCTGCGTGAGGTGGTACCGCGCGCCACGGGGTTCCTCACGTAGCGCGGCTGCCAGGACGGGCGCCACGCGGGCGGGCAACATGAAGTCGAGACGTCGCGGGTCGGACAGAGGCTCCGTGGGGGTCATCCCGATGCCCATGGCCATGTACCACGCAGCGTCGGCTCGGTCCCTACCTTCGTAGTGCGCGATGACGTCTATGAACGCGTCGATGGCGTGGTTGATGTCCCGACCCGGTAGGTTCAGGCTGCTGACCACGGACTGAGTTCTGGCCTGCCGCATTCGCTGTATGAACTGGTCCATGGCTTGCCGCTCGGGTGGGATGGCCGCCGCGCTCGTTGCGCATGCCACCAACAGGCCGACCAACGCGGCACGGGCTCCGGGGCGAGGTCCAGACATATCGGTCGTGTCTCCGTTTCTGCGTGTGGCGCGCCGGGCCGTCTTCGCTCGCGTCCGGGAGCAGTCAGCGGCGCCGCTTCACAGCCGTTGCGTCTCCGGCATGCCCGGCAGGTCGCCTCGTAGCATCGCCTGCTGTCTTCGGCTGACGTAGTCGTTGTGCGCTTCACGCGTGCGTGCGGTGTTGATCAGTTTCAGCGTCAGCATCAGTTCATAGCTCGCGCGGTACGACACGGGTCGAGCATCGAGGATGTCCGCCAGCTCGGACGCGACGGTCCGCATGTCCACCTCCGCCGCGGCGAGCCCGTGGAGCTGGAGGTCAGCTGCCCGGGCGGTGGCGTCATCGGGGGATCCCGCCATGTCGGTCAGTAACGACAGCAGCGCTGGCCGCCGGTCAGGAGAGACGACGGCGATGGCGACAGCAAGTCCGCTAGGCTGTGCTCGACCTGTCGACAGGATCCGCATGAGTTCTTCCGCGGCGGGCTCTGCGCGCGGCCCCAGGAGACGGAAGTGCTCGACGGCGTGGACGCGCAAGTAGTGGTCGGAGGCAGCGGCGGCGAGGAGAACATCCAACGCGGCCGGCGGCGACTCCTCGCACACCCGCGCCAGCGAGGCTGCGAGCTCCAGCACGCGCGGATCCTCGTGGGGTTCGCCCCTGCTCGAAGCGACGGCATCATGCAGCATCCGCTCGATAGGGGCCGCCGCCTCGGCGACCGCGACACCTAGCATCCCAGCGGAGCGCGCGGCGGCCGTCGCCAACAGGCGGTCGTCACTGTCCAAGGCCGCGAGCACGGGCGCGATGGTGTCCGGTCCAGGGCCATCGAGCAGCCCAAGGCAGCCTATCAGCGCGCGGTGGAGACGCCGTTCTTTGCCCGCGTTCTCATCCAACGCCGCGAGCAGAACCGGCGCTGCTCGGGAGGGCAACAGGTCGTCGGCGCCGAACCTCTCCAGGAGGGTCGAATCGCCCACCAGACCGCCGCCGCCCGACAGCGCCACGGCAGCCGCGAGCCGACGCTCGTCGCCTTCCTCGATGACCTCCAGGTATGCGTCAATGACGACCGTGTTGCCTCGCGGCGACAGCATGACGGGGCCATGCTTGCGCCAGTCTGCCAGGGCGCCCGCCCGAACAGCAGCCGCGTAATCGCGCGAATCCCTCAGACCCGAGGACGGGCGGCAGCCCACCAGCGTGTAGGCGCAGCCCAGTACTGCAAGCGCAAGAGACCACCTTCGACCCATCGCCAACATGAACGGCCGGCGTCCTCCTACGCGTCAAGTCCCCGCAGACTGTCCGTGGCGCGCCGCCGCTCACGCCGTATTGTGAGAAGCAGCAGCGATCCGTGCGTCGCGGGTACCCCGGCAATTGCGGTGGCCAAGCAAGTGAGCCCAGCTTCGCCGAGGCCTGCGTACTCGTTGTGTTCGAGACTCACCATGGCCGCTATGAGCAGGCTGGTGAGGGCCACTGTCGTGCCGATGACCGCCGCCACGCAGATGCCCAGCACACGCGCCCACGACGCGCGCCGCAGCCGCGCGATGCCACGACTCAGCGCCAGGAGCGGGCGCCGCGGACAAGCCCGAGACACTAGCAGCGCCGCTGAGGCGGCTAGACCGAGCAGCGCCATTTGGGCGCCAACCTGGGCGACTAGCGTCTCCTCGTAGGTTGCCCAACGCCGGGTGACAAGGCCCGCGGCGATACCCCCAAGGAGACCTGCCACACAGGGCAGCGCGATGGTGGGTATCAGTCCGAGGAGGCCCCATCGCACGATCCGCGCCGAGGCGAGCGACGTCCCGCGGGCCGCCAGAGGCGACCGGGACGCCGCGAACCGTCCCACATGCGCCAGGACGAGTAGCACGAGTACGCCTACGAGGCCCTCCACTGAGAAGGTCAGCAGCGCGCTCAGCCAGATGGTCTCAGCAGCGTGCGTCGGTATAGGCGGCGGCGTCGGGAAGCTGGACGGCAAGGGCGCGAGCAGCAGCGCGGTCGTCGTCGCGAACGCCCCGGCTAGGAAGGCGACCCGTCCACGGCGCGAGTTAAGGAGGGCGGCGCGCCAACGCTCAACTCGCTCTCGGAGGCCCGCCAGGGCTCGTCGCGGACGCCCAAAGGACACGAGAATCACCGCGAGCAACGCCAACGCCACAGCTATGCCACAGACGGCGCAAGCCGCGCCGAACGCCCACCTATCTGGCGCGCCAAGTGTAGTCAGCAGGATTGAGAGAAGCGCGCCAACGTACCACGTCAGCGTGCCGAAGGCGGTCAATGCGAGCGGGCCTGCAAGCATGCGCTGGACACGACGACGCCACACGCGTTCGGGGTGCGCCTTCTCGTATTCCAGCGCGATGCGCCACACAGTACCCATGGCGGCGATAGTGCCGCCCGTCGCCGCGGCTTCGTCGACCCCGTTCTCAACGCGGTGCGCGGCTCCCTCGCGCACATGCGCTACGAGTTCGTCGATGTCGTCGCGAAGGAGTGCGTCGTGCTCCAATAGCGCGCATCGCCAGACTGCAATCTGCTCTTCGGCGCCTGTGTGGCATTCGCTCATGCTGGACCCCACACCTTCCGCAGCGTCCCGTGGACGGCACGCCACTGCGCGCGCTCGGTCGCCAGGGCCTCTGAGCCGTCGGCATTGATCTGGTAGTAGCGTCTGCGCCGTCCTTCGTCAGACACGCGCCACTCCGATACGATGAGACCGTCCGCTTCTAGCCGCCGAAGGACAGGATAGAGCATCCCGTCCGTCCACTCCAGTTCGCCGTCGGATAATTCGCGCACCTGCCTGATGATCTCGTACCCGTAGCTCTCGCCCCGCGACAGGATGCCGAGGATGAGCGGGCGAGACGACGCCGCGACGAGGTTCTTCGTTACCATGGCGACACCGCGTGTCTCCGCGTTGCGTCGGGCCATACATAGCAGATCAAGGTATGACGAGGATACCTAGCAGTTCTATGTATGTCAAGGGCGGGCGCCCGACGCGCTTCTGGCCGCTACGCGGCGGGCCGGCGTCCTAGGGAGAGGCAAGCACGACGGTCGACACGGACTGACCCGGTAGCACGATTCCAGCGGGAGGAGAGCCCGCGTAGACGCGCGTGAGGCTGTGCGCATCCGACGTCTCGTACACCGTTGCGGTGGCCGCGTCGCTCACGCCAGCTATCGAGACCGGCGCCGCGTCGGCGCCGTTGTTGATCGCCACGACCACGGTCTCGTCGTCGTCGGGACTCACGTAGGCCGAGGCGCGAACCTCCGGGTGATGCACGTCTACATCTATACGGACGTGGCCGGCGGGTATGAAGCGGCTGTACGACGCCATCGTCCACAGCCTCTTGGTCTCGTGGACGGCGCGCGTATCCTCATCGACGTAGATGAGCCCATCGCGGAAGTCGTACCGCGAAACAGCGATCCAGTATTGCCACGACGTCACGGAGGCCACTGTGAGATCGTCGTGCATGACGTTCGCCATGACGAGGGCGGAGTCCATCCCGTAGTCGCGGCCACCCTTCATCTCCGTCCACTCGGACATCCACAGCCGCAGTTCCGGGAAGCGACGACGTATCAGCGCGACTTCCGCCTCCTTCTCTTCCCGCGTGGACCAGTATGAGTGGATGGAGAAATGGTGGACAGCGTCGGCGATCTCCGGGTCGCGCATCAGTGGCCCCACGTAGAGGTTCGCCGCTCCGCGCCACAGAGGCGCCTCGATCACATCTACGCCGACCTCCAGTCCCGCGTCCTCGATGGCGCGGAGCAGCGCCTTCGTTACGGCGACGCACTCCTTCGCCGTGTAGTGGCAGCCCTCCTGCCCGTTCTCCTCCCACTCCCAGAGCGGCTCGTTGATGGGACTGATGAGCCCGACCGGCACGCCCTCGATATCGCGCAGGTGGCGTGTCACGTCCACGAGGTAGCGCGCGAACTCGTCGTGCATGTCCGTGCGCAGGTTCGACCGCCCGTATACCCCGCCGGACGTCTTGCCGGACTCCGTCATGCGCGCGGGAGGACTGTTGGCGAACGCGACGAAGCTCTCGACGCCAGCGTCGCGCGCCGCCTTCAGCATCCACACGGCGTTGGCGTCGCGGCTCCAGTCGTAGCGCCCCGGCGCGACCTCGAACGTCTCCGTGCGTCGCCACGGATCGCCGATGTGCTCTCCGTCGCCCGCGCCGATGTTGTAACGGTACAGTGACAGCCCGGCGCCGGCATCGCGGTCAAACAGTAGCCGCACGACCTGGTCGCGCGCTTCGTCTTCCCACCCGCCGACGTGCTGCGCCCACCACGCTCCAGACGCGCCGAAGCGCTCGATCGTCTGGTGTCGGACGCTGCGGTGCACCTCGATGGTCGTAGTGTTGGCGGCATCAGGCACGGCGCCGAACGTCGCTTTAGCGAGAGCTGCGTTCACGGCTAGTCCTCGAGGGCTCGCAGCGCGTCGAGGTCCGCGGTGACTTTCTCGAAGGCGGCGAGTATCTGGTCGACAAGCGCGGATTGGTCGCCCCGCCAGGACGGCCCGCCCCCGAGCGTGAGTTCCGTGTCCGCGCACCGCGCCTCCGCTACCGGGCAGTCACCGGCGGCGTAGGTTACGTCTCGCTGCGCTGCGGTCCACGGGTATCCCTTGCCGAAGAAGTAGTTCTTCTCCTGCATCCGAGGCCGCAGATGGATGGGTGTCCGCACGTAGCCCATGCCGATGGGAACGCCCTCCGCAGCGAGCGCCTTCACGTACGTCTCGCGGGACACTCCCGGGACATTGTCGGGCGCGAAGGTCGGGCTGCCCATGTGGTAGACGTGCTCACACTCCTCGGCCACGGTGACGGGCTCCACGCCCGGTATCGCGGCGAGGCCGTCCCACAGCCGTTCGTGGTTCGCGCGCCGGTCCGCGTTCCACTTGTCGAGGCTTGGAAGCTGCTCCTGCGCGATGACCGCCGCGAGCGGATGGATGCGGTACGTGTAGATAAGGCTGTCCGTGAGTCGCTTCAGCTCCGGGTCGTGGACCTGGCTGCCCTGCCGCGCAGGGTGCTGACCAAAGGCGTTCGCGAGTTCGTAACCGCGCGCGTCGTTCGTCAGCAGAACGCCGCCCTCGCCGCCTATCATCTGCTTGCCATCGCCGATGCTGAAGCAGCCGAAGTCGCCGATGGTCCCTACTCGCTGACCCTTGTAGAGCGCGCCAGTCGCCTGCGCGCAGTCTTCGATGACCTTGAGGTCGTGCTTGCGCGCCACGGCTTGTATCGAGTCCATGTCCGCCGGATGGCCGTACAGGTGCACGACGACGATCGCCTTGGTGTAGGGCGAGATGCATCGCTCGATCGAGTCCGCGTCCAGCGCGTAGGTGTGCGGGTCGATGTCCGCGAAGACCGGCACGGCGTTCTGCTGCAACACGCACGAGACGCTCTGACCCCACGAATAAGGTGTCACGACCACCTCGTCGCCTGCCTCGACCCCTGCCGCCATGACGGCGATGTGGAGCGCGGGGCCGCCGCCCGCGGTGCACATGGCGTACTCGGCGCCCATGAACTCCGCGAACGCCTTCTCGAAGTCGGCGGTTGGCCCGCCGCCAGCGGCTGAGCACAGGTACTCCCAACTGGCGGGGGAGCTCCGCATGGCGTCGGCGACGGCGTTGATCTCCGCGTCCGCGACCACCGGCCAAGGAGGCGACTTGAGGTTGACGGCTTTCGGGCCACCGTTGATAGCGAGTTCGGGCATGGGTCTGCTCCGTTGAGGGCGCCGGATCGCGTCGGCATGGGCCGCGGACAAGCCTACAACAGATAGCATGTCGGGGCGACAGCGGACGGAGGCGCGCTGCGCCGGCTGCGTCGCCACGCGCGGCGCGTATCGTCTGCCGCCCTTGCGGGACGGAACGCCGGCTGACAGAATCGCGCCCAGACAGTCGAGCCAGCAGTCGAGCCGCCACTCGACATGCAACGCGCTTCGTATCCGCTTCGGTAAGGAGGCACGCCGTGTACAGAATCGCAATCGCGGTCGGCGTCGCTGCGCTGGCGCTATGCCCGCCTGGGCTCACAGCGGACATCCCGGAGGACGACTCACTGGTGCTGTTCCGGGAGTTCGAGGAGGGTGGCGGCAACGTCGCGATGGACAGCAGCCAGCACGCCTTCGAGGCGCCCTTGCAGGGCGTCTACGACTGGGTCGACCAGGGCAGGAACGGCGGCGGCATTGAATTCGAGGCTGGTCGGGCGGTGGCGCCAGATGACGACATCCTCGAGGTGGAGCAGATCACCGCGATGGCGTGGGTGTTCCCCACGGAGATATCGCAGGAACAGCAGTGCCACAACTGGGGAAACATGATCTACCAGAAGTCAGGCGCGAGCGATGACTCCGTGGAGTTCGTGCTGCTGGGAGGCGACGGCGCGTGCCTCTACATCAACTCTGGACCAGGCGGGAAGGACCGGATGGGACCGTTCAACGGCGCGGATGTCGACAACAGCCTCGTGCTGCCGGACCTCGGCATCCCTGAGAATGAATGGACGCATCTGGCCGCGACCTTCAGCGGCGAAGTCCTCGCCCTCTACGTCAACGGCGAGCTGGCTGGTGAGAAGGACATCGGCGGCGCGAACCCCTCCATCGTCATGAACGACAACGAGAACTCAGTCGGCGGCCGCGACCACAACGCCTCGTGGTTCGTGGGCGTCATGGACGAGTACGCCATGTTCAGCCGCGCGCTCGAGGAGCAGGAGATCAGGCGGTGGATGGACCAGGCGTTCGCCGTCGACCCGCGCGGGCGACTGGCGACAATGTGGGGTCGCGTGAAGACCCAGTAACCGGTGGGCGTGCGGCTTGGGAATAGGCACGTGAGTCAGATCACCATCGACGGAGGAGGCGGTATGGCACGAGCTCGGCGCGTGTTGGTCACCGGCGCGACGGGGCAGATCGGGTATATGACGTTCGCGGCTCTTCTACGTCAGCCGGAGCGGTACGACGCGTACGGGCTCGACCGGAAGCGCGAGCCGTCGGAGCGCGTCCCGTCCTCCTGGACGCTGGACATCCCGGAGGACCGGTTCAGCGTCCGGGACATCGCGAGCTACGACGACGTGCGGGAGGCGGTCGACGGCATGGAGGTCGTCGTGCATCTCGCCGCCGATCCGGGCAGCGGCGAGTGGGACAGTCTGCTCGCCAACAACGTCATTGGCACGTACAACGTGTTCGAGGCGTGCCGCGACGCTGGCGTGAGACGCATCGTCGCCGCCAGCAGCATCATGGTGTCACAAGGACATAGAGAGCGGGAGCCTTACCGCGCGATGATGGAGCGACGGCGCGCGGACATCCCTCCAGATGTCCCTACGGTCACCGTCGACACGCCCGCCGAGCCGCGCGGCATCTACGGCGCCACCAAGGTGTGGACCGAGTCGCTCGCCCGCGCGTATTCCGATAGGTACGACATGTCGTGCCTGTGCGTCCGGGTTGGGCAGGTCGAGCGGGACCGGCCTCGACCCCCGCAGGGCGCGGACATCTACGTCAGCCAACGGGACATCGTGCAGATACTCACCCGCTGCGTTGACGCGGACGACGACCTGGAGTTCGGGGTCTACTACGGCGTGTCGGAGAACGACCTGCGCTGGATGGACATCGAGTCGGCGCGCGATGCTGTCGGGTACGAGCCGCAGGACAGGGCCGAGGACGCGCACGATTACGACGCCTGAACAGGCGCTGGCGCTACTGATCGCGCTCGCGAAGCGCCACGATGCGCGTCTCGCCGGGCGGCACGGTCACCGTCACGAAGCCGTCTGTCAGGGACAGGGCGCTCCGATCCACCCACTCCTCCGCAGCGACGATTCCCCGGTCGCGCAGCCAAATGCGCGCCTGGCGCGTCTGCGTCTCATCGAGCGACACCGGCGTCATCCTGCCCTTCGTGACGCCGTAGGAGTTGACCAGACCGACGACCCAGCCGTCGTCCGTTCTGTTGACGAGGTACTGCACATCGCCGTCCACCCGCACCGGCACGTGAGACTCAACGAGAGGCTGGAGCGCGGCGCGCACGCTCGCCATGAACTCCTGCTCGTAGGGAAGGTAGGCGAGCCCCTCCTTGCGCCTGCGTAGCGTCTCCTCGTCCACGCCCCAATGCGCTGGAGTGAGCCATCGCGCCGTGTCCATCGCCTCTGGTAGGCGTTCCGTGGGTGTGCCGTATCGCGTCGCCAACTCGTCCGGTAGGTGGTGACCGTAGGCCGCGAACAGCTTGCCGCCGCTGGCGACGTAGTCCCGCAGCCGTGCGACGAGGTCGTCACTGAACGTGTGCGGACCCACGAGGAACAGGACGGGGTACGCCGCAAGGACGTCGGACGCCGCGTTGCTGAGCAGCGCGTCGAACGTGTCGCCATAGGGAGACGCCACGAGCCGCCTGTCGGACAGCTCCTCATCGACGCCCGGGAGGAAGTCCAGGTACATGGAGCGCGGGAAGACCGTCTCCCAGAACAGCGAGATCTGCCGATCCTCCCACGTGGGCTCGAGCACGTTCCAGGGCCTGGGCTGCGTGAGTGGGAAGCCGTTGAAGCCGGCGTGTTCGTCCAGCATCACCGCGAACGGCGTGTACGGAACGCCGATATCGGGATGTTCCTCGACGAGGCGCATGAATCGCTGCGCGCGTTTGCCGATGGGCGACAGCGGCACGCGTTCGTCGTCCGGCTTCCGCCAGTTCTCCGCCTGCGTTCCCGTGAAGAAGTTCTGCTGGCAGTTCTCGGGACACACGATCGCCGCCCCGGACAGCCAGGCGACGTGCCACATCCGCGACAGCAGCGACGGCGCGTGCCCTCCGTTGGGGATGGCAATGCCGCCCTTTGAGATGCCCTCCAATACAGCGGCTTCGTCCAGTTCATGCGGCGTGTATTCGTCCTCGCCCTCCTCGAACAGCGGAATCGTGCCGCCGTACCACTGCGACATCTGGACGTAGAACGGCAGCGCGTTCTGGCGGGCGGCGCCCCTCAGAAACGCTATCTGCGCCTGCATGGCGATGATGTTCTCGCCGACCTCGAGGCCTATGAGATCCCCAGCCCACTGCGCGCCGTACGGCGCGTACCACGAGTGCCCCGTGAGCGTGTAGAAGGGCGCGCCGTCGGGCATCGGCGCCTCTGAATGCGCGCGCAGTCGCCGCCTGCCGTCGAAGAACTCGCGAAGCCAGGTGTAGCACTCGTCGCGCGTAGCGCCTTCGGGACGGACGTTCCACGCCCACTCCGTTGCGGCGGATTCCAGCGGATGGACGAAGTTGGGGTCATCCCACGTCGGTGTCAGGAGCCTCTGCGCCGAGGCCTCGTGCGCGGCCCGCTGGTAGGCGTTGTTCCACGCGCCGCCGTAGCTGATGAAGACGAACGGGTAGTCGCCCCACGCGCGCGCCTGCCACGGGGATGTGTTCAGCGCGTCGGCTGTGGGGGTTGTCGCGGCAGCCAGGCACAGGATCGTGAGAAGGGACACTCGCGGCCTCCCAGGTAGAGAACGGCAGTCTAGCAGCCAGGGCGCCCCAGGGCAACGAAGCCACGATTTACGGGCTTGAGCGTGTCACGTTACAGTCTAGGTGAGTCCCTGTCATCCCACGGCGAGCCGGCGCGTTTCACATAGACGGCATCCGACGGGGCAGAGGAGAACAGCGTGGCGAAGGTACATCACGACATCACTGTTGGCATGACGGCCGCGAACGCCAAAGTCAGTGGCAATGCGACGCAGGCAGAGCTCACGGCGCAGTTCGTCGAGATATACAACGGCGACCCAGCGAGCCGGTATCAGGCGTGCAACGCGGTCTGGGCGTTCACGCAGGACGGCGACTTCTGGGGAGCCACCGGCGCGAACGAACAGGAGATC
The DNA here is from genome assembly GCA_964473525.1 of uncultured bacterium. Classification (GTDB taxonomy): domain Bacteria; phylum Poribacteria; class WGA-4E. Next base: position 240,107 of record CAYYPK010000003.1, read on the forward strand.
AACGCCAACGGCTGGACTATCTACCTGAAGGCCGTGCGAGACGCCAACGCGCAGGTCGGTGGTGGGAACCTGAAGGGCAACATCTCGCGGAACCTGGCGGGCCTGCTGAGCGGTGGAGATCCGGCGGCGGTCGGCTGCAATGGGACGCAGTCCCCGCCCTGGACGGAGGCACAGCTTGAGGACTACGCCGACACGCTGTGCGGGAACATCGTGTCGGAGGGACTGGAAGACTGCGTTGGCGCGTGGTATCTCGACGACGAGGGGCTCAAGCACCTGTGGTACCCCGACTTCGGGAACGTCGATGCGGTCGTGCGCGCGGCGGAGATCGTGCACGGCGTGCAGAAGAGCCACAACCTGAACATCCCGTTCCAGATCGCCGAGGAGCTGACGATTGAGGTGGGCCGCGAGATTGCCGTGTGTGTTGACGGCGATCTGGAGATGGAAGCCTTGGCGGTGGACCGGGTGTTCTGGTTTCGCAACGACAACGACCAGCCGTGGGCCTTCCAGATGCCCGCCACGCTCAAGGCCAGGATAGACGCGTTCTTCGATCCGCAGTCGGTGCTGTCGGACGCCCGTGTGACCTTCCTGCCGTTCTTCTATCCGTGGGCGGTCGCTTCCATGTTCTGGCGCTATCACCGGTCTGTGGAGCAAAACGGCGCGCTCAGTACGGTCCTGCGTGAGAATCCGCCGTGGATGGTCTGGAAGACCGCGATGGACGCGTTCATGCAGGAATTCCCTGCGGCCACGTATGATCGCTTGGAGTTCCAGCCGGTGACGGACGTATCGCGCCAAGCCCCGCTTGGGACAGGCATGTACCCGCGCCATGTGGACCTGCACAAGGCGACACGCGTTCTGCTGGACCTGCGGAAGGGGTGGGAAGCCATCTTCGACGACCGGTTCACCGGAATCTGGTACACCGGGTGGATGAAGACTGGACATCCCGAGGGCGAGGGCGCCCACAAGAACTGGACGCAGACCGGCACGTACCGATACGCCGAGGCGATCCAGAACGAAATCGGCGCGGGCGCGGAAGGCCTACCCGAGGTGTGGACGGACGACCAGGGAGCCGCCATCACCACCGAGATCGTGGCGGTCGTCGAGGGCGTATCGACGGCGCCGCCCCCGACAGTGCCCGCAGGCGTAACGGCGCGCGCCTGGCGGATTCAGTATCGCCTGGGACCTCCGACACTGCTAGGCCCTACACTCGTGTTGGGCACGGGCAGGAAGCTAGGTGAGCGCAGGGCCTGGAAAATGGAGATATGGCGCGCGGGGCTCCCACCACGCCTGGTACGGACGATCACGGAGGGGTTCCTGGGGACGTCCCCGAACGGCCGTTACGAAGGGGATGTCACGACGGAAGGCGACCCCGACTTCGGCACGTCCGCCTACTGGGACGGCTTGTGGGATGACTCTGGAGGATTCCCGGGCAAGGACGGAACACTGGCCAGCGCGGGTTCGTATACGGTGCATCTCATCGTTGACGGCGTGACGGAGGATTCCGCAGCTTTCACGTGGGCGTAACAGATGACTTGCGATGCCACAAGAGCCGCTGCGGCCTTCGTCGCGTGCTGCATCCTCGGCGCGCTGCCCAGGCTGGCTGCGACGCAGATCGCGTTCTCGTCGGATCGGGAGGGGACGTTCGACATCCACGCCATAGCGCCAACAGGTGGACGCCTAGAACGAATAACCGACGCGCGCAGTCGGGAGACCAGCCCAGCGTGGTCACCGGATGCGACTCAGATCGCGTATGCTGGATATACCGAGGGTGGACGCGACTCGGGCATTTGGCTAGGAAATGCCAGTGCTGCGGGCCGTCCACAGCTTCGCGACACGCGCTTGCCGCTTGGGCTGTCGTGGTCGCCACGGGGCCAGCGTTGGGCAACCATGCGCTCGAAGAGCAACAGCACGACGCGCTACGGGGTTGCGCTCATCGACCCCGCCACCGGCCGCCGCACCGATCTGGCTCCAGAGATGTTCCTGCCTGGCGCCGCGCAGCTATCGTGGTCCCCCACGGCGAACCGCATCGCCGTCCTGTCAACCATCGTCGATGTCGCGACAGGGGAGTTCTATCAGTGGATCGACGGCATGTCGCCGGGCTCCCTCGACTGGTCGCAAGATGGGCGGCACATCGCCTTCCAGGACGGCCACCACCTGGACGAGGATATATACGTCGCACATGTGGACGGCGGCAACCCCCGCAAGGTCGTCGAGCATCCGGCGTGGGACGGCAGACCCACTTGGTCGCCCGACGGCCGCGAGATCGCGTTCATGTCGAACCGCGACGGCGACTACGAGATCTACGTCGTTGACGTCGAAACGGGGGCGCTCCGCAACCTAACCCAGCACCCCGCCGAAGACCGTCACCCCGACTGGGCGCCGGACATGAAGCTGCTGTCGATCTTCGCCAAGGAGCTCGTCACATGGGGCTGGATGAAGGGCTTCCGGGGGCGATAGCAGAGACCGCCGAAGGAGACCCGACTTCGGCACGTCCGCCTACTGGGACGGCTTGTGGGATGACTCTGGAGGATTCCCGGGCAAGGACGGAACACTGGCCAGCGCGGGTTCGTATACGGTGCATCTCATCGTTGACGGCGTGACGGAAGACTCCGCGGCCTTCACCTGGGCGTGACAGATGAATCACCGTCCCACAGCAGCCGTTGCGTGCGTCGTCGTATGTTGCATCCTCAGCGCGTTGCCGAGCGTAGCCACCGCGCAAATCGCCTTCGCGTCGGACCGCGAGGGGACATTCGACGTCCATGTAACGGGCGCCAACGGGCGTAACGTCACACGCGTCACGGATGACTCAAGCAGCGAGATCAGCCCGGTGTGGTCGCCCCGCGCATCCAAAATCGCCTACTCGGCGTACACGTACGGCGGCGGCCAGTCGGGCATCTGGGTGGTCGCCGCGACCGGTCCTCGCCGCCCTGAACGCCGCGACAGTCGGCTTCCGCTCGGCCTTTCCTGGCGGCCGAGCGGCGGCCAGTGGGCCACGATGCGCCACAAGAGCAACAGCGGGGAGGAGTACCAGGTTGCCCTAGTCGACGTTGATACCGGGCGGCGTCGCACCTTGGCCCCGCAGATGATTCTGCCCGCCCCGACGAAGGTCTCGTGGTCCCCGACCGGGAGTCGGATTGTTGCGGGCCACTTCATAGTCGAGGAGCGCACCGCCGGGTTCTATCGGTGGATCGACGATATCTCACCGGGCTCTGTGGACTGGTCGCAGGACGGCTCGATGATCGCGTTCCACTACGGGATCGGTACGAACGGGGAGATATACGTTGCCAGCGTCGCTGGGATGGGGTTGCGGACGATCGTTGATCACCCGGCGCGAGATCGAGACCCGACGTGGTCAGCGGACGGTCGTGAGATCGCTTTCACGTCCGAACGCGACGGGAACAGCGAAGTCTACGTGGTGAACGTTGAAACGGGGGCGCTGCGTAACCTGACCCGCCACCCCGCTGAAGATCGCAACCCCGACTGGGCGCCGGACATGAAGCTGCTGTCGATCTTCGCGAAGGAGGTCGTCACATGGGGTTGGATGAAGGGCTTCCGGCGGCCACGCCCATGACCATGTGCGTGCATCCTCGCCACGTCGATCTGAACAAGGCCACACGGATCCTGCTGGACCGAGGCACTGTGTTGGCAGCGGTCTTCGGCGGCGGGTTCGCGTTGAACCGACCGCATGCCTTCCCTCTAGCATCCACGTAGCCGCCGCTGACGCGGTGGCAGGCCTGGCGAGGCCACACCCTCGCGCGGGCCGCTTGGCCGTCTCGACGCCATCGCGGGGTCCGAGTTAGGACTCCGTCTGAACCTATCGGGTGATCTCAACCGGTGTTGGGATACGGGACGCCGCATAGGACGCCTCATGGGAGGACCAATATGTCAGCGGAGACTCCGTATGGCATCGAGCAGATGCAGCTCTACTTCTCGACCACGGCCGGGGCGGCGACACCCGCCGCCGCGAACCTGGTCGGGGAGTTCCGAGGCGAGCCGTCCATCAGCGACGTGTCCGCCACGGCAGTGTGGAGAGGCCAGGACCGCGTCGGGAAGAACGCGATCTTCCACGATCGCGAAGTCTCGATGACGGTTCCTGGGTTCTCGTTCGATTCGTCGGTGGTCATGACGAAGTTCCTCAACGGGACGCAAACCACCGCGACCACGCTGCACGGCGGAAGCGCCGAGGCGCGTAGCGACAAGCTTACGGTGAACTCCAACCCGCTCACGGGAGAGTGGCTGATCGAGGGGCTGAACACCGAGGACGGGAAGAAGTTCCAAGTCCTCGTGCACAACGCCTTCATGACGTCGGTCAACCCGACCCTGGGCAGGACGGATTTCGCCGTGCTGGACGTGAACCTCACGCTGCTGGCGGACGGCAGCAACGACGTGTGGGAAATCCTGCACGAGAGCTAGACGACGAGAACGGTACGATGGGCGGGCTTCGGCCCGCCCTCTACCTTGCGCGCGTGAGAACCACCCACAACTCCGGCAAGCGATGGACCCATCATGAGCCCTGACCAGAGCAACGAGCGACTCTCCGATGTCATCGGCGACGTGAACGCATCCCGCACTCACTTCCCCGCCCCTGACGAGATCAAGGCTGGCAGCGCGACGGTCGTCGCCATGGCGATCATCGAGGACGACCTGGACGCGTCCCTGATGGACGACGCGTTCTGGGTATCGCTGTGGCAGGACCGTGGCGTCACTCGTCTGGCGAAACTCGTGTGGGCGCTGCTGAATCAGGGCCGCCTGGCAGACGGTGACGAGCCGATTTGGTCCGAGCGGGCTGTGCAGGCGCGTATCAACGCGGCAAACCTGCACTCGTACCTGCTGGCGGCGCTCCGCGCGTACGGGCAGGAGGACTTCGCCGACGCCCTCGAGACGACGCTGTCCCGTCAGCGAACGCCCCGTGGCGATGCGGATGCGCTGGGCGACGAGGAACTCAGCGACATGGAGGACGACGTTCCCCGCCCTACACGACCGACGACGGACACGAACGGGGCGACCGCGGCGTGAGCTGGGCGGTCGTGTTCGAGCGTTTCGCACGCGAATACGGCTGGACGCCCGCCGTGTGTCGCCGCTTGACCATCCGGCAGATACAGACGTTCTGGCAGGCGATGCACGCCCGGTACACCGGCGAGCAGGAGGCCTCGCGCGCTGCCGCTCCCACCCCTCGTGGACGCGGGAGAGCTCCCGTCGAGCAGAGCCAGACCGCGGACGGACGCACCGTGCGCCGCTACAACCTTCTCTCCATGTGGGACCGGACGCGAGGTTCAGCGGCGAGCGGATAGCGGACGGCGTCAGTCCACGATGGCCTGATAGGTCAGCGCGCGGAACTCCGTGGCCGTCGGGTAGTGATTGTTCGGCATGAACTGCGTGAGGAGGATGGCGACTAGATCCTCCCGCGGGTCTATCCAGAACACCGTGCTTGCCGCGCCTCCCCAGGCGTACGTGCCGTCGGAACCGATCTCGCCGCCAGCGGCCGCGTTGCGAAGGACTGAGAATCCCAGGCCGAAGCCTCGACTCGGCTCCCGGTCCTCGCCAAAGCGGACGCACAGGTCGGGTGGGAGATGGTCGCGTGAGACGTGTTGCACGGTCTTGCGTCCCAGCAGGCGCACGCCGTCAAGCTCCCCGCCGTTCAGCATCATCTGGCAGAAGCGCAGGTAGTCCGCTGCGGTCGACACAAGGCCGCCCCCACCGGACGGCAGCGCGGGCGCCTTCGTGAATCGCCCGGTCGTTGGGTCGTCGATAACCGTGAGCGCCCCCGACTCCTCATCCGGCCCGTAGTTGGCGGCGAAGCGGTCGAGCTTGTCCGCTGGCGCGTGAAAGTGGGTGTCCACCATCCCCAGTGGCTCGAACAGTTCGCGGCTGAGGTACCCGTCGAACGGCGCGCCAGACACGACCTGGACCAGATACCCAAGCACGTCCGTCGACAGGCTGTATTCCCACTCCGCGCCGGGATGGTGCATCAGCGGAATCTCGCCGAGCCTGCGCGCCATGTCCTCCAGCGTGCCGCCGGTCACGTCAGCCTGCTGGTACGCCTTGTCGACAGGCGCGTCGCTCCAGCCGTAGCTCAGGCCGGACGTGTGGGTCAGCAGGTCACGCACGGTCATCGGGCGTCTCGGCGCGACTCCGGCGCCGTCCGCCTCGTCGTAGACGCTCAGGTCCGCGAATTCTGGGAGGTACTCCGACACCGGAGCGGTCAGCCGCAACTTGCCGTGCTCGTAGAGCATCATCACCGCGACGCTGGTGATCGGCTTCGTCATGGAGTAGATGCGGACGATCGTGTCGTCGCGCATGGGCAGATCGGCTTCGACGTGCGCCATGCCTACCGACTCGAAGTGGACCACTTCGCCGCGCCGCGCGATCAGCGTCGTGATGCCGGCGAGCTTCCCATCGTCGACGTACTTCTGCATGACAGGTCGGATGCGTCCCAGCCTCTCGACGGACATACCTACGCGCTCAGGGGACGCAATCGGGACGGCCGCTGCGGCAGATGCCATGGGCTCTCCTCGTGTCTAGTCAGGTTGTTCAGTCGACGATGGCCTGGTACGTCAACGCGCCGAACTCGGAGCCGAGCGGGTACCGGCCGCTGGGCATGAACTGCGTGAGCAGGATCGCCACGACGTCCTCGTCCGGGTCGATCCAGAACACGGTGCTCGCGGCTCCACCCCACGAGAAGGTTCCGTCCGAGCCGACTTCACCGTTCAGGGCCGCGTTGCGGTTCACCGCGAACCCGAGCCCAAAGCCCTGGCTGGGATTGCGGGCGGACCCCCAGCGCACGGACAGGTCGGGCGGCAGGTGATCGCGCGTCATGTGGTCCACCGTCTTGCGCCCTAGCAGCCGGACGCCGTCCAACTCGCCGCCGTTCAGCATCATCTGACAGAAGCGGAAGTAGTCGGCTGCTGTCGACGCAAGACCGCCCCGCCTGATATCAAGGTGCGCGGTGACGCAAACTCCCCTGTGTTTGGGTCGTCAATCACGGTCAACGCGTCCGCCTCGTCGTCCCAGCCGTAGTTCGCGGCGAACCTGTCGAGCTTCTCCTCCGGCACGTGGAACGACGTGTCCACCATCCCCAATGGCTCGAAGATCTCCTGCTGCAGGTACTCGTCGAACGGCACACCGGAGACGACCTGCACCAGATATCCCAGCACATCCGTGGACATCCCATAGAGCCACTCGGAGCCGGGGTGATGGTGCAAAGGCAGTCCCGCGAGCTTCTTGGCCATCTCCTCCAATGTCCCGCCCCACAGGTCGGCCTCCCCATACGCCTTATCGACGTGCGTCCCACCCCATCCATACCCGATGCCTGCGGTGTGGTTCAGCAAGTCGCGGGGGGTCATCGCGCGTTCTGGCTCGACGCCGTCGGGGTTCTGCGCGTCGAACACGCGGACGTCGACGAACTCTGGTATGTAGTCGGCCACGGGCGCCGTGAGACGTAGTAGTCCCTGCTCGTACAGCATCATCACCGCAACGCTCGTGATGGGCTTGGACATGGAGTAGATGCGCACGATGGTGTCCGGAGCCATCGCGACACCGGCTTCCACGTGCGCCATCCCGACCGACTCGAAATGCGCGACCTTGCCGTGACGCGCCACCAGCGTGGTGATGCCGCCGAGCTTCCCGTCGTCAACGTACTTCTGCATGTGCTGGCGAATACGCGCAAGTCTTTCCGCGGACATGCCTACGTCCGCAGGCTCCGCGCGCGGCAGTTCCCCCGCCGCCGCGACCGCGACCCACACCGACAGCAGCGCCACTATCGCCGCCCTGACAATGGGACGTCCCATCACCCGCTCCTTGCCTTCTGTCTGCTATTACCGCGCCAGCATCACCCTATCACGCAGAGCGACGACGCTGGAACAGCCGCCTGTGAGGGCGCCAGAGCTTCCGCGCCCTGACTACGCGCGGTATGCTGCGTGGCGCCAGTTCCCTGTAGCCGCTGGAGGTCATCATGCGCGCCACGATCCTATGCCATCTCGTCACCAGTCTGTGTCTCATCGCAGCTTCGCCCGTGGCCGTCGGCGCGGAGCAGGAGCTCGCGACCGCCTGGGACTGGGTGTACGAGCGTCCCTCCGCCGAGGAGGCGCTGGAGTTCCTTCGCACACTACCTGCGATCGGCCGTGAGGGCGGGCTGGTACAACCATGGGCGGACGCCACCGTGGACGACGTGCGCTCCATGACAACGCTACAGTTCGGTGGGCACATCGAGGGCGGGGACCATCTCCACATGGACGGCGACGACTGGCGGTACGTCACGGCGTTCGAGGCAGTCGAGGTAGCCAACCTGTGGGAGATCGGTGGCGCGGACAACCGCGCTATGCACCACCTGGGACACATGGCTCCATCGCTGCACACGCTGCAGTTCGAGCAGGCGGACGAGGTCACCGCCGAGGGCGTCCGCGAACTGCGTCGACTGACCGGCCTCACGACGCTGATGATCGGCTGGTCGGCGAACATCGACGACGACGCGGTGGCAGCCATTGGTTGGATGAGCAGTCTCGAAGAGCTGAACATCTCTGGCAACCCGAAGATCAAGGGGCCAGGGCTGCGATTCCTCAACAGGCTCATGCTGCCCAAGCTGCGGGTGTTGAGACTTTCGATGTCCGCGTTGACCGACGACGCGCTCGTGCATCTGAAGCATCTCAGCGTTGAGCAGTTGGACCTGTCGAAGGCGCCCGACTGGGTGGAGAACGCGCCGTACTACCTCAGCGCCGACGGCATCCTCGCGTTCCTGTCCAGCGCGGACACTCTACCCAGTCTGCGCACGTTGACGCTGAAGAACGTGGAGCTGTCAGCGGAGCAGAAGGCGGCGTTCGCGAAGGCGCGACCGTATCTGTCGCTGGACCTGTAGACGCCGGCGTGACACGTTCCATTCCTATGGAGATACCGGATGGACCCCCTGAAGATCGGACTCATCGGCGCCGGTGGTTTCGCCAGCCACACGATGCATCCAGCGCTGCACCTGGCACCGGTCGCCGTGCAGGCGGTGTGCGACATGGACGACGCGCGCGCGCAACGGGCGGCGAGCAAGTTTGGCAGCGGACGGCACTACACCGACCACCACGAGATGTATGAGAACGAAGACCTGGAGGCGGTCGCCATCTGCATGGGGCCAGCAGCGCGGCAGGCTCTTGCTCTCGAGGCGCTGGAGGCTGGGTACAACGTGTTCGTGCCGAAGCCTCCCGCGTCGACAGTCGCGGAGACGGCGGAACTCGCCGAAGCCGCCGCCCGGGCCGGCAAGACGATGCAGGTGAATTTCCAGCGGCGGTTCAGCCACGCGTCTCGTCAGAGCAAGGCGATCATGGCGACGGACGAGTTTGGCGAACTGGCGCAGCTCTATTGCTCGTTCTGTAGCGGCGGCTACGGCTCGCGGAAGGACTATCTCCTCGACTTCGCCATCCACCATTTCGACCTGTGTCGGCATCTCGGCGGCAATGTCCGTCGCGTGGCGTCCATGGAGAACTGGATCGCTGGACAGGCGTCGTTCGCTGTCTCCGTCGAATTCGAGAGTGGGGCCGTGGGCCTGCTCCAGCTCAACAGCCAGCGCCTGTGGGCGCGCAACTACGACCGCATAGAGCTGACCGGGCAAGGCTCGTACATCGTCGCCGACGACCTGTGGACGATCCGGCACTACACCGGCGACGGCAACACGTTCACCGAGAACTACTCCGACGAACGCAACGGAGAGCTGAGCGGCGACGGTCACAGTCTCACGGAGTTCGTCACGGCGATCCGCGAGGGCAGGGAGCCCATCGCGAGCATCCAGGACGGCGTTGAGACGATGCGGCTGTACGAAGCCGTCCTCGCTGGGCCAGAGGGCATCGTGACTCTGTAGACACGAGGGTGGATGGGAGTTGACGGCATGCCGACAATGAAGGCAGCGATCTACTCGGGCATCGGTGAGATAGGCGTATCGGATGTCGGGCGCACCCCGCCGCCGCCGGGGTACGCCGTGGTCGAGGTGAAACAGGCGGGCATCTGTGGCAGCGACCTGCATAGCTACTACGGCAAGTGGGGTCAGTCAGCGACGCACGCGCCCGGGCACGAGACGAGCGGCGTGGTCGTCGAGGTTGGCGAGGGTGTAACGCGCGTCAGTGAGGGCGACAACGTCGCCATTGAGTGCTTCTCCCACTGCGGGGCGTGCCGGTGGTGTCGCGCGGGTCACTACAACCACTGCGACAACCGCCTTGGCGTGCACCACAACCAGCATGGCGGGTTCTCCGAGTACGCCACGGCGCACGAGTCGGGCTTGTACGTGCTGCCAGAGTCGATGAGCTACGAAGCTGGCGCGATGGTCGAGCCGCTCGCCGTGTCGTACAGAGCCGTGGCGCTGTCCGGCGCGGGTCACGTAGACCGAGTCGCCGTCGTCGGTGGCGGGACGATCGGCCTGCTGGCCCTGGCGGCAGCGAAGGCGGCGGGCTCGGAGACGCTCATCACGGTCAAGTATCCGGCCCAGGCGCGCGTTGCCGAGGCGTTGGGCGCCGACCACGTCGTGGATGTGTCCGACCGCGACGCGGTGGCCGCCACGCGAGACATCACAGACGGCTACGGCGTGGACGCGGTCATCGAGACCGTTGGCACGCAGCGCGGCTTCGAGGACGCCCTGCGCATGTCGCGGCGTCAGGGGAAGGTCGTGCTCGTAGCGGCGTATTTCGAGGAGATGCCCATCAACCTGAGCCGCGTGGTGTGGTCCGAGGTGACGGTCACGGGCTCCAATTGCTACGCGTACACCGGCATGAAGACGGACTTCGAGGCGACGATAGAACTGATGGAGTCCGGGCGTGTCGACCCCACGCTCCTCGTGACGCATCGCTTCCCGCTCGGTGACATCGCGGAGGCGTTCCGCACGGCAGCGGACAAGACCACGGGTTCCGTGAAAGTCCACGTCACGCCCTAGCATGCCGCGTCGCCCTCTCGGCCGCTCCAGCCCTTCCTGCGCCTGCGTTCGGCGGCTATGAATACGACACGCCGCTACAAGGATGCGGGATACGCGGAGGTGAGACGGTTCTGGAGGGCCGGGCCATGCCGGCTCGCATACAACCGGGCGCCGATCTGCGCGGGATGAACCTCCTGGGCGCGGATCTGACGCATGCCAACCTGACCGAGGCAGACGCGACGTGGGCCATCCTGACCCGCGCTAATCTGGACCATGCCCAACTCATCGGAACCGTTCTGCGCGGCGCCGGCCTGCTCGAAACCTCACTGCGATGCGCGGACCTACGGGGCGCGGACCTCTCTGGCGCAAGCCTGCGTCGCGCGAATCTGCGCGAGGCGAACCTGCGGCACGCGCAACTGTGTGGAGCGACGCTCGAGGGAGCGTGCCTCTGCGGAGCCGACCTCACGGACGCCGACATCGGCGGAACCGCGTTCGCCAACGCGCACTACGACGCCACGACCAAGCTGCCCAAAGGGCTCGACGCGACGGTCGCGGGCATGGTTCTCACCGGCCCTTGACACGCTGGCGTATGGTCGTCGGCCTCTCTTCTCACGGCCCGCCACGAGGCTACTCTTGGCGTGTCGCTGGACCCCATCCTCACCTTCCCCTGCGAGGGGAAGGGACTGCGGAGGAGAAGCCTGCGGCGGGCGGGGACTTTGGAGCCGGAACCCCACGCGAGCGGCGGGTGCCGTCTGCCCCAGTTCGGCGCTGGCCTGACCTGCCGGACGCTACGTGAGTAGGGCCGGCAACTCCGCCAGCGACGCTACCACCAGATCGGCGTCCTGAGCGTGGGGCCACGGCCCACAGTCGCGGTCGATTCGTATGGACGCCATCCCCGCCGCGCGTGATGCAGCCACATCGACACTTGCGTCGCCTATGTAGACGACTTCGCCCGCCGTGAGACTCATCGGAGCAAGCGCGAAGTCGAAGATGCGCGGGTCGGGCTTCTTGACGTCGACCTCGCCGGAGATGACGACGCAGTCAAACAGGTCGTTCAGATCGAGGCGCCCGAGCAGACGGCGTACGTGCGGCGGATGGTCGTAGTTGGACACGAGGGCGACGGGCTTGGTCTCCCGCAGGCGCTCGAGAACCCCGCGCGCGAGAGGGTCGAGAGGGATGTGCTCCTGCCACGCGTCCTGCGCGGTCTCATCCAGCTCCCGCACCATGTCGATGGGGGCGGACACGCCCAGCGTGTCGTAGAACGCCACCAGCCGGCGCTCAGCCAGCGTGAGATCAGGATGCTGCCGCGATGGTGGCGGAGGAGGCGCGTCGAACATCCCGCGCGTTCGCTCGTGGAATTCGTCCAGGGACACGCGGATGCCATAGTCCTGCAGCGCCGCGTGCTGCACTTCGCACCAGGCTCGGTCGGCGGCGTCCATATCGCCGTATATCAGCAGCGTGCCGTACAGGTCGAAGAAGACGCCTCGGATATGGCTCCAAGAGTCGCGTGCCATTGCCGTCCTCCCTGGGTGGAGTTTGCGCAATGATACGCGGTGTGACTCGCGTTGTCGGGATCGCTCTATGTCAGTAGACGCCCGACAGTTGTAGCCAGCACATCTCCTCCGTCTCCGTCCGTGGCGCGAACCAACGGGACAGCGAGACACGCGCGAGGGCGCCCCTCTCAATGGCGTCTGGAGCTTTGCCCATGCCAACGTAGGGTATCGTCGTCTGGTCGTCCTCCTCGCCGTGCGTGAAGTACACCCGGCCCTCGTGGGTCACCTGCTTCAGCGGGGCATCCGGGCGCCAGAATCCCGTGCTGCGGTCCGGTATGCCGTAGGCGCGGGATATGTGCCCGCGACCGCGGTCGCTCCTTAACAGAAGGCCGTCGAACAGCGCGTCGGCTCCGCCGCTCCAGGTGGTGACGCGGTCTGAGAGGTACGCCGCCAGGTCGTCAACGTAGTCCACGCGCAACCCACGGTAGACGCGGCAATCCTCGACATGCGGTGGCTCCGCGTAAGGGCTGGGGCGGAAGTCCACCTCCCACGCGTACCCGACGTCGTACGGGGCGTCGAAGGGCAAGTGCCCGCCTGTCGCACTCAGCAGACGCAACGAGCGCCCGTCCTCCATCGACACGGCTCCGACACACACGCCGCCCTGCATTCGGGTGCGAGCGACGACCACAACCTTCATGGTAGGAGGTGCTTGACGGGCGCGCCGAGAGCCTGCGCGAGCCACTCCGCAAGCACGCCGCGGTGACACGCCTGTGGGCTCTCCTCGACGCACAGGAACGCCGGAACGCGCGCCACTTCGGGGAGCAGTCCGAGGATGTCGTCGGCGGTCAGACCTTCCAGCGTCTCGCGCCGGTACATCTCCGCGAAGGACGAGCTCAGTCGTGTGCGGGATCGCTTCGCGTCGCCCTGGATCTTGTCGATGGCGCTCTGCGCGCGCCGCGCGTCGAGTGACGGGGCGAGATGCTTGGCGTACACGTACGCGTAGCCCTGCGTTCTCAGCGATTCCTGGAGGCGTTGGCTGTTGGCAAAGGTGTAGAGAGGGCCGCGGGTGGCGCGTCGAGCGCGTACATCGCAGACGGTGTCGACATCCGCGTCTCTTAGGGCCTCGAAGAAGCCGTCTGCGTCGAAGCCGTAGACGCCGATGGTTACTATCTCATCGAGTCGGTCGATTGCGAGGCCCGGTTCGCTACACGGCGTGTTCGAAGAGACGCTGCTGTCCGCCATCGCTGCGCGTCCTCAACTGGTGCTGCGTAACGAGTTCACCGGTCGGCGTGATGTGCGCCACCGCGACACCGAGACGTGTGAGAGACTCGCCGATGAGTCTGCTTCGATGGCACGGGGCTGGGTCTCCCTCAGCGCACATGAGCGCCACGACGCGCTCCTGCCGCCATGCGTCTAGTAGTCGATGCACGCCCCGCCGATAGGCTGCCGTGCGCGAGAGGGCGTCGTAGTCGACCGCGCCGTCCACGTAGCAACGCGCGTCGCGCGAGCGGCCGCCCAGGTCGTTCCCCATGAAGAGGTACGCGACGCCTACCCCACGGAGGCGCGGCGTCAAAGCTGTCCGCGCGAAGTCACTCCTGTAGCCGCTCGTGTCTGGGTAGGAGCGGACATCGATAAGGTATTGTATGCCGTAGTCTACGAGGGCGCCGAGGAAGGCGTCAACGTCTCGGGGGCCGTACCCTATCGTGTATATCGGCGTGTGGATCGGGGGCGGCGGGAACGCATCCGGCATGGCGTCATCCTCTTGGGCATGAGATTCACCATGGGATATGGGGCGTTCGCGGCGGCTGACAACCTCCGAGGCCTGCCTAACGCAGGAGGTCCGACAGGACGACCAGGGCGTCGCGGCCTTCCTGCTCGAAGCCGAAGAACTCGTTCTCGTGGCCCCACACGATTGCCCCAAGGGCGTACTTCGCTCGCGCGACGAGGAGTTGGTCCTCTTCCTGGGACGAGAACGGGCGTCCGTAGCCGTCGAGCAGCGCGTCGGTGAGGTCTGGGCGTAGCATCCAGTCCCAGTCCGGGTAGCGGGCGAACTCCGCCACGCGGACGTCCCACCGGGCGAACTCGTAGTCGATGACGCCGATCCAGTCGCCGTGCGCGTCTACGATCCAGTTCACCGGGCAGTAGTCCCGGTGGCAGGGAGTGGGGCGCTCTCCCTCGAAGGCGGGAATCATCGCTCGCGCGCGCTCGACGACGGCGCGTTCCGCCGTGCTCAGCCAGCCGTGCGTTTCGGCCTTGCCGGTCAGCTCCTCGAACTCCGCGCCTATGTACTCCACCGCGTCCGTGGCGGCTCCCTCGGCGGGGCTTCCGTCGCGGGCGGGCACGCCGAAGTACTCACCGACGGCATGGTCGTGCAGCGCGGTCAGCGCTCGACCGGCGTCCCGCCAGACAGCCGGCTGCTGACTGTCGGGTAGAGCGGCGTCTTCCAGGTTCTTTCCCCCGAGATCGCTCGTGAGAATCGCGAACGGGTCCGCGTCGTAGACGCCGAGCAACTTCGGCGTGCGCCTGCCGAAGGCGCTCGACCACTGCTCGTATCCATGGACTTCGGGCTCCCACGTGGCGCGGTCGGAGTGGATCTTGAGGTAGGCGGCGCCTGACGTCGTGCGGAGCTTCGAGACCGTCGTGCGCCCGTGGAAGCGCGCGTCGCCAGACACCACCTCACAGCCGCCCACAACCGACGCGGCCCATGCTAGTAGTTCGCCGTCGCCGTGACTCACAGATGCCTCCTGTGTTCCTGCTGGCCCTCGCGTCCTGGCGTTGCTTACACGTGATGGCATTGCGTCGAGCGTCGTCCGCTCTGTCATTCTGAGGAGCGAAGACGAGCGATGCCGTTAGGCATCAACAGGCGAGCGGAAGAATCTCGTGGCGCCACTGGGCCAGGAGACTCTTCGCTACGCTCAGAGTGACAGACGGTTGGATGCGGCCGTGCCTACTGCCATGACCTGTAAGGAACACCCGCTTCCTGCGTGTCTTGCCCAAGCCCGGCGCATTGTGACACTGTTTCGCTCGGATAGGGAGCCCATGAGCGCCACAGACCAGACGAGCACAGGCGAATTCTACGTTGCCGGCGGCACGTTGCGACCGGACGCGCCGTCCTATGTGCGTCGCCAGGCGGATGAGGATCTATACGCCGCGCTCACCCGAGGCGAGTTCTGCTATGTCCTGACGTCACGCCAGATGGGCAAGTCGTCGCTCATGGCGCGGGCCGCCCAACGACTGCGCGGAGACGGCGCCACCGCTATACTGCTCGACCTCACGGCGATAGGCCAGAACGTCACCGTTGAGCAGTGGTACGACGGTCTCCTCGCGCGCGTCGGCGAGCAACTCGACCTCGAGGACGGGCTGGAAGCGTTCTGGGACGAACACGCCGCGCTGCCACCCGTGCAACGGTGGATGACCGCCTTGCGCCGCGTCGTCCTGCCGGCGTGCGACGGGCCAGTCATCGTGTTCGTGGATGAGATCGATGTCGTACAGAGCGTGCCTTTCTCGACCGGCGAGTTCTTCGCAGCCATACGCGAGGTGTACACACGGCGGTCGGAAGACGAGGAGCTGGGCCGCCTCGCGTTCTGCCTCATCGGCGTCGCCACGCCCTCGGACCTCATCGAAGATCCCCTCACCACGCCCTTCAACATCGGCGTGCGCCTGGATCTGACCGACTTCAGCGCCAACGAAGTCGCCCCGCTCGCAGAGGGCATAGGTCGGGGCGCCGCGGCCAACCTTGTGCAGCGCGCGCTGTACTGGACCGGCGGACATCCGTATCTCACGCAGCGTCTGTGCCGCGCCATCGCGGAGGACGCGTCCGTGGTGTCCGACGCGGACGTAGATCGGCTTTGCGCGGGTCTGTTCTTCTCCGACCGCGCGCAGGAGCAGGACGACAACCTCCAGTTCGTGCGCAACCAGATGCTCCGGCGCGACACGGACCACGCCGCATTGCTGACCATGTATGGCGACATCCTCCGAGGCAAGTCCGTCGTTCCAGACGAGACGAATTCCCTCGTGAACATCCTTCGTCTCGCCGGCATTGTGGACGCCTCGGGCGGCGTCCTGCGCGTGCGCAACCGCATCTACGAGAGGGTGTTTGACGCCGCATGGGCGCGCGAGAACATGCCGGACGCCGAAGCGCGTCGTCAGAGGGCTGCGTACCGTCGGGGTATGTTCCGCGCCGCCGCGATTGCCGTTGTGGTGGTCGCAGTTGTCGGCGCCCTGGCCGTCGTCGCGTACAGATCGCTACGCGAGTCCGAGCGTCTCGCCTCCCAACTGTCCGACACGGTCGCGGATCTGCGCGTTGAGAAGGGTACTCGTCTTCTCGAGGACGGTAACGCCGTCGGGCTTCTCGACCTTGTTGACGCGGCGAAAGCTCTTGAGCCTGGCGACCGCCAACGCCTGGTCATGCAGACCTGGGCGGCGTGGTATCAGCGACACGAAGGGCGTCTCGTCGATGTGCTCGGCGGACCCGAGGGCGTCGGCGAATTCCTGATGAGCGGGCATGGGTCTTGGTTCGCCACTACGGACACACGCGGCAACGCTCAACTGTGGACGACCGACACCCGATCCCCGCATGGCGCGCCGCTGCCACACGGTGCGCCCATCACCAGACTCAGATTCGATCCCACCGAAAGCGCCCTGGAGACGCGATCCGCCGATGATGTCTTGAAGCTGTGGGACGTGGCCACGGCGACGCACCTCGCGACGCTGGAACACTCCGAACTCGTGCGAGAGACGCGATTCACGCTCGATGGCCGGTTCTTTGTGACGATGGCGTCGGACCACCTGGAGGAGTTCGTGGTGCGGCGTTGGGAGGTGCAATCGGGTCGCCTCGTTTCTGGCCCCCAGACCTACGCGGGCTTCGGCGGCACCCTCAGCCCTGACGGCGCGTTCATGCATTTCGCCACCGAGATACAGTGGCTGGTCCTGATCAATACCGCCCTGATGAAGCCCTACGGCCGCATAACCTTCGCCCGCGTGATCGCGAGCAACGGCACGGACAGCGCGTCCGAGGAATGGGCGGCAGGCGGCTTCGCCGACGGATCGGTGTGGTTCACGTCTGCCGTCCCATCCACGATCTTTGCGGATGGCGCCTCTGAGGCAACCGTGGAATGGGACGCGCCAGGAGAAGGCCACGAGCTCTTCGACGATCCGGTAGCCTTGGTGGACTTGAGCGGCGACGGCATGGTCATCGCCGCCGCCACCGTCAATCTGGCTGGGTCCATCGCGGTGATCGGCGCCCACACTGGTAAGCCAGTAGGACCCAGGATCAGCCACACAGCGCCGATCGACCAACTGCACCTGTCATATGACGGGGATCTTCTTGCGGCTTCGTCGGGCGACACAGTGCGCGTGTGGTCGACAGCGACGGGGGCGCCGGTTATCGAGCCGCTCTCGTTCACATCGGTCGGCTCCAGGCATCTGGCTGGACGGCGAGCGCAGACCGCCGACGCGAGCGAGAAGGGCCGCGGAATCTGGGCCATGTCGATATCGCGGGCCTTGCCCAGGGAGCTGTTCGTCAAGACCTCGGCTATCGCCCCCGTGTATGTGTTCGTCCTGGACGCCACCCCTAACGGATCTGACGGGGATGTCGTCGCAAGCTACGCCGACCAGATGAGCCGTAGGCTCGCACTCTCGCGCGACGGGCGCGTGTTGGTCACCTCTTCCGTGGGAGGTGGCGAGGCGGACGTTTGGGATGCATCCTCGCTCGAGCGAGTCGGTCCTCCGGTCTCCGTGCCGGAGACGGGCGTGATCTGGTACGACCGCAATCTGGCTCTCAACGCGGATGGCCAGTACGTAGCGATCCGGTCCGGAGCCTACGTGCGGCAGTTCAGCACAGCGACGGGAACGGGCACAGCGGAATACCGCTCTGATCCCCCGGCGGTCGCCGTGGACTACGCGCCTGACCGTCCCGTGCTGGCGGCCGCGGTCGGACCCACCATCGCCTTCCTTCCGGCTCAGGACGGGCTGCCTGCGCCAGGGACACTCAAGTTCGATGCGTCCGTCGCGGATATCGCCTTCGACCCCAACGGCAGGTTCCTTGCTGTCGCGGTCGGAACGCGTGTGGAGCTTCCAGCATACCCGTCCGGGGCGCCGCCCATCGACCCCATCGAGCATGGCACGAAGGTCGAGCGCCTCGCCATTTCCGAGGACGGACAGAGCCTTGCGACGACGACCGACGACTACGTGCTGCGCGTCTGGGACCTGACCACCGGCGCGCAGATCGGGGTCGACTATCCGCACTCCACTGCGATCTTCGACATCGCACTGCCTGGCTCTGGACAGCACGTCGCTATAGCCGCGAATGACTCCAGGGTGACCTTCTGGGACATAGCCGCTGGGTCGCTGCTTGGGCTGCCGATCTCGGTTCCCGGTCGCGTGACCGACCTCGCCATCACTCCGAACGGCAGACACCTCTTTACGGGCGGGGTCGCGGCACCCGTGCGCCGATGGACGCTGGCCCAAGCTCCCGCCAACGTGACGGAGATGGCGGACATGACCACGCTGGCGACCGGCCTACGGTCGGGAGAGGCGGGACCCGAGCCCATCTCTTCGGGGGAGTGGCGACGGGTCCGCGACACGCTCATGGCTAGATAGCGCGTTGAGCGTTGCCGTCGCTCCGCGCCCCTTCGGGTGTCCTGACTCAGGCCCGCGGCGCGTGCTGTAGCTGCGAACGGGAGCGCTGGCGCGAATGTCCTCGCCCGGAAGAGATGCTTCGCCTCCGGCTCAGCATGGCATACCGACGCCGGGGCGCCTGTGCCACGCAGTCGGCCGCAACTGTTTGTCGCCAGCCCTAGCGTGTGGGCCGAGGTTGCGGGCCGACGCCATATGCGCAATCATCGCTCGCGCCACATCCCAGAGGAGAACGCATGTCAGCGGTGACGATTGAGGACGTCCAGGTAATCACGACGCAGCCCGCCGGATCGCGGCTGGTGATCGTCAAGATCGTCACGTCGGAGCCGGGGCTGTACGGCCTCGGCTGCGCGACGTTCACGCAGCGTTTCCACGCGGTCGTGACGGCGATTGAGAAGCACCTGAAGCCGTTTCTCATCGGCCGCGACGTGTCGCGGATCGAGGAAATCTGGCAGATGGCGATGGTGAACAGCTACTGGCGAAACGGGCCGGTGTTGAGCAACGCTATCTCCGGCGCGGACCAGGCGCTCTGGGACATCAAGGGCAAGCAGGCGGGGATGCCCGTGTACGAGCTGCTCGGGGGCAAGTGTCGGGAGGCGGCGGCGGTCTACGGGCACGCCGGCGGCTCGACTCCCGAGGAAGTCGCCGACAGCGTGCGGCGCTTCCAGGAGATGGGCTACCGGCATATCCGGGTGCAGATGGGCGGCTACGGCGGCAATCCCGAGAGCCTGCACAAGCCGGAAGGCGCGCCCGACGGGGCTTACTACAACCCGCGCGAATACGCGCGCAACGCCGTCAACATGATCGAGCACGTGCGCAAGGAAGTCGGCGACGAGGTCGAACTGTTGCACGACGTCCACGAGCGCCTCCAGCCCATAGATGCCGTCCAGATGGCCAAGGACGTCGAGCAGTTCAAGCTGTTCTTCTTCGAGGACGCCCTGGCGCCCGAGGACATCAAGTGGTTCGAGAATATCCGGCAGCAGTGCGCCACGCCACAGGCAATGGGCGAGCTGTTCAACAACCCGCGGGAGTGGCAGCCGCTCATCGCGGGACGGCTTATCGACTTCGTCCGCATGCACGTGAGTCAGATGGGTGGTCTCACGCCAGCGAGACACGTCGCGGCGTTCGCGAACATGTACGGCGTGCGCACCGCGTGGCACGGTCCCGGCGACACGTCGCCCGTAGGGCACGCCGCGAACCTGCACCTGGACCTGTGGGCGCCGAACTTCGGCATCCAGGAATGGTGCCGCTTCCCCGAGCGAGTATACGAGGTGTTCCCCGGCACGCCGGAGGTGCGCGAAGGCTATATGTATCCCAGCGACAAGCCCGGCCTCGGTATCGACATCAACGAGGAACTCGCCGCGAAGTATCCGTGCAAGGACCAGGTCGAGCATTGGACGCAGACGCGTTGGCCCGACGGCAGCCCGGCGCGTCCGTAGAAGCGCTCGATACTCCATGACGCAACACGAGGACAGTTATGCCACGCGGGGCATTTTACGCTGGCGACCGGACATTCCAAGTAGGCGACAGCGTCAGGGTCGCGCCGTCCGAGGCCGAGGCGGTCGTTGATATTGCGTACTGCGGGGTGTGCGGCACCGACCTGCACATCTACCTGGGCCATATGGACGCGCGAGTAGCCGTGCCGCAGGTCATCGGTCACGAGATGTCCGGGGTGGTGTCCGCAGTGGGCAGCGGCGTGGAAGGCTGGGCCGAGGGCGACCGGGTTGTCGTGAGGCCGCTGGACCCGTGCGGCGCATGTCCTGCGTGCGTGGCCGGTCATTCGCATATCTGCCAGAATCTCGACTTCCTTGGCATCGACACTCCGGGCGCGTTCCAGACGCATTGGACGGTCCCGGCGCACACGTTGCACCGCCTCCCTGACGGCGTGGACGACCAGATCGGCGCGCTCATCGAACCGCTCGCGGTGGCGTGCCACGACGTGAGACTCGGGGAGGTCGCCGCTGGCGAACGCGCGGTCGTCATCGGCGGAGGCCCTATCGGGACACTCGTGGCGCTCGTCGCCCGACACGCCGGCGCCGACGTGCTGATGACCGAGGTGAACCCCTACCGCCTGGAGTTCGCTCGCTCCCTTGGCTTCGAGGCGCTGCACGGTGCAGAGGCGGATGTCGTCGCGCGCGTAGAGGAACTGACGGGCGGAGCTGGCGCCGATGTGGTGTTCGAGGTGTCGGGGTCGGCCGCTGGCGCGGAACTGATGACAAAGCTCGCGCGCACGCGTGGCCGCATCGTCGTCGTCGCCATCCACGCCGACCCTCCGAAGGTCGACCTGTTCCAGTTCTTCTGGCGCGAGCTGCGGCTATGCGGGGTGCGCGTGTACGAGCCGGAGGATTTCGAGGCGGCGATACAGCTCGCGGAGTCCGGCGCGCTGCCGCTAGACCAGCTGATAACACACCGCGCGCCGCTATCGGCCACGCAGTCGATCTTCGATGAAATCGCGTCCGGCGCCGAGATGATGAAGGCGCTCATCGACGCGCGGGAGGCGTGAGAATGAGTCTAGCCGACAGGTTCCGCCTCGACGGTCGCCGCGCGCTGGTGACCGGATGCCGGCGCGGCATCGGGCGCGCCATGGCGCAAGGGCTGGCGGAGATGGGCGCTGACATTGTCGGGGTGAGCGCCTCCATGGAAGCGTCGGGGAGCTTCATTGAGAGCGACGTGCGCGACCTCGGGCGCACGTTCCATGGCTACGCGTGCGACTTCGCGGATCGCCCCGCCGTCTACGAGTTCATCGACAAGGTGAAGAACGAGGTCGGGCACGTGGACATCCTCGTGAACAACGCGGGCACGATCCTGCGTAAACCGGCCGACCAGCACGGCGACGACCTCTGGGACACCGTCATGGAGGTGAATCTCAACGCACAGTTCGTGTTGGCGCGTGAGTTTGGCAAGGAGATGCTCGCCCGCGAGGATGGCAAGATCGTCTTTACCGCGTCCTTGCTGACGTATCAGGGTGGCGTCACGGTGCCAGGGTACGCCGCGAGCAAGGGCGGCGTGGGGCAACTGACGAAGGCGCTCGCAAACGAATGGGCGGGTCGCGGCGTGAACGTGAACGCCATCGCTCCTGGTTACATCGCCACCGACAACACGGAGGCGCTGCAAGCCGACCCCACGCGTAACGACCAAATCACCGTCCGAATCCCCGCCGGACGATGGGGCTCCCCCGACGACCTCAAGGGCGCCATCGTGTACCTGTGCTCCGCCGCTTCGGACTACGTCCACGGTGAAATTCTCACCGTCGACGGGGGTTGGATGGCCCGCTAGGACCATGGGGCGTCGTTCCCTTTGCGTTCCCCTTAAGGCACTATTTCAGAGACTACACCGGCCCCGGATCGAACCGAGTCCGACTGGGATGGGCGCGCGATGAGCGGACGGCTTGGCACGGCATTGCTCGCGGGCGCGGCCCTGCTGGTCGTCGGCTGCACGCTGCCCGGGCCGGTCATCGTCGTCACGGAACCAGGGTACGTAGCCACGGCAGACACGGCCGTGGTCCGTGTAGTCGCCACGGGCGATGCGCCGACATCGGCTACGACGGCCGAGGAAGGGCCGGCCGACCCGGTCGCGCCGCCCTCGCAGCTCGACGCGGTGGAGACGCAGCGCAAGGCAGTCGAGCGACGTGTAGCCACCCTCAAGCAGGGCATGACGCGCGTCAAGGGACGTCACCTGGTGACCGAGGCCATACGTGACGCGGTGGTGAATCGGGTGGGAACGCTCGAGTCGCGCATCGCGGCGCTAGAGGCGGAATTTGACCGGCGAGCGCAGCGGCTTGATTCCATGCTGGACGGCCTGCGGAAGCGGATTCCAGCCACCCCAACCGAGCCTGTGGACGCGACGCTGCCAGTGGAGGATCCCGCGCTATAGCGGGAGCAGGATCTTCCCCTCTATCCTCGGCGTGAACGTGTCGCCGTTCGGCTCACCGAAGATCAGGAACGTCTCGATACCGCGCGCGCCTGACCGGCGAAGCGACACGTACCAGTTCCACGCGTTGTCGTCCTGCGTCTCGTTGCGTCGGAAGATCACCCGCCCGCCGACGCCCACGCTCGGGGTGAAGTCGTAGTTCATCGACAGGATGTGCTGCTGGACGCGCTCATGGTGCGTCAGGCGAGAGTTTCGGAGTTCCACCAGGACGCGTTCCCAGCGTCGGAACATCCGTTGATGCAGGAAGCGGCGTTGCGCGTCGTCGGCTGAGCCGCCGCTGAATCCGATGTCGTAGGCGGCGGAGTGGTCCGCCTTCGTCACGGACACGCCCACATCGAACGCGTGGTCGAGGTCTGACGTCAGCGCGTCCTGCTCGCGAAAGTGACCGCGCCAGCCACCGTGGTAGAGCGAGACGTTGTGACGGGTGTCGACGTGCGCCGAGTATGCGAAGCTGTCGCGGAAGAAGTCGTCCGTGTCGTCGCGGTCGCCCATTGTGGAGAGGGAGCGGCGGGCGACGCCACCGAAACCGTCGAGCCCGTCCGAGCCCGTGAATCGCTCCTCGTAGTTGACGCGAAAGCCGATGCCAGCGGAGCGCACGAACGTATCGCGCCACTCGTTGCCGTAGCCGCCCTTCAGCCCGACGCCCTGCCGTCCGGGGAACTCGATGAAGCCGTTGGACGCGCGGAAGTCCTCGGTCACGTATACCAGATCTGTACCGAGCGAGAAGCGGCCGTTGCCCCACCCCAGAGCGAACGTCGAGAGCGTGCCGTCCATGTCGCTCCCGGTCGGCCCCTCGCGCCAGGAGTTCGCGGCGAACTTCCAGTTGATGTGTACCTGGCGGGTCAGTCGCACGCGCGCTCTGCCGGCGACGATGGAATTCGTCTCCGCGTCGTCGTCCTTGAAGACTCCCGTGGCGGAGAACGACCCCCACTCGCCCGTTCCCTGCGTGAGACTCAGAACGTAGTCGTGGCGATGCACGCTCCAAAAATCGTCGTGCTGATCGCCCAGGTCGTACGTCGCGAGCACGCCGAGGTCGGTTCGCTTCGCGAGCTTGCCGTACACCTTCGCGCCCACGTCCACATGTTCGATGCGGCGGCTATAGAAGTACGACCCGATGCCGGAGGAGGTCTGGAACATGCGACCGCCCTCCTGAAAGAACGGCCGGGTCTCGCCTACGAAGCGTTCGCCGCGCGAGAAGTCGATGCCCTCGACCTCGCTCTGCACGTTGCGGAAGTCGGGGTTGACGGTCAGGACGGTCGCGAGCTGCGCCGTCGGGCGGTACCGCACGTCCGCGCCAAGCCGCCCGGTCTCGCTCCACTCGTCGTCGGTCTCGGAGGCGCCCGCGGCGAAGAAGGGAAGGACGAGCAGTTCGGGTTGGAAGCCCGCGCCGGGGAGCTCGACCCCTGTCCAGTCCGCAGCGTATTCGGGCCGCGACTCCTCGCCCAGGTTTGAAAACAGCGACCGGATGCGCTGGCGCGCGTGCCCACGCTCGACGTTGATTCCCAGCGTCACGGGCTCGTCCGCGTCCGGGAGGCTGAGGATGCCCCACGGCACGAACGCCTCCATGGTCCATCCGTCCTCGACGACGCGCGCGGCGGCTTCCCATTCGCCCTTCCACTCCTCCTTGCCGGCGCGGTCTCCGCCCATGTAGGACCATCGCGTGCCGCGTGGGTTGACGGCGAACAGGAACACGTCGCCTCGATTGTGCGTGTGGAAGGGGTCGAGGATGACCTCGACGTAGTCGTCGTCGTGCACGCGGCCGTCGAGCTTCGTCTCGCGCGCGACGATCTCGCCGGGGCGCGCGTCGAGGCACCGCGCGGCGATGTAGATACCGTCGTCGTCGTATCCAAGGCGGAAGAACGTCTGGTCCGACGCCGGGAGCCCTGTCCGCGGATCCACGAACGTCTCACCCTGGGTCGCGTCGTCCCACGCTGTGTCGTCGCCGTCCCCATCAACGGTGGGCGCCACGACCAGCCGCGCGCCCTCTATCACACGACGACTGTACGGCGGCCCCTGATCCTCGGCGCGCACGCCAGAAGGATGGACGACGAAGACCAGCGCGAACACGACGCTCGCCCAGACCCGGACGCCGCCCGCGCTGCTGCCATGCGGAACCATGCCTACTCCTGCTGGTGTTGTTCGCGCCGACGTATGGCCTGCCTGTCCGGACGGATAGTGAGGACGTGGCGTCACGCCGTCCACTCGGCGCCCATATCGCGGAGGCGCGCTTCCGCCGCCCGCCGTTCGTCCTCCGGCAGCCACTCCATGATAGCCAGCGCGAGCTGTATCCACCGCTTCTGCCAGTACGTGTGAGGCGCCCTGCTCCCTACTCGGGTGAGGGTGGCGCCATCGGCCCGCGGCAGGATGTCGATGTCGAGATCCGTTGTCTGCTGCACGGCGGCCATGACGTCGCCCCATCGTCCCGACGTGAACGTGGCGATGCCCGCGTATCCGGACGCGTGCGCCCGCAGGTATCCAGCCATATACCGCGCGAGCGTCCCTCGGCGCTCTTCGTATTCCTCCGCGTCGAGCTGCGCGAGCCCCTCCGCGCGGATGCACGCCGGGTACACGTCCTGCAGGTCGTACGGCGCCGGGCCGCTCTTGGCGGCCAGGACGACCACGTGGACGGGGCAGGTCTCCCGGTCGCGCCACGGATGCAGACCCGTCGCCGCCACGATAGCGTGGTTGATGGCGCCATGCGACGGGGACGACGAGAACGGGCGGCGCGCGGAGCACTGGTAGATCGCGAGGTATCTCACGTGGGCCGGTGGCTCGTATTCGCGTGTCAGGTAGTCTTGCAGGATGGCGACCGGCTCGTCGTCCGGGTGGAGGTCGTGGGCGACGGCGGCGACCTCCTCGCGCGATGTCTGCTGGTATGCTCGCCAGCAAGCGCTGGCGTCGTCGAGGGTGATGGAGCCGTCCGCCTCCAGGTCGCGGAGCGTGGCCTCTATCGCGGCTGCATCGTGTCCCGTGGCCTCGCGCAGGTGGTCGAACGCGACGGGGCCGCGACCCAGGAGCAGCGCGACGACGACGTCATCGTAGAGATCTCGCACCGATGTCGCTCCGACGGTCACGCAGGCGCGCTCAGAATGGGACCGAGTACGTCAGTAGCGCCGGGCTCGCCGAGAACCCGGCCGTCGGTTCCGTGGTGAAGAAGTCGGAGGCGTCGTCCGCGCGGTCCATGTTTCTCGTGAGGTACGCGCCCGCGGCGAGTCCGGCGATGCTGCCGACCCCCATGGCGCTCCACCGGCCGCGGTCGGCGTCGATCTCGCCGAGGACCGTGGCGCCCCACCCGTAGAGCGTTCCGACGAGCCCTGCGGCGTTGATGAGACGCACGCGCGCGCGACTCATGTTCACCTTCGGCGCGGAGAGCGCTGCGCCCAGCAACGCGGCGTCTCCTCCGAGCATGGCGGCGATGACGATGGCGTCGGTCTCGTCCACGTCGCTGGCCATCATGCCGCAGAGCGACAGCCATGTGCCCCACGCGCCAGAGGCGGAGATCAGGCTGGCGTCTCCCGCGCTCACGCGTCGATCCGAGACGATCAAGTAGGCGACGCCGAGGCCGGCGAGGCCACCAAGCATGCTGGACAGAACCGTGCCCTTGTCGCCCACTCCCGCGACGATCCCGGCGCCCGTCCCTTGCCAGACGCCCCACACCCCGCCGAGGTTGACGAGGGAGGCCTGCCCGTCGCTGAGGCGGCTGTCCCGCGTCGCGCTGATCGAGTACCCGAGCCCAGCGATGGGGCCGCCGAGAAGCGCGATCCCCATGGCGTTCTCGTCCTCGGAGTCCGCGACGATGAGTGTTCCCACGCCGAGCCAGGTCGTGAATATGGTCCCGAAGGTCACGAGTCCCGCGCGGGTTGTGCCGGACATGCGTTCGGGCGCGTCCCGTAGCTGCCGCAGCTCCCGGAGCTTGACCGCGGCGCGCGCCGTCCACTCGGTGTCCTCCACGTGGGCGAGAAGCCACTCGAGGCGACGAATCGCCGCGTGGAGGTCGCCGCTGTCCGCGAGGTCGACGGCGGCTTCATATGTCAGGCGCGCCTCGAACTCCGCCAGTTCGGTCGCGGGCCCTGCCGACTGGGCCGCCACGGCGACAACGCCGAACGCAATGGCGCAGCACAGGAAGAGCCTCATTGGGCGCCTCCCGAAGGCGGCTGTTGCTCGGGCTGTCCGTAGCCCTCCGTCCTGCGGGCGGCGGCTATCAGTCCGAGCACGCCTCCCGCCATTACCACCGCCATGGCCGTCTGCCCCTCGTCTGGCTCGAGGAGGACCAGCAATCCAGAGGCCATCACAGTGCCAGCGATTCCGCCGAGGTTGATGAGGTTGGCGCGGCCCTCCGGCATGTCCTTCTTAGATGCCAGAAGGGCGCCGCCCGCGAGGCCCGCTACACCGCCAACGAGCGTCGTCCCAAGCACGTTGTCGCCATCGTCCATGTCGATCACCTGCGTGCCAGCGAACGTCAGCCATGTACCCCACAGCGCGCCATAGTTGACGAGCGCTGCCTGTCCAGTGCTGGGGTCGTAGGCCGAGCCGGCGGCGGCGGCAAGTCCTATCCCCGCCAATCCTCCGGCGAGGGAAGCCGCCACCAAGGAGTTCTCGGTGTCGTCGTCGGAGAGGAGGGCGAGGCCGAGCCCCTGCCACGTGCCGAAGTAGCCACCCAGCCGCAGGAGCGACGCTTGACCGCGGGTTATCTCCCGGTCGCGGGTGGCTGCCAGGGAGGTGACAAGCGCAACTGGGGCTCCGAGCATCATCCCGGCGGCTAGGGTCTTCTCGTCATCGTCGTCGTCAGCGAGGATGCTCGCGGCCAGCCCCGCCCACGCGCCGTACAGCACGCCGAAGCCGACCGTCTCAGCTCTGCCACGCTGGTCGAAACGCCGACGGCCGGACAGCCCGAGTAGGTCAAGCCGCGCCCGGTGACGCGAAGCGCGACGCCCGTAGACGCTGTCCGGGTAATCGTGCTGAATCCGTGACAGGCCCTCGTAGGCGAGTTCCCAGTTTCCATCGACCAGGGCCTGGAACGCCTCGGTGTAGGGCTCGCGAACGTCCGGCTGGGCCTGCCCGTGGGCCGCCCCGACCACCGCAAGTCCGAGGGCGATCGTGAGAGGCAGGAGAAGGTGACGAGCCGACATGCGGGTGTCCTGTATGCGTTGCGTGCGCGGCGAACGCACACAGGATAGCGCATGGACGGGTGGGCCGCGAGTCGCGCCTACATGCCTCCCAGGTAGCTGGCGAGGATATGCCGCTCGACGCGCCAGACGGACTCTCCGTGCGCGGTGAACTCGTAGACGCCGCCCTCGCGGCGCATGATCGCCCGGGACTTGTCCATCACGAGACGCCGCCTCGTTGTCGAGTAGTCGCCGACAGCTTGCGCGATGAGGAACGTGAGTTCCCGCTCCTCGTAGGCTCGAATCTCGGGCAGCGCGCGCACGGCCGCCTCGATGGACGTGTGGAAGAGCGGATCAGCGTCGCCTCGGACCCTCCGGAGGCGCTCGCGCGCGGTGTCCGACCTCCCTCGCCCGCCCGTCCGTGTCACTCCCGCGTCGTCACTGGACCGGTAGTCGGACGACTTCAGCCACGCGTACATCTCCTCGCGCTTGTAGCGGAACGGCGCGTGCAGTCGACGACTCTCCTCCTGCGGCATGTCCTTCGGGTGTGTCTCCTGCCGCTGTATGATCGCCGCCATCTCACGCGATTTCTGGTGACCAAGCGCCTGGTTGGCGGCGTTGCGTTCAGCGGCGTCTGTCGATTCGACCGCGGTGGCGAGGACGTCCACCGTCTCGGCTCCGCCCAACTCTCCGAGCCCGATGAGCGCCTCTATCCTGGGGGCCGGGTCGGAATCCGCTATGCACGCTAGTAGCGTTGCGCACACCCCATCCGGCGCCATCGCCCGAAGCGCCCTGACAGCGGCGACGCGCACGGCCGGCTCAGACGCTGAGAGGTACGGCGAGAGTGTCCGTGCAACATCCTGCCGCGTGCTGGCGTCAAGCCCACGGGCGGTGTAAGGCGCTCCCGACTCCACCTCCCGCTGGCGCAATGCCAGGTCCGCGGTTGGTCGCGATTTCCACTTCGAGTCGTGCGGCTCCTTTCCACGCCCGACGGTTCCCAGGGCGTCGAGCAGCAGCTCCGCGTCCTCGGTCGAGGGGTCGGCCAGACGCGTGATCAGGGCGTCGCAGAAGCGCTCCCCGGTACGCGCGAGCGCATGCACGATGCACCGACCCTCGTCGGCGCGAAACCGACGCATCAACGCGGGGAACGCCGCGTCGACGTCGCAGAGCAGGTACTCCGTGAACAGATGCCGTCGACCGGCGTGCTTCGACGCGAGCATCATCTCGACGAGGAGCTCCGCTCGCGCGTCGCGGTCGGGTTCGCCTTCCTCGATACGGTCGAGGAGCCAGTATGCGTTCTCTCCGACGGCTCCTGACCCAGGGGACAGGGCCGCCCACGCCCGGAGGACTACCCAGGCGCGACGGCGCGCGGTAGCGTCCGTGGCGAAGGCGTAGTCCAGCACGCGCTCGAAGCCCGGTCGGTCCACCCATCGGAGCAACTGACCCACGCGGGCCAGCAGGTCGTCGTCCTCGTCCGCCACCAACAGGTCCATGTAGGCGGGGCTACCCAACGACGACAAGAGACGGCCGAGGCGCCCAAACAAGGTCCACCCCTCGGCGCGGCGCAGCAGCTCCGCCGCGCGCTCGGGCGCGTTTTCGACCATCACGGATAGCCGCTCGACGGGCTGCTTCGCGTCTCGGAACATCTCGTCCAGAATGTCGATCTCGGCCTGCACTTCCTCCACGATCCCCTCCGATGTCGTCGTGTCCTCACCGTCGATGTCTCGGCGATGCCGCAAGCGTTCTCCTAGCGTGCGCCGCGCTCGATGCAGGCGACTCATGACCGTGCCTAGCGGGACGTCCAACACCTCGGCAATCTGCGCGTAGGACAGCCCCTCCCAGTAGTGCAGGGCGAGCGTCGTGCGATGTTGAGGCTTCAGCCGCGCGTATTCGACGGCTAGCGACTCGTGCCAATGGAGCTCGTCGCCGGACGCCGCCTCCATCGCCAGGTACACGTCCTGCACCGGCGCCACGCGCTCGCGCATCTTCATGCGCGCGAGGTTGCGGGCGATGGCTACCACCCAAGCGGCGAACCGCGCTGGGTCCCGAAGCTGGCCGAGCTTGATGTAGGCCTCGACAAGCGCGTCGTGGTGGAGATCCTCGGCGTCCTCGGCGGCGCCGGTCATGCCGCGACAGGCACGGGCGACGCGCGCGTGGTGACGCCTCGCGAGGTCACCAAAGGCGTCGCGGTTCCCGTTTCGCACCGCCTCGACGAGGTCGGCGTCGGTGGGTGTCGCGTCGTGACTGACGTCAAGGCTGGCGCCCATCGTCCCAGCTTTCCATCTCGCGCGGAGCGCGCTGCCCGCGCGCCCTCGAGACCATTAGATGCAAGCGTGCTCCGATTATTCCATGGATATCGGCGCTTGTGCGCGTTCCGCTCGCGTTCATCGCTGCGGACGCGCGCGACCGGGCTCTCCTTGGCGTGAAAGCGGCGCCAAGTGGAGGTACGTTGAGGTCGCGTATCCCGCCCACATCGCGCCGCTTAAACGGCGCTGGTCGCGCTCCATGGCCCGTCATGCCGCGGGCTCGCCGGCTGAACCTTGTCCTCGTCCGTTGACGGCTCGACAATGCCGGCAAGGATAAGGACGATCATGAACGCCCACACCGCGTCGCGGATAGCCGAATTCTACGTCGCCGGAGGTACGCTCCGCGCCGACGCTCCTTCCTACGTTCCCCGGCAAGCGGACGAAGATCTATACGACGCCCTGTCACGCGGGGAGTTCTGCTACGTGCTCACCTCGCGGCAGATGGGCAAGTCCTCGCTCATGGTGCGTACCGCGATGCGACTGCGCCAGGACGACGTGAGCGTCGTCGTGCTGGACCTCACCGCGCTGGGACAGAACACGCAGCCGGAGCAGTGGTACGCCGGTCTCCTGGCGCACATTGGGCAACGGCTGGACATCGAGGACGAGCTCGAGGAGTTCTGGGAGAACAACGAGCAGTTCAACCCAGTGCTCAGGCTGATGGAGGCCGTCCGGGTTGTGGCGCTGCGCGAGATCGAGGGGCGCATCGCGTTCTTCGTCGACGAGATCGACGTCGTGCAGAGCCTCCCGTTCTCGACCGGCGAGTTCTTCGCCGCCATCCGAGAGTGCTACACGCGGCGCGCGGAAGACCCTGAGTTTGGGCGCATGACGTTCTGCCTCGTTGGTGTGGCCACGCCTTCCGACCTCATCGACGACCCGTTGACAACGCCGTTCAACATCGGGACGCGCGTCGACCTGGGTGACTTCCAGACCGCGGAATCCGCCCGGCTTGCCGACGGGTTACCGCACGATGAGGCGACATCGCTGCGTCTCGTGGATCGCATCCTCCACTGGACTGGAGGGCATCCGTACCTGACGCAGCGGCTCTGCGCGGCGGTCGCGGCTGACGCCGCCATCGCCGACGACAGCGGCGTCGATCCCCTCTGCTCCGACCTGTTCTTCTCCGAGCGGGCCCAGGAGCAGGACGATAACCTGCTGTTCGTGCGCAACCAGATGCTGCACCGCGACACGGACCACGCCAGCCTGCTCAACTTGTACGACCAGGTGCGCCGCGGCAGGAAGGTCCGATACGACGAGACGGACCCTTTCGTAAACGTCCTGCGGCTAGCGGGAATCGTCCGCGTCGACGGCGGGCTACTCGCCGTGCGGAACCGCATCTACGCTCACGTGTTCGACCGGCTCTGGGTCCGGGAGAACATGCCGGGCGCCGAGCTGCGCAGACAGAAGGCCGCGTTCCGGCGCGGTCTGCTCGGCGCGACCGCTGGCGCGCTTGCGATCCTGGCGGTTGTCGGGTCGCTTGCCGTCGTCGCTTGGCGACAGAAGGAGAGTGTTGCCGCCAACGTCGCGAAGCTACGCGCCGCGAGCTCTGTCGGACTGCTCGAGGATGGCGATGTTGTCGGCTTGGTGGGCCTTCTCGAGGCGGCGAGATCCGTGCCCGACGGCGCGGATCGTGACTCCATCGCCGCGAAGTGGGCGACGTGGCAGCGACGTTACGACGGGAGAATGCTGGATGTCATTGGGCCGAGCGAAGGTGTCGACATCTTCGCCATGAGTCCCTATGCGAAGTGGTTCGTCACCACCAGCGTGGATGGCCCCGCCCAACTGTGGCGAACCCAAGACAGAACGCAGCACGGCGCTCCACTCCCGCACGCGGCGAGGATAGAGCAACTCGACTTCAGCCGCGACGAATCGCGCATGAGCACACGGTCGGTCGACGGCGTCGTGAGGGTGTGGGACACCGAGACGGCGACGCTGCGCAGTTCGTTCGTGAACCCGGATGCGCAGTTCTTCAGCCACCTGGTGAGCGATGGCCAACATGTTGTGACGCTAAGCCAACCCGAGCCGCGGAAGCACGTGATTCGACGTTGGGACGCCAGCACGGGCGCGCTCGTCGCGGAGTCGGATGTCATGACGGGTCTCGTCGCAACGCTTGGAACAGGCGACGCTGTCATCCTGGCCACAAGCATGGCGGGCGGGGAGTTGATCGATACAGCCACGATGCGGCCACTCGCGGGAATCAAGGCGCTATCGCAGATCCGCTCGGACGGACGGGAAGACGCGTCCGGCTATTGGACGGTCGTGGGGTTCGTGGACGGCACGGTGGTGTACGGCTCTCGCTCTCCGAAGCGATTCGACGCTCAACCCACCGACACCTGGACCATGGGCGAGCCGCCCGACGCGCGGTTGCAGCTGCAGGATGCCCCCGTGACGATCGTGGCCATCAGTGGTGATGGCCACACCGTCGCCGCGGGCACCGGCGCCCGCGAGGGTGAGATTGCGGTGGTGGCTGCGCCCTCTGGAGAGCCCGTTGGCAGCCCCATACACCATCGGACCCCCGTGGGGCACATCGAGCTGTCGTATGACGGCGCGTTGCTTGCGGGCGTTTCTGGCGACACGGCGCGCGTATGGTCAACACGGACGGGCCAAGACCTGACAGGGCCTCTCACGTTCCCAGTCGTATCGGACGAGGACGCCGAGATAGCGTTCGGCTCCACCACGCCTGACGACATGGTCTTCCCCCGGGGTCTCGCTTTCTCGAGGAATACCCCAGTTGAGCTGTTCGTTAAGGTGAACCGGACGTCGCCCGTGTACGTCTATAGCGCGGAGCGGACCGACTACGACGAAGTGGCTGACTATGGCGTAGACGGGTGGTACGTGCCGCTCGGGATGCCCGCGGATGCCTCGACCCTCGTGACATCTTCCACGCGCGGGCGCGTCGCCGAGGTATGGGACGCCAACACGTTGGAAGCGCGCGCTGGACCCGTGTCGCTGGCCCGCGCCGCGCTGTGGTGGCGAGATAGGCTTGTCGCCGTCTCCCCTGACGGTTCGAGGCTCGCCGTAAGCACGAGCAAGAGCGTCCAACAGTACGCGACTGAATCCGGGCAGCCCGTCGGCGAAGCAGTAGCAACCGAGATGGCGCCACGCGGGCTCGCGTACAGCCCGGACGGCGCCTGGCTATCGTTCGCCGACGGCGCCCAGGTGAGATTCGTGAATCCGCGCGGCGCTCAGGAGTCAGCATCGATAGACATGGGCGAGCGGGTCAGAGACATGGCGTTCCAGCAGGACGGGCGGTTCCTCGCGATGGCGGTTGGACGGCTCGTACGATTCCTCTCCTACCCCGACGGCGCCGAAGCTCTGCGACCCATTACCCACTCCGTAAAGGTCGACCACATCGCGCTCAACCCGCAGGGAGACATGCTCGCGACGGTAACGGCTGACAGCTTCTCGCACGTCTGGAACATCTCTACCGGAGAGCAACTCGGCGAGAGCTTGCGTCCGTCGGCAGGCGTCTACGACCTCGCGTTCCATCCGACGGAGAGGCGCCTCGCGACCGCTGACGGCAACGGGCGCGTTACGTTCTGGGACACCGATACCGGTCAACAGTACGGCTCGCCGATCTCCGTCCCTGGTCACGTGCAGCAGATCATCCTCACGCCGGACGGCGAACACCTGTTCACGGGCGGCAATTCAGGGGCTGCGCTTCGATGGCGTCTGCCTGTCCCCCCAGCGTCTTTGGAGGAGATGGAGCGCCGCACCTGGGCAACCACGGGCCTCAGGAGCGTTGGCGAAGGCTACGAACGACTGCCAAGAGCTGAATGGCGCGCGCTTCGGGCTGAGGCGCGAGCGGGCGCCTCCGCTACCCCATCCGCTCTTCGATAGCCGCGATGTGTCGTTGGGCATCGCCCTGCCGCTACGCAAATCGCCCAAGCGCAGGATGGCAGACATGCGTCCTGCGAACCGCGACGCAATCGAGCGCGGAATCGCGCCGACACTATCGCGGCCTGGGCTGCGGACGCCCCTGTGCGCCGTGGAGGTAGGGGTTGCTGGACCAACGCATCGGCGTCTGTCGCGCGCGGTTCTGCTTGTAGCCCGCGTTGTAGTAGTTGCTGGTCGCCATCCAGTCGAGGAGACGCAGGAGCATGCGGTTCTTGATCGCCGCGCAGTCGTCGTCCGCCCATCTGTTCCACAGCTCGTGGGGATCGTCCGTGAGGTCGTAGAATTCGCCCTGCTCCTGACCGATGTAGTAGACGAGTTTGTGGTCGGCGCCCCGCATCATGATCTGGTAGTTGTCCTCGCAGAAGACGAACTCGCGTGGTTCGATGCTCTCGCCATGGAGATACGGACGTAGCGAGCGCCCCTCCATGTACGACGGTACCTCGACACCCGCTGCCTCGAGGATGGTGGGCCCAAGGTCCACGAGCGAGACCAGGTCGGCCGCCTCGCGCGGCTGCTCGTCCTCGCCAGGACGCGACATGATGAGCGGCACGTGCGTAATCGGGTCGTACATCAGCCACTTGTAGGCGAGGCCGTGGTCGCCCAGCAATTCGCCGTGGTCCGAGCAGAAGACCACGAGGCTGTTGTCCAGGTAGCCGCGCGCTTCCAGGGCGTCCATCACCTCGCCGAGCTTCTCGTCCACCGTGGTGATGTTCGCGTAGTAGTGCCGCCGCATACGGGCGATGTCGTCGTCCGTGGCGCCGCGTAAGTCGATCTGCGATTCGTGATCCGTCGTGGCGTGCATGTCGAGGTGGGCGAGATGCTGCGGCGGTTTGTCGTCGAACTCACCTTCGCGACTTACGGCGGGTGGCACGTCCACGTCGTCGTACATCGCCAGGTGTCTGGGTAGGGGATCCCAGGGCTCATGCGGTCCAGCGAAGCCCACCTGTAGGAAGAACGGCCGCGACCCCTGGTGATTCTCGATCCATGTTACGGCGGAATCGCCAATGAAGACGTCGCTGTGGAAGCGTTCTTCGTGATGCCACGGGACGCCCTGATGCTTCGCGAGCCAGTCGCGGCCCGTCTGATTGCGGTCGTTGGGTCGCTCAATGCCGTGGAGGGACAGGAAGCGTCCCCAGTCGTCGTCGGAGCCACCATTCGCCAGATTCTTGTTCGTGGGGTTCTCTACGATGACGCGCTCGTGGAAGCCGCCCGGCACATCGCGCGGGGTGAAGTGCATCTTGCCCATGTTGACGCACCAGTATCCCGCATCGGCGAGATCCTGCACCCAGTTGCGGTGGTTCGCCCACGGCTGGAAGGTGTAGACCCCCGTCGTGTGGGGGTACATGCCCGTGAATATGGCGGCGCGGGACGCGATGCACGTCGCTCCCGGACAGTAGGCGTGCCTGAACGAGACGCCCGCGCGCGCGAGACGGTCTATGTTGGGAGTGACCATGTGGTCGTACCCCCAGGCGCCGACGGTGTCGAACCGCTGCTGGTCCGTCATGATCAGGATGATGTTGGGGCTGCTGTCCGGCATGGCGTCGCTCCTCAATGGGCGTCGTATCGTGGCCTCAGCATACCATCATGTGGGTCGCGCTCGGCCAAACAGTGTACGCAACGGCACGTGTCAACAGGCCGGAAGCGCCTCTCACGTCGCGCCGAGGAGACATGGCGAGAGGGGCAACTGGTAGATGCGGGCCGACGGCCTTGGCGCGGGAAGGTCGGCAGAGGTCAAGCAGTTCCAATCCAGCCCCGGGTACCGCGCTTTGATGCTGTTCGCATTGGACGGGCCGCTGTGCGATGATCTCGCTGCACTAGGGGGATCTGCTCGCCGACCGCGGTGGCGCGGCTCGTCCGGCGATAGGCACGGCCAGGTAGGGCATTCGTAGAGCCGTCTCAGTCGCGGCACTTGTGACTGCATGATGCGCGCTGTCAGCAGACGGCTACGTGGGTATGTGCCTCTGGACAGCATGCGACGGGCCCGCGGCTCGGCTGCGGTCACCCATTCCTGAAAGGGCTCGCGATGCAAGTCGATCCCGCGATCTTCTTCATGTTGATGCTCGCCACCTCGGTCGTGAGTGTGCTCGGTGGCGCCCTCGTAGGTTCGGTGTGGACGCGCAAACTGTTGGCGCGCCCGGATGGAGACAGCCGCCTACGCCGACCGGAGACACACGACGAGGATCTCGCGGCGCGAATGGACGAGTTAGAGCGAGCGATCGAGGAGCGGTTCGCTGACATTACGCTCATGCTCAATGAGGCAGCGGAGGCCCGCACGTCGGGCGGCGGGGAACAGAGCGAGCGCGGTTGACACGTCTCGGCGCGCGCTAGCGATCGAGTGGCCGATGGTGGGACCACGTAGCCCAGTCCGTGCGTTGATTCGACGTCTGGCAGAGCCCAGGGCTGTCGTCACCGAAACGCGGCGGCGGCGCACGCTCCTAGGAAGCACAGGCTACACAAGATGGCTCTGATGCGTGGGTCCGACAGGTACACGCAGGAGAACTGGATCAGCCTACCGAAGGCACGACGCCACAGACTGCATTCGCGGGTGCGTTGTGTCTTACCGCCTCCTGAACTAGCCTCGTGCCCAAATCCGTGGTGAGCCCGTCCCTAGCGCAGCCAAGTAATACCTTACCAAGGGTATACAGGCATCGCAGGACGCGAGGGCAGTACCAGGCCCACCAATGGCACAAGGATAAGGGATGACATGGTCAAGAACGCTCGGCTGATTGGCGCCTTGGGCGTCGCGGCGGGATTCCTCCTAGTCCACGCAGCGCAGGCTGCCATTGATCCCGCCGACGCCGTCGGGATCTGGCTGTTCGACGATGGCTCGGGAGACACCGCAGTTGATATGTCCGGCAGGGGAAATGACGGCACGCTGGTGAACGCGGGGTGGACAGACGATGCGCCGTTCGGCATGGCGGTCGAGCTCAACGGCGCCGACGCCTGTGTGGAAACGGGCGAGAAGCTCCTCGACGACCTCTCCGACTTCACGATCACTGCGTGGGTCAAACCGATTGCTATGTCAGGCAGCCGCATCGGGCTGGTTGGGCAGAACGACTCGCCCGAGTTCGGGTTCATTGACCCCGGCACGATCAACCTGTGGACACCCGCTGGCGCGGCATCGATATCGTACGGACACGCGCAGGAGGAGTGGCACTTCGTCGCGGCGGTCGCCAGCCCTGATAAGACAGCGGCTTACGTCGACACGGACGAGGCTACAACCGCCGGCTCGCCGAATCGTGGCTCGTCGGACTTCACAGTGAACATCGGTGGCTGTGGCATTTGGGACGCTACCGGCAATTGGTTCTCCGGCCTCATGGACGAAGTCTCGATCTGGCACGTGGCGCTGGAGCCCGCGGACCTCGAAGCCATCATGGACCAGGGCCTCGCGGTGACGCTGGGTCTCACATCGGTTGACCCGATGGACAAGGTGGCGACGAGTTGGGCAGACATCAAGCGACTGCGGTGACCACCGTGCCGGTCCGCGTCAGGGTCTAGGCCTGACTCAACCTCGGGACACCGTACGCGTGTGATTCTGCCTGTTGGGCGCCGCAACGTGGTCGGGTCTTGCCGCCAGTGTCCGTGCCACGCCCTTCGGCTCGGCCCTCCGTGCGGCCGTGTGCCTGGCACGCTCCACCCAACGCGTCAGCGAATCACCACTGCATCGGGCGTGTATTCGCGTATGATACCCACGCTTAGACAATTGCCACGCACATGGAGGCGACCCGATGACGGGTGGAGACATACTGGTCGAATGCCTGAAGGCGCAAGGGGTCCGGTGTGTCTTCGGGATGCCCGGCACCCAGAACATCCAGATATACGACTCGCTCCTGCGGCGCGGCGAGGGCGCGATCGACCACTACCTGGTGAGGCACGAGTTTGCCGCCACGATCATGGCCGACGGCTATGCGAGGTCCACCGGAGAGGTCGGCGTCGCGCTGACCGTACCCGGCCCGGGCGCGAGTAACGCCTCGACCGGTCTACTCGAGGCGTTTACCGACTGCGTGCCGGTGTTGCTGATTACCGGACAGGGACACTCGAGGTACTACGCCAGAGATCCCAGCAAGATGTTCCACGGCCTGGACCAGATGCGGTTCTTCGAATCCCTCACAAAGTACTGTGCCGTCGCCGCGTCGGTCGATGCGATTCCTCGCGTGGTGGAGGAAGCGTTCCGCGCAATGCGTTCCGGGCGTCCGGGACCCACCATGCTGGAGTTCCCGGCCGACGTGATCTCTGGCGAGGGTGACGTCGAGGTTCCATCCCGGGTTGAGCGGGAGCCGGAAGCGCCACCTAGTTCGACCGACGTTCAGGCCGCGGCAGAAGCTATCAGCGCTGCCAAGATGCCTATCATCTACGCGGGATCCGCCGTTGTGCATGCGGACGCTGGCGACGAGTTGCGTCGGCTCGCGGAGAACCTGAACGCGCCCGTGGCAGTCACACGATGCGCGAAAGGCGCTTTGCCGGAGGACCACCCCCTGGCCGTGGCGCATGTTGGCGGGTTCGTGGCGCGTCAGGCGATGGCAGACGCGGACTGCATGATCGCTGTCGGCTGCCGGTTCACCTCGATCGACACGGGTAGTTGGAGTTTCGAGCCGCCACGCCCACTCATCCAGATCGAGGCCGATCCGGCAGAGATAGGTAGGGAGTACGCTTGCGACATCAGCGTGGAGGGTGGTCTCAAGGCCGCTCTGCGGTTGGTGAATGCGGGGTGCGAGCGTCGCGAGAACGTGTGGGCCAGCCGGCTCGAGAAGCTGCGACAGGAGTTCCATGCCCAGCCGCCTCTGCCCGTCCTGCCTCAGCTGCGCGACACGCTCGCCAACGACGCGATCGTCTCGGTTGACGTCCACGCCATCGGGTACGGATCCTTCAACGAGTTCCCGGTGTACGATCCGAGGACGTTCCTGTACCCGAACATCGGCGTAGCTTTGGGCTACGCCTTCCCCGCCGCTTTGGGCGCCAAGGTCGCGCATCCCGACGCAGCAGTGGTGAGTTTCAGCGGCGATGGCGGGTTCATGATGGGCGCCGCGGAGTTGGCCACCGCGATGATGTACGGCATCAGCGTCGTCGCAATCGTCGTCAACGACGGGGCGTTGAGCGCGATCAAGGGCTCGCAGCGACGCGCCTGCGACGGCCGCACGATCGACACCGATCTCGTTAACCCGGACTTCGTCGCATTCGCGAGTTCGTTCGGCGCGTATGCGGCGCGCGTGGATGAGGATCTATCGAACTTCGGGGATGTCCTGCGCGACGCGCTGGCGTCCAACCGGCCCGCTCTGATCGAAGTACCGATGGGAGCCCGCCAGGAAGAGGTAATCCGCATGATCGGTTGGCTACAGCCTACGCCGTTGCGCGCGTGAAGCGACGGTCGCTGAGTGCCGCCCGGCCTCGCTAGTACAACCCCACAGGGTTAACTGCCATTATCAGCAGACGAACCGCCCGAGGCCTCTTCCTGGCGCTGCTCGTAATCCACCTTCTGCCGGTGTGGGTGTTTCACCACTTCCCTACGCAGGACGGATCCAGCCATGTCTACAACGCGCATGTGTTGAAGGAGTACCACCGGCACGAGAACTACACCGTCCGGGACGTGTACCGACTGAATCTCACGCTGTTCCCAAACTGGACATCGCACGCGCTGCTGGCGGCGCTGCTCTACATTCTTCCCCCTCTCGTCTGCGAGAAGATCGTGGTGTCGCTATGCGTCGCCGGCCTCCCGTTGGCGATGCTGTATTTCCTGCGCGCGGTGGACCAGCGCAACGCCCTCCTGGCGCTGGTGGGGTTCCCGTTCGCGTACCACTATCTGCTGCAGATGGGCTTCTACAACTTCGCGCTCAGCGTGCCGATGTTCTTCTTCGCCCTGGGCTACTGGTGGCCGCGCAGGCACGCGATGCGCATCGGGCGTTGGTCGAAGCTGTACGGCATGATCCTCGTCACGTACCTCTGCCATGCGCAGTCGTTCTTGCTGCTCGTCGCGTCGCTGAGTCTCCTCACCGCGTACGACTGTCTGCGATCCGCTATCGCGGAGGGCAGGCGGCCGGAGTCGCGTTGGTTGGACGCAGGGCTTCGTCAGCTAAGGCCGCTGGTTGGCTTCGCCGGCATGATGGCGCCGATCTACTTCATCGCGGCGAGCTACTACCTCGCCAACGCGTTGGGCGCGAGCCGCGACTACTGGACGTGGGAGGAGTATCTGGACTACTTCTGGGGCTTCCGGTCGCTCGTGTACTTCCGTGACGACCACTCAGCCATCGGCCGGTGCTTCCTCGCGCTGTTCGGCGCGCTTCTCGTATTCACGATCGCAAGTCGCATTCGCCTGGCGCTTGCAGCTCGGCGTGGCTCCGCCGGGCGCTCAGCGCTGGACGGGACAGAGGCGTTTCTCGGTCTGGCGTGCGTCGCGACGGCGCTGTACTTCACGTCTCCCTGGTCGCTCGGGCCTGGCGGATGGATCAACGACCGCATCCATCTGTACATCTTCCTTCTGCTGTTGCCGTTCCTCCAGACCCAGAGCGTGCCCCGACTCGGCAAAGCGGCGCTGGCGTGCGGAATCGTCGCGCTTTCGTTCTGGCATCTCGCGCTGAGCGCGCACGCGTACCACCACATGAGCGTGCAGATAGACGAGATGGTGGCTGGCGTCGGCGAGCTCGAGCCGCACTCGACAGTCCGACTGGCGGAGCCGGTGTGGAACGGCCCAGAACAGCGCACGGGCGACCACGTGGGGGAGATCAGGTATGTCTCGCCGTTTCTCTTCGTGTCGACGTACGCCATGGTCGAAACACAGGACATCGCTTTCCTCACGAACTATGAGGCGAGCCTGGACTACTTCCCCGTCAACTACCGTCCGGCGTGGGATGATCCCGAGGCGCTCGATCCAGACTACATCCTGGCGTGGCGGCTCAACGAGACGCAGCTCGAGGAGCTAGTAGAGGAACACGGAGGGCAGTACACGTCCGTGCGGAAAGGACGGTACAGCGAGCTGTTCAAGCGCGTCGCTGCGCCAGTCGACATGGACGTGTGGAACGACGCGCGCGCCGTTCAGTTCGACATGCAGCCGGACGGAGGAGCGACAGCCGCAGGACGCGTCGCGATACGGCCGGACACGGTGTATGAAGATGGTCGATTTGGGTGGCTCAACCACGCCGACCGGATCGGGCTCCAGGCCGAGGGTGTGGATCAGCCACTGCTGCGTGGCCTCGTTGAGAGCCGAGAAGATGGCGTCTTCCGGCTTGCCCTCCCGAACGGTCGTTACCGAGTAACCGTGCACGCGTCGTCGGAGGCTCCGCTCCACGTCATCACCAACGACGACCATGTCGTCAAGGGCGCGCGTGTCCACGACCCAGGCGAGCCACTCACGTACGACGTCGACGTGCAATGCGAGCTTCTCACACAAGTGATATACGCTGGGCGAGCGCGCTACCCATGGCAGATCGCTGGCATGGAGGTCCGCCGCTTGGAGTGAGGACAGCCGTGTCGCGCGGCCGATGTGGTAGGCGACTCGACCTCGGCGTCGTCCGCCGGATGGCTACTCCCCGCCGAACCCGTGGTTC
Source organism: uncultured bacterium (assembly GCA_964473525.1). Classification (GTDB taxonomy): domain Bacteria; phylum Poribacteria; class WGA-4E. The sequence continues at coordinate 281,882 of CAYYPK010000003.1, forward strand.
ATGGCCGTGAACAGATCCCGTGCTCGCCCAGTGTCGTCGCGGTGGCGGAAGGCATCCAGCGCGGGGTCGCTAGTGGCGTCCAGATGCGCCTCCAGGGCATCGCGCAGCTCGTTGAGCTGTCCACTGTGCGCTGGGTCATCCACCAGGTTCACCCGCGCGTCGGGGTCCGATCCGAAGGCGTACAGCTCCTCCGGCACGCGGTACAGGAACATCTCCACCCGGGCCGCCACCGCGGGGTCACTCTCGGCAGCAGCCTGCATGGCCTTGAACGTGCGACCCGCCTGAGACTCGTTCCTGAATACGCGCTCACCATCCGCCCATGGGTTGAAGATGTACCCGTACTCCCGGGTCTGTATACAGCGCATCGGGTAGTTTCCACGACCGGCGGTCTGATGGAACTCCGTGAACACGTGATCGCGTCCCGACTGCGATTCGCCGCGACACACGGGCAGGAACGAACGCCCGTCTATGCCGTCGGGAGCGTCAATCGCCGCAGCCTCAAGTAGTGTGGGTAGGAGGTCAACCCCGGACACAATATGGTCGTCGTCGCTCACGCCCGGCTGGATCCCTGCCGGCCAGCGGACGATCCAGGGCGTGCGAGTGCTGTTCAGGTAGCAGTTCGTCTTGGCGAAGGGGAACGCCATGCCGTTATCGGAGAGGAACACCACGATCGTGTTCTCGTCGACCCCGGCCTTCGCAACGACGTCCAGCACATCGCCCACGGTGTCGTCGCAGCGCCTGACTGAGCTGTAGTACTCCGCGATCTCGAGTCGCACGTCGGGCAGATCCTCGAGATGGCCGGGCGTGACGATGTCCTCGGCCGCGAACGTCCGAGAAGGAGGCACGGCGGGCGGATCGACGGTCGTGTACCACTCCTCACGGTCATTGCCGTAGAAGGGGCGATGCGGATCGTGCGAATTGACCATCAGGAAGAACGGCCTGTCCGCGTGTACCGATCTCCGCACGAACTCCTCGGCATACTGGCGGTACACCGTCGGATTGCGGCCCATTCCCAGTTGGTCCATGTCAGCGTGCATGTCCCACTCGAAGTCGGCATACGGCGTCGAGTGCGCGACCTTACCCAGGATGCCCACGAGGTAGTCCGCGGAACGCAGAAGTCCGGGCAGGATCGGCACGCCAGGCTTCCGCAGATGGAAGAATCCCTCGCCGCCGCTCTTGTGCGGATAGCGTCCGGTCATGAGGACCGACCGGCTGGGCTGGCACACGGCGATTGTGACGTGCGCGTGTTCGAAGCGCATGCCGTCCGCGGCTAGTTGGTCGATGTTGGGCGTCGTGCCGGGTACGGGGCAGCCGTACGCGCCGACGGCGTCCCAGTTCATGTCGTCGGCGGTGATGAGCAGTATGTTGGGTCGGGATGGCATCGGCCGCGGTTCCTCCGACAGACTGGGTTCTCGTCCCGCGCTGGATTTGCGTCCTTCCCGAAGCGCCCGCTTATTCACGGCGGCTTCCAGGGCTTGCGCGGCTTCCTCGCCGCCTGGTCGCGTAGCATGAGTATGACACTCTACCTAGCGCAGCGCAGCTCCAAGCCACGAATGCCATGCAGGTTGGCCGGAAACGCGAATACGCGCATAGTCACGGACGCAGGTACGGTCTCCAACGCCGCGGCTGCTATGCGCCACCCGTGGCGTCCAGCCAGCAGACAAGGAGTGGCAGATGACCGGGATGGCGCCAGGACCAATCATCGACGGCGTGGGCAAGACATCATCGCGCATCGCATTTGGCACGTCGGGCTGCGGCGTAGAGCGTCAGGAGGAGTGGCACGAACTGCTCGACATCTTCGCGGAAGCCGGCGGAGCCATGATCGACACGGCGCGAGGGTACGGGACGAGCGAGGAGATGGTAGGCGCGTGGCTGGAAATGCGCGGCCGCAGGGACGAGACAATCGTCCAGACCAAGTGTGGACTCACCCCGGAGTGCGTCCTGCCAGACGAAGACCTCGCCGACGTCATCCGCGAGGAGGTGGCGCAAAGCCTCGCCGCGCTGCGCACGGACTACATCGACGTGCTCATGGTCCACCGCGACAACCAGATGAAGCCGGTGGGGGAAATCCTCGAGCCACTAAACGAAGCGTTGGACGATGGCGTGGTCCACGCGATCGCGGCGTCCAACTGGGAGTACCGGCGGCTCGAAGAGGCGCGCGAGTATGCCGACAGGCGCGGGCTGCGCACGTTCGCCGTCGTGAGCAACAACATCAGCCTGGCCGTGCCGATGGCAGCCTTCCTGCCAGGCCAGGTCTCGACGGACAGGAACAGGGGCGAGGACTGGCACCGGTCGACCGGCGTGCCTCTCGTGCCGTGGTCCTCCCAAGCGCGGGGGTTCTTCGTGGGGCGACACCCACGCGAGATGCGGGACAATCCGCCTGCCGACCTGCGTTGGTTCGACACCCAGATGCTTCGCATATACGGGTCGGATGAGAACTACCGCCGCTACGATCGCGCGAAGCGGCTCGGCGCCGAGAAGGGCGGGTACACGGCGGTCGAGGTCGCGCTCGCGTGGCTGCTTCACCGAGACCTGGCGATCATACCTGTCGTCGGCCCGAAGGCGCCGGACGAGGTGAGGTCGTGCATTAAGGCGCTTTCGTTGGACCTGACCGAGGAAGACGTGCGCCACCTGGATCTGCGAGACTAGGCGTCCGCAAGAGCCGCCTGGTCGGCGCGAGCCCGCCAGGCCGCCGGACTCCCGGCCGGCGTCCCATGCCGCGCAGCACGCGCTACTCTGACGCCGCGTCCGCTGGGTCGCGGATCGCATAGAACAGTGGCAGATCGAGGTCGTCCAGATTCATCACGATCTGGAGGGCGGCGAGTTGGGGATGCGCGTCGAACGGCTCTACCCGAAGACGGTACGCGTGACCTACTCGGAGCTCCTCGGTGGCGCGCTGACGGCGGCCGTTGAGGTTGCCCCAGTGCGCCACGAGCGCGCGCCGCCCGTCGTAGTGCCCCTCGCGGACGGCGTCGACGCGATAGTCGAAGACGACCAGCGTGTTGGGATATGCGGTGTCCTTGGGGATGTCGCGCTTCCTCGTCAGAACCGCGTCCACCACCAGCGCGGGCAGCGGCGCGCGCCCCGTCAGACGCCTCGCGTAGGCTTCGTAGTGTCGCCGGACTTCGTCACGACCGAGCGCGCGGTCGTAGAGGGCGACCCCTTCTAGCCGACCGTCCCAGTCGCCTGACCCGTCCGGCGCTGCGCCGAAGCATAGCTGCTGATCGTCCCGACCGCGGAGATCGGCACGAACGTCGCCATGGGACGACACGCGCCGACCGTCGATATAGGTGGTCATACCGTCGTCGCCGACCGCTATCACTACATGGCGCGCGATCCCCGCTTCGAGCCTGCCGACGCCCCGCCAGCGGGTTCCTGCCGGCCCAGAGGCCTCAAGACCTACCTGTAGCGTGTCGCCGTTCTGAGCCAGAGCGAAGGCGCAGTCCGCGCCTGTGGTTCCGTAGGACACGATGTGGGCCGCGTGAGTACCGTCAACGTGGCCCGGCGAGACGACAGCAGCGAGGGTGAACCGGCGTGCCTCCGCCAGGCGACTCCCGACGCTGTCGCTCATGCTCTGCTCAGCGTGGAACGCTCCGTCAGTGACGTCCATTGCCCAGAAGCGGGTGAATTTCGCCTGTCCCGTCGGGATGACCAGGCAGAGCTCGCCGATGGGACCGTCCGTTGGGATCGTGTTCGACGCGCGGCCGTTCCCCCAGACGAACGCGAGGCCGTCCGCGGACGGGGGCCAGGGCGGGGCCTGCGCGCCGCCATGCGTAGCCGGGACGAGCGCGAGCGCGACTGTGACACACCACGTCCAGATTCCGGCAGCGGAGATGGGGTCACCCCTCCTGGCCGGAATCGACCCAGCCCTTCCCCACGCCGTCGCCGACAGCGAAATCCCCGTACACGCCACTGCGGGCGAAGCCCTTGTTGGCGACACGCGCGCCACGGCTTCCGTCCGCCTTCATGACGACAGGGTAGCAGCGTCTCTTCGAGTCTCGGTCGACTTCGTCGGCCACGACGATGTACTGCGGGTTGCTGGACGCCCAGCGATGGTTGTCGAACCCACCTCTGTACATCCACCGCACGGTGCGATCTACGCCGCCAGGGCGTATCGCCTCGATGGAGCACCTCTTGTGGTCGCCGTGGAGAGACGTGATGGATCGCCCATCGGGCGACAGGCTGACGGAGCACGTTCCAGCGATGTCGCCGCGCCTGCCGTCGGAGGTGGCCCACGCGCGCTTGGCTACGTATGACCATATGCCGTCGGCTCCGAGCTTCACGTCGCATTCATATCCACCCGTGCCGAGGGCAGTCAGCGCAGGCGCCTCGCGCATGTCGCCGTCGAGCGAGACGCGGAACCACTTCGGGCGTGAGGATCCCTCGCGCCGGATCACCACCACCTCCTCGTTCGACAGCCAGTGAACGCCCCCGCTCTTCTCGACATCACGCGCGATGACGCGCACGGTCCCGTCCCCTTTGCGCATGCGCCCTTTGGCGGTATTCCCGTCGATCCAGGCGAGCTTCGTGCCGTCGGGAGAGAACTCCGGCTGGTCGCCGTTGCCGACGTGAACCGTCTCGGCGGCTGCCAGTTCGGTCAGATAGATGCGGCCGCCCGCGTGGTGCGCGAGCGCGCCGTCACCCACCTCGCTCTTCAGCCACTCGATGTCGGTCGGGGCGTCGCCATCCCGACGCGTGGGAACGGGTTGGGGCTTCAGCTCCGTCCGCGTCGGAGCGGCGTGCGCGATGTCCGGCGCGGCGATTACGTTGACTTGCAGTTCCACGACCTCGTACGTCGGTGGATTGGTCTTGCTGGCCTCGTGCGTGTGGTCGCTGCCACGATCCGTCCAGGAATCCCACTCGGGCGCCTTGGGGATGTCCGTGCCCGACTCGCGCGCGACCTCGACACCGTTGATCCAGATGACGCAGCCGTCGTCGAAGTCAGCGCCGACAACGAGCACACTCGTCCCGCTGGGATCGGCTACATCGAATACCGCGCGAGTGTATACGGCGGCGTGGTCGCCTGCGCCGACGCGCGTGTTGTCGTCGTCGTCCCCGTAACCGACGCCGTATGTGGCGGCCTGCCAGTCGGAATCGTCGAACTCCGGGCGCGTCCAGCCTGTCGGGTCGTCGTCGTTGGGTATGTCCCGCTTGGGAATCGTGACTCGACAGGGATGGCCCTCGTCGAGCACGGTCTTGCCGTCGACCTTGACCTGCAGGATCAGCGTCAGGTCGGTGCTGTTCGGCGCGTCGTTGAACACCGCGGCTGCGAGCAGGTTCCTCCCCGCCGCCAGCGGAGCCTTGATGGTGTCGTCCTTCGGCATCAGCTTCGCGTTGGCGACGCCCCCGACGACGAACAGCAACACGGCGCACGTCCGAGCGACCTTCGTACGTTCCATCCGCAAGCGCTTCCCTCCGTTGCGTGGCTGTTGGAACATTGTCACGAGACGTCTCGCAGGGACTATCTCACGGGGCGGGTTCTCAGATGTTACGTGAGAGTTGCGCCCGCGTGAAATCGATGGGGAACGAACCGTGAGGCCCTGCCGACGGCTTCCGCTGGTGGCGCGACCCGCTGTACAGGTTCGACCTCCTGTTCGGCGTTAGAGCTGCCAATCGCGGGCGCCGACGCGGGTTGGAGGCCGGCGTCGCCGACACGGTGGCTCTCCTCCCGATAGGCGCGGAACCCTAAGTAAGGCCTAAGATCATGGGGAGGGTAGGCGCACGTCGTTCGCGCGGTCGGACGCGAGCCGCCTGCTTGGTTCAGGAACTGTGATGACTGCAATAGCCGAACAGCTTCGCCGCGCCGGATTCAGAGTGACGTCGCAGCGGGTCGCGATCTATGACTGCCTGTCGGAGGCGGACGACCATCCGACTGCGGAGGAGGTGTACGACGTCGTGCGCGGTCGGCTCCCGCGAATCAGTCTCGCGACGGTATACAAGGGAATCGACGCGCTCGTCAGCGTCGGCGCGGTGCGCAAGATCCGTCGAGAGGCCCGTTCCGCGCGGTACGACGCCAGCGCGGAGGAACACGCGCACTTCCTCTGTCGCGTCTGCGACCGGCTGGCGGACGTGCCGATGCCCACGCTGTCCGATGCCGGCGCCGCCGACGAGATCGGCGAGGTAATCACGGTAAATCTGGAGTTCCTTGGAATCTGCGCGGCGTGTCGCCGCCAGAAGCTCGGGCTCAATCCCGTCGCCCAACAGACCACATAACGGAGCGTTAACCATGGCCGAACTGCCCGACAGCAACGCCGCTGAGGCGGACGAATCCGGATGCCCGTTCCACCACCGCGCCGCGGCCGGTGGCACGACGAACGCCGACTGGTGGCCCAACCAACTCAATCTGAAGGTCTTGCAGCAGAACTCGACGCTGTCCGACCCCATGGACGACGACTTTGACTACGCCGAGGAGTTCCAGAGCCTGGACCTCGACGCGGTCAAGCAAGACCTGCACGCGGTGATGACCGACTCGCAGCCGTGGTGGCCGGCTGACTTCGGTCACTACGGCCCGCTTTTCATCCGCATGGCGTGGCACAGCGCCGGCACGTACCGCATCGGCGATGGTCGCGGCGGCGCGGGCGCCGGGCAGCTTCGCTTTGCTCCGCTCAACAGTTGGCCCGACAACGGCAACCTGGACAAGGCGCGTCGCCTACTGTGGCCCGTCAAGCAGAAGTACGGGCGCAAGCTCTCGTGGGCCGACCTCATGATCCTTACGGGCAACGTGGCCCTCGAGTCTATGGGCTTCAAGACGTTTGGATTCGCTGGCGGCCGCGCCGATGTGTGGGAACCCGAGGACGATGTGTACTGGGGCTCCGAGCAGGTGTGGCTGGACGACGAACGGTACCGCGACGACCGTGACCTCGAGGATCCGCTGGGCGCGGTGCAGATGGGGCTGATCTACGTGAACCCGGAAGGCCCTAACGGCAATCCAGACCCCATCGCCTCGGCGCGCGACATTCGCGAGACCTTCGGGCGCATGGCGATGGACGACGAGGAGACCGTGGCGCTGATCGCGGGTGGCCACACGTTCGGCAAGACGCACGGCGCCGGCGACGACGACCACGTCGGCGCCGAGCCCGAGGCGGCTTCCATCGAAGAGCAGGGCCTGGGGTGGGCGAGCAGCTTCCGCTCTGGTAAGGGCGCCGACGCTATCACCAGTGGCTTGGAGGTGACCTGGACCACCACGCCGACCAAGTGGAGCAACGACTTCTTCGAGCACCTGTTCGGCTACGAGTGGGAGCTGAGCAAGAGCCCAGCCGGCGCGAATCAGTGGGTGGCAAAAGGCGCGAACGCTACCGTGCCCGACGCGCACGACCCGGACAAGAAGCACCTGCCCACGATGCTGACCTCCGACCTCGCGCTGCGCTTCGACCCGGCGTACGAGAAGATCTCGCGACGGTTCCTTGCGGACGAGGAGGCGTTCGCCGACGCCTTCGCCCGCGCCTGGTTCAAGCTCACGCACCGCGACATGGGTCCACGGGTGCGGTACCTGGGTCCAGAGGTACCAGCCGAGGAACTGATCTGGCAGGACAACATCCCAGCCGTCGACCACGCGCTGATCGACGAAGACGACGCCGCCGATCTCAAGGCGAAGATACTGGCGTCGGGCCTCACAGTGGGCGAGCTAGTATCGACGGCGTGGGCGTCCGCGTCGACGTTCCGTGGTTCTGACAAGCGGGGCGGCGCCAACGGCGCGCGGATTCGGCTGGCGCCGCAGAAGGACTGGGCCGTCAACCAACCGACCCAGCTCGCGAAGGCGCTGGACGCGTTGGAGGACATCCAGAACGCCTTCAACGACACCGCAAGCGGCGGCAAGAGGGTGTCGCTGGCCGACCTCATCGTGTTGGCCGGCAACGCCGGCGTCGAGGAAGCGGCGGGCAACGCGGGTCACGATGTGACGGCGTCCTTCACGCCCGGTCGCATGGACGCGTCGGAGGAGCAGACCGACGTCGAGTCGTTCGCCGTGCTGGAACCCGTCGCGGACGGCTTCCGCAACTACCAGAAGGCACGCTACAACGTGTCCGCCGAGAAGCTGCTGGTGGATAAGGCGCAGCTCCTGACCCTAACCGCGCCCGAGATGACGGCGTTGGTGGGCGGTCTGCGCGTGCTGGGCGTCAACGCCGACGGCTCATCGCACGGGGTCTTCACGGACCGCCCGCAGGCGTTGACCAACGACTTCTTCACGAACCTGCTCGACGCGGGAACGGTGTGGGCGGCCTCCGCGGAGGACGCGGATGTGTTCGACGGCCGTGACCGCGAGAGTGGCGACGTGAAGTGGACCGGCACGCGCGTCGACCTCGTGTTCGGGTCGAACTCGCAGCTCAGGTCGCTGGCGGAGGTGTACGGCAGCGCGGACGGGCAGTCCAAGCTCGTGCGCGACTTCGTCGCCGCGTGGGTCAAGGTCATGGATCTGGACCGGTTCGACCTGGCGTGATGGGCTCTCACCAGCCCTGACCCGCTGCCCGGCTCAGCGCCGCAATTACCCGCGCGGATACACAGGTCGCGCGGGTGATTGCTGTACAGGTCGCTCCAGGTGGCGTCGAGCGGGGCGTCGCTGGCCGCCAGCCGCGTAGATCTCCCTGCTGGGCAGCTGGTTCAACGGCGCGAGCGGGAGCACCCGGGCCCGTCGCTCTGCATGCGCGTATCGGCGATGCCCGATAGGATGCGCGCGAGCTCCTGAGACGGGCGCCATCGGGGCGGCCTATCGCCATCAGGGAAAGGGAGACCCCGTGCTGAGCGCCGCCGAGATTCGACCCGCGACCGTCGAGGATGTGCCGCTGCTGCTACGGCTCATCGGGGAGCTCGCGGAGTATGAGCGGCTTGCGCACGAGGCGGTGGCCACCGAGGAGGCATTGCGGAGTTCGATGTTCGGCGCGCGGCCGTACGCCGAGGCGGTCATCGCCGACGTGGACGGGGAGGCGGCCGGCTTCGCGGTGTACTTCCACACTTTCTCGACGTTCCTCGGCAAGCCGGGGCTGTACCTGGAAGACCTGTACGTGCGGCCTACGCATCGCCGGCGTGGCGTCGGGGAGGCGCTCCTCAGAAGTGTCGCGTCTGTGGCGTGCGAGCGTGGCTGCGGTCGGCTTGAGTGGGCCGCGCTGGACTGGAACACACCCGCCGTCGATTTCTATACGAGTCTGGGCGCTGAACCCCTCGACGACTGGACGACCTTCCGTGTGACCGAGGACGCGCTACAACGCCTGGCTAGACCGTCCACCGAACCGTCCGCCGAACCGTCCGCCGAACCGTCCGACGAGTAGTCGCAGCTGACGTTCGTGGCGTTTCGGGAGATGTGGGGCCGGCTGCTGACTGAGACGCGGTCGACGAACCGAGTATGCGTCACTCCTTCCGGCGCCACAGGCTACAGTCCGCACGCTGCCGTAGATGATCCGACACGACACCCTCTGGAAAGGGCGTGGTCGTCAGACGGTCGAATTCATCAGAGATCAGGGCGCGTACGTCCTGGCCATCGTCCACCCAGCCGGCATCCGTCGGCACACACCTGCGATGCGTGTTGGCCATGTAGAGCAAGCCGCCGCCGCCCACGGCGCGCGCCAGACGCGCGACATCGGTCGATGGGTCTTGACAGTGCTGGATTACCCAGACGGCGTAGGCGTGGTCGACGCGCAGCCCGTGCTGGAGCATCTGGTCGAAGCTGGCCGGCGAGCAGACGACGAAGTTGTCGGAGAGTACGTAGTTGTGTGCGAGGCCCCGCATGCGGAAGCTGATGTCCACTCCGATGACGGTGCAGCCGAACTGTCGGATGAGTTCCTTCGCGATCCGACCGATACCACATCCATAGTCCAGGAGGACGCTCTCGGCCGTAGGCTGCGCCAGTCGGCCGATTTCACGGACCAGGAATGGGGTTTCGCGCTCCCATCGCTGTGCCGTGGTGATCTCCTCGTCGGGCTCCAAGATAATCGCCTTCGCGTCGTTCACGGTCCGAACATCGAAGACACCGGGCTTGTAGTGCAAGGCTTTCAAGCTGCGCTCCCACCGTGGGACATGTTGGCCGCCATGAGCGGAGCATCCGCTCTCCCTCCTGCGCTGAGTTGACGCATCCTCGAGGATACTCCCAACGCGGATTTACGGAAACGCCGCCACACGGCGCGGCGTCGGCGCCGCGTGGACTGGCGTGGGCGTGTGGCAAGAGCTGCCTCAGCGCGCGATGGAGTTCGGGTCAGGCGCGCACCATGCCAGCGGCGGCGGGGTCGAAGCCGAGGGGGAACCGGGTGTCGTCGGTGTACACCGCGCCTTCCATACGGGCGTCCTGAAGCTCGGCGTCGGTGAAGACGGCGCCTTCGAGCTTGGACTCGCGGAGGTCCGCGCCACGCAGGTCCGCGCGTCTAAGGACGGCCTCGCCCAGCTCCGCGTCCCCGAGGACGGCGTCACGTAGGTCCGCTTCGGTCAGGTTCGCGCGGTAAAGGAAGGAGCTGGACATGTCGGCGCCAGCGAGTTGCGCGCGCTCAAAGCTCGCATCCGTGAGGATCGCCTGGCGCATGTCCGCGGCGCGCAGGCTGGCGCCCTCGAGCGTTGCCCCCTGCAGGCTAGCCGAGCACAGGATCGCGGCTTGGAGCGAGGCGTTCGTGAGTTCCGCGCTCGACAGGTTGGCGGCGAAGAGATTGCTGCCAGGCTCGATCGCATAGCCGTTAATAAGCATGGAAGATAGTCCCTAACCCACTGTGGACACGGCCGCTGCCGCGTCGCTGTAGCCGGTGCACCTATCCGGTGCACCACACGCGTCTGTGGGAGACAGGCGCAATGGCCGTGCCAACGGCGCGTCAGCGGATAGGGGTCCGGGGAAAGAGGGCATCCGCACACGGCGCGGCGCGGCTTCACCAGTCGACTTGGTCGCCGCCGACCACAGGCGCCTACGGGTCAGGCGTGGTGTGGGCGTCTTCAAGCCCCAAGGCGGCGAGTAGCGTAAGCAGGCCGGTGACGCACACTGCTGCGAAAAGCCCGTCTAAGCCGCTAGTGGAGCCGCCTATCGCCCATCCCGCGATGGCGGGGAGGAAGGTCATCGGCACGCTCACGGTGTTCAGGAACGCAATGTAGCTCGGCCGACGGTCGGGCGGGGCGGTCTCTACGACGAAGGCGTTGCGCGCGATGATGTTCCCCTGATGCGCGAACCCGAACAACGCCAGCGCGAGCAGGTAGATCGCGAGCGGGACCGTGAGGTCGACTCCAAGCCACGGAGGAGACCATGCTAACAGTTCGGGTACACGTGTAGCCGCAAGCACCGCTAGCGGACTGAGGGCGTACAGCGCGCCGACCCATACGAGGCAGATGCGATTCCCACGGCGCTCGCTCATCCAGCCCCAGAAGGGGCTCGACGCCAACTGGCTCGCCGAGGTGACGCCGATGAACACGCCAGCCATGCCGGACGCTCCGAGCCGCTCGATGCCGTATGGCACGTAGAACGCGAGCGTGAGGCCGTTCGCGCGCATCAGGACTCTCAACGCGAGCAGCAGCCGGTAGTTGCGGTCGGCGCGTAGGTCGTCGAATCCACCCCGGATGACTCCCGACAGGTTGCGCCGCTTGGGGGTCTTGGCCATCGGATCCTCGCGCGCGAGGAACATGACGAAGCCGCTGATGCCGGTGAGCGCCGCTCCCCCTGCCGCCAGCAGCGCGTAGTTGGTCGGAAAGCCCATGTGCCGGAGCGCTGGCTGCACGGCGAGGAAACCCCCGACGAGCGCCAGTACGCCGCCCAGGAGCGCGCGCCACGCCAGCAGCCCGCCTATCCGCCGCGGGTCGACCGTCTTGCCGATGATGTCCATGAAGGCGAGGCCACCGGCGCCATGCGCTACGCGGTATACGAGTGTCGCCAGGAAGAACACGGTCAGTCCGAGCGCGACGTTCGCCATGGTGAGCCATATGCCCGCCACGATTCCGACGAGCGAGACCGTCCGGGCGAGGTGCATCACCACGAACGATGGCATTTTGCGGGGCCGGTGCTCGATGAGGCTACTCACGTAGAGCTGCGGCCCTAGCATCCCTGCCTCGTTCACGGTGGTGAGGAGGCCGACCAGCGCGTTGGACTGCGTCAGCTCGTAGACGTATCCAGCCAACACGAGCTGTGGATGTAGGAAGGACCGGCCGAGGCGGCCGATCGTGCCTGACGCCACGCCAAGGGCATAGTTGCGCCGCGCGTAGGGCCGCGCGTCGTGCGCGGCTTCGTCGCGTCGACCATCGCTGGATGCGCGCGCGTCGTCGCGGATATGCCTTCCCCCGTGTCAGGAGTCGTCGGCGCGCCGCGCGATCAGGACGACGTTGCCTCGTCGTTCCTCGCAACGCTCGACCCGCATGCCGGCCTGCTGGACAAGGCCCGCCCAATACTCGGGCGTGAGGCGCCGGCTCAGCCACCGCGACGCTGCGTAGCCGACGGGGGTCCACGCCAGGACGTTCGTCCACCCAGTGTGCGTCAGCTCGAACACGACGAGGCGCCCTTCCGGCCGCAGTATACGCGCCCACTCACGAAGCGCCGTGAGGCGGCGGTCGTCCGAGCGGCGGAGGCCTCCCTCGTGCAAGTGGAACAGCAGATATGCAGCGGTCACGATGTTCGCGCTGGCCGTCTGGACTCCGAGGCAGGTCGCGTCGGCGGTGACGAGCCGTACCCGTTCGCTCACGCCCTCAATCTCCGCGTTGCGGCGCGTACGGGCAGCCGAGTGCGCGAAGACGGGCGCGGATTTGTCGTAGGCGACCGCGCGGCCTCGGGCGCGCTTGGGCCAGATGTCGACGGCGACCACAGAGGCGGGGTCCAGCGCCTTCGCGAACTCGATGGCGAGCACGCCCCGCCCGGCGCCGATGTCCACGAGGCGGGACACCTCGCCATCAGCGAGCGATGCCGCTATCCGGCGCGCCCTCGCAACTCGCTCCTCGGGGAGCACGTAGACGCCGAGCCAGCAACCGAGCGCCTGAAGCAGGGAATAGCCTACGACTGCGGCGCCGACGACGCGCGCCCAACCCGCCGGAGCGCGCCACCACAGCAACGCGCCAAGTAGCGCCGGCACGCAGCAGACAACGATGTAGGTCGGCAGGGCGTAGAAGCCGTAGCGAGGACGGGCGTCAGAGCCTTGACGGCTCATGCGTGGCCACGCGCGGGGCCGCGCCTACGTGACTCTTCTCGGCGAGGAGGTCGTTCCATGCCGCGATTCTCCCAGCGGCAGTCCATCGCGCACAACCACCAGGGCGCAATCAGCGTCTACCACGTGACAGGCATACGGTCGGTTTTGGGTCTCTGTCTTGGGGTTTCTGGCTCATGCGACTGGTCGCGCGCGGGATCCGTGCGGCGTACATGGTTCTGTTCCCAGTCGTGGCGCTGGGCGTGCTTCTTCCGCGCCTGGCGGTAGAGCTGTACCTGCGCTCGGATATCGGCGCGTGGGCCGCGCTTGGACTCAGCGTTCTCTGCATCGCGGTCGCCATGACGATCCACGTGCGCGTCTTGCTCAGGCGATTCCGCCGGCGTCCACATCTGGCGGTCGTCGCCGTTCTCGTCGTGGGCTATTGCGCGTACGCCGCGCTCAGCATCTCGGGCGCGAACGCGAAGACCCGCGAGACGTCGGACGAGATACCGACGCTGCACCCGTATCTGCGACTGGCGGTCGGAACCGCCCTCCTCGCGGACGACGCACTGCTGTTGACCGACGTGGCCCGCGAGCCGGACGACTACGACGAGATGGGACTGGCGACGCGCGCGTCTTCTCTGCACTATGTCCAGGGCGACGGGTATGCCCACGCGGTGGACATGCGCACGAAGGGCAGATCGGAGCTGCGGAACGGGCTGACGCGTCTGTATTTCCACGCTCTCGGCTTGCATACGGTGCGGCACGTGGGAACGGCGGACCATCTTCATGTTGCGCTGCCGCTGGGTGGGTCGCGGTAGCCGGGCGTTCTCGCCGGCCGCCCCGTGTGCCAGAATGTGGCGGCGCCGTCGCACCCACCGCCGCGCGGGGTCGCCCGCGGCCGGGAGACGCAGTGTCCACACTTCCCACGCGCCAACAGCTGCTGGCCATGAGCGAGTTCGACCGCACGAGCGCGCTAACCCCGGCCACACTGCGTATTCTCGGGCATGAGATCGGCGTGCCGCCCTCAGAGATCGACCTGGACGCGCCACTTGAGGCTCCACACCCCGCCTGGGAGTCAGCGGCTAATCGTGACTGGCGACGCACTCTCGACGAGTGCCTCATGTCCGCGCTGGGCCGTCAGTTCTACGTCTACGAGTTGTGGTCGCGTGAAGACGGTGGTTCCCTCGTCGACGAGCGGAGCACTCTCCGCGAGCTCATCAGCTATGTGCTCGAAGAGCTGTCACCACGGCCGATCAGCCCGCGTACTTTCGTGGATCCGTGCGAAGGCGCTCAATGGGAATTCGAGGCCCCGGTCGCTCCCGCCGTCGCTGACAGACTGCCTCCCGCCGTGTTCCTCCTGTCCTCGGCGCGATCCGGGTCGACGCTCACGCGCGTCATGTTGCACGGGAACCCGAGCCTCTTCGCGGCGCCGGAGCTGTACCTGCTTATGTGGGACACTCTATCCGCGCGACGGCGTGACATGCTCTCCCACGGCTACGAGTGGTTCGACCGCGGATTCCGCGCCACACTGGTGGAACTTGGGCTCGCGACCGAGGCCGATCTCGATGCTACGCTCGCGCGCCTCGTGGGTACCGATACACCCGTGCGCGAGGCGTATCGCATATTGCAGGACGCCGTCGCGCCCCGCCTGCTGGTCGACAAGACGCCGCCGTACGCGCTCAGCCCGCGCGTGCTGGCGCAGGCCGAAGCGATATTCACGTCTCCGAAGTACATCTGCCTGACACGCCACCCCATAGCGGTCATCGAGTCGTGGGGGCGGATGAAGTTCCACGGCACGCTCTTCGGGCGGCATCTGGGCGTCTGGGACGACGACCCGTATCGCTACGCGGAGAAGTGGTGGGCGGCGACGTACAGCAACCTGCGGGCGTTCAGCGCGACGGTTCCGTCCGACCGTGTGCTGTGGGCCGCTTTCGAGGACGTCCTCAAGCGACCGGCTTTCACCTGCGCGCGCATCAGCGAGTTTCTCGGCGTGGAGTATGACGACAGGATGACGCGTCCCTACGCGGACGACCGCATGCAGGCGGAGCATGGCGACCCGAACCTGCGCGTGCGGCGGGAGCTCGACGCGTCCCTGGCGGACGCGTGGCGCGCGCACGCCCCTGAGATGAGACTCAGCGAATTCACGCGGGCGCTCGCGCGGGATCTCGGGTACGACGATGTGTGACACATACTGCGGGCCGCTCTGCGCGAATGGCCCGAACCCCCATCCTAGCCTTCCCCCTTTACGAAAGGGGGAAGGAACTGCGCCAGCGACGGACGACGCGGGAGCTCGGGTATGACGGTGTGTGAGTCGGCCGACATCGCGACGGGACGCATCTCTACTCGTCTGCCCGTCAGTTCTGCTGTAGGCGCCGTAGCCGCGAGCGCCGTATCGCCAGTATGTAGACCACATCGCCGACCACGACGAAGACGATTCCGGCGATGAGCAACGGTTGCAGCAAGCCCTCGGGAAGGAAGGCGCGGAAGCCGCGGCAGACGGCGACGATCACGACGCCGACGCCCAGGAGAGTCACACCGGCCGTCTTGTGAGTGTCGCCTGCGGCGTCCTTGGTAAGTTTGAGCACCCGCGCCAGGCGTAGCAGGCGCAGGAAGCGTATGACGCGCGCGAACCGGACCACGCGCAGACCCCTCGCGAGCTTCACGTAAGGCATCGCCGCCCACGTGAGGAGCACCGGGGCGATGGCGATGGCGTCGATCAACCCGCGCCAGCTCAGCACGTACTTCCGGGTCGGCTTCGAGACGTACGCGTTCGCCGCGTATTCGAGGATGAACACCGTCGTCACGAACACCTCCTCAATCTTGAGGAGCGGCTCGTAGTCCAAGAGGATGACGATGATGGAGAACAGCGTCACGACCAGGATGAAGTTGCTCACGACCCAATAGAGGTGAGACTCCTGGTCAGCGAACGCCTCGTGGAGGAGCGCGTCGAAGCGCGCCTTCAGCGTGGCGGCTGGATCGGCGCCGGGCGCTACGTCGCCACCAGCCTGGCGCAGACGATGAATCTGCGCGCGCCGCATCGCCAGCATGTAGACGACGACGCCGACCACGACAGTGGTGATTCCGACAATGAGCAGCGGCTGCAGAGCGGCTTCGGGAAGGCTTTCGCGGAAGCCGCGGCCGACCGCGACCACCACCACGCCCGCGCCCAGGACAGCCACGCCCAGGATCTTGTGAGGGTCGCCCCCGGCGTCCTTGGTGAGCTTCAGCACGCGCGCCAGGCGTAGGAGGCGCAGGAAGCGTAGGAGGCGCCCGTACCTGACCATCCGAAGGCCTCGGAAGACCTTAGAGTTGCGGCAGCGCGATCCAAGTGAGTAGAGCAGGAGCGATGGCGAGGGCGTCAATGAGGCCTCGGAAGCTCAGAATGTACTTCCGGGCCGGCTTGGTGACATACACGTTCGCCGCGTATTCGAGGATGAACACCGTCGTCACGATGGTCTCCTCGAGCCTGAGGAGCGGCTCGTAGTCCAGAATGATGACGATGATGGAGAACAGCGTCACGACCAGGATGAAGTTGCTCACGACCCAGTAGAGGTGAGACTCCTGGTCAGCAAACGCCTCGTGTAGAAGCGCATCGAAGCGGGATTTGAGGCTGCCTCGCGGCTCCATACGGGGCATCATCCGACCGTGGTGGACGGCTACGTGGCGGCGGTTGGAGGGCGCCACGAGTCGTCATTGGTGAGTTCTGGGATCGCCGGTCAAAGAGCTGCGAGCTTGGCGACCATCCAATCGTACGCGATCTCGCGCGACTCTGGCGTGAGCCCGTGTCCCTCCTCATGGAAATGCAGGCGGAACTCGTCGGCGGCCCCCGCGCTCTCCCACGCGTGCTTGGACTTGTCGTAGAGCTCCTGCGTGGCTTCGACAGGGTCTTGTCGCTCCGTCACGCCGTTGATCATCAGGAAGGGCCGCGGCGCGATGAGGCGGAACAGGTCGTACGTCTCGATGCCGTGCTTCAGCACGTCGGGCAGGTAGTTCATATAGCAGTGGATGATGGGCGGCGAGAAAAGCGCCTTGTAGGTGTAGAAGCTGGAGATGCCGCAGAGGACGCGCAGTCGCTTCTCCGCCATCGCCGAAAGCCAGGTGTGACCGGAGCCCATCGAGATGCCGATCGCCCCGATGCGGTCACCGTCGACGAAGTCGAGCGATTGCAGCACGTCGCACTGACGGATGGCGTCCCACACGTACTGACCCGCCATGCAACGCCCCTCCGCCATGAGACGCATGGCGACGACGCGCTCGTACATCATGCCGGACGGTTCTCCACCTGGATTCTGCCGTGGTCCCCAGCAGATGGCGTCGCCGCACAGCACGACGATGCCGCGCTCCGCCAGCCCAGGCCCCAAGCACGGCTTGCCGTCCTCGACGTCGACTCCCGCCGTCGATTTCTTGCCCATGTCCCATGCGCCGTGGCCGTGGAAGGCCAGCGCGGCGGGCATGCGGCCGGAGTTGGTCTTCGGCTTCAAGAGGTAGCCCTCGACGCGTTCGGCAGCGTCGTTGTTCCACGCGATGAGGGCGCGGGTGAACGAGCCGCAGTCCTCCTCGTCGAAATCTCGAGTTCGAGCGGCACAGGCTCAGGGAACGCTCCGAGAATGTCGAGGTACGTCGACTGGAGTTCGCCCAGGTCCATCATATGCGGTCCTCCCAAGAGCGCTGTGGGGCATCGGGTGCAAAGCGATCATACCTTGGACCGCGGCTGGATTCAGCATCCACCCGAGCCTCGCCCAAACCCACGCGTGCGCTGGGCGCGGCATACCTGCTACGATCCGGTGGTGGTCGGTGGCGACAACATGCAGGCGCGTATGCCAGAATCCGTGATTTCAGCTTCCCGTCTCATCCATGCGCCGGCGGCGCGTGTGTACGCGATCCTCGCCGACTACCGCGAAGGACATCCGCGCATCCTGCCCGAACACAGGTTTACGAACTTCGTCGTCGAGTCGGGCGGAGTAGGCGCGGGCACGGTTGTCGCCTTCGACATGCGCGTGCTCGGCAGGCGTCAGCGGTTCAGGGCGACGGTATCGGAACCAGAGCCCGGCGCGGTCCTGGTGGAGACCAGCGACAACGGCGCCGTCACGACGTTCACGGTGGCCGCCGAGGAAGGTGGCGACTCGTGCGAGGTCACGATCGACACGCGGATAGACACCCGGCGCGGCCCGCTGGGGCGACTGGAAGCGTGGCTCGCATCACGCATGCTGCTCCCTATCTACGAGGAGGAGCTGGAGCTGCTGGGCGCCGTGGCAGCATCCAGCGACTGACATAGCCGACCGTCACCCCGCCTGGATAGGGGCCAAGGGACGTCCTCTCGACAGGCGATGGTAACGCACAGGGCCGCGTCCAACGGTCTGCCACTCTGAACGCAGTGAAGAGTCTCCCGGCGTGGTCGGCGGGGAGATTCTTCGTCGCTTCGCTCCTCAGAATGACAGCCTGGGGCGGCATCCGAGGCGGCACCAGCGTGTGTGAGTCACCCGCGTCGTCCCACGCCCTTGTAAGCGCGATGCCGCGCGGGCAGGCAGTTCTCTGTTGTCGCACGTCCTGCTATATGTAACGGTGTTCGCGCCGTCCACGATGGGGCCGGGCGCTCCGACCGGATCGCCCAGCCGCACTCTTAACATGGGAATAGGGCATGGCGAACGAGGAACACGTCGCGATCCTGAAACAGGGCGTAGAGGAGTGGAACGCGTGGCGCGAGGGAAACCCCGGGACGGTGCCGAATCTGAGTAACGCCGTTCTGGATGGGGCGTCTCTTGTCGCGCCGCGGTGGAGCGGCGTGTGGATGCCCGGCGCGAATCTGAGCGAGGCGAATCTACGTGGCGCGAGCCTGCTCGACGCGAATCTGGTCGGTATTAACTGACCCGTGCAGACCTGAACGGTGCGTCCCTATACAACGCGAATCTGAGCGGCACGATTCTGCGCGACGCAACTCTCACCGGTGGGTGGCTACTGGAGACGGACTTCAAGGGCGCGCAGCTGCGTGGCGCGGACATCACCGGTGCGGTTCTGCACGCCACGACGTTCGCGCGCGTGGACCTGCGAGGGGTGAAGGGCTTGGGGCAAGTCGAGCACCTAGGGCCATCCACGCTCGGGATCGACACGCTCTACGCCTCGGAGGGCAACATCCCAGACGTGTTCCTCCGCGGCTGCGGCGTCCCCGACGACATGATCAGGTTCGCACACGCGCTATCGGGCGCGGTGCAGATCTACTCGTGCTTCATCAGCTACGCCGTCGTGGACGAGGTGTTCGCGCGCCGCCTGTACAGCGACCTGCAAGGCGCGGGCGTCAGGTGTTGGCTGGCGCAGGAGGATCTCAAGCCTGGCGACCGGACGTGGTCCGTCATCGAGGACCAATTACGGGTCAGAGACAAGCTGTTGCTGATCCTGTCCGCGGCGTCCATCGAAAGCGAAGCCGTGCAGCGTGAGGTGAAGCACGGGCTGGCTCAGGAGATGAAGCAGAACAAGCAGATTCTCTTCCCGATCTACATCGACGATGTGGCGCTGAAGTCGCGGAAGCGGTGGGTTGCCGCGCTACGCAAGGAGCGGCACTTCGGGAAGTTCGTCGACTGGGCGGATCCGGTCATCTATGACGCCCGCCTCGCCGAGGTGATCGGGTGGCTGAAACCGGGCGGGTAGCGCGTCAGTTAGCGTCGTCGCACTCCTCTACCGCGCCCGTTGGCGTGAAGCCAAGGCGTTCGTAGAGCGATGCGGCGCGCGCGTCGTCGTCCCGCCACAGATGCAGACGAGGAACCCCGTGCGCCGCGAGCGTCGCTAGCGCGCGCTGGATCATGGCTGTGCCGACCCCATTGCCCTGGAAGCCGGGATCGACCTGGATGTTGTATATGCTGAACGCGTCCCCGGAGGCCCCGCCGCCGCCCACGAGGCACGCGGCAACGACCTCGTTCCTGACGGGGTGGCGTACGACCGTCGAAGCGCGCAGCGCCACGTCGTAGTTCGTGTCCGCCCTGTGATAGTCGAAGAGGCGCGTCACATAGTACGTCGCTCCATCGAGTGTGTTGGGTTCGCAGTCTGGGTGCAGCCGGTGGCCGATGCGCAACAGGAAAGCGCCTATGCAGGGAGCATCGCCCTCGGTGACGGCCGCAGGCCGGAGTCGCGCATCCCACGCAACGTCGAAGGCCTCGGTTCGCCTCGCCATCTCACGGAATGCCATCTCGTTCCCTCTTCGTGTGTCCGGCGCCGCAGATGGCGTGGAAGCCACCGGGCGGGCGGAACCGCAGTCATCCGTCGTCCGACAGGAAGCGCTCGCGGCTCAGGTGCAGGC
This sequence comes from uncultured bacterium, assembly GCA_964473525.1. Classification (GTDB taxonomy): domain Bacteria; phylum Poribacteria; class WGA-4E. The sequence continues at coordinate 302,234 of CAYYPK010000003.1, forward strand.
ACATCGGAACCGGGATGTCCCACTCTGACCACATCGGCCACACCGCGCCCACGCGCAGGTCGCCCACGTGGCTGACGAACTGGTACGCGTCCATGACGGAGATACCTCGGGCGCCCGCGAGCAGCTCCGCCATGGTCGTGACCGCGTCGGTCACGCTCTCCTTCACGGCGTGCTTCACGCCGACGGTGATGTAGGCGTCCGGCGTCTCAATGAGCATAGCCCGCAACGACTGATGGGGAGACCGGTCCACTCGCAGGCGTCCCAGCAACGACACCTCGAGCGAGAATCCGTTGATTTCGCCGTCGCCCTGGAGCGCGTGTCCGTCGCCGCACGCGAAGTACGCCCCGTCCCGCTGGCACCGAACGTGCACCGTGGCGCCTGCGGCGATGTCGGGTATGTCCATGTTGCCGCCGTGCCCGAACGGCTCGGGCGCTGGCTCCGACGGAACCACGCCGAAGCAGCCGTACATGGGTCGCACCGGCGCGGACACGCCGCCGGGGAAGTGGGCGACGCCGTCCTCAATGCGCACGAAGTCCTCGCGTTGCTCCTGCATGTCCGGCGGCAGCAGCGTGTCGGCGCCGCCTGCTCCCAGCAGCGTGTGTCCTACCACCTCCAGCGCCTCGATCGTGACCGCGATGACTTCGCCCGCGCGGATCCCGTGTACGTACACCGGTCCCGTGGACGGGTTGCCGGCCATGGGGCCGTCCTGGTAGTTCAGGGTCGTCTCTTCGGTTAGCATGAACCGGTGGCACGTATCGACGGTCTCGACCTCGAACGACTCCCCCTGCTTGACGCGCAATGGCGGCTCGTCCGGGACGGCTGGCGGCGCTGGTGATCCGTCCTCGCTGCGGCTGCCGTAGTTGTGGAACAGATGGTCTGCTGTGAGTCGCTGCATGGCTCCTGCCCCTTCCCTCGCCGAGGTACCCGCGTGTCCATACACCTGGCCGCCTGGAGGCATCCCGTGCTATCGCTGCTAGCGTTCGTGAATCTGTGCGCGACTTCGGCCGCCGAGTTGCCCGCCGTGCCCGCCACCGTCGAGGTGGTGAGTGACGCCGTGAAGCAGCGCACCATACACGGCTGGCACTCGTCACGGCTCGTCATGCTCGGTGGGACGCTGTACGCCGCCGGCACCGTCGCCGACCCGGACGGCGACAACGACTGGCAGGACCGTGGTCTGCTGTACCGCCGCGGCGCGGACGGTGTCTGGTCGGTCGCGGGAGAGACGCCCAACCAGCCGTACCACATGTGCGTGGGCGCGGACGGGCGGTTCTGGGTGGTTGCGCCTGCGCGTTACCACACCGCCGAGGTGTACCGCTCCAAGGCGCCTGGCAGCGTGTCCGATCTGGAGCTCGTCTACAACGGCACGTGCGCGTATCTGGGCGCCAGCGTCAACGCCGAGGGCGACTTCCTGCTGATGCACGCGCGCGACGGGACATCGCTGCCGAACGCCGTCGTCGCAAAGTTCTACGAAGCAGCCACCGGCGAGTGGCACACGAGCGAGTTCGCAACGCCGGAGGGCAGATGCGGGTATGAAGGGATCGTGCTGCGTGGGAAATCCGCGTTCGCGATTGTGAACTCGTCGGCGAATCCGCCGCCCGACGACGCGACGGCGCAGGAGTCGTCGCCCTGGCGCACGGTGAGACTCGCGCGATGCGACGACCTCACGCAGGGCGAGTGGGAGACGCGCGCCTGGCTCGACCCGCCCTATGGCGCAACAGGCCTCGCGGACATGTACTCCGACGGCGACACGGTCTATCTGACGTATTCACACCGAGGCGCGGACTCGCTCGAGGCCTACGGTGATACGCCCGGTGGGAACTACATCGCCCGGGTGAGGTGGGACATGTCCGTCGAGACGTACCCGTTCCCCGTGGGCGTTGGCGGGGGGCGCATAGTGCGAGACTCGCGCGGCGCGTTCTACTTCGTCGGCCGGGCGGGCGACGAGATGCACGTGTGGGATATGGACGTCGAGGACGACTTCGCGCTCAGCAACGAGCGGCGTGTGGCGGGTTCCGCTGGGAAGCTCATGAACTACGTCGTCCACACGCTCAGGCCGCAGCGTTTCGGCGGCGAGACGGACGGCGACACGGTGCATCTGCTGAGCACGACCGTTTCCGACGATCCCGACAACGAGACATTCTACCACGTCGCCTTTGACCTGCGCTAGCAGCCGCAGGCCGGCGCCGGCGCTACACGCCGGGAGCCTTGATGTAGTCCGTCAACTCGCAGACGACGCCGTCCAGGCAGAGAGGCGGTCGGACGTGGTTGACGCCAACCGGGTTCGTCATGCGTCCGATGGCTGCGTCATCCTCGCCAGACATATAGATGCTCGCCTTCCCGACGCGCTGACGATCCGACACGTTGGGCGGCGATCGGTGGATCACATCCTGGTGCCACACGATCACGTCGCCTGGTTCCGTCTCTACTCGAACGACATCGTCCGGCGTGAAGCCGAGCGCAAACGGCTCGACCTGCGTGTGAATGCCGCCCATGTACTGGTGCTCTACCCTCCCAAGCACGTGCGATCCGGGGATCAGCTCCAGGGCGCCGTTGTCTTCTCGCGCCTCGTCCAGGCCGAGCCAGAAGTCGAACAGCACAGGAACAGCGATGTCATTGGCGCCATCGAAAGGGCTGGCGTCCTGGTGCCACGGCACTTCGACGCCGCAGCGTGGCGGCTTCATGAAGAAACCCCCGCCATTGAGCGGGTAGACGTTCGGCCCTAAGACATCCATCGCCAGCTCCATCAGACGCGGGTGCGCCGCGGCGTGCCTCCACAACACCGGATCCCGGAACGAGATCTCGTTGATCCAATCGAAGCGGTAGAGCGGGTCGGCGTGTGTCCTGGACGCTTCGTCTAGGGCCTCCCTGATGATCGGTATCTCGTCGCGGTAGCAATCGATGTTCCTCGCTACCTCGCGCAGGCGAGTCTTGCAGACGTCAACATCGAGAGAACTCAGCACGCCGCGCTGCACGAAATAGCCTGTCTCCAACAAGACATCCCGCATCGACATACTCGCGCAACTCCTCGCTCATTATTGTGGCGATCGGGCGGGCCAGCCCGCCACACGGCAGCGCACCCCTTCACCTGGTCACACCGGTCAGCCGGTGTCGGAACGGCGCCTCACGGCGCGCAAAGGCCGTTCAGATATTCCTCGAGGTTCGTGTATCCGTCCCCATCAGCGTCGCCGTTTCGATCCGCCGCGTCCCGCGGATTGAGGCGGTTGGACGTTTCCCAGGCGTCCGGCATGCCGTCGCGGTCGGTGTCCATAGCTGGCGAGCCACTGGTCAGCTCCGGCCAGCCGCCGACATCGTCCGGGCTGTCGATGCGGCGATGCGTGCGCGCCCGCACTCCCGCGATGAGGTGGATGTCCGCCGCATCGCGCCGCAGCGAGGCCCCCGCGTGAGACAGGACGGCGTCATACGCGGCGTCCGCGGCGTCCGTCGCTGGACGGTCTGTAGGCGCTACCGGCTGCTCGTCCATCGTGAACTCGTCGCGTGTGACTTCCGCGGGATAGGCGCCGCCGCGGACGCCCCACTGCACCGCCAGGTAGTTGTCCAGGTTCCAGTCTGCGTGGCCTTCGAACACGTTGCCCGCCAGCACGCCGAACGTCGCGTCTTCCTCGACCGTCTTCGGCGCCATGGCGTGGCGAGTGTTGTCGCGATTGGGGCCTGGGCAGTAGTAGTTGCCGATCAGCGCGAACCGCCCATGGGAGAGGTTGGTATAGCCCTCGGCGTTGTAGATGACGTTGTTGCGGAAGTCGAACACGGCGCGCGGGTTGTACTTGCTGCCGCCACCCAGGCTGGGATGCCGGTTGCGACTGCTGGCGAGCAGGTTGTGGTGGATCGTCACATTTCCGGTGGTGTCGCGGAAGGAGGAGAGCATCGCGTGTCCTCCCTTGTGGTGCGTGCTCTCGTGCAGCGCCTCCGCGAAGATGGACCACTGTAGCGTGAAGTTCTCCAGCCGGCGCGTGTCCATGATGCCGTCGACGCCCCACGTCGCCGTGATGTGGTCGAAGATGGTGTCGCACGCGCCTGAGACCGTGATGACGTCGTCGCTGGAGCCGCTCTCATCGCCCAGGCGTATGCGGATGTACCGGATGATGAGGTCGGAGGCGTCTCGAACATGCAGGTTCTGACCCCGCAACGCGATTCCGTCTCCCGGCGCGGATTGGCCTGCGATTGTCAGGCCGGATACGTCGCGGATCTCCAGCCTCGACTCCAGGGCGATCGCGCCGGCTACGCCGAATACGATCGTGCGAGGGCCTGCCACCGTCTCGATGCCGTGCCGTAGCGATCCCGGGCCGTCGTCCGCCAACGTAGTAACGTGGTAGACGTCGCCGCCGCGCCCGCCCTTGGCAAACCTGCCGTAGCCCTCGGCTCCCGGGAAGGCTAGCTGGCGCGCCTCCGGCGCCGGCGCGTCGTCAGCGGCCGTCGGACGGACGCCGCAGAAGACGACCGCAGCGGCGACGAACATTGACGAGAGAACCTTGCGCATGGGCATGGGGCGTCCTGTCGGGGCGACGGTGGCGGCGTTGTGTGCGTGCCACAGGATAGAGCCGCGCGGTCGCCCGCGGAAAGGGTGACGCGGCGCGTCGTCGCCGCCGCGCGTCGGCCTTTGATTTGCACACGCGATGCCGCCAGTTCCCCAGCCGCCTAGCGCCGCCGACTTCGCCATCCTATAATGTATCGAGTCGGAATTAGGCGTGATCGCCTCCTGGAAGGAGCATGCGATGCGATGGTGTCGGAACGCGGTCGCACTGGTCGCCATGCTGGCGCTCGGAGCGCAGACGCCAACTGCTCACTGCGCCGACGGCGCGTTGCGCATGCGCGACGGGGATTCGCTGTCAGCCGAGGCGGACGCGGCATTCCACGACATCGGCGACGAGGGCCTCACGGTCGAGGGCTGGTTCTGGCTGGATGAGCTTCCCGCCGTGGGTGAGGTGCAGACGTTCTTCGCCAACCCATCCAAATACGCGATGGGCGTGGGCATCTCTAAGGTCAACTGGGACGCCGACGAGTGGTTCGACCCCGGAGAGGCGCGCTCGTTCGGGTTCTTGTGGACGGATGAGGTGATGGGCTCGACTCACGTTGGCATCATGGGCGACGCGGATCACCGCAATCCGCCGGTGAAGGAGTGGTTCCACGTCGCTATGCAGTTCCACGCCAAGCCGCCGCACATGGGGTGGATCTTCAAGCACAAGCAGGCGCTTCCCTTCGCCTCGGACGAGGATTTTCCCTGGGCGCTCGCCGCTGGCGATGAGGCCCTCTACGTCGCGACGCCTGAGCTCGGCATCCGCGACTTCGGCGTCGTAGCCGACACGGACGTCACGGTCTTCAAGGGCCTGGTCGACGCGGTGCGAGTGTCTAACATCGCTCGGTACGACGGACGCGACGCCGTCCGCCCGCGTCACTTACGAGGGGACAAGCACACCGTCGCGCTCTGGACGTTCGACGGGGCGCAGCCTTTCGCCGACAAGTCCGGCAACGGCCACGATCTCGTGGGCGACGGGGAGATCGAGCCGTCGCCATTGGCGGTGCGCGCGAGGGGCAAGCTGGCGACGACGTGGGCAGGCATGAAGGGCGCCGCGCGGTAGCATCGACGTCGCCCGGAGGACGCCAAGGCTTCCACGCGCTGCGGCCACTCTGGAGAGGCGTCGGCGCGCGAACGGGGATCCACCGATGACGGGAAACGAACGCGCCCGTACAGGAACGAGCGCTGGAGGGCGCCGCTGGCGTGGACGCCGGTGGGTCATCCTGGCCGTGGCACTGGCGCTGTGCGTCGTACAATCCGCTGCGGTCGGCGACGACGCAACCTGGCAGACGTTCGACGGACCCACGATAGAGATGAAGGGGCTGACCTCGTCGGAGGACGGAACACTCTGGCTCATCACGGATGTCGGCGTCTACCGTTGGCGTCCCAACGTCGGCATTGGGTGGGAGCTGCTCGACCGCTTCCCCGAAGGCGACGTGCCATGGCGCGTGGCATCGAGTGACGGCGTCGTGTACGCGTGCTCGCCAGAGGGCGTGTACGTCTTCATGGGCATTACATGGCGCGACGTGGGCTATGAGGGCGCGTACATGCCCTACCACATTGCCACGAGCGGCGGCGCCGCGTACGTCAACGGCTTCAACCCCCGCGCGTCGGCGCACTCGGATGTCGATCTGGCTGGCGTGGCTGATGTCTACTCGCCTGACACGCAGGAGTGGACGCGAGTTCTCGAGCTGCCCGTCAAGACGGACCCCGCGCGCGACATGATCGAAGCGTTCCTCGAGCACGACGGTGCGCTGTATGTCTCAGACCGGGAGCGCGTTCGGAGGCGTCCTGTCGAGGGTGGGCAGTGGGAGGATGTGACACCAGCCCTATACGTCGAGCAAGAGCCTACGCGGCGCGGATTCCAGTTCCATCTGAGGGCTCTCGGCAAGGCGCTCTACCTGTACAGCAACACCGCGATGCACCGACGCGAGGGCGAAACGTGGAGGCGAATCGAGAGGCCTCCGCGCACGCGCACGGTGTACGGCGAGGCGGGACAGGGCGACACGGTTTGTCTCTACACCAACATCGTCAACGACGGCGAGACGACGGGATACGGCATCTTCGTCGGCAGAAGTCCGACGGACGCGTCCGACTGGCGACAGGTCCGAGAGGTCGAACGCCTCGACACGCTCTATATGACGATGACGCAGGGCATCCTCTACGTCGCTGATCGGCGGGAGCGGCGTGTCTGGCGGGTGAAGCTGCCGTAGCCCGTGCGCGCGGGTGGCAGGCTGGCGACGACGTGGGCCGGTGTCAGACGGGCGGCGTGGCAGCGTCGTGTCCGTGGCGGAGGCCGCGGCCGAATCTACTTGGCCACGATCATGCGCCTGCTTGCGGAGTGGTCGCCAGCCTGGATTCGGTAGACATACACGCCGGAGCCGACCCTTTCTCCCGTGGCGTTTCGCCCGTCCCAGTACGCAGCGCGCGTGCGGCCGTGGTACGTCCCGGCGGCGAGCTGCCCCAGGCGCAACACCCGAACGACGACACCATTGGCGGCGTAAATCGTGACGTCCACATCCGACGTGGCGGCGAGGTCGAACGGAAGCCAAGTTTCGGGATTGAAGGGGTTCGGGTAGTTGGGGAGGAGGGCGGTCTCTTCGGGAATGCGGAACAAGGGTATCGTCAGGCGCTGGTCCAGCAACGGGCGTGCGCTCGCGTCGCCCAGAAGCGCGCGTATCGTCACAGGCGTTTCGGCGCCGGGATGCCGCCGCGCCAGCTCGACGAGCCCGACGACGTCGGCGGCAAAGCCTTCGACGCCGCGCAGGTTCGTCACGTGCTGATAGGATCCCAGGCGCTCCGTGGACACATGAGACGCGGTTTCGGGCGCGCGCATCGGGCGAAACGCAATGAACTCAATGTCTCTGGACGCGTAGTCCAGCGTGAACGCCGCCGTGTCGAGAGCCAGGCCAGCATTCGCCACGCGGAATCCCATCGAGATGCGTGTCCCGTCATCCGACACAGTTTGCACCTGTAGCCGGGGCGTCCCGGCTGCGTGCGGCGGGGCGGGGGCGACGGGCGGCAAGCCAACGACGATGCGCTCCGTCGCCGTGATGTCCAGGACGTTCACAACGCCATCGTGGTTGGCATCCACGCAGGCCGCTGGGGGGACGCCGTCGATGAGAGCCACGATCCGCTCAATCTTGGTGATATCCAGGACGTTCACAACGCCGTCGCCGTTCGCATCCCCAGCCACGCAACCGAGGGCGACCGTGACGGGTCCAGACGCGACGTGCGCGGGAATCGCTACGGCCTCGGCGCTTACGAGGAGAACGTCGTTGAGCGACACCGACACCTCGTCGCCGGGGTCGCCGAGCCCGCGGAAATAGACGCCCGCAAGCTCGCCGGAACCGGACACGCCATCAAGGCCGGGCAGGTTTACCATGAACGTCGCGTGCGATAGGTCCGAGAAGCTTCCGTCCACGCCGGCCCCGGCGAGCAGGCCGCCAGCCACGTCCACATGAGAATACTCAACGACGCCGGACGCGGGACTCACGCTCAGGCTGAAGGACAGAGCGTCGATGCTCTCGAGGTGATCGCCCACCGACACGACGACCCCCACGAGCCCGCCCGAGGGCGTGACCTCGGCCGACGTAAGGGAGATTGGCGCCCCAATCTGGATCGTGACGGTGTCCGCGGCGATGAGATCATCGACGTTCCCGACGTCGTCCGTGATAGAGACGGTGACGGCGGCATCGGCGCCGTCGGTGTCTCCGCTGGTGACGGTGTACGCGCCGGCAACCGCGACGAAACCGGTTGGCGCTGCGTCTCCTGTCGGGGCCATCGGGATGGCGGTCGCCGCTGCCACGCCATCTATGGAGAACGTCGCCGCAGCGCCCTCCTCGATGAAGGCCGAGACAGCGATACCGTCTCCGACGCCCACGGTCGGCGCCGCGTCGAGGACGATGCCCTGGCCGTCGGCGCGAGAGTCGTACGTAAGCGTCGCCGCGATCCCGTTGGGAGCGGACGACGCGCTCGCGGTGACCGCCACTTCGACCCCATGCTCGCGGCTCTCGACCAGCGTTGTCGCGACCTCGAAGGTTCCCACGGCGTTCGCGAGGGTTGTCACGGTCGCCTCGCCCGGGATCTGCACGTCGACGCTTTCCCCGGGACCAAAGCCGTGGCCGGCGACGACGACCGTGGCGCCGGACTTCGCGCGCGGTGGCGAGAGTGAGATGCCGGCCGCGGGGAACGGCGACCACGCCGGGCTGTCGCCCATCGCGACCACCCGGCGGTCGGAGCCGTCGGCGCGCACGGCGAAGACGGCGGGATCCCCATCAAGCGAGCTGACGAACGCGATGTGCGAGCCGTCGGGAGACCACGTCGGATGGCGCTCAACCGCAGCGCTCGCCGTCAGGTTTACGGCGCTCGATCCGTCGGCAGCCGCGACGATGATATCGCCGCCATCACCGTATGCGATGCTCGACCCGTCGGGAGACCATGCAGGGGCTTCTGCCCCGTCCGCGATGGCGACGTCGTCCGCGCCGTCGGCCCGGACCACGCGCAAGGCGCCAAGCATCGCCCCACGCACGAACGCGACCTTCGAGCCATCGGGGGACCAGGTTGGGGAATGACCGGCGGCTAGCGCGGACTCGTTGGACCCGTCCACACCCACCGTGTATACCTCTGGGGCGCCATCGCGACGTGTCGTGAACGCCACGGAGGCGCCGTCCGGCGACATGCGCGCGGATTTGTCACGGGACGTGGAGGACGTGACTGGCCGAGCAGTGGCGCCCGGAAACGGATGGGCGAGGTCGAGGCGGACGATCCCGAAGCCGGTCGGCCCAGAGCGCGCGTGCGCGTGCGCGACGATGCCCTCGGCGCGCGGCGCCCAGTCTGGGCCACGGTAGCCGTCACGCGGGACAGTGAGGCTTCGCAGGTCGGAGCCATCGACGCCGACCGTGCGGATAGTGTCGTCGAGGACGTGGGCGATCCGCGTGAAGGCAAGATCCCCAACGGGAGGCTCTGTCGTTCCGATCCCACTCACGGTGGCGGCCCGAGGTAGCCCGGCATCGTGTATGATCGTGATGCTGGCGCGTTCCCAGCCGACGACCGACGGCGAGAATCGGACTGCCAGCGTCTCGGAGCCGCCCGGCGCCACGGTCACGGGGCCTCCCGACCACGCAAATTGAGGGTCGTCCGAGAGGACGTCGGTGACGGTCAGCGGCGCGAAGCCAACGTTGCCGATCGTGATCGTCGCCGTCCCGGTCGTACTGACGCGAACCGCTCCGGCGCTTCCACTCGTCGGCGCGACGTCAAGGAATGGTCCGGCGTGCCCCCAGTCAACGGCTCGGTCGTCGCGAGACCCATCGGTGATGCGTGTGTAGCCGTCCGTTGGCGGAAGATCCAAGTCCTTGACGAACACGGACGCCCGCGTGGCGCTCGCGCCCCGTCCAAGCGAGGCGAACGCGATGTGCGCTCCCCCGGGCGACCACGTCGGCCACCCGATGTCCTCGCCGCCGTCGTCGGTGACGATGGCGAGCGCGTTGGATGTCGTGTCCAGCGTCCAGATAGAGGAGCCGCCGGCGCCGTCCCGAGCTTGCGACGTGAACGCGATCCGCGAGCCGTCGGGCGACCATGTTGGTCCGGCGTCGTTCGCGCCATCGTCGGTGAGTCGTGTCATCGTGCCCGCGAGGGCATCCATCGCCCAGAGACTGCTGGTGGGTCCTCCGCCGAGGCTTTGCGAGTGTAGCGCGATGCGGGAACCGTCCGGCGACCAGGCTAGTCCGCCAATGTCCGCCGTGTCGCCGGTCAGCCGTGTCAGCGCGCCGGTCGTCAGATCCGCCACCCACACGGCGTCCGCCGGTATTCCGCTTCTGCGACGCGCGACGAAGGCGACCCGCTGGCCGTCAGGCGCCCACGTCGCGTCGGTGTCGTGTCCGCCGTCGTCGGTGATCTGCTCGAGGGCCATCGTGGCGAGGCTGAGGATCCAGATGCACCTGGTGCGGGTGTCGCCCCGCGAGCCGGAACTGAAAGCGATGCGTGTGCGATCCGGCGACCACGCAGGCCCCGCATCGCGCGGGAATTCATCAGTTAGGCGGGTGACGCTGCCTTCGTGGACGCGCCACAGACCGTTGCCACGGGCGAGCACAACGCCGTCGCCGAGAGCGGCGCGCGCCAGCGGCGCCCAGGCGGCCGCGACCACGATCGCGCATACGACAGGGGCAAGCATTGGGCGAACGCGCCCAGAGGCCCCGTCGTGTCTCCGACGCCGGTCGGTCCTAACCATGCTCCGCGTTCTCCCTGGAGGTGTCCGTCCCGTTCGGTTGTGCGTACGGGTCGGCGCTGGTGGCTAGGCATTTCATCGCGCGTCGTAGGGCGCCGCGGCATGTAGTACGGCAGCGTATGAGTATAAGGCCGCTCAAACGATGGCGCGACCTGTCATCTGGGCCATTGTAGGCCACTCGCGGGCATCCTGCAAACTTAACGTCTCAGATATGTCGTCTATCCGCGGTCGGGCGAGCCCTCCCCTCGCGCGCATGGGCCGGCCGGCATAGGGACGCGGCCCATGGGTCTCCGATGGACCTGGGGCCGTCCGTCGGCGCTCGGAACGCTGGCGCCTTCGAGTCGGAACCCCAAGGAGACCGACAAGGTTCATCGTCCTCTCGCACATCGGTAGGCGCGCTCGCCTTTCCCGCGCTTGTGTCCTTCTCCCGCGTTTGCCACAATCCGGCAAGCCACTCGCGGCGAGAGAGATAGGGAGGCGCCGGACGCCCACATCCGGCGTACAAACCGCGCGGGCGACTCCAATTGCTGGCCTCCACCGAATCCGGCGGTGACGGCGCCGTGGACAGGATGCGAGCCCAAGCCCGACGCGCAGGACCCGAAAGAGACACCACGATGAGCGAGACGTATCGCGCCCCCGCGTTCGCGGATGCCCTGCCCGAATTGTCCGGCCCTGGTAAGACGGAAGAGCGGGCCGCCTACTTGCATGAGCACAGCTTCGTCATCATCGACGACTTCGTCGGCAGCCCGTGGATCGAGACGCTCCGCGACTCTGGCCGTCGGATAACCGAGGCGTTCGCCCCGGAGAACGTGTACGACGTGCTCGACGGATCGAAGGGATACGTGCACCGCACGGGAAACCAGGAGCCGTGGGCAATCCGCGGTCTCGTGCACCCGGCGTGGAAGGAACCGAGCTTCGCGGAGTTCCACGGCTCCGACGAGTTCCTTGGCTTCGTCAGCGAATGGTGCGGCGGCGTCAGCCCTGAGGATCTGTCCTACGGTGGGCTGCTGCTGTGGTGCAACCCGCGGCAGAAGGAGAACGCGCTGAGTTGGCACCGCGACGTGACCTGGTGGGGAACGGGTGAAGCGTATCGGGCCCAGGAATCCCGAAGCGACGGCCCCGAGGCTTATTCGGAGGAAGTGGAACGCGAGCGGTGGAAGGAGATCACCGAGCGCAACCACAAGCAGGTGCACGAGCGCAACGGCGTCAGCATGTTCCTCGCGCTGGTTGACGACGAGTGCCATGAGGTGATCCCCGGCAGCCACAACCGCTGGCGCACGCCGTTCGAGCACGACGTGCTGCTGCCGCAGAAGATGAAGGACGAGGGCGTGCCATACACGGAGAGCTGGGACGGTGAGAGCCCGCTCCCCGGGCAGACCGCCGTGCGGCTCAAGGCTGGTCAAGCGCTTATCCGCGTTGGGTCGAACATCCACACGGGTCACACCGTGCCGGAGCGCGAGCGCAACACCCTCGCGATCGGCTGGTCGAAGTGGGGCGGGCCCTCCGACAAGGAGCCGGAAGTCGCCGACGCACGCCACGCGTGGCAGCTCGACCCCGCCGTGCGGGAGGCGATGCCGCACGAGTGGATGAAGGTCGCCTGGGACCGGTGGGCGGCGACGCAGAAGCTCGGCGATACGCTCGAGGACCGGTACGCTGGGTTCGACATCGAGCAGATCAAGTCGGGGAAGGTCGTTGGCTGGGCCACGGAACTGGAGAGGGAGGCGGCGGCTGCGGGTAAAGGGGAGTAGCGGGAGTTGTCCGTCCCCCGCTTCGGCGGCCGTGTGCGAGATCGGGCGCCCCGCGGTCGTGCGCTGGCGCATAGCCAGATGTTGGTACTCCGCCTCCGGCGAGTCTGCCCGTAGAACTTGGCCAGAATGTCGAGGGCGCGGCGCCGGGAGTCACAACATCTAGGGTGTTGATAGCCTAAGCTGCGCGCGAATGGCTGCACGATGAACGCCATCGGAAAATGGTCGGCCAGCCCCTCTCAGGCTGGTTGGTGATGTTGGTTTGGTTTCCCCTGTCTGCGTCCATGGCGCAAGATATGGGCGCCTCGCCCATGTGCGGTAGCAACCACGTGGAGGTGTCGGAACATGGCGAGTAGGTATCGCGCGCTTCCCTGCATGGCGTTGTGTCTATGCATCCTCCTCGGCGCCTCGCAGCGGCCGACGAGGCCGACGATTCTGTTCGTCCGGTACGCCTTCGGGCGGCCGACTGAGATGCTGCTGATGGACGCAGACGGGTCGAACGTCCGGCCGGTGTCGGATACGCCGCATAGCGTCGGACTCGGGGACTGGTCACCGGATGGCACGGAGATCGTGTTTGCGCGCGTAGGCTTCGCCGACCTGCGTATCATGGACTTTGCGACGGGCGTCGATAGGCCGGTTCCGGTCCCGGCGGATGTGGTAAGGCCCGATCGTGTGCGGTGGTCGCCTGACGGCACTCGAGTCGCGTTTGATGCGTGGACCGGGCCTGCCGAGCAGAGGGAAGTCTTCGTGCTGGACCTGGCGGGCGGCGGGTTGCGGAATCTCAGCGAGCACCGACGCCGCGACGCGGACCCGTCTTGGTCGCCCGACGGGACGCAGATCGCCTTTGACTCGAGCCGTGACCCAGCATTCTGGGCGATCAACGGAGGCGGTACGGAGGACATCTACGTCGTGGATGCACAAGGCGGCGCGCCGGTGAACATTACGCGCTCGAAGCTGCGCGAACTCCACCCGGATTGGTCCCCGGACGGTAACAGCATCGCCTTCTCCCGCACGGCCGAGTCGACACACGACGGCGAGTTGTGGGTGTTGGACCTTCGTTCCGGCCAAGACAGGTTCATAGAGACTCCCACGGCGATCCTAGAGCCGTCCTGGACGCCGGACGGTCAACGTCTGCTCCTGATCACAATCAACAAGGCGGGAGACCGGAGCGAAATCGCCGTGGTCGATGTGGACGGCGAGAACTTCCGCTTTCTTACCGACACGGGCCCCCATGAAGTCGCGGCACACATGTTCGATCCCAACGTCTGGGGCGTTTCTCCGGTCGGAAGGCTGGTAGGAACGTGGGGTAGTCTGAAGGCTTCAGCGGATATCGGACTCCGGTAGGTAGAGATTGGCGTCGCAGGGCGGGGCCGCCATGCTCGAGCGACGCCGCAGCGAGATTCGTGGAGGGGTGACACCGGCGCCAGCGGGATGCGCTCCAAGGGCGCGCTATGATGACCGGATTCGTTCGAGGCCCGCCTCGACCTTCCGAGACCGCCGTTATGTCGCCCTCTGCTCTCCCGCGAAGAGCCAGTCGTGGAGCAGGATGCGACCACATAATGCCACTATCAGAAAGCCCTTCGACTGCACGCTGTAGGATCAGCACGGCGTCAGCTGGGAATCGAGGGGCTACCGACGTCCTTCTTCGGTGCCGAATGACGACCCTGGCGTGCGTCGTGTATGCGTGTAGGGTACGCTCGCGCTGACGTTGTTGCCCAACGCGTGACGCCGATCTAGGCCTGAACCGAAATATGGAGATCGTAGGTGCTTGGTTTGGTCCCGTTTCTGTCCGCCAGCGGCGTTGAATTCCACCCCTCCGATACCAAGATCCATCTTGCGACTGGAAACCCTAACCCGCCACTAGACGCATTCTACGCCGGTTGTTTCCAGCGCTGGCAGGAAGAACAGACGAGGAGGAACTTCCCGTGTGAGTATGTTCTAGGTCTGATTGCTCTGGGATCACACCGTTGGCTCTTCGCTGGCGTCTATCGCGTGCACGGCTATCAACCCCACCCGGAGCTGGACGGGTGCTACCTGTACTCAACGACGCTGCTCGACAGCCAGTCTGACCTTCTCGGTCGAGTCATCGTCGAACACCAACGAAAAGGGACGCGACAGTCCTATATCTGGTATAAGCCCGAGACACAGTTGCCGATCGTCGAGATACGGCGCGAATAGATGACTATCGCGGATTTCCCTGGCTATAACGCGGTGCGGATTGGCCACGCCAACCTCAGGACGATCACGCGGCAGCAGATAGCGTCGTGGCATGCTGCTCTCTCCAATGTCAACGGGGTCTACCTAATCGTCGACACGACCACAGGTGCCCCTTACGTTGGGAAGGCATCCGGCGCGGGCGGCATATGGCAGCGTTGGTGCTCCTACAGCGAGAGCGGCGACGGAGGCCACGTGGGACTACGGAAATTGCTGCGTGCGAGCGGAGCTGAACACGTGCAGCACTTCCAGTATTCCATCCTGGAGATCGCGGACACGCACGCGTCGGAGGGAGACATTCTCTCGCGGGAGTCCTACTGGATGGATGTGTTGAGGTCGAGAGAATTCGGGCTGAACTGATCGGATGGTTTCAGCAGAACTCCGGACATATTCCGATAGCGGGGGCTATGGCCCAAGGCTTCCGGTGGATGCCTATGGCCACAGGCTTCCGACGATCCGTCAAGCGCCATCGGGCAAAGATGCAGAGCGGCGGTGCGAAGGACGATCGTCCTGGAGTAGGTCCGCGAGGTGCTGGCGGCCGTTCCAGGCAAGTGCCGATGTTGTCTTCGGAGGACCGAGAACATGTGGTTGCTGCGACTGTCCGCACGCTGTCATGCAGTGCTGACCATGGTCGGGTTGCTCGTGGTCGTGTCACCATACGCGAGTGGCGCCATCACGGTTCTGTTCGATGAAGACTTCGAACGGCTCTCCGAAACCCTTACCCGGGTCGAGAACGTCAGGACCAGTCTACAGAGCAGCAGCGACGCGTTCACGGGCCGGACATCGGCCAGGCTCGAGGGATCTCGCCTCATAGCGCAGCGGTTCAGCCGGCGGATCCCGGGCTGGCGGTACCGGATCGTCCAGAATCCCGCTGATGAGACAGAAGCTAGATGGCTCATCTGGGCATGGAAGAAGACCAAGGGCTCGGACGGCATGATGATCCAGTTCGCGGACGACGGTCGCTGGGGGCGCGTGGGACGAGCGACAGAACCGCCCCCGGCGCAGGGCACACTTCGCTACATCGCGGGGGTGAACCCAACCGGCTGGACTGCCATACAGGTCGACGAGCACGCTCCCTTTGACGAGTGGGTCGTTGTCACGCGCGACCTGTGGGCCGATTTCGGTGAGTTCACCATCACCGGCATCGCCTTCACGCCCTTCGACGGCGTGGGTCTGTTCGACACCGTCTACCTGGCGCACACCGAACGCGAACTGGCGCGGATCGTGGTGGGTGAATCACCGCGGACCCTCATTGAGGATCCCCCGTCGAACCACTGGTACCCCGAGGGTACTACCGAGATCCTGCTGTCTACGAGTTCCTACAACAACCCCGGTGGCCATTGGCACTGGCGGCTCAACGCGCCGTTTCCAAAGAGCGGTGTCGCGGGCGGTACGATGGCGCCAGATGGGAACAGCGCGACCATCACCGGGCTAGCAGATCGTCAGACGTACGCTGTGTATGTCGTGCCGGTCGACGCGGACCACCAGATCATCGGACCACAGGACAGCGCGACGTTCTACATCGCCGGCAGTCCTTAGACCAACTGCACGGCACGAGCGTGCAACTCCGCAGGAGCGCGGCGTGTATGGGTCACCGGACGGGCTGCACCGCAGCGAGTCACGCGGCGGCGTCGGTCCGCCCGACGTGTTGCCGACACAACTCCAGCGCGAGTCGCACTGGCCCCATGGGCACCGGGCCTCGACCAGAGGCCCGGTGACAGCGGCGAACGCCTGTCCCGCAGCTGATCCCGGAGACCGCCACCGCGACAGCGATAGCCGGCTCGAAGCTGTCGCTGGTGGTGGCGAGGGAGAGCGCCGCAGCTCTCGGACAGTCCGCGCTGGCCCATGGACCAATGTCCTGCCCGACCAGCAGGCCGTGGCTCTAGTCGCATGGATGTCGGCCTGGCTCTTGGCGTAAGGTATGCTGGGAGCGTGTCAGACGCCCAGACCCCATTGGCTGGCGAGCCGCGCTTGGTGCTGGCCGCGCCTATCGTCCGCTGCGTTCTGCTGCTGCGCGATACACGTCGTGTACCAAGAGCCAGGAACACCCACTCACGGAGGAGGGGCAGCGTCAATGCGAGCGCTCGTAACGACGATGAGGGATGACGGAGTCCGCGAGAAGCGTCTCGTAGACGACTGGCCCGCGCCTGCTACCCCTACGGGCAGCCAGGTTCTCACACGGGCCCTATTGACGGGCGTTACCAACGGGACTGAGCGAAATGACCTGATCGGCGGGAACTACGCACGCCCAACGGACGCGCTCCCTGGTGGCTGTGGGTATCAGAACGTGGGCGAGGTGATTGAGGTCGGCCCTGACGTCGAGGAGTTGGCGGTCGGTGACGTGCTCTACATGAGCCAGGATCACCTGGAGTTCTGTCTCGAGGACGAAGACGGACTGCACATCAAACTCCCCGACGACGTCGAACCCAGGCACGCCGCGCTCTTCGGGGTAGGTGGCGTCGCGATGCGCTGCTGCCGAAACGCCGACCTGCGAATGGGCGACCGGTTCCTCGTTGTCGGCGCTGGCATCGTAGGACAGCTCGCTGCGCAAATCGCGAATGCCATGGGCGCTCGCGTCACGTTGTGTGACATCGACGACCGCCGGCTGACCGTCGCCCGCGAGATCGGCGCCGCGGAGGAAGTGGTGTCCGTTGCCGGGGAGCAGTGGGCAGAGCAGATCCCAGACGCCGGGTTCCGCGCGGTTCTAGACGTTGCCGGCGTTCCTGGCATGGAGGACGATCTCATCCGCGCCGCTGAACATGGTGGCTCCGTGCTCTTCATCGCTGGCAGGCACAAGGTGGAGTACACGTTCAACCGGGGGCAGGGGCGCGAGATCACCATCAAGCAGAACAGCCACTTCGATACCTCTGACCTTGACAACCTGTGCCGCCTCGTACGCCGGCGTCTGGTCCAATTCGCTCCGATCATACAGGACACAGTTCGGGTTGCGGAGGCCGCGGGCGTCTACGACACGCTCCGAGATGAACCTGCGCTGCTACTGGGCACAGTGTTCGACTGGCGGTAGAGCCGTGTGTGGGATATTTACCACTTCGGAACAGACCTTCCCTGAGTGTCTGCAATCGGCGGCGGCGACGCAAAGGCACGGTCGGTCGGGTCGGGAGTCGGCTGGTAGAGCGTGACCGCATGCCGTCGCCGGAAGTTCCAGCGCTGGCGACATGACAGACGGAGCAGTACGACCATGCACCCGACAGCAGCAGGCCGAAGACACCTACCCACGTGATGCCACGAAGCCAACGAACGGCGTCTCGCGGTCTCCGACAGGGCGTGGCCGCGCGGAACGGGTGGAGGCGCGAGAACCGCATAGTGAGGCCGGATTTGGTCTAGGCGCACCCGCGCGAGGCGAATCCGCGCTAGGCGCCACGCATTCTCACGCCACGTTGAGCGCCCACCGGGAAGCCGGCAGTGGACGCTTGCCTCTGTCAGCTGAGCTGTAGACCATGGCTGCGCGCGCAGATCTAGGTGACGCTGGGGCTCTTGACCGCGACACACACACCGGCACAATATGGCACCGACTCTGGAGCTACAGTCGCACGGCGAGCGCTGGCGCGAGCCCGGGAACGGCCTCGGAAGCCGCCGACTCCGACGCGCGGCGGCGATTTGGGAACGCGTCGCGCGCGGTGAGCAACTCTCTCTATACATCGCGCCGCCGTAGACATTGAGCCTGTAGATGCTAGCTAACCCTGAGCCTCTGGTCGAAAGCCGATATGTGCGCCTGCAGAAGCGCACGAACGAGGTCATTGAGAAGGCGGGAGGGTGTCAAGGATTCGGTGTAAACGGCCTTCTCACGTCACTGGCATCC
>CAYYPK010000004.1:0-74681 GCA_964473525.1 uncultured bacterium
CGACCCCCATGCTATATCAGCCATGGTCGTTTACACCGATCTATGTACACCCTCCGTGAGCGTGACAGACCATCGCCGGTAGTGTTGAGCGTGAGACAGGTACGATCGTCGAATGCTCCCACGATCTCCTCCAGATCGTCGCGAAGCAGGGGCTCCCCTCCAGAGAGCGCCACCATCACCGATCCCAGATCCTGCAACTGGCGCACGACGCTGCGCATGGAGGACAGAGAAACATCACTCTGACTGCGACCGGCGTTGTAGCAGTGCCAACAGTTGTAGTCGCACCGGTTGGTGACTGCGAGCGTGACGGAGTGCAGTCGCCTGTCGTCCGCAGTCCCTACCCGCGTGAAGTTCTCCACGAGCATGTCGAAGGCGCGGCTGGGGTACGGTGGGAAATGGGTGTTGAGCACATGCTGTTCACCGAAGCGAATCACCTTCTCGTGCTCCAGGTACTCCTGGAAGAAGGCTCCTAGCTTGGGGGCCATGCGGGAGAACGGTTCGCGGGCGCTGTATTGTCGGAAGAACGCAGATGCCTTCATGACGCTCTCCGTTCGTCGGGCGGGAACACCGCGGATCTACAGGCTGCTTGCGGTGTCTACAGCAGTAGCCTCGGGAGCGTGTGGAGTCACCCACGGCGCGCGGATCCCGAGCCGATACCCCTCGGTACGACCTAGCGTCCCATTCCCAGTGTGCTTCGCATGGCGTTCCACGCCTACTGACGCCAATCACCTAGCGTCTCGTGCGTTCCTGTGGCGCTTCAGGCGCTTGTCGCCAGTGATGGCGCCCGCTTGCCGCGGTCATCATCGCCTACGCGACCTGCGCCGCCGCGTCGGGCCCGCCACCTCCTCCGGCAGACGCGTGATGAGCTCCGCGAGCGTTATGAGGTCCAGGGCGTTGTGTTCTAGCACGGACGCCATCTGGGAGGCGTCCCCGGTACGCGTGAAGCGCAGGTAGGCATCGGGGATCTGGCTGCTGGGGATGTCGCCCACGCGTGTGCGGTCGCAGATGAAGCGCTCTAGCGTTTGCAGCTTGCAGTTGGGCAGGCTGTCACCCCAGGCGCGGCGCCCGACGTGCAGCAGGTCGACATGCGTGCCGTGGAACGGGACATCCACGCCATGGTGGAAGGCGCGCGCCTGCGTGAACGGCCAGTCGAAGCTCTTGCCGTTGAAGGTGACGAGCCATGTGGCGGGGGAGAGATGCTCCGCGAAGATGGACAGGATCGCGGCCTCTTCGTCCAGATTCCGGGCGAAGTATTGACGCACGGACAGTCCTGCCTCGGTCCACACCATCGCGCCTATAAGGAAGACGGGCGTGTTCGACAGACCCGTGGTCTCAAGGTCGACGAACAGGACGTCCTCGACGCCCCGAATGTTGAGCTCGCCGCGCCGCGCGACGTTTCTGTGGAAGGCAGACTCGCGGTCGTCCACGTGCTCGCGGAATCTCGCCGAAAGGCCTGCGCAGTCGGCGTCGTACGTGTCCACATCGGTGGTGATGAGGAGCGCGGGGCCAGCGTCCTTGGACTCCGCTTCCACGCCCTCCGGCATGTTGACGATGCCTGCGGCCGCAGCCACGGGCGCTCGCGGGGGGCGTGGTCGCGTGCGACGCGGAGGCGTCGCGGCCTCCTCACGCGCGTCCGCGTCCTCGCTCTCGGCCGGCTTCGCCTTGGGCTTGTCCTTCAACGGCCGCCGGTTGAGCGCCTCCATACGCTTCATCAGGTCGCTTGGGGGAGGCATGTTCCTGGCTCCGGGCTACACCGGCCACGGGAAGTCGTACGTCGGCGCGTTCGCGTGACGCTTCATCGTCAGATCGACGCTCAGTTCCGAGGCTGCGGCGAGTCGGACGGTGAAGTGCCTTCCGTCCACGGACTCGGTGACGCCGTCGACCGTAGCATCCACGAATTCATGCTCCGCGAACGCGCCCGCCTGCACGATGACATCTCGCGCTTCCAGCAGGTCCGTGTTCGAGAGCGTGACAGTGATGCCACCGTCCGACACGCGGCTGACCAACGCCGACACACCGTCGGGCAGACCGGGGCGCTCCGCCGCCGGGTCGAAGTACCGAACCGCCGCGTGGAGCAACCCGCCGTGGTAGATTGCGCCGGGAGACCCGGTCGTCAACTGCGCCAGCGGCTCGCAGACGACGGGGTTCAAGTCCTGCCAGTGGTGGACGTCCCACTCGGCGGGGTCGCCGTCGTCGTGGCGTATGAGGTTGAGGCGTCGGCACATTTCGACGTACGTCGCGGCGAGCATCTCGTCGGCAACGCCTGCGTTCCCACCGTCAACAAGGTCGAACCACGCGAACGGGACGTACTGACCGCCCTTGCTGAACCCGCTCCGCGTCGGCAACTCGCCGCAGCGCATCAGGCGCTCTCGGTCTTCCGGCTTGCGGGTCAGGCAGTAGAGATGCAACGGGTAGCGGTTGTTGGGGACGCGGTAGTCAAACCACCCGACCTCGCCGTGACGATGCGGCGTCTGAAACACGCCATCGCGTTCCTTGCCCAGCTCCCACAGGTAGTCCCACTGCGACCGATGCAGGTCGAGGTACGAATCGTCGCCCGTGAGAAGGAGCGCATTCGACCCGCCGATGAGCGTCGATTCGAGGATGTTCATGGAGCCGTGCGGCCAGCGCCATCCGTAGTAACCGCCCCACCACTTGCCGTCCATGCGCTCGCCGATCTCGTCGTTTGGACCCACGTTGTCCGGGACGACCCCGCCGTTGCGCTTCGCCCGTTCCGCCCACGCCTCGACGTAATCCAGCACCCACCGGCGGTACTTCTCGTCGCCGGTGTACATGTAGGCGCTGGTGACAAGGCTGGTGGCGTTCAAGTTCAGCGGCACGTCGCCGGGAACCATGCGCTCGTTCATGCGCTTCAGCACCTCGCCAAACGCCTCGTCGTCGTTCCAGTCGGCGATGGCTTTCGGGTCGTTCGGGTCGAGCCCTGGCACGTCCTCGTACGGCGACAGGTAGTTTGCTAGCACGTCCCGATGCGTCACCCAGTCCTCGGCCGACATCTCGAAGATCGGGCCGCGGCTGCCGTTGATGGGCGAGCGGATCATCTTGTGGACGGGATCCCAGTTCTGCGCTTCGGGATCCTCGCCGATGTACATGCCAGCAAACCGCAGAGCGCGCTCGCGGTCCTGATGCACGTAGGGGTCCGCCAGCCCGTAGTAGTAGATGTACGTCGAGCTTTCGCCGTGGTGCATCCAGTCGTAGTAGGCGTCGTACTCGTTGTGCACCTGGCCGTACTGCGTGAATTGCCAGGTGAGGGCGTTCCACTCTCGGCGCGCCAGTTCGTGCACTTCTTCCGACCCACCGAGAGCGTACAGCAGCGGGAACGACCAGAAGCTCTCATAGGCGTCGTCGGAGCCGTCCATGCCCGGCCATTCGTCGCGCCAAACGAGCGTGCCATCGTTGCGCGTGTACCGCCGCACGAACTTCGGAGCGATGTCGTTCATCAGGTCGATGAGTTGGCGCTGCGCGCGCGCCCATTGCGCGGGGACGACCGCCTCCGTGGATTCGAACAGGGCTGGGACGCTCACGCGCGATCCTCCGGCGACATGGCTACGGCGCGGCAAGAGGTCTGAACGGCAGGGAGTATATCGGATGGGCGGCGGAAGGCGGAACGTGGCCGCGTAGCGAGCGCCCACCACAAGATGGCGTCGCGGCCGCTGGCTTCATCGCGGAGTACGCCCTGAGCCAGCGGACACACGGAGCCCACCTGTCGCCTTGCTCCTGCTCGGCCAGGCGGGCGCAGACAGGTCTGTGCCGGCGCTAGTCCCGGTAGACGGACTCGCGTAGCCCCTTGAGATAGCCGATGGCGAACAGGCGTCCTATGGAGGAGTACATCGGGCGGTCGTTGCTGTCGCCTTCCATCGTCGGCACATGGTCGGGGCGGCAGACGCCCTCGTAGCCGACATCCTTGTACGCCTTCATGCACGCGTACATGTCCGTCTGACCATCGTCGTGGAACGTCTCTTCGAACTTGCGGGGCGTGCCCCGGACGTCGCGGAAGTGGACGAAGTGGATCTTCTCCTGCTGCCCGAACTGACGGATGGCGGCTGGCAGATCCTTCGTCATCAGCGCGAAGTTGCCCTGGCAGAGGGCGACGCCGTTGTGCGCGCTGGGAACGAGGTCGACCATGCGCTGGTAGTTCTCGACGCTGGACATAATGCGCCCGATGCCGCGGATGGGAGAAAGCGGCGGATCGTCTGGATGCATGGCGAGTTTCACATCCGCTGTCTCCGCGACGGGAACGACGCGCTCGAGGAAGTACTCGAGGTTGTCCCACATCTTGTCCTCGGAAACCTCGCCGTACTCCGTGAGCGGCTCCTTGCTCATCACGCCGTGGTCATAGCCGGTGACAAGGGCCCCGCCCCGCGAGCTAATGTCGCTGGACGTGCGCAGCACTTGCACGCCGCCAGCCATGAACTCCGGGCACCAACACGGGATGCCAACGCGACCCATGTTGCGGATGAACTCGCAGATGATGTCGATCTCTTCGTCTCGACCGTCGAGCCCGAGCTTCGTCTTGTGCATTGGCGGGCGGCTCTCGATGACCGCCATCTCGAACCCCGCCTCGTTGTATTGCTCGTCCGCGCGTGCCAGGGACTCGTAGCTCCACGGCTGCTCGTCGTCGCTCGCGCCTTTCTTCGGCCTCAGGTTTAGCATGGCGACGACGTGTTCCACCCCGCACTGGCTGACCATCCGGGCCAGGCTTTCGTCTTGCGGCGAGAACACTTCCGCGATCTGAATCATCTCTATGCTCCGGTTGTCCGGCGCACACCCGTGCGCGGGAACATCACGTTCGCGAGGGCTTCCACGTCGAACGGGTCTGCCCCGTATTTGGCGCGGAACTCCTCATGCTGGCGATCCTCGTGGAGAAGTTGTCCAGCCAGCGGCATGGGTACCCAGCCACTGTCCCGCATCGCGCTCTCCCTGACGGCGATGCATAGCTCTTGATCTCGCCTGCCGTTCGCTGCCCCGTAGCCAGGCTCGCCGCCCGTCGTCACGGCTTCGTGCATCCCGCCGAGGATCTGCGCCCGGCTGACGTCGTCCATATCTCGTACGCCGTACTGTCGGTAGGGGTTCTCCCACACGAGTTCTGGATGCGCCTCGACGCGTACGGCGTCAAGTGTGGGTCGCCCATTAGCTTCGCCGACCACGTCTTCGATGCCGTGGGTAACTCGCCTCTCGCCATCGTACACGTATACGTCGCGCCCAACCAACTGGCCGCCGGTACCCTCAATCTCCCACAGGTTGTTCCGATGCCCGCGTGGCGGGAATTCATAGAGGCACGTGACGCCGTTCTCGAACTCAACGATGCCGTTCTCCCAGTCCTGCCCCGTGACGCTCTGACCGGCGTGGTCGACGTAGGACGGAACGGCGAGCAGCCCTCCGTGCCCCAACACGCGCGTGGCTTCGTCCCGGACCAAGGTGCGGACGGCATTGAAGCCGTGGTAGCTGCCCGACGAGTACCAGAGCCGAGAATGCGTCACGTCGCCGATGACGCCAGCGTCGACGACCATGCGCTTGAGACGCTCCTGCGGCCAACGCCACACGTTCTCCGACACCTCCAGCTTTACGCCGTGACGGATGCACGCGTCCATCATGGCATCCGCCATGCCCAAGGTGGTCGTGATGGGCGTTTCCGTGATGACGTGCGCGCCCCGTTCGGCGCTCAACGTCGCGATCACATGGTGCGCGTCCGGCGGCACGACGATGGACACGACGTCAGGCTTCTCGGCGTCCAGCAGAGAGCGAACGTCCGTGTAGCTCTTGGCGCCCCACTTCGCGCCGTTTTCCTCGGCGCGCGCGGCGTCGGCGTCGCACACGGCGCAGAGCGTGTACAGGTCGTGCAGCTTCCTGATCGTCGACAGATGCGTCTGCGCGCGTCCGCCGGTTCCTACGACCGCTATCCTCAGGGCACGCACGTTGTCAGCTCCTCACACGTACACGCGACTGCACGGTCATGGCCTGGTCGATGGCGAGGCACGTCTCGACCGTCTTGATGCCGTCAAGCATGGGACAGGGCGTCTCGGAGCCCTCGCGTATGGCGTCCACGAACGCTTCCATCTCGTCCTGCCACTCCGTCGAGCCGCGCCCGTGCATGGGTTGTGGCTCGAGTTCCGTGGGACCCCACTCGATGCCCTGGTGGTAGTGACCTTGCAGCACGTCCTCCTGCCAGGTGCAGAACAGTGTGCCCTCAAGACCGCGCACCGCCAACGACAGGATGTATGGGTGGGCGACCGAGCCGCTCGTGAGCACGTGGCCCAACGCGCCGTTCTTGAAGCGCAAGACCGCTACCTTCGCGTCGTCGTTGTAATCCGCCGACACCTCGTCCACGTCTCCCACGATCCAGCGCAGCAGGTCCACGCTGTGATAGCCGATGCTGAGTCGACCCGTCATCAGCGGGTTCCATCCCCACGTGTCGCGACTGGGATACTCACCCTCGGGGGCCTTGTGGGTATAGTCGGAGGTCGCGTGGAAGATGTGTCCTAGGCCACCCTCCTCCGCGATTCTCTTGGCGTGTTGGTACGTCTTCCACACGCGTACGACATGCCCCGTGGCGGCCACGAGATCGGGGTGCAGATGCAGCGCCACGCGCAGGCGTCGACATTCTTCCAGTGTGATGCAGGTGGGCGTCTCGGTCATGACGTGGCGACCGGATTGCAGCGCCGCTTCCGCCATGCCAGCGTGCAGAGCGTGTGGAACGCACAGATCCATCGCCTGAATGTCGTTGTCTTTGAGAGCGGAATCGTAGTCTCGGTGGACGCGCGGCACGCCCCAATCCGCAGCCTTGGCGGCCGACGCGTCGGAGCGCGCCACCACGGCAACGATCTCGGCTTTGTCGGGAATCGCGGAGTAACCCGCGAAGTGGTTCGTACCGGTCCACCCCGTGCCGACGATGCAGACCCGTGCCCTGTCCATGTCCCGAGATAGCCTCCTGCTCCGCGCCACAACGCGACTCGCGGGGGACGATAGCGTTTCCCGGCGGGCCGGACAAGCCGACGCGCGGCCCAAGTGCGTGCGTACGGTTACGCTGGCTCAATGACCTCGAATTCCGAGGCGTTCGCGACGACCCACCCGCCGTCCAGGAGTGGGACGGAAGCGCACGCGAGCGAGCCGTCAGAGTTGCGGCCGTTGACCCGCGCGATGAGGACGCCACCAGTTTCGTCCGCTTCCTCGATCTGCTCCCACGTGATGGACTTCAGGTGGATCTTCATGCGGCCGCCGCTGAGCGGCCCTCGCGGCGCGTCTGGGTCAAGAGGCGTCCACGCTAGATAGAGGAACCGCTCCTCGATCTTCCCATTCGTCCACGGGCCGAGGAAGTTCGGGAGTTCCTTCTGGTCGTGCCACCTCGCGCGGACTTCGATGTCGTAGTGGACATCCCCGTTGGCGTCCAGCGGCTTCTCCGCCACGGTGCGCTTCTTGTCCTGGATGCCGAACTCCGCGTCGTGTTCGATGGGGTCGGGTGGACCCACGCAAACGACCCGCAGGCGTACTGTCTTCTCCTCGGCCCTGCTCATCCGTCCTCCTCATGTCTCTGCATCGGCTCAGTACCGCTTCGGCGTCACAGGTTTCCCGCTGGCAGCCGCTTCGACGCCAGCCAGACACGCTGCCACGTTCCGCGCCCCTTCACGCACGTCCACCGCCGGAGTGGCGCCAGCGTCAAGGCACTGCAGGAAGTGGTCGACCTCCTGCCAGAACGGATTGCGGACGGCTGGCAGTTCCTCCGCCACCCAGTCTCCCTGGCCCGGCTCGCCGACGTAGTATCGTTCGTTCACGAGACTGCCTTCCGAGCCGTACAACTGGAGCGTCATGCCGCCCTCTCCGCGTGGCAGCACGGAGCCGTACGCGACGCCCACCCGACCCACGATGCCACTCGCGAACCGGTACTGGACCATCGTGAAGTCGTCACCCGGGAACTCCGGGTAAGCAATGTGATTGCCGTAGGCCGACGCCTCCTCAACCTCTCCGAGGAGCCACCGTAGCAGGTCGACAGCGTGGATTCCCGTGCCTAGCAGCGCCGCCCTCGGGTGTTCCGCGCTGGCGTACCATGGCGACCGCGCGAACTGCCGACGCTTGTGCTGGAACGTCTCCGACGCGGCGTAGAAGACCTCCCCAAGCGCGTTCTCCGCGAGCAGGCGCTTCGCGAGAACGGACATGGGAATGCGACGGTAGTTCTGTCCGACCATGAGCGTCCGGGCGCTCTCCTCGACGACGCGGATGAGCGCGTCCGCCTCTTGCAGCGAACGAACCATGGGCTTCTCCAACAGCACATGGTGGCCGCGGCGAAGCGCCTTCGAGGCGTGGTCGAGGTGCATCCAGTCGGGGGTCGAGACGTTCACGACGTCGAGGTCTTCGGCGTCGAGCATGTCGTCGATGTCGCCGTAGCCCGTCACGCCGTCGCCGTCCGAAACGAAGTCGCGCAGCCGCGCGGCGTCCGTGTCGCACGCGGCGACGATACGCGCGCGTGGGTTCTGCCTGTACCCCTCCGCCCGTTGCTTCCCCAAGCCGAGTCCCACGATGCCAACGCGATATTCGCTCATGCCTTCATCCTAGGCCATGCTCACAACGACACGCCCTGCTGCGAGGCGCGGAGGATCGTCTCCTGCGCGAGCAGTTCGTGGTCCAGCGACCTGTCCGGCTGCTTCTCGCCCCGAATGTCCGCTACGAACGCCACCACGTCGTCTATGTACCGAGACGGTTGCGCGACTTCGACATCCTGCCAGCCATGTTCGTATGGATGCCCGTCGTAGCCGGCGCCCGTGTCGTACGCGTAGCCAGGTTCGCTCAGGCACACCCGTAGGGAGGGAGGCTCCAATGGCTCAATGATGGCGCTGCCCTTAGTCCCATACACCTCGAAGCGACGGCAGGGGAACGGCTCGTTCTCGATGGCGGCGCTGCTCAGGCTGGCGATGGCGTTCTCGTACTCGAACACCGTCAGCGTGTTGTCGTCGAACTTCGGCACGGGGCCTTCGTCGTTGCGCAGGAAAGACGTCACCTTGTCTGGGCGCCCGAGCAGATGGACGACGGGGTCAATGAGGTGCCCGAGGAGCTCGAAGAGGATGCCGCCCTTGTGCCGTGAAAGCTGCTCCCGCGTTTCCAGCCCGACGGAAGTGGACATGCGTCCGCGGATGGCGAAGATGTCGCCCAACGCGCCGGCCTCGGCGAGCGCGAAGATGCGCTGGAACGCCTCGTTGTAGCGGAACATATACCCCAGTTGCACGAGCAGACCCTTGTCTCGCGCGATCTCCACGATCGCCTCGAACTCCGCCAAGTCGTCACCTGCCGGCTTGTCGAGCCAGATGTGCTTGCCCGCGTCTACGCACTCGCGCGCGAACGGCAGTAGTTCGTGCACGTATCCCTCAACCGCCACGGCTGGGATGGAGTCGTCGGCGAGCATCTCGTCCGGCGAGTCGTACCAACGCACGCCCTCGTATGCAGTGGCCCCTTGCGCCTTCCCGCGCGCGGCTGCCGAGGGCTCATATACGCCGACGAAGTCCACTTCGGGATCGGCGTTCAGGACGGATGCATGGCCGGACGCGTGCGCGTGCGACACGCCGTATTGAGCAATGCGGACGGGGTCGGTGGTCGCCATGGGTCTCCCTCTCGGAGTGCGAGGCGACCCTATTCTCACCGAACGTGGGACGGAGAGGAAGACCACGGAGCAGAGCGACGAACGTCAGTCGGTAGCCTGGTAGCAGACCTTGCCGTCGACCATCGTCAGGACGACGCTGGCCTCGTCGGCGAGGATGCGTTCAGGTACACGGGACGCGCCCGGGGGTATGCGCACTCCGACGATGTCTGCTTTCCAGCCGGAGCGTAGCCCGCCGATCTTCGCGCGCACCTTCATCGTCTTGGCGCCGTTCAGCATAGCAAGCGTCAGCACGCGCTCCGGTGAGACGTGCGGCATCGTCTCGACGATGAATCGCATCTCATCGAGCATGCTGAGAGACGGTGTGCTGGCGAGGCTGTCCGTGCCGAGCGCGATGTTGACGCCGAGAGCGAAGAGCTTCTCGAACGGGTGGTCGGAGTGTCCGAAATACGCGTGGCTGCGCGGGCAGAAGACGACGGTGACATTCAGATCCCGCAGTATCGGGATGTCCTCGTCGCGGATGTAGTTGCCGTGCACAAGTAGCGGCGACGACTGGAAGAAGCCCAACTTGTGCAGGTACTGGACGGGGGTCACGCCCTTCGGCGCCCAGTCGCCCAGATCCACGCCTAATGAATCAAGCAGGTCGGCGAACGGCCCCGTGCCGTCGCGTACGAATTGCTCCTCCTCGACGGTCTCGGCGACGTGGGAGCACATCGGCAGACTGTTCTCCGCCTGCATGCGCACGCACTCGCGATAGAGTGTCTCGGAGGTGGAGTACGGCGCGTGCGGCGACACGCCAACGGTTGTCAGCGCATCTTGACCGGCGTCGGAAAGCCTGTCGCGAAGCGTCCGCAGACTCTGTCGCGAGCGTTCTTCATCGAAGCCCAGGGTCTCGAAGTGCACCCGCTTACGGATGGGCGACTCCATCAGAGGAGCCAGGCTGTGTCCTGTCGCGGTGATGTCCACGAGCGTGGTCGTGCCGGCTTGCAGCGACTCCTCAGCTCCGGCGGCGACAGCGCGTTGCACGGCGTCGGCGTCCGTGGGGCGTTGAGCGATGACCTGGCGAACCCACTCCGTAAACGACGCAGGCGGCGGAATCTCCCCGACAAGGTCACCCAGTTCCAGATGCGTGTGCGCGTTGATGAAGCCGGGCAGGAGCGCCACGTCGCCGAGGTCGTGTATCGGGACGCCGTGTCCCTGCGCGACCCTTGGGAACTCGCCGACATCCATGATCTCGTCGTTGACGATCCGTACCGCGCCGTTTTCGAACACCTCGTGGCTGCTCGGCATGACGTACTTAGCGCGAAGGATCATCGGCGCTCTCTCATGGCTGGGGCGATGCGCGCTTGGGCGGTCACGATGTCTGCTATGGTAACGCATTCGGGGGCAGCCGGCAGCCGGCATCCAGGCGCGCGTTCCCGCCATGTGTCGGCGCCGCCGCTATTCGCGCCCCGGTCGTGGGTAGGGCAGTCGAGAGTACTGCTACTCTAGCGGCCAGCCCTTCTTGGGAATCTCGACGACGACAGCGGAACCCTCCCCCAGGACCGACTCGATGCTCACCTTGCCTCCCATCAACCTGGCGCGTTCCTGCATGGAGAGCAGGCCGAAACGGCCCTCGACAGGTCCCGACAGCACCGCGCCAACGTCAAAGCCGACGCCGTCATCCTCGATGAGCACGGCGACGCTCATCCCGTCCGAGGTCCGACGCGTGCGCATCAGCACGTTAATGCTCTTGGCGTTGGCGTGTCGCACGACGTTCGTTAGAGCGGTGTGCACGATGCGGTAGATCCCGACCTCCATCTCTGTCGGGAGCGAGATGTCCTCAGGGTTGTGCGACTGGAACGAGGCGGCAATGCCAGCGTTCTGGGCGAGTGTCTTCAGGTCTCGGTTGAGCGCGGTCGCCATGCCCAGGTCGTCCAGCGAACTGGGTCGCATGTCGAAGGCTATCTGCCGCACGTCCTCGAGCGTGCTGGCGGTAACTTCGCGCAGGGCAGCGGACTGTCGCGTGGCTTCCTCGGTGGTCTTGGCGGATTCGATGACGCGTAGGCCGATGAGCACCGAGGTAAGCTCCTGCCCGACCTGGTCGTGCAGTTCCCGTGAGATACGCGCGCGTTCCTCTTCCTGGACGGCGATCATCTGTTCCAGCAACTGCGTTCTCTGCGTCTCGCTCTCCCGCAACGCTTCCCGCACGCGCATTGCGACCGACACATCACGGTTCACGCCCACGAGCCCGATCACCTCGCCGCTCTCGTCCCGCAACGGGGCTTTCGTGGTGGACACCCAGTGGCCGGAGCCGTCGCCGTCGATCCGCCCGAGGATGGCCTCGCCGCTGCGCATCACCTCCTCCTCCTCGGCGCGGTATCGGCGTGCCTCCTCACCCGGCCAGATGTCCGTGTCACTAAGGCCGACCGCATCGCTGGCACGCGCCATGCCAAGCGACGCCGCGCACACCGCGTTCACCCGCAAGAACCGGGACTCCAAATCCTTCATGTAGATGGTGTCTGGGAGGTTGTCCATGAGCGCCTGGAACAGACGTTGCTCGTTTCTCAGGGCATCATGCGCGCGCCTGCGGTCGATGGCGATGGCTATCTGTTGCGCGGCGTACGTCACCACATCAATGTCGCGGGCCGTGTAGGGATCGGACGCCGACTGATGGCCGATCCGCAAGACGCCGATGAGGCGGTCGCCGACGACGAGCGGGGAGCCCACCCACGCGCGGGGATCCACATCGTGGAATTCAAGCTCCCCGGCGTCGGCTATCTGGTGGGTTTGGGTGGCATTGAAGTAGTGCGTCTCCCTGGTGCGGGCGACGATGGCCGTCCTCGAGCGAGGCATCTCGATGGGAGGGCCGTTCTCCCCCGTACCGTCCTCGTCCACCCAATAAGCGAACGCGAACAGGTTGGGGTCGTCATCGACCACTAGCGCGACCGAGAACCTCGTGAAGTCGATGAGGCGGAGCAGCGACTCTCGGATGGTTCTGTACATGTCACCGAGGGTTGGGGTGGCATGGGCGGCTTCGAGTATCTCGTGCAGCATCGTCCTGACGTCTTCGGCATGCCGCCAGTTCGTGTTGTCCACCATGACGCCTCGAACACGCCATCGCCCGTCGCCGTCTGGCTCCACGAAGACGTTCTCTCGCATCGACCGCGACACGCCGTGCCGGTCCACATAGCCAAGATCCTGGCTATACCCAGTCTGGGAGCCTCGGAATGCCGCTTCCGCGGTGCGGTCAGCCCTGTCGCGATGCTCGGGCAGTCTCGCCTCGCGGAGCGCGTCGTGCCAGCCCTGTCCGTCGGCGACATCAAGAGGGAGGGACTCGCTGGCGGCGTCCTCGTTCACGGGCGCGATGTCCCACACGAAGCTACCGTCGGCGGCTTCGTCGACGGAGCCGTGCCACAGCAGGCATTGTGCGGACGCGAGCACGCGCTCCATGAGGTCGCGGGTGCGCCTGTGCTCCTCGGTTTCTCGCGCCAGGTCGGCCGTGCGCTCCGCGACGAGCTGCTCGAGGTGGGCGTTCAGTTCGCTAAGCCGTTCCTCGAGCGCTTTTCGGCTCGTGATGTCTCTCACGATCCCGGTGAACAGCTTCTCCCCCTCGACCTCGGCCTCGCCTACGGACAGCTCCATGGGGAATACCGTCCCGTCTGCCCGCAGTCCCTGGACTTCACGGCCGATCCCTATGATCTTCGCCTCCCCGGTCTCGACGTAGCGGGCCACGTGATCTCGGTGTTCGGCGCGGTACGGCTCGGGCATGAGCGTTCGCAGGTCACGACCGACCAACTCGCCCGATGCATACCCGAACATGTCAGCGGTTGCTCGGTTGGCGGACTTGATGACTCCCCGCTCGTTTATCGTAAGAATGGCGTCAACGGCGGAGTCCATGACCGACTGTAGTCGCGCTTCGCTCTCGCGAACGGCGGTCTCGGCCTGAATTCGCGCCGTGATGTCCGCCGCGAGCACGAACAGACCTACGACTTCCTCACCCGACACATGCGGCACGTAGTTCACCAGGAGACGCCGCGGCCCCAGCGTGGGGTGCTCCTTGAGCGCCTCGTGCTGCTGCGGCTCGCCGGACAGGGCGAGGGTCATGCGTCCGAGTACGCGTTCGTAGTATTCGTCCCCAAGGGCGTCGCGCACGTGCGCGCCCAGAATGTCGTCCCTCGCCAGCCCGGTCCATTCCTCGTAGGTCTCGTTGCAGAACTGGTACCGCAGATCGGCGTCCACGTAGGAGATCAGCACGGGGAGATTGTCGGCGACGAGCTGTGTCCTCTCTTCACGCTCCTTGACGCGTCGCTCGGCATCGCTGACCTGTCCGCGCTCCTCCGCTGCCTCGATGGCCGCCATGAGATCGGTGATGTCGATCACCGAGCCGGCGATCTCGCCTCTGCCATCCGCGTCGCAGGTCGCGCGGGTGGTGTCACGCAGCCATAGGTAGCTGCCATCGCCATGCAGGAAGCGGTGGTCGACCACACGCGTACTGTCATCGACCACCGCTTCCTGCATGGCGGCGTCTACGCGATCGCTGTCATCAGGATGAATACGCGACGCGTACCGCCCTGGCTCGGCGAGGAACCACGTTGCGCCCAAGCCAGTCAGGTCGTACACGTCTTCGCTGATGGACGTGATAGCCTGGAGGTTGTCCGGGCCGCGCGTATAGACCACGGTGGGGCTGTGTTCAATCGGCGCGCCACGGAGCATGGGATTCGCCTTTGACATAGGTGGCGAAGCCTGCGTGTGCAGGGCTGTTCGAGCTGGCCATACGGGACAGGCGACGCCCAGCCGACCACACGGGCTGCCGGGAGTCGAGACAGCGTCGGAGCGAGCGCCTCTCACTACAAGTATCCCACATCCCTACTCGTCGCGCCCAAGGACCTTCCCACGTGTCGCGCACGGACGATCCTGACGCGCCGCAGCCGATATGGGCCGCTGTACGCGCGGCGCGAGCACAGGCCTTGGTGGCGGGGGTGCCCAACATCTGGACACCTGTGCAGCAAGAACGCCACCTACATGCGTCTGCTACCCCCGTTTGCCCAACGAGCGCAGGAACGTCTCGCCGCGCGGACGTGGCGCCGAATGTGCTTCCATGCCACCTAGTACCTGTGTGCGTCGTATACAACTCCAACGGACGGCCCGAGACAGCGCGGGGAAAGATGATGAACCGGACGGCAGTTGCGGTGGCGTGGTGCGCGGCGGCGTGGTGTACCCTAGCGGCGTTCGCGGAGGAACCGCGCGCGGGGGCGGAACTCGACGAGATCATCGTCACGGCGACTCGAAGCGAACAGTCCGTGTACGACGCCTCAGGATCGACGAACGTCGTCACGCCGGCCGAGCTCGCGAGCAAGACTCCCATCGGCTCCATCGACGCGCTGTACGACGAGCCTGGCGTGTACGTGCAACGGACTACGAACGGGCAGGGATCGCCGTTCATCCGTGGCTTCACGGGCTACCACACGATGATGCTCGTGGACGGCGTGCGGCTGAACAACTGGACCTTCCGCTCTGGGCCTAACCAGTACTTCAACACGCTGAACGTGGACGACATCGAGAGGATCGAGGTCGTGCGCGGCCCGCACTCCGTGCTGTATGGCAGTTCCGCCCTCGGCGGGGTGATCCACGCCCGGTCACCAGAACCTGCTCGTCAGGCGCCGGAGCTATCGCTGCGCCCTCGCCTGTTCGCACGCTACGGTAGCGCCTCCGGCGACGCGGTTACGGGCTTCTCGCTGGACGGCGGCCAGGGAGACGTAGGCTTCCGCCTGGGTCTGACGCGTAAAGACCTGGGCGCGGTGCAGCCCGGCAAAGGCCTCGACGTGCACGTGAAGGGTCGCAAGTTCCTCCTCACGAGCGACGATGACGAGTCGGTGCTGCCCGCCGCGTACCGCACGCGGACTGGCACGGTCGCTCGCACGCTCGTCTACGACGAGGAGAGCATCTCCGAGGACGTATCCACCGCGTACCAGGAAACGGCTGGCAGCGGCGCACTGACGTGGGTCGTCAGCGACCGCTCGTCCGTGCGCGTCGCATACCAGGGCGTGCGGCAGGAGGTGTCGTCGCGGTGGGACAAGGTCGCGTCAGGCGAGGAGTTCGAACGGCTGGAATACGACCCGCAGGAACGCCACCTGGCCTACGGCTCGTATACCACGGCAACGCCCACGGCAGGCGTCGACAGGCTGACCGCTACGCTGTCCCTGCACCGCCAGATCGAGGGGCAAACGCGTCTCAAGGTGGACGCCGAGCCCGCGACGGATCTGAGCCGTACGGAGGACACCGTCAGCACCGTTGGGGGATCGCTCGTCGGGGAGTCGCGCGTCGGTGGGACGCACGCTCTGACGTACGGCGTGGACGCCTACGCCGACTCGGTCGCCAGCGAAACTACCTTGCCGACCACCAAGGCGTGGGGACGCTACCCGGACGGGTCGTCAGCGTTCGATGTGAGTGCCTTCGCCCAGGACGAGGTCGCCGTCAGCGACACCGTCGCTCTGTCGGTCGGCGCCAACGCGACGTTTTACAGCATCACCAGCGACCTATCACTAGAAGACGCCACATTCGGCGTCCTGGACAAGGACGGGATGGCGGTGACAGGCACCGCGGCCGTCGCATACGAAGCGGTCGAGGGAGTGAAGCTTCACGCCGCCGCAGGGACGGGCTTCCGGGCGCCCACGATAGACGACCTCGCCGGCGTGCAGGTGACGAACCAGGGCATCCAGGCGCCCAGCCCGGACGTTGATCCCGAGCGCAGCCTGAATCTCGAAGTTGGGGTGAAGCTGCGGCGACCGCGCTTCGGCGGCAGCGTCGCGGCGTTCAACACGTTCCTCACGGACCAGATGGTCTCCCGCGAGGTGTCCGAGGTGTACGGCGCTGACTTGCCCACGTTCGCGAGGAACATCCAGGCGGCGCATCCTGACCTCGACGTGAACGTCCTGGACAACCTGGACGAGATGGTCGTGCGAGGCCTTGAGGCGGACGTCTACGTGAGCCCGACGCCCTCAGTCACGGTCTACGGCGTTGGGACACTCGTGCGCGGCGAGGTGCTGACGATCGGCGGCAGCGACCCCGATCCCGACAAGCCGTGGGAGTCGCGCATCCGACGCGAGCCGGCGCCGAACGCGACGCTGGGCGTCCGATGGCAGCCAGTCGAGGCGTCCTATTGGGCCGACGTGTTCGCTCGCGGAGCCGCCAAGCAGAACCGCCTCAGCAACGGCGACATTCGCGACCCGCGTATTCCCGGCCTTACCCGCGACCGCGACGAGGTGACGTTCGACGAGGACGGCGCCGCCGTGAACGCTGGCACTCCCGGCTGGCTAACGCTGAATGCGCGCTTTGGCGCCACGATCCGAGGCTCTTCCCGCGTCACGCTCGCCGTCGAGAACGCCTTCGACCGGCGGTACCGGTGGCACGGCTCCGGCGTGGATGCCCCAGGGCGGAATTTCGTCGTGAGCGTTGACCACGCGTTCTAGTTGCCGCTGTCGCTACGAGGCCAGCTCAAACTGTCGGTTGCCTGCGTGCCGGGACAGCTAGATCCGCTCGGCCGTGCGCCAGGTTCTCACGGGCCGGCAGTGGTTGGTATGGAGACGCAGGCCACTGCCAGCGGAACATTGTGGTCCTTGGCACATCCACACGCCTGCCCTACAATCCGTGGTGTAGCCTGCTCTGCGGCCATCGCGCAGGTGGGTTCCTACGCTGTGTCGTAGAAGAGGCGTGCCGATTTGGAAGGAGCCGCATTGTGAACTACTCGGGGCGCGAGGGAACAATCGCGGTCGACGGGAGCCGTGTCGCCGATGTTGTGCATTGGTCGGTAGTCACAGGGGAATCTGGCGCTGGGCCACGTTCCTGGCAGGCAGTTGTCGACATCAAGGGCGATGCTGATGCGATCGGCGCTTTCATGGTCGAGTTGCCGGAGCTTCAGCTGGAGTGCTGGAACAGCGACTACAGGCTGTCCGGCAAGGCCCTGACGCGCCGAGCCGAGATACATCGCAACCGCCTGCACCTCGTAGGGAACGGTCCCCATGACATCTCGGAGACCCGCCACCACGCTGTATAGGTCTGCCGCCCCGCCCATTGCGAGCTAGTCGGGCACGTAGGCGTGGGTCTGGGGGATTGACTCCTGTCTTCGCTCATGGACGATACCGACATTCCAGCTCACATACGCAGCATCCGGGAATTGGACCTTTCCCGCGATCTGCTCACCGAGCCCCTCAGTGGGTCATGGTTCCGGCTCGGGGCGTGGACGGGTGCCGCGCAGCGTGACGCCGGCGGTGTCGAAGGTGTCGTTGAGCGCCAAACCCTCCTGATCGCGCCCGGCGACTTCTTTCACCTCTTCTACCACCTGGATTCCGTCGGGAACGTCCTCAGTGGCGTTGGAAAGCCCGGCGGATCGATAATCGAGAACGACGCGCCAGGCGAAGCGGATAGATATCGGTACTTCGCCTCCCACCAATTCCAGATTCCGTTTACGTACACAACCGCAGAGCCCCTAGTCTGGGTTCGCGACGCGGCGACTGGCGCTCAATTCGTGATCAACCCGGACCTATGGCTGTTCTTCGAGCTGGAGGAGAGAGCCGCTGGTAAGGGCATCTGGTCGGATCCCCGCCGAGGGATCGACGTGGTCGTGCGCCGAACCCTCGACGAGGACAACCTGGAAGTCGTCGACATTCGAGTGGACTACCTGCGCAAGTACTTACAGGCACGCCAAAGGGCCTTACTCGTCGGTCACTATCGTCATCTGCTCCTGCACGACCCATCAGAGGCGGCCGTCGGAGCTTTCGTTGACGAAGATGTCACGCTGGGCGCGCCAGACCAAGGCGTGAAGGCATACATGCAGAACTGGGGGCCACGGCAGGACATCCCCGGCGAGGGAACCTTCCTGCAGCGGCGCCTCCATCTCTGGTACCAGATCGCGCCGGCGCCAATCGACATTCGAGACCCCTGGCGTGAAGAGCCGCCGTTTGATCCCTACACGTTCGTGTTCCCGACGGCAGCGGGGCCGGTAGCCCCAGCTCGTTGGACGGATGTCGCGGAGGACCCCGATCGGGCGTTCGTTGGGGAGTGTGACTACATGACTCGGATCTGGTTCCAGCAGGACGTGCTCTCGAAATACGAGGGTGCCTCTGGCTTCGATGTGGCGGATAACGGCTCCGTGTCATGCCGCCACTACTGGGGGCTGGTCCGCAGCACGAGCAGACTCGGCAATGAGCTGCTCGCGACGGCGATCGGCGACTTCGCCCAAGGCGTGCCCTTCGAGGAGTGGCCGCATTGGCGCCAGTATGCCGTCCCTCCTCCTACGCAGGAGACGGCTGACGCATTGCGCCAGGAAGGGACCGTGCCCGATGCTGTCAGTTCGCTAGCGGACACGCTCCAGGGGCTGAACGTTGCGCTCGCAAGCCTATCCCAGAGCCTTGGAATCGAATCTCCGCAGCCGCTGTGGCGCGGTTCGCTGGACAGCTTGGCCGGGCGTCAGATGAAGTGGGTGTATCCTGACGCTGCGGACGACGAGGAGTTCCTGAAGCGGGCCACGCTCGCCTCGACACTGGTGATCGAATCGCTCACGCCGAAGGCCATCCGCTCTGTGCTTGCGACGATGGGAGCCGGTCTTCACATGGCCTCCGCCGCGCCGGACAGGCCTCTCGGATCCCGCAATCTGCTGCAGCGATTGGTCCTTATCTGCGCACTCATCTGGAACCTGCGACCTAGCATTGGGGCAATCCCCGCGATGGTGCGGGAGGCGGAAGGGATGACCGAGGATGCGTACGAGCCTGACCTTCGCGCCGAACTGCGTGATCGCTACGCTCAGGTGCAGCGGATGTTCGCGCCGATGGCATTTCTGTATGACCTGCGTACGCACGGTGGCATCGCCCACGCGCCGAATATGGGAGGCGTGTCGACTGCTGCCAGGGAACTGGGGCTACCCACGCGGGGATGGCACCGCACGGATTACCTGGGGCTCCTCGCACGCGTTCAAGGAAGTGTTGAGGCCATGGCCGCACATCTCGTCTCCGCAGCGCAGACCGTCGTCGATGGTCTGCCGACCGACGATGGGTGAGGGATTCGGATTGCCCATTGTAGAGGCGATGGCCTGCGGCGTTCCGGTTGTGGTCACGGACTACAGCGCCTGCACTGAGTTGGTCCAGGGGCGCGGCGAGCTGATCAAGGTGAAAGAGCTCGTCACGATGGGCGTTAACAACGTGGACCAGGCGATAGCGGACGAAGACGACCTCGTCGAGAAGCTCGAACGACTGTACCGAGACGCCGCGTTGCGCGAGACATACGGACGCCTCGGTAGGGAGTTTGCCGAGTCCCTCACCTGGGACAGCCTGCTCCCTGAGTGGACGGAGTTGATAGACGCGACTGCGAACTGAAGCCGGGTCGCGCGGCGACCAGATTGGTTCGAACGATGGAAAGACCTATCGCCCTCGCAATCGCCGTCCTGCTTCTTGTCTTGTGCGGCTGCGCGCGACTGAATGGTCCTAACGCTGAGGAGCGCCACATGTCGGAAGCAACGACACCGACGGAGTTCGCCGAAGAGGAGCTCGCGGCATGGCGCGAGACGCTGACAGACCAGCTGAACGAACTGGCGCCGCAAGACGCCCTCAAGATAGCTCCTGAGCTCCGAGATTGGATGATGGGGCACCCAGAAGGTACCGTGCACCTACGGCTGGGCTACGACCTGATTGAGCCGCTCACGCCATTTAGAGCCGCTCCTCTGCCCACCGAGTTCGAAACCGAATGGCGGGAAACCATGGACCGCATGCAGGAGCTCGTGCGCGCGAAGGAGCAGAACGAGCCATATGATCATGAGGAGTATGACCAGCTACGCGCCGAACTCCGCAGGCAACGCGACCGGAACGACTCGATAAGGTTTGCTCGCCACCAGGACCACCGGGCCCACAGCAAGGCGATATACAGGCGGTCGCGCGATGCGGCGGTCAAGGCGGTGCAGTTGGTAGAGGGGCTTGAGCTGGAGCGTAGCCGGGACGGGACGCTCCGCGCCCCCGTGGGCCCGGCTGATCTTTGGGCCTACGCGACGGCCGAGGCGATTGTACAGGTCGCGCGTCTCCCGATGGTCCTGAGACTTAGGGAGCACTTGCAGTATGACGCGGTTCCCTCTCTGGATTACAGTCGCCCCGCCGTCAAGGCGACGGCTGGCGTGCAGGCGGTCGCTGCATCAGGTCAGGACGCCGTTGTCGCCGTATTCGACACAGGAGTCGGGCCGCACGTCGATGTAGTACCCGCCTCCAGCGCTGTATTCCGGCCGAACGACGACCAGGCAGTGGGACCTGACGATATCGACGTTGAGGGTACCCATCACGGCCACGGAACTTTGGTCGCCGGAATTGTGGCCAGCACCGATGCCACATATCTGGGTGTCGCCCCTAGCTGCACGCTTCTGAATGCCCGCGTATGGGGGATCAGCGGCGGCGCGCTCATCGAACCTGCATGGTCGGAGGTCCAGCAGGCCGCTAACTGGGTGGACGAATACCGTGATGAGAGCAATCCAGATAAACTGGCTACCGTAGTCTACAGCGTCGCGCTTGGCGACGAGGAGGCCGGCGTCCCGCCGGGCTCGGAGCTGGATGCCGATGCGGACGCAGTAGCGGTCTTCAACAGGCTGCTATGGTGCAACGTCGTCGGCAACACGGCCACCACGGACTGGGTAGCTGCGCCGGGCGGGGCAATGAATGCCATCGTCGCCAGCGGCATCCTCGACGAAAAACCCACAAACCACAAGGACTTCAGGTGGTTCGAACGAAGTCGCCACTGGGACGGGGCGAACCCGTACGTGCGCAAGCCAGACATATCCGCGCCCGCCGCGCACGAGTTGAAGGATCCGCCTCCGCCTCCGGCACCGCCCGAGACACCATTCGTGGGCCTCACCACTCCAGGCGTGGACCCACAGGGAGTGTATGTGTCCGAGGGGACAAGTCTCTCGAGCCCGCACGTGGCAGGCGCCGCAGCGCTCGTTGGAGCGCATCCAGACTTCCCGGATGGAGACTTGCCGACGAGCCCACTGCTTGCGAAGACGATACTCATCCACACGAGTGATCCGCCGAACGACAAGATGCCGAACGCGAGTAATCGCCCCTCGCCGAACAACTTAACGGGCTACTGGCGCTTCCAGTACGGTTGGGGAACGCTGAACGCCGAGGAGGCCGTGGGGACGATTGATCTCACGAAGAGAGACAACATCTGGTTCGGCACCGCGATTCGCAACGGCGGCGCCGTCACCCGCTACATCCGTAGCCAGGACACCGAGAAGTACACGGACGTCACGCTCAGTTGGGATCGCCGCCTCGTTGGCAGCACGCTGATCGACATATCCAA
The DNA here is from genome assembly GCA_964473525.1 of uncultured bacterium. Taxonomy (GTDB): domain Bacteria; phylum Poribacteria; class WGA-4E. Next base: position 21,911 of record CAYYPK010000004.1, read on the forward strand.
CCTCAGGCTCGAGGTGCGCTTCAGGGATAACCCGAATATCGCTTGGGGCGACGTGGACCCCTGGTTCAGCGAGGATTCTGGCTACAACGGCCGGGCATACAACACGCGCATGTGTCGGCGCGTGCGCGTCCCCCCGACACTCACCCAGCCATTCTCCTTCCACTCGGTCAAGATCGACGTCACCCCTGCCTACATCGACGCAGCGCATGTGGATGAGCCCTTTGTCCTCGTTGTGGACCACCCGCTGGAGACACACTAGGAGCGCCTGGCGCCACGTCGCGCTGTGTTGGGCTACCACAGCCGCAACCCGATGCCCGCCATCGTCCACGTCCCGCCGACGAAGATGTCGCCCATGGGCAGCCCGAAGAAATAAGCGGTGGAGACCCGTAACCCCTGCATGCCGCAGTGTTTCAGGATTGCGGGCCACAGGGCCGAGGCGATGGGGTGCCATCGCCATCGCCGACGTGGCCCGGGCTGCTCCCGGCTCCGGTCACACTCTCATGACGCCGACACCCAAGCGGAAGCCATCGTCCGCCTGACGAACGAACTCGTGGTGTTCTCTACCGCGTTTGACTTCACCCCAGAACCGGTCGACCTCCAGCAACTCCGTCGCGTCCTCTTCGCTAGAGTGCGCGATGTCGTGGAACACGACGATGCCCCCTGGTCGCACGATGGGCGAGTAGTTGTCGAAGTCCTTGCTGACCGCGTCATACGAATGCGCGCCGTCAAGAAACAGCACGTCTATGGGTCCATCAAACGCCGCCTTCACGTGCGCGACGACCGAGGGGTCGGTCGAGTCGCTCAGGACGCACGTGAGTCGCTGCGCGGGGAAGCAGAACTGCTTGAATCGCGGCGCATACTCGCGCGTGTAGCCGCCCCCTCCCGGGCCTCCGGGCAGATCGACGCTGACGAGGTGCGCCTCCTGCCGCGCGACCTGAGCCCACGAGAACAGGCTGCCACCCCATCCCGTGCCGATCTCAAGCACCCTCTGCGGCTGTAGCGCCGCCGCCAGTTCCAGCGCCGGCACGAACTCCTCCTGCAGCTGCCAAAGCCCAAACATGTACAGCGCGGAGCGGAACACCGCCGCGGCGTCGACAGGTTCCTCCGCGTCAGCGGGCGCGAGCAGGCCCAACTCCCGCAAGACGGTCACGCGCGCCGCAAGGCTGTCGGCTTCGCGTGATGACCGCGTGCGCGGCCCGAATTCCCGCTCGTAAGCGTCGATGGGCCGAGGCGTGCGGTGGTAGTCGAGGATGTGCCGCGCGACGTCGTCGTACGGGACGGCTTGCATACCTCCCGAGAACGACTCCAGCCTATCCTGCTGCACGCGAGCCGCTCCCCGCAGCACGTGGTAGAAGAACTTGTTGGGCGCGCGCCCCACATGCTGGTGGCACCACTCGACGTTCGAGGGAATGTGCGGGCCGTTCTGCCAGTCCCAGTCGTGAAGTCGAACCCAGTCCGAAGTTCGCCACATGTCGGCCATTGTCGCCTCAGATCATCTCGCGCGGGAGTGTCGTTGCGTATCGCGAACGCGTTCGGCCCGGCAGGAGTACGGCGACTCCCTCCAGACCCACCTCGGCCCACGATGCCGCCACGATCCTCAAATGAGCGTCCGCACATGCATCGTGGCATCGCGGCAGGCGTAGGTCTATGTCTGGCGGGTGATCAGCGCCTCCACCTCGCTGGGTTCCGGGAGCGGGATGTGGTCCAACGCCGGATCGAACGCCCTGGTAGGGATGCATCGCTCCATGTTCTGGGCATACGTATCCACCTTCACGTCCGCTGGCAGGCCCCACTTGGCATGAAACACGGACCACGCCTCGCGCACGTATGTGGGGTAGTCGAGGCCGGCGTCAACGTGACCGCTGTTGCCGGTGTGGTGGATGAATACGTCGCGTGCGATGAACAGGTCGAAGCCCGCCAGAGCCGCCCGCCAGGAGTAGTCGTCGTCCTCGAAACCGTACTTCCCGAAGCTCGCGTCACAGCACCCGATCTTGTCGACCACGGCGCGACGGATGAACATGCAGAAGCCCACGAGCCGGGTCGTCGGCTGGAGTACGCCCTCGAAGTGCGTGGCCATTTGCGAGGCGATCCCAGCCAGCGCCTGAGTATCCGTGTATTTGACTCCCGGAACACGCTGCGGCCCCGAGATGTAGTTCGTCGATGGGCCCAGCAGGCCGATCTTGGGGTCGTTCTCGCAGTGGTCGATGAGGCGGGTGAGCCATCCCGCCGTGACGATAGTGTCGTTGTCGAGAAGCACGACATAGTCGCCCTTGGCCAGCGCCATTCCCTGCGCGCGCGCCGGCGGACACCCGATGTTCTCGGCGTTCTCGACCACGGTCAGGTTGCGAACGCCCGCCGTGCGTAGATACGCCTGAGAGCCGTCCGTGGACCCATTGTCGATGACGATGATCTCGTGCGGTACCTTCGTGAACGCCGGGATCGCAAGCAGGCACTTCTGCAAGTGCTGCTTCCCGTTGTAGTTCAGGATGAGAATGGAGGTCATCGGCGGTCTCTTCCAGTTAGCCGACGCGGCGCCATTGAGATCGTGGTCTGGGACGTCACGTCGTACAACGCACTCGCGGGCGCTGAACGTGCCACGCGTCGACCAGGCACGCCATCGTAGCACAGAAGGCGATTCAGGACGCGTGTGCCGTGTGCGTTCCGCCGACGCCATCTTGACGAGCGGTACTCACCACAGCCGGAATCCAATCCCCACCATCGTCCACGTCCCACCGACGAAGATGTCGCCCATGAGCAGCCCGAGGAAGTACGCCGTCGACCGGCGGAAGCCCTGGATGCCACTGTGCTTCAGGATGGCGAGCTTCAGCGCCCAGATGATGAAGAACGACCCCCATCCCCACGTCATCTGCCAACTGCCCGAGATGGCGTACCCCAGCGGGTGGAACGGCCACCACACGAACCGCGTGCGCGCCACCATGAGCGCCATCGTCGCGACGAAGCCAAAGAGAGTGAAGGAGAGCGCGGGCACGTCCGTGCCGACGCGCTGCGCCGTCCACCGTGTGAAGCGCAGCCAACCCTCGTACCCGAACCAGCGGTTCACCGGAGCGGCGTTGTCGATGCCGATCTCGTAGCTCTGGTGCAGCATCGCCACGAACGCGAACACACCCGACAGCGCGCTTCCGACAAGCAACGCGATCACAAAGCCACGTCGTTGCGCGTTCACGCGTTCGGCGAGCTTCAGGCCTTCCAGTTGGTGCGGCACGGCATTGGAGCGGTACGCGCGGTCGATGCTCCACATCTGGGTCAGCCCGATGAGCGACGTGTTGGACAGGCGCGAACTTCCCAGCGCGTTCACTATCACCGTACTGGGTCCACCGAAGTGCAAGTCGTGGAGCGGCGTGCCGATCTCCGCGCGCATGCGACCGATGGCGATCTGGATGACGTAGAACAGCCCGAAGAACGCCACGGCGACCCACGCTCCCATGCCCAGATACATGCCGAAGAGCACGATGCCAGCGAATCCCAACACGACGGCCGCCGTCGCCACGCGATACTCCGTCGCCTCGGGATCTTCCCAAGCGGCGAACAGCATGCCGGCGATGCGTCGCAGGTGCTTGCGCGTGAGCCACAGCGCGATCATCCCAAGCGCCAGGTATCCCCCCGACGACTGCTCGTACGAGTACGGGAAGCCCGGCAGCCCGCGAATCCCCATCACGCGACCGAGAACCATCTGCGACTTGAACAGCAGCAGGAAGAACCAGCACGAGAACAGGATATCCAACGGCACGAAGTACCCGATGCCGATGTAGTTCGGGACGATGTTGAACGGCAGCCATCCGACGGCATTCCACGGGCTTTCCGTGAAGAACGCGCCAAAGTTGAAGCTCATCGGCACACGCGGAAACGACGGCGATATCCGGTTGACGTTGTTCACCGTGCGGATGAGCGCCGTCGTGCCGAAGCCTGCCCACAGCAGCGGATTCGTCAGGAACGGACGCGTTGGCGCCGCGAGATGCAACGGCAGTTGGATCACCGGGTAACTGAGGCGGTCGATCTCGGTCCACTGCTTGCGCACGAGGACGTTGATGCCCAGCGCCACGACAAGAAGCACGCCGATGAAGCCCGTCCAGTTGATGACGGGTAGCAGCCACGCGCGCAAATGCTCGGGATGGAACAGGGACGACTCGCCGAGGAAATAGGGAGCTAGCGCCGCCTTGTCCGTGACAGTCACTCCGTCCGGTAGGAACGGTAGGAGCGTCCGCGCCCAGTCGTTCTCAGCGGACGCGTGCCATAGGGGGTACGCGATGAGCGGAACAAGTATCTGGATCAGGTCGTGTCCAGCGACGGCGGCGGCGATGTTGAACATCGCGAAGACCGCCAGCAACTCCGCCCGCGAGAGCGCCCATGCGGGCCGCCACCGACGGGCAAGGCGCGACAGCAGAACTAGCGCCGTCATGTTGTAGACGGACGTCCAGATGAGCGAGGACGTGCTGCCACCGCCGCCCTTGTACACGATCGCCTCGATGCGCGATATCCAGTAGGAGTGGATCGGCATCAACAGCGCGCCCAAGACGATGGCGCCGGGACGCACGCGTTCGGGAAGTGTCTGCTTGCCCTGCATTCGGCCCCTGTGGGCGTGGTGGGTGGCTGACGCGGGAGCCACGCGGCGGAGCCCATCGTGACAACAACCGGACACGCATGTCAATTGGACGGATGGCGAGCCGCGCTGGTCCGGCGGGCGTCGGCCTCGACTGGACGCCACCCCCAGCGGTCGGTAGAATCAGCCGATGCGGTAGGTCAGGGCGCGCGGATCGGGGTGACCACGTCGTCGGAACCGTCCGAGGTGGTCGCGCGCGCCAACCGGTCGTGGTTGGTTCTGTGGGAGATCGTTGCATGCGTCGTGCGATCGGTTGTTGCGTCCTGGCGATGGTGGTTGTCGGTCTGTTGATTTTACAGGGCTGTGCGGAGCCAGCGGCCGAAGTCGCCGAAGGTGGCGATTGGCCCATGTGGCGCTACGGCGCGGGTCGGGTTGCCGCGACTCCCCACGCCCTCCCGAACGACCTGCGCCTACAATGGGTGCGCCACTACACCCCGCAGAAGCCCACGTGGGACGACGATCTCAACCAGGATCTGATGCAGTTCGGGAAGGTCCGCGAGCCGGTCGTCATGAACGGCGTGGTGTATGTGGCGTCCAGCCTGAACGACCGCGTCGACGCACTCGACGCCCGCACCGGCAAGCCCCGATGGACGTTCTTCACGAACGGCCCGGTGCGTCTGCCCCCGATCGCGTCGGACGGGCGAGTGTACGTCGTCGCCGACGATGGCTACCTCTACTGCCTGGACGGCGCGAGCGGCGATCTCCTCTGGAAGTTCCTGGGCGCCCCATCCGAGCGGCGCATCATCGGCAACGAGCGGCTGATATCTAGCTGGCCCGCGCGCGGCGGCCCAGTGTTGGCGGACGGCATCGTCTACTTCGCCGCTGGCATTTGGCCCTTCATGGGCGTGTTCATCTACGCCGTGGACGCGACCACGGGCGAGGAGATTTGGCGTAGCGACAGCGTCGGCTCCAAGCACATGATCCAACCCCACAACGCTCCGTCATTCGGTGGTGTCGCGCCACAGGGCGCACTTGTCGTGCAGGGCGACAAGTTGCTCGTGCCCGGCGGTCGATCCGTGCCCGCCGCCTTCGATCTGCGCACCGGGGAGTTGGAGTACTACCACATATCCAAGTACCCGGGAGGCGCGTTCGTCTGCTCTCTCGGCGACTTCTTCGTGAACTACCACCGCGACCTGTCGACGACGCTCTTCAGCCTGGATACCGGGAACTTCGTCCTGACGAGCTTCGGGAACGTGCCCGTGATGACGGAGGAAGCCCTCTACTGCATGGGTGATGTCGTCAAAGCGTTCGACTACGAGAACCTGCGGTTGGAGACCCGGCAAGAGGAAGTCATCGACAAGGACACTCGCGAGCCCAAGACTGTCACTCACTCGGAGTGGAAACTCGACCCGCTCTGGGAACACACGATCGACGCATCCGGCGACCTCATCAAGGCGGGAGGGAAGCTCTACGCGGGCGGTGACGGCGTCATCTCCGCCGTGACAGTCCCTGGAGCAGGCGGGACGCCCATTACATCGTGGACGGCGAAGATCGACGGAACCGTCGGGCGTCTCGTGGCGGGGGGCGCCATGCTCTTCGTGTCTACGCTTGAGGGCGATCTGTACGCCTTCGGTGAGGGAGAAACCGCGCCACTCGTGTACGACTCGCGGTCGGCGGCGGAACCTGGCATCGCCCAGATGGACCGCGCGGAGGCCAAATCTGTCCTGAAGGCCGCGGGCGTTGACGGGGGCTACGCCCTGCTTTACGGCGCGCGTGATGCAAAGCTGGCGGAAGCGCTCGTCGTCGCGGCGGACCTACGCGTTTCCGTGGTAGAGCCAGACGCGGTCAAGGCGAACAACATGCGGCGGACGTGGGACGAAGCCGGCATCTACGGCACGCGGCTGTCCGTGCAGCTCGCGGACCCAGTGGACGCCAGAACACCCGCGTACATGTCCTCGTTGACAGTCGTAGACGAGGCCGCAGGCCCGTACGTGACGGACGAGGGCTTCCTACGCGGCGTGTTCGAGAGTCTACAGCCGTACGGCGGTACGGCTGTGTTCCGGGCTGGTTCCGTACCTGCGCGCGACATCGCGCGCGCCATCGAGACGCTCAGCCTCGCGAACGCCAAGGTCCAGCGGAGCGGAGGCGACCTGCTGCTCGTACGAGAAGGCGCGCTCCCTGGATCCGCCGACTGGACGCACCAATACGGCGACATCGCCCAGACGATCAAGTCGGACGATCAGTTGGTGAAGCTGCCACTAGGCGTCTTGTGGTTTGGTGGCAACAGCCACAACGATGTCCTGCCGCGGCACGGGCACGGCCCGCCCGAGCAGGTCATCGGCGGCAGGATGTTCATCGAGGGCATGGGCGTTATCAGCTCCCGTGACGTGTACACCGGACGCGTATTGTGGAAGCGAGAACTCGCGGGCCTCGGCGAAGGGATCTACTGGGACGACACGTACAACCCGGACCCGCTCACACTTAAGTACGGGCAACTGCACATCCCGGGCGCCAACGCGCGCGGGGCAAACTACGTCGCGACCGAGGACAAGGTCTACATCGCCTTCGGCCGCAAGTGCCTCGTCCTGGACGCGGCAACCGGGGACGACGTCGCGGAGTACACGCTTCCGACACGCGCCGGGGAGGCTGAGCCACCCGAGTGGGGGTACATCGGTGTCCACGAGGATCTGCTCATCGCTGGGTCGGACTTCGTAAAGTACCGTGAGATGACCGGTCCCGACCCAGACGACAAGGAAGCCAAGCGGTCCTACTGGTACAACTACGACACGACGTCCAGCCGCGGATTGGCGGTAATGGACCGCCACACCGGCGACGTGCTGTGGGGGTACGAATCCAAGCTGGGCCTGCGGCATAGCGGCATCGTCGTGGGCGCGGGCAAACTGTTCTGCGTCGATCAGCAGCCTCCGCGTGTGCGAAAACTGCTCGCCGACCAGGGCATCACCACGCCCGGCACGCCTACGGTGCTCGCCTTCGACGTCCGTACGGGCGAACCCGTGTGGGACGTCACCGAGGGCGTGTTCGGCACATGGCTCAGCTACTCGACAGAGCGCGACATCCTGCTGCAAGCCGGTAGGCCATCACGCGACATGGTTCGCGACGAGCCCAACGACCGCATCGCCGCCTACCGGGGCGCCACGGGCGACGTCATCTGGGACAAGCCCATCTCCTACGGCGAGCCCGCCATCATCCACGGCGACACGATCATCGCGGGCACCGGCGCGCACAGCCTACTCACCGGCGACCTGAAGAACCGGGTCGACCCGTTGACGGGCAAGGAAACGCCCTGGACGTACCATCGGAACTACGGCTGCAACTATGCCATCGCCAGTGAGAACCTGCTCACGTTCCGCTCCGGCGCGGCGGGCTTCTTCGACTTCGCCCTTGACGGCGGCACAGGGAATTTCGGCGGGTTCAAGACCGGCTGCACGTCGAACCTTGTCATCGCCAACGGCGTGCTGAATGCGCCCGAATACACGCGGACATGCCGCTGTTCGTACCAGAACCAGACGTCGCTTGCTCTTGTGTACGCGCCGGACGTTGAGGTGTGGACGGACTACGGCGACGAGGGCCCGACCGGCGCGATTGAGAGCGTTGGCGTCAACCTCGGCGCTCCGGGAGACCGTCGCGCGGAGAACGGCACGCTGTGGCTGGAGTACCCGAAGATCGCTGGACCTTCGCCCGAGATCAACGTCGCGGTGACGCCGGAGGACACGACGCTCCGCTTCACGTACCACTCGTCGCGCATTGAGAGCGACGAGGGTCTCCGGTGGGTAGCCGCGTCCGGGCTGAACGGAGTCTCCACGATCACGATCGACCTCGGCGATGCTGACACCATCGGCCTGGCCAAGGAGCGCACGTACAGCGTCCGTCTGCACTTCTCCGAGCCGGAAGAGTTGGCTCCAGGTGAGCGGTCGTTCGACGTGTACCTGCAAGACACGTTGGTGCGAGAGGGGCTCGACATCGCAGCGGAGGCGGGCGGCGCCTATCGTCCGCTTGTGGTGCGCTTCGACGCGGTCCCCGTCACGCGTGAGCTGGAGGTCCGGCTGACTCCGACGGCCGAGATGACGGACCGCCTGCCCGTCATCTCCGGCATCGAAGCCATCGTCGAATCTCCCACGGTAGCTGCGGCAGAATAGACGACGATCCAGACCTGTCAGGAGCGCCTCTTGGACAGCTTGCAGCAGGAGCCCGGCGAACGACCAACGCAGGACGACCGCGTGCGGATACTGAACCCCCGCGCGCGGGTACCTCTGTCGTTCATCATCGACGACTCGACCTGCCTCGTGAACCTGAACAAATTCGCCGTTCCGCAATTCAACACCGCCCACGGAGCGACACATTCCGCACAGGCGTGGCGCGATTGGCCGTCGGAGATCCCGGACAGCTTCGTGCGCAAGTTCGGGGAGTGGAGCGCCGAGAACGGCGTGAAGGGGAAGTACAGCATCGTCCCGTATCCGGCGTGCGTCGGGCGCGTCGACCGCGTGCTCCCGGGATGGACGGAACAAGAGCTCCACGACAGTCTCGACCTCGTGCGAACGGTCATGGCGCCGAACTGGGACATCCACCCGGAGATGGTCACGCACACGTGGGTCATCGACACGAAGACGGGACAGCCCTACCCCGAACAGAGCCTGCGGTACCAAGAAAACTGGGACTGGACGGTCGGGAAGTCGGTCGACGAGCTCGCGAACTACATGGCGTACGGGCTCCAGATTCTGAAGAACGTCGGGTTGCACTGTGATGGGCTGACGACGCCCGGCGGGTTCGCCACCCAGGTGTTGCCCGAGCTGGCGCAAGCGACGCTTCAGTCCGTCCGCGATGTCCACGGCGCCGAGATTCCGCACTACTTCCGACACGCGCGCAGTAGTGGCGATGTGAGCGTGGCGCCGCGCGTAGAGTACGCGTCCGGCCTGAACACGGACGATCCGCGGTGCGTCGTATCCATCATCGGCTGCACGTCCGACTGGACCGGTGGGTGGGACTGCTCAAGCCGAGGGCGCGTGAACCGCTTCATCACGCCCGACCTTGGAGCCGGTCGCATGGTGGACGTCATCGACCGAGGCGAGCCCGCTGTCATGGTGTGCCATTGGACCGGTATCTACTGCAACGGCGAGGAGGTCGGCTTCAACGTGTTCAAGGAAGCCGTCCGCCGCATCCACGCGCGTTACGACAACGTCATGTGGATGAAGAACGACGACCTCGCACGGTACTGGGCGGCGAAGGAGCTCACGGCGACCGCGTGGGACGACGGGGCGAGCGCGTTCCAGGCGCCGTACGCGTGTCCCGCGTTCACCGTCGAAGTCGAGGCGACGTCCGACGGGCCGCCGACGCTTGCACACGCGGGTGTGTCGACGCCTTTGCGACGTGTGGACAGCAGGCTCGACCTTGTGGGCGGAACGTACACGCGGGACGCCGCATACGTCATCGCGTGCTTCGACCTGGCGAAGGGCGCGTCGTCCCTGGCCGCGTAGTCTCACCCTCACGTCCGAGAAAGCAGGCATGGTACCAGCCGAGAGGCACGCGCGATGAACGTACGGCCGAAGCCACTGTGCGCAGGACGTGCCCACTTCCTCCCCTCGCAGGGGAGGATTGAGGTGGGGTCCAGGCGCCACGCCGAGGACTGCGTATGGGCCTGTTGGCAACGCGCGTGGTACGGCAAGCAAAGGCGTCATGCATGCGCGACCTAATCCTGCTAGGCGGAGGCGGGCTGGCGCGGGAGCTCATAGGCTACTCGTCGCAGTCACGGGCAGCCACGGACGGGCTCGCCGATGCCCAGCCTTTGCGCATAGTCGGCATTCTTGATGACGGAATGAGGAAGGGCGGCGATGTTGCCGGCGCCCCAGTGCTAGGCGGGATGCCGGAGGCGAAGCGCCTGGCGGAGGAGCGTCCCGACGCGCGGTTCGTGCTCGCGATCTCCGCGCCCCACACGTATCTGTACCGGCCAGACGTCGCCCGACGGGCCGCCTTGAGCCGCGACCGCTACGCCACGTATCTGATGCCCGGAGCGCACATCGTGCCGTCCGCTCGCGTGGGCTGCGGCGCGGTGCTATTCCCAGGCGTCGTCATCGGGACGGATGCGGTCATTGAGGATCACGTGCAGATATGGCCGAATGTCGTCGTGAGCCATGACTGCCGCGTCGAGGAATTCGCTACGGTCGCGTCGTCTGCGGCGTTAAACGGTGGTGTGACGGTGGCGCGTGGCGCCTACGTCGGCTCTGGCGCGCTTGTGCGCGAAGGCGCCAGCGTCGGCACGAGCGCGCTCGTCGGTATGGGCGCCGTCGTCCTGAGCGACGTGGGAGCAGGCCAGGTCGTGGTCGGCAACCCAGCAAGATACCTCCGCGATGTATGATCGTCGGGTCTGACCGAAAGGGACTTACCATGCGTGTCGCCCTCGTCGGGATGGACAGCTTCTTCTTTACGCAGACCATCTCCGGTCTGCTGAACGACCTCGCGGGCGCCGAATGGGTAGGCTGCTGCGACCTTGGCGTGCCTGACGAGTGCGTCGCGAACGCGGGCAAGCCGCCCCAGGAGATCGCTGAAGCGCACGGCATCCCGCTGTTCGCGGACGTGGATTCCCTGCTCGAGTCGGCAAAGCCAGAGGCCGCCATCATCGCGACGAACCCCGCACGCATCCCGGACGTGGGAGCGGAGCTCACCAGCGCCGGGTTGCACCTCTACATCGTGAAGCCCGCGGCCCTGAACGCCGCCGGCGCCGCCGCCCTGCGCGCGTCCATCGCGGGCAGCGAGCAGGTGATCGTCAGTGGGATGACCTATCGACGTCATCCAAGCGTCATCGCCGCACGCGAAGCCCTCGCGAGTGGCGCCATCGGCGAGCTGTCCTCGTTCCGGGCCATGCACCAACACGGCAGGCTATCCATATGGGAGCCGAAGAGTTGGTACTTCACGGAACCGGAGATGCACCCCGCGCTGTACCTAGGATGGTACGTCGCGGACATGTTCCGTTGGTTCGTCGGCGAGGGGGCGGAGGACGTTTCGGCGTTCGGTAGCCGGCTCGCGGACCCGACCTCGCCCCACGAGGACACCGTACGGTCGATATGTCGGTCGGAGTCGGGCGTCGCCGGCTCGTTGGACGTGTATTTCTGTGTCAGTTGGCCTTACGCGGACCTTGAGTTCGAACTGCTCGGAACCAGCGGAGCGATTCGCTTCAACGCGCGTGACGGCGGAGAAATCGTCACGTCTGAGGGCTCGGAGCGAATCGAGCCGGCGAGCGTGAACATGATGCAGGTCGAGCTGGAGGCGTGGATCGCCGCGGCGTCCGGCGAGATCGACGACTGGCACCGACCCGAGGAGTGGCTGGACGCGCTGGACCACGGCATCGCAATGGCGGAAGCCTTGAAGGCGTAAGGTAAGGACCATGGCTGAGAACTATCGCGTAGCGTTCATCGGCGTCGGTGGCATGGGCATCGCGTTCTACCACGCTGGGTGCTTCGCTGCGGACGACCGCGCGGAACTTGTCGCCTGCTGCGACATCAACCGAGAAGCCGTCGACAAGTTCGGCGACCGGTTCGAAATCGCGGCCCGATACGAAGACGCCGACGAGATGCTCGCCGCAATGTCTCCGGAGGTCGTCGTCATCGGCACGAACGAGACAGTCCACGCACGACTGACGATCCTCGCGGCCGGTCACTCTCCGCAGGCGATCATCTGCGAAAAGCCGATGGCGATGGACCTGGGCGAAGCGGACGCGATGATCGCCGCGTGCGAGGAGAACGGCGTCCTGCTCATCATCGGGCATCAACGCCGCTATAACACGCAGTACGCCGTCGCGAAGGAGCGGCTGGACGCGGGCGCGATCGGCGACCTGACGCAGATCATCGCGCGCGGCCACCCCGGCAGCTCGTTGATGGTGGACGGCACGCACACGGTCGACCTCATCCGCTTCTACGCGGACGACGCGCCGATAGACTGGGTCATGGCGGCCGTCGAGTCGACGTCGCGTCGCACGGGTTGGGGACACGTGCTTGAGGACGCCACGCTCTCGACATTTAAGTTCGGCACGGGGTTGCGGGCCACGCTGACGACCGGTGGCGTTCCCGCTTCGGCGAAGGAGTCGCTCGGAGATGCGGAGGGCGTGAACTACCATCGCATCACGCTGCTCGGGACCAAGGGCTACATTGAGGTGTACGGCGACGGCGTCGTAGAGGATCAGCCCTTCGTGCGCGTTGTCAGCAGTGATGAAGGTGTCGAGGACTTCACGGATGGCGGAGGCTGGCGCAACGGTCTGAGCCCGCAGTCCGCGCTTCTGGACACGCTCGAGGACGGCAGCCCGCATCTGCTGATGGCATCAAGCGCGCGAGCGACGCTCGAGGTGCTCATGGCGGTATACGAGTCGGCGCGTCTCGGGCAGGTCATCCCCCTGCCGTTGGAGAACGCCGACAATCCGCTGGAGACGATGCTCGCCGAGGCCTAGCCCGGCGCGTGGCGCCCTACGCGGCGAGACCGCACACTTCGTCCACAAGCTCCGTGATCGCTTCCACGCGTTCGATCTCCCCAACCTGCGATATCTCGTCAGAGATGCCGAGGATGAGGCGAGGCGCGAACATGTCGATGACGCGTCGCGTGAAGTCGAGCAAGTCCTGCAACGGGTAGCTGGGCAGGAAGAAGAGCGCGGGGATGAGATCTAGTACGACCATGTCGCCCACCGCGTCGTCGATCTCGTCGAGCGTCATGTCGCATTGCGGGACTGGCGTCAGCGACTCGACAGCGTCTAGCCGCGTGTTCTGCAAATACGGCAGCATAAGCTTCGAGTTGCCGTCCCAGTGGCTGTGGACATAGCGGTCGGCGGCGTGCAATCGATCCGAGATACGCTGCCACCGAGGCATCAGGTAGCGTTCGAGGATGGGCGGCGGCGTGAATTCGTTCGTGGCGTGGTCGCCCAGGTTGAAGACGCGACAGGGCAAGTCCAACGCCGCGTCGATGAGGCGGTCGTCGCGCCTGTCGCACGCTTCAAGGTACTCCTCTACGTCTGCGCGGTGGTCGTAAAGCAGGTAGTACGCGTTCTCCAGCCCACACCAGTTCTTGATGAGCTCCGTGAAACCTGAACTCGACAGGAACACTGTCGGCTCGCCGCGGTGTCCCATCGCGGCGGCGGCGCGCTCGAACGCCGCTACGTCCGACGCGAATGTCTGACGCTCCACGAGGTCGATGACCACCCGCAAGTCGCCGACGGTCTTCACGGGGTATTCCGTGATCCGGTGGTTCACGCGCTGACCTTCGTGCCACAGGTCGCGGTGTACGGTGCGTATCTCGCCGGAGGGCGTTCTGACGGTGGAGACGGAGTGGTCCGCGTGCTGCTCCTCGGACGTGACGACGTCGTCATTCGACCGCCCGTGGCTGATCCCCGCCGACGCGGCGTATCGGATCGAGCACTGCAGCTCGTCGTAGATGTCGAAGTGGCTCATGCCCTTGAATCGGTCGGGCATGGTGTCCCACTGCACGCGGTCGCCGATCCACGTTTCGAGGCGTGGTTGCCACAGCACCTGGTCGGCCGTGCCTTCGTAAATGGCGAAATTGAGTTCCTGGCGCGTCATGGACCGTGTCTCCTCGTCTGGGCGAGTCACCGGTAACATAGACGCCGATTGACGGGCCTCCAAGGGTTGCATTGTCCTGCGCGCCTGCGTTCACCGTCCGCGCGACTGACCTTGCGCTACTCGACGGCCATCGCCACGCGGAACCCGAAGTCGCTGAACTGCTTGTCCGGCGCCAGCGAGCTGCGTGCGGCGCATCGGGTGAACCGCACGTGATGACGCCACGACCCTCCGCGCGCCACCTTTCGCGGGCCGGCGGTCGGTCCCTGCGGATTTCGGGACGGAGACACGGCGTAGAAGTCCGCGTCGTACCAGTCGGCGCACCACTCGTGCACGCCGCTTGCCATCCCGTAGAGCCCGTAGCCGTTTGGGTCATACGCGTCGACGGGCTCTGGCTCTGAGTGCCGCCCGCCGCGATGCTCGGTCGGGAGGTCGTCGCCCCATGGGTAAGCCGTGGTCGTGTCGCCGCGAGCCGCCTTCTCGCGTTCGGCTTCGGTCGGCAGTCGGTAGGCGCCGCCGACGCGGTCGCTCAGCCAGTCGCAGCAAGCCACCGCGTCCTGCCAGCTCGGCCCGACCACGGGTTGACGCGGGTCCGACAGTCTGTCGTCGCCCCAGAAGGGAGGCGCATCGTGGCCGGTGTCCTCGATGAAGCGCGCGTATTCGGCGTTCGACACCGCGTAGAGGGCGATGGCGAACGTGTTCACCCACACGACGTGCGCTGGCGATTCGTTGGCGGCGTGTCCGTCACTCCCCATGACGAACTCGCCCCCTGGTATCCGCGCCATCTTTGGGGCGTCCAGTGCCATGCCTTCGTCCCATCTCGGTCGGCGACGTCCCTGTGGATTGCGCGGCCGGGCCGTGGCGATTATACAGTTAGGCGGCGACCGGCCAACGTGCATCCACCGGCAAGGTAAGTGGGAGGACTTCGCGACATGTCACGCATCGTGGACCTGACGCTGACATATCGCGAAGGAATGCGCGGTGTGGAAATGGCGACCGCGACGACCATCTCTCAACAGGGATGGAACGCGCGGAACCTGTCGCTCTATTCCCACGCTGGCACCCACATGGACGCGCCACGCCACTTCCTCGACGGCGAGCGGACCATCGACGACATCTCGCTATCGAAGTGCGTCGGCCCTGCGTGGGTGATCGACATCCCGGACGTGGGGCCGGGTGATCTGCTTGAGGTCGCACATCTGGCTGACTACGCGGATCGCATCGAGCCTGGAGACCGCGTCGTCCTGAAGACCGGGTGGGCAGCTCGCGTAGGCAGCGACGCGTACCGCGACGAACTTCCCCGTATCGGTATTGAGCTCGCGCGCTGGTTCGTGGAGCGGGGTGTCGTGTTCGTGGGGGTCGAGCCGCCGTCCGTGGCGGACGTGCACGACCTCGCGGAAGTAACCGACGTGCACCGGACGCTTCTCGGCGCCGAGATCGTCATCGTGGAAGGTCTCTGTAACCTGGACGCGCTCTCGAGCGACCGCGTCTACCTCGTCGCGCTGCCACTCAAGATCGACGCGGGAGACGGCTCCCCGTGTCGCGTCATCGCGCTGGACGACGACTCAGCCCCTACCCCAGACCCGTCGTGAAGGACCGATAGGTGCATCTCCCCGCGAACCACCTGTGGCGCAAGATCGAGAGCGAGATCACCGGCAAGGATCACGCCGAAGCGGCGGCCATCATGCGTCGCTATCTCGACGATATACCGGCTAGCTGGCGCGGCTACCAGGCGCTGCGTGACCGCCTCATAAAGCGCGTCGGGAGACACGAAGCAGCGGGCGCAGGCCGGTCCACGCGTGGTTCCCGCGACGAATTTCACGTACAGCGTCGGGGGATCGCGCGGGTGTGCTTCATCGGCGCCGCCAACAGCGGCAAGTCTGCGCTCGTCAGCGCCTTCGCGGGCGCGCCTACCGAGGTGAACGACTTCCCGCAGACGACACGTGAGCCTGTCGCGGGCCTGCTGCGTCTCGACGGCGGCGACATCCAGTGCGTGGACACGCCCGCCATCTTGCCCGGCACCGTAGACGGCGAGGGCTTCGGCAGGCGTCTGCTGCACCTCGTGTCGACGGGGGACACCGCGGTCTGCGTTGTCGACGCTGGCGAGGACGTGGCCGCCCAGACCCAACTCCTCGGCGAGGAACTCGCTGCATTCGGCATCCGCATGCTGTCCCAGGCGGTTGGGACGGAATTCACGCCGCAGGCTCGCGGCGGGATAACCTTCGACGGCCAACCGATAGACCGGGCTGCACAGGCGGCCGCTCGTAAGATCCTCGCCGACGCCGACGTTGCGCACGGGCGTGTAACGGTGCGTACGCTTTTCCAAGCAGAGGAACTCTCGGCGCAGCTGGCAGGCAAGACGCTCATGCCAACGCTCTTCGTCTTGACCAAGGACGACCTGCCGCAAGCGGACACGGCAGAGGCGGAGCTCCGCGCGCTGTGCCCGGATTACGCAGTGATCCGTACGAACTTCCTGGACGAGGCGAACTTCGACGCGCTGCGGACGCAGATGACGTCTGCCCTGGGATTTCTGCGCGTCGTGGTGTCCGAGGCGCCGCGCCTCGACGCGCCGGGCGTGAGCCTGTTGGCGCCGCTGGGCAGCGTCGCCCGCGAGATTGCGGAGCGCGCAGACGGCGTGGACAGCGCGTCCGTCGTGGCTGCTCTCGTGTGGGGTGACTCCGTGAAGCATCCGGGGCAGGAGGTCGGGCTGTCGCACCTCGTACGCGAAGGCGACCGGATCCACTTCCGCGTGTAGCCGCCTCGGAAGCAGCGCCGGCCGCCCAAATGCCTTGAGACCTGTGCGCGCTATATTTCCAGCCGGAACACGTAGCCCGCCACGAACGACTCCATATCGGCCAGGTCTTCCAGGCCGAGCTTGTCCACGGCGGCCTTCATCTCGCTGAGCGCGTCAGCCAGTTCGTCCGTAGACACGAACGCCGCTGGGAACCACGACAGGTAGTAGTCGGGGTCGTGGTAAATCGCCCCGCCTGCGCACCGGAAGCTATCCTCCGCCTGTACCACTACGTCGATTTCGCGAAAGAGCCAGCGGTCTTCGCTGTCCGGGCTGGACCACGTGATGAGTATCGTGGGGTTGTCCTGCGGATAGAAGACGATGTCTTCCAGGCCGTTCGCCTCGACCCAATCCAAGATGGCAAGCTCGAAGGGCTTCGTATAGCTCTCGCGCATGCTCGCTAGGATTGGGTTCTGTCCGGCGCCGCTCATGGGCTGCCCCAAACGTCCTCTTATGGCTTCCCGCCGCCAACAGTATCTACGACGGGAGCGCGCGTTCTACTTCGACTGGTTCGCCGTAATCTAGTCCCTCGACCTCGAATCCGAACAGCTGTCGGAACTCGCTCTGGAATCCCGGGAAATCCGCGTATTCCGCCAGGTTCGCCGTATTGACCTCGTCCCAGCGACGCGCGATTTCCTGCTGCACATCGTCGACCATCTCGCGGTCGTCCAGGCGGATGCGGCCCGCTTCGTCCGTGACGGGGTCGCCGCTGAGATGCTCTCGAAAGAGGCGGTTCATCTGATCTATCGGCGCCTCATGCGTGCCAGCTTCACGCATAACTGGATATAGCATACTCATGTAGAGCGGCACAACGGGTATGGCGGCCGAGGCGGGGGTAATGACCGCCTTGTTGACGCTGACGTAGGCGCTGCCGCCCACGGCGTTTGCCACCCGTTCGGAGAGGTTCGGCGCGGTCTCCTCGAGGTGCAGCTTCGCCATGCCGATAGTGCCGCTGCGGTAGATGTCGTGCGTAACCGCCGGGCCAATGTACGAATACGCCACCGCCTTCGCGCCTTCAGCCAGTAACCCCTCGTCGAGCAACAGCGATACCCACAGGGCGAAATCCTCGCCGCCCATAACCTGTATCGTGTCCGCCACCTCGACCCCCGACGCCGGCTCGATGGTAACGGCCTCGACCGCTCCGGTGTTCAGATTTATCGACTTTCCCGTGAAGGTGTCGCCGGTCGGCTTCAGCGTGGACTGATGCGTGATGCCCGTCTTCGGGTGCGTCCGTCGCGGAGAGGCCAGCGAGTAGATGACGGTGTCTATGGGGCCCATGTGTTCGCGAATGAGCGCGACCGTCCGCGCCTTCAGCTCGTCCGAGAAAGCGTCACCGTTAAGGCTCCAAGCGCCCAGCCCTGCCTCCTCGGCCGCCTCGTGGAACGCGACGGAGTTGTAGTAGCCCGCCGTCGCGGTGCGCTTCCCGGACGCTTCGCGCTCGAAGAACACGCCGAGTGTCTTCGAGCCATACCCAAACCCTGCGACGATGCGCGACGCCAGCCCGTAGCCGTTGGAGGCGCCCAACACGAGCACATTCCCGCCCGTGCCATCGACCCCAAGCGCCTGGGTCGTCTCGATCTGGGACAGCACGCGCGCGCGACACCCTTCGGGATGCGCGTTCGTTGCGATGAAGCCACGGATCCGGGGCTGTACGATCTCCTTCGCCATCAGACTCTCTCCCAAGCGACCGGGAGCTGCATCTCTATGCGCCGTTCGCATACGGATGCAGCAGCTCGATCAGCGTGTCGATCTCTTCCTCGGTATTGAACACTGCCGTGGATATGCGGTTGCCGTCCACCTCGCCGACGATGCGCAGCTTCACCGAGTGCTGCTCGCGGAGCTCATGGAACACTGTCACTCCCGAGAAGCCGGGCGCGGAGAACGTCGTCATGGACGAGGACTCCTCCCACGACCGTGGCGTATGCACCACGAGACCGGGCAGCTCCTCTAGCCTACCTCGTAGATGCTCCGTGAGGTGACGCATGCGCGCGAATTCGCGTTCGATGCCCAGGCTGTGATGCCACTCCAGGGTGGCGTCGATGCCGCCGTACCGCCCAAAGTCCCGCGTGCCGTACTCGAAGCGCGCCGCCGTGTCGAGTGGCGTCAGTCCGTCGTCGTCGAAGCCTCCCGTGCCAGCGCCGACGAACGTGGGCGTCAACTCGTGCAGGCTGTCCCGCCGCACGAAGAGGAACCCCGTGCCCTTGGGCCCGTGCAGCCACTTGTGGCAGTTGCCCGTGTAGAAGTCACCGCCGATATCTGGCAGGTTCAACAGGAACTGCCCCGCAGCTTGCGCGCCGTCGAACAGAGTGAGTATCTCACGTTCGCGGCACAAGGCTGCGATCTCCTTCGCGGGCGCGCGCTTGCCCGTGACGGAGCTGACGTGGCTCGTGGCGAGCAACCGTGTGTTCGGCGTCAGCGCCGCGCGCACGTTGGCCAGCGTCGCCTCAGGCGTCATGCCGAGGTCGAAGCGACGCAGCTTCACGTCGCGGCGCTGTGTGAGGTAAGTCCACGGAAAGAGCATGGACGGATGCTCTTCGTTCGACAGGAGCGCCTCGTCTCCGTCCCGCCAGCCGACGCCCTCCACCACGATGTTCACGCCGTCGGTGGCATTCCTCGTGAGGGCGATTTCCTCGCGCGTGGCTGATAGAAGTGCCGCGAGGGCGTCGCGTCCTCGCTCCATGCGTTCGCACCCGGCTCCCCAGCCGTGTTCACCGCCCAACTCGAACGCGCGGATGTCCTCCCACGTGGCCTCAGCAACCGGCAGTGGGGCGACGCCCGCAGTGCCCGTGTTGAAGTACACGACACGTTCGACAATGGGGAACTGCGCGCGGATCGCCTGTACGTCGAGGCCGGACGGGTCGCTGTTTGCTGGAGTCACATGGCCACAATCTGTCGCATGCGATTCGCCGTCTCGCACTGCGCGTCGAAGTCGCCGCCTACCTCGTGGATGACGGCGTCGTCGTAGCCGATGGCGCGCAACTCCGCGACGACCGTGGGCCAGTCCGTGTCGCCGTCCATCAGGTCGGTGAACTTGTGGTCGCGACGCGCGAAGTCCTTGAAATGGACCTTCTTGATGCGACTGCCGAGGGCCTTTATCCAGTGTTCCGGGTAGCCGTACGCCATCATGTTCGCCGTGTCGAGGTAGATGCCGACCCAGTCGCTGCCTACCTCGTCAACGAGCTGCGCCGCCTCGCGCGGGCTCAGCATGAAGCGATTCCACACGTTCTCGACGCCGATAGCGCACTTATTCGCTTCCGCGACGGGCGCCAACTCGACAAGCGCGCCGCGCAGCCTGTCCCACGCCTCATCGTACGTGCCTTCGACCCCTAGATGACCCGGATGTAGAAGCGTCGCGTCCACGCCGAGTATGTTGGCGATCTCGCAGGAGCGCGTCACGCGTTCGCGACCCGCTTTCTGGTCCTCATCGGCTGGGCTCAGCAGGTTGCCGCCCGCGGAACCAGACGCGATGACGCTGGCGACCTCGACGCCTGCGTCCGCGCACTTGCGGCCGACGTCTTCGATCTCTGCGTCGCTCAGGCCGCCGTGGAGGTCTTTGCCCTCGCGGAAGGTGAGTTCGACTGCTTCGTATCCGGCGGCTTCGCAGAGCTTCAGCGTCTCGTCAAGAGTCTGCGTGCCGAGGATGATCTGCGTGATCCCGATCTTCATGCGTGGCCCCTCGTTTAGCCGCGCGAATGGCTGCGCTGATATGCCTGTCTACCCGCGACCGCACGGCAGGCGCAGTCTATGCGAATCCGGGCGCGACGGTCAAGGTTGCGACGGGCGTCATCGTGCGTCGAGACGGCGGCGCACCTTACACGTTGGTCGCGCAACGCTTGCGGGATGCCACGTAAGCCGCTACTCTAGTGACGTAGAGAACCTGCGGGCGTCTTCCCCGCGTCTTATCCCAGGCTAAGGAGCGGCCGGTGAAGCGATTGATGTGGGCGAACGTTGCCATGGCGTGTGTGCTGGTGGTTGCGGCTTCGGCTCAGCAGGAAACGGACGCGGGAGCGCGTACGCTAAGGGCGAGATATGGCCGGCCCCTGCACGTGGTGCGCGACGTGCGCACAGGGAGTCCCTTGCGCGTGTACGGCAGATTCACGCCGCACCGCGATGATGTCGTGCCTGGGCGCCCTGTCGACACGGCGCGCAACCTCATCGCACGGAACAGCGATGTGCTCCGCGTAACGCCAGACCGGACGCGGCATCGCAGCACGCATGTGTCGCAGTTGCGCCGCTTTGGGCACACGCGCCGAGTCGAGTTCCGGCAGTCGCACAATGGCGTGCCTATCGCAGGCACGCGCGCTTTCGTTACACTTGTCGAGGGCGATGACGTGTTGGCGATGGGCGCCAAGACGTTTCCGACGCCCGGCATCAGCACGGAGCCCGCTGTGAGCCAGGACAGAGCGCACGGCATCGCCCTGGCTGACCACCCGGGGTACGTGCCGAGCGGGACAGAGCTGCTGCTCGTACCCAACGACACTGGGGCGGAGTATAGCTACAGCCTCGTGTGGGACATCCATATCGATGGCGGGGACTTTCGGCTCCCAAAGCGGTACACGATTGCTGCGGACTCCGGCGCGGTTCTCGCCGTGGAGGATGACGTGGAATACGCGGCCATCAGGGGCACCGCAGACTTCTGGCGAGTACAGGACGCGGAAGGCTACGACTGGGATGTCGCTCCCACTGTGCCGGTGGACGAGGAGATCATGGTGCGGATTCGCGAAGGCTCCTACGAGAACGGGAATTGGGGCGAGCGGCAGGTAATGACGCCGGAGAACCCTACGTTCGACTTCTCCTTCCTCGATCCGGCGAAGACGTGGGATCTGCTCGCATATCGAAACGCCAGTGAGGCCTGGGTGCAGCGACGGTTCGATTCGATTTCCCTGGGCCAGCACAACGGCTGGGTGCACGACGACATCCATCTCGGCCTGGACATTGGTGGCCGCTACGAGAGTGTCCATCTGATGAACACGCTGTGGCAGGCCCGGTACATTCGGGACTTCTTCGTGCAGCACGACTCCACCTATGACCCGCCTCCGGTGACTATCACGGTATTGGGGCCAAACGCTGGGCAGAACTCCAATGCCAGTGGTCTGAACAACAGAATAAACATCCGCCCTGACCACACGCAAAGAGCAGACGTTCTGGCCCACGAGTGGGCGCACCTTGTACGCTACTGGTTCTACGGCTACACCGCCTCCTCTGTGGAGGAAAAATCCGTCAGTGAGGGCATGGCCTACTACTACGCGTGCCGGGCCGCGGCAGACACCTATTACCGGGACGCGCACTTCGACGGGCTCAACGGGGATAGCGGCCAACTCAGCGACAACCATGTGACGGACATCGACACTGGCGCGGATTATCAAGGGCCAAGCCGCCTCG
Source organism: uncultured bacterium (assembly GCA_964473525.1). Classification (GTDB taxonomy): domain Bacteria; phylum Poribacteria; class WGA-4E. The sequence goes on from CAYYPK010000004.1 coordinate 44,211, forward strand.
TGTCGTACAAGCGGACGATGGCCGACGAGTTTGTCCACGACATCAACCAGACGAACAGCAACGGTTGGATACTCGCGACGACTTTGTGGGACATCGTCAAGCACAATAAGCCTCCTAGCGGCGGGCCGGGATCGTGGCCGCCAGATGCGGGATGGGACGATGTCCTGTGGAACACATGGGCCATCTTTGCCCCCCAGACGTTCGACGAAGTCCATCACGACATGGAACGCACCGCGTACTACTGGGAGGCCCCGGGTGACGCGGACGGCGATGGGTACAGAGATGCGACGGATTGGAGGCTGCACGTGCACAGCCACTTCTACTGGCATGGCTTTACAGCGACGCATCCATGGCCGCTGACTCCCCCGCTCCCTGCTCCTGCCCGGCACAACGACGCTGGGGGGCCCGGGCTGCGGCTGAACGGGAACTACCCGAATCCATTCAACCCAGAGACGTGGATAGCGTTCTCGCTGGAAGGGCCTGCCGAGGTCACGGTCACCATCTATGATCTCAACGGCACGGTAGTACGGACGATGGGCTTGGGCGCCTTGCCAGCTGGGACGTACGGCGGGCGCGAGTCGGCGGTCCACTGGGACGGGCGCAACGCTAGGGGCGAGGCTGTTGCCAGCGGCACCTACGTGTACGAGGTACGCGCAGGGGACGACGGGCTTACGCGGAAAATGGTCCTCAACAAGTGAGCCTCACGGTGTCGTCCCAAGAACGCGACACGAGGGGAAGCAATATGGAGCTGAAGCCGAGCACGATCTGGGCACCGGCTCTTCTAGGGGCGGTCTTCCTTGTCCTAACTGCGGTCGGATGTCAAGGCGAGGACGATGGACTGCAGCGCCCTGCCGAGATCGTCGCCCGCGAGCAGCGCCCAGCGACCTGGCCGGGCAGCTACATGTACGGTCAGGAAGAACGCCTGCAGTTCGACAGGGACCCCGGCCGGGTCTTACTCACCGATGTTGAGACTGCCTCGACGACGGAGGTAGCGGGCGAGGGGGCAATGCGAGCGTTCTTCGTCGTCAGCTCGCTAGTTGCGCTGACGTGGGATGACGGCGGGGCGGCAACGCTCGCGTACGATCCACTCATTGTTCCCGAGTGGTCGGCGCCTGGGTTCGATTACGTGTTCCCCGAGCGCGGGGTGAAGGCTGTGTCCTTTGCTGAGCTGACGAGGCGCGGCGTCATTTTCGACGTAGAACCGGCGTTCGAGGATCCGCGATTCATGCTGCCTCGCATCGAGGTGTTGCGCGCGGAAATATCCTCTGCGAGTGGCGACACGTGGACACCAGAGCTATTCACCAACCGCGCCCGCCTGAAGCTGCTCAACGACCCCGAGCACCCTTACGAGCGTGGCGAGACGTATAGAGCGTACGTCGAGCTTGCCTACCCGTTCGTCAAGGGGTCCTACACGATCGCGGAGGCGGAGTTCACACCAGAATGAATCGGCCGCCTGGGGCACGCGACGTGGAGAGGACGGTACATGCTGCGCGCGCATGGTGTGACATCGGCCTGGATCCTACTGTGGGCGGCGCTGATCGTGCTGACCACCACGGCGGGATGTCAGCACGGCAGCGACGACCTTCCGCGACATGCGGAGATCGTTGCGCGTGAGCAACGCCCAGCGACATGGCCGGACTCCTTCCTGCTAGGTCAGGAGGAGCGCCTACGGTCCGACCGAGACCCCGGTCTGGTATTGCTCACAGACGTTGAGTCCGGCTCGACGAGAGAGGTGGCAGGCGAGGGGGTCATGCGAGCGTTCTTCGTCGTCAGCTCGTTAGTTACACTGACGTGGGATGGCGGCGGGGCGGCAACGCTCGCGTACGATCCACTCATTGTCCCCGAGTGGTCCGTACCCGGGTTCGATTACGTGTTCCCGGCGCGCGGCGTGACAGTCGTGCCCCTTGATGACCTGACGAAGCGCGGCATCATCATTGAGGCGAGGCCGGCGTTCGAAGACGCGAGGTACATGCTGCCGCGCGTCGAGGTGTTGCGCGCGGAGATATCCTCTGCGAGCGGCAACATGTGGAAGCCAGAACTGTCCGTCAACCGCGCCCGACTCAAACTGCTTAACGACCCAGGGAACCCCTACGAGCGTGGCGAAACCTATCGAGCGTTCGTCGACCTAGCCTACCCGTTCGCGAAGGGCATGCATCTGCCGGTCGAAATCGAATTCACGCCCGAGTGATCCGCCTGACCGGATGGCGTGGCAGCGGCCACCAGTCAGACGTCACATGCTCCTCGCGAAGTAGGCAACGTCTGGTACGACTGCCTGGAGGGGATTCGATGCTGGTTGGACGCCGCAGGCAGCAGGGCGTGTTCCATCCTGCCATCGGTCTGCTTCTGCTGATCGTGGCGTGTGGCGAGAGTGACGACGTAGACACGCCTACTGATCCTCCCGCAGAGGTAGTTGCGGTGTCTTCGCGCCGGGGTACCATCGACTACTACTTCTACGGCGAGGAGCTTCAGCTGACGTTTGACAGCGACCCTGGGAACGTGGAAGTCGTCTACTACAAGAGCAATCTAGACGTAGGCGTGGCTGGTGAGGGTACGACGCGAGCGTTCCTAGTGTTGTCCTCGCGCGGGGATTTCACGTGGGAGCGGGGCGGGGCGCTAGCGCTGGAGTTCGAGCCTCTAATGTCCGGCCAGATCCAGCCACCCATAACCAAGGGGCCACGCTTCCCTTCGCCAGGGGCCACCGGCGTGTCGGTCGAGGAGCTGATGCGGCGCGGCGTCTCCTTCCGTGTCGGCCCGCCGTTCCACCCCGTAGGCAAGCTGATTTCGCCTTTGCGGATGTCGGACGCCACCATCACCGCATCAGACGGACGGAGTTGGCATCCCCAAGCTGTCACGGAACTCGACAGGATCACGTTGGCGAGCGACCCTGAGAACCCGTTCTTGGGAGGCCAGAGCTATGTGGTCCGCATCGACATCTGGCTGACGTACTCCCCTACGGATCTGAGTCCTATCAGGATCGAGTTCGCCACCGAATGAACCGGGCCATCCGCGGCAGACCCCTGGCCCTGGCACAACACCCACGGGCATACACGGTCGTCGTCGCGATCGGCTCCCTTGTGTACGAAGTGCGGGGCCCGCGGTCGGGTCGTCAGACGTCGCATGCTTCTGACGAAGTAGGCAACGTCTGCTACGAATGCTTGGAGAGGATTCGATGCTGGTTGGACCCCAGAGGCAGCAGGACGTGTTTCATCCTGCTATCGGTCTACTTCTGCTGATAGCGGCATGTGGCGAGAGTAACGACGTAGACACGCCTACTGACCCTCCCGCAGAGGTAGTTGTGGTGTCTTCGCGCCGAGGTTCCATCGACTACTACTTCTACGGCGAGGAGCTTGAACTGACGTTTGACAGCGACCCTGGGAACGTGGAAGTTGTCTACTACAAGAGCAATCTAGACGTAGGCGTGGCTGGTGAGGGTACGACGCGAGCGTTCCTTGTGCTGTCCTCGCGCGGTGATTTCACGTGGGACCGAGGCGGATCGCTCACGTTGGAGTTCAACCCACTGTACTCTGGACAGCTACAGCCTCCAGGCGTTGGGTCGGAGTTTCCCAAAGACGGGGCGACCGAGGTCTCGCCCGCGGAGCTGATGGCACGCGGCGTTTCCCTTCGTGTCAGTCCGCCGTTCCATCCCGTGGGTCGGACAATCTCGCCACTGCAGATGTCCGAGGCGACGATTACGGCATCCGACGGCAGGTCGTGGCGGCCGGAAGCGGTTACAGACTTCGATCGGCTGACGCTCCTCAGCGAACCAAGCAACCCCTTCCTCGCTGGCCAGAGGTACATCGTGGAGTTGGACGTGTGGCTCACCGCATCCACGACGGATCTGAATGAGGTGCGCATCGAGTTCGAGACGGAATAGCTCGTAGCACGGCGATCACTGGTGTGGGGCCGCGCGCGCCCTCCTTGGGGAATCGATGACCGAATGTACGAGTCGCAAAGCGTAGACCAGATGCGCACACTGGGGCGGCCGCAACGAGCTTGGCGAGGCGGTAGCAAGCGGCGTCTACATCTACGAGATCCGCGCCGGTGAGGAGACCGTCACTCGACGCATGCTGCTGGCCAAGTAGAAGCGGGCCAGCGATTTCCGGTGTTCGTCGCTGGCAGCTACGAGGAGTAGACCACATGGGGTATCAGGCGGATCGCTACCGATGGCTCGGTTCGTGGAGCATTGCATGGTTGTGCGCTTTTCTTTCTGCCTGTTGGGAGGCAGAGCCGCCGGCGTCTCCTCCCGAAATCGCCCACGTTCGGAATCCCTGGCGACGGCAACCTGAATTCTTCGTGTACGGCATGGAGATCACCGTGGAATTCGATCGCGATCCCGGCCTGGTTCAGGTTACGTACAACGGCGCGGTCGGCCCGTCTGCCATAGGCGAGGGAACCGAGCGCGTGTTCGCGGTGTTGGGCGAGGAGGTGACACTCACGTGGGATGGTGGAACGGCGGACTTCGAATACTACCCTCTCTTCGAGCCTGACCACGGCCCAATGCTCGCGAGTACCCGTCCACCCGCTGACGGAACGCCCATTCTCGCTTCGGTGGCGAACACGGAAGGCATCGCCCTGCACTATGATGCTCCGTTGTGGGATCCCGACCGCGTTTTCCAACTCTGGGAGTTCACCGTCGAGGTCACCAACTCGCGCGGCGTGGTCTGGAACCCCGATCTGACACACGAGGGCCGCGACGTGGTCGTGAGACCGCCCGCCGGTCAAGCCTTCCAGGCCGGTGAGACATACACCATCACAGCCATGGGAGGCCTTGTGCACAGAGGCTGGTTCCCCTTCTCCGACGAGATCACGTTCACCTTCGAGTAGACGCATGCTGGGCCGCCCGTTTCTGGCCTCCGGGCTCACCATCGCAGCCGCTGTGTTGGCGGCCTGCGCCTGCCTCTCAGGGTGTGGCGGCGCCTCGGACGCGCCTCTTCCCGTGCCCGACCCCGCCGCGCAGGTCATCGCTCTCACGTCAAGCCGTGGTTCCGACGACCACTACACGTATGGGCAAGAGTGGCGCCTGACGTTCGATCGCGATCCAGGGGCTGTGCACGTCGTCTACTACAAGAGCAACCTTGATGTTGGCGTAGCGGGCGAGGGGCTGACGCGCGCGTTCCTCGTCCTGTCGTCACGCGCCGATTTTTCCTGGGAGCGAGGCGGCGCCCTCACTCTTGAGTTTGAGCCGCTGATCTTCGGACAGATAGGCGCCCCGTTCGTCGTAGGGCCTCGGTTCCCTGAGCATGTTGGGGCCGAGGTGGAACCAGCGGCGGTGATGAAGCGCGGCGTGTCCTTCCACGTGCGGCCTCCCATCCACCCCGTGGGGAGGATGATCTCACCGGTTCAGATGTCCGACCCACTCGTCACCGCTTCGGATGGCCGGTCCTGGAGCCCGCAGGTAGCCACGGAGTTCGACAAGGTGACGCTGCTGAGTGACTCCGACACCCCGTACCTCCCCAGCCAGACGTACCGGGTCGAGGTCGACATGTGGCTGACGGCGTCGCCCCAGGATCTGAACAAGGTGCACATCGAGTTCGCCACCGAATGAACAGCGGATGATCCTGGAACCGCCTGCTGGGTCGTGTTCCTGCGTGGCGAGACCTATACTGCGATCGTGTTGTCCCGCAGCGCTTTGGGAACTGGTTCGACTTCCCCGACGAACTCCAGTTCGCCTTTGAGTAGACGCATGGTGGGCAGTCGGCTCGCAACGCTGGAGTTCGGGCGGCCCCGTTCGGGCTCGTCTGCCCATGCCACCCGTTATTCGGATGTGGATATAGTCAGATCGTCGATCCAGATCGTCTGAGCGTGCGGGACGCCAGGGCCGAAGTAGGGCGCCATCAGGAACTGGTTGATCTTCATGTCGGGGTGCGCTCCCGTGCGGAAGACCACGTCGCGGAAGTCCATGATGAGTTCGCCGTCGAACCAATACTGGATGATTCCGTCGCGCTGACCGATGCCGTCGGCGACGCTGTTGAGCTGCAGCCGCGCCTTGACGTGATGCCAGTCGCCCTTGTATCTCGGCCCTGGCTCGTCGCCGAAATAGACTCCGCCGGGCTCCCAGTGCTTGCCGTTCCGGTGTACGTCGCCAGCGCGGTAGAAGTCGCCAGGACCATAGCCGTCTGAGTCACCGTTCCCGCCCGCCACGGATCGCCGCTCCGTCACGCCGACGAGATCCTCGCCGAGGCGTGCTTCGTCGATGTTGCGTCCATCCTGGATCGCAATCCGCGGCACGCCACGGACGACCTCGATATAGAACGTCAGGTGGGTGTATGCAGGCCCGACGAAGGCGTCGTCCGCTGTCGTGAGGAAGTGGAACTCGTGAGGGTGCCAGTTGACGCCCGTCCACTCCCAGTTGTCGCTGTGCTTCATGTGGAAGTTGAGCGTGATATCCTCGACGGGTGGGATGCGGACGCGCCCCCCGCCGCCGGTCGGGCCGACGTCACCAGCTTTCTCCCATCGCCACACGCACGAACTGCCACCGGGATCGACGCTCTCCTCGTCCGTGAGCCCCATGCCGGGGTCGTCGTACCAGCCGCGTGACCCCCAGTCGGCGTCATCGAACGGTTCGTGAAATAGCATCGTCTGCGCGGAGGCAGACAGGCATACCGTGACCAGGGCTGTGGCGACTGCGGAGACACGTCCTGTCATGACGCCGTCCCGATAGAAGATACGACCACGACTGGCGCCGCGTGCGCCACACTGCCGCTCGCGCACGTCCCATCGTAAGAGGCGACGGAGGCGAGTGTCATGGCTGCTCTCGGCGCTCAAGGTTGGGCATTGAACGGGTTGCGCCCTACCACGGCGCGCGTGTTCCGTAGCTCCTGCGGGCATGCCTGCCTCGCGCTCGGGGCACCGCGCCGACATAGCGGCGGCGTCTACACGCGATGGTATTGTGCAGGCGTCGCTCCACGCTGTCATTCTGAGGAGCGAAGCGACGAAGAATCTCGGCGTCCCACTGGGCCAGGAGACTCTTCGCTGCGCTCAGAGTGACAGACGGTTAGATGCCGCTCTGTCCATGCCATCACCGGTAGAGAACACCGACATGGCCACAGCCTGCATTGGTGGTATGTTGTTCATATACGACCGCGGCCGACCGCTCAGCGTGGCGCGCGTCTGGCAACTCACGAGGGACCGCCATGGTGACCAACGACCTTCGGCGATTCAGTGTCGTGCTTCTGATCGTGATCACTCTGGTCACGTGCGGCATCTTCATACCCATCTGGTTTCTGATGCAGCGTAAGGGGCTCAACCGCCTCAACACGATGGTGCAGCTGAACCACGCCCCTCTGATATTCGCGTTGGTAGTTAGCGTCGTCGAGTTACTCGGGGGAGGCATCGCCGCGGAAGACGCTTCCGTCGAGCTTGCGACGTCTCTGCTGAGCCTGATTGCGTCAGTCGTGATCATCGTGCAGGCGTTTCGCGTCCGGGACATGCTCCACCGGCACTTCGCGAACGAACGCCGCGAAGGGCTGCGCACGCTCATTCGGCCCCAACTCTCCGGGCTGGCGACGTTCTTCCTCGGCCCGTGGTACCTACAATACAGGGTCAATATGCTCCTGGATGCGCACACCCCCGGTGAGACGGTCGTCGTGGAAGAGGAGTAGCCCCGGCGGACCGTGTAGACCCTATCGAGAGCGCAGTTTCAGCGCTGCCCACGGGAGCCACCTGCGCCCTACGGCCGCCACCGCGAGCTGACCGCCGCCCAGCCACGAGGGGCCATAGTCCTGTGTCGGTTCGTCCGTCACCCGACGCAGGTTGCCGCCATCCGGGTCCATCGCGTACAGGTTCCAGTCGCGGTCGCGTCTTGACTCGAACAGGATGGTGGCGCCATCCGGCGACCACGCTGGCTCGCGATCGTGTGCTGGATGGTTCGTGAGTTGGCGCGTGTTTTCGCCCTCCAGGTCGGAGACGTAGATGTCGGTGGAATCCGCTAGCCACCGCACGTAGGCGAGTTCCCCGCCGTCTGCGGACCATGTCGGCGCACTGCCACCGCCGGGAATTACCAACTCGCTGCGCTCGGTGCGCGCGTCCACGACAGCGATGCCGTGGAAGGGGCGCACATATGCGATCTTCCCGCCGGTGTGCGCCCACGATGGGGACCAAGCCATGTCAGGCCTCCCTTGTAGATCGCGCTCGTCTTGTCCGTCGGCGGTCGACGTGTAGATGCGCGGATCACCGGGAGCGACATAGCGTACGAAGGCGAGGTGTTGGCTATCGGGCGACCACGTTGGGTCCATGTCGCCTGCGGGGAAGTCGAACACGCTCTGCTGATTCGCGCCGTCTGCATCCATCGTCAGAAGAGCCAGGGCGCCATCGCGTATAGAGGCGAAGACGATCCGCTTGCCGTCGGGCGAGCCCTCTGCCCAAGCGGACATAGTGTCGCCGTGCGTCAGCTGGCGCTTTCCGCTCCCGTCGGGAGCCACGGAGAACACCTGCAGGTGGATGTCGTTGGTCGATATGAAAACGATGCCGGTCGGCAGCCTCGCACCCAGGCAAGCCGGAGCCAGGAACAGGAAGACGCTCGCGTAAAGCGCCACCCCAGAGGGCGCGCGCAGGACGGGGTCACGGAAGGGACCACGGGACGTCGACGCGCGGGACATGTAGCTCTCCCTTCGCTACACCCATTCTCGACGTTCGCTGCCCGGAAGTTCCAGACTGGCGTGACTAATCATCTGGCCACGTAGGGGCTTCCGCAAGCACGTCAGCATGCATCGCGCGCAACGCGTCCTGCATTGCGGTGGTTCGGGTCGGCTCACGGTCTGAGGCGTCGTCGCGCTCCGTCACGTCGTCCCGCAGGTTGTAGAGCTCGAACGCGTCCAGGTCGGCGTTGGCTAGCAGCTTCCAGTCGCCGTCGCGGATGGCGACGCGGGGCGGGCTGATGGCGCGGTTGTACTGCCAATACAGCGGCTTGTCGCGGCTAATGGACTCGCCTCCCAGCACAGGGGCGACGTTCGCCCCGCCCAGTGAGTCGTCGTCAGGCGTGTCGATGCCCGCGGCCTCGCACATCGTTGGTAGCAGGTCGACGCCACTGACGGCATCGCTCACGACGGAGCCCGGCTGCGTCACGCCGGGCCAGCGGACGATCCCCGGCACGCGGATGCCGCCCTCATAGACGTGCAGCTTCATCCCGCGCAGCACGCCGGGTGAGCCGTATGATCGCGCCGCGCCACGGTAGCGGTTCAGCGTCTCGGGGCCGTTGTCGCTGGTGAACATCACGAACGTGTCGTCGCGCAGGCCGAGTTCGTCGAGAGTGGCGAGCATGCGTCCGACTTCGTGGTCGGTCTGCGTGACGTTCCCGAAGTAGATCGCCTCCTCTGGCGTCGCGGCGGTCTCCTCGTACATGCGCGTGAACTCTTCGGATGTCGCGACCGGCTCGTGTGGGGAGTGGAACGACACGAACAGGAAGAGCGGCGCGTCGTCCGTGCGCGACTTCAGCCAGTTGATGCCCTCGTCGACGATGACGGTGCTGGAGTAGCCCTCCAACGGGCCGACCTCCTCGCCGTTGCGCACGAAGTTGTCCGGGTTGCGATGGCTGGGATGGGCGTTGTTCTGCGTCGCGAACCAGTGGTCGAAGCCGTGGTCGCTGGGTTGCGCCTGCTCAGGTGAGTTGAACTTGCCGTTGAGATGCCACTTGCCGACGACGGCAGTAGCGTAGCCTGCTTCCCCTAGCAAGCCGGCCACGGTCGTCTCGCTGTCTCGCAGGTGCATGGGAGACCCGGGAGGGATCCAGTCGTAGATGCCGCACCGGTTCGGCGTGCGTCCGGTCATGAGTCCCGCGCGGGCAGGGGAGCAGACGGGAGCGGCGGCGTAGCAGTCCGTCAGTCGGACGCCGTCCTCAGCGAGGGAGTTAAGGTTGGGGGTCTTGATCGCCGTGTGGCCGTAGCACTCGAGGTCGCCGTAGCCGAGATCATCGCACAGGAACACGACGAAGTTGGGTCCGCGACCCATGCCTTCACCCTCCTCAGTTGCCCTGGCGCGTCGGCGAAGCGCGGCCGCGCCAACGCCCAACGCGCCCAGGAACGCTCTGCGGTTCATGTTGGTCCCCGCCTTGCGGGCGCCGCGCATTAGGAATCCGCGTCGCGCAACCCACCGTCGGTGTCGCCCAGCAGGTGCAGCACCACAGAACGCGTATGATCCGCGGCGCGGTGCTCGAACAGATAGATGCCCTGCCACTGGCCCAGTGCGGGCGCGCCGTCCAGCACGGGAATACTCAGACTCGTCTGTGTGAGCGCCGACCGGATGTGCGCCGGCATGTCGTCTACGCCTTCGTATGTATGCGTGTAGAGGCTGTCGTCCTCCGGCACGAGGCGATTGAAGAAGTCGTTTAGGTCGTCCTGCACCTCGGGGTCGTCGTTCTCCTGGATCGTCAGGGACGCCGACGTGTGGCGTATGTACAGCGTCAGCATCCCGTCGGAGACAGGCTGCTGACTCACCCATCCCCGAACTTCCTCGGTGATCTCGTACAGGCGCTTTCCGGTCGTGCTAACGGTCTGAGTCGTCACCCACTGCTGCATCGGCGCGCGCGTCTCCTTTGATAGTTCCCCATACGGTGGCGGCCTTACCACGCGCGTCTACGGCGGCGCCAGGCACAACCTGCAACGCCCCGTCCATGACGCTGATAAGGTCGTCTTGGGACAGCGCCTCGGTGGTGTACACGACGTCATCGAGGATTCCTTCCCAGGTCTCCGTACCCTGGCGCCCGAGCTTGAGGAAGGCGAATTCGCCCAACTCGCCCCCGTAGACGGCGTCGCCGACCATGTCACCGTTCACCCACTGCGACACCATTCCTCCCGCTGCATCTACGACGATGGCGATGTGGAACCATGTGTCAGGCTGCAGCTCGGCGTTCTTGGGGAGATTCACCCGCGCGCCTGCGGGATCGATGATGCGACCCCATAGAAGATTCGAGTTCTCCAGCCACACGCCGATCATCTTTGTGTCTGCGCCGCCGAGATCCTCATCGGTAGCCTGTGCGTGCACGAGCCCCGTGTTTCCCGTAGGGATGCCGGTGTAGAGCGCCCACATGGCCACCGTTGCGGTGTTACTGTGAAGTACGGGGACGATCGCGTAGTTGCCATCGGCGAAGGAGAAGCGCAGACCCCCGCCGAAGCGGCCGTCGACTCGCTCCGGTGAGCCGATCAGTGTCCCGTCGTTCCCATTGCCGGACACGTCAACGATCTCATCGCCCTCGGTCTCGTCGAATTGCCAATGCCCGCCGATGGCGTCCTGGTTCAGAGCTCGGGCCGAGATCGCGACCAGCGCCACCATCGCCGTGACGCCGCAGAGCAGGATTCCATGTCGCATGTCTTCTCCCACATACGGAAGGCGTCGCGCGACCGACCGCCGACAGCCGCGCGGCACGATAGCGCCAGAGGCATTACCGCGCGACACCCCGTTTTACCGAACCCCATGTCGTGGCGGCTTTGCCACGCGCGGAGACCGCTAACGCGGCGTCGAAGCCGTCGTCCATGATCGTGCTGATGTCGTCCTCGGTGAGAGCCGCGCTGAAGAAGCCAACCTCGTCGAGGATGCCTTCCCACGTCTCCGTGCCCTGTCGACCGATCTTGAGGAAGTTGTACTCCCCGAGCTCGCCGCCGTAGTCGGCCTCTCCGACGACCTCGCCGTCAACCCACTGCGTGACTGTGCCAGCGTCCGCGTCCACCACTAGCGCCGTGTGGAACCAGACGTCTGGGGCGAGTGTGTGGTTCTTGGGTAGGTTCACGCGCGCTCCCGCTGGGTCGATGATGCGTCCCCACAGCTTGTTCGAGTTCTCCACCCAGATGCCGATCATCTTCGACTCTGGCGGCCCGAGGTCGCCTTCGGTCGCCTGCGCGTGCACCAGCCCGATGTTCCCAGTAGGGGTACCGGTGTAGAGCGCCCACATGAGAACCGTCGCCGTGTTGTGGTAAGGCACGGGCGCCAGGGCGTAGTTAGCGGTGGCGAATGTAAACAGCAGACCGTCGCCGTCGTGTCCCGCGACGAATTCCGGCCCGCCGAAGAGCGTCGCGTCGTTCCCGTTCCCAGACGTGTCGGCCGCGGTATCTCCGCCGCCATCCTCAAAGCTCCATCTGGCCATCAGAGTGTCACCGTCCAACGCCAACGCCGCAGTCGTGAGCCCCGCGACGAGCGCGACCGTACCGCACCGGATTAGCAGTCGTTTCATGTCGATTCCCCTCATGCTGCTCGCTTCTCTCTGTAAGTTACCCGGGCGCAACTCGGCACTCAAGTGGCCCGCCCTTGGCTTGTGGCTCAGGGCGCGCAAGAGCGCGCTGGTCCGCCCATCGTTGGTGGGAGCGCTGGCGTGGTCCGCGCGCTTGACGGCGCCCCGCCCCTGTGCCAGCATGGCGTCGTCCAAGACACACCGAACAGGGGAAACATGCGGGCGACGGCCGACCACTACGCCGCCTTGGGCGTCTCATCATGCGCGAGCACCGGTGACATCCGGGACGCGTTCCGGCGACTCGCCAAGGAAAGCCACCCGGACAAGAACCCAAACGCCGACGCGGGCACCCGCGAGCGGTTCCTGCGCGTGGTGCGCGCGTATGAAGTGCTTTCGGACGCGACGCGGCGCTCCGCGTACGACAAAGACGCTGGCATCTTCCGCGACGACCGGCCGCGCCCGACAACGCCCGAGAGCATGGCGGACTGGATCTTCGACATGCTCCTCGCCGAGCACGCCGACGAGGCGCTCGACATGTTCGCGTCGTTCCTCGACAAGGCCGGCATGACGCTGCTGGATCTCGACCTACCCAAGTACCTCGACTACAACGACGCACGCGACTGCGAATTCCTGCTCGCCGAGGCGCTGGAGCGCAGTGGGCGCTGGCACGCCGCCATCACGCTCTACGAGTTGGCCGTCACCCGCGAGCGCCGTCGGCCGTACTTCCGCAAGTTCATGGTCGAGATACACGATCGGCTCAAGACACTCTACATCAGGCGCATTCGGGAGACAGCGCAGGAGGGCCAGTGGGAAGGCGCGGTAGACGACGCGCTCGAACCGCTGTTCAGCCTTGGCGCCGCGCGTCGTGAGCGCGCCGCGCTCTACAAGACACTCGCGCAGACCCTACTCGCTACGGAGCACGACTACGCCGACGCTGCACGCGAGGCGCTGGTGAGAGCGCTGGAGCTTCAGCCGAAGCTGACTGGCATCAAGAAGCTCTGCACCGCTCTCGACATCGAGCATCCCGTACATAGCGGCGCGCCGATGGAAGCCACCGGCGCGCGCTAGACTGTTGTGCCGACGACAAGCTACCGCAGCAGGCTACTTCAGGATGACCATCCGACGCGTCTGAGACGTGGACCCCGCGCGGAACTCGTAGAAGTAGACGCCGCCTGCGACCTGCTCGCCCACCTCGTTCGTCCCGTCCCAGTAAGCTGCACCGCTACGACCAACGTGGCCGCCTGCCGGCTGGCGCCCGAGGTCCAGCGTTCTCACGAGTGACCCGCCGGCTTCGTAGATGCGCACGGTCACGTCCGCGTCTTCGGCAAGCTGGTAGGGAATCCACGTTTCCGGGTTGAACGGGTTCGGGTAGTTCTGACCCGACATCGTTCGCCCGTCCGCGGTGAGGCGCATGTCGCGCACTAACGGCGTGAGCGTCGCGTGGATCCGTTGCGCGTTCCTGTCCGCGAGGTCCGCGCGCACGATACGTAGGCTGCGTAGGGCTTCGTCCCAGCTTCCCGACACGGCGAACCGCAGCGTGCCCATCCCGCCGCCCTCGGATGTCGCCATGTCCGTAAGTGGGACGGCCAGCAGCCGCGCCTTCCCAGCGGCGGCCTCAGCGGCCGTGTGGGTCTGGCGGAACACCATGCCCGAGCCGTCGAACATGTCGCCCTCGGCGACATCTACCAAACGGAGCCGCGTTGGGTCGAAAGCGAGCTCAAGGTCGTAGCCACGCAGGCTGTCCATCCCGCTAGACACGTCTGTCACGAACAGGTCGAGAGAGAAGGCGTCTGAACCGACAACGGTGTGCGCGGCTGCCACGACGCGGGCGTCACCTGCCGCTGCGAGCGCTGGCGCGGCCGTGACGACAGATTCGCCGAACTGCCTCGCAAGCATCACGAGGTCGATGATGTTCACGGTCCCGTCGCCGTTCAGGTCGCCCACCAGGTCGTCGCCTGACTGCCCGAAGCTGCCGGCAACCGTCACGAGGTCTCTGATGTCCACGACGCCATCGCGGGGTGGTATGTCGCCGATCAACGCCGCTTCCACCGTCAACACGCCCGCGAACGTGCCTTCCTGGCCGTCTGGGTTCCGCACGATGACGCTGAGGGCGCCGACCGGCAGCTCGGGAATCGTCGCCGTCGCGTCGGTAGCGCCCGCGACGTCCAGAGCCACCTCAACGTCGCCAATCACCAGGACCGCGCCGACTTCGAGAGCAGACCCCGTGATGGTGACCGTCTCTCCGCCAAGCTGCGTCACTGTCAACGGCTCGAGGCTGTCTACGCCAGGCGCGGCCGGCCCGGACGGCGCCTCGTAGTTCACCTCAAGAGAAGCGGCTGTGATGTTGTCGTCGGTTAGCGTGTGCGTCTCTGCGTAGCTCTCGCCGTCCGGCCCCTCGAACGTCACCGTGATGACGTCGTCCGTGCCAGCGGCGTTGTTCGTGCCGAAGTCCAACTGGAAGACCTGATAGAGGCCAGGATCGCCATCCTCGCCAGTAACGGTTTCGATTTCCCACCGATCTCCGTTCGCCACCGTGACGGTCCAGCCATCCTGCGGCTCGCCATTGGAACCGGTCACTGTGCCCAGCACCAGAAAGGCGGCTACCGTCGCCGACCAGGCCACCATCATGGCCCACGACCACAACAGAAACACCGCGACACCCGCGGCCCATAGCGATACGCGCGTTCGCGCACTCATCTGACGATTCCTCCGACCTGCTTCGAACGGTGGGGCACACCACATGCGATGACGATTCCTCTGTGTAAGCAACGCCGCTCCTGTGGACGGCGTTACGCGTACTGCCGCCTGCGTTCGCGTCGTCGGAAGAACGCGAGCAGGGGTTCGACGTACGGCTCCGCAGTGCTCAGCCGGACGCGGTCGATGCGCATCCGGTGGAACAGCGCGCGCCGCCCCTCTTCCAGTCTATCGGCATTTCGCAGCGCGACTCCCGTCTTCGTGAGCCTGATTCTGCCTGTCTCGGCGTCCATCCACCGCATGACGCCCGCCCGCGGCAGCGCCTCCTCCAACGGGTCGTGTATCTCCAACGCGACGACATCGTGCCGCGTCGACGCCCAGCGCAGCGGCCGTTCGTAAGCCGTCGCGTGAAAGTCGCTGAGCAGAAACGCCGTGCTGCGTCGTCGCGTCACGCGCGCGAACAGTTGGAGCGCCGCGCTCAGGTCGGTGCCGACGTGTTCCGGCCGATGGGTGAGTATCTCCCGCACGACGCGCAGCACGTGACGGCGCCCCTTGCGGGGCGGGACGTACTTCTCGACGCGGTCGGTGAACAGGATAAGCCCAACCTTGTCGTTGTTCTGGATGGCGGCGAACGCCAGCACCGCCGCCACCTCCGCCGCCAGCCTGCTCTTCAGCATCTTCGAGCCGGCGTGCGACAGCGAGCCGCTGACGTCCACCAGCAGCATCATAATGGACTCGCGCTCCTCGATGTAGCGCTTGACGTACGGCTGCCGCGTGCGCGCCGTGACGTTCCAGTCGATGGAGCGGATGTCGTCGCCCGGTGCGTAAGGACGCACCTCGGCGAACTCCATCCCCTGTCCCTTAAATACACTGCTGTACTCGCCAGTGAACAGGTGGTTCACTAGCCGGAGCGCCGCCATCTCGATGCGTCGGACGTTGCGGAAGATCTCGGGGGAGATGTCCGCGCCAGGGGTGTCGGGCATCACGGAACCTCGACGGTTCGCAGGATTTCGTCCAGGAGATCGTCCGCGGTCGCCTCCTCGGCCTCCGCCTCGTACGAGAGGACGAGGCGGTGTCGGAGCGTGTCCGCCGCGACAGCGCGCACGTCGTCAGGAGTCACGTACGCGCGCTTGCCGAGGTACGCGTGCGCCTTCGACGCGAGCGCGAGGTAGATGGTCGCTCGTGGCGACGCTCCGTAGTCGATGAGCGGATTCAGACGCGCCAACCCGACCTGATCGGGCTCTCGCGTGGCGCGTACGAGGTCGACGATATACTCCTCGACACGCTCGTCCATGTAGATGCGTCGCACCGTCGTTCGTGACTTCACGATCTGCCCGGGAGCCACGACCGCCGTTGGCGTCCCCCGTTCCACCTGCGTCTCGCGGCGCAGAATGTCCATCTCTTCGTCGCGCGCGGGGTACGATACGCGCAGCTTGAACAGGAACCTGTCCACCTGCGCCTCGGGTAGAGGGTACGTGCCTTCGAGTTCGATGGGGTTCTGCGTGGCCAGCACCAGGAACGGCGTCGGCAGCTTGTACGTGGTGTCGCCGATTGTCACCTGACGCTCCTGCATCGCCTCCAGCAGGGCCGATTGCACCTTCGCGGGCGCTCGGTTGATCTCATCGGCAAGGACTATGTTCGCGAACAGCGGCCCCTTGCGGGCGGAGAACGTGCCGTCGTGCTGGTTGTAGATGACTGCCCCGGTGATGTCGGCGGGGAGCAGGTCCGGCGTGAATTGCACGCGGCTGAAGCGGGCCTCGACAGTGTCCGCGAGGGCCTTCACGGCCGTTGTCTTCGCCAGGCCGGGAACCCCCTCCAGCAGGAGGTGTCCGTCGGCGAGCAGTCCGATGAGCATCCGGTTGAGCAGACCCGTCTGCCCGACGATGACGCGCCCAATTTCCTTGAGGATCGCGTCGCAGTATTGGCTCTCCTGCTCGATCTCGGCGTTGAGCGCGCGTATGGCTTGGGCGTCCATAGGCTCCGATGCGACGATGTAGGGCTGGCGCGGGTCACGAGAGGCCGCACACAAGGTAACACCGCGCGGCGAGAGTCGTCAAACAGAGGCTCGGGAACGGCGTTGCGGGCGACCGAACACGCGGGTAATCTGGTCTGCGGCGCCGATCTGGAACCCGAACCGCATCGCGAGCACAGGTACAAGCCGGCCCTGCCCGGCTCCGGGAGACTACCGTGGCCGAGCCGCGCATCCTTACGACCGTCGTAGGCAGTTACCCGACGCCGGACTGGCTGAAGGCGTACCCGTCGGCTCCGCATCTGCGCGACGCCACGATGGTGGTGCTGCGTACGCAAGAACTCGCTGGTATCGATCTGGTGGCGGACGGTGAGCTTTACCGCTTCGACGTGAACCATCCCGACACCAACGGCATGATCGACTACTTCATCGGCCAGATGGAGGGGATCGACACGGGGATCACGGCGCGAGACATCGTCCAGTTTCGACGCGACGAGCAGCTCCGGTACCGAAGTAGGCCGGCGGGGGTCGTACGGTCGGAGATCGGGCCAGGCACGCTGAATCTGTCGTACGACTACGAGTCGTTCAAGGATCTGACGTCCAGCCCGGTGAAGTTCACGTCTACGGGTCCACACATGCTCTCCAAGGTGCTGCTCGACCAGCACTACGGAGACCGCGCCGCGCTCGCAATGGCCATCGCCGAAGTACTGCGGCAGCAAGTCGCGGACATCGACGCCCAGGTCGTGCAGTTTGACGAGGCGAACATCCCCGGCCACCCCGAAGACTCCGAGTGGGCAGCGGCCGCCATCAACCACGCGCTCTCCGGCGCCCCGGGGGAAACCGGCCTCCACGTGTGCTTCGGCAACTACGGCGGACAGACGGTTCAGAAGGGCGAATACGCGGCGCTGCTGGATTTTCTGAACCGCCTCAACGTCGGTCACCTGGTTCTCGAATTCGCGCGACGCGGTTACGAGGAGCTGGGAGTATTACGCGACCTACGCGAGGACATCGCCGTCGGGCTCGGCGTCATCGACATCAAGGACAACGGCATTGAGTCGCCCGACGAGGTGGCGCGGCGGCTCGAGAACGCCGACCGTGTCCTCGGCCACGGCCGCGTCCGGTACGCGCACCCGGACTGTGGCTTCTGGATGCTTCAGCGCAGCGTGGCTGACGGCAAGATGGCCGCTCTGGCGCGTGGCCGGGATCTGTACCTGGGACACGCGTCGAGTTAGCTGCCGACCCTCTCCTCGAGGGCTGCGAGGGCTTCGCGAACGGCTAGCCCGGGGCCCAGGTGGGAGCTTGGCCCGACGTCATCAAGCGTCGCGAGAGACTCGCGCATGTACTCGCGCGCCTCGGATAGCCGCTCCAATTGCACGCTCAGGTTGGCGGCGTAGAACAGCCACTGCGCTCTCTCAACCGCCAGCGGCGATGCGACAGTCGCCGTCTCCTCGGCGAGCGCCAGCGCCTCCTCTCCCTTGCCGTGTTCCCCAAGCAGCCCCATGAGTCGCAGGCGCGCCTCGAAGAACATCCCCTCCAACGTGATGGCTTGCTGATAGAGCGTCAACGCCTCGCCAGGACGACCCGTCTTCTCGAAGGCGATCCCAAGGAACAGCATCGTGTATCCATCGTCCGGCACGATGGCAAGCGCGCGTGACAGAGGCACGATGGCTCGAGCCCATTCACGGTGGTCACAGAACACAACTCCCAGCGCGCGTTGCAGTTCGTAGGCGTGCAGTTCGGCGAGGCGGCGAAGACGCTCTCTCACGTCCATCGTGTCGAAGTGCGTGTAGGACACCTCCCTACGCCACCGATTCATGTCGGTACTCACGTAAATGCCGTTGAGCTCCGTGGGATCAGCCGTCTCCGGGTCGACGCTGTCCAGAGCTTGCAGCGCGCGCCGGATGGGTCGGACGACCTCGGACATCTCCATACCCGCCCGCCTGGTGAAGGCGAACATCGCGTGGTTGAACCGGACGAGCGGATGCCCTGGCCGCAAGGCCAGCGCCGCGTGCGTGTCCTTGCCGTATTGGACGCCGTCCTGATCCAACGCCGACGCCACCGCGTGCGCGCACAGTAGGTTGGGGTCGTCCTCCCACCCGTCGATCCGCTCCAACTGTCGTCGCGCGGGAGCTCCCTTGCCGGCAACCAGCATGAAGTAGCGGGCGTAGTCCTCTCGCTCCCGCCGCTCGTCGACCCCGAAGCGCGCCAGTCTCTCGCGCCGCCGCCGCAGGAAGTCCTCTGGGATGGTCCGCACGCAGGTATCGACGAAGTATTCGATCTGCCTGTGCCACGGGAACTCTTCGACGATGAGCCGGCGTCCCGCCTCCGCGATGCGCGCCCGCTCCTGCTCGTTGGACGTGTAGTGCCGGATCAGCTCTACCGCCTCGTCCCAGCTATCGTAGTAGACGATGTGCTCGCCCTCGACCAACCGCTGGCCGGCGAGGTCGCCAACGTCCTCTGGTCGGCCGGCCAGCACGAGCGCGCCCGCTGCCATCGCCTCGCTAATGCGGAACGTCAGGTTGTTCGGCCCCTGGCCGGAGTGCTGGAAGACGATCTTCGAGTTCGCGTAGAAGTTCAGCATGTCCACGAGGAACAGGCCCGCGCGCGCAACGACGTTCACCCCCTCATGGCGCAGCAGTAGCAGTCGCTCCAGCGCCAGACAACGCTCGCGTGAGAGCTCGGGATGAAGCGTGCCGACGAAGCCCACGTCGATCTCGCGCGTCTCGGGCTCGGCATCCGGCACGAGCCAGTTGCAGAAGATGAAGTTGCAGCAAGCGCGGTGGTCGTATCCCCGTTCGTGGTAAAGCCGCGAGATGTGCGGGAAGGCGGTCGGCGCCGCGTCGAAGTAGTAGTACAGACGTTGGTCGATGTCGGCGAACTTGTACTCCTCGGTGATCCAGCCCACCGTCGGGACGGGGCAGTCCCGCAGGCCCTGTGGGAAGAGAGCGGCGTTGGGCTGTAGATACAGCACCCAGTCCGGCGCCCCGCCGGTCTTCTCGAAGATGTCATTCAGGTGGGCGTCGGCGTCGATCTCGACGTACTGGCACTCAGGCTCGAGCCGCTCAAACTGCGGGATGTCACCGTAAGTCGCCGTGGGACCAGCTGTCACCACGTCGTAGCCGAGAAGGCGAAGGCCCTTCTCGAACGGATACAGGCAAGGGGTGGGCGGGTACGAATGGAGCACGAGTACCCGCTTGCCTACCTCCAAGCCTCGCCTCCTCGCTCTTTCCCGTGTGTGCCTCAGCGCGCCCGAGTGTGCCTTAGCTCACCGATTCCGACAATGACCCTCCGATTGTAGCTTCCTCACCAACCGTTGGCGGCGACCGACGTGGTCCACGCGCGCGGCCCGCCATGTCATGCTGAGCCGCAGGCGAAGCATCTCCTCCGGGGCAAGAAACCCACCGTCAGCGCGTGTGTGTGCCACACGGGGCATGGTGTTCCGCGTACCCCGAGGTACTTCGTCGCCTTAGGCTCCTCAGCATGCCAGCCTGGCGGGCGAGACCCGCACGCCGTGTCTAAGGCTAGGCGAGCACGCTCCGCGGGTCGGCAAACGGGCGGCTAGCGGAGCGCGACGTTCGCGGCAACCATGAGCGGATCGAACACCGGCGAGAACGGCGGCGTGTAGCTCAGGTCGAGGTGCGTGAAGTCCTCGACCGTCATGCGCGCGTGCAGCGCGGCGGCGGCTACGTCGATCCGCTTCGCAACCGTGTCATCCCCAAACAGCTGCGCGCCAAGGAGACGGCCACTGCCCTGTTCGTGCGTCAACCGCGCGTGGATCGTGGGCGGATCATCGTAGTATCCCGCGCGCGACTTCACCTCTACCTGCACCGATTCTGCTCGCAACCCCGCTGCGTCCGCCTGAGCCTGCGTCAGGCCAGTCCGGGCGAAGGCGCTGTCGAAGACCTTGCACACCATCGTCCCGACGACGCCACCAAACGTCGCGGAGCCGCCCACCATGTTGGCGCCTGCCACGCGTCCCTGCTTGTTCGCCGTTGTGCCGAGAGGGATGTGCGCGTCGCGTCCTAGCACGAGATGCCGCGCCTCCGCGCAGTCGCCCGCTGCGTACACGTGGAACTGGCTGGTACGTTGCGCGGAGTCCACACGTATCGCGCCACTCTCCCCTAGGGCGATGCCGGCGGCCCGCGCAAGCTCGGCGTTCGGCTCGACGCCCGCTCCGACGACGACCATGTCGGCGGGCAGCGAGGAGCCGTCGGCGAAGACGACATCCTGCACCGTCTCAACGCCGCGCAACGCGGTGACGTCGCGCTCGTATTGCACGGTCACACCGTTGGCGGACAGGCACGCCGCGACGAGCTCAGACATTTCCGGGTCGAGAACCTTCAGGATCGACGCGCCGTGGTCGACGAGCGTGACCTCAAGATCGAGGGCGCGCATCGCCTCCGCCATCTCGACCCCGATGTATCCACCGCCTACGAGAACGCAGCGACGTGGGCGGTGGCGGTCGATGTGCGTGCGGATGGCGAGCGCGTCCGGGATGCCGCGCAGGACGGACACACCAGCCATGTCCGTCTGGGCGAAGGCTGGGCGTCTCGCCCGCGCACCCGTCGCGATCAACAGCTTGTCGTACGGGAACAGCCGTTCGCCTTCTTCGGTGGCAGCCGCGACCACACGTTTTCGGACGTCAATACCGGCCGCCTCGTGTCCGGTTCTGACGTCGATGCCGTTGGCGCGGTGTTCCTCAGCCGTGCGCGCGACCAGGTCGCCAATCTCCGGCACGACGCCTTGCAGGAAGAACGGAAGGCCGCACGCGGAGTAGGAGACCCACACGCCCTTCTCCAGAACCGTGACCTTGGCGTGCGGATCCGTCCGGCGGATCTTGCTCGCCGCGCTCATGCCTGCGGCGTCGCCACCGATGATGACGATGTTGCGCTGGTGCATGTCGTAACCTGTGGTGTCGCTGTGGCTGTGATGTCCGGGCGTGTCTAGGCGCCGACCCCCATCCTAGCCTTCCCCCTGGTGAGGGGGAAGGGATTCTTACCCGTCCACCGACGAAGGGCCGCGCACGGCCGGTGGGCAGGTCAGCAGACCGCCTCGCTGCCCGATGCCATCGGCTACGGAGAACACCCCGAGCCGCGTTTACCCTCGGCGCGACCCTATCGTACTATCATCTTACTTCAGGCAGCGGCGGCTCGCGTTCCGTTGGCCTGCCGCGCTCCTGGCATTCATGGCGGGAGCCACATACACGGATACGGAGGAGCGATTGCGTGACCACGACCACGACCACCAAACGAGAGGTCGCACGGCAGTTTGGTAAGACCGCCGAGGCATACGCACGCAGTCCCGGTCACGCGTCGGGTGCGGACCTGCAAGTCGTGTTGGCGCTACTACAGCCGCACGCCAACATGACCGTCGTGGACATCGCCACCGGCGCCGGGCACACGGCCCTGACTGTCGCGCCCCACGTCGCCTGTGTGATAGCCACCGATCTCGCGCCCGAGATGATCCAGGAGACTACACGCCTCCGTGCCGAACGGAAGATTGAGAACCTCGTGGCTGCCGTGATGGACGCCGAGAGAATCGCGCTGTGCTCCTCGGGATGTGACGCCGTCACGTGCAGGATTGCCCCGCACCACTTCATGGATGTCGCCGCGTTTCTTCGGGAAGTGTCCCGAGTATTGCGACCTGGCGGCGTGTTCGTGTTAGAGGACAGCTGCTCGCCGGAGGATCCCGGCCTGGACGCATTCATCAACAAGCTCGAGGCGCTGCGTGATCCCACACACGTGCGGGCCTATACCGAGGGCGAATGGCGCACGATGCTTGGCGATGTGAACGTCGAGGTCGATACCACGCAGATCTACCGGAAGACCCATGCTGTCGAAGATTGGCTGGCGCGCGCTGATGCCAGTACCGAGGCGCGGACACGTGTGTACGCGCATCTGAGCGACGCCTCCCCCTTGGCGCGCGAACACTTCGCGATGACATTCGAGGGCGAGCGTGCGACGTCGTATACCGACGACAAGTTGGTGCTGCGCGCGGTGAAGCGGTAGTCAGAATAGGCGGGCGCCGTGCTCCCATGGACGCTGCCCGAGACCGTCTGTCCCCAACCTGAGCTAGATGGGTTCTCGACAGCCACGAGACCGTGGCGTCGTGGCCTCGCGTGCGGCGCAGCCACCCTCATCGCGTCCTTCCCTGACCCCTGGGAAAGGGCTCTGCCGGTTCCGACGACGACGGGCTGTGCGTTGCCCGTGGGCCGCCTCGCTGCCCAACGCCGACCGCACTTACCCGCGACGCGACACTATCGTAATATCATCGTGTCTGGTCGGCGCCGCGCGTCGTTCCGCTGGCATGCTGATCGCCCGGTAGCCATGCCGGGAGCCACACCACATCTTGCGGCGAGCGGCTGGGGCTAAGCGACGGTATTTGATCTGAGTATGGGGCCGGCTGCGGGTGCGACCGCAACATCTGGTATGCAGGAGCGGCGACCAAAGCGGCAGAGGTGACAGAATGATACTTCGCGGAAGACGGGGTTCGTCCATGTCAGGCCACTCACCTCGGCGGCGTTCAGTCGAGCTGGGGCGTGCTAGAGCGAAGGGCGCACAGCCAGGGTCTGGCACGAGGAGATGTGTGGCGCGTGGTCGCTGTCTGCTGATCAGTGGTCTGCTACTCGCGTGCGCGTCCGACATCTGGGGCGCGCCGCCGCACCGGGACGCTGGGGTCGCGACGTTCGCCGACGCCCGTGCGATGAGGCTTGATGTGAACTACAACGGTGGCGAAGAGGTGGGTCTGACGTTGTATCCCCGGCGGTCGTGTCTGGGCACGGTCGAGGGCTTCGAGAGAATGGGGTGGAACGCCGTCTACGGTCGACTGCCCTCTGTGACGTTGCCCAACGCCTCTTTCCCGATGGAACTCAGTTACCTGGTAGACGACGACGACGCGCCAGATAGGCTCGTGCTGACACTTGTGGCAAAGCAGCTGGCTGACGACGACTTCCCACCTCACTATAGCGCTCGGATAAACGTCGATTTCTACCTGACCACATTGCCTACGGAAGCGCCCAGCTTCATGCTGGCACTGCGCAGCGAGACGTTCATCCACCCTTACTTCGAGACGCTGCACACGCCGCATGGGCTGGAGATCCTCGCTTGGGAGCACCACCCTGGCCTGAGAGGGAACGACTTCCACGGTCTGACCGTTTGGACGATACGCCCATCGGGAGTCTTCGAGCGCACCTTTGGTCCCGTCGTCTCGGAGAGCGTGAACGTGTTGGATCTGGACGACGACATGAGTGAAGAAGTCGTGGTGTATGGGACGACTGACTTCGGACGAGCGGGCAGCTACCACTGGTTTGGGCGGCTGTATTACGTAGAGGACATTCTGACCTGGGATGGGAGCGAGTATGCGCGGGCTCCCGCCAGCGTTGCCCACCCCCATGTCAGAAGCCTGACGCGCGACGCGGTAGACGCCTTCCTGACGCCCACCGCGCCGCATCAACGCCGTTACGAGGAGAGGCGCAGATGCAGCTTCATGTATGCGATCGAGACCTGCCTGTACTGGGGCGTGACCGACCTCGGCATGGAACTGCTTGATCGGTACGAGGCCGATCTGCGCGCCACGGGCGTGGTCGATGAGTTCACCGAGGCCGCCGACATCGTGATCGAGCGGTGGCGCGCCGGGTCGGCGGTAGCGGGGTACGCGTATGGGAGCGCGGTCGGAAGCACAGGCGAGGCGGAGTAGGGGCGGCTTCGCGTCAGGCCAGCTACGGAGTGGCGCTCGACCACATGATGCGGATCCTCGGAAGTCCGACCCGCCCTGAGGGATCCGCAAGTGGCGACCGTGAGAATCGCCTACGAGAGGACGGCCGACACGCCAGCATCCTTCGCCTTCCCGGTTTCTAAGAGGGCGAGGGAGTCCGTGCCGTGGCTCCCCAATGTCTGCCGGGTAGCTGGCGCTAGACATAGCGCGCGAGGTCCAGACGGAACGTGTCGCGCTCGTCCGTCGCAAACACCGGTCGGGTTTCCAGTGACGGCGGCTTGCACGCGGCTCCCACGCGCCGCTAGTCGTCCAATGCGGCGGCGCGGTATCGTACGTGACACACGCACGGCAAGGGAGAACCGTGATGAAGCGACCTTACGGCGTGGTCGTAGTTCCCGTGGCGCTGATACTTGGGTTCGCCATATGCGCCGTTGGTTGCGGATCGCGGGCTCCTCGACACTACCCTCCGCAAACCG
This sequence comes from uncultured bacterium, assembly GCA_964473525.1. Lineage (GTDB taxonomy): Bacteria > Poribacteria > WGA-4E. The sequence goes on from CAYYPK010000004.1 coordinate 69,220, forward strand.
AGTTCCAGCAGGCCGTCGCCGCACTGAAGGACGCCTTCCCCAACCTGTTCCTGCCTGACGTTGCTATCCAGGAACGCGATGACGTCGCGAAGCCGACCGTGTTCGGCGAACCGAATCCGCCAGAAGGCTTTGCCGGCCCCGATCCGCAAGGACGCCTGCCGTTAGGAATCTACGTGCCCTCCGCGCGCGATGGCATGTTCGACACGGACATCTCGTTGGAGCAGTGGATCCTCCACGAGATGTTCCACCTGAACAACCGGCGCACCGGGCAGTACGACTCCTACATAGACGCCGCATTTCCCACGGATGACGACCCGCTCATTCAGTGGCTGATGGCAGACCCGTACCATCGGACGTTCGCCCGGGAAGAGGCGTTCATGAACCTGATTACGTTCGCCGATCCGACGCGGACGGAGGGGCAACGATCCGCCGTCCGCGACTGGTACGACGCCATCGGCGCCTCAGCGCGCTCGCTCGACGAGGTCCGGGCAGTGCTGCGAGTGATTCCGCACTAGTCGATGTCGCAATAGTCACAAGCGGTAATCATAGGGGAGCCAGCGAGAGGACGGCTCCTACGCGTGGCGCCGAACCCCCATCCTCACCTTCCCCCTTTACGAAAGGGGGAAGGGATCTGTGCTCTTGCTGGAGGACGTCTACGGGCGCCAGCGAGAGGACGGAGCCACGCGGCACGCGCACGCGGGGGCTCCGAACCCCCATCCTGACCTTCCCCCTTTACGAAAGGGGGAAGGGAACTGTGCTCTTGCTGGAGGACGTCTAGGCGGCGCCAGTGAGAGGACGGAGCCACGCGTAGGCGCCGAACCCCCATCCTGACCTTCCCCCTTTATGAAAGGGGGAAGGGAACTGTGCTGTTGCTAGCGAGCGGCTGACGGTTGGCTGGGCTAGAAGTAGCGCGCGAGGTCCACGCGGAACGTGTCGTCCTGCCGGAACGCGTGCAACGGGTCGCTCTCGTCTGTCCCGAACACCGACCGGGTTTCCAGCGACAGCTTCCACGCGTCGCCCACGCGTCGGCTCGCCTCTACGAGCGCGCTGGCGCCCTGCGTGTCACGGTCTATCATGACCCCCGCGAGGATCGCTGTGTCCTGCACGTCGTTGAGGGCTATGCGCGTCGCGGCGAACAGGTCGTCCTCGAAGGGCGATGTCCCGTCGTCGCCGCGCTCGTCCCAGAGGTATTCGCCAAGCACGCCAACGTCGATGCCGGTGTCGCGGATGTTCGAGAACGTGTACTCGAACCCACCCGTCAACGCCGCGAACCGGTCGCCCTGGCCGTACCGGTTGATCGCCTCGAGCTTCCACAGCCAGCCCGCCGTGATCGCCTGCACGTCGACGCCCGTCTGGTCGATGAGGCTGTAGTGCGGCGCCAACACGACTTCGCCACTCGCAAGCGGCGTGGGGTTGAACTCCGGCTCGCGGTTCGTCCCTGAGAAGTGCGATAGTCCGAGGTCGAACGCCCCGAGCGTGTGCGACCATCTCGCCGCCCAGTCCACGTGCCACTCCTCGGCGTCGGACTCGTACGTCGTCAGGTCCGTATCGACGTAGAGCGGCGGACGTAGACGGCCTTCGCGCCCTGGGAACGTGCGCTCGCGGAAGCCGGGCAGCAGGTACAGGTCCAGCGTGCCCCAGTCGTGGATCAGCGCGAGGCTCACCGAAGGCTGCCCGAGCTTGTCCTCCCCGTCCACGTCCTCCACGCCGTCCGTCTGGTTGATGACGTCCACAAGATGCTGCGACTCCGTGACGCCCCAGAACACCTTCTGCAATCCGGCGCGCAACTCCCACGTGTCGCCCACGAGGAGGTAGAACGCCTCCCGCGCGTCCACGTGTGTACGGCGCGAGTCCTGCTGGTCGTATCGGAAGAACGGGACGAAGAGCAGGCTCTGGTCGCCGCGCGCCCATTCGACGTACACCTCGGGCTGCGCCGAGACGGACAGGGATGCTGTCTCGTGCTGGTCGGGGTATAGCGGATCGCCTGGGAAGGCGCGTGGATCAAGCGACACGTACCCGCTGATCTCGACGGCCCCCGCATGGGCGACCGCCAGGGCCACCCATGCAGTCGTGAGGATCGCTAACGCGCGTGTGGTTCTCGTTAGGAACAACGGCTGACCCCTATCGCGCCCGCTTGAGGCTGTTCTTGTCGAAGTCGCGCTCGTTGAGTCCGACGCCGAAGGCGTAGCCGACCCATTCGAGTCGCGTGCCCTTCTGCGTCTGGTGACTCGTCATCTCCATGACCGAGGCGCGCCAGAACTTGTCGCTGTACTGCTGGTAGTCGCTGTACGTCAGCGTCTTCAGCAGCGACTCCTTGCGGTCGTAGAAGTCGATCTTCCACGGGCGGTACTCCGCCTTGTCGATCCACGCCATCTGGCGCGTGTACCCGGACTGCTTGTCGACCGGGTAACGCTCTACGACGAAGCAGTCCACGCCGTCCAACTCCTCGTCACGCAGCCATCGGTACGTGTACTTCTCGACCTCCTGCGACGAGATGTCCTCGTAGGCGAACTCGCTGGCCATGAACGGGCCGGACTTGTTCCGCGACGTGATCCGCTTAACGCGTTTCAGAGCGGGCAGATAGAGCCACTGATCGTCGTCGCCCTCCTTGTGGCTGAACGACAGGAAGGCGGTGCCCTTCACGTCACGCGGCTCATTGAACACGACCAGCGTCTTGTCGCCGTCTTCCGCAACTTCCAGGGCGCGCGTGCTCATGCGGCGCGTGCGCTCGTCGCCGTTGCGATTCCGCAGCACCATCTTGAGCTCGGCGCTCATGTCGCCCCACCCGGCGTCGCGCGCGTCGGCCTCGATGGCGATCTGCAGGCCCTTCTCCTCGGGCGTCTGACCCGCAGCGGTGAAGGCGACGCCGACCGCCATCATCACGGCCCAGAACACCACGCCCGTCCACACCAGGTTTGCCTTCGTCGATCGTCGTTCGCGTTTGCACGTGCAGTTCATCTTGCGTCCTTTCCTCATGTAGGAGGCGTCAGGCAGCCGGGGCGCCTTCGGTGCTGGTTTCCGCCACGGTAGCCATTGCCGGAGCCGCGCGGTCAACCTTCATCAGCAGCGCGGGCAGCAGGAAGAAGTCGGCTATCAGCGCGAACGCGATGGTCAACGCCGTGAGCTTACCCATGCCCGAGTTCATGTCGAACGACGACATCGCCATGATGGAGAAGCCGCCGACCAACACGATGGTCGTGACGATAAGAGCCGTGGCGACCGTCGAGAACGCGTAGCGCACCGCCGTCTCGGGGTCGTCGCCGTTGCGGCGCGCGCGCAGGTACTTACTCAGGAAGTGGACCGAGTCGTCCACGACGATCCCGAACGTCATCGCCACCACCACGGAGAGGCCCAGGTTGATCTGTCCGTACAGCACCGCCCACAGACCGAAGCCCAACACGCCCGGCACCAGGTTCGGGATCATGCTGAGCAGGCCAAACTTGACGCTCCGCAGCGCGACGACCAATGCCACGGACACGAGCCCGATGGCCACGAGCGTCCCGGTCAGCATGCCGCGTATGTTGCGGTCCGAGATGTGCGAGAACATCACGGCGGGGCCGACGCCGTGGGAGAACATCTCCGCGGGCGCGTTGTCCCTCAGCCACTGCTCACCCGAGGACGTCAGCGCGCGCATTTCACGGGAACTGACGTTGCCCATCGTGACGATCATACGCGTCGCCGACTTGCCGATGTCGATCTGGTTGTTGAGGTCCAGCCCGAACGGCAGCGACATCTCGTAGAGCAGCAGGTATTGCGCCGCTAGATCGCGCTCCTCGGGCAGTTTGTGCCACGCCGGGTCGTCCCCGTGCATGTTCTGGTTCAGGCGCTTCATCGTGTCCGTCAACACGGCGACGTGGACGACATGCTCCTGGCCGCGGTACCAGGTCGCGAATTCGTCGATCTTCGCCAGGTACGCGGGGTCGCTGATGCCATCGTCTTCGCCTGAGCTAAGCGAGAACTCAGCGGCGTAGATTCCCGACAGGTTCTCCGTGGTGAAGTCCGTGTCCGTGCGGAACGCGACGCTCTCGTGGAAGTAGTTCACGAACTCGTCGTTCAGTTCGTTCCGCGACGCGAGGAACGCGAACAGGAGCACGATGGCGGCGGACGCCCAAAGCAGCGGCGCGCGTTTGGCGATAACGAAGTCGGACAGGCTGTCGACGCGGGACTTGCGAGCGTCCGACGCGAGGCGCGGGGCTCGCAAGGGCAGTATCGCCATGATCGCTGGCAAGAACGCGGTGGACAGCCCAAACGCGGCGAACACGCCGATCGCGGTGGCGTTCCCGAGGTCGCGCAGCGGCGGCACGTCGCTGAAGTTCATGCTCAGGAAGCCGATGGCGGTCGTGACGCTGGTGAGGAACACCGGCTGCATGTTGATGGTGAGGCTGTGGACGATCGCTTCTCGCTTCGACTCGCCGAGTCGCATGGATCGCAGCATCGTCACGAGGACGTGGATGCTGTCCGCGACGGCAAGGGTCAGCACCATCGTCGGCACCGACGCGGTGGGAGCCGTGAGCGGCATCCCCAGCCAGCCCATCATGCCCATCGCCGTGGCGGCGGAGAACACGATCACCAGCACCGTGCCGATGGTGCCCGAGACGTTGCGTAGAAGCACCACCATCGCCAGGACGATGACCCCGAACATGATCGGCATGAGCGTCGTCATGTCGTTCATGGACGATTCGGCGAAGGCGTTGTTCAGCATCGTCTGACCGGTCAGGTAGACGTTCGTGCCTAGGTAGCGCGCTTCGATGGTCGTAGCCAGGTCGCGGGCGGCGGCAACGACGACGGGTGTAACGTCCTCGTCCTCGGGCATCTGCAGCGTCACGTTGACGCCCGTGACGTGTGACCCGGGGCTGATGGACCTATTGAGCAGCATCGGCTCGGCCAGCGCCACCTTGCGCGCGGCTTCCACCTGCTCACGCGTCCAGGTCGCCGCCTCGGCCACAAGATCCTCGACGATGAGGTCGTCTTCCTCCGAGTAGGTGTTCTGGAAGTTGCTTATCGAGTCCACGCGGATGGAGTGAGGAATCTTCCACGCTTCCGCGGTAGTGAACTCCACGGCGTCCAGGTTCTCTGGTGTGAAGACATCGCCATCAGGCGGCTCCAACACGAACAGGACGTTGTCCGGCTGCGTGTATATCTTCTGCATCGCTTCGAAGTCTCGAAGCTGCGGGTTGTCCTCGCCGAAGTAGACCTTGTAGTCGTTGCGGAAGGCGAGGCGTTGGCCGCCCATGCCGGCAAGCGCGACGACAACCACCGTCGCCAGGACGACTGGCCAACGCCACTTGACGATCCATCGCGCGTAACGCTCCGTGCGCGTAGTGCTCTCGTTCGCCATGTCTTCACAGGCTCCGTTGACGTGCGCCCTTCGAGGAAGTGCGCTATTACTTACTGTGTCGAGTGATATCCCGTCGGCCCTGGCGTCCCACCGCCTCCGGCCCGCGAGTGATGTTTCGCGCCCG
>CAYYPK010000004.1:74691-313026 GCA_964473525.1 uncultured bacterium
GGTCGATGGCCCCACGCCATCGACCGGCGTCGCTCTAGTTAGCTGGCGTCTCCGCCACCACCCTCGGTGGGCGGCGCGGCGAACCCGTTCGCAACGAACGTCACAAGATGACCCAGCAGGAGACCCCTGCCCTCTGCTGTCCTCATGGCGTCCGCGTTACGGATGTCGGCGACCGCATTGATCATGACGGCGAGAGCGCCTCGGTATCGGCTCGTCATCTCCTCTTCACTCACATTCGGCACGGCACGGCGCAGATCCTCCCAAATCAGATCCGACGACTGCCGGAAACACTCGTGTATGCGCTCCTGCAACGCCTCGCTGGGCGCCGCGCAGATCATTGCGCCGAAACGAGCGCGCGCCGTCGCGCGATCTCCTGCCTTGGACATCGCGACAAACGCCGGCTCGATCATCGCGCGGGTGATTTCCGCGACAGGCGGCACGTCAGGGGCGTGACGGGCCTCCGTCTCTTTGAGCATCCGCACGCGCGCTTCGTTCATCGCTGTCGAAATCCTGTCCGCCGCCGCCACCAGGAGCTCTTCCTTCGAGCCGAAGTGGTAGTTCACCGCCGCGACGTTCACCCCCGCGGCGTCCGTTATCATGCGCACGGACGTGCCATCGCAGCCGCACTCGCCGACGAGATCTTCCACGGCGTCCAGTATGCGTTCCTTGGTGTCCGTTGCGTCCGCCGCTACCATACCACCCTCATATTCAAACGTTTGTATCATCCGTTCGTTTCAAGCATACGTTTGATTCAGGCGCGTGTCAAGGGAATCCGCCGGATATTTCGCGCGGGCTCGCATTCCGTGCATGTCGTATGCGGAGAGGCTGAGATACAGAGGGACGTGCCAGCCGACGACGCGGTGATCCGTCATGCGGGACCGATAGGCCTGTCCTACGACCCCATCCTAGCCTTCCCCTGCAAGGAGAAGGAACTCTTGTCCCCGCCGCGCGCATCCGTTCCCCGTAAGGCCGGCCTGGTCGGCCGCTGCCGGGGGTGGTCGCGTGCGGACGCGGCCACCGAGTACCGGTGAGCCGGGCTACAACGGCAGATCTACAGCCGCCCCGCCGTTGGACCACGACTGCGATATCGCCAGGTCGACCTCGCGGTCGATGCGCCCGTTCATGTAGCCGTACTCGGGTTCCGTGTCGTTGCGCACGGCGTCCGCGATGCTCAGTAACTCCGAGGCGACGGCGATCTGTCCGTCGCTGAGCGGGTAGTTGCGGTGTGGGTTCTCCCACGTGACGGGCGTCGGCGTGTCGGCTACGAGCGCGGTGAGCACCTCGCGACCGCCCACGCTGTGCGTGCGACGTTCTATCGTGATGGGGCGTCGCTCCTCGGCGGCGTCATCGAGAATCGCGGCCTCCTCCCCGATGCACAGCCCACGTTCGCCGAAGAACTTGCTCGTGTTGTACCGTCGCAAGGGCGAGCCATAGGACAGGCTGGAGAAGTTGTAGATGCCCACCGAGTCGTTCTCGAATTCGATGACCCCGTGTTGCCACTGCTCCGTCGTCGGCGTGTTGCCTCGATACGTGTGCTCCTGCACGTCACGCCTGCGGGTGAATCCGAAGGCGCGCTTCACGCCGACATCCAGCCCGATGTAGCTGCGGATCAGGCCGACACCGTGATAGCCGTGTCCTCGGAAGTCGTTGTATGCGGTGTGGATCTCGCCGAAGACGCCCTCGAGGATCATCGCGCGCTTGATGCGCTCGCCGGGTACACGGTAGTAGTTCTCGGCTACCTCGATCTTCGTGCCAGCCGCCTTGGCCGCGGCGATCATCTCGTCGCATCTGTCGAGGTTGGTGTCCAGAGGCGTTTCCGTGACGTAGCTGACGCCGAGCTCCGCGAGCGGCACGCCCGCCTGATGGTTGTTGCTGGGCGTGATGACGACGGCGGCGACGTCAGGCTTAGCTGCGGCGACCATATCCGCGACGTCCGTGAACGCGGGCACGCCCGCCTGCTCGCCGACCTCCTTGACGACCGGCGCGCGCCCATCGCACACCGCGACAAGCTCGAAATCGTCGGTCATGGTCTGGATGATGGGCAGATACGTGCCCCGGCCGCGATTCCCTACTCCGACGAGAGCGATCTTCAGGCGGTCCATAGCAGTCCCCTCCGGCCTCCGGCGCGTGTATAACGGCATCATAGCGCCATTCCGTCGCGCGGGACACCTACCGACGGTAGTTACCGCCCGGTTTGTACCGGTGCGCTAGGGAGGCGTGGGCTGGGCGGCGGGGACGTGTTCTAGGAGGGAAACAACACCTCGGGTTCCGTCGATACGGATGCGGCTTCCAGTAGCGATGAGGTCCGTCGCATTCCGCACGTTCACCACTGCGGGGATGCCGAACTCCCGGGCGACAATGGCTCCGTGCGACAGTACGCCGCCCTGCTCCATGACGAGGGCGCTGGCGTTCACGAACAGGGGCGTCCAGCAAGGGTCGGTGGACGGGCACACGAGCGCGTATCCACCCGCTGGTGGCACGTCGTCGAGATGGAATGTGCGCATGACGAAGGCTTCGGCGTCCGCGACGCCACCACAGACCGGGACGCCCTCCAGCCGTTCTACATCGGCTACCAGCGGGGGGTCGCCGATCTGCTCCAGGCGTGTGCTGAGAATCACGTCGGGCAGAGCAATGCGGAGAAGCTGCGCCCGACGGCGTCGGCGAGACGATGCGGTAGCGCCCATATCGACGCCGCGCGACAGACCTGGCAGTTCGTCGATGCGCAAGTAGAAGACATCATCGGCGTCGGCAAGATGGCGTCGGCCGAAGGTAAGAAGGCCACGGCGTAGCAGGCGGAAACCCAGCATCAGGTGGTGCTTAACCGACTCGCGGAAGGGCACGTACCGCCTGCTGAGCTCGAGCTTCCGGGCGACGGCGGGCCACTTGTCCCCAAGACGTTCGCGGAGTTCGGTCTCTCGCTCGTCGCGCTCGGCCGCCCTGGCGGCAAGGCGCTCGGAGGGATCGCGCCCATCGCGCACTAGCTCCGCAAGCCGCCCGACGGCGTCGGGCTGTTCGTCCCATCGAGGTTGGGCCAGCTCGAACTCCTCAGGGGCTCTGTGTCCGAAGCGCGCCAGGAAGGCGTCCGTGGTCATCGCGCCCCGCGCCAGGCGCCAGACGTCGAGGTTCATCGCGACTGTCATGTCCGCTTCCGGCGCCGCCGTCAGTTCCCGGGCGTATCGCGCGGCGTCCTCCTCGCCCAATTCCTGCTTCATCGCGGTGGTCAGGCCTGTCAGCGCGAACTGGGCGAGGATGGTCGCCTTGAAGCCGTCTCGAGCGAAGTGGGAGAGGGTGCGGTCGCGCCACTCATCGATCTTGGCGAGCAGGTCCGCGTCCTCGAGTTCCTCTACGTCTACCTGCTCCTCGCCCTGTGCGTATGCGGCGAATTCCGGCAGCACGCGCTCGTCCATGGTTCGGTCGTATGACCGCAGGCGCGTCCTCAGACGACGTTCGGATCGAAGCATCCGGAACGCGTAGTAGGGCAGCTTGGGCCAGAAACTCCAACGCGCGTATCTGATGTCGACCTTGGGTTCGGGGTATTGCGCGTTGCGGGGATCCTCCTCAATCGCTTCGTAGTCGTGTCCGAAGGGGAAGTCCGCGAAGTAGAAGCGTGCCTCGCGGGTGAGATTGTAGTACGCCCGCCCGCATATAAGGTCGATCGGCGGCGCGTCCATCACGTCCGCGCCGGGTAGGAAGCCCAAGTCGCGATACGCCATCCCCAGGCCTCCGCGACCCGACAGAGCCGGGGCAACGATCGACCAGGTCATGGGCATGGGGGCCGGCAGGACCTCGGATAGGTTGTACCGCGACCAGACCGTACCCTGTGGCGCCGCAAGCCGGGTGAGCCAGGCTCGTTCCTCGTTGCACAGCCGCGGGACTTCCGAATCGTCCGCGGTCGCCGTGATAGGGCGAGCCTGCAGTATGGCGATTTTGCCATCGCCCATCGCCCACTCGATGTCGCAGGCGTGCCCGAAGACGCGTTCGATCTCCATTCCGAGTCGCGCGAGACCGGCGACCTCGTCCAGCGTGAGGCAGGGCTCCGCGTCATGCGATGCAGACACCTGGTCGACGACGGCGAGTGACTCCCGAAGGACGCTGAATCTGTCGGGATCGACGTCACCCGACACGACCCTGTCGCCAAGGCCCCGCGCTGCCTCGACGACCATCAGGGCGTCGTCCCATGGACTGCGCGTGAACAGCACGCCAGCGGTTTCGGCACGCGCCATACGCTGCACTACCACCGCCATCGCTCGGTCCTGGTCGTCGTCGCCGCCAATGCGCTGGCGGTACGCCTCCGCGCGTTCGCCCGCGATGGATGCCCAGCAGTCGCGAACGGCGGAGATGAGCGCGTCGCCGCCTTCTACGTTCAGGAACGTGTCCTGCTGCCCGGCAAAGCTGACATCCGCCCCGTCTTCGTCCGTTGCCGAGGACCGAACCGCGACAGCTCCCGCGTCCAGTCGCTCATACGCGGCCAGCACCTCCGTCGTGAGGGCTCTCGGCATGTCAAGAGATGCTGAGTACGCGGACGCCAGGATGCAGAATCCAGGCGGCACGGGCAGTTCCTCCTGGCGCATCCGCGCGAGGCCCCACGCCTTGCCTCCGGCGAGTGGCGCCGTGGCGTCGTCCAGGTCGTCCAGGTTGAGAACGTGCGCGGGGGTCATGTGGGGCCGGGGTCACCAATGACGAACATACCGGTTCTCGACGCGCCGACGAACAACTGGTCGGCGCGTATCGCAGGAGACGGGAGCATCCCTAGCCTCGTGTCTCCCGCGCCCGTCAGGTACAGCCGCCATCGAGGTTCGCCCGTCAGACGATCGATCGCCGCCACTTCGCCGTCTTGCGATGCCGTGTACACGAGGCCCTGAGCAACCGCTGGAGACGCCAACACTGGCGCTCCGGCGTCGTAGCGCCATCGGAAGGAGCCGTCCGTCGCGTCTACCGCGTACAGATGCCAGTCGCGGGAACCGAAGTAGACGTCGTTACCGGCGACTGCGGGAGCGGTCAGCACAGCGTCCTTCGCCTCGTAGATCCACGCCTCTGCGTGGGTGGCGAGGTCCACGCAGAGGAGCGCGCCGTAAGGAGCCGGGTCACTCGTGGCGAAGTCACCGTTCCCCAGGCCGAAATACGCCTTCCCGCCCTGGACCGACGGCGACCCCCACACGCTGTGCTCGGTGGGCAGGCTCCACAGCGTGGCGCCGGTCTGCATGTCGAGAGCGTACACACCCGTCTCGCCGTGTCCGGTGCCGACGAGGACGGTGTTTGCCACGACAGCCGGCGACAGGTCCACGTGCAGGCCTTCGGCGTGCCACACTTCGACGCCTGAGTCCGCGTCGATGCAATACACGCCGTCGTCTCCCGCTCCGAAGATGACGCGCCCGTCGACGACCGTCGGGGTAGATTCCACGTGGCTGCGCGTTGGGAAGTCCCAGAGGAAGTCGCCGGTCTCCGCGTCCAGACAGTAGAGCCGAGAACCGGTGTGATGGTGCAGGCCCTCACCGATGTAGACGCGCCCGTTTGCGACTACGGGCGATGAGAACACCTTGTGGCGTGTACGGAAGCTCCAGATCGGGGAGCCGTCCGCCGCGTTGATGCAATGAACCACGCCGAAGAGCTGGTACGCCGAGCCGGCCGAGCCCACGTAGAGTCGGTCGCCGACGATAGAGGGCGAGGAATACAGATCCACCTCGTCAAGCGCCTGCTCGCCCAGTGCCACGGGCTCCGACGCGACTCTTGGGCCCTGCGCGTCGTGTCGGTTTCCAGAGCGCGCCAAATCACCACGGAACGTGGGCCACGCGGCGAGCGAGACCGGTGGCGCCTGTTGGCCCGGCTTCAGTGTGCCAACGCCCTCGTGGCCGATGCGTCCATCCAGGAGGAGCGCCGTCAACGCGACGGCTGCCCCAAGCCCCAGCACGCCGACAACGCTGCCGGTCCTGTGTGCGGAGATGTAGGCGCCGCACCTCGCGATCCTCGCGCGCCATCCCCGCATGCTGAAAACCGCGCCGATGCCCACGGCCGCAGCCACCAGCAACTGTGGCAGAAGCGCGATGAGGCTCTGTAGCGGCCCCATGAGCTCTGGGATAACAGCACGCGCTGTCTGTACGCCACCGAAGAGAAGGACCACGGCGATGGCAGTTGCCATCGCGTCGCGCCCCGTCAACTGTCGCCTTCGCGGCGCATTGCCCAGCGCACACCGTAGTGGACCAGGTTCTCCATGAGTGGTCGATTCGCCTCGACCGACTGCTGCCGGTCGTTCTTCAGGGCGACGATGAGGTACAGGCCGTCTCCGTGCCGTAGTTGCGCCAAGACGACGTTCTGGCCGTCCTCGGTATGCAGAGCGACCGCGTACTTGTCGCTTGGGTTCTTCCAGGCGTCGTCGATGACGAGCCTGCCAACATCAACCTGCCGAGGCTTGGCGAGAAGCTCCTCGAGCGCGCCGGCGCCACGGACAGGCATCGGGTTGATTTCCGAACCCTCTATCCGTTCCGGCGTCCAACCCGTGCGCATGGGCTGGTCCACGTCGTAGTCCTGCCCCGATACGATCACGACGCCTCCCCTCTGGGCGAACGCCCGGATGCGGGCCTCGGCGGCATCGTCCAGGTGGTGGCCGTTGAGGTCGACCGCGCGGAATCCGAGCCACAGTACGTCCGCGTCGTCCAGGCCAGGGAGGTTAGGATCTTTCGTCTCCGTCACCGACAGTCGCCACTGGCCGACCTTCCGCACGTTCCGCAGGGCGCCGACTTCGTGCGTCGACCCGCTCCCGGCAAGCGCAAGTACTCTAGTCGGCTTGGGAGCGTGGCGCATTGCCCAGCGGCCAGCATAGTGCACCAGATTCTCTATGAGAGGTCGATTCGCCTGCACGGACTGTGGCTGGTCGTTCCGCAGCGCGGCGAGCAGGTAGAGACCGTCGCCGTGCTGTAGCTGCGCCAACACGACGTTCTGCCCATCGTCGGTCTTGAGTCCGACCGAGTACTTCGGGCTGGCATTCACCCAAGCATCGTCGATGACGATCCGTCCGGGGTCTACTCGTTGGGGGCTCGCGAGCAGGTCTGCCAGCCCTCCAGCGCTCGCCACAGGCATCGCGTTGATCTCGGCGCCTTCGATGGGCTCTGGGGTCCAACCCGTCCGCATCGGCTGGTCGACGTCGTAGTCCTGGCCCGACACGATGACCACGCCGCCGCTCTCCACGAACGCCTGGATGCGGTTTTCCACCGACCGCCTCAGATGGTGGCCGTTACGGTCAATCTCGCGGAATCCCAGCCACAGGACGTCCGCGTCCTCGAGGAGGGGCAAGCTGACGTCGGTGGTCTGGCGTAGCGACACTTTCCACTCGCCGACTTCCGCAACCTGGCGCAACGCGTTCACTTCCACGGTTGACCCAGTGCCGCCGAGCGCGAGGACGCGGATCCCGCTGGCGTCGCCGAATCCCTGAACGCCGGTCGCCTCCCGCGTGACGATGTCCCGGAGCTGCTCGACGCTGCCCTGATACGTCCGGGGCATGTGAATCTCGATATGGGTGAAGTTCCACCACACCTTGCTTAGGTCCGGCTTGACCTGCCCGAACGCCTGGAACCACGTGTTGTTTGTGTAGACGAGACCAGCGAGGCTTCCGCCCTTGCTCTCGTAGAACATGATGGCGGGGGCATTCGGGCGCGTCTTGTCGATCAGCATCCCAGGACTTGTCTTACCCCTAAGGACCTGGCCAACGGCGACGTTGATCTTGATCTTCTGGAACTGCGGCTTGCCCTTGATGTGCCTGCCCACGGACAGCACCACGCGCTGCTTATTGGGGTCGACGGACTCGATGTTCCCAAAGAAGATGTGCGTCGACTCATCCACGATCTCTTTGATGGAGTATTCACGGTCGATGAACGCGGAGGCGTCGCGTGCGGCAACCAGCACAAGGAGGAGGATCCAGGCAAGCTTCTTCAACGGCGCCGTCCTTTCGGAAGCATTATCAGTAGCGGATGGTGAATGTCTCGTGCTCCCCTGACAGCGCGACCTCGTCTATGGACACGTCGGTGACCTCGGCTGGCTTTGGGCCGACGCCAAGTCTGCGCACCATCTCGTCCAACACGCTGCGTCGGCCCTGGGCCAGGGCCTCTACTCGCCCGTCCTCCAGATTGCGGACGTAGCCGGTAGCGCCAAGCGACTCCGCCTGGTCTCGCGTGAACGCGCGAAAGCCGACGCCTTGCACCTTGCCGCTCAGCAGGACGCGGCGTCCAGCAGGACGCGAAGCGTCGAAGATGAGCGTCATCGCGGCGCCAGCGGGCGGGAGCGTCTGTTGATTCGCCTGGTAGCTGGTCTCATCCATCGCTTCCACCAGGGGATTCTGTAGGAGTACGGAGGGATCCGACTGGTGAGTGGAGATGACGTTGCCGGTCATCTCCGCCTGGAGAACCTGCTCTTCCGTCTCCGGGTCTTCCATCATGCGAGAGCCGGTGAAAACCCAGTCCGTTCTCACCATCGGACGTTCGGTCTTCGTGTTGTAGACCAGATCCTCGGCCCGCATCCGAACCGTCGCCCCTGCGTCCGTTACCCATTCGACCATGAGCGTGACACCTTCGCCTCGCGGGGCCACCAGGTTGTCCTCCGCGTCGTACGTAGCGGGCGATCCCGGGGTGAGTCCAACCTGAAGCAGACCGTCGTACACATCGCGCGGCGACGCGTCCAGTACCAGAACGCTCTCGTATGACTTCCCGCCCTGCGAGCAGGCGAGGTATTCGATCGCCCCTTCAAGCACTTCGTGCGCGCCCAATTCAGTCGAGACATGCCCGCCGACGCGGAGCAAGCCCTCGTCCGCGAGGACGTGGACGGAAGCCACCGCGCGAAGCGTCAGCAGCATCAGCGCGACGATTGTCACTACACGCGCCATGGCGGCGGACCTCCATCAGAGTCAGAGAGAGCGAGAATAGCGACGCACGAGCGCGCCGCAAACACCTACGCCAGCGCGTTCCGGTTCGCACAATTTCAGAGCATACCACGCCCATGCACGAAGAATTGTAAAACCTGCGGGAACACAGTCCTAAGAAAGGGTTACGGAAGGCGGCAAACGACTACGGCCGGGCGATCGTGGCACACGGCGACGAATTCCAGATCGCTGTGCATGGTCTGGATGATGGGCAGATGTGTGCCCGGCCGCGATTTCCTACTCCCACGGGAGCGATCTTCAGGCTATCCATACCAAGTCCCTCCGGCCTCCTGCGTGTGCTAGCCGCCGCATCATAGCCGCAAGCGGGAGCATGGGGCACCTCTGGCGGCCAGCTCTCGTCGCCGGCGCCCGTAGCGATAGCCTGCGGACGCTTCCCCTTGGGCAGGAGCCTCGACATGCCGCCAGGATTGCACACCCAACCACACTGCGCGCTTGCGGCGCGGGCCGTCAGGATGGGCTCGATCAGGGGATTTGCCCACGACACGCGGTAAGTCACGGCGCCCGGAACGCGTAGGACTGGTGGATCAGCATGTGGAGCGATGCGGCTGCCACGTCGGAGGAGGAGGGTAGTATGCGAGCGGACTGGAGAAATGTGCCTAGCGGAACGTGCCTTCGCAGGTTCCTGGTGGTCGCGGTGGCGTGGGCGACGCTCGCGGTGGCGGGCGGCCAGGCGCAGCAGACCGTTGTGTCGAATCTCAACGAGGACCAATTACTGCTTGTCGACCTGACCACTGGTGATCGATCCGAATTGTCGGGTCCGACGGTTGGGTCCGGGTCAGACATGGACCGCCCGGCATCCATCGCGCGGGAGTCCAGCGGCGATCTGCTGGTTGCTACATGGTCGTCCACAAGCGTCATCCGCGTCGACCCCGCGACAGGTGATCGGCTCACCGTATCGAGCAGCACGGTGGGTACTGGTGACATGTGGGAGTTCGTGAATGACATGGCGGTAGATGGGGCGGACGGCTCAGTTGTCCTCTCGTCGTTTATGAATGTAGCCACAGATATAATATTGCGCGTAGACACTACGACAGGGGACCGGACGGTAATTGCCAGTGACACGGTCGGGTCTGGGTACACTTACGGCGCCCTAGGGCACGTCCTCGTCGAGGACGATGGTACCATCATTTTCGTTGACTCTGATGGCGCCCTAGCCGCGATCGACCCCGGGACGTTGGTCCGCACGGTCATCTCCTCCACCAGTGTTGGCACAGGGACGTCTCTAACGGTGCCATTAGGCGTCGTTAAGCTGGCCGACGGAGATTACGCAGTTTCGCTGTATAGCGACGCCACGAGCTACATCGTGCGCATTAATCCTGACACCGGTGACCGTACGACTCTGTCGGGTAGCGCGGTCGGGGCCGGGCCCACCATCGGTAACCGCCGCGGCCTTGCACTCGATACGAGTGGCGAGCTCTATATCGCGGATAGCGACAACCAGTCGATCCTGCATGTCGACACGACCAGTGGGGACCGCACTACTGTTGCGTCCTCATCCGTGGGCTCTGGAACTGACATCTCGACTTCCTACGGGTTGCTCCGCACCGTCGTGCCGTCCATTGTGTCCTCGGGCCCCACCGTCAGTTCCGCCGCCCGGGTGGACGCAAGCCCAACGAACGCCACAAGCGTGGACTATTCCGTCACGTTCAGCGAGGCTGTCACGGGTGTCGACAGCACGGACTTCACCGTCACGACAGCGTCGGGCGACGCGACGGGTTCTGTCTCCTCAGAGCCGACGACCTCGGACAGCATCGTCTACACGGTAACGGTCAGCAGCGTTGCGGGCGACGGCACGTTGCGCCTCGACGTGAACGACAGCAGCACGAGCATTGAGAACGGCAGCGCGGAAGCGCTCGACGGTGGGTACACCAGCGGCGAAGAATACACCATCGACAACATGGCGCCGGCCGTCCCAGGCACGCCGGACCTGGCGTCTGGTTCCGACAGCGGCGACTCCTCCGCCGACGATCTTACCAACGACACGACTCCCACGATCACCGGCACATCCGACGCCAGCGTCACGGTGTCGCTGGCAAGCGACCTTGATGGCAGCCTCGGGTCCACGACATCCGACGGCAGCGGCGACTGGTCCATCACGGCGTCCACGCTGCAGGAGGGCGCGCATACCCTCACAGCGACGTCGACGGACGATGTCGGCAACGTGAGCTCCTCCTCCGCGTCGCTGAGCGTCACCGTCGGCACGACTGCGCCAGCCGACCCCTCGGCGCCGGACCTGGCGGCGGGTTCGGACACGGGCGACTCATCGACGGATGATCTCACGAGCGACACGACACCAACAGTCTCCGGCACGTCGGACGCCAGCGTGACCATCTCCCTAACGAGCGACGTGGACGGCAGCGCCGGGTCGGCGACGGCAGACGGCAGCGGCGACTGGTCCATCACGGCATCCACGCTGTCGGAAGGAGCCCAAAGCCTAACCGCGACGGCTACCGACGCGGCGGGGAACGCGAGCTCCGCTTCGACCGCCCTGAATGTCACGGTCGATGTGACAGCGCCATCGGCGACGTCGACGCCGGATCTGGCGGCAGGCTCCGATACGGGGTCTTCGGACACGGATGATATTACCAGCGCGGCGACGCCGACCGTGTCCGGCACGGCGGACGCGAGCACGTCGATTGCCCTTACGAGTGACCTTGATGGCAGCGTCGGCTCCGTGACGGCGGACGGGAGCGGCGACTGGTCCGTGGCGGTTTCGACGTTGCAGGAAGGCACGCACAGCCTCACGGCGACTTCGACCGACACGGCCGGCAACGCAAGCTCTGCGTCCTCCGCCCTGAGCGTGGAAGTGGACACGACCTCGCAGACGGTGTCGGCGGTTGGCGCGACCACGGCGGACGGTACCTACGGCGTGGGCGACACGGTTGACGTGACGATCGCGCTCGACGCTGCGGTCACGGTCGATACATCCGGCGGCACGCCAGCGCTCGTGCTGGACATGGACGTGACGGATCGCTCCGCGACGTACAGCGGGGGGGACCGGCACGACGACGCTGACCTTCAGCTATACGATCCAGACCGGCGACAACACGACGGACCTCGGCTACACCAGCACGTCGTCGGTCGTCCTCAACAGCGGGACGATCCAGGACACCGCAGGTAACGACGCCGACATGACGCTCCCGACGCCCGGCTCCACGAGCTCCCTGAGCGACACGAAGGCGATCGTCATTGAGACAAACCAGACGCCTACAGCAACTGCGCAAACCGTGACGGCGACCGAGGACACCGACAAAACCGTGACTTTGGCGGGAGTGGACGCCGATGGCGACTCGTTGACGTATTCCGTCTCGACACTGCCCAGCAACGGCTCCCTCTACCAGACGTCGGACGGCTCGACGCGCGGCTCCGAGATAACGTCCGTGCCAACGACCGTCACCGACGCGAGCAACCGCGTCATCTACGTGTCCGCTGCGGACGGTAACGGTAGCGGCCACGGTTCGTTCGGCTTCACGGCCAACGACAGCATCGTAGATTCGTCCGAGGCGACCGTCACCGTGGACGTGACTGCGGCAAACGACGCGCCTGTCCTTACGAGCATCGGCGCGCAGAGCTCGACGGAGGACAACTCGCCCACCGTCTCGGTGACCGCGAGCGACGTGGACGGCGACTCCCTCACCTTCACCGCGAGCAGCGACGAGGAGAATGTCACCACGTCCATGTCGAACGCGACGTCTACGTCGGCGGATGTCACGCTTACGCTGGCGGCCGATTGGAACGGCACGGCGAATGTCACCGTCACCGTCGACGACGGTAGCGGGGAGTCGGCCTCCGACGACGCGGAGACCTTCGCCCTCACGGTGTCCGCCGTGAACGACGCGCCCGTTCTAACGGCGGTCGGCGACCAGGGCTCGACGGAGGACAATTCGCCCACCGTCTCCGTGACCGCGAGTGATGTGGACGGCGACTCTCTCACCTTCACCGCAAGCAGCGACGAGGGGAACGTCACGACCTCTGTTTCGAACGCGACCTCGACCTCAGCGGATGTCACGCTAACGCTGGCGGCGGATTGGAACGGCACGGCGAACATCACCGTCACCGTCGATGACGGCAGCGGGGAGTCGACCTCCGACGACGTGGAGACCTTCGCCCTCACGGTGTCCGCCGTGAACGACGCGCCCGTTCTAACGGCGGTCGGCGACCAGGGCTCGACGGAGGACAATTCGCCCACCGTCTCCGTGACCGCGAGTGATGTGGACGGCGACTCTCTCACCTTCACCGCAAGCAGCGACGAGGGGAACGTCACGACCTCTGTTTCGAACGCGACCTCGACCTCAGCGGATGTCACGCTAACGCTGGCGGCGGATTGGAACGGCACGGCGAACATCACCGTCACCGTCGATGACGGCAGCGGGGAGCCCAACTCCGACGACGCGGAGACGTTCGTCCTGACGGTATCCGCCGTGAACGACGCCCCCGTCTTCGACGCGGTGTCCGACGTCTCCGTTGATGAGGACACCACGCCGGCGGATATTGCCTTGACTGGCTACGACGAGGGCGGCGGCTCGGACGAAGACACGCAGACGGTCCTCTACACGGCGACGAGCAGCGACACGTCCGTTCTCGCCGACCCGACCGTCAGCGGCACGACGCTCTCGTTCGCGGCCGCCGTTGCGGACGCCAACGGCAGCGCCACCGTGACGGTAACGGCAGACGACCAGCAGGACGCTAACAACACACTATCGCAGACGTTCACGGTGACAGTGAACGCCGTGAACGACCCGCCGACCCTGGACGCCATTGCCGATATCGCCGTGGACGAAGACAACACGCCGTCCGACATCACCCTTATGGGGGTCGACGAAGGCGGGGCCTCCGACGAGGACACACAGACCGTGACGCTGACGGCAGTCAGCAGCGACACGAGCGTGCTGTCTGACCCGACCATCAGCGGTACGACGCTGAGCTTCGCCACACCCGTCGCAGATGCCAACGGCACGGCGGTAGTCACCGTAACCGGCGACGACGCCCAGGGCTCGCACAACACCGTCACGCGGGCCTTCACCGTGACGGTAAGCGCGGTGAACGACGCGCCGGCGCTCGTGACAACCGGGGACCTGTCCACGGACGAAGACACGCCCCTGACGATCACGGTCAACGCGCCAGATGTGGATGGCGATGCGGTGACGTTCACGGTGGAAACCGACAACGCCGATGTCAGACCCACGTTGGCGAACGAAACGTCGAGTTCCGTGGAACTCACCGTGACGCCTGCGGCGGACGTCAACGGCTTCGGCGCCATCACCATCACTGCGGACGATGGTACGGGTGAAACGACGGCGACGAGCGCGGAGACGTTCACCGTCACGGTCAGCCCCGTGAACGACGCCCCCGTAGCGGATGCGCTGAACGTCGTCACGAGTGAAGACACCGCGGTTGACTTCACGCTCACCGGCAGCGACGTGGACGCAGACGCCCTGACGTATACCGTCACGTCGCAGCCTGCGGAGGGGACGCTCACCGGCACGACGCCATCGCTCACGTACACGCCGGGAGACCAGTACAACGGTTCGGATAGCTTCACATTCGCGGCGAACGACGGCACGGTGGCCAGCGCGCCCGAAACCGTAGTGATCACCGTCGCGGCGGTGAACGACGACCCCGTGGCACTCCATCGCACCGTCTCGACGACGGAGGGCGTTGCTCTGACCTTCTCGCTCGTTGGCTCTGACGGCGACGGAGACACGGTCACATACGCCATCGCCTCGCCGCCGTCGAACGGCGCGCTGACAGGGGACTTGCCGCACGCCACGTACACCCCCGACACAGAGTTCGCTGGCCGGGACGTGTTCACATACACAGTGAGCGACGGCCCCACGTCGACGACGGCGGGCATCACGATCCTCGTTGCCGGCGTCAACAGCGCCCCAGTGCTTGACCCGCTCGATACTGTTGTGCTCGTGGCGGACGGCTCCGATACGACGGTCCCGCTGACTGGCGTGTTGGGTGGCCGCGGCGCCGACGAAGCGGGCCAGACGGTCACGATTGTCGCGTCGAGTAGCGACACGACGCTGCTGCCCGATCCGACGGTTGCTGTGGCCGACGCCGGAATCCCGGCGCTCATCCTGACGGCTCCGGAAGGCGACTCGGGCGAGGTGGTCGTCACGCTCGCCCTGACGGACGACGGGGCGACCGGCGGCGCGCACGTGAACACCTCAACCGTCGAGTTCCTCGTCACGGTGGGCCAGGCGGCGGTCCACATAGACAAGGCCACGGTCACGCCCTCCCAGCCCAGGGGGCCGGGGAGCCAGATCACTGTGACCGTGGTCGCTCGGTACGCTGATTCCGCTTCGTACAGCATTGACGGAGTGCCGCGAGCTGTCGGTCGTCGCATGTCTGCCAACGTTCTCGCGGACGGGCGCACCCGTTTCGTCGGCGTGTTCATCGTTGACGAGTCCGACGTGAACGTCACGTCTGCCCTCGCTAAGGTCACCGTGTCGGCTGCGGGCGTGGACCCGGTCAGCGTCGTAGCTGACGGCGCGGTCACGATCGACACGACCGATACGGTCGCGAGTATCGACAGTCTGGTGGTCACGCCTGACGTCGCCAGGAACGGCATTGAGCTGGCGTTGACCGTGTTCGCCGAACCAGCGTGTGTAGTCACGGTGGACCTGACCGCCCTCGACTCGACGCAGACGGGCCTCGCTACGCTCGTCGAAGACGCAGACGCCCCTGGGGTGTATTCCGGTGGCGCGGTAGTCGGCGCCGGGAACAGAATCGAAAACGGTTCATGCAGCGTTGTTGCCCACGTCGTTGACGCCATAGGCAACGTCGGTGAGATGGCTATCGAAGTTACCTTGGACAATCCACCTGCGCCCGAAGCGGCTCCGGGCGCCGTGCTCGATCTGTCGCAGGGCCTCAACCTGATTCACGTCCCGGCGCGCATCGACGGGATAGCGTCCGCCGGCGATCTGTATGACTTCCTCGGCGGCAGCGAGGATGTAAGTGTCGTCATGGCGCCCAATGGGTCTGGCGAGTTCGTCGCCTACACGCAGGGCGTTGGCGTGGGCAGCTTGGCAGATTTCACGATAGCTTCGTACTCCGGCATCTTCGTCCAGATGCGCGTGGCGAAATCGGTCGCGTTCAAGGGGATGGCGCTGCCGCCGACCGTACGTCTCCACCGCGGGATCAACCAGATCGGTATTCCCCGGGACGGGGCGATAGAGCGGATAGGCGACCTGTACGAACTGTCGGCTGCGGTTCTGCGCATCGTGCGGTACGCAGGCGGGAAGTTCACCGCCGTCGTGTCCGACGCTACAGACGCCGCCGTCGTCGCGGGCGATGCCTTCCTCGTCGTGACCGACGACGATGTCGCACTGACCCTTGATGGGGAGCCGTGGGCGTCCGCGCGCGTTGCCGCCGCCCCTGGGCTCGACGCCCGCGCCACGCACAGCGGCGCGCTCATGGTCGCCATGGGACGCGTCATGGACGTCGACGGGGGCGCGCCGTTGGATGGTCTGCTTGCGCGCATCGTGGACGTGTCCGCTGGCGCGCAACTCGACGACACCGTCGGCGCGACGGCCGGGGCGGGTCAGTTCCAGGCGGCGTTCTTCGATCCCATGCGCACGTTCCGCCTCGGGGACACGCTTGAGGTGTCGCTAACGGATCCGTTGGGCGTGTATCGGGACGTCGCGGCGCTACGCCGCACCGTGACAGCAGAGGATCTGCGGAATGGCACGCTGGCGTTCGGCGAGATCGCCCTGTCGCGCATACCGGCCCGCACATCGTTGCTCCCGAACTATCCGAACCCGTTCAACCCGGAGACGTGGATTCCCTTCGAACTGAGCGAACGTAGCGACGTCACGGTGACCATCTACGACGTTCGGGGAAGCGCCGTGCGTCGCCTGGAAATCGGCTCAAAGGCGGCAGGCCGTCACACGTCCGTTGGGCGCGCCGCGCATTGGGACGGCCGCAACGACGATGGGGAGACGGCGGGCAGTGGCGTCTACTTCGCCGAGCTAAAGGCTGGAGACACCCGGCGCACGCAGCGTCTCGTTGTCATGAAGTAGCCCAGCGCGCGCAACATGGCACACCGCGGCTCCGAACGCCCGGCGTTCGGAGCCGTGTCGCGTACGGAGGCACCACACGTGTAGGCGTTCCCCTTGGCTTCCCCGTCGGCGGCGTCTACTCTGAGCGAGGAGAGGAAGGTCGCGCGTGCTCATCAAGTGGAAAAGCGGGTACGTCGCCTACTGGGTACGCGGCGGCTACTACCTCACGATCGGCCTCATCCTGGGCGGGCTGCTGTGCTACGGCGTCGTCACGTGGGTGCAGCCGTTCGACATGGTGCGGCACAGCCTCAGCACCGTCGGCATCGTCTGCTTCCTCGCGAACTTCCCGTTCGCGCTGCGCCGCCGACGGTGGATCATCCGGTATGGGCACCAGGCGAAGTGGCTCAAAGCGCATTGGATGCTCGCGGGAATCGGGACCGTCTGCGTCATCGTGCATTCCGCCTTGGAGCCGGCGTCGTGGAGCGGGTGGGTCGCGCTCGCGGTCGTGGCTGGCATCCTCGTCTCGGGTATCCTGACGCACTTCACGCGGCGGTACTTCCGGAGAGCGGCGCTACGCATCCATTTCGCCGCCGCTGTCGCGCTCGTAGTCGGGTTTGGAGCGCACGGTCTGTTCAAGATGCACCACCCGTATTTCCCGCTGGAGACGGTGACGCAGAACGGCACGAAGGCGCACGACACCGCCTGCGCGCGGTGCCACGAGCAGCGCAACGAATACGACCGGTATGGCTGTATGTCGTGCCACATCCACAGCAGCGAGGAGGTGCTCGTTGCCCACGAGACCCACGGCGTGTACGGCATCGACCGCTGCCTGGACTGCCACAAGGCGGTGATCGACGGGGAGACGTACTTCACCGGCGGGGCGGGGCGGGCGGTGTACGGCAACGTCTTTGATTTCCGGTAGCGTGCGGCGATAGGATGGTCACCCGAATACGGTGAACGGACCCCGCCAAGGAGTGAGAATGAGCGCCCGCCCAAACGTCCTCTTCATGATCGCCGACGACCACCGGTTCAGCGGCATGGGCCACGTCGGCCGTGAGGCGGTGCGGACGCCTGCCCTGGACGCGCTCGCAGCGCGCGGCACGGCGTTTAGCAAGGCGTACATCATGGGCGGGCTGTCCGGCGCGGTGTGTATCCCTAGCCGCACTTCGGTCCACACGGGCGCCAGCGTGTTTCGCGCGGCGGGAGATGTGGACGACATCGCGTCGCCGCAGAACTATGGCAGGCTGAACGACGGCTACAGCACGCTGGCCCGCACGTTCCGCGAGGAGGGCTACCACACCTTCGCCACCGGCAAGTGGCACAACGACAAGAAGAGCTTCGCGGACGGCTTCTGCTCCGGCGCGAACATCTTCCTCGGCGGCATGAGCGACCATCTCGCGGTCCCCTTGCACGACTTCGATCCCACGGGCGAATACCCGCAGAGCGCGCAATACACCGGCGACGGCTTCTCCACGAACCTGTTCACGGACGCCGCCATCGACTTCCTCGACGGCCACGACACAGACGACCCGTTCTTCCTCTATCTAGCCTTCACGTCGCCGCACGACCCGCGCATGGCGCCCGAAGAGTACGCCGCGATGTACGACCCCGCCGACGTGGAACTCCCTCCGAACTTCATGGCCGAGCATCCCTTCGACAACGGGGAGATGCGTATTCGCGACGAAGACCTGGCGGCGTATCCGCGCACCGAGGAGGAAGTGCGGCAGCACATCGCCGACTACTACGCGATGATCACGCACCAGGACGCGCACATCGCCCGCGTGCTGGACGCGCTGGACCGCAACGGCCACGGTGAGAACACGATCATCGTCTACACGGCGGACCACGGTCTTGGCGTTGGTCAGCACGGACTGCTGGGCAAACAGAACGTCTACGATCACAGCGTGCGCGTGCCCATGATCGTCGCTGGGCCCGGCGTGCAGGCTGGGTCCACGGTGGACGAGATCGTCTGCCTCTACGACGCGTTCCCTACGGTCTGTGAACTCACGGACACGCCAATACCCGACAGTGTAGAGAGTCGCAGCTTCGCCGGCCTCGCGACCGGCGCGACCGACACGGGACGAGACAGCGCGTTCTCCGTGTATCGCGACATCCACCGCATGGTTACGGACGGCGACTGGAAGCTGATCCGCCACTACCGCGTACATGACCGAGACAAGGGCGAGGACCGCGTGCACCTGTTCCACGTCGCTGACGACCCGTGGGAGTTGAGCGATCTCTCCGGCGACCCCGCGTGCGCCGGCAAACTGCGCGAACTCGCAGACACGATGACAGTGTGGATGCGCGAAGTAGGCGACCCGTTCGCGTCGACCCCCGTGCTGCTGTCGGACTCGGGTGCATGACAGACGCCGAGCGCGCTGGGCCAAAGCTGCGCGTGCTGGTGATCTCGCACCCGTGCGTGGCTCCCGCCTACCGACGTAAGTTCGACCTGGTAGCCGAGTCCGGCGACGTTGAGCTGCGCCTGATCGTGCCCGAGGCGTGGCCGGAGGAGGCGAGCCTCGTGAGGTTCGACGCGGCCTCGGCGCCCGACTGGATGCGCGCGCTTCCCTCGGTCTGGGAGGGCTACTACACCCGGTACTACTTCAAGCGCGGGCTGGCCGAGGAGATGCGGTCCTTCGCGCCAGATATCGTGCATGTGGAGGAAGAGCCGTACAGCTTGTGCGCGGGGCAAGCCGTTCGCACGATGACACGGCACGCGCCACGCGCCAAGCTGATCTTCCGCACGTCCGTCAGCCGCGACATACGCCTGAAGTGGTTCGCGCGACCGCTACTGAGATGGGTCGAGCGCGGCGTCTATCGCAGGACGGATCGCGCGTTCGTGTTGAGCGCCCACGCCAAGGAGTGGTTGGCTACCCGCGGCTATACGGGTCCAACGACGCAATTCCCGAACGGCATCGACACGCGCGTGTACCGTGACCTCGGGCCGGACGCCGGGCGCGAAGCCAGGGAAGCAGCCGGACTCCCAGCCGATGGCTATGTAGTGGGCTACGTGGGTAGACTGGTGGCGCCGAAAGGCATCGAGACGTTGTTGGACGCCGTCGCCGCTGTCCCGGACGCTGTCGCGCTGATCGTCGGAGACGGCCCCCACCGCAGCGCGTTAGACGCGCACATCGCCCGTCTCGGTGTCGCCGATCGCGTTCGCTTCACCGGGCAGCGGCCGCCCGTCGAGGTCGCCGAGCTCATGCACGCCATGGACGCGTTCGTGTTGCCGTCTCTTACCACGCCTCGGTGGGTCGAGTATTTCGGCCGGGTTCTCGTCGAGGGGATGGCGTGTGGGGTACCCGTCGTCGGCGCGGATTCTGGCGAAATTGCTGGCACCATCGGCGAGGCGGGGCTCGTGTTCCCCGAAGGTGACGCGCACGCTTTAGGCGAGCATCTCGCGCGGTTGCGCGCCGACAGTGCCTTCCGCGACGACCTCGTCGCAAAGGGACGCGCGCGCTCGGCGTCCGAGTTCACGTGGGAGGTAATCGCGGCGCGGACGGTCGAGGCGTATCGGGAGACAGCTGCCCTCGGCCCCGCATAGGCCGGCGTACCCGGCGGGCATGGTCTGTTCGTGATCCTTGCCGTCAGAACCCTCACGCCTCTCCCTGCATCCAGCCCTGCGTATAGATAGCAAACGTGGGCCGGAGTTCGCAATGACACACATGCCTGACCTGATCACGAAACGCCTTACGGTTCGCCCGTTCCGCATGGACGACGTGGGTGCATATCTGCGCGTCTTCGCCGACGGCGATGCCCCTGGCGAAGAGAACCAGCCACCCGAGTGGTTCGAGTGGGCGACCCGCAATCCAGATGCTTTGGGGAATCTGGCGCAGCCGCCTTACGGAGATCGCGCGGTCTGCCTGCGTGAGTCGGGCGACCTCATCGGGTCCGTGGGTTTCGTGCCGTGTCTGATGCCGTTCGAGATGCTGGCGGAGTTCGCCGCGGAGGGCGAACCGCCGGCGCCTGTTTGCAGCACGCCTGAGTTCGGGCTGTTCTACTCGTTCGGCCCGGCATACCAGCGCCAGGGGTACGCCACCGAAGCTGTGTCAGCGATGGTCGATTACGCGTTCGGCCGGCTAAACCTCAAGCGCATCATCGCGACCACCGAGCCGGACAACGATCGTTCCATCCGCATGATGGAACGACTCGGTATGACGGTCGCGCGGAACCCATCCGAAGAGCCGCCCTGGATGCAGGTGGTCGGACTGCTGTACAACCCAGAGCTCAGCCCGCGCTAGGCGGCCTGCCTAACAGCGCGACCGCTCGTGACATCGGGCCGTTGTCGTGGTACCTCAGGGACGCTACATTGCGGCACGGCGCGCCTCCCTCCTCCACTCGACGCGCGCCGCCAAGCACACAGGGGCCGCGCCGACGTGCACGACGACCATGGATACGCCATACGCCTCTACGGCGACCCGATTCTGCGCCAGAAGGCTGCGCCGATCCCAGACGTGTCTGACAGCCTGCGCCTGTTGGCCGACAGCATGGTGACGACGATGCGCCGGGAAGAGGGCGTCGGTCTGTCGGCCCCGCAGGTGGGCGTGCTTGTACGCCTCATTGTCGTCGCATCCGACCCCGACGACGAACACTCCGACCCCATCGCGCTGGTGGATCCCGTTGTCGAGGAGCAGTCGTCCGATGAGTGGGAGGAGGAAGAGGGATGCCTCAGCATTCCAGACGTCTTCGGTGACATCATGCGGCCCGAGCGGATCACCGTCCACGCGCACGACCTCGACGGCGAACCAATGTCGATGGAAGCCGATGGATGGTCAGCCCGCGTACTTCTCCATGAGATCGACCACCTGAATGGTGTACTCTTTATCGACCACCTCGGCCGCTTGCAGCGCGCCCGCTTGCGTGGTCAACTCAATCGGCTTGCGCGGACGACGCGCGAAGGCATGGAAGGTCTGGGATGATCCTGTCCGCGGAACTCACCGAGAAATACGAGAATCTGAAGCGCCAACTCGCAGACCTGGGCGAGATGCTCGTAGCGTTCTCCGGCGGCGTGGACAGCGTCTTGCTCGCCAAAGTCGCCTACGACGTGGTCGGTGACAGGGCACTGGCGGTTACTGCCGTGTCCGAGTCGTACCCGGGCCGTGAGTTGCGCGACGCAAAGGAACTGGCGACCGACATTGGCATCCCTCTGCGGATCGTGCGCGCGCACGAACTCGAAGACGAGAACTACGCCCAGAACGCCCCGAACCGCTGCTACTTCTGCAAGACGGAACTGTTCACGCAGTTGCGCGCCGTCTCGGAAGACACGGGCATCAACAAGGTCGTCTACGGGGCGAACCTGGACGACACGGGCGACTATCGTCCGGGGATGCAGGCAGCTGACGAGTGGGGCGTGTACGCGCCGCTTCTCGACGCGCAGTTGACGAAGGAGGACATACGCGTCCTCTCCCGCATGCTCGACTTGCGCACGTGGGACAAGCCCGCCTTCGCTTGCCTTTCGTCGCGCTTCCCACACGGCACCCGCATCACGCCGGAGAAGCTGTCGCAGGTCGACGCCGCCGAAGATCTGCTCTACGACCTGGGCTTCCGCCAGTTCCGAGTGCGTCACCACGAGGATCCGGCGCGGACGTGGAGCGTCGCGCGCATCGAAGTACCCGAGGAAGAGATGCGCAGGTTCTTCGAGGGCGATACACGCGAGCGGGTCGTCGAGGAGTTCAAGTCGCTCGGATATGGGTTCGTCTCGCTGGATCTGCGCGGCTACAAGCCGGGCAGCCTGAACCCCGACCTCCTGACCATCGAGACGCTCACGCCACCGCCTCGTCCCAACGCCGGATAGCCGTACTTTCTGCAATCACCTATAAACCCCGCCGCCGCCTCGCGCGTTCCAATGCATGGGGAGAGGGGTCATTGCGCTCGCTCATCCTGCGCGTTAGGCAACTTTCTGTCGGTTGGGAGTCCGCACATGGCCCGCAACAAAGTCACCATCGGGGCCACATCGGACGGTGTCCCTGCGGACGACGCGCGTAAGTCCACGGATCGGCCTGAGACCGCCCAGCAACCGATATCTCCCGTGCCGCCACCCGCGAATTCCCCTGACGTAGCGGCAGACGCCCTGCGCATGTGGATGCGTGACATCACGAAGACGCCTCTTCTGACCCGCGAGCAGGAAGTCGAGCTCGCAAAGGGCGTGGAGGCTGGTAGCGAGGCCGCGCGCGAACGCCTCGTGCGGTCTAACCTGCGGCTCGTCGTGAGCGTGGCGCTCAAGTACCGTGGCCACAACGTCCCGCTCTCCGACCTGATCCAGGAGGGCAACATCGGACTTATGCGGGCGGTGGAGAAGTTCGACTACCGACGCGGGTTCAAGTTCAGCACGTACGCCATCTGGTGGATTCGCCAGGCCGTCATGCGCGCGCTAGACAACTACGCGCGGGTCATCCGCCTGCCTAGCTACGTCGTGGCGAAGATATCGAAGTTCGACGACACGGCTGGCCGTCTGCGGCAGGAGTTGGAGCGCGACCCGAGCGTCGAGGAACTCGCCGAGGCGCTGGAACTCACGCCAGATCGCATTCGGGACATTCTCGCGGTCTCCTCGGACCCGCTGTCACTGGAGATGCCCGTCAGCGAGGAACGCGAGTCGTCGCAACTGCGCGACTTCATCGAGGACAAGGACGGCGAATCTCAGCACGAGATCCTCTCGAACATCATCCTCGAGCAGGACATCGAGAGCATGCTCGAGAAGCTGCCGCCCCGGGAGCACCAGATACTTCGTATGCGATACGGTCTGGACGACGGGCAGGAGCGCACGCTGCGAGAGATCGGCGTCCGGTTCGACGTGACTCGCGAGCGCATTCGGCAGATTGAGGCGGAAGCGTTGCGCGCGCTGCGGGGCCTGTCCAAGGGCGAGGCTGTGGTCTCGGACGAGGCGCCCATCGACGAGGCCGTCGAGAGCGTCTAGCGTGCGGGCGCGGATCACGGCGCCACACCTCTAGCCACACAAAGCCACACATGGTGGCCGAGCACGACAACAGCGCCGTCGGCCGCATGTGCCCGCCCGGCGCTGTCCATATGCTGATCGGAGCTGCTTAGCTCGCGGCGATTTCGCGGTTGTACGCACGCATCAGGCGAGACTTGCGCCGCGACGCCGTCTGCTTCTTGATGACGCCCTTCTTGGCAGCCTTGTCCAACTGACTGATCGCCAGCCGGAGGCTTTCCTGCGCGTTGTCGCCCTTGTCGGCGATGTCCGTGCGCGCGACCTTGAGGGCGGTGCGCATCGTGGAGCGCGTGTTCCGGTTCCGCTCAGCCTTGCGGGCGTCCGCGCGGATGTGCTTCTTAGCGGACGGGAGATTGGCCATTCGTGATCTCTCTCAAATCTGGGTCTACTGTGGCACCCGTTCTGTCTCATTCCGTGGCGCGTTCGGGCGCTCAGCGGCCCGGTATCGTGCAGTTAGCAAGTGTATCGCCCGGTGTCACTGGGGGTCAACCGAATCGCGGCCGGCTGGGGCGTTCCCGGCGCGGCGCCGGCCTTCGCGCGACTGCCATCGGAAGCGGCGGCGCGCGACTGTCGTTGCGCGCTTCGCATTTCGGGGTACATTTGTAGCGGCGGCCACGCTGGCGGATGCGCCGGTGACCAACGCGCGAAAACACCTTGGGCGACGTGAATGCGAGACATCTACCGCATGATCCCGGAGCTGGCGGCGAACCGTAGCCGCGCGGCCTATTGCACGGTCGTGGACACGGTCGGCTCGACGCCGCAGAAGGAGGGAGCGAAGCTGCTCATCCTGCCGACGATGGCGAGCGTCGGGACGCTAGGCGGCGGGTGCGTCGAGGCGGAGGCGCGCAAGCAGGCTGCCAGGCTCATGCAGACGAACTCTCGCAAGCTGCTGGAGTTCAAGCTCGACAGCGACTACGGCTGGGACGACGGGCTCATATGCGGCGGCAACATGCGCATCTTCGTCGACCTGATCGACGACCCGGACGAGGCGGCGTTCTTCGTCGAGATGGAACGTCTGTTGACGTCGGATGTCCCGATTGTGGTGGGAACGGTCGTCGAGGCGTCGGATGTTGCGAAACTCGGTGCCAAGCGCCTCATCGCCACGGACGGGACGTATCTGGGCTCCCTCGGCTCCGCCGCGATGGACGATCTTTTTACCGCGCAAGCGACAACCGCACTCGAGAAGAACGACGCGCGGCTGTGGACGGAGACCGAGAGCGGGACGACGGTATTCATCGAGCCGACATTGCCTCAGATCCGTCTCGTCGTGTGCGGGGCGGGGCACGTCGGCGCGGCGCTCACGCACTTCGCCGCCATGTGCGACTTCCACGTAACGGTCATCGACGACCGGCCAGAATTCGCGAACGCCGAGAACCTGCCGGACGCGCACGAGATCGTCGTGGACGACCTGCCAGCCGCGACGGCTCGACAAGACATCGGCCCGCTAACGTACGTCGTGATAGTGACGCGCGGCCACAACCACGACGAGTCGTGCCTCCGCGCCGTCATTGAGTCGGACGCCGGGTACATCGGCATGATCGGCAGCCGACGCAAGATCAAGCTGATATACGACGACCTGCAAGAGCTCGGCCTACCCGAGTCGCTCTTCGACCGCGTGCACGCGCCCATCGGCCTGGACATCGCGTCCAACACCGTGCCGGAGATCGCCGTGTCCATCGTCGCGCAGCTCATTCAGTTCCGAAACACGCAGAAGGTGGGCGAGTACGCGGCGGGATTGGCGCGGGCAGGCGCTAAGTAGCCGCCAGGATGGCTAGCCCGTTGTTGTCCGCCCGGGCCGCGAGCTCTTCTCGGTCCAAGACAAACGTCCGACCGGCCTCGACGACGAGGGCGGCTGCCTCAGCCTCCATCAGCACTTCAATCGTATCCATCCCAACGGTAGGCACATCGAACCGGAAGTCGTGATCCGCTCGGGCCGCCTTCGCGACGACGATGCCCGACCCAGCAAGCTTCGCCGCCCGTCGGATCGCCTCGTCCGTGCCCTCCATCGCCTCGACCGCTACCGGGACGCCGTCCTTCACGACTGCTGTCTGCCCGATGTCCAGCCGGGACACCTCGCGCGCGAGCCTGAGAGCGTGTTCCGCGTCGCGTCGCCCGGCGCGGCCGAGCTTGCGCTTCGTGACGGGCCCCTCGTCCGGCGCCAGCGCCGGCAAGTACGTGCGCTGGTCGGCGACGGTGAATCCGCGGGCGGCGAATTCGTCGGCGATGGCGTGGAAGAGGCTCTGGCTGCCGCGCGTCTTGGCCTGCGCGAGTATCTTGACGGCCAGCCAGTCGAGTTGCTTGGGACGGAACAGCACGTCCTTGTTGACCGCGCCCAGGATGACGAGTTCCTCCGCGCCTGCCTCCGCGAAGGCGCGCAGCATGTCGGCGATCTTGCCCACGCTCTGGTGGCGAAAGACATCCGCCACCGGATCGAGCTCGGGCTGCGGCTCATCGGCGATGCTTACGACGGCGAGGGGTCGCACTCCACGCATGGCTTGCGTCAGCAACACGGGTAGGCGTCCGGCGCCAGCGATGACGCCTAGCGGACGGGCGTCATCGGTCACGCGCTGTCTCGGTCGTCTCGCACGCGTCGGCAGACGCCGCGCTGGGAGCCCTCGATGAACTCGATGAGGTGGGCAACGTGGGGATCGTCCTCGACGTCCGCACGTGTCTGCGCGATAGCGTCGTCCATCCTCATGTCAGAGCGGAAGAGGAGCCGGTACGCCTGCTTGAGCGCGCGTATGGACTCATCGGGAACGTCGCCCATCGGATGATTGACCGCCGTGCCCCGTCCGATGATGTTGAGCCCACGAACCCACGCCGGATGCCCGTCGGCGATGGTGTACGGCGGCAGATCCTGCGTGAATTTCGAGCACGCCCCCGCCATGGACCCGCGCCCGATGCGGACGTATTGATGCACTCCCACATGTGCGCCGATGCGCGCCGGGCCGTCTATCTGGACATGCCCGCCGAGAGTGGCGAAGTTCGCCATGATGATCTGGTCGCCGAGAACGCAATCGTGGGCGAGGTTCGCCCAGTTCATGAGCAAGTTGTCGGCGCCGACGACGGTTGCCTCGCCGGGCTCCGACGAGGCGGAGATAGTGACGTATTCGCGCAGCGTGTTGCGGTCACCGATGAGCGTCCCGCAGGCGCCGTCGTGCGACTTCAGGTCCACGGACGTGTGGCCGAGCACCGCGCCGTAGAAGATGCGGCACTCCTCGCCCACCGTCGTGTAGGCGCAGACCTTCACATGGGCGTCAAGCCACGTGCCGTCGCCGATTACGGTGTGATCCTCGACGATGCAGAAGGGGCCGACCTCCACGCCGTCGCCGAGCTTGGCGCCGGGATGCACGATGGCCGTCGGATGCACCCTTGGCATGGCGTGGTCTCTCGTTTGGGGTGAGCCGGGGTCAGCCGCGGTGGGGCAGAACGACGCGGCGGGCTACGCCTGTGGATCGACAATGGCGAAACTGAATTCAGCCTCGGCGGCAAGCGCCCCATCTACGGTAGCAACGCCCCGGAGTTTACCTACCGTCCGGCGAAGGCGCAACACTTCGACCTCAAGCCGAAGCTGGTCGCCAGGCGTCACCGGCTGACGGAACTTCGCATCCGAGATGCTGCCGAAGTAGGCGATCTTCCCGGCGAAGTCCTCACGTCTTAGCAGCAACACGCCACCAGCTTGCGCCATCGCCTCGGTGATGAGCACGCCGGGCATCACGGGGTGCCCTGGGAAATGTCCTCGGAAGAACTCCTCGTTGTACGTGACGTTCTTGATGGCGACGATGCGCCTATCAGGCTCCATCTCGACAACGCGGTCGAGCAGCAGGAACGGATATCGGTGCGGTATCGCCGCCTCAATGTCCACCGGGCCGAGTGGGGCTTCGAGGACGTACTGGCGCGCCAGCCGTAAGTCGCGCAGCGCCTCGGCCATGCGCAGGTTGAGCTCGTGTTGCGGTCTGACAGCGACAACGTGTCCCCGTAACGGCGCCCCCGCGAGCGCGAGATCGCCGATGATGTCCAGTATCTTGTGGCGGACGAGCTCGTCGGCGTGGCGAAGTTCCGGGGCCGGGTCGCCACCGATCACCAGGACGTTGTCGTCCGTAGCGCCCTTGCCGAGCCCCGCCGCCCTCAACGCCTCGACCTCGTCGGCGAAGCAGAACGTGCGCGCTTGCCCGATCTCCGCCCGGTACGTCGCCGAGTCGATGTCGTAGGTCGCTATCTGCGTGTCCACGCTATCGCGGCCGTGGGCGTCGAAGACGCACGTCACGCGGAATCCATCGCCGGGCGACACGGTGAGGGATCGGTCGCCGTTCTCGACGACGATGGGTTGCTCGACGGCGAGGACATCTCGCGGGGCCGCTTGTTCCTGTAGACCCGCGTCGGTAAGAGCGTCCACGAACGCCGCGGCGCTGCCGTCGCAGACGGGAATCTCCGGCCCGTCCACCTCGACGCGCGCGTTGTCGACACCGAGCCCTGCTAGCGCGGACATGAGGTGCTCGACGGTACGCACTTCCGCGTCGCCCACTCCGACAGTGGTCGAGCGCCCTACGCCGCTGACCTCCGGCGCGTCGCTCACGGCGATCTCCGGCGCGTCGGGCAGATCCGTCCGCACGAACACGATCCCGGTGTGGGGCTCCGCTGGCGAGATCGTCACCGTGGCTGGGGCGCCGAGCATGAGGCCAGCGCCGACGATTGTCGCCGGTTGCGACAGCGTGTGTTGCTGCTCCAAGACGCCTGTCTCCAATGGGTTCGGCGGCGCTGGGCCCAATGCGCGGTGTGTCGCGGCTTCGCGACGCGGAAACTGGGTGCATGGTAGCGCATGCCAGGGACATATGCGTGCGTGCATCGCGCGGTGATACGGGCGCCGCCACGCGCGCGCATCTGGTCTATAATGGTTCCAAGAGGAAGCCGCCGTGGACCCCATCTACATGGACCATCACGCGACGACGCCCGTGGACTCCCGCGTGCTCGACGCCATGATGCCCTATCTCACCCACGAATTCGGGAACGCGTCCAGCAGGACGCATCCGTGGGGATGGCACGCCGAGGAGGCGGTGGACCACGCGCGTCAGCAAGTCGCCGCTGTCCTGAACTGCCGCCCAGACGAGGTGATTTTCACCGGTGGCGCGACAGAATCCAACAACCTGGCGATCAAGGGCGTCGCGGCAGGCTACCGCGAGCGTGGCAGGAACCACATCGTCACGACGAAGGTCGAACACAGCGCCGTCCAGCAGCCGTGCCAGACGTTGGAGCGCCAGGGCTTTCGCGTAACGTACCTCGACGTGGACCGCTACGGTCTGGTCGATCCCAACGACGTGCGGGCAGCCGTGACGGACGAGACGGCGTTGGTCTCCGTCATATGGGCGCACAACGAAATCGGCACGATCCAGCCGATCGCTGAGATCGCGCGGGTAGCGAACGAAGCGGGTTCGCTGTTCCACACGGATGGCGTCCAGGCGTTCGCGAGGTACGACAGCGATGTCGAGACGCTGGGCGTGGACCTCATGGCGCTGTCGGCGCACAAGATATACGGGCCGAAGGGCGTCGGGGCCCTCTACGTGCGCAAGCGGCGGCCCCGCGTCCGCATGGAAGCGCAGATCGACGGCGGCGGACAGGAACGCAAGCTGCGCTCCGGCACACTGAACGTCCCTGGGATCGTGGGACTTGGGAAGGCGGCGGAGCTGTACAGCGAGTGTCGTGACGAGGAACGCGCGCGCGTCGTCGCGCTTCGCGACCGTCTTCAAGCCGCTATCACCGACGCGGTCGACTACGTCCACCTGAACGGACACCCCACCGAACGCCTCTACAACAACCTGAACCTGAGCTTTGAGTTCGTCGAGAGCGAATCGCTTCTGATGACCCTTCGCGACATTGCTCTGTCGTCGGGTTCCGCCTGCACGTCCGCCTCTCTCGAATCTTCCTCCGCGCTCCTCGCCACCGGCGTGGACGAATCGCTCGCGCACTCCGCGGTGCGCTTCGGCCTCGGGCGGTCCAACACCGCCGAGCAGGTCGACACCGTCGCCACTGCCGTCATCGACGCCGTCGCCCGGCAGCGGGAGCTGTCGCCGCTGTACGACATGAAGCGGCAGGGCGTGGATGTGATGGCGACCGACCGAAGCTAGCCCTGCCTGGCTTGCGGGCGCATAGGCCGGCCATTACACTTCTTAGGAGTGTAATGGCGCGCTGACCGACAACCCTGTCATCGAAAGACATGAAGTGGCTGTACCGCGACAGTGGCCTGCACGAGGGCCAGCGGCGATGGTTGGTCTGGCGTTCGCGCTAGCGCTGCTCCTGATGGCGACGTGTGGCCGCGCGTCGCTAGCCAACACGTACATCGCCTTTGCGCCCGACCCTATTCAAGGGCTCCCGACGATAGGGCTTATGAACCCCGTCGATGGGTCGATCGCGCCGGTAGGCCCGCTCGGCGTCTCGGTGCAGGGCGCGCCAGCGTGGGCGCCCGACGGCTCAGCCGTCGTCGCGCCGGTGTGGTGGGCAGAGGACCGTAAGTACGATCTCTTCGTCTTCCCGGTGGACGGATCCGAACCCACGCGACTGACACACGACGACCTACACGAACGGAGCCCGTCGTGGTCCCCGGATGGCGACAGGATTGCGTTTGTGGCAAGCGACGGATTCATTAGCACATCAGCCATCTACACGGTGCGCGTGAACGGCTCCGGCCGTTCGCGCCTGACAGACACTAGCGTAGTGCCGCGCGACCCCGCCTGGTCGCCGGACGGCGAGACCATCCTGTTCGTCGCTTACCACGATGGAGCGGGTCACATAGCTACGATGACTGCGGAGGGTGGGAACATCCGCGAACTCACCGGTGAGGGCACGAGCGCGTGGGCGCCAGCGTGGTCGCCGGACGGCTCGCGCATTGCGTTTTCGGCCACGTCTCCTGGGCCTCGCGGTCTGTTCGTGGCACCCGCCGACGGCGCCGATCCCACGCAGCTGACGGACAGCGGGGCGTGGCCCACGTGGTCGCCGGACGGTGAGCGAATTGCCTATGCCGACCGCATTGATGGCCGATGGGCGCTGTTCACGATTGGTACAGATGGCACGGATGCGACGCCGCTCAGCCCGGTTACATACACGACCGGTGGCCCGGCGTGGTCGCCGGTGCTGGAATCCACCCCGCGCTTGTCGATCACGGCTCCAGGGGATGGCGAGCGCTTCGCCGACGGCGCAACGTCCGTGACGCTCGCCGTTAGCGTAGGAGACCATCCGACGGCGCAATGGCGGTGGCGTTTCGACGACGCGTTCCCAACGTCCGGCCCGGCGGGAGGGATGTCAGGTGAAGCGGACGGCTCTGTAACCATCTCCGGCCTCAGTCCTGGTCGTGCGATGACGATCCACGTTGCGCTGACCGACGCTATGGGAGACGTGCTGACGCCATCGGTTGCCAACCGCGTCACCGTGTTCCTGCCGCTTCCCGTCCCGGCCGCTGACCTCACGAACACACGCATCGTGTATAGCCGGGGAGAGCTATGGTCCGTCAACCCCGACGGCACGAACGCTGCGGAGCTAACCCACGACGGTCTGGTGAAACGGAACCCAGCGTATTCGCCGGATGGGAGTCGGATCGCGTACGAGGCGACCACTGAGGGCGATCCGTCGTACGGCCACCGCGAGATCTTCGTCGTTAGCGCGAACGGCTCTAACCCTGTCCAGCTCACCGCGGGCTCTGGGAGCTCCACGTACCCGGCGTGGTCGCCAGACGGCGCCTATATCGCGTATATCACAGAGGTTCCGGAAGGCGCTGACACCCGGCGCCAGCAGGTCGCGCGGATGCGTCCCGACGGCTCCGAGAAGGCTCTGCTGACAGCCGGGATTCCCTACCGCAAGGCCGCGCTGGTGTGGTCTCGCGACGGATCTGAAATCATGTACGCTATCAGCCGGTGGGTGTACCGGATGGAGGCAGACGGGTCCAGCCACCGCCAGTGGCTGACGGACCTCTTCTACGACGTCACTCACATGGCGTGGTCGCCCGACGGCACACGGATCGCAGGCACGGATAGCAACCTATGGATGGCCAACTCCGACGGATCCCGTCCTCGGGATCTGCCCAGTTACGGACGGTACGGCGTCGCCTGGTCGCCGGACGGCACACGGATCGTGGCGAACGGAACCGACGATGGAGTGCGAGGCCTGGTGAGCCGCGCCCCGGACGGGTCTGACCAGCGCCTCATCCTGCCGCACGAGATCACAGCTGGTGTTACCTGGTCTCCTGTCTTGCCTCCGTTCCCTCGGATAGCGATAGCATCCCCCGAGCCGAACGCGGTGTTTCCCGCCGGAACGGGTTCCGTGCGCGTGAACGTCGGCGCCACGAACCTGCCGCCTGGGGTCGCGTGGCACAGACGCGTGAACAGTGAATTCCCGGACTCCGGCTCCGCTGGCGGCGTTCGGTTCGAGGACCGCAGCAGCTTCAGCGTGAGCACGCGGGATGCACGCTTCTATACGGTTCGCGTCGCCCTCGCCGACGCGGGCGGAGTTCTCCTCCAGCCGCTGGTGCAGGAGGAACGCACATTCCATGTCGCCTTCCCCGTGCCGCAGGGGGATCTGGCGGACACACGCGTCACGTTCGTGCAGGACCAACTCGGCAATCGTGACGTGTATTCGATCGACTACGAGGGCTCCGACGTGCGGCGACTGACATTCCGTCCCGGCGAGGACACGCACGCCCGTTGGTCACCCGACGGGAAGTGGATCGCGTATGTCGCTGAAGTGGAGGGAGACTCTGAGATATTCCGCATGCGTATCGATGGGTCCAACCCCACCCGGTTGACAACGAACCCGGGAGCCGACACGGACCCCTCTTGGTCGCCAGACGGGGCGTCGATAGCCTTCGCCTCAGCACGGGACGGTACCCATGGTGTATTCACAATGAATGCCGACGGATCCAACCCACGGCTGATTATCCCCGAGGCGAGTGATCCAGACTGGTCTCCCGACGGGTCGCGCCTGGCAGCGATACGCGTCACGGGGGCTGGCAACGGAACGACTATACGCAGGACGAGCGTCGTGTCAGTGTACACGCGCCAGGGCAAACTGCTGTACACCCTCGCAAAGCCCCTCGGAGAGGAAACGGTTCGCGACCCACGCTGGTCGCCCGATGGCACGCGCATGCTCTTCGTAGGACAGCACTACATCTTTCCCACGCTCTACGTAGCCTTCACTGATGGGTCGGAACCCCTCAGCATCGAAGGCACGGAGTTCGGGGTCGCTGGCGGGGCGTGGTCGCCGGACGGCTCCCGTGTGGTCTACAACTTTGGCACCACGGTCAAGACCGCCTCGTCGGACGGTGGCGACACGGCGCCGCTGACGGAGTGGGGGGCCGCGCGCAGGTACACGGGCGTTCATTGGTCCCCGTTCCTGCCTGCCGACGACCGTACGGCCCCTCGGCTCGTGGTACAGCACCCGCTACCTGAGCAGCGCATCCCCTTCGCATCCCGCGACGTTGCACTCGTAGTGGACATCCCGGATGGGGTGAGTCGCTGGGCTTGGCGCATCGACGAGCCGTTCCCGGATACCGGGCCTGCGGGCGGCGTGACGGTGCAGAATGTCGCTCATACCGAGGTCGCAGGTCTTTCCGCGGGCAGGCACACCATCTACGTCACCTTGGCGGCTGAGGACGGCAGCGTTCTCGACCCAGCCTCCACGACCAGCGTAACCGTCGTCGTGGAGTCGCCCTACAGTGCTCTGTCGCGCACAAAGATCGCGTTCATGCAACTGTACGACGGACTCGCCGTCCGGAACCTAGACCGCACGGACTTCCGGCTGATCGACCCCCAGGCCGACCCGGTGGGCGGGATTTCGTGGTTTCCCGACGCGTCGCGGCTCTGCTACCTCGCCAACATGCGTATCTACTCCATCCGCCCAGACGGCTCGGATCGCACGCCTCTGCTGCCTGACGTGACGCAGGTCACAGGCGTGGCGTTGTCGCCCGACGGCTCGAAGATCGCATACGTAGCGAGGCTATCGGAGGGCATCCAACTTGCGAACGTGGACGGC
This sequence comes from uncultured bacterium, assembly GCA_964473525.1. Classification (GTDB taxonomy): domain Bacteria; phylum Poribacteria; class WGA-4E. The sequence continues at coordinate 108,587 of CAYYPK010000004.1, forward strand.
TCCGGCGATGCGGTCCAGCTTACGACCACGCCTGGCTGGTCCCTGACGTGGGCGCCCGACGGTACCGCCATCGCCTTTGTCGCCTCCACCGACGCAGGGAACGCCTATAAGCGATCGGCAATCTGGAGGCTGTACCTGGACGGCTCGACTCCTCTGGCTTACCCGAGCCCCGAGGGCAGCACCGCCGTCTACGACCCTACGTGGTCTCCTGACGGCACGGAGATCGCGTTCTCAGCGCGAGTAGGGAACTCGCTACAGCTCTACGCCATGCGTTCCGACGGCTCCATGCTCCGAACGCTGTACGTCTCTGACCGGACGTCCGATGGCGGCATCACGTGGTCACCCGATGGAACGCGAGTCGCGTTTGCTGACTCGAATCGGACGATCATGACGGTGAATCGCGACGGTACAGGCTTGACGTCGTGGAGTGCGACCCACGAGAGGGAGGCCTGGCCAGCCTGGTCGCCAATCCCGCCGGCAGAGGACCACATCTCTGACATGTACCTGCCTGCTGGTCTAAGCCTCTTCGGCCCACCCTTGCGAGCCGACACGCTAACGGTAAACGGCAGCGCCATGCCCGTCTCGAACGGTCGACTCATGGCGAGCCACCTCATCGGGATTGGAGCCACTATCTGCGTGCGGGCGACCGAGGGCCGGTTCGAAGGGGTGATTGGTGAGGATGGCGCGGTGACGCATGGGGAAGACTTCCTTGTTGATGGCGGCCAGGCGTGCATCATCAACCTGATGGAGCCGGTGATCCTGCAGGTGCGGGGCAAGCCGTTCTCTTCGTCCGTCGCACCGACTCCAGCTGTTGATCCCGCGTCCGTGCAGGCGTTTCTGTTGGCGGGAACCATCGACGCGGGCGTCCACATGCCACCCGGAACAACCATCAATGTTCGCCACGGACGTACCGGCAGTACGGCCTCGGTCGCTGGCATGGGCTCTGGCGGGTTCCTCGCCCTGTTCGTAGGGCGAGGCGCAGAAGACGCCATCGGCGTCGGTGATACGCTAGCGATCCGCCAAGTCACGTCGACGGGTTATGCTCTCGGCGCCACTCAGACTGTCACCGTTGCGCACGACGACGTGTGCCGCGCGAACACCCGCGTTGCTGTCCAGGCGATGCCCAGCCAGACTACCCTCCTGCCGAACTACCCGAACCCGTTCAACCCCGACACGTGGATTCCATTCCAACTGACCAGCGACGCCGAGGTCTACATCCGCATTTACGACATGCGTGGTATTCTCGTGCGCGAGTTGGCCGGTGGGTTCCGCCCAATCGGCTACCATGTCACGCGGTCTGACGCCGTCCTGTGGGACGGCCGCAACGAACAGGGCGAACCGGTCGCCTCAGGCGTATACATCCACGAGTTGCAGGCGGGCGGCACAAGGACCACCGGCAGGCTGGTCATCTCGAAGTAGCCACCGACCGCCGATCTGGGAATCCACGCATGATCTCCGCACAACGAATCACCTTCACCGACCGCCAAACGGCGACCCTCGAGCCGTTCGACTTCGACCCAACGCCCTCCCACGAGAACGAGTTGGTCTTCGAGACGCTCGTCTCGGCGGTAAGCTCCGGGACAGAGCTAGCGTCCTACACGAACGACCAGGACATAGGGCACTGGCAAGGCGAGCCGTACCCGGTGCATCCAGGCTACGCGTCGGTTGGGCGAGTGATCGCGATGGGGGACGCGGTGGAAGGCTGGGAGGTCGGCGACGTGTCGTTCGTGCAGCGCGGACACGCGTCGCACCATCGGGCCGACGCGCGGCACGAGCTGCTCATCAGGGCGCCAGCGTCCGTCGCGCCGGAAGACGCCGTGTACGTGCGTTTCTGCGCGGTCAGCATGACGACGTTGGTAACGACCGTCGCGCGCCCAGGCGACGGCGTCGCGGTCTTCGGCCTGGGCATCGTCGGGTCGACGGCGTCGCAGGTGTTCCAGGCTTCGGGGTATGAGGTCGTCGCGTTCGACCCCGTGCAGGAGCGGCGTAGCGTCGTCGAAGCGTGCGGAGTGCGCCACACGGCGTCTCCCAGCGCCGACATATCCGCCGCATGGAGAGACTGCGTGGGCGACACGCCCTGCCGCCTCGTCCTCGACACGAGCGGATCAGCGGCAGCCGTGCAATCCGCCGTCGAGCTCGCCGACATCGGCGCGGAAATCGCCCTCATCGGGGTCCACTGGAAGAGCGACCCCACACGCCCGATGGCGGCGCTTCTGCAGCCGGTGTTCACGAAGTACCTCACGATCCGCAGCGGCTGGGAGCATCGCCTGCCGACGCACCACACGGCGCACACGCCGGGCAACAAGACAAGCGTCATGCGGCACGCCATGAACCTGCTGGACCGTGGTCAGGTGAACGTCGGGCCGCTACGCAGCCACCTGCTGTCGCCGGAGGACGCGCAGGAGGCGTATCAGGGCCTCCTGAACCACCGCGACGACTACTTCAGCGTCGTGTTCGACTGGCGCCTGTAACGGTCGAGGATCGCTCCAATGTCGCGGATGCCTGGATCCGCGGCCTCTCCCTCGTGGATCGGCACGTACTTCCTGAACTCCGCCACGTCGCTCTCGTTCTGCTCGTCGCTGGCTCGACCCGGGTTGCGGTGCAGAATGCGGTGCGTGTAGCTCCCAATCTCCTGCACGACCCACTGGTACACATAGAACGCGAACAGGTCGAGGTCGAGCGCGCCCGGGTCGTGGGCTCGCAGATAGACGTCGAGGAACGCGCCAAATCGGTCGCGGCCTTCCGCATAGAACGTCAGGTCGCGTTCTGGCGGGGCGAGGAGGGCGTCGCTCCAGTCGATCAGGTGGTAATGGCCGGCGGCGTCACGCAAGATGTTCGCAAGGTGGCAGTCCCCGTGCGTCACGACGAACGGCCTCTCGGACGCCCGACATTTCTCCTGCAACGAGACGAAGCGAGCGTACGCGCGCGCGATGTTCTCCCTGTCCTCGTCCCACAGCGCCAGAAGCTCGCGTTGGAACTCGTTCACCGGCGTGACGTCGACTTCGCCGTTGAGATGCCGCCGCAGCAAGTCGGCGTAGTGGAAGTCGAACCGCTCCCGTGGCGCGTCGGGCAGGTCGAGACGCGGAGTCGCAGCGTGCAAGCCGCCGATGACCGAGCCGAGGCTGGCGAACTCGTCGTCCGTCACTTCGGCGCCATACGGTCGGCTCTCGTCCTCGAACAGGCTGACACTCTCGACGTAGGGGAACACGGCGATCGAGTAGCCTTCATGCGTCGCGAACGTCTCCCCCGCGCCTGTCAGGATGGGCGGCAGCGCGTGGCGATAGCCCGCGTCGTGAAGCTGTCGACTGACGCGCAATGAGAAAGCAAACGGCTCGTCACGGTGTGCCTCGAACAGCTTCACGAAGAGGCGGCTCCCGTTCTCCGTCGCGCCGACGTAGCAGTAACCGCCCTCGCCCTTCGGCGTGAACTCCAGTCGCGTCACGGGCAGACCGTACGCCTGCCGTAGGAAGTCGGTCACCCCATCCTTGTCAAGGTCGTTGTCGGTCTTCACAGGCTTCCTCAGGTGTCCGCGACCGTCGGGCTACGCATCTAGCCAGCGAATGTAGAATGCGCGCGGCCCTCGGGCAAGCTACGCGCGGTTGAGTCGGCAGAGGTGGGCGTCGCGGCGTGGAGCCACACACTGAATCGGCTGTTAATGCTCTGCTAGCGCGGCATTTACAATTGGCGACCCGCCTGCATGCTACGTTTCTCAGCGACGCTCAGACGCGCCAATAGCGGAAGGTCACCACCGAAATGCACGCAGTGCTCGTCTCGATGTCAGTCGTCTGCGCGGTTGTATATCTTGTCAGCGCGGGAGAGGCAGGCGCCCAGCCGCCGGCTGACGAAGGCCTGACGGCGCCACACTGGGTCGCTCGTCTGGGCGAAGGCGTTCCGGGTGACAACAACGTCGCCACCGCCAAGCTCATTGAGATGGGGCGACCGGCGATCCCCTATCTTCTGGATGTCCTGGCGTCGGAGCCTTCGCCGTTTACCGACAGAACCCTCGCCGACGCCCACTGGGCCCGTTTGCGGGCGGCACACTGTCTGAGCATGATCGGGTACGCGAAGGCGGCGTCTGTCCTGGAGCGGGAGATCGCGCGGGGCCCGCATCCCGGCGTCCGGCTGATCTACGCGATCTACATGACACGCCACGATGTCACGAAGGCAATCGACGCCCTCGTAGCCGACCTGGCTCGTGCGGAGTATACGACGCCGGACATCCTCGTCACGCTCACAAACATCAACCACCCGCACGCAATCCCGCTCCTGGAGCCGCTTCTGGGCGACTCTCGGAGCGAGATTCAGTTGGGCGCCGCCGAAGTGCTGATGTCCTTGGGGTCGGGCAGCGGCGCGCCGATACTCCTATCGCAGCTCGACGACCCAGAGACTCGGTTACGCGCCGCGTTGCTGCTTCCCGCGGAATACGGCGACGTCGTTCTCCCCATCCTCCGGGAGTCGCTCGACAGCGCCCCCGCGCAGGCACGGTTAGAGATCGCCGAAAGGCTTGCTGACATGGATCAACCCGACGGCTTCGAGGCCCTGCTGGACGCGCTTCAGAGTGAATCCGACCCGTGGCGACGCGGCAGCGACATGCCGCTACACGAAGCCCCCGGGATCAGTGATCGCATCATCGCAATGATCGGGCGCCCTGACACGTACGATCCGTCCGGCACTGAGGCGCATCGCGATGCGGTCATCGCTCGGTGGCGGAGACGCTTCCAGTCCGAGGGACCCGACTTCCTGGAGGGCCTCAGACCCCAGCCCCAGCCTATCGAAGGACGCCAGGACGCCGCTCTCGGGGACATCCAGTTGAGCCGCGACATGTCCGATATGCGGGCGATGTTCTTCCTGCCCGGGCGCAGGATCTACGAGCTAGGCACGATGGACGGGCGCTTCCCACCAATGGGTCGCCTGCTTGGCGACCAGGGCGGCGTCTGGGCGCACCCCATGAAGGCGTTGGACGGCTTTCAGTTCGACGTGGTGCGGGACGGCCGGCCAGACTGGGCGCTCACGGACTCTCGCCACTTCTCGCACACGTTCTACGCGGCGCGGTTCCACTACGAACAGCGCGGTCTGTCCGCGACGCGCGAGGACTTCGCCGCCGAGAACGAGCCGACGCTCTACACGAAGCTGACGCTGCGCAACAAGACGGACGTAGAGCAGGCGATCTGGGTGCGCTTCACGGCTTGGGTGAACCTGCGACCGGCGTGGCGCTCCGGCCTCGTCAACGACATCGACGAGATACGCGTCGAGGATGGCATCGTCGTGGCGGCTGACGCGACAAACCCCCTCGGTCGCGTCGTGTTCGGCGGCGACAGAAGCCCCGAGGGGCAGGCCGTCGAGGACAACGTCGTCACGATGACGTACGCGCTCACGCTCCCCGCGAACGGTGAATCGACGCTGCCGTTTGCCATTGTCGTCGGCGCACCTGACGACGGAACCAGCGAACGGGAGCAGCTCGAGGACGCGATGGCGCGCCGCGACATGCTGCTCGCGGAGAAGGCTGCGGCCTACGAGGAGGAGGCGTTCGGCGGCGTGACCTTCGACTCGCCGGATCGGCGGGTCAACGAAGCGTTCCAACTCGCCAAGCTGAACCTGCACATGCTGACCGCCGACCTGCGCCCGCACATGTCCGCGCCGTACTTCTACGCTGGCATCCCGTACTACACGCAGTTGTTCGGATGCGACAACACGATCTCGATTCCCGGCGCGACGGCGGGCGGCTTCGCGGATGTGGCGCGCGGCACGCTGGAGTGCCTAGCGGACAACGCCGTCAAGCAGAACGGGCGCTCCCCGCACGAAGTCGCCACGAGCAACCGACACGTCGGCGACGGCAACGCCCAGGAGCCACCGCAGTTCGTCGTCGCGTGCCATCAGTACTACTTGTGGACGGGCGACCGCGACTTCCTCCGCTCCGTCTATCCCGTGTGCCGTCAGGTGGTCGAGTACTGCCGACAGCGTCGCGACGAAGACGGCTACATCCAGGGACCCGCGCTCATCGAGTCGCACGGCATGGGTTCGCAGAAGCTGGACGCCGCGACGTATCTTGCCGCCGCGTACTCCGCCGCGTCCGCGATGGCTTCGGAGCTCGGCGAAGAGGCGCACGCGAACGAATACACCGCTTTCGCCGAGGACGCTCAAGCGCGCTTCGACGACGACTGGTGGATGCCGGAAGAGGGCGTCTGGGCAGACTCCCGCGTTCCCGGGGGAGAGCGCCGCATGACGGACTACTGGTCCGTCGTCTTCCCGCTGTTGGCTGGAATCGCGGAGCCACAGCGCGTCCAACCCGCTATGGACGAGATCGAGCGCGGCTGGATCAACCAGTGGGGCGGTGTCCACACGCGCCACGACGACATCAGCGGGCAGGGCTCGGGCGTCGTCACAACCAACCTGTTCGCGCAGGCGGCGTTCCAAGCCGGTCGGGACGACCTCGGGTGGAGCTTGATCCGCCAGGCGTCCCGCGCGCCGTTGGAGGAGCGGATGTTGGGCGGCTTCGTCGAGGTCATCCCGCCGGGCGGCAGCGACATCGTACAGCTCTGGTCCGTCGCGCCGTTCTTGGGAGCCATCATCGAAGGTCTGGCCGGGATACGTCCCGATGCCGCCGCCCATCGCGTCGAGTTGGCGCCGCGCGCTCCGTCCGAGGTCGACTTCTACTCCCTCGAACGCGTGGCGGTCGGAGGACATCTTCTAGACCTGTCCTTCCGGCGCGACAGCAGCGCCCGTCAGACCCACGTGACCCACACGTCAGGGGACGTGTCGCTCCGCTGCGTGTTCCGGTGCGTGCTCGAGCCGGAGGAGATCGTCCTACTCAACGGGTCGGAGGCGCGCGTCGAAGCGGCAGCCCCAACGCCGTCTGCGCTCGAAGAGGTGGCGCTGGAGTTCACGCTGGCGGTCGGGGAGAGCGCGCGGATTGCCGTCGGCCCTCGGCACACGGATGGTCAGTGACCGCAGGACTATCCCGCCACTGCATCCCGCCCTGTGTGTATGTGGCATCCGAGCTGACCACGCAACCCGGGACAGCACCGATGAGCGACGCGACCATCCACATCCGGGGCGAGCGACCAGGCGACGAGGACGCAATCCACACGGTGAACTGCCGGGGGTTCCGCAGGCCGAGTGAGAGTCACCTTGTCGATAACGTCAGGACGTACTGTCCCACCTTCGACCGCCGGTATTCTGTAGTCGCGTGGGCTGACGAAGAGATCGCGGGGCACGTCTTGTTCACACCTGTCAGCGCGCGCTTGATGGGAGAGACGGTCAGCGCGTTGGTGGTGGGTCCCGTGGTTGTGGCGCCGGAATACCGGCGGCGTGGAATCGGAGGGCGAATGCTCGGATTCGGTCACGACCTGGGCCGACGCGACGGCTTCCAGGTCGCCTTCCTCGCAGGAATCCCGTCGTACTACCCTCGATACGGGTATCAGGCGTGCTTTGGCTTTGGGAAGATCACGATAGATGCGGATCGTCTCCCCGCCCACACCCAGGAGTTGCAGGCGTGGCACGTGCGGCCGGCGGACATCCCCTGGCTGATGGAGCGCCACCGGGTGGAGTGGGAGGACGTGGACTTCGCCTGCGTTCGCGGGTCCGCCCTGGGGGAGTGGACCATGCCCGGCGTCGATGCCGCCATCTGGAGAGCATCGGACGGGCGTCGGGCGGCATACACGCTCGCGACAAGTCGCAAAAGCCTGCACATGCTGCTTGCGGACGACGTGGCCCAGGCCCGAGAAGTCCTCGCCAACGTCAGACCCCAAGAGTTGTCCATGCATCCCTCGGGGTGGCTCGCTCGCCACGTGATCGACGACGCGTGGGGCGTCGCGCAGGCCAGCCGTTCTGATGCAGCGATGGCGTGCGAACTTCAGGCCGGAGCGCTTCAGCCCTATCTTCGTGCGCTGGAAGCGGGCGAGCGGCCGCCGGGTCTCTCGAATTGGTTGCTGCCGTTCGTCCTGTGCTAGCGACGGTTGCGCGCCGGTCGACAGTGCAGGCATCGCACCGCTAGGGGCGTGCGATCGCCATAGCTCTGTTCCTTCGGCCCGGTTCACGCGCTGCGCCGCTTCGCACGCGTTAAAGTAAAGTGGCCGTCGGAAGACTTCCGGCAGGGCCACGGTGCAGATGCGCCATGCACGTACTGGTCTTCGCCGTAGCAGCCACTCCGCGGCCCCTCACATTTCTGAACCTCCCATCCGGTCCAGTCGCCTATATGGATGGAAGGGGAGCCATGAGCGATGAACTGTCCGCGATCAGGCGATGTCAGCAGGGAGATGAGCGCGCCTTCGCCATTCTGGTAGAAGTGTACATCTCCCGCGTCCGCACGCTCGTTCGGTTCACGTTGGACCGGGACGCGGACGTGGACGATGTCGTCCAGGAGACATTCGCCGCAGCATGGCGCAACTTTGCCTCCCTACAGGACGCTGCCCGCTTCGCGCCCTGGCTGTTCGCCATCGCAAGGAACCGCTGCCGCGACGCGATGAAGGCCGCCGGTCGACGTGAGCGGGCCACGGATGACGAGACGCTCGCGCGTCTGGTCGGACACACAGCTCCGCCTCCGCGTCTCCCCACCGAGCTAGGCGACGCAGTGCGCTCCCTGCCAAGGATGGAACGCGAGGCGACGCGCCTCTTCTACTACGAGGGTCACACGATCAGCGAGATTGCGGACAGACAAGGGTCACCCCCTGGCACGGTCAAGCGCCAACTACATGACGCCAGGCGTCGTCTACGACGCATCTTTGGCGCGGATACCACGGGAGAAGCACGCATGGCCGACCATCAGACGCCCGCCTTTCCGCAACGCCGACCAGCCATGCAGATAGACCGGCTCGACGTAGAGCCATTTGCGGTGAACTGCCAAGAACTGCGCTGGTGGCACATCGTCCCCCGCGTCGGCGAGACAGCGTCGGCTGCAACGTACCGGCCGCCCATGTGGGACCAGGACGGCGCGCCGACGGTCCTCCGCGCGACTCGCGCGGCAGAGGTCCACGGAGTCGAGGGCGTCGAGATCGACGCGGGCGACATGACGCTCTACGCCCGCGCGACTGACGAGGAGGCGCAGTACCTCGCGACCACGATGACTGTAGACGGCAAGGCATGGCTGCGGACGTTCCTGGACGAGGGCTACAACGCCGCGTGGGGCACGATGCGGCGCCATCTGGAAGACACCGGCGCCTACGTCGAGCTGCCCGACGGGTCGCTCGAGCTAGCTGAGTCGGCGCGACCGACAGACTCACACGGCGCTGGTGTCTTCCGCGTCCACGTCGGTGAACGAGCGTTCGACTGCCTCAGGGTCGTGCAGTTGGAGGGTGATGTCGATGACCGGGACGCTCCCGCCACCGAAGCATACATCTCACGCCAGGGACGCACGATACTGCTGCGCTGCTACTGCCACGACGGGCACGAAGGCGTCGTCGTGGACACGGCGACGCGGCTGACAGTCGACGGCGTCCCGCGGTTTCATTGGTACGACGTCATCACCGACCAGGCGCTCGCGTAACACGGACGCGCGCCGCAAGCGTTGAGTGTGTTGGCGCCGCCTAATACATCCACAGGACGCTAGCCGTAAACGGCGGGTACCTGTACCCCATGGCGTGCCGAACCACTTCTCGGCAGACGCGCATGCCGTAGGGACTGCTCGTCATCACGACGACGCCGAATTCCTCCGTAGGCTCTCCAACGCAGAAGCTCATGAACTCTGGTCTGCTTCCCCACTGCCAGAACGTCTCACGCCCTTCCGTGACGTCCAGGCCCACCCCGAGACCCCAGGAGAAGGTGTGTTCGAGGGGTATATGCGGCCGCAGCATCTCACGTATCGTTGCCGCTTCGAGGTGGTGGTCGTCGGCTGGCGGAGGCGTCAGAATGGCGCCCAGGAAGCGAGCATATTCGTCTGCCGTGGATTCCAGGCTCCCGGCAACGTCGGGATTCTTGCCCTTCCACTTGTGTGGCGCCGGCGTGCGATCCCATATCTCCCCGTGGGCGGCCAACGCTTCATACTCGTCGCGCCAGCCGTATTCACTCATGGGCATGCCCAAGGGAACCATGACGGACTCGCGGAGCCAATCGAACAGTGGCTGCCCGGTGATCGCCTCGACCGCCTTCCCGAGGTACACATAGCCTTCGCCGGAGTATTGGAAGCGTTCGCCTGGGTCGAAGTCTATCTGGAGGGGCTTGTCACCGCGCCAATTTGGGAAGCCTGTTGTGTGCGAGAGAACGTGTCGGGCGGTGATGCGGTTGAGCCGGTCATCGCCCTCCATGTAGGGCTCGCTGACATACTCCGTGAGGGGGCTGTCGAGTTCCAGGAGACCCCGCTCGGCCAGCTTGAGCACACCGTACGCGAATACCGGCTTGCTCAGCGAGGCAGCCTCGAAGACGGTGTCGGAACGGACGGGGTCGTCGCCACCGGGGATTCGCACGCCAGCGGCGCCGCGCCAGGTGATCTCCCCGCGATGGATGGTGGCAGCGGTGGCGCCAGGGATGCGTTCGTAAGCGACCGCCTCCTCCAGCACCTGATCCAATTCGGTAGATGTAGCTCTCACGCCATCTCCTCTTATGGGTGTGACCGACGTCATTTGGCGCGAGTGGGCGGCGCTGGCGCCAGTCCTATCTCTGCTGAATGAGGCGCCCATGATATGGGCCGCGTGAGCCGGGTCAATGCGGCAAGCCCCAATACGCGATCTTCGTCTTCAGGCCGATGAAGCTCCACACGGCGACCATGAAGTACTCGCCGAGCACCAACCCGATGAACAGTGGGCGAAGCCGCCGATACATGCCGAATCCCCCGAAGCTGAGGATCAGCACTTTGAGCGTCCAACCAACGAGGGTCGAGAACCACAGGTGGAACGGCGCCCACGTCACGCCCAGCGCGTACCCAAGTGGGTGCAGCGGCCACCAGAGGAAACGCTGACGCATGAAGACGAGGAATCCCATGACCCCCGCGCCCATGCCCGCGCTGAGGATACCGGGCAGATTGGGCTCAGCGGGATTGAGAATCCGCCGCACGGCGGCGGCGATGCCATTCCGGCCGACCCCTGCGTAGACCCACGGCTCCAGGTTCAGCGCCCCACGCGCGTGTATCCAGTTCATGGACGACACGAACGCGAAGGCGATGGCGACCAGCACGCTGACGCCCATCCACAGCGGCAGGCGCATCCGCCGGGCGGGCAGCCCATGCATGTCCGCGAGCCGGAAATTCTGCATGGCGTAGGGCATGAGCGACTCCGCGGTCCAGTGCGGAATGGACGTGCGCGAGAAGCCCATGAGGACGAGGTTGCGCGGTCCAACGAAGCGCGTGCCGAAGAGCGTAGTGAAGAACGAATACGGGCTGAACCCCACGTTCACGAGCAGCAGCCCCGCGTTGGACACATACCACGCCGTGACGGTTGCCAACGTCCACAACAGGACGATAAACGGGCCGGTAATCCAGAGCGACATGCCGCTCATGATGCACAGCGCAGCCATCGCCACGAGCGAGAGGGTGATCGCGACGACGGACGCCCGGTAGGAAGCTGGCTCGCGCGCGTCGTCCAACCCCGGCGAGGCGCCGGTCGCAACGGAACGCAAGACGCGCCCCAGATGCCGCCGCGTCTGCCACATGGACGCCATCCCCAGCATGACGACGGCGCCCATCACCTGATGCTGGGTGTTCACAGCGGTGACGGAGAACGCGCTGAAGAACACCTGCTGAAACTTGTAGAAGGCGAAGAAGAACCACAGGCTCATCGCAACATCAAGGTGCAGAAAGTACGTCACACCCACCACAGAGAAGTACAGGTGAGGCCACAGCGGCCACGCCGTGACGAGGGCGTTCCACGGTCGGTGTGGAAAGAACTGCGCGATGGGGAAGTCGATGGGAAACGAGGGAACAGCTGGGTACAGGCGATTCACCCCACGCAGCGCGTGTACGAGGACCATCGCCGCAAACGCCACCCAGAAGAGACGGTCGCGAAACGTGGCGTTCAGTAGGCCGCCGCTCGAGCCTGAGTCCGTTAGCCTCTGGGCTACGTGTACAAGCGGGAACGCGTACCGCTCGCGGTCGATCCACTGGCGGCGTAACAGCACCGCCCATCCTCCTACGCCGAGGAAGAACGCGAGCCAGAAGGACAGCGCGAACGCCGCCGGGCGCATCCACGCGCGCCATGGCAGAGGCGTGCCCGTATCCTGCCCCTCGAAGAAGCTACGCACCGCGCGTGGGTCGCTGACGTACAGCCACTCCGGTAGGTTCGGGAACAGCACTTCGGTCCACTGATTCTCAGCCGTCACGAAGTAGAGCGGGGCGGCGAGGTACGGGAAGAGGAACTCCATGAGCCCGTAGCCCGGAACGGCCCCGGCCGCGCTTACCATCGCCCACACGATGGTCAGTTCTACCGTCGTCAGCCGCAGCCGCGGCGACATCAGCGTCAGCAACGGGTTGACCGCGAACACCAGTATCACGAGGAAGAACACGCTGCCCATTGGCAGGTGGTTGGCGATGAGCTGTCCTAGACTCGCACCGTGCATGTAGCCGCCGGTGGCGCTCTGCACGGCGACCCACAGCAGCGCGATTGGGACCGCGCGCGTGAAGCGCACTTCGCTGCGGCGCTCCTTCATTGCGCCGCCCTCGGTAGGGCCGAGGATGGACCCCTTCCCCTCGAAGGGGAAGGCTGGGATGGGGTCGGGATGCCCTCGCTGCGCCCCACGAAGCGGTCGATGTGGCTCGCCCCACCAAGACCGCCCGTGTCGTTCCGAGGAGTCGCCGTCCCTGATGGGAGCGCAACGACCGCCGGCGGCCGCGCCTCGGCGGGCAACCCGTTCACTGTGGAGCTATCCGTCACTGCGCCCACGTCTCGTAGACCTGCTCCTGCGGGCGGTACTCAACGACGCGGTGGTTGTTCGTGTCCACGAGGAACAGCCGATCACGATGCGCGAGCACGCCAGCCGGCTCTGCGGACAGATAGCAGATCGGGTCGAGGCACGTGAATGTGCCTCCATCGAGGTCGGCAATGACTTCGTCGTCGAGGTCGATGACGCGAAGCGCCCCGTTATAGCTGTCGGCGACGTAGAGCGTGTCGTTGGCAACGGACACGCCCAATGGATGCTGTAGGAGCGCCTTCTTCCACGGCCCGTTCTCGTGACCGAAGTCGAAGAGGCCGGTCCCGATGAGCGTCGTGACTTTGCGATCCCGTCCCAGAGACACCTTGCGTATGGCGGACGTTTCGCTGTCTGCGAAATACAGCGTCTCCCGATCGGCGCTGAGCGCCAGCCCACTGGGTTGAGCCAACGCCGCGTCGTAGATCGGGCCGTCCACGATGCTCTCTCGACCCGACCCCGCGAGGAGTCGCACGTCGTTCTTCTTCAGGTCGAGCTCCCCAAGCTGGTGCGACCCCGCGTTGGCGAAATACAGGTGGTCGCCGTCGATCTCCAGATCCCACGGCGAGGCCAAGGAGGAATCCCACGCGTCGATGTCTTCTCGACCCAGTATCGGCCCGCGCTTCCCATCGCCGGCGAGCGTCGTGACTGCCTCGGACGCAATGTCGATGCGCCGTATGGCGTGGTTGTACGTGTCGGCGACATAAATCGCCCGCTCGTCGCAGGTGAGCCCTTGTGGGTAGCGGAAGGTAGCGGCTTCGGCAGGACCGTTCTCGAAGCCCGCCTCCCCGGACCCGTACCGCTTCGTCTCGTTTCCATCGCGGTCCAGCAGCACGATCTGATGATGTCCGCTGTCCGTCAGCGCGTAGACGGCTTGCCCTATGGGTTCCGCGAGCGGCTTCATCTTGCCGGGGAATGAGAACGCCCCTTCGGCTTCTGGTGGCGGCGTCAGGAGCAATGGCTGGGGATCTGGCGTTGTGTCGGTCCGAGTGTCGTCCAGCAGTCGCGGGATGGTCTTGATCAGCATCTCCGCGGTGACTTCGCCGGAGTGCTGACCCAGAATCTGCCCGTCGGGGGAGATGAACACCAACGTCGGCCACGCGCGGACCCCGTAGCTCTTCCAGATAGTGAATTCCGTGTCTTGCACGACGGGATGCACGATGTCGTATCGGTCGATCGCCTGTGCGAGGTTGGCGAGATCCCTCTCCGCCTCGAACTTCGGCGAGTGGACGCCGACCACGGCGAGGTCGTCTGGGAACGCCTCTTCCGCCGCCCGCAACGCGGGGATGATGTGTATACAATTGATGCAGCAGAAGGTCCAGAAGTCGAGGATGACAAGCCGACCGCGCAACGCCTCCAGCGTCAGCGGCTCCTCGACGTTGAACCATTGCAGGTCCGGCTTACCTAGCGGCGGAGCCGTGCCAACAGCACTCATGGATACCCCCTGGTTGCGTGTCCACTCCCTGCCCAAGTAAAGCAGCCATGGCCGGCTCGGGTCAACGCTCGCAGGCCGCTTCCCGTTGTCGTCCGTAGGCGCGTGGGGCAGACTCTATAGTAGCGTCCGCGGCGTTGACTCAGCGACGCTCGACGCCGTATAGACAAGCGGCGTCGCCCTTCACGGGAAAGAAGTCAACAGCGCATGGGAGCAAGCATGAGAACTTTGATGAGAAGTCGGGCGGGACGTTTGTGGTGGCGGGTTCCGGTATTGGCGATAGCGGCCGCCATGCTGGTGGTTCCTGCGTCGTGGGCGCGGATAGACTTCGAGACTACTGAAGAGCCTGTCGAGATACCTAACCTCGAGGGCGCCGACCTACTGACGGGCGAACCCGTCGCCCTAGCGGATCTCAAGGGTAGCGTCGTCGTTGTGGACCTGTGGGCCACCTGGTGCGCGCCCTGCGTCAAGGAGCTTCCCGACCTCATCGAATACCAGGAGAAGCACAAGGAAGACCGGTTCACCTACGTGGGTATCTCCCTGGACGCGGCCCAGGACCAGGAGAAGGTGAAGCAGTTCGTCGAGAAGAAGGAACTGAACTACCCCGTATTCATGGGCAACCGCGAGATGAGCATGGTGCTAGGCGAGGCGCTCGGGCGCAGCCTACGGTACATCCCCACGAAGGTAGTTATCGACCGGACGGGTCAGATCGCGTTCTTCTTCGAAGGCTCCCCGTCGGCGAAGGCGGAGGATAACGAGGCGTACGAGGCCCGACTCGCCGAGCTGATCGCGACGCCGATCCCCGAGGAATATCAGACCGCCAAGGCCGAATAGCGACTACGCGCGCAGACGTTTGACAGAGGGCGCCCTACTCGGCGCCCTTTGTCGTGCCCGCCTGCATCCATCATACTCCTCCCTCGGTCCGATGCCGCACCAACCTCGGGCGCCTCCGAACTCCGCGAATCAGCGCCCTGTCTCACGGACTCGACAAGGAGCACTCGCCATGAGGTGGATGAATCGTCGCGCGAGCCGGGCAGCGGCTGCCACCGTCGTCATCGGGACTGTAGTTGCGGCCGCGTGGACGGGTCACTCCCAGGAGCCAGAGGCACCGCGACCGGTCGCCGACGCCCAGGAGTTGTCGGAGCTGTTTGCTCCCGCGATCCCAGACCTACCACAGCGCCCGCTGATTCCACCCGTGACGACAACAAGGCCTAGGGACGTCAAGGAGGATCAGCCCCTGGAGGAGCAGGAGGATATTCCCGCGTCCGCGAGCTCCCCGCCCGACCTTGTCGCCTCGGACATCAAGGGCATCTCTACAATGGGAGAGGCGTTGCAGCACTTCATCGGGTTCATATACCAGCGTGAGCAGGGCAATGAATTCGTGCAGATCGTCCGCGTGACCGAGGACGTGGTCATCCTGCGAAGTGTTTACAGGCGGATCGACAACACCATCCAGCCCGGAGACGCCGTGCACGTCGTACCGATCGAGCGCTTTGAGGGTCTTGCTCTCAGGCGCAAGTTCGTGGCCGGCGCCTTCCGCCTCGTGAGCGACACGCTCCGGGCGCGATAGCAGCGCGGTGCAGGCAGCGGGCGCATCGGATCGCTGCGCGTCGTGCTACACTAGCCGCGACACGCCGCCACCCACTGGGAGCACAGCATGGCCTTTACGTTGGGCGTTCTGACGGACGAGATCAGCGAAGACCTCCAGGAAGCGATCGACATCGCGAAGAGCTGGGACATCCACCACATAGAGCTCCACAGCGCCTGGGGAGCCAACGTCTGCGATCTGTCGGAAGCCGACCTGAGCCGCGCGATCCGCATCGTGCGAAGCAGCGGTGTGACCGTCACCGTGATGGACGCCTTGACCCTTCGCTGCCCGCTCGATGACGAGGACGAATACGCCCGCCACATGGCTCACATGCGCCGGTCTATCCGCCGCGCGCCGCTGTTCGACACGGACGTCGTCCGCCTGTTCTCCTTCTGGAAGGAGAACGAGATGACCGATGAGAAATGGGAGCGCGTCTTCGAGAAGCTGGAGCTGCCCGTCCGACTGGCAGAGACAGAGGGCGTGACGATCGGCTTTGAGAACGTGTCCTCGGGGAACATCGGCACCAGCCACGACCTGGAGCGGCTGTTCAACCACTTCGACTCGCCTGCGCTAAAACTCATGTGGGATCCGGGCAACGCGCGCGCAGCGGGCGACGACCGCTCTGCGGCGGAGGGTTACGCGAAGGTGCGCGAGCACGTCATCAACGTCCACGTGAAGGACGTCGGGTTCATCGACGGCAAGCGCGTCTGGCTGCCCATCGGCGCTGGCGACGTGAATTACGTCGAGTTCTTCCGCGCACTCAAGGAGGACGATTACGACGGCGTCGTAGCATTGGAGACGCACTACCGGCCGGAGAGTGGTAGCCGCGTGGAGGGCTCCCGAGAATCGCTCGAGGGCCTGCGCGAAGCCATCGCCGAAGCGACGGCATAGCCGCCCCAAGGCAAGGCGTGAACAGGCGTTGCGCACCTGGGGTGCTCAATTCTCGTCACTTTGTGCAATTTCTAACAAGCGCCTTGCGCACAGGTTGAGACCAGTCCATGCGCCGTCCTGCGCAGCCCCTCTGATAGCGCCAAACCGGCCATCTGGAACTGGCAGTCCAGCTTGGCATCGGTCTTGCTTACAAAGCAGGCAGAACCAAGTGATTTTTCTTCGAACTACCTCCCTTTTCAGTTCGCAAGAGAATCCAGTCTAACCTCCTTATCCGATGGGGCTGCCTTGGCGAGAGGCAGCCCTTCTTTTGTGCCCGTTTTCAGAGCGCATGCCATGCAGCAGAGCTCTGGACTCCTTCACCTCGCAGGGGAAGGTTGAGATGGGGTCTTCTGGTAGGCGCCCAGGGCGCCAGCTGCTGGGGCCGCGGACAGGGCGGCGGCAGCCCCGCGCCTGTTCGGCTAGATGAGATCTGCGGCGTACCTGCGCAGTTCATCGCAGTCAGAGCCGCCAGCGAGGGCGTAGTGCAGGTAAGCCTTCTGCGCGTCCAAAGGCGTGCCAACGCTGAGCCAGGTTCCATCCAACTCGACCGCTACGAGCTCCTTAGCGGCGGCGTTGTGCTGCTGTAGTGCCGTGAAGTCCAACTCAGCCTGGATCGACCCCTCTGCGCCTGTAAGGAAGCGCATGTCGGAGGGACGGATCAGGTAGCGCCCGACGACAGCGAGATAGACTTCCTCCCCGTCGATGTCGTTCGGCGTCGGATCCCTGGGCTTCTCCTGCATCTTCTTGACCCGATACCCCGCCGTCCCAGAGAACTCCGCGCCCAGGTCTAGTGGCTCGGTATCCACCAGCACCACGCCGTACCGGCTCGCGTCTTCGCGGGACACGCGCTGCACCCCCACGATCATCGAGTCCGTGTTGGCATGGGCGGATACAAGCTGCGCCGCGGCGGGCGTTGAGGCGTGCACAACGTCGTCACCCAGCGCGATGACCGCGCCCGCGAAGTCACCCGCATGGAGGCGAGGCGCGGCGAGCGATATCGCGTGGCCGAAGCCGATGGGATCGTCCTGGACGACCAGGTCGACCGTGTCGAGACGCGTCCTGCCTTCGATCAGTGCGATCGCCGCCTCGTTGCCCTTCTCTACGAGGTACGCGGCGAATTTCGGGTCTTCGCCGAGTGGGTCGAGAAACTGGCGCAGCACCGCGGCGTTGTCCTCGGACGACACGATGACGACACCGCTCTGGATCGCGCTGTCGCGCGCTTCGCGCAGGATCTCCTCAATGACCGTCGCTCCACCTTCGCCGACGTTAATGAGGCACTTGAGCGTCGCCCCGTACCCGGTCAGCGGCAACGCGCGGGTGGCATATCCGCCAGCGGCGACGACGAGTAGGTAGGAGGAGGACATCGCTGGGTTCCTATTTGGCTGGACCGACGAGGTCGAAGAACTCCTTGCGGGTCGCCGGGTCGCGCCTGAAGGCTCCCAGCACACAGCTGGACAACGTACTGGAGTGCTGCTTCTCGACGCCACGCACCATCATGCACATGTGGGCCGCCTCCATGACGACGGCAACGCCTTGCGGAGCTATCGCCTCCTGCAAGGCGTCCGCGATCTGCCGCGTCAGCCGCTCCTGCACCTGGAGCCGCCGCGCGTACATATCCACGAGGCGCGGAATCTTGCTAAGCCCTATGATCCGCCTGTCGGGCAGGTAGCCCACGTGGCACTTCCCGTAGAACGGAAGCAGGTGGTGCTCGCAGAGGCTGTAGAACTCGATGTCCCGCACGATGACGATGCCATCGGCGTCTTCCTCGTAGACGGCGTCTCCGAGCACCTCCGCCACGGACAGGTCGTAGCCCTGCGTCATGAACTGCATAGCCTGAGCCGCGCGATCCGGGGTCTTCCGCAGTCCGTCCCGGCTGGGGTCTTCACCTACGCGGGCCAGAAGCTGCCCATATAGGTCGCTAAGACCTTTGAGCTGTTGAGGATCGGCGGCAGGAGCAGTGTCCCGCTCCGAATACGAGCGCGCGTCCCAGTCTCCGTCGACGACCGCGCTGTCGATGCGTTCGCGCATGGGAAGTTGGCCTCACTTCCATCGGCGTCGGCGCGGGCGTGCATGTCGGCACGGCGGCGCCCAAGAATCATCGCGTTCTGGGGAGACGCGGTTTGCGACACTGTCGCGCGACGCCTCCTGGCATGTCGCAGTTTACGTCACACGTAGCGCGTCATTGCAGCGGCGAGAAGTCCACCGGATCCAGGATCTTCACGTCTACCTGAGCGACTATCGGGCCGTCGACCTCGGATTCCGCCCGCGCGGCGATCCAATCGTCGTCGGTGCGGAACGCCGTCCACCCCGCCTCGCGCGCGTTGAGATCCGGCCACGCGACGATGTAGACCAACTCGCCATAGCTGCGTTCGCCGATGTCCGTGATCCAGAACCCAACGACGTCTATACCGTGGCGCTTGAAGAGGTCCATCGTATGATCGCGAAAGCGGGCGAGGATGTTCTCCATCTTGCCCGCTGGGATGATGTACGTGCGGTGTTCGTAAACCAATGCCTTCTCCGAATGCGACATGACGGCTGCGCTATGATGGGCGTCAGGCGGGGGCGTCGCGCCCCTCCTCTACCCACTGATGATACATCGTATTGAGCGCTTGAGTGGCTGGTCCGGGAGCCGAATACGGGCGGCCGTCGACGGAGGCGATGCCGTACACACCGAACGTAGTACCGGTGAGGAACGCCTCGTCGGCACTCAACAACTCGTCAACGGTGTACGGCCGTTGCTCGACGGGCATTCCCAGCTCGTGCGCGCACTCAATGACGAGCTCGCGTGTAACGCCGGGCAGGATATGCGGACCTTCCTCACGCGTGACGACGACGCCATCGCGCACGACGAACAGGCTTGTACTTGCGCCTTCCGTGACGACGCCGTCCCGTTGTAGCACTGGTTCGAACGCCCCTACGTCGGCGGCCTCCTTCTTCGCCATCATGTTGGCGAGCAGGTTCAGCGACTTGATGTCCACCCGCGCCCATCGGAGGTCTGGGAGCACGACGACATCCACGCCACGCAGACGACGGCCGGGATTCAGCGTGTGCATGGGTCGCACGGTCATCACGAGGGTGGGGCGGGCGTCGGTCGCGACCGCGTAGTCCCTCGCCTTCACGCCACGGGTGACCTGGATGTAGAGGAGGGCGTCGGCGATCTTGCTTTGTGTGTACAGGGCTTGCGCCGCCGTGGCGATCTCGGTGACATTGATGTCGTCCAGCCACAGCTCGCGTAGGCTACGTTGAAGGCGCGCAAAGTGCCTCTCCGCCGCCCACAGCCTGCCGCGATAGCTGCGTAGTACCTCGTACACGCCGTCACCGAATTGGAACCCACGGTCGTCTATGGGAACCACCGCGTCTTCGGGCGCGGTCACGACGCCGTTCACGTAGGCGAGTTGTCTCACGCGGTCTCTCTCTGGAGGTCTGCGCCGGAACGGAGTGAGTATAGCGTCCGGCGAATTCGCGCGGCAATCGCCCGCGCGCCCGTCACGCATTGCGCGGCCCGAGGGCGTCCCGTACCGTGCGGTCACGAGTCACCGACGGAGAGGACAACGGCATGGCTGAACTCACGATGCGCGTCAAAGCCTGGTACGGCGACGAGGTCGTCTCTCTACCCATACCCGACACGTGGAACGTGCAGACATCCCGGCTACCTGACACGATGGCCCTTGGGTCAGAGGCCCTCGCGGCCGCGGTGGATTCGCCCGTCGGCTCGCGAAGCTTGCAGGAACTTACCGCCAACGCGAGCAGCGCGGCGATCATCGTCGAGGACATGACCCGACCGACGCCCGTGTCCGAGATCGTGCCAGCCCTGCTCGAACGGCTTCACGCAGCCGGGATGGATGAGGACAGCATCCGCTTCGTGCTCGCGTTGGGATGCCACCGACAGGCGCCGCGTGAGGAGTTGGTGAAGAAGCTAGGCGCGGACATCGTCGGGCGCTACGAGGTGCTGAACCACGATCTCGACGGTCGTTTCGAGTACTGCGGTCGGTCCACGCGCGGGACGCCCATCTATATCAACGAGGCGGTGATGGGCGCGGACCTCAAGCTCATCATAGGCACGACGTACCCGCGTGGCGGCACGGGCTTCGGCGGTGGCGCGAAGTGCCTCGTGCCGGGCGTCGCGGGGCAAGCGACCATCGAGACGTACCACAAGCTTCCCGGCGGCGAGACGCTCAGCACGGACAGCGAAATGCGGCAGGACATCGAGGAGATCGCCCGCCGCGTCGGCATCGACTTCATCGTGAATGCCGTTCTGAACGGCGACCGCGAGATCGTGGGTCTCTTCTGCGGCGACCTCGTGGACGCGCATCGAGCCGCGGCGGACCATGTGAAGCAGGTCGGTCTGTTCCCCGCCGTGCCGGAGGCGGATGTCGTCATCAGTAACGCGTATCCGTTCGACACGAACATGCGGTACACGTGGCGAGGCACGTGGCCGTTCAGCCACCACCGCGACGCGCTCAAGATACTCGTGGACTACGCCACCGAGGGCGCGGGGTACCACCAACTGTTCAAGGGCGGCGGGCTGCCCTTCGCCGTGCGGTCCGAAGGCGAGCCGTCCTGGCGGCTGTTCTCACCGATCATCGGGCCGAAGGAGGCGTACGAGGTCCATCCCAACTGCGAACTGTTCACGCGGTGGGAGGAACTCGTCGCCCTCGTGGAGCGCGAGGCCGGGTCAGCGCCGCGCGTGGCGTTCTATCCGCACGCCGGAATGGGCTGGATCGCGTAACTCGGTCGCCTCAGCGAGCACGATAACGGGCAGGGCCTCGGCCCTGCCCGCGTCACGTCCGTACTGTTCGTCTGCTAGCGCTTAAGCGTCGCCCAGGCGGTCGCCGTCTTGCCCTGCGCGTCGACAGCCGTCGTGCTTGCGGCGCGCTCGGCGAGGAAGAACAGACCGTTCTCCATCAGCGGCGCTGCGGTGGCGCCACGGCCGGCGTCGCGCGTGTCGATGCACGCTTCGAGGTAGATACCCTTGCCGTGCTCGAGAGAGCAGACGGCGGGGGAACCGTTGTCCGCGCGGTTGGCGTAGATCGTCCAGGACGCGTCGAGGTCGGCGAAGTTATCGTCGAGCGTCATGGCGTTCAGATCGACGGCATTCGGCTTGCTGAACAGACCGGAAGCGTCGCCATCGGCGGTGACGTCGATGTCAGAGTCGCCCGTGTTCTGTACGGTGACGGTCGACGGAAGCCATCCACCGACCTGCGCGCCATCGGCGTCGGTGTAGTTGTCGTCGAACGCGGATATCCACACCATGCCGCCGCCCTCTACCCACGAAGCTACGGCGTCCTCGGAGCCTTCCATAAGGTACGTGCCGTCATGGCCAGGGCCGTTCCACGGAAAGTACAGGATGTCCGCGCCCCGGAGGTCGCCGTCGAACGAGCCGCCCTCAATGACCACCTTCTCGTAGGAGAACGTGTGGCCATCTATCGAGGTCAGGGTGTCGAGAATCGGGGTCTCCTGCTCGCGAACGTCGCCGATGAGCACGAGCACGCTCAAATCGACGGCGAACGCCGCGGAGGCGGACAGCAGTCCACACAAGCTATACGCGATCAGTCGCTTCATCGTTCGTTGTCCCTTTTCGTGTGGTTCCGGGCGTGTTCAGACACGCCGGCCTGGATGCTCAGCGCGCTCTCAACGCGCCCCAAGTCGTAGTGAGCTTACCCGCCGCGTCGACGTCCAGCGAGCTATCTACGTAGTTGGCGAGGAAGAACAGGATGTTGCCGTAAAGCGGCTCCGCCGCAGCGGCGCGCCCGCCGTCCCGGGTGTCGGCGCACACTTCGAGGTACACGCCAGCGCCGTGGGGCAGGTAGCACGCGGCTGGCTCGCCGTTGTCCGCCCGCTCGGCCAGGATGACCCAGTCGTCGTCCAGCGCGGCGAAGTTGTCGTCGAGCGTGATGGCGTTCATGTTGACGTCGTTCGGATCGCTGAACAGACCGGACGCGTCTCCCTCGGCGGTGATGTTGACATCGGAATCGCCGGTGTTCTGGACGAGGACGGGATGGTCGTCAATGGGCATCCACGCGCCGACCTGGTTCCCGTCGGGGTCGGTGTAGTTGTCGTCGAAGGCAGCTACGTACACGGCGCCACCGGCCTCCACCCAATCGCGGAAGGCATCCGCCGACTCCGCCATGTAATAGGAGCCGTCGTGTCCTGGCCCGTTCCACGGAAAATAGACGATGTCGGCGTCCCGCATGTCGCCGTCGAACTCGCCGCCCTCAATGATCACTTGCTCGAATTCGAAGGAGTGGGCGCCCACCTTCGCGTTCTCTTCTACGAGCGGCGGCTCCTGTGTTCGCGCGTCGCCGATGAGGATGAGCACCTTGAATGAGCCCGCCCAAGCCCCTCCGGCACATAGAAGCGCCGCCAATGCGGTGACAATGGATCGCTTCATCGTTGCATGCGTCTCCCGGGTATCTCCTCCCCCGCTCCCAGCGGCGAACTGGGCGAACCGCACCAGTCTATCTAGTGTCTAGCAGTATAGAGTTGTCGGCCGTTACCGCGCAAACCTGGGGAGGAGGATGAACGTACTTGCAGGCGGCTTGCGGGGGCCCTCGACTCGTCATACACGGTATCTTGGGAGCCATCCTGCCGACGCGCGGGCGCCGACAAGGGCGGATCGCTCCGCAACCAGTGTCGCACGGGGTCCGACGCAGGGAGCTACGTGCGACGCCACCCGAGCCACGCCGCAGACCCCTGTCCCGGCGTCGTCTCCGGCCACCGTGACAGGGCACGGAAGAAGGGCGCTGCTCGGCAGCGCCCTTCTTCGTCAGTCGGTGTCCAAGAGCCGCGCCTACGAACCTTCGAGCTTCTCCAGGAGACGAGCCATGTCGTTCTTCACCTCGGCTCGTTGCTCTTGTCCGTTCCATAGCTCGTAGAGCTTGAACTCCTGATCCTCGTCGAAGTGAGCGCTGACGGCGTCGTCCGAAATCGCCTGGACGAGGCGCTGACGACGGGTCCAGTGTTCGCTCTTGGAGTCGTATTTCAGGGCCTCGAGCACGGGGTCGATGGTGTCGGCGCCGTACTTCGTCAGCGCCTCGACGGTGGCATTCCCGAGGGCGTTCTCTCCTGTATTGCGCAGAACCTCCACCAGCGCGTCGACAGCGGACAGGTCACTCCGATGCTCGCCTAAAGCTGCCGCGATATGCGTGCTGACCACGACGTCGGGGTCGTTCAGATGCGTGAGGAGCATCGTGGGGTCTGGCTCGTCGTTCAGGTACGTCATGCAGTAGGCGGCGGCCCGGCGAGCGTGGATATCCTGACTATCCAGGGCGGCAACGAGGTAGTCCCGGTGCTGCTTGTCGCCCAGCCGATACAGAGCGGCGGCGGCTTCCATGCGGATGCCTTCCGCTTCTGCCGCATCCGCTTGCAGGTCCGTAAGA
The DNA here is from genome assembly GCA_964473525.1 of uncultured bacterium. Classification (GTDB taxonomy): domain Bacteria; phylum Poribacteria; class WGA-4E. Next base: position 132,744 of record CAYYPK010000004.1, read on the forward strand.
AGGGCGCGCGACTCGCCGTTGTCCATGTCTCCGAGCAGGCGGACGAGCTGCCCGCGGTTCTGAATGCTGCTGGTGCCGCCGCCCAGGTAGGCCCCGATGCTGGGGACGGCGTCGCTGCCGATCTGACGCAGCATGCTGCGGATGAGCGTGCGCTCGGTCGGCTTGTTCTTGTAGCCGTCGAGGAGGGCTGGCGCGGCGATGCCGCCCAACTCCACGAGGATCTCCTCGGCAGACTTGGAACTCTGGTCATGGTTCTCGAGGGCGTCCACGACGTACTGAATGGCCTCAGGCTCATTTCGCACCGCCGTCACGTACTTCGCGCGCGCAGCCGTGTACTTGGCATACTCGGAGGGAATGCCATCCACCTTCTTCGCGGAGCGATCGTACGCGAGGGCGGCGCGAGCCATCGCCGTCAGGCGAGTGGCGGGCTCCATGTCCATCGATTCTTCGTAGTACTTCGCAGCCTGGAACGACTCGTCCGCCGCCAGGAACTTGTTGCCTTCGTCAAGGCGGTTGAAAGGTACCACGTCCCTCTCGCAACCCATCAACGCCCCGAATGTCATCACAACGACCGAAAGCGCTACTGAACTCACCCACAGGCGGTGAGCCCCTAGCCTATCGAGATACGGTCGCATACTTGGCTCCCCTCATCGCGCTCATCACGTTCGTCGCACTGGACACCGATCGCACATGGGCTCGTTCCACACACCCTATAGTCGTTGATCCATCCAACCCCCTTGGGGTCCGCGTTCCTACGGGTACTCTACACTCTCAGCGCCACGGTGGTCAGCCTGCAGCTGCCCACAAGCCGCCGCGACATCGGATCCCTTGGTCTTGCGCACGGTCGCCACGCGTCGCGCATCATACAGAACCTTCTGAAACGCGGCAACACGTGATGACGCCGGCCGCGCGAACGGGGCGCCGGGTATCGCATTGAACGGGATCAGATTCACCTTACACGGTACGGTGTCGAGAAGGCGGGCAAGACGATGGGCGTCCTCGGTCGAGTCGTTCACACCCCGTAGCAGCACATATTCCACTGTGAGTCGGCCGCCGGTCGACTCCGCCCACCGAACACAGGCGTCGAGAACCCCTTGTATTCTATATCGGGCATTGGAAGGGATCAACATATCCCGTGTCTCGTCGGTCGTTGCGTTCAAGGAGAGCGCGAGGCCAGTCTTCACGCCGTCGCGGGCGTATCGGTCGATCGCGGGCACGAGGCCGGAGGTGGAAACCGTGATGCGCCGGGGCGGAAGACCCACGCCATCGGGCGCCGTCAGTAGGGCGAGGGCTTGTGTAAGGTGCTTGTAGTTCGCCAGCGGCTCGCCCATGCCCATGAAGACGACGTTCGAGATCCTACCCGCGCCGATCTCGCGCTCCACGGCAAGCAACTGCCCAACCATCTCTCCTGCCGTCAGGTTGCGGGAGAGGCCCATCTGCGCGGTGGCGCAGAACGTGCACCCCTGGTTGCAGCCCACCTGGCTGGATACACACAGCGTGGCGCGCTCGCCGTCGTGCATGAGCACCGTCTCGGCGCGCTCGCCGTCCTCGAACTCGAAGAGGTACTTGACCGTCGAATCGAGGCGAGAGGCCGCGCGGGTCACTACGCGGGGCGCCTCAATGCGCGCGCGAGCCTGGAGTTGCTCGCGCAGAGCTTTCGGTAGGTTTGTCATGGCGGCGAAGCCATCGGCCCGATCGTGATAGAGCCAACGGAATACCTGCTTGCCGCGGTACGCCGGTTGACCCCAAGACGCTATGAGGTTGGTCAGCTCATCCTGGGTGACCCCCAGGAGGTTGGGCAGAATGACGCCAGGGGCCGCCGTGCCGTCGGCAGTGGCTTGGTGGTCTTGGCTCATCGCCACCCTCGATCGGATCGCTACGCGCGCCGGAAAGTCCGTGGTATCTATCGGCGCGTCGACTCACTTGTCCGCGTCAGCAATACTACTTCCACAAACGCGATGTGGGTGAGAGCAGCTACCCAGAACGGGATATTGCGGATGATGTACGGCTGGATCTCGCCGTCGTACGCGACCCATCGCAGGACCATCGGCTGGAACCACGAGAGGAGAAGGTAGTAGTTCACCACCCACATGACGATCCCGAGCCACACACCGTTAATCGCCCGCATCGTCGTCTCGTGGTGGCCAAACCGGCGATGGTAGACGAGGTAGAGGGGCATGCCAACCACGGCCCCCGTCCCGCTGTGCAGCACCAAGGCCAGGAAGAGGGTGACGCCCTGGTTCGCCGCCTGTCCGAGGGCCTCGGCGCCCATGAAGAACGTCGCGTAGACCCGCAGCAGCTTCAGCGGCTCCTGGCCAACGGAAAGCGATCCCAGGACATTCAGGGCAAGTGAGAACCACGCCGCGTACACTCCAACGGCGGAGCCCATCAGGAGGTAGTAAGACAGAGTGCGAGGGGGTCGGACGGCCGTATCGGTCTCGGTATGGCGGTCTTCGGCTACATCGGTGGCCACGCGTCACCTCCCTATCCTGGCGTGCGGCATCCGTGATTTCCGTACTCATTGTAAAACCACGGAGCGCCTCCGCGCTAGGATAGTGCGTCGCGGAGCGCCTGATTCACCATGCGGGGGTTCGCTTTTCCGCGCGAGAGCTTCATCACCTGGCCGACCAAGAACCCGAGCGCCTTGTCCGCGCCGCCCCGGAAGTCCTCGGCGGGGCCGGGGTTCTCCGCAATCACTTGGCTGATCCACTCGTCGATCGCCGAGGTGTCCGTGACCTGCACGAGGCCCTTCTCATCGACGATGGTCTTCGCAGCCTTGCCCGTCGCGATCATGTCCTCCAGCACGGTCTTGCCGATGCGGCCGCTGATGGTGTCGTTCTTGATGAGCGTCAGGAGCTCCGCCAACGCCTCGGGTGTTACCGGCGAATCGTCGAGTTCGTAACCAGCGTCGCGCAGATACCCCAGGAAGTCGCCCTGCACCCAATTCGCCGCCAACACTGCGTCTCCGCATCCATCCGCGACGACCTCAAAGAAGTCGGCGAGCTCGCGCGTCCCGGTGAGGACCGCCACCGCCTGCTCTGGGACGCCGAGGTCGTCAACGAACCGCTGTCGTCGCGCCTGCGGCAGCTCTGGCAGCGAGGCGCGTATTTCGGCGATCCAGGCGTCGTCGAGGTCTACGGGAACGAGGTCGGGCTCTGGGAAGTAGCGGTAGTCGCTCGCCTCTTCCTTGCTACGCATGGCGCGTGTCGTGCCGGTGTCGACATCGAACAGGCGCGTCTCCTGATCGACCGTTCCTCCAGCATCGAGGATCTGCGTCTGCCGCTTGATCTCGAACTCCAGCGCTTGTTGGACAAAGCGGAAGGAGTTCATGTTCTTGAGTTCAGCGCGCGTCCCGAATTCGCTGGATCCCTCGGGCATGAGGGATATGTTCGCGTCGCAACGGAAGCTGCCCTCTTCCATGTTGCAGTCGCTGACGCCCGCGAACTCGAGTACCTCCTTCACCGCGCGCCAATACGCGATGGCTTCCTCGGGCGACCGCAAGTCCGGCTCACCGACGATCTCGATGAGTGGCACGCATGAGCGGTTGTAGTCCACCCAGCTTACGTCGTCTCGCCCTTCCACGTGGATGGACTTGCCCGCGTCCTCCTCCAAGTGGATGCGCGTAAGCCGGCAGCGCCGCGTTGATCCGTCGAGTTCGTACTCAACGTGGCCACCCAGGGCGATCGGCAGATCCTTCTGGGATATCTGGTATCCCTTGGGCAGGTCTGGATAGAAGTAGTGCTTGCGGTCGAACTTGCTGAATGGCTGGATATCGCAGTCCAGGGCGAGTCCGGCGCGTATCGTGTAGTCGACCGCGGTCCTGTTGAGCACCGGAAGCACGCCCGGCATGCCAAGGGTGATAGGGTCCACGCGCGAGTTGGGTTCGCCGCCGAAGCGGTTCGCCGTCCACGTGAACAGCTTTCCGGCGGTGCTGAGTTCCGCGTGGATTTCCAGACCGATGACGACTTCGTACGCCATGCCGACTCCCCTGCTCAAGGCAGCGCCTTACGTTGGATCACCCAGGATCACTCGTTGAGTCACCTGCGGCGTCCTCCGCAGTGTCACTCATCGCGATGTATTCCGGCCCGTCGTGGACGCGAAGCAACCGGCCGAACAGGCGGCTCCGCACCGTGAATCCCGCGCCGAGGATCGCAAAGACGGGGATCAGAAGATTGTCGACGTGCAGCCGCGCGCGCACCAGCTCGAGGTAGCTCATTCCGCCCAGTATCGTGTTCGCCTGCATCGTCGCCTGCGTCTCCGTGAGGCCCTCGTGCTGCTCCATGAGCTGGCGCGCGACCCGGTCGATCGAATTCCACTTGGCGTCGAAGAGCAGCCCCAAAGTAACGCCAACAAGCGCAACGAAGACCGCAGCACCGACGATGCCCCACCCACGGCCTCTGGACACCGCCATAACGACCACCGCGCACACGATCCCCAGGACGAACGCCGACGGGTAGAGCCGATCGTCGCTGGACGCGACATAACGCGCGAATAGCATGCCCCCAAAGACCGCCGGGATCATCCCCGCGACGGATGACAGAAGGCTACGCATCCAGGGGTCGTTCATAGGGCGATACCATCGGACGACAGGCGGCGCAGGTGATGGTCCGTCGCCTGCTCGTAGGAATACGCCGCTCGCAGCACGGTCTCCTCGTCGAACGGTTTGCCTAGGATCTGTAGGCCGATGGGCAACCCCTCCGACGTGAATCCGCACGGCATGGACAGGCCCGGCAGCCCGGCCATACTCGCAGGCGCGGTGAAGACGTCCGAGAGGTACATCTGCAACGGGTCGTCCGTCTTCTCGCCGAGGCCAAAGGCGGCGCTCGGCGCCGTCGGCGTGACGATGATGTCCACGTCCTCGAAGGCGGTGTCGAAATCCTGCTTGATGAGCGTGCGCACCTTCATCGCCTTCAGGTAGTAGGCATCGAAGTAACCTGCGCTCAGCGCATACGTGCCAATCATGATGCGGCGCTTGACCTCATCGCCGAAGCCTTCGCCACGCGTCTTCTTGTACATGTCCATGAGGTCGTCCGGGTCGTCCGTGCGATGACCGTAACGGACCCCGTCGTAACGCGCCAGATTCGAGCTCGCCTCCGCGGGGGCGATGATGTAGTAGGTGGCGATGCTATATTCCGTGTGCGGCATCGAGAGCTCGTGGAGAGTCGCCCCCATCTCCTCGAACTTCGAGATCGCCGCGCGGACGCTCGCCTCCACTTCGGAGTCCAAGCCCTCGACGAAGTACTGCGCCGGGATGCCTATGCGAAGTCCCTTCACATCCTGGACGAGGCTCTTCTCGAAGTCGGGAACTTCGATGTTCGCGGAGGTCGAGTCGAGGGGATCGTGTCCGCAGATGGCGTTCAGGGCCATGGCGCTGTCTGTGACATCCTTCGAGAACGGGCCGATCTGGTCCAACGACGAGGCGAACGCGACGAGACCGAAGCGCGACACGCGTCCGTACGTCGGCTTGACGCCCACGACGCCGCAGAACGACGCAGGCTGCCGGATGGAACCACCCGTGTCGGAGCCCAACGTCAACACGGCTTCGTCCGCTGCGACAGCAGCCGCTGAGCCCCCGCTGGAGCCGCCGGGGGCCTTCGACAGATCCCACGGGTTCGCCGTGTTCTTGTAGGCGGAGTTCTCCGTGGAGGAGCCCATCGCAAACTCGTCCATGTTGAGCTTGCCCGTGATGAGCGCCTTTTGCGCCTTGAGGCGGCGTGTCACGGTGGCGTCGTAGGGGGAGATGAACGGCTCGAGTATCCTTGACGAACAGGTCGTCCGCACGCCTTTGGTGCAGATCAGGTCTTTGATACCGAACGGCACGCCCGCGAGCGGAGGAAGGGGTTCGCCGCGTTCGAGACGGGAGTCTACGTCGCGCGCTGTCTCCATCGCCGCGTCTTCGGTGACGACCATGTAGGCGTTCACGCGATCCTCGACGGCGCGTATGCGGTCGAAGGTGGACTCGGCGATCTTCACCGCCGACACCTCGCGGTTGCGCAGCTTGTCGCGTAGTTCGTGCGCGGTTAGCGCGTGTAGTGGCGCCGCCTCGTCCGTCATGCTGGTCCTCTCGTTGGCGTGCCCGTTGGCACATCGCGCCTCCTAATGAGCTGCGCTGTCGCGTATTTCCGAGCTCAGGAAGTCTATGAACCGCTCAAACGTCTCGTGCGCGGAGTCCAGAAACTCCCTGATCTGGTCGTATTTCACGTCGAGATATTCGTGTGCTAGCACGTTGCGTAGACGCGCGCACTGCCCCAGCTTGTCTGCTGTCTCGAAGTCGAAGCCAGGTACTCTCCCTAAAGCCTCCAACGTGTCGCGGTACGTCTGACGGACACGGATGTCGTGGGCCGCCACGAGAACCTTCGCAGCGTCTATGGACGCGTTCACCAGATTCTCGACCCATCTCTCTGCGGCCAGGCGCGTCTTGACGTCGGTTGCATACGTTGCCCGATCCATGTCGACGAACAGATCCCGATAGGACATCTGCTGCCGCAGGAGCTCCGTGGTCTGGCGAAGTCGGCGACGGCGCGCGTCGTTGTACCCGACGAAGTCCTCCTTCATGTCCCACACCTCGTGGCTGTCACGCCGGAACCTCTCCGCCTCATCCGATACCAGCAGCAGGAAGCGCGTGTGGAGGTCCGCGTCGCGTATCGCGAGCGTTTCCGCCTCTCGCAGAATGGTGTCTGCAAGGACCGACGGGCAACTGTTCAGGACGATAAGGTCCGTCTCAAGCTCCGTGATCTTCTCAACAGCCAAGCCGACCGCGAACTCCGACGGGTACTCGCGGCCCGTCTCCCACTCGACCGCCGGTCCTTCCGAGGCGAAATACACAGCGATGTCGATATCCGAGTCCATGCGCTCTCGCCCAAGCGCGCGCGACCCGAACATGAACGCCATCTCGACATCCGTTCGAGAGGCGAAATAGTCGCGGAGCGCGGCGTCGAAGGCGGCCATGCGATGCGTCCTATTCGACTACACGCGGGGCTTCGAAGTAGCCATCGTGGCTCGCGGGAGCCAGCTCCAGCGCCTGGTCGCGAGCCATTCCGTCGCGAGCTTCGTCGGCCCGCATGACGTTGTGTATGGGCAGCACGTGCGACGTGGGCTCGACGTCCGTCGTGTCCAGTTCGTCGAGCTTCTCGATGTAGCCGAGGATGCGCCCCAGTTGGTGGACGAGCTGATTCTTCTCGTCGGCTGACAGCTCCAGCCGCGCTAGATCGGCTACGTACTCTACGTCCTCGAGGGTGATATCCGCCATGTGTTTCCCCTGTGGCTCCGGCCCGCGTGGCGGGGAGTATGTTACCACTATCGCACGCGGCTTGAACACGGCTCGCGCCGCACTAGAGCGCGACCGCCTACCACAGTCGGCCGCAGGGGCAAGCAGCGTCAAGCCTAACTCACAGTGGACTGCGGTCGGCGGTGCGGACGCGGGGCGGCGTCGCGCTCGTTCTTACATAGGGGCGCTTGATCCAACCCCACATTTGCGGCTGAAGGATCGCTGCCGCCTGGACTGGGAAGTACCGTGGGTTGTACCAGGTGAGGTGTTCCTTGTACGTGCCGGTGTTGGTAAGCATCTCGACATCGCCGCCACGCGGGCCAACGACGCCGATGTTGTGACGCTGCTGCCCCAGCATCAGGAACGAGATGTCCCCGGACGGCGTCCACGCGGGACTGCTGTTGCGTCCGAGAGTGCTGTCGGTCACGCTCCAGTCGTCCCGACCGTCCAGTGTCCTGACTCGGATGTGGTACCCGCGCACACCCGGCACGTGGTACTCATCCGCCAGGAACCTGCCATCCCAGGACCACGCGGGCGACCTTCGAGACGCGTCGTCCTCAGTGAGAGGACGGTCTACACCTGTTGCGACATCCAGCACACGCAGGATACTGGCCCCTTCGCCATCCCCAGCGGCATATGCCAGCCGTTCGCCGTCCGGGGACCACGCGGGCTCGTTCGACTGCCATGGAGCATCCGTGAGGCGGCGGAGGCCGCCGCCATCGGAGTCCATCACGTAGATCGCTGGTCCGTCGGGCCAGTCTCGATATGACACGAAGGCGATTCGGCTGCCGTCCGGGGACCACGCGGGCTCGCTGTCGCGCCCAGGGTGTTTGGTCAGCCAGATGCGGGAACCCCCGATCGGCGCCCGGAAGATGTCGAGATTACGATCCCTCTCGGCGGCGGCTGCAAGCCTCCGGCCGTCCGGCCCCCCCACGTGGGCGTGTCCTCTTGCACCCAATCCTCAATGAGACGCTGAGTCGAACCGTCTGCAATGTCCAGGATGCGGACCTTCACACCGACGCGGAACCCCTCTCCGCTCTCGCGGAAAGCCGCCTTGGGACTAGCCTGTCCAACCGGCAGGACAGTCAGGCAGCAACCAATGGTCCATGTGGCGAGCAACGCGCGATGCAGGAGCGTCCAAAATGCCGCCGACCGGCGCATGCGGGTGTCCCTCCTTCGTGTGGCGCGTTCCAACCGTTGCGGAGAGACTACGGGCGGAGGTAGCGAGGCGCAAATCCACCGCGCCGCTATCGGATAGGGGAGCGTGGCGACCTGATCGCGCGCGGCAGCGCCTAGCGCTACTCGCCTGCCGGGCTCGGCTCATCGCCGACCGCAGGCGCGTCGTCTTCGCCTTCCTTGTCCCATTCCAGCGTCTCGGGGTTCCACTGGAACACCTCGAGCGGGCCGTACTGCAGGTTGAAGGAGAGGCTGCGAGGCTTCGGCGAACTGTCGAAGAGGTTGAAGTCGCGGGCGACGACGTAGGAGTGCTTGCCGCTCTCGATGGTAGCGGCGGCGGCCACGAAATCCGCGAGGTTGCGCACTGGAACGCCGTTTACCTCGATGATGAGCACCTTCGAGTTGTTCTGGCGTGGGCGGTATCCCGCTTTCGAGAACGTGCTGCCCGCGACGGAGAACGGCATGAACACACCCTCGGCTTCCATGTGCACCTGGTGTCGCAGATTGATGCTCACGTCGTGGAAAATGCCGCCGCCGAACCGAGCAAACCGCCTGATCTTGCGGCTCTCCAGGTCGAACACAGGCACGGTGACGTTCGTGGCGTCGCCGTTGCGGAAGATCTCGAGGTCTACCGACCCGCCCACGGAATCCGCGAGGATTCGGTCGAACTGGTACAGGTCGTCACGGAGAATCTCGCCGTTGGCCCGGTAGACGATGTCTCCCGGCCGCAGAACCGTCTCGGCCGGCGTCGTGGGGATGGCACCTTCCACCTGCATTACGTGCGGCGTTCCGCCTGTCTTGGACGGCCCGATCTCGGCCGCCTTCTCGGAGGGCAGACCGTAGTGCCGTATCGCCTCCCCGATGGACACGAGCGCAAGGTCGACGCCGATGTCTCCTCGGCGAACGGTCTGGCCCGACGTGAGGGCTTCGAGCGCTGGAAAGAGATAGTCGATTGGGAGTTCGAAGCTGGACGTGTCCGTGCCGGAGGCGTGGATGGCAACCACCTCGCCGCGCGTGTTCCACACGGGGCTCCCGCTGGAGCCTCCCGTGCGGTCAAATGTGCTGTGGATGTACGATCCGTAACGCGTGCCCTTGTCGACGTTCAGGTTCGTCACCGACCCGTTCTTGATCGAGTACTCCTCCTTCTCGTTGTTGCCGATTAGCAGGAGTTCCTCGCCGACCGCCAGCTCTCCCCACGACCCAAGGGTCACCGCCTGGAGCTCGAAATCTACGTCCTCCGTGTCGATCTGGTAGAAGCCGAAGTCTTGCTCAGGGTCGTAGTAGAGCACCTGGGCTTCGGTGAAGGAGCCGTCGTAGAAGTTGACCTTGACGATGGACGGGCTGGTTCCGGTCACATGCCGGTTCGTCGCGATGATGCCGGCGTCGGCGTCGATGATGAAGCCCGTGGCGTACGTCGTGCCTTGCCGCTCCGCCTCGAACACTACCTCCGCCGACCGCTCGATGTTAACGACGGAGGGCTTGTACCGCGCTATATCCTCGGTCCAGTCATACGCAGCCCGCGCCGCGCGCGGCGCAATGGCGCCGATGCCGACGAGGACAGCGCAGCCAAACGCACAGGAGAAACCAACGACACGTCGCATGGACGCCTCCTAGACCATTGGTATTGGGATCTTGTCGGTCAGCCCGGAACCTGCGAGCGCCAGGTAGATGAGAGTGCCGCCGATCAGGATCACCGGGCCGATCATGGCCACGATGAACGCCAGCGTGACGCGGCCGGTGGTCGATCCGTGCGCCTCGCGGAACCCGACGACGATCAGGTACGGGCCGTACAGCAGCGCCGCGATAGGGCCGAGGCACGGGATCCACGACACGAGCGACAGGCTGCCGTTGACGTACGAAAGCGTGCGGAACGTCGCGGCGAACCCGTGCCGCGCGACGCCGAATACGGCAAGAACCAAGTGGTAGTAGCCCACCGTTACGAAGAAGACCGGCGCGGCGCAGACGGATACGCACGCCACGGCGGCCACCGGGCCGACGGTCGCGGTCCCATCGGTCGTAGGAAAGTCGCCCAGCGAGGAAAGTACGCCGCGCAGCATGGATCCCATCGCGGCGTTGACAAACGCGCTCAGCACCACAGATAGGCACGTACACGCGAGCCAGTAGAGCAAGGGCGCGCCGATTGAGGGCGACCGCTTCATACCGCGGAACGTCGGCAGAGGCTCGAACAAGACGGCGCGCGCCGTTCGAAAGAAAGTCGCGACGCGTCCGCCTTCCGCGCGCGGATCCTCCCAATCTGGGCCGACGCGGCCGCCATCGCCCGCGCCTTCATGGCTCGCGCGGGGAGGCGACTCCCCAGACTCCGGGTCGCCTGTCTCGGGCGTGAACCTGCCGTCGTGCATCTCGGTCACCTTCGCCTCTGCGGATCGCAGTCTCCGCGTCCCACATGTGTTCTATCACAGACGGCCAACACCGTCCATGCCGTGTGCCGCGCGATGCTCTTCATCCACGACGGCTGCGCCGTGGCGCCAGGCTCGTGGCCTGCTCAGGACGACCGTCGGCGAGTGGACTACTCGGCACAGTGGCAGACTCAAAGAGAGCGAACCGTGTCAGCGTCCGATTGACCGTCCACGGGCTGTACGGTAGACTCGAAGCGTTCCCGAATCCCGCCTTCCGCTAAGGAGTCCCACGCTTGCAGAGCGCCGATCCGGCCGCCACGGCTGCGGCTGATATCGCCTTCTTCGCCGACCTACGCGAGCGACTTCTCAAGGAACTGCGCAAAGTCATCGTCGGGCAGGAGGAGATTATCGACGATCTTCTTACGGCCCTGGTGTCGCGTGGTCACTGCCTACTGGTCGGCGTCCCCGGGCTTGCCAAGACGCTGCTCATCAGCACTTTGGCGCGCGCGGTCGATTTGGATTTCAAGCGCATACAGTTCACGCCCGACCTGATGCCGACCGACATTGTCGGGTCGGACATTCTACAGGACGATCCGGAGACCGGGCGGCGCGTGTTCCAGTTCATCAAGGGGCCGATCTTCGCGAACGTCGTCCTCGCGGACGAGGTGAACCGCACGCCGCCGAAGACGCAGGCGGCGCTTCTACAGGCGATGCAGGAGCAGGAAGTGACCGCTGGCGGCACGACGTATCCGCTGCCTAAGCCGTTCTTCGTGCTCGCCACGCAAAACCCCATTGAACAGGAGGGCACGTACCCACTCCCCGAGGCGCAACTGGACAGGTTCATGTTCAGCCTCTACGTCGACTATCCGACGCCGGAGGAGGAAAAGGAGATCGTCCTGACGACGACCTCGGCACTCGAACCGCAGATAGACGCCGCGCTCACACGCGACGACATTGAGCGGGTGCAAAACATCGTCCGGCGCGTGCCGGTCGCGGACTACGTCGTGGAATACGCCGTGGACCTCGTCGGGAAGTCGCGCCCGAACAACGCCGACACGCCCGAGTTCGTGAGCGACTGGGTCAGTTGGGGCGCGGGGCCTCGCGCTTCGCAGTATCTCGTGCTGGCGGCCAAGGCGCGCGCCATACTACGCGGCCGACCGAACGCCACCGAGGAAGACATCCAAGCCGTCGCGCTCCCCGTGATGCGCCACCGCGTATTGGTGAACTTCAACGCCGAAGCGGATGGCGTGTCCAGTCGAGACGTCGTGGAGCGACTGCTGGAGACCGTTCAGGTTCCACACCACGGTAAGTGAACCGCACGTAAGCCGCAGGGCGAGGAGGGTGTCGCATGCAGTCCGGCCGCGGACGTAGGCGTGGCTCCCAGGAAGACGCTCCGGGCGCACTGCGCACCGTCGGGGACATCCCCAAGCGTATCAAAGACGGCGATGTGTCGACCGTCTACGCGTTGTGGGGTGAAGAAACCTACCTGCTCGAGCGCCTCTTGGAAGACACGGTCAACGCGCTTATGGCGGACGCCGGGGCCATGCGCGACCTGAACTTCGACATGCTCGACGGCTCCGTGACATCCGCGGCGGAGGTAATCACGCTCGCGGAGACGATGCCCATGGGCGCGCCTCGGCGAGTGGTGGTCGTCAAGAACCCGAGCTTCCTTACGACAAGCGGCGAGCCGGACGCCGCGCAACGGCTGCGGCAGTCACACGACGCCCACGAGGCGGGCAATCACGACCGCGCGCTACAGTTGTTGTTCCGCGCGCTGGACATCGAACCCGTCGCGCTGGACGAGCCCGCCGCTTCGGCGGCGCTGTCCAAAATCCGCGCGGACGCGGCGCAGAATGCTCCCGACCTCGTCGCCTACGTTGACGACGCCCCAACGGCCTTCATTGAGGTGTCCCTGCCCGAAGCATCCAGCGGCGGAACCGACAAGGACCGCTTCATCGGCTGGGTGAAGGACGGCCCGCCCGAGAGCGTCGCCGTGGTGCTGTGCGTCAGTGGGACGTTCCCGCGCCGCGTTATGAGGTCGCTTGGAGACGGCGTAACGCTGGCGGACGTGGACACGCTGAAGGCGCGGTCATCGGGCGGCCGCGATCCCGTGGACACGTTCATCGCCAAGCAGATGCGCTCCGCCAAGCGAGAGCTCGACGACGACGCGCAGCGGGAGCTAAGAGCGCGCACCGAGGACGACCTGCAAGCTCTCGTGGACGAAATCGAGAAGCTACTCGCCTACGTCGGCGACCGTGAGCGGGTCGGAATCGACGATGTGCGCGCCGCCGTGTCCGACGGGTCCGGCTATTCTGTCTTCGACCTTACGGATGCCATCGCGGAGGGCAACGCGACGCGCGCGCTGATGAGCCTGCACAGCGTGCTTGGGCACGGCGAGCCGCCCCTCAAGATCCACGCGCTATTAGTTCGGCAGGTGCGCATGATGACGCAGGCTGTCCTACTACAGGAGCATGGCGCCCTGGCGCCGTTCAAACGCGGAATGACCTATCGCGCCTTCATGAACACCGTGCACGGCAAATGGGAGGACGGCGCGGCGGACATGCTACCGGACGCTGCGACGCTGAATCTCCTGAAACAGAAGCCGTACGCGATGTACAAGGCGTTGCTACAGGCGTCTCGGTTCAACCCTCCCAAGCTGATGACGGCATATCAGCAGCTTATCGCGGCGGAGGAGACCATGAAGTCAGGCGGGGGCGCCGACGGCCTCGTGTTGGAGCGGACGGTGACAGAGTTGCTGCGCCTGGCGCGGAGCTAGCAGGCGCCGGGAGGATGGAAGCTGGGCATCATGGAAGTAGTTGTCCTGTTCATGTTCGTTATGATGACCGTCGGCATCGTGACAGCCATCATCGGGCGCGGAGCGGGTCGCCATCAGAGGCAGGTCGACGGAGAGATGGCGCGCGTCCTGCGGGAACTCGAACGCATGAACGGCCGCCTGAATGACCTTGACGAGCGGCTCGCCGACATGACGATAATGATCGACGAAGTCTCGCGACCAGCGTTGGACGAGCGACCGACCACACGGGACTGAAGACCAGAGCCGCGCGATGTGGTGGCGACTCACACCGCGCGTCCGCCTGCCTCTCGTGGCGTGTTCGCGCGCCTCGGACAACCGGACGGCGGCCCGTGGCAATCACCGTAACCTGAGGATCTTGGCGTTCGTGGTCCTCGGCGTACCTCCGCCTCTACGAGGTTCGTTACTGCTTCAGCAGAAGATGAACGTACGGTCACTCGTCGATTCGACGACGGGCGACCTTGTCCGCGCCCTCCCGCCATCTCCTTCCCTGTCGCAGTCGCCTCGGACGGACCCGCTCTGTCTACGCCCGGCGTACCCCGACCCATGCGCAGTAATGGGCGGCCGTTTTACCGGCCGCCCATTTTACGCGGAAGACAAACGTCTCGATCGTTCGTCAGTGGTCTATTGGGCCGACTCCCCGCTCGTCAACCGCCGGAAGCCTCGTTTGGCAGGCGGCCGCCGACCGCGCTCCGCACGGCGTCCTCGTCGAGCGTCCACACGCGCCCGCGCTCGGGGTCATCTACGACGGTAACGGCCGCAGGGAACAGGCGCTGAATCTCGTCCTCGTAATACCGGATGTCGGCGCCTATGGGGTCCATCACGTCTCGCCGATGCGCGCGGAACGCAACCCGCCACGCCGCCTGCTCGTCCTCTGGCGCGGCGCTTCCTGGCGACTTCGGTCGCGCGCCTATGGCCCGGGTATAGCGCTCGACAGCATCCATATACAGCGGGTAGACCCGCGCGAACTCGCCGTAGAGGTACCGTTCGGAGCCAGCGGCCGGTTCGCCTGTGAGCGGGTCTGACACTACCGTGCTTCCCTGGTCGCGGCCTGAGCCGGCGGCTACAGTCGCAGCTTGATCGTCGGGGGTTGGCGACCCGCCTGAGCGTGCTCTCGGCGCGGCATCCGCGTGTTCCGGGATCTGCGGCGCCCGCCGTCCCGGCGCCGGCGCCGCGCCCCCGCCCAGCGCGGACGACTCGCCCGACGTGGCGAACGGCCCGCTACCAGGCGACGAGCCCCCTGTGCCTCGATCCGTCATCAGCTGTAGGCCTCCCAGGGCGAGCGCCCCCGCGATAGCAGCCGCGCCTATGCCGACCGTCCACTTCACTTTCACGATTGCGACCCCTCCCAGCGCGGCGCTGCCCCGCCACGCCAGCGCCGCCCCGACGGCGTGTCGTAGGCTCCGCCGCAGTCGCGCGCGGGCCCGATGGAGGCGCACGCCGACTGCCGTGCGTGACAAGCCGTGCCGTTCCATCAGTGCCGCGTACGGTTCGCCATCCACCACATGGGCAACCAACAGCGCACGGTCCGTCTCGTTGAGGAGTGACAGCGCGTCGGTCAACTGCCCGCGCTCCTCCGCGCTCGCCAACTGGCGCGCCGCTGAGAGGACGGTGTCCGGCAGGTCGGGAAACTCAGCGCACGCGGTAGGGCGCCTACGGGCGTTCCAGTTCATCGCGGTGTTCCGTGCGATGGCGCGCACCCACGCTCCAACTGTGTCTTGGTGACGCGCCTGATCGCGGTAGGCATACGCTCTGAGCACGACTTCCTGTGCGAAGTCGTCCACGTCGTCGCGGCGGTACAGGCGCTCCTTACCGATCGCGCGGATCGTGCTGATCTCTTCAAGCACGGCCCTATCGAACGCGTCAGTTGCACCGGTTGGCATGGATGCTTCCATCGCCATGTCCAGACAGGCGAGCGGCGATATGTTTACACGATTCTCGTGCATGGCGCCGGACGAATGGCGCGCCTACGTTCCGCGTCCGCGGATGAGTGGAACATGACAGTGACTGGAGCAGGTCACCGGTGCAGCAGCTTCCGCACCACGCCTGGCATTTCCGAGACATAGCGTTGGGTCCACGCCATACGGCGTATGTTCGGGGACGACGCGATCCACTGCGCAACTCCAAGCAGCTTGAGTGCCTTCAGTATCTCAACCCGGCCCGCGTATCCAACGGGGAGTTCCCTGGCTGCGGAGTAGCCGTCGTAGTACGCGTCCTCGAGCGCATCGTGCAGGTGCGGCGGTACCTCATACGTCATCGGCATCGGCATGTCACGCAGGTACGCGAGCGTGATGGCGATGTCGTAGAGGTAGCACACACACGACGGAGCCTCGAAGTCGATCGCGCGCGCGTCGAAGCCGTCGAACATGTAGTTCATCTGGTGCAGGTCGCCGTGGATGATGCCACAGTCCATCGCGCCGACCCCGACCTCTTGCATCGTCTGCCCCGCGCGGTCTACGGCTTCCGCGATCACCGCGAGGTCGTCCGCGCTGTACACCGCCTCGAAGGGCCCCAGCGGGAAGTCGTCGGATAGCGTGTCGCCACTCCACGCCTCCATGCGCAAGCCGTCGGGCAGGCGGAACGTCTCCGCGTGGCGATGGAGCGTGCCTACGTACTTGCCGAGACTTCTCAAGTGTTGAGGCGTCAGTTCATCGCTGAGGTGACCCCCGTCGAGCCATCGGAACAGCACGCAGCGTCGACCGTCGCGAACGAGGGGCGTGCTGGCTTCAACGTACAGGGAGCCGTCGTCCGCGGGCAGGGGAGTGGCCACATGTAAGTCAGTATCACGGCCCAGAGCGGCGAGCCACTGCGTCTCCCTCCGCAGATCCTCTCCGCTGAAATGCTCGCGACAGACGCGCAGAGCGTACCGCCCTTCGCCAGTCTCTGCCCGAAAGAACAGGTTGTTCGAGTATCCGATGGCGTGCAACTGGACGTTGGAGACGGGGTAGGACCGGAGCGCGACGATGGCGACGTCGCGCAAGCGGTCGATCTGCTCATCCCGGGGCAGGTCGTAGAACGCCATGCGATTCTTCCTCTCGGCTACCGGATGTGGGCGGAGGCCGTTGGAGCGTCAACCTGGCCCTAGTCGAACTCCATCTCCACCTTCGCGCCCTTCAGGACAAGCCGCGCGTTGAACGACCTGCCCTGCTTCGACTTGAAGCCCTTCAGGACCGACGTCTGCCCCTTTGTCAGCAGCGTGCGCGCCGTGCGCACTCCGATCTTCTTCTTCGCAACCGACTTCCACACGACGAGATCGCAGCTCCGCTGGGAGCAGGAGAAGGACTTCGGACGCTCGACGACATCGCCGCCGCAGAGCGGGCATGCGCCGACGCTTCCGTCGCCCTGCGGCTTGGGCTTGGTTCTGCCCGTGGCCGTCGCCTTGCTCGTGGCCTTCGTCCTGCCAGCAACGGTCGTTGAGGCGGCCCGTCCGCCGCCCTTCGCCGCGCGCGCTCGCGACCCCCTCGCCGGGGTGCGTCTTCCGCCACGCCCTCTCTGCCCCTTGGCGTCGGGCGGCGCGATGTCCATGACAGCGCCGGTGGGCGAGAGGTAGAGGATAGCGTCCCGACCGCCCGGCTTCGTGACAGGCTTCATGATAAGCCCACGCTGTAGGAGCTCCCGTATCTGCGCGTCCGAGAGCGCAACGCCATCGTGTTCGCGCCAGAGGACGAACCCACAGCCATCGTGCCAGGCGGAGCATCCATAGCCCTTCTTGCCTTCGATGACGGGCTTGCCGCATCGAGGGCAGTCGCCGAGGCGAGAGCGGTCCACCGGCACATCCACGCCTGACCCAACGATGTTCCGCGTGTATCTGACGACCTCTCGACGGAACTCGGCGGGATCGCACCGGCCCTGTTCCATCTCCCGTAAGCGCCCTTCCCACTCGCCCGTGAGCTCGGGCGACTTCAAGCTGGGTTCGTGGACCAGCGCGATGAGATAGCGTCCGAGGTCCGTCGCCGCCAGCGTCTTGCGGGCGCGCTCAATGTAGCCGCGCCTCAGGAGCGTCTCGATGATGTCGCTGCGCGTCGCCGGCGTGCCGAGGCCTTTCTCCTTGAGCGCCTCCTTCAGCTCCTCTTCCTCGACGAACTTCCCAGCCGTTTCCATGGCCCCCAGCAGGGAGTTCTCGGTGAACGGTGGTGGTGGCTTGGTCTCGCCCTTCTTCACGAACGGCTCGTGTGGCCCGCTCTCTCCCGGCTTGAAGCGTGGCAATTCTTGCTCGTCTTGCTCCTCGCTTCTCCCCGTTCTGGACGGATAGAGGGCGGTCCATCCTGGCTCGAGAACGCGCTCGCCCTTGGCCTGGAAGCCGACGCCGTTCGAGACCCCATCGACCGTCGTGATTTCCTTCACGCACGCCGGGTAGAACGCCGCGATGAGCCGGGTCAACACGGCGTCGAACACCTTCGCCGCGGCCGAGTCTAAGCCCGCTGGCGATTTGCCCGTCGGGATGATCGCGTGGTGGTCGGTGACCTTCGCGTCGTTCACGATGCGTCGCGTGTAGGACAGCTTCCCAAGGTCGAGCTTGCCTATCTCCGCGCGTTTCACCGAGCGGAGGCCGTCCAGCGCCTTGCGTACGGACGGCTTGAGATCCTTGCTCAGGTAGCGCGAGTCCGTGCGGGGGTACGTGATGAGCTTCGCTTCGTACAGCGACTGCGCCGCCTGGAGGGTCGCCGCCGCGGAGATGCCGTATCGCCGGTTCATTTCTCGTTGCAGTTCCGTCAGGTCGTGGAGGAGAGGAGGCGGCTGACGACGCTCCTTCGCGTCTACTCCCGTGATGCTGAACGGGTGATCCAGCACGCGACGCAGGATCGCGTCCGCCTTCTCCTGCTCGGGCAGGCGCCCCTCCGTACAGCGGAACAGCGCGTCGCGGTAATGCGTCATCACCTCCCAGAACGGTTCGGGGCGGAAGCTACGGATCGTGTCGTCACGCTCTACGATCATTGCCAGGACGGGCGTCTGCACGCGCCCGACGGTCCACAGGATGTCGCGGTCGCGTCCGTACCGCACGGTGAAGTTGCGTGTGCCGTTCAGACCGACGATCCAGTCGGCTTCACTGCGGCACCGCGCGGCGCTGTAGAGATCGTCGTAGTCAGCAAGGGGTTTCAGCGCCTTGAACGCGGCTCGGATCGCCTCGTTCGTGAGAGAACTGAGCCACAGCCGCTTTGCTGGCTTCTTCATGCACCCGCTCATCTGAAGCGCCCGGCGGAAGATGAGCTCCCCTTCACGTCCAGCGTCCGTGGCGCAGATAATCTCGTCGGCAGCCTTGAACAGCCGCTTGATGGTAGCGATCTGCTTCGGGATCCCCTTGCCCTGGACGGCGGCTAACTGAAATCGCCGGGGGACGATGGGGAGCGTGTCCAGAGACCACCTCTTGAAGGACGGGTCGTAGTCGCCCGGCTCCTTGAGCGTGAACAGGTGTCCGAAGGTCCACGTGACCTGGTATCCGCCACCCTCGAAGTAGCCGTCGTGACGCGTACGGCATCCGAGGCACGCCGCGATGTCACGGCCGACGGAGGGCTTCTCGGCGAGTACGACCTTCATGCGGGTGGGACGGTCCTTCGGTCCTGGTGATGGCGCCAGCTTCACGGATGCTTCAGTGTGCCGCGATGCGCGCACGGGTCAAGTGCGTGGCGGGAAAGCAGGCAGGCGCCGTCACGATCCGCACACGTTTGGGACGCGAACGACCGCTCACGGGGCGGGCGAATCCGGCGCCACAGCCGTCTTGCCCCTAATTCTCTCGCTGTGGGATACTTCAGCAGCGCCTGGCACACTTTCTGCGTTCCCACTTATCATGGTCACTCTCAGCGTACCGCTCATCGTGGCGCTCGTCGCGCTGTTCTCCGTCGAAGGCTCGGGCGTCCTGCCCGTGGACGCCGGAACGCGCCTGGCCGCGTTCCTTGCGAGCATGTGGGCTCCTGCCGTCGGGATGTTTCTGTTCAGCAAGCACCTGCGTGGCCGTATCGCGGGTGACGAGGCCTTGCGGGCGACGTGGATTCGGCGCATGCGGCGTCTCGTCACGCTCGTCGAGGCGTGCCTCGTGGGCGCGTTCGTCGCGCAGGTCGCCGCAGCGGGTCTCGTAGACCTCGTCGATAGCTACCTCTCCTTCCTCGTCCTGCCGGGCGTGCGGCGTGTGTTGGCGCTGCTCCCTCTCGTTGCAGGCATGTTGGCGACGCGCCTCGCCACGCACGAGATCCAGCGACGCGAGGAAGCGTATCGAGGGCGGTTCCTCCTCCTACAGTCCAAGCTAGCGGCATTTCCTCTCGCGCCCGTGCTTGTCTACGTCACGCTATCGGACCTGTTCGAATTCGCGCCCATTGAGGTGCGTCTTCTGGCGGTGTCGCGGCCGTGGCTGGCGTATCTGGCGCCCTTGACGCTCGTCGTCGTGGCTTACATGTTCGCCCCGAAGCTCCTGCATCTCCTGTGGCGAACGCGACGGTTCAACGACCTGACGCTGAACGCGCGCGTCGAGGAGATAGCGCGCAGGCACGGTATCCGGTACCGACGGATATCCGTGTGGTATACGCGCGGCGTGCGCATCGCCAATGCCGCCGTGGCAGGGCTCATCCCCAGCGGGCGGGAGGTGTTCGTCACTGACTGGCTCCTGCATCAACTCGACGACGACGAGATCGAAGGTGTGCTCGCGCACGAGTTGGGGCACATCAAGCACCGCCACCTGTGGGTCTATCTGCTCTTCTCGTTCTCGTACTTCGGCGCCTACCTCCTGCTGTTCGGGGCGTTGCGCACGGTTCTGCCCTCGTTCCTATCACAGGGCGTGCTCGGGCCGATTCTACTCGTGGCATCGTTCTTCTACCTGTACTTCGTGCTGCTCCTGGGCTTCGTGTCGCGGCGACTGGAACGGCAGGCGGATCTGTTCGCCGTGCGCAATATTCGCGACCCCGAGGCGTTTCCACGCGCGCTAGCGAAGCTCGCGCGATTGCACTCCTTGCCCATGCGAATGCGCCGAGCATTCGAGTGGACGCGAACGCATCCTTCCATGCACAGACGGGTCGAATTCGCCAGGCGGGCAATAGACGGCGACACCGCGACGCTCCGCTACGGACTTACGCTGAACACCACGCGCGCCCTTGTTGTGTCGCTGCCGGTGATCGCGGTGCTGCTCTACGCGCTACGCGGGTCTGTCCTCCCGACGGCGTCCGACATCGCCGAGATGCGCGCCGTGCTGCTTATACGCGAGGCGGAACGGGTGGATGCCGACATGGAGGTAGCGGTCGCCGGTTCCGCCGCGATGGGCCACCTGCGGCTGGAGGAAGCGGACCTCGCCTCGCGTGCACAGTCGCACCTAAGCACGGTGCTCGTCGAACGGCCGGACGATGTGGAGATACACTATCTATATGGCGTGGCGGACATCTACATGGAACGGCCGAGCGATGCGCTCTTGTCGTTCGAGCGCGTTCTCAGCGTAGATCCAACGCACGTGGGCGCGCTGTACGCTATCGCGGAGATCCACGCCGACGCGGGTGAGTGGCACGAGGCGCGGCGCTTCGCCGACCGCGCCGCGACCAGCAGCCCAGGCCACCCACAAATCGAGAAGCTCCGCAACCGCATTAGCCGGAATGACCCGGAACGGGAGACCGCCGCCGAATGAATCCTGAGATCGCGGAGCTGCGCGAGTTTATCGGGACCGAAAGCGACCGCAGCATGGCGCGCCACCGGCACCGTGTGTCAACCGCGCCGGTGCCGAGCCGCGAGATCATGCAGGAGCACACGAACGTCGCGGACACGGTCATTCGACGCATCTACACGCGGGCGCGCGCCGACGGCGAGGTAGACCCCGACCAGACGCTCACCATCATCGCCCTCGGTGGGTACGGTCGCGAAGAGCTGAACCCGCACTCCGACATCGACCTGCTTCTGCTCCACGACCCGAAGAACTATCACCGGACAAGCCTGGAGGCGTTCGCCTCCCGACTCATCACCGCGCTCTGGGATGTCGGCTTTGAGGTGGGACACGGCGTGCGCACCATCGGGGAGTGCCGTGGCGCGGCGCTGGCGGACGTAGACTCACGCACCGCCATGCTCGAGGGCAGATTCGTCGTCGGCAATACGCAGCTCTACAAGCGATATGAGCACGAGATCAAGACCCGCGCGATGCGTCGGGGGGTACGCAAGTACATCTCTGAGAAGATCGACGACTGGATGAACGACACCGGCGGCCCGCAGGCGACGGTGTACGTGCAGGAGCCGAACCTCAAGGATGGCGTCGGCGGCCTGCGAGAGGTGCACATCAGTCGGTGGGTGGCGCGCGCGCGGTTCGGCGTGTGGGAGCTGAGTGACCTCGCGGACCACGACCTCGTGCCCGACAGCGCCGTGAGCGACTACGAAGCGGCGCTGGATTTCATATGGCGGGTGCGTAACGAGCTCCACTACCTCGCCAGGCGCCGGGCGGACATTCTCAGCTTCGACATGCAGGAACGGGTCGCGAAGCAGTTGGGCTACGTGGACGTAGGTCGCCACCTCGCCGAAGAGCAGTTTATGCGCGACTACTACCGCCACGCGCGGTGGATCCACGAGTGCGCGCGCATCGTCATCATGCAGACGCGGTGGGAAGGCACGCGGGTACAGAAGCTTATGGACCGCGCGCGGTCCTCCGTGGTGACCGAACACATCGTGACGCTGCGGGATCGGCTGCGGCTGACCCCTCGGGCGCTCTCCCGCTCCGTCAAGGACGGGTCGGCCCCAGAGTTGATGATGGAGCTTTTCCGCCAGCGCATCAGGTTGGGGTTGAGGCTCAGCGTGGCAACGCGACGACAGATCGTCGAGGAGTTGCTCGCAATTGAGTCATCGATCAGCCATGCCGGCGGGGTCTACGAAGAGTTCCTCGACCTGCTGAGCGAGGAAGACGGGGTCGGCCCAGCCGTCCGGGAGATGCACGAGCTCGGCGTCCTGACGGTCCTCATACCCGAGTTCGCGGGGCTGCAATCACTCGTCCGCTACGATCTGTACCACCGCTACACGGTCGACGAACACACGCTGTTTGCGGTGGGCAATCTCGACACGTCCAAAATCAACGACGCGCACACCTCGGAGGCGCTTGCGGAAGCGCACGCCGCGTTGAGTCAGGACGAGCGTGTCTCGTTGCGCATGGGCATGATCCTCCACGACATCGGCAAGGGCGTGCCAGCCGAGGGTGAGCACATCGTGAGGGGCAGACCTCTGCGTGACGAGGCGTTGGAGCGGTTCCCAATGCTGACAGACGAGCAGCGTCAGGACATCGTGTTTCTCTACGAGGAACACCACCTCATGTCCCACACCGCGCAGAGACGCGACCTCGACGACCCCGACGTCATCGAGCGATTCGCCTCCCAGGTCGGCTCCGTGCGCCGCGCCCGCATGCTCTATCTACTGACGTATGCGGACATACGGGCGGTGAACCCCGAGCTGTGGACCGACTGGACCGCTTCGCTCATGCGTAAACTGTTCATCCGGGCGGAGGGTTACTTCCGTGGTGAGTTCCTCACGGGAAGCGACACCCTAGAGCGGCGTCGGGCGGACGTGGTGAGCATGCTGGGTTCGCCGTGGGCGGACCGCGTGGCGGAGCACTTCGAGCGGATGCGCGACGAGCGGATGGGCTTCTTCTCCAAGGAGGAAATCGCCGCTCAGGTGCGTGTCGTGTCGGAGTTGGCGGACGACCAGGCGTGCAGTCTCCAGATATTCGACCGCTCGGAGAACTACTCGTCGGCTGTCTTCGCCGCTGCCGACCGCCTGGGGCTGTTCGCGCGGATCGCGGGCATCCTAGCCGCGGCAGACGTGAACATCCTGTCTGCCGACCTCAACACGCGAAGCGACAGTATCGCCGTGGACACGTTCCACATCGCGCACTCCGTATCTGGTAAGAGCGTCAATCCAGACAGGGCGCGCGAACTGGGCAGCCTCATCTCCCAGGTGGCGCAGGGAGACACCACCATCGAGGAGCTGTTGGCGGAGAAGACCGTCAACATGCGGCGCGAGAAGGGCCGCCGCACGGCGTACATGGAACCCATCGTGCGCATCCACAACGAGGACTCGGCGGACTACACCATTGTCGACGTTGGGGCGCCGGACCGTGTTGGGTTACTCTATGCCGTCGCGAAGTGTCTCGGCGACATGGGGCTGAACATCTCGTTGGCGAAGATCTCCACCGAGGCGTATCGCGCCGTCGATGTCTTCTACGTCACCGACGGGGACGGCGGCAAGATACTCGATTCTGCGCGGCGCGAGGAGATCACGGCGGCTCTACATGTCGCTCTTAGGGACGACGACTAGCTTAGTAGGATCCGGGAACTCGATGGAATTCCTCCTCACGATAGTCGCGGGCATCATCCTAACGACGCTCATCGTGCAGTATTTCGACTTCAGGAAGGCCAAAATCAGAGCGCTGTCGGACGACGAACACCAGGCGGAACTGAGCGTCGTCCTGCGCGAGTTGGCGTCGATGCGCGAGATGATGGCGGACATGATGCTCACGCTCGACCAGGAGCGCCTGCCGCCGACGCTATCCGCGCCGGGCGACGACGAACGCGCAGGATCGGATTACGACGGCGACGCGGCCTAAACCTCAGCGCCGACGCGGGTGTCGTATATGGGAGACTCGTGGCTTGAGCTGAGTCCAGCGCCGCACGGTATCAGTCCTGGGCGCGTGACGGGACGCACACGGAGTAGGAGCGTTGCGCAACTTGGAAGAATTCCTGGCCGTCCTGTTCCTGCTAGAGAATACGTTGTTTGTCCTCGGCGGATTCACTGTGCTCATGGTGCGTCTGCTGCGAAAACGGGCGGAGAAGCGTCAGGAAGAAGAGAGTCGGACGTCGCTCGCGGACGACCAACAGCAGCAGATCACCGACATGAGAGACGAGATGACCCAGATGCGCGAGATGATGGCGGACTTCCTCCTCGACATGCACGCCGAGAGGAACGTGACCGTCTCCTCCGAGCCACTGGGCGCTGCGTCAGACGACGACCGATGAGTAGCCACCCAACGCGCGTTTGCCACACAGACGCGTGAGAAGTACTCTCGTCCTGCTGCTCATGTCGTTTGGCGCGCTCTCGCCCGCCGCGCTCGGCCAGATCCCACAGATCACCGCGGCCCGGCTCCTTCCAGACGGCCCGCATGGCATTGGTGACGTCCTCCGTCTCCACGTCTCGCTGACGGCTCCTCGAGGCATCACGCCCGAGATCGCCATCGTCGAGGATCCCCCCGACGATGTCGTCTGGGGCACGGTCGAACTGTCGCGGGCCGCCGATCCCGCTACGAACGACTTGGACGCGTGGGAGATCGTGTGGCGTGTGCAGGTGTTTCGGATGGAGCCGTACGAACTGCCACCGATAGAGATCGGGGTCGGCACGGATGTGCTGCTGACGGAGCCGTTTCCCGTCGAGACGGTATCCGTGCGCGAGGGAGCGGACGCGGACCTGTTGCGCGACATCCGCCCGCCGGTGCAGGTGTACAGGACGACCTGGATTCCTGCGATTGTCGCAGGCGTGGGACTGCTGCTACTCGCTGGCTACGGGCTGTCGCGCCGCCGTCCTCGCATAGAAGCTGTCCCGGAGCCCGAAGCGCCGAGAGAACCTGACGCGCTCGAATGGGCGGAAGCGGAGTTCGCGCGCGTAGGAGGCGCGCAGGTCGAAGACGAGGAGGCCCTACGGCAGTTCATCGACGATGTTTCGGACGTCGTGCGGGGGTACATCGCACGGCGTGTTGGCGTGTCGGCCCCAACACTCACGACTCTGGAGACGTTGGTAGCGCTGCGCGGCTCAGTCAGCGACGGCGCGCGGACATCTCTGCGAGAGACGCTTGACGGGGCGGACTACGTGAAGTTCGCGAAGCAGATCCCTGCGCGGTCGGCAGGGCAGGAGTTTCTCGAACGCGCGCGTCAAACCTGTCACACGTGCGAACGCGAGTGGGGTGAGGACGTCGGCGCCAGGACCACCGCGCGGATGTCGCCTACCGAGCTATCCGTCTGAGAGCGGTCATCGTCGACAGTTGCTCGTTCTGCTCGAAGCGGCGGCCTCGCCGACGGTACAGGCTCGCCTCGTGTGGGCGTCGGAAGATGCTGAAGTAGTCGAAGCGCGTCTCCGTGGGTGGAATGCCACCGGGACACAGCGCGTGCAGTCCCACGAATACCGGGTCGCGCATGCCCGAGACCGTCTCGCCGCATGACAGCCATCGCACAGCATCGTCGCTGGCATACCCCGTAAAGCGGTTGCCCCTGCGCTCCAAGCGGAGGTAGAGGTGCTTGGCGTTCTTGAGCCCGGCGCCTCTTCCGACGAGCTGGTACCCACCCGGGAAGTGCCGCTCGAATCGCACGTCACCGTTGAACGCGTGCGGCCCCGATGTCTTCTCCAACCGCACGAACGCGCCGCGGTGTTTCCACACGAGCAGCCCGCCGTGCTCCTTGAGCTGCGCCGTCACGGGCATGCGGGTCTCGATGGAGAAGTCACCTTGCAGGCGCTGCACGAGACGCGGCGCGTCGAAGTTCTGACCGTGCCACAGGTCGACCCCCGTGGCGACGTTCATTTGCATGTAGCCCTGGTTCTCCGTCCACTGACCGTGGCCACGCGGATCGTGCCACTGCCACCGGCGACGGAGTTCGTGTTGCTCGAATTCGTCGTAGAACACGGCTTCGGAGAACTCGGACGACCCTGTCCATCCCTCGATGCGCACCGAGGAGATCTTCGCCTCGAAACGCTCGGGAAGAAGGCGCATGTCGGGGATTTCGACTACGGCGTCCCGCGACATGACGTCGATGGGTAAGGATGCGCCCTGGAAGTCGATGTGCTCGTAGAAGATGACCTTGCAGCCGTCACGCGGGAAGTCGGGCCCCTTGAGGATGCGGATGGACTGGATGTTGTCCTGCATCCCCACGTCACGTGTGAAGGCGATATCCCTCAGGATCGTGACCTTGCGACCCTGGAACCCGGGCTGCGGGTACACCTCGACGATCACGGGTACCGCGCCCCACTCCGGGCCCGAGCTGTTCAGGTCGGAGCCGAAGTTAATGGATGAGATGCGATCCGGGAAGCTGTACCCAACGTCGTGTAGGTTCGGGTAGAACCCCGGGCCGAGCGCGAGCTTCCTGCCCCGGAAATCGCGGTGCTCCCACAGGATCACCTTCTGGTTCGGCGCGGAGGCGAAGGCTGGACCTCTGTACACCTTCACGGAGGAGATGTTGTCCTGGAAGGCGATGTCCCGCGTGAAACGGATCGGCTCCAAGACGGTGCCGCTACGGCCGCCGTAGTTGACGTGTTCGAATACTTCGACGACGAGTCTCGGAACCGTGACGGACATGCGACGACCTCCGCGGACGACCCTGCGCGATCGCGCCAACGGCCGTTCTCATGCCGCTTCGCGCGCCTTGGGATACGTTAGCACAGGCCCGCGTGGGGGAGAAGCGGCCCCAGCAGGCTCGGCGCGGCGAACTTGACAGACCAGCCCTCGCGGCATACAAAGCAGGCATGAGCTCGGCAGGGAGCTTTCCGTCCGCGAAGAGGACCGTGTCCACCTGCTACCGCGTATCTCGCTCATTGCATGGCCTTCTTTCTTGGTCTGTCAATGCGGACAACAGGCGCGTCGAAGGAAGAAGGAGCCCGCATGGCCATTCCTGCCTGCCTGCGTCCCAGTCTTGTCCAGCGTCCGCGCCAGCGCGCGACTACATGTGGCCCTCTGCCCAGAGGCAGGCCGCGCGGCGGCTTGGCGCCTGCCGCCCTACTCGCCGCCATTCTGTCCGTGTGTACGCTGACGCTCGCCGCTTCGGCCGAAGGAGACGCCCTGATGTTGAAACACGCGCGCCCTTACCCGAACAACCTCGAGCAGTTGCGCCGCCAGGCGAAGGAGTTGCTGGGCGCTTGGCGATCGGGCAGTACGCAAGCCCTCAGCCGTCTTGTCGAACAGCGCCCACGCGTGAGGTCGGATTCCGGCATCGACGCGTCCGAGCTCGCTCTGTCGGAGGCGCAGTTCGTCATCGCCCGGGAGTGTGGCTTCCCGAGCTGGGCAAAGCTGAAGGGCCACCTTGAGCTGGGACGGACGATCCGCGACCCCCGTGACTACGCGATGTTCAGTTGGCGGCATGACGGGTATTACGCGCGCGAGGCAGAGGAGTTGCTTGACGCGCACGGCAGACGCCTGCGATGGGCAGCGGCGTGGCTACGCGAACACCATCCTGACTTCGCCGGCCTCGGGGAGGACGACACGTTCGCCGCTGCCCTCACCATCGACGGAGCGCGCCTGGCAATCGCCCGAGAGGTCGGGTTCGACCGTTGGGAGGCGCTGTCGACGCGGGCGCGGTTGCTCGGACACGAGGATCCCGACGCCGCAGACCCCGCAGCCCGCGACGCCCTGAGCGCAGTCGAGGACGGCGACGCCGACGCGCTGGACGCGGTGCTGCGGCGTGACCCCACGGTCGTGTACGCGACCGTCCGCGACAACAACACCCTCCTGGAGATCGCGACGGATGTTGGGGACGTGCCGTCCGACACACGGGCGCGGATGATGCGCGCGCTCATCAGACACGGAGCTCCGCCCGCCAAAGCTCTGTGGACGAACGACCCTGAGGCGCGGGATCTCCTCATAGACGCTGGCGCGCTGGAGGCGGGCGATGCCCCCGCTCTAGTCGCGCTGACGTCCAACCTCATGCACGCGGACGCAACAACCGCTGCCGATGACTGGCTCGCCCGTGGAATAGAGCCTGTCTGGTTCTGGATGGCCGCCGCCGCCGGCGATGTCAAGCGCCTCCGGCGGTACTTCAGCGATGACGGGGGCCTCACTGCGGAGGCGGCGGATCACCGCCCCAATCTCGCGGACGTCGGGTGGTGGGAGCAGACGGGAAGGTCCGACGACCCACGTGAGATATTGGGTGAGGCGCTCTGCATGGCGGCGATGCACTGTAGAGTGGACGCGATGACGTTCCTGCTGGATCGTGGGGCGGACGCTACGTTTGCCCCACCCGGGCTCGGCGGATGGCGCCCGCTGGACTTCGCCGCATATGGCGCCTTCCCGAACCGGACGCCATCCCGCGCCGAAGGCGTGCGTCTGCTCCTCGACCGGGGCGCGAAGCTCAACCAGCCGGACGCCCACTGGGCGGTCACACCGTTGACGTGGGCCACCTGGCGAGGCAATCAGGCGCTCGCAAGGGAACTACTGGAGCGCGGGTCCAAGCCGGACAACGTGACCACGTGGGGTACGACCGCTCTGCACTACGCAGTGCAACATGGCGAGCTCGAGTTGGCCCGTGCGCTGCTCGACGCAGGAGCGGCGCTCGATGTCCGAGACAACGAGAACGATGGGACACCCCTCGACTGGGTCGGAGGCTTTGGTGGCTCAGACGAGATGCGTGACCTGCTGACCGAGTAGGGGTTCCGATGACCGCGCGCTACCTCGGTCCCACCGGGCCGAGGTAGCGCACAGGGCAGCAGAGAACCGGCAGGCTACGGCAGCCAGGCAGAGGCTATGTGCCCGCTCTGCGGAGGGCCGCCGCTTCGCGCGAGGCTTCTCGCCACTCCGGGTGATGGTCGTTTATCAGCGTGGCGTACGACATCGGCGTGAATGACCGGACCTCGTCGAAGAAGTGGTCTCGACCCTTGTGTACGGGATCCTCGCAGAACACGCCTGCCTGGAGGTGGGCGGGCGTTGCCAGATCGGCCCCGCGCGCTAGGAGGTATTCGAAGGCCGGGAACGCTCCGCCCTGATTGCTGCCGATGGCGTGGAACAGGGGTGTCTGACCGCCGACGCCGTTCCGGCCGATCTGCGCGCGGGCGTCGATGTCGGCGCCGTGCCGCAGAAGCAATGCGGCGGCTGCCAGCTCGTTGTATTCCACGGCGACGTGGAGCAGCGTAACACCGCGCAGCGTGACGTAGTTCCCGTAGTCTAGCTGGAATCGAGCATGCACGAGGTCTGGGTCGAGGCGGAGGCGTCCCTCAAGGCGGTCGAGGTGGCCTCTGTGGATGTCCCACACTGGCGAGTCCTCGAAACGCGCGCCGTGGTCGATGAGCAGATTCACGCCTTCGTGAAGGCGGTCGGGGTCGCCTCGCCAGTAGGTCTGCACCCATCCCAGCAGGACGTGGCAATCCCAGCCGTCGTTGTAAGCGTCGTTAGGATCCACGCCCACGGCGAGTAGCTTGCGGGTCTGCTCCAGGTTGTGGTCCTCGCACATACCGAAAAGCTCCCGGTCCAGGTCGTGGATGTCCCCGCCAATGGCAATCACGGCGCGAAGCGCTTCGACAGAGCCGCCAACCCTGTGCACGTAGGCCGTCAGCGGGCACACATTGCCACCGTGCGCGAAGTCGAGGTCGGTGTACTCAGGGCGCCGTCGAAGGAGGCGCTCAATGGCCCGAATGTCGTCGGCCGCTATTGTGTCGCGCAACTCGCGCGCGCCCGACTCCACGTAGTCCTTCATCTTGACCCAACTCCCGAACCCGTACTCCCGGGCGATGACCCACAAGGCGTCCGACAGCTGCACGCGCGCGTCGGCAGACCTTCTATACTCCGGATGGGTGGTTGCGAAGCGCGCGGAAGCGTCTGGGTCCCCAGCGCGGAATGCGCGTAGCAATGCTTTCGCCTCGGCTCGGAGGCGTTCCGTGTCGGGGCTCTCAGGCAGGCTGCGACGAGACATGACAACCCTCTCTCTGCGCGTGCCCGATATCCGCTCGTGTCGGGCGAGAAAGAAGGTTGGTAGATGACTCGGAGGGAGGTGGGCTATGCCCTTTACGCGGATCGACGGCTTCCTCTCAAGCTTCACTGACCTTATGCGACAGTACGCGAAGCATGTCAAGCCGGAGACCGTCAGAGCCACTGCTATTCTACATCCGGCGGAAGCAGCGGCCGAATTGGCTCAAGGATCGCGCGTTGCGACGGGCTCACACGCGCCACCACTTCCAGAGACGGCCTGTGTCCGCAGCGTGACTGCGCCCAGTGCGGCCCATATCGGTAGACGACGATGCGCCGCTCGCCTGGATTCGTCTGGCGCGCATCGGTGCGGGATTTGCTCGCCCGTGAGTCTTTACAGATCCAGCAGTTGTGACCGCCGCCTGCGGTCATGGGTGTGGCTCATGCGGTTCAGGCTCTCTTACTAGCCGCTCGGCAGCCTTCACCGCTATGTACCCGAGGACTACGTCGAGTAGAAGGCTCCAGGGTAGGCCGATCGCGTGACCGGCTCCAGCCAGCCATGCCGCGAAGTACTTGCGCGTGCCAAAGGCGTTAGCCGCGCCGGTCAGTAAGAAGAGCAGCGCTGCTTTGTATTGGCGGCCCACCCTCTGGCGAGCACGGGACGGCGAGTGGAGAGCCCAGAGCGCGACGATGCCTCCGAACGCAGCGATTGCCCCCCATGCCACGAGCGGGGCGCCAACAGCGCGGAACCTACGCTGGTCGTGCAGCGTCTGCAGGCCCACTAGGGAACGCGGGCGCTTGTACCATGCAACAAGTTGTACATTCTCGACGGCGGGTGGGAAGTCTGCGCCCAGAGCGGCGCGGTGGATAGCAGAGAAACTGTCCAGGTACGACAGGTACAGGTGACTGTCGGCATGCTCCTCGGTAGCAGCGAGCGCGGGAACGGACACGCCCCTCACCTGTACATTCCCGTCAGGATGGTCGTGGGCGGCCAAGTCCCTGAGAACCCGGCCGACGGTTATATGTACCCACGCTCGCAGCCGCTCACGGCGTTCGGCTGGGCGCGCAACGAGATCGCCTACGTCGAACAGTGGCACAAAGGCTATCCAACGCACACCTGCGTCGAACAGGAGGGATCCCCGTGATATGGGCTGGTAGTATGGTTCACATAGGGAAGTAAGGTACTGCGTCTCGTCGCGAATGCGGTCGGCGTCCGTACGCAGGAACGCATCGAGGTACTCCTCGTTCGAGGCCATCATCTGTATGAAGATCCCGTTCAGGAGTTCGTTCCTCGCGCTTGGGTCGTCTCGTAGGTACTTGATGGCCTCTACGGCGAGCACGTTGCTATGCCATTCAATGAACTGCTCGGGGCGCTTCAGGGGATTGATCGTCGTGGACAGCACGAGCATCGTCGTCGGGTACGCCCGCCCACCCATATCAGGCACGAATATGTCGCCGTACGTCCCCACAATCTCGCGCGGAGATGCCATGGGATCGGCCGGACCTCTCCGCGGCAGCCGGTCGAACACGACGCTGTGGTGCTGCAGTTCCACGCCAGCGAATTCCGCGTAGACCCACCATCCCATGTGGACGAAGGCCGGAAGCAGTATCAGAATCCATCTTGCCGCTATGTGCGGAGTGCCGATCCGCCCCATCATTGGACCCCGCAGACTGAGGTGTGGTGTGTCGTATCACGAACATAGCACGGCGCCCGTACCGAGCGCCAGGTGCTGACAGAGCACTACAGCCGTGTCCCACACCTACCCGGGCCCGTCGGTCGCCCTCTAAATGTCAACGGTGAAGTGGACTACCGCAGGTCAGGTGGGGGCAGGGGTCGGATAGGCTCCAGAATCGCGCGTTGCGACGGGGTCACGCGCTCCAGCACTTCCGGGGAAGGCTTGTGTCCGTACCGTGACTGCGCCCAGTGCGGGCCGTAACGGTAGATGACGATGCGCCGTTCACCTGGATTGGTGCGACGCGCCGACCCGTGTGACATACAGTCCACGAAGAGCACGGCGCCCCCCGCTTCGAGATGCACTTCGACGGCCCCGGCAACCGAGTCGAGCGACGTCGGCGGGTTCTCCTTGTCGAGGTACGCGGGGTGGTTGAAGTTCGCCTTGTGGCTCCCCGGCACGACCATCGTGGCGCCGTCGCCCGGGCCGATGTCCGTCAGGGCAAGGATGACATTCACCTGCCCGCACCTGAAGGCGCCGTCGCGGACCCGGTACTGCGTTCGTGGCGTGCCGTGGTGGCCGCCGTTGTGCATCCTCGTCTGACCCCACTGTCCGCGGACGTTCACGAACGCCTCGTCGATGAACAGCGCGCCGTTGCCGGTCGAGCACCAGTGGCGCATGTGGTCGATCCACGACGGGTGGTCGAGCAGACGTTCGTAGGGCTCGCCGATCTCGTACAGACAGTGGATCTCGTGTTCCTTGTAGCGGTGCACCCATCCTCGCCACTCGCCCTTCTCCAGCTCAGTGTAGGGATCCAACGCCTCGTTCAGCTCTCGCACGTCGTCCTTGCTGACGGCGTTCCGCACGATCACGTAGCCCTGCAGGTCGAAGAGGTAGTTCTCGATGAGCGTGGGGCCGGGCATCCGTTCCTCCTCGAAATCGTCTGCCGCGGCGCGCGGCCATCAGGCGTTGTGGATTGACATCAGTATGCCGCTTCGGGCGGCAGAACGCACGATCCCTGTTCCACCGGTCGCGGGCGTTCTATAGCCTCTCAGCCCGCTCTGCAAGCCATTCTGTCACCTTGACCGGCCATGGTCCGGCGGGTATGCTTCCTCGCGGAATTGAGTGCTGTTTCGGCGATGCGGAGGAAGGCATGGCGGACGTCAAAATCGCCGTGCAGGCGGGCGGCCTGGACGACCCACGGAAGACCGTTGAAGCTCTCGCGGCTGAGGGAGTCGAGGCCATTGAGTGCAACGCTGAGTTCTTCCTGAACAACTCCGCCGGCATGATCACCGAGACGGCGCGTATCCTCGACGACGGCGGCGTGAAGATACGGTCGGTACACGCCCCGTTTGGGAACCAGCACAGCATATCCGCCCCTGATACCGACGTGCGCGCGAAGGCCGTAGAGACACACGCGCATCTTCTGCGCCAGACCGCGTACGCAGGCGTCTCCGTCATCATCGCGCACCCCGGCACGAGCGAGGCTCCAGACCGCGTCGCCGAGATGCGGGAGTGGTGCAAGGAGAGCTTGGAGGAACTCGCGCCGATCGCGGAGCAGACGCAGGTGCGCATCGGGCTGGAGAACATGCTGCCCAACCATCCCGGCACGACGGGCGAGGAGCTGCTGGACATCCTGGACGCGGTGGACTCACCCGCGATTGGCGTGTGCTTCGACACGGGGCACGCGCACTGCAACGGCGACATGCGTGGAGTATTCGAGGTCGTCAAGGACCGCACCATCACCTTCCACCTCGCGGACAACGACGGCATCGGCGACCTGCACTTCCAGCCGCCGTACGGCACGATCAACTGGATCGACTTCGCGAGCGTCTTTAGAACGATGGAACTTCCATATCGCGACTTCATGACGGTCGAAGCTCCGCCCTGGCCGGGGAGCGGGTACCGTCAACTGATCGACCAGGTCAGCGCTCTGCTGAACAACCTGGAGGCGCGGATCGCTCAGCAAGAGCGGGCGGCCGCGCAGGCTACGTAGGCGTCACGCACGGAGCGTGACAGCGACATAAAGGGGTCACTCTATTGTCCGGTCTTATTGCGCCCCATGGTGGGGAACTCATCAACCGCGTGGTAGCGGACGCGGATCGCGCTGGCGTTGCCGGTAGCGCCGAATCTCTCCCGAAGATCACGCTGAACACGCGCGAAGCGTCTGACCTCGAGATGATCGGCATCGGCGGGTTCAGCCCGTTGACCGGCTTCCTCGGCAAGGCGGACTACGCGAGCGTCGTGGATCGCATGCACCTCGACAGCGGCGTGCCGTGGACGATCCCCGTTACGCTCAGCGTCGACAAGAGCGAAGCGGACGCGGTCGAGAAGGCTGGTGGAGCCGCGCTTCACTCCGAAGCCGGCGTCCTCCTGGGCGTCCTTAGCGAGCCAGAGGCGTATTCCTACGACAAGGAACACGAGGCAGAGAAGGTCTTCCTCACCAAGGAAGACGCGCACCCCGGCGTGAAGTCGCTCTATGGGCAGAAGAGCCTGCTTATCGGCGGAAGCGTCCAGGTGCTCGACACCGCGGAGCGCGAGGTCTTCGAGAACGAAGAACTGCCGCCCGCGAAGTCCCGCGCCGCCTTTGAAGCCGCGGGCTGGAGGACGTCTGTCGCGTTCCAGACGCGCAACCCGATCCACCGCGCGCACGAGTACATCATCAAGACGGCGCTCGAGATCGTCGACGGCTTGTTCCTGCACCCGCTCGTGGGTTGGACGCAGCCGGGCGACATCCCCGCGGATGTCCGCATGCGCTGCTACCACATCCTGATGGAGAACTACTTCCCTCAGGACCGGGTGATCCTGGGATCGCTCCCCGCGGCGATGCGCTACGCCGGGCCGCGCGAAGCGGTGTTCCACGCGATCATGCGTCAGAACTACGGCTGCACGCACTTCATCGTCGGTCGCGACCACGCGGGCGTTGGCGACTACTACGGCACGTACGACGCGCAGCTGATTTTCGATGAGTTCGCCTCGGACGCGTTCGAGATCACGCCGCTGCGCTTCGAGCACTCGTTCTACTGCCTGCGCACGGACGGCATGGCGACGGCGAAGACCAGCCCGAGCACCGGCCCGGAAGAGCGCGTCTTCCTGTCCGGCACGAAGGTCCGCGACATGCTCCAGGCTGGCGAGATGCTGCCGCCGGAGTTCACGCGTAAGGAAGTCGCCGAGGCTCTCATCGAGTGGGCGCAGTCCACGAAGTAGGCACGCCTGAGCCTTACGTCATCGGCGGGCGCGCGGCTGTTGCGCGTCCGTCGACTCCCACCATCTCCGTCTAGTGTGTCCGCTGCCGCACAGGCGAGCATCCTCCGAACCGCGTCAGCACTCGTCTTCCGGCTGTCGAGACACCGTGGTCTTCGGGCGGGCCAACGCGGCTACGCGCCTGATATCGTCGCCGGCAGCCGCACCGTTCCCACGACAGGAACCTCGCTATGGGAGGGCGGGCTCCTCACTCACCTGCCCCTCCGTCCGTACATCTGCATCAGCCCTCGTGGCGAAGATGTGTGAATAAGGTCGTAATCATCGGCCAGTTGCTGTAGCAGGGCTGCCACGCCTGGGTGGGTTCTGTGCGCAGGCTGCATCCCCCACATCAACACATAGTCAATGCGGCCACCAGCTTCTCGGTAGGCCGGGATGTCAAGATCCGGTGGCTTGGGCGGGAGTTTGGCATACACGCCGAGGCGGCGAAACGGATTCAGGCGTGGGCGCCACCGCGTCGGGAAGTAGCCCGTGTCCGCCTCGTAGTTGGCGAGGTCGACGGCGTGACGTTCCGCGGCGATGTAACCCGCAGCGCGCGTGAACGGTGGCACGCGGGAGGAGAGGGGCTCGCCGTTGACGTCGGTTCCGAAGTGCAGGAACGTCACTGGGAGCAGCGTGGTGTTCGGCTCGACCAAGCTCGCGCCGGACGTGTACTCGGCAAGCAGCTCCTCCATCTCGGCGTACCTGCCCATGTACAGGACGACCATGCTCACGGCGATCACGGAGCCGCAGATTGGGATGCCAGCACGCGCGAGACGGCCCAGGTTGCGTGACCCGAACCAGAGCATGAGGCCCAGGTAAGGGAACACCATGAGCCGTGGCGCCAGGACGCTACCTCCAGACATCGCATCCGGCGCGAGGATGTACACGCACACGAACATGATGGCCGCGTACAGCAGCGCGTCACGACGACGGGCGCGGGTGCCCATCGTCACCAGCAGCCCCACCAACACCACGCCGAACGCAATGGCAAGAGCAATCGCCGGAACAAGCTCACTCCGGTCGAAGGACTTAAGTATGTTCAGGCGCACGAGGTTATACCACCTGTACGCGTTCAGGGTGAGCGATCCCTGGCTTCTCTGGCGGACCATGAACGCGAGTGTGAGTGCCAGGCTGGGGGTCATTGCGGCGCCCAGCCACAGAAGGCGGCGGGGCGCGAAGTCGAGGATCCAGAGACGGCGTGTCCTAGACGCCATGAGCGCCTGACGCATCCCCGCGACGTCCTCGCAGGCCGCCAGGAGACACATTAGGAGGCAGGCTGCGACAAGCGATATCACGTGTGCAAAGTACAGAAGGACGAGCAGGCCAGCCAACGTCAGCGTGCGCCGATACCCAAGACGCGCGGGGCTCCGCAGCCAGTAGCCAGCGGCGATAAGGAACAGGCCGATGCTGTACCCGAAGTTGTATAGACCCATGTGCATGAAGTAGTTGTAGATGAATGGGAACGAGAGGAAGCCGACGACCCCCGCCGACGGTCCAAGGGCGCGGAGAGCATATCGCGCTGAGATGGGCAAGAGCAGCACATAGCCGGTGAGGACTAGCTTCTCCGCGACCAGCGGCGGCACGATCCCCACGAGACCGGCGAGTAGCGTCTGCGTAAGCCAGTTCGGAAAGAGGCCCTGATGGAGCGTGTAATACTCGCGGAACGCGGGGAAGTCAGGCAGGCTGTAGCGGCGTAGCACGTCGGCGTTGTGAAGGTGCGACGGGCCGTCGAAGGAAGGGAAGTACGTATAGGCCCACACTGGCAAGAGGTGCGCTAGGGCCAACGCCACGAACAGACCATTCCAGTCACGACGCAACCACGCGGCGAGTCTGGGAAGCCATTCGGATCCATGCCAACGTCTCACGTGCCGCGCCCTCCGTGGTCGTCGTTCCGCGGCTGAGCTCCGCGCGGGCCGAGCGCGCGCCCGTTGAGCCGCCGCGCGGCCGGGTAAGCCATCACGCCGATGAGCAGGAGCCAAGCCACGCCAGACGTGGCGTACGCCACTGCTTCGAGCCCGGCGCGCTCATACACCAACTCAATCTCGCCGTTACCGTAGACCAGTAGCAGGTGGGGCGACGCCTGGTACACGGGAGCCGGCTTGCCCCCCACATATGCCTTCCACTTTGGGAAGTACGAAGAGCGAATCAGCACCGGGACGACGTCGCCGGACTCGACGCGCAGGCGTATTCGGCTTCCGTCGTCGGAGCGACTGACCAACTCGACGCGCTCATCGCCGGTTGCCACATAGTCCGGGACATCGGCTGGCGCCCGGACTAGCACGGGATCTGGCGCGCCTCGGATCCACCACCGATTCACTGCCGCGTCCCAGTCTCCCGTTACCACGCTTGGCTTCTCGGTCAGAACTGTCGCGAACGGCGGCCTTGGCGCCAGCTCGTACAGGCGGAAGTCGGACAAGGCGCCGAGCGCCTCCGGCGGCGTCCAGACAACGTCTGCGCGTGTGTCGGATTCGGCGATGGCCGCAGGCAGCGGCACGTGTTCGGGAGCCAGCACATGGGTGATGCCCAACGCTTGGAGGTAGTCCGCCACGTTGTTGGGATTGCCCGATACATCGTGCGGCCGGTATGCCAGAGTCGTCACCGGGTCGAGGAGCATTTGTAGGGACGCGACGAACCTGGCGTTGGGCGCCGACTCAACGAACAGTCCCGACCCGACCTCGCTGGGGGTGCTCAGGACGATCCAGTGATCGAGGGCCCTGGGCGCGTCAGCCATCTCGCCGTGCGCGTTGCCGACGACGAGTACGCGCCCGTCGATCTTGGGGAATCCGACAGCGTCGAGCGTCGCCAACTCTAGCGCTCTCCGTCCGGTGGCGTACTCCGCGATGGTGGACTGCGGGCGATCGGGCGAGTCGGAAACGGGCAGCATCGCGAACGCGAGCGATGCGACGAACACTGCCGCGGTGGCAGGCCAGTGGAGGACGATTCCCCGTCGCCCGACGACAAAGGCCGCCAGGGGCAGGAAGAGAGTGTAGAGGGCGTATATGCGGAACCTATGCATGTGGAACGGTAGGTCGGGCAGGATACGGAGGTGCATCCACACGAGAAGCAGGAGAAGCGCCGGCACGAGCGGGTCAATGAACCGTCGTCCTGGGGTCTTGCCACGGAGCAGCGTCAGGGCGGCGATCACGAGCAGCACGCCGATGAACGGGGTCGTCGATCCGACGGCGGCGGGCGCCTCGCCGTACATCTGATTGCGGTACGCCAGCAGCGGCACAAGCCAGAACGCCGCGAGCAGTAGAGACAGCGCCAGGTGGGTCGCGTACGCTCGCCACTCCCGCTTCGACGTGGCGCAACAGAGCGCGAAGCCCACCGAACACACCACCACCGCGATGCCCGCATACACGTGGGCGAGGAACGTGAGAGCAAGCCAGACCGCGGCCGCCGCCACGCGCCGGCGGTCGAACAGATCGTACAGCGACGCGAGATACATCAGGAGGAAGGGGATGGCGAATGTGGCCGTGACGTCGCCCGCCTGCGTGGTTCCCAGGAGGTTGCCACCCCATGCCTCAGGGGTGAACCGGAGGACGGCTATCACATAGGCGAGCCACAGGACGCGTTCGGATCCTCGGAGGCCGGCACGTCTTCCCAGGAAGTGCGCCGCCACGGGGACACACAACACTGACCCCACGACGACGATGCGCATGGCGCCTCCCTCGCCGCCAATCCACGCAATCAGGCACACGACGTAGTGGAACAGCGGATGGTAGAACGTGCCTTGTGGGTATCCGAGGAAGTGACCCGCGTTCCAGCCGGAGGCCGCAGGGAATAGCGCCTCCCGCAAGTGCGCGACCGTCGCGTAGTGTGCAACGGTGTCCGTGCCGGGGAGATCCCCGCCCGACCAATAGACGCGCAACGCGGCCGCTAGCAGGCCGAGGACGGTGGCAACAGTAGCGGCCAACGGCGCCCACGACGGAACCGTGTCCGCCCTCTCCGAGGCCGAGGGCTCGGCGTGTCCGGCGTCAGCCATGTCGATCACTTCACAACGCCGAATAGCGGCACCTCTACCGTCGCGTATCGCTCGTTGCTCGTGTGGATGGTGATCGTCTCCTCCATGCGCCCCGGCTTCGCGGTCGGCAGGAGCAGCGCGCGGACGATGTAGGCGCCCTCGAACCCCGCTGGGCGGATCTCCACCGCTACATCCGGCGACGAGCTCACCGCCTCGGTGACGACGAACTCGCCACCCGCGTTGTTGGTGAGTTGCACCGCGCTGACTGGTGACTTCGCGGGCGAGACGATCCCGAAGAAGAAGCGCGTAGGATACACCTCGACCTCATCGATCACGACCCCCTCCACAGGAATCTTGTACTCCGAAACCTCAAGCGGCGGATCGTTGACGCCATGCACGAAGACTGTGATCTCTTCCTCGAACTCTGGGGTCGGCGCATCGGCCGCGATTTGGAATCGCAACCGCGTTTCATCTTCTGACCGCTCGAGTCCCTCGTACTGGACCCGCCCGGAGCTTGAGTCGACCGAGACGACCTCAAACGGGTAGTCGCTGTGGTGCCCGAAGATCACTGTCCGGTTGATGCGCGAGCCCGTCGTGACGCGATCCAGATAGAGCTTTCGGGGCTTGATGCTGATGCCGCCGGTCACACGAGACGTCATCGTGACAAGCGCCAAGGGCGTCACGGGATCATTGGTTCTGATGCCTACGGACAAATCCAACTGCCCCCGTTCCTCCGGCTTGATCTCCGTATGCACGTCGAGGATTCCCTCCTTGCCAGGCTCAATGACATCCTTGCTCGCGAGCGAGGACATGCAGCCACAGCTTGGGACGTTGCCGAGAACCTTCAACGGAGCATTGCCCGTGTTTCGGAAGACGAACTTCGTTCGGATCGTCGAGCTGGCGGGAGCGATGCCGAAGTCCTGGATGTAACGCTCGAGCTCGATTCGCGGCGCCCGCCTCGGCCGACGGCTACGCTCGAAGAGCAGACACTCCCCGGTCCACATGTCCGCGAACTCTTGCCGGCCAATCAGGATCGGCGTGTCAACTTGATGGTTGAGAACCCGAACATAGTCGCCGACGATCCGCTCGACAACGAAAAAGTGGTTCTGGTTCACCCACGCAATGGCGATCTGGTCGCGCTTCTCCAGCGCATCGACAGATCCCAGTCTATGGGCCGATACGGAGAGCCCGAACCGTTTCGCTGCCTCGTGTAGCGCGAACATCGTCGTGCCGTTTTCGTCCGGCTGCGTCATCTCCGTGAACGCGTCGAGCGTCGCCTCCATCGCGAACAGCCCTGCAACGGCGAGCAGCGATTTCGGCCCGCACATGATGTCCAACTCGACCTCACCGAACGCGTACCGTGTGCGGCGTGTGTCGCGGAGCGGCGTTGCGGCAACGCAACTCGCCGCCGCCACAAGGACGAGGCAGCCGAACAGCACGTGCGTATGAACACGACGTCGCATGATCCGGGCCCCATTCCGTTAGAGGACGAGCGATTGCGAGACACGATTGCCCATCATCGCCTGTCGAGCTTCGTATAGGTGCCGGACTCCATAACCTCGGCTGAGACCTCGAAGTTCGAGTCGGGGATGGGTATGTTGGCCTGGAAGTCTCTGAACTCGATCCGTCGCTCCAGCTTCAGCTCGCCCTTAGGATGCTGATCGTCGGGGGGCGTGAAGTACCGAGTCGTGACAAGCGCGGGATACCAGACGTTGTCGGAATACTGTTCGAGCTCTACATCCAGTTGCCACGAGTTGCCGACCGGGTTGATTCGAGCCATGCGCTGAGGCCGATATCCCCGCTCCGAATTTACGAGAACCTCGTACCGGTAATCGTCATATTTCGTGAACTCGATCATGTAGCAGCGCTCGTCCCCCACAGTGATCGGGGCAATGGACTCAACTCGTACATGCTCGTCCGTGAGGTGCTCCGACAGCGGCGTGCCAAACCACGTGGTCCAGTGCAGCGGGTTGCTGAACATGTTCTTGTATATATCTGGCACTTCTGCAAACAGGACGACGGTACCGCGCTTCGTCGCCTCATCCGGCTGGTAGTCATGGGTCACGGCGATCATTCCTTCGGGACCTATTGCGAACGTCTCGCCCCGATAGAAGCCAAGTAGGTCATTTCTCCCATATTTGTCTATGAAGACCGAGGGCCCTTTTACATAGCAGACGCCGGCGAGTTCGGCAACTGCTGGCAGCTCCAGCGGGCGGCCGGACACGCCTCCGGCCCGGAGGCTCGCCGGGATGTACGTCGTTTCGCGTTCGAAGACCTCTACGGACAGAGTCTGGATTACGCGATCATAGTGTGAGAGCGCCGCCAGTACATCGTCGAGAACGGTGTCCGCCCCTGCGGCGCCAGGGATGAAGAGCACCAAGCTGCACAAGATCCCGATGATGATGCGTCTGTTGGCACCCATGCCGCTTTCAGCCATCCTCTTCACGAAGCTCCTGTAGCTGATTGCCGGGCCTGCCCACGGCCGCAAGACGGCCGCTCAGGGCCAGTGGGAGGGCGTATCCACGAATAGCAGATCCGTGGACACGCCCCTCGGTGAGTTACTGGAAGCAGGTATCACCGTACAGGTAGAAATCGGCGTCGTAGTCATACTCAGCACGTATTGGGGTGCCGCAGGGGAACACGTCGTAGAAGTAGACGGCGCACTCCAGGCGGTCGTTGGTGGCTTCGCCCCAGAAGTCCTTGCCCTGGGCGAGGTTGTCGACCACCGTTTCGTGGTTGTAGTTGAGAACCTTGATCCAGAGATCAGGGGCGCCGGCGCAGTTGTCCGGCCAGCATGCTAGAGTGTACGTAATGTTGTAGCACCCAGCGCCGTAGATGCCTTGCATCGCGTCGTCGGCCAGGGCGGTCGCGTCCGACCGAGCCCCGAGACTCGTAATGGCGACTGCGGCGAGAACGAACAGGCCTCGCCATGACAGGATCGTGCGTCGCATCGTGATCTCCTTCTGTACTGTGGTTCACCGCATCCTATGCGGCGCTCCCGAAGCGTTGCATTCGTCGATTCGCTCGCGTCGATCGTCTGGCTGGCTCCCCCTTCCTTCGGAATGACTCTCCACGACATCCGAGACCATTCCCATGCGCCCTAGGCAACCGGCGCAGCCGATAGGCCTGTGCCTGCCAGCCGGCTTAACGCCGCTCGGCCAGGCACGCATCCCCAACGAACCCGGCTTTGAGTTCCGGCGTGCTCGACTACGATCCGCGGATGGGCCTGTCGTTGGTTACGGGCGGCAAGTATCACCGTACAGGTACAGATTGTCCTCCAACTCTACAATGGCCGACATCGGACTCTCGCACCGCTCGTTGTCGTAGTAATATACGATGCACGCTGTGCGCGTCCCGTTCTTGCCCCACGACTCCCTCCCCAGGGCAAAGCCGTCCCGCAACTCCCTGTGGCTGTAACCGTAGGCTCTGATCCAGGGGGAAGGGCCACTCCCGCAATCCTCGTTCACGGAGCAGCCGTCCTCGATCTGGATGTTGAAGCATCCTGCCCCGTGGATGTCTTGCATCGCGGTGCCGGTTAGGACGGTCGCATCCGATCGAGGCCCGCAAGTCGCAATGACGACTACAGCGAGAACAAGCAGGCCTCTCCATGGCAGGCTAGGGCGCATCGTGATCTCCCTGGCGCCGTGCCTGAGCGCACGTCGTGCTGCGCCCAAACACCTGGCGCTTGCCAGCCGCTACTGCTCGCAGTCATCCCCGTACAGGTAGTAGTCACTGTCCCGGACTATCCTGGAGTCGACTGGGCTGGCGCATGGGAACTCATCGTAAATGTAGGTCAGACACTCAGTTCTGTCCGACGTGGAGTTTATGAACTCCTTACCGAAGGCTGCGTTGTCGATGTCCCTCTCATGGCCGTAGTCCCAGGTCTTCAACCAGAAGGGGCCAGCCGGGTCGCAATTCTCGGGGAACCAGCAGCCGTCCAAGAGCTCGATGTTGTAGCACCCGGCTCCGTAGATGCCTTGCATTGTTATATCGCGCAGGGAGGTCGCATCCGACCGAGCCCCGAGGGTTGCGATCCCGATTGCGGCGAGAACGAACAGCGCTCGCCATGACAGGATAGTAAGTCGCATCGTGATCTCCTCTTCCACTGAGGTCCGGCGCCGGTTAGTCCGGCGGCCACTACGTACCGCAGGCAACAGAACACGGTCGGTCACTGGTTGTTTAGGGAACTCCCTTCACTTTCAGAGAGCCCCATGTTGTCGTAAGCGCGTCTTCTGTCCGGACAGGCAACGTTCCTCCCGAGAACAACGTGTGGCCGTTGCCGGAGAGGTCTTCGTAGCGCGGCGCAGGGGCATCGAACCGCCAATGCGCAAGCGTGTCGGCGTCCGCTCGCAGGCCGCGGTCGGGGGCGAACAAGCGCTGGTCATACCGGAGCCCGCGTGAGATTCGCACGGACTCAATGCTCCCATCCCAAGAAGGCGTCTCATAGAACCGCGCCGGTAGAGGGATCCAACCGAGCCGCAACTCATCTACATCGACCCCTCCCACGGCAAATCGTGACGCCATGGCCCAGACGCGGAAGCACTCCACCAAGGCTCTCGAGCGGATCCGCTCGCCTTGGAAGTAGACGTTGTAACGCGTGGAATCAGCGAACTCGGCGGCCTCGAATGCTACGTGGGTCCACTCCTTAGTGCGGAGCGGGTTGGGATTCGGTACTCGAAAAGCAGTGCGGGCCCTACTCCGAGCGCATTGCCCCGTATCATCGCCTCGATATAATATGAAGTTGATCTCAAAGTCGTCATCGCCTTCGATGTCAGAAAATGTGGGCTCTAGGGCGATGTGATACGACCCGGGCTTTGCCAGCAAGGGCATCGCGTACATCCTGAACTCTTCACCTCCTCGTCGACGCTCTACCTCTGGGAAAGCGTTGAGATAGAACCAGCCCTCGACCGTCAATCCGCCCTCGGCGTTCGTGAAGTCCTCGTGGTGATCCACGTACAGATAGCCGCCCTCGGCCATCTCTATCGCCGCAGGTGCCCGGGCAGTAACGACCATTAGTATGACGGCGACCATGCCACCGCGGCGCCACGTTATTGGCTTCATATTGATTCTCGGCCGGCTGCGCTGGATTTCAGCAGGCCCATCAGGGGCTGCTGGTACACGGTCTCGTGCTGGACAACGGCCCACGTGGTCGCCGCTCCTGGACATTCTAGGGACAAGCGCCACTGCTCTACTCCCGATAGTGGATTCTTCCGCTCGCGCTTGGCGCCGCGGCATGCGCTACCAGCAGAATCCAGCGGAGCGGCCGTCGGAGGAAGGCTATCGAGTTCCGCGCCCTCGCGCCGCAGTGCCTTCTGATTCATCGGACCCCGCAACAAGTGTGATGGCACGATGGAGGATGTCCCGTGCCGTGTCAAGGCCGGCGTACAGAAGTGGTGGCTCTCGATTTCCGTTTTAGGCATCCTCGTACTTGGCGCCGTGCGTCGTCGGTTGCTGCTCTTCTGGAGCCTCCACGTGCGCGCTGCCTGCGCCATGGCACGTCTCGCACCCTTCGCCGAGAGTACCGGGATGTGTGGCCCATCAGTCCCCTTTCAGGCCGGCCCACGTGGTCACCAGCCGGCGGGCCGGGGAGACGGGCAATGTTCCTCCCGGGAACAACGTGTGGCCGTTGCCGGACAGGTCTTCGTAGCGCGGCGCAGGGGCATCGAACCGCCAATGCGCAAGCGTGTCGGCGTCCGCTCGCAGGTCGCGGTCGGGGGCGAACAAGCGCTGGTCATACCGGAGCCCGCGGGAGATTCGCACGGACTCAATGCTCCCATCCCAAGAAGGCGTCTCATAGAGCCGCGCGGGTCGAGGGATCCAACCGAGCCGGAACTCATCTACATCGATCCCGCCCACGGCAAATCGTGACTCCATGGCCCAGACG
Source organism: uncultured bacterium (assembly GCA_964473525.1). Classification (GTDB taxonomy): domain Bacteria; phylum Poribacteria; class WGA-4E. Next base: position 177,708 of record CAYYPK010000004.1, read on the forward strand.
CGGGAACACTCCACCAAGGTCCGCGAGGTGATCCGCTCGCCTTGGAAGTAGACGTTGTAACGCGTGGAATCAGCGAGCTCGGCGACTTCGAATGCTACGTGGGTCCACTCCTTAGCGCGCAACGGGTTCGGATTCGGCACTCGAAAGGCGGTGCGGGCCCTACTCAAGGCGCATAGCCCCGTATCGTCTCCTCCATATAACGAGAAGTCGATCTCAAACTCGTCGTCGCCTTCGATGTCAGAAAATGTGGGCTCTAGGACGATGTGGTACGACCCGGGCTTTGCCAGCAAGGGCATCAAGTACCTCCTGCGGTCCTCACCTTCCCGTCGACGCTCTACCTCTGGGAACGCGTTGAGATAGAACCAGCCCTCGACCGTCAATCCGCCCTCGGCGTTGGTGAGGTCCTCGTGGTGCTCCGCGTACAGATAGCCGCCCTGGGCCATCTCTATCGCTGCGTCCGCCCTGTGCAACGCCACCACCAGCATCACGGCGACCACGGCAATGCGACCCCAAGCCATTGGCTTCATGCTGATACCCCATCCATCTGCGCCACGCTCCCGCCATCCCTTACGATCAGTACCGTGGCTAACACAGCGGCCCTACCGTCCCTCATCGCCCGTCGTCCGACCTTAGCGACCCCCACGTCGTCACCATCTTGCCCTCCGGCGACACGGTGTAGGGACGTGGGTCGAACCAATCCGGCGTGACGGACACGTCGTCGTCAGTTAGCGCAACGGCCTGATTGGCCTGGATGTCATAGACATGGATGTTGCCGTTCCACCAGGGGCCGCGCGTGCGGCTTCCCGTCCGGGGACCACGTCGGCTCGTACTTGTCGCCTGGCGTCTGCGTCAGGATTCTTGGTTCTCCGCCGCCCGTGTGGGCCATGCCTATCTGGAATGGCGGCGGAGCCGGCGGCGGTCCAGCAGCCCCACGATTGAAGTCTCGGACCGTGCGTTGGTGCGAGAACGCTATCCATTTGCCGTTTCGCGACCAGGCAGGGAAGATGTAAACGTCCCGCCACGGATCCGGATCTACAAGGACATTGGGTAGCTCCGGGTCGAATCCCTTGAGCTCACTGCCAAAGACGCGGCGCCTATTCGCGCCATCGGCATCCATGACCCAGATGTGATCCGTGCGCCTCACCGCCGCCGCGTACGCGATCCGTCGACCATCCGGGGACCATGCCGGCATCCGGTTCGCCTCGTCCGGCCGGTTCGTCAGATTCCGCAGGTGAGTGCCATCGACGTTGATCACGTGGATGTCGCTGCCCTGCTCCACCGCGTCCACTGGGGGTAGTCTGTATTGGAACGCAATGGACTCCCCGGTCGGAGACCACGCGGGCCGGCTGATATCTCCGGGCAACACCAGCAGGAACCTACGACGTGCCCCATTGGCGTTGGCGATATACAGGCCGTCCGATGTCACGAAGGCGAACTTGCGGCCGTCGGGGGACCATGTCGGCCGCCCGCCCTCGACAATGAAGGTCGCGTCCGTGCCGTCGGTATTCATCGTCCAGATCCCCGTGTCGGCACGCGCGGACTTGAACGCGATCTTCGCTCGTTCCGGCGCCTGTGCGAAGGCCCCCACCTGCCATATCAGGATGTGGGCCAATGGCAGGAGCAGCATCCAGCGGAGCGGCCTTCGGAGGAAGGCCATCGGCCTCCGCGCGCCCTCGCCCTCGCGCCGCAGTGTCTTCTGATTCATCGGGCCCTCACAACAAGTGTGATGGCAGGATAAGGGATTCCTGATGCCCTGTCAAGGACGATGTGCCAAAATTGTGGTGTTCGGCCTCAGTTCTGGCATTCTCGCACTTGGTACCCCTGTGTCATCGGATGCGGCTCTTCTGGAGCCTCCACGCGCGCGCTGCCCGCGCCCTGGCACGTCTCGCACCCTTCGCCGAGAGTACCGGGGTGTGGTCCATCAGTTCGCTTTCAGGCCGGCCCACGTCGTCCCCAGCTTACCGGCCGGCGAGACCGGCAGTGTTCCGGCCGAAAACAGTGTGTGACCGTTCCCAGATTCGTCCTCGTAGGTGGCTGCGGGGCCTCCAAACCGCCAGAGAGCCACCGTCGTCCTGTCGACGCGAAGCTCACGCTCCGGCGCGAAAAGAACAGCGCCGCGGTAGCGTATGCCTCTAGATACGCGCATCGTGTCGATGCTGCCCGCCCACGTATCGAGGTTCTCCTTAGGCAAGCAGGGCCAACGCGCCGCCTCGGCTGCCCCCATTCCACCGACCATAAAGCGCGAGTTCCATTCGCCGACATCGACCTCGGGAACATCGGGCGAGGACATCAACACGCCGTCCAGATATAGAGCCCAGTTCGGGTTTGGCGGTGGCTGCAACGACAGCGCCACGTGCACCCAGACACCGGTGACGAACGGGTTCGGGTCAGGGATCTCTCTCCGCGCGTGGCCAGCAAGCAGGCCACAGTGCACATGTCCGTCGAGCATATCGCCGGGCGGGTAAGTGATCGCTACAAGCTGGACATATGGAGGGACATCGCCAAGTGCAGGGAAGCCGGGTCTCCCGCGCAAGTCTACGCCATAGGATCCGGGCTTCGTGAAGAGGGGCATCACGTCGTGCTCGGCGGGATGCTCCTCTAGGTGAAACCACCCTTCAACGGTGATCCCGTCCGCAATCCCAACGAGGTCTGCATGATGCTCCGCGTACAGGTAGCCATCCGCGGCGATCTGGAGCGCGGCGTCCGACGATGTGGCAACACATAGCGCGAGCAACGCCACGCTCAGCATCCTGGACACACAGGGCGAGTACATCTTTCTTCTCCATGGAGGGCGAGACTTCCCGCCAGCAGCTGCTGCGCCGAAACGCCGAGCTCGCGTCGCTAGTGTGACGCGACCCGTAGCGCCGCGCGTTCCCGTATGGGGCCGCGACCTCTCGAACGTGCGGGCCGCCGGCGCCATGGCACGCCTCGCAGCCACGATGCGTGCCATGGCGTCGAGGGCAGCATGTCTCTGGCAGGTCACGGTCGTCTCCTCGCCAGGGCGACTCGGACCTTACTAGCACGCACGTGCATCAGCTCCCTTTCAGGGCGGCCCACGTCGTTCCCAGCTTGCCTACTGGGGATACCTCATAGGGAATGGGACTGAACCAAGCGGGCTTCCGAGACTCGCCGTCGTCCGTCAGCGCAACGTCGGTACCCGAGGCGATGTCATAGACGCGGAGGTCATAGACCCAGGGAGCATCTGGATCTGGGTCTACCTGGCCCGTCGCGTACACGAACTGGCTCCCGTCGGGCGACCAGTCGGGATCGTACTTGTTCGTCGGTGAGTGCGTTACCGCGACCGGGTCGCCTCCATCCGCGTCGACGACCGCTATCTGAACCGGCGCGGCTGGGACAAGGTTGAGCTCCGGCCATGGGGTGAACACGAGCTGCTGATACGCAAAAGCGATGCGCCGACCACTGGGCGACCATGTCGGGTCGTGGCAGAAGTCCATCGCGAAGGCTGCGGTGTCGAGCACCTCGACTTCTTCGGGGCCTGTCCCGTACGCGCGCCCGACGATGTGCTGGAGGTCGCCTCCGTCGGGGGCCACGGTCCAAATGCCTTCCGACCACTTGGGGTTGGCGACGAAGGCAATCCGACTCCCGTCCGGCGACCAGGCAGGAGTGCGGTTGTAGGCCTTGGGGTTGTTCGTCACGTTGCGGGCCCCGGTGCCGTCAGGTCGGATCGTGTAGATGTCCCTGCCCTGCGTCACACCGTCCACCGCGGGCAGCCTGTATTCGAACGCGATGCGTGTGCCGTCGGGCGACCAGGAGGGAGCCCGCATGAGTCCAGGCATCACGTGCACCTGCCTCAAGCGCGTACCGCCAGTGTCGACGACGCGGAGTATACCCAGGTGCACGAACGCGATCTTCGACCCGTTTGGTGAACAGGCGGGATCCCGTCCGGTGGCCACGAACTCGGGGTTCTCACCGTTGGCGCCCATCGTCCAGATCCCGCCAGGGTCGGCCGAACACCAGCAGGCGATTCTCTGACCTGCGGGGGCCTGCCCGATGGAGATTCCCGCACACAGCAGCATTGGCCCCACGATGAGCGCCACGGAGCGTTGGGCAGGATGTCGTTGGCAGGTCACGGCCGTCTCCTCGCCAGGGCGACTCGGACCTCACTAGTAGGCGCGCCCATCAGTTCCCTTTCAGGGCGGCCCATGTGGTCCCCAGCTTGCCCACTGGCGACACAGCGTGGGGCTGTGGGTCGAACCAAGCTGGAGTAACGGACACGTCGTCGTCAGTTAGCGCAACGGCCTGGTTGACCTGGATGTCATAGACGTGGATGTTGCCATTCCACCAGGGGTCGCGCGTGCGGCTTCGATAGGCGATCCGCGTCCCGTCCGGGGACCACGCCGGCTCGTACTTGTCGCCTGGCGTCTGCGTCACGATTCTTGGTTCTCCGCCACCCGCATGGACCATGCCTATCTGGAATGGCGGCAACGCCGCCTCTCCGGCTACAGGATCGAACGGCAGGCGCAGGCGTCGGTGCGAGAACGCTATCCACTTGCCGTTCCGCGACCAGGCTGGGTGGTCGTAGGAGTCGAGCCACGGATCCGGGTCTATGAGGGCATTGGGCCGCTCCGGGTCCACACCCTTGAGTTCACTGCCGACGACGCGGCGGCTGTTCGCCCCGTCGGCATCCATCACCCAGATGTGGTTGGTGTGCCTCACCGCCGCCGCGTAGGCAATCTGGTGGCCATCAGGGGACCACGCCGGCATCCTGTTGGCCTCGTCTGGTCGGTTCGTCAGGTTCCGCAGGTGAGTGCCATCGACATTGACCACGTAGATGTCGCTGTCCCCACCGTGCCCGTCCAAGAACGGCGTCGGGAAGTACCCAAACGCGATGGACTCCCCGGTCGGGGACCAGGCGGGTCGGAAAATGATCCCCGGCAACACTAGCAGGAACTTCCGACGTGTCCCATTCGCGTTGACGATGTGCAGGCCGTCCGTGGCCACGAAGGCGAATTTCCGCCCGTCGGGAGACCATGTCGGCCGCCCGCCCTCGACAATGAAGGTCGCGTCCGTGCCGTCGGTATTCATCGTCCAGATCCCCGTGTCGGCACGCGCGGACATGAACGCGATCTTCGCTCGTAGCGGCGCCTGCGCGGAGGCGCCCATCGACCACGTCAGAATCTGGGCTAATGACAGGAGCAGAATCCAGCGGAGCGGTCTTCGGAGGAAGGCCATCGGCCTCCGCGCGCCCTCGCCATCGCGCCCCGGCGTCTTCTGATTCATCGGAACCTCGCTACAATTGTGATGGCAGAATAGCGGCTTGTACGCGTCGTGTCAAGGCCAACATATAGAATGTGGTGAATCGCGATTCCCGGCCTGGGCATCCTCGTGCTTGGCGCCGTGACGTACATGGGGCGAAGGCCGGCTCCTCGCGTCGACACCTCGGCGCGCGGTTTTCAGGCCTGCTCATTGGGGCGCCTCCGATCCGTGTAAGATTGCGCGCCAGTACGTGTCCCGCTCGAACCTTGGGCTCGCGTCCGTCGTGTGGCAGGATCCGCAGTCCTGCGCGGTCGGATACGGCTCCTCCGGCGCGCCCACGTGCGCGCTGCCTGCCCCGTGGCACGTCTCGCACCCCACAGCCGCGAGTGCCGGGGCGTCCTCCACCGTGGTGAACCCGGTCGTCGCCCCGAGCCCTGTCACATGGCATACCAGGCATTCTGGGTCGTGCGCGCGCCCCTGTGATACGAGTGTGTCGTATGCGTGCGCGTGCTTTGTGCCCTGCCAGATGGCATACGCGTTTGCGTGGCATTGCCCACACTCGTCGGAACCCACGAACAGCGCGCCGTCAGAAGGACGCGGCCGCGTGTCGGGGCCCGACGCGGTGGCGCTCCCTAGTGCGCTTGCCCCCACCTCCTCGACCATCACGTGGTACAGCTCCATCAGGGCGCCCACGGCGGCATCATCGGCGTAAGCGTCGGACATCGGGAGCGTTAACGCCTCGCCGCCGCGCAACGCCAGCGTGAGGAGGTGCTGCCCCTTCGCTCCTGGGGTGACGATTCTTGTGTCACCCACGGACGTCACGAGACCTGCCGTGCCGTCCTCGCCTGGCGGGGTCTGAGCCACCACCACGGCGAAGTCCTGGACCTCCCTCGCAAGCGCCATCGCGTCGTCTGACGAGCCGTGGTAGAGCAGCACAAGATGATCGGCAGCGGCCTCCCGAGCGATCTCATCCGCTCGCGTGACCGGATCGTCCCACGTCAACTCCTCGCGGTACGCCTGCGCCTCACGCGCCTGCGCTTCCGACATCATCCCGACGATGCCCACCACAGCACCGTCTTGCCTCCAGTACTCAATGCCGGCGCCCAGCGTCCCGCCGCCCCAGAGCAGGTTCCCAGCAAGTAGAGGTACCTGATGCGCTTGCGACTGGCTCCGCAGATAGTCGATGCCCATAGCCGCCTCGCCAACTCCCACGTTCATGGCCGCGTACCCAATCTCCTGCATCGCCGCGAGCGCCGTTTCGAGCTTCAACTCCTGCTGCCAGCCCGGCCCTTCGACCACGCCGCCGTTGTGCGCCAGAAGGGACAGGTCGCCCTGCGCTCTCAACCGGCGAACCGCCGTGGCCCGTCTGGCGAGCCCGCCTAGCTGCGCCATGGAGCATCCACACGGCTCAATGTACCCTCGTTCGTCACCGGACACGCCTAGCACCAGGGCCTGCGGGCCTGGACCAGCCAAAAGCCCGCGGGCCGCCCCAAGGACAGCCATCGCCATGACGCACCAGCAAACCGCTCTAGGATGCAGCACTCGGGATCCAAACTACGCCATGCAGGCCCCGCTGTAGGGCGCGGGCCACAACTGTGCAGACAGCATAACAACACACTGGGGTCATGCCAAGTTCTTAAGGGCGCATCCCTATTTGGAAGGCTATCCTTCCAGGCGGTTGCGTAGCCCGGCGCCTGAGTTCGTGTCGGGGAGGCGCAGCGTGATATCGCCGCGATATCGACCTGCGTCGACCCCTCGACCACGAGCCATGGGCGCTGGCTCTCCTCGCCTCAGCTGGCATCGTCGCGTGGTGGCAACGCGTCCACCGCCTTGCGGCCGTTCCAGGGCCCGTGGGCCGTTGACGTGGTGACCCTTGCGGTAAAACGCCGCACCCATCGCTATCAGTTCGAACGTGTGACCAGGGGCATTGAACATCCCCGGCTTTACCGTCAATCCAGTGGATTGGCGTGCGACAGCCGCTCGCGGAGCTTCTGCCACTCGTCCCACGGTATAGCCTCCACGCCGCTCGCGGTCTGCCGTAGTCCAGTGGCTACCCACGTCTTTAGGCGCATCTCATCAAGCGTCTTGGGAGGCGCCGGCAATTCCCACACGTAAACGGCGCCTCCGATTTCGACGTCGGTGCTGCTTACTCCAGCGACGATGTTTCCGCCGTTGGGGTTGAACTCGACGCTCGTGACGAAGCCGTTGTGCCGAAGCGGCGGCCCGACGCGATCGCCCGTCTCGACATCCCATATCTGCGCGTCTCCGTCGCCACCAGAGATGATGTAGCGGCCGTCGGGACTGAACGACACCCACCAGCGGCGGCTGGGATGTGTCAGTAGCGGGCCATGCCGCTCACCGGTGCTGGACTTCCACAGCTGGACGGTGTTGTCCTCCGACGCGGTGGCGAACAACTCCCCGTCGGGACTGAAGCGGACGCAGTCCACGCGGCCGTCGTGTTTGATGGTCGGCCCTACGGCGTCGCCGGTTGCCAGATCCCACAGCTGCGCCGCCCCCGTATGCGAAGATGTCGCGAGCCGCCTGCCGGTGGGATCAACGCCGATGCCGCCGCCGTGTCCGGCGTGGGCCACCCACAGGCTCTTGAACGACTCGCCCAGCTGTTCGCCCGTGTAGGGGTTCAGCCTGTGGATGCCCTCGCCGGTGGTACCCAGGCCCGCGAGCAGCGTTTCGTCAGCCAGAAATGCGAGGGCGGTGGCAGTGTTCGAATAGGGGACCGGCTCGCGCGCGGACCTGCCGGTCGTCGTGTCGATCAGACGTACGTCCGTGGCATAGACAGGATCCGCGTCCTTGCTGGCGATCGTGAAGGCCGACGTGCTTACGGCTAACAGCGATCCGTCGTGGTTCAGCGCGGTAGCTCCGATACCGCTACGCAGCACCTTGCTGCCTGGCTTGGAGTCGTCGGCGCCTGGCTTGATGTCATCGACCGTAACGTCCAAGCGGGTCAGCGACGCGCTGTCCCACAAATCGATGCGGCTGTCATCATCGTCCGTTGTGGCCAGGACTGCGCCGTCGCCGCTGAACGTTATGTGGGTTCGCGTATACCCGCCCCGCCACTCCGCCTTGCCGTATTCGGCTAGCGTCGTGACCCCCTGCTGGATGGCGACGTTCCATAGCGACGCGGTGGCTCCGACAGCGCGCGTCGCCAGCAGATAGGGATCGCTCGGGTGGAACTCGACGTTCGCCACCTGCGTGGGATGGGAGATTGGGTCTGCCGCTAGGCTGCTCGTCTCGACATCCCACACCCAGACGACGGAGCCGGTGGCCGTCGCAATCAGCGAGGCGTCCGCGTTGAAGCTCCGATGCGTGACCCACGTGTCATGAGGGAGAGGGGAGCCGATCTCCGCCCCGGTCTTCGTGTCCCATATCCGGATTCCCTGCGACGATCCCGTGGCAAGCCGCGCACCGTCCGAACTCAGCCGGACGTTGCCGCGAGTCGTAATCGGGCTGATCGACAGCCTGTGCAGTTCATCGCCCTTTGGGTCAAAGAGGAACACATTACCGGTGTTGAAGCGGCCGATGGCAGTGACATCACCGCGCCGGTCCCAGGAGTTGGGTATTTCATCCCATTGCCACACGGTCTTGGCTGACGCTGTCTCGATCACAGTTGGGAGGAAGAGACCCGCAGCGATGGTGGACCCGTCTCCGAGGAACGTTGCGGGCGGATTGTACGACTCCTCGCTTCGGACCCCTTCCCCGGTGTCCGTATCCCACGCCCATAGGTACGCGTATTGGTCTCGCCCCTCGCGCGCTGTCACCGCGAGAATCACGCCGCTCGGCGAGAAGGCCATCTTGTACGGTTCCTCGCCATTGGAAGACAATACGGGCCCGTGCAGTTGGCCAGTCCCGCAGTTCCACACGCTGATACGTCCGTCGGCGCTGCCCAGCGCCACCAGACGGCTGTCTGGACTGAACTGCATCAGCCTGCTCGAGAAATCCTCCCAGAAAATGGCTGCGTTGGACCCGATGGGGGAGCCGTGTTTCAGGGGAGGACCGTGTGGCTTGCCGCTCTCTACATCCCACAGTTGGGCCGTGCCGTCGCTGGACGCGGTGGCAAACAGGCGTCCGTCAGGACTGAACGTCATCGCGGTCAGAGGCCCGTCCTGCCCAACGACGTGCAGGAGTTGATGCTGTATCTGCCAATGCCAAATCGCCCACCGTTCGTCGATGGCTGCGGCGATCAGCGGCGAGTCCTCGGCGGTCTCTCGCGCTTGCGCCAGCACGAGCAGGCCGCTGACGTCGCCAGCCTCCAGTAGCCTCTGCCCGGTGGCGGCCTGGGTTCGGGCGAGCTGCTCGGTACGCGCTATCTCGGCTCCTTCCGCACGCCCGGCTTGCTGCTTGGCGAGGACAGCAAGCGCCGCGACGACGGCAAGAATGGCAGTCGCGGCGCCAGCAGCTTGCAGCAGGCCTCTACGGAACGCTGCCTTCTGCCGGCGCAGCTCTGCGTCCGGCATGTTCCCTACGACCCACGCGCGGTCGAACACGCGCTCGTAGATGCGGTTGCGCACTGCCAGGGATCCGCCATCTACGCGGGCGATGCCCGCGAGCCGCAGGATGTTCACAAACGGGTCCGTCTCGTCGTAGCGGACGTCCTTCCCGCGACGTACCCGGTCGTAGAGGCCGAGGAGACTGGCGTGGTCAGTGTCGCGGTGCAGCATCTGGTTGCGGACGAAGAGGAGGTTGTCGTCCTGCTCTTGCGCGCGCTCCGAGAAGAACAGGGCCGGGCATAGCCGGTCGACGCCGTCGCCATCGATGACCGTGGCGTCGTCGGCCGCTGCGGCGCAGAGCCGCTGCGTCAGGTAGGGGTGTCCTCCAGTCCAGTGCAGGATCCGGCCGACGAGGCTCTCGGCGGTCGCCTCGTCACGGCCTAACCCCTCAGCAAGACGCGCGGCCTCGTGTGCCCGGAAGTCACCGAGATCAACGCGTGTGCCTACGTTGAAGGGCGTCGTCAACGGGTCTTCGATCAGGTCCGATGGGGTCGCCACGCCGACGAGACAGAACGTGATGCGCTCGAACTCGGGGTCTTGGGCGCGACGCGTGTAGCACTCTCGGATGCCCGCGAAGAACTCGCCTGCCGAGAACGGCAGGCTCTGGACAACGTCGATTTCGTCTACGAAAACAACTACGCGGCCTTCGAGCCTAGCCAACACGACTTGGCGGAACGCCTCCATCCATCTATGGAGCGGGGTCAGTGACTCGTTGTCTGCCCAGAAGTCCTCGAGTTCGTCTTCGATGTCGAGCCGCTGCCCGACGGTCGTCAGCAGGCTGAAGTACCACTGTTCAGGCGTGACGTTCTGCCCATATGACGTCAGGTCTAGGACGACCACCGTCGCGCTGTCGTCCCGCAGTCGCATCGCCGTGCGCACCATGAGCGAGGACTTGCCCATCTGCCGAGACGTCAGGACATAACAGAACTCGCCTCTCGACAGCGCGGCGTAGAGATCCTCGTCCGCCTGCCGCGGGATGTAGGATGGAGCATCCGCGCGGAGTGTCCCCCCGGCGACGTAGAAGTCGGCGTGTACAGACGGGTCTTGCGTAGCCACGGCTCTCCCTATCCCACGCTGCCCCTCAGACGGAGCCATGCGCGCATTGTGCGGCGCGCGGCGCATGTGGACAACCCTACACCCGTGCAAGCACACGCCTGTTGTGCCGCTCCCGTCTCCTTGCGGCGCGATAGCACATCTCATACCCTACATCCCCCTTCACGCCCACATTCAGCAGGAACATGGAGGCATGCATGTCTAAGGTGCGCATTGGGGTCATCGGCGCTGGCGGAATCGTCGCGCGCTTGCATCTGCCGGACCTGGCCAAGAACGACGATTACGAGCTGTGCCTTGTCAGCGGGCGGAAAGAGCATCGCCTGACGCAGCTCTGCGAGCAGTTCGATATCGCCGGGTGGACGCAGAACTACGACGACGTCATCGCCGACGATTCCATCGACGCAATCGTGATCGGCACGCCGCACCCGCTGCACGTGTCCTGGGGCATCAAGGCGATCGAAGCGGGCAAGCACGTGCTCATGCAGAAGCCCCTCACCGGGGATATGCAGGAAGCGAACGACTTCGTAGCCGCCGTCGAGAAGACGGACCGCACCGTGCAGTGCATGCCGCATTTCGGTAACGCCGAATACACGCTACGCAAGCTGTGCAGGGAGGGCGCCATTGGGAAGGTGTCCGGCGGCAACTTCCGTCACAGCCACGGCGGCCCTGAGATCTACTACGCTGAAATCCGCGACATCTTCGGCGAGAAGGACGAGGATCTGTGGTTCTTCGACGCCAAGCGCGCCAGTGTCGGGGCGCTCTTCGACATGGGCGTCTACGCGGTGAGCAAAGTCGTGGCGGTGCTTGGCACGGTGAAGCGCGTCGCGGCGATGGTCACCACCTTCGACAAGCCGACGGAACTCGACGACGTAGCCACGCTCATCTGTCAGATGGAAAACGGAGCCGTCGTCACGGCGGAGACGAGTTGGTGTGACCCCGCTCGCACCGGGATGCTGCGCATCCACGGTACCGCCGGGAAGTTCATGAGCCCCGGCGAGGAAGGCGCGTCTGTCACGAAATACACGCCGACTTCCTACACGCGTGAAAGCGCCCCGGTCGCCACGGAAACCGTGGATCTCACGGAAGGCGTCGGCGGGCTGCACGAACACTGGCACGACTGCATCGCCGCCGGGATACAGCCGCCGTTGGAGAACGCGTGGACTGCCCGACACGTCACGGAAGTGCTGCTCGCCGGGCTCGACGCGGGCAACCTCGGCAAGACAGTCGAACTGACAACCACGGCGGACATGCCCGGATAGGGAACAATGCAACTCACACAGGCGGAACTCGACGCGGACGCGCTCGACCCGGAGACGCTACGGCTCGCGGTTGAGCAGGTGCGTGTAAACGGCTATGTCGTCTTCGAGGGCGTGTTGCCAGGCGATGTCGTGGACGAACTGCACGAGAACTTCATGCGGCTCTTCCACGACTACACGACGGCGACGGACGATAACCGGGGCGTGAACCGCTATCAGATGCACCTGCCGTTTGCGGCTCCGTTCAACGCGCCGCACGTCGTGACGAGCCCCTTCGCGCTGCCGGTCATCAAGGCGCTTCTGGGCGACGACTGCGTGTGCCAATACTTCGCGTCCGACACACCGATGCCGGGTTCGGAATACCAACGCGTGCATTCCGACATCCACCGGCTGTTCCCGGGCATGCCGGTGGCGCCTCCCACGTTCGCTGTCGTGCTGAACGTCCCGCTCGTTGACTTCCGCGAGGACAACGGCCCCGTCGAGATATGGCCGGGCGGGACGCACCTCATGCCCGAAGACGCGGACATGCACGAACTCGCCGAGACGATGGACTCGAAGCCGTGCATCATGCCGCGCGGGTCGCTGCTCATTCGCGACATACGGATGTGGCATCGCGGCACGCCCAACCGCTCCGACGCTCCCCGACCCAACATGGCGATGATTCACGCGCGCCATTGGCTGCGCACGAGCTATCCGCCCATCGGGATCCCGCAGGAGACGTACGATGGGCTTTCTGAGGAGGGGCAGCAGTTGTTCAGGTTGGAGGATATAGGTGGGCATGCGGCGCGCTACCGGTAGGCGGGGACTTCAGCGCAATCGCCATCGTCGGTGCCTGGCGCGCGCAGGGCGAGCCGGGTAGCATATCGTTCCGATGGTGGATTCGGGCGCAACGGCTGGCGAGCGAACGGGGGTAGGCATGGCAGTCGATCAGCAGGCATTCCGCGACGACACGATGGCACAGCAGGCCCGCGATGACGAGCTTCTAGACTACCCGTCGCGCTACACGATCACGACGTACGGGGCTGACTTCCCTGTCGATGCTCTGGTAGACCGCATGAATTCCGGTGAAATCCTGCTGCCAGGCTTTCAGCGAGGGTACGTCTGGAAGCATGACCGAGCGTCGCGCTTCATTGAGTCGCTGTTGGTAGGTCTTCCGGTTCCTGCGATCTTCCTTTGGAAAAACGCGGAGGGGCGATTTGTCGTAATCGACGGTAAACAGCGTCTCGAGACGCTCCAGTACTTCTACGGTGGCTCCTTTGGGAACGGGCGGAACTTCTATCTGAAAGCTGTACATCCAGACTACGTGGGGAGGACCTGCAGGGAGCTGGGGCCTGAACAGAAGCGCACGTTGGACAACGCGCTGCTACATGCGTTCATTGTCCAGCAGGACCAGCCGTCCGGCGATCATCGGAGCATCCATCACGTCTTCGAGCGACTGAACACCGGTGCTACGCCGCTTGAGGCACAGGAGATACGCTCGTGCCTATACGAAGAACGCGACGGCGACGGAGTTGGGTTTGTAGCCCTACTGGCGATGCTGAACGACCATCCCTCGTGGCGCGCGATCTACGGCGGTAAACATGCCCGGATGCGGGATGAGGAGCTCATCCTCCGAAGCCTAGCTCTCTGCTACGAGCGTGCCCACTACCAAGGCGACATGAAGAAATTCCTCAACGACTTCATGCACCGACACCATGCATTCGGCCGGGGCATTTCCATGGAGGAAATGAGAGCCAAGTTCGTAGCGACGATTGACACGATATACGGTGCCATCGGAGAACGCGCTTTCAAGCCCAGGCAGAGGGTGAATTCGGCTGTGTTCGACGCGGTCATGGTGGGAGCGGCCGTGCGGCTTGAGCAAGGCGAGGTACACAGCTCGGCAGACATCAGCAGTGCGTACGATTCGCTGCTCAGAACCGACGAATTCATCGAGCTGACGGATCGTTCGACGGCGCATACGGGAATCGTCCTGAGGCGCATCGAGTTGGGCGTCCAGGCCTTCCAAGATGCGACGTAGCCCCCAGACTGCTCGTAGGGTGATAGAGAGCCAGCGATCGTCCATTGAGAGCTTGATCGAGCATGTGCGGCAGCAGAAGAGCTTCGTCGAACACCCCGACCTGCTCGCTGAGTGGGCCCGCTACCTGTGTGTGCGAATCAGCGGGGCGATTGAGGTCTGCGTCAGGGAGATACTCGCGGAGTACGCTGATGTCCGCGGTGGCCCCCAACTGCGCAATTTCGTGCAGAGCCGGTTGAGCCGATCCGGGGGTCTGAAGACGTCCGAGTTGCTGGCTCTATGCGGTCTGTTCGATCCCGCGTGGGAGGCGTCTATCGAGAAGACGCTTGACGCCAAGACCCAACTTCGGGATGCGGTGAACAGCATCGTAAGCAACAGGCACATAATCGCTCACGGAGGCGACGTAGGCGTATCGTTCGTGAATGTGCAGGCCTGGTCGCCCCGCGTCTTCGACGTCATCGAATTAGTGGCTGCTGAGTGCGGCGTCTAGCTTACCCCATGCGGCGGACTGCAGGCGGGGTACAGATGTTCAGCGTGGCTCGCCGCTCGCCCGAACGCGCGCCCACGTCGCCGCCAGCTTCCCCTGCGCCTCAACCGTCCGGACGTTGCGCCCGGTGACGCGGATCTCGTTGAACACCGGCGACGCCCCTGCGGCACCGAGCCCCACGCGGCCTTCCGGCGCGCTGTCCATATCGTAGACGTTCACTTCCTCGAGGCTGTCGCTTTCGGGTTCTGAGCTTGCGAAGAGCGTGACCGTCGCGCCGTCTATCTCCACGCGCACGTTGTACCACTCCCCAGCAACCAGCGGCTTCTGCACGGCCACTCCCGGGACGATGTCCACCCCCCAAGCTCCACCCGCCGACGCGAGAGGCGTGAACTGGAAGATGCGCCACTGGTTGTTGCCTACCCCCGCGCCCGCTGCCCACGCCACGTCCTCGTCTACATAGGCGAAGACAACCGCGAAGTTAGACCAGTTCCCGTCACCGATGTCGCTGCATTGCGCCTCAATGACCATCCCGTCTTCCACGTCGATCGGAAGCAGGGATATAGGACACTGCGTCAGTCCTGCCTGTCCGGGAGCGGAGTACACCCCGTCCGCGACGACCCAGTCTCGGTAGAGGACTTCCCACGTGGATTCGGTGACGGCGGCGCTGCTGAAGTCATCGACGAACGTGCCGCACACCCCTTCGGAACCCATGGCCCACAGACCGAAACCAGCTATACAGACACCGATGGCCCTGTACCTCATTATGCAGACCTCCCTATCCTGCGCGCGCGTTGAGGCAGATGCGTTCGGTTGGGCATCGCCCGCGCGTCGCGCGCCACGTTAGCAAGCGGCGCTGTCCTTATCCTGTGCCAGCGCGGAGCCGACAGTGCGAAGAGGCTAAGGAGACCCGCCGCGCCCGTCAAGGCTAGGAGGGCTGTTCGCGTCAGGGCACGTCCGGAAGATTGGCGCGCAGGTCGGCTGTCGTTCTGGAACTTCGCAGAGCGTCGACGACGATGGGCAGAGGCGACGGGAGGATGTCGGGTAGGTCAGCCTCGCCCTCCAGCCTGATGGGGTACGCCAGCCTCTCCACGGGTGGACCGAACTGCGCGTCGATGCCGCCTCGATTGCCTCTCGGGTCGATGCGGTACCAGCCGTGACCCTCGAGGAAGACGCCATTCAGACCGTGCAGGCAGAAGGGAGCGCCCTGGCCATCCCTGCTTAGGCGCTGATAACACATGCCCGCCGGGATGTCGTTGGCGCGCAACAGCGCCGCGAGGAGATGGCTCTTCGCGTGGCAGATCCCCGCCCCCTCTCGCAGCACCTCGGACGCGGAGCACGTCACCGAGGTCGCGCGCACGTCGAAGCTGTGCGCGATTTCGTCGCGGACCCATTCGAAGCAGCGTTGGGCTGTAGCCGTCGCGCCGGAGCTGCCCACGGCCAGGCGCTCCGCCAGCGCGGTGACTGCCGGGTCATCGTAGTCGATGATGTCGGAGGCTTGCAGGTACTCGTCCATGGCGCGCGATGCGGCCGCCTTGTGGGGTCAACGTGCTTCTGTCGTCATCGAGCATCGTGAGCATAGGATAACACGGCGACTCCCTGGGATGCCCGGGCGCATCCCCTCGGTGGGCGCAGGTTGACTCTCCCACGGTCCATCGTTACATTCGCCCCGCTCGTCCCATTGGATCGGGATCCGCTGAGGCTATCCACGTGCCTCGGGGATCGGCTAATGTCCTGCCAGTGCGGGCGACATTGCGTTCGTGTCTGTATGCCGTGGCACACGGAACACAAGTGGAGGTGGCCCATGACGCGAGTGGTATCGTGGTGTGGAGCGCTGGTGATGGCGGCGGCCGTGTCGGGGATAGGCGACGCGATGGCGGATGTGGAGTACCTGCACGAGGACTTCGACACGCAGGGGTCCTGGCGTGGCGTGTATGGCTCCTCGGGAGGAGTGATCTTCGATGCCGGTGGCGTCAACGCTCAAAACGTGCCTGGGCAGGACAACGACCAGTTGGTCGACGGCCTTCTGACCGAGTACGAAGACGGGAGCCCGAACCGGTGGAACTGGGCGAGCGCCGTTCAGGACGACCGCGGGCTGCAGTTCGCGGATGAAGCCATCGACGATCGCATCGGAGCCTGCCAATACGGCAACGGAGCCGCTACGCTGTCGTTCACGGTGGACGCCAACGAGTACGAGATCGCCGTGTACTTCGTGGATTGGGATTCAAGCGCGCGGCTGATGGACGTGTCGGGCCATCAGGGCGACCCGGGGGACACAGACGCCGTCGTTGAGAACCCGGACTTCCACGAGGGGGTATGGCACATCTGGTCGGTGACAGGCGACGAGCCCTTCCAGTTGAGCGTCACGCAGAACGGAGGCGCCAATTGGGTCGTCTCTGGCGTGTTCGTGGACGCTCCCCAAGCGGTCTCGCCCACGGGCAAAGCCGCGACGACGTGGGGAATGCTGAGGCGGAGATAGGCTTCCGATCAGGGAACCTGCGCGCCAGATGGACACACTGGGAGGCCCGGGGCGGGTTGACTACCCCTGGCCGCGTCGCTATATTCCCACTGTTCGTCACATTGATTAGCACACGGCGGTTGGTGCCCTTCGGAGCCCGGCAAGTCTGTCACGGCGACGAGGGAGAATAGGGAACACGGTGAGAGTCCGTGGCTGCCCCGCAACGGTGATTCGGCATCCTAACGGATGCTCACGTCGAGGCCACTCAATGCCGCACGGCATCGGGGAAGGCGACGTGGACGCTCCGCGAGAGCGGCGATAAGCCCGGAGACCTGCCACTGCCCGTTTCCAGTCGTCGAGGGACGACTCGGGAATTCTCGTGATGTCGCCTCGTCGCCGTCACGCAGTGGTTTTCCCGATGATCCTCCTCGAAGACATCGGGATATTCCATGCGATGGCGCAGCGCGAGGGCTCGGCGCCCGCTCCTCGACTCCATGTTGACCGTCCGTGCGTTCGCCCACGCTCCCGGATCGTGGACTGTGGTCGGAGTTTGCCTCCCGCAGGCTGGCAAGCCCCCGAACGACCGCCGGTCAGCGCCCACGCTCGCGACGCAGACGGCAGGGGCCGCCCCTCCGCGCTCGCCCGCATGAGTATCCCTTCACACGTCGCATCACGGCGCGTACCGCGCCAGCGTGAAGGGTTTGGATAATGTCCGAGCGAAATGAGCGGCGCCGTTCCGAGCGGCCAGGACTGGTGATCGTCTACACCGGGAATGGCAAGGGGAAGACGACCGCCGCCCTGGGTCTGGCATTCCGCGCGCTGGGGACCGGCCGCAAGGTCGCGATGGTCCAGTTCATCAAGGGCAAGTGGAAGACGGGCGAGAGCGAATTCGCGCAGACGCTCCCCGATCTGACCTTCCTGGTGATGGGCGAAGGGTTCACGTGGGAGAGCGAGGATCTGTCCCGCGACAAGCGGACAGCGGAGAAAGCCTGGGAAGTCGCCGAGGGGATGATTGTCTCGGGGGAGCACTCCATCGTCATCCTCGACGAGATCACGTATGCCATGCAGTACGGCTTCCTCCCAATCGAGCGGGTAACGCAGGCGCTTCGGGATCGGCCGAAGGAGGTACACGTCGTCGTTACCGGTCGCGACGCCCCCGAGGCCGTGGTGGACATGGCGGACCTGGTGACCGAGATGCTGCCGATCAAGCACCCCTTCGACCGCGGCATCCGCGCGCAGCAGGGGATCGACTTCTAGTGGACGTCAGGCTGTGCGGTGCGGCGCCACCGGTCTGAGGACGCACCGGTGTAGCTTCCACCGGACGCTACTTCCGAATGACCATTCGCCGGAGTGACCGGGCGCCGCCGGCTCGCAGTTCGTACGAGTAGACTCCGCTTGCTACCCGTTCCCCCGCATCGTTACGACCGTCCCAGTACGCAGCATCCGCTCGATCCCTGTAGTAGCCAGCATCGCGATACCCTAGATTCAGCGTTCTTACCCGCGCGCCCGTGGCGTTGTAGATGTGGATGACCACGGAGGCCCCAGCTTTCAGGTCGAACGGGATCCACGTCTCAGGGTTGAAGGGATTTGGGTAGTTCGCCAGCAGACGCGTCGAGATCGGGGCCTGCCAGCTCAGGAAGACGAGATACCGGTGGGAGCCTTGTGACGCTTGGATGTCTCGCCCGCCACTTAGGTCGAGTGGCCGGCTGTCCTCCTCGACCCGCAGTCGGTAGCCCGGAGGCAGCGGATCCGGCCGAACCGACAACGATGCTCCCGCTTCCGCCACGCTTGCGATGATCTCCCACACCGTGCGCCCTCGTCTCGCCGGCTCCACGCTCCGCGTTAGGCGGCTAGCGAGCCCGGCCCCCGAGGCGTAAAACTCGGTTGCCCCGGCATCGACCGTCGGCGGTTGCAGAATGTCATAGCGGTCGTGCTTGGGGGTGGCCGCATCATGCGTTCCGATTTCCACCGTGCGGCTTGTTCCGCCTGGAAGATTCAGGGAAAGTGACGCCATCCACTCAGGCTGCGGCTGGGCGGACACAGCCTGAGTCGACGGGGCCGGTGGCGTCACCCAGTTGCTCTGGGTCACAGGGATCTCGGCCCCGACATCGGCGAAAGCCCAGTAGCCCGCGAACGGTAAGAGCGTCTCTCCCTCCAGCACTGCCTCGTAGCTAGATCCGGTCCATCTGAATATCCTGCCCGGATCGAGGTTGAGCGTGGACGCGCTAATGCCGCCAAAGATGACCCCCACGATAGTCCAGCCCTGCTCGAGGCGGATAGTGGCCGCGCTCGACTCGACGGTGTTCAAATCCACGGCTATCGGAACGGACTGAAACCCCACGGCAGCGCGAAGCGCGAAGTAACCGTCTGTGATGGGTGTCAGCGGCGTTGACCCCGAGACCGCCACCCACTGCTGGGCGAGGGCGTCCCACCCGTAAATCCCGACGACATCTGACGGGGCAAGGCTATCGAGCGACACAGTTGCTGAACCCGGAATGGAGATGAGGTTCCACCCCGACGACAGCTGCATGTTGAGCACCGTCGGAACCGGCGCCAAGCGGATCGCGATCGGATGCGTCCCGCTGTCGAAGGTGACCGACCCGCCTGGCGCCATGGCGACGACCCCGGTCGGATGGGTCAGTTCAGAGACGTAGGATCCCAGTATAGCGTCCGAGTTGGGCCAGGACAGCGTCCACGCCGAACCGGTGGGAACGACTACTTCACCTTCCCATGTAAGGGTGTCCAACGAGCTGGACACGTGGATGATGTCCCGCTGCAACTCGTATGCGTCGCGAGTGAAATACACCGCCGCCGCTCCTGACGGGGCGGGAGGAGTGATGATGTCTTCGGCGGGCACGTACGCATTGGACGTGTTGACCGCCGCGCCGAACGTGGCAGTCCTGGATTCCGACCCGTTCGCCAGCGCCAGAACCCCATCCCACGCGTGCCATGCCTCCCCGGTGATGTTGAGCGCGTGCTGCGTTGGCAGCAGCGCCTGCCCCGCCTCCGTGACGCTCACTTCGTAGCGCCCGTACACGGGCGACCCGCCATTCGCGATGTCCGCCGCCGCGATGACGATGTCGGCATCAAGGGGCAAGCCTGTAACCGAGGCTGTGGGAGTGAGGACAATTGCCCCGGCGCCCCCATCAAGTGTCACACTCTCGAGACTGCTGACAGGAGCCGAAAGCGTGAGCGTTACGGTCGCCGGTAGGTCCGCATCGTCCACGGTCGTGGGCGCCAGGGCGTACACCCGGATGCCTTCGACGCTGACGGTGACGGTGGTGGATAGCGACTGCCCGTTGGCGGACGAGATGTCGAGGAACATCGTATATGTGCCGCGCGTCGTGGGCGTAGTTTCCCCACTCGCCACCGAGAGATCGCCAGCCGTCGACACGTCCAGCCACGACACCGCAGGGGCCCGCTCCGTAAACGTGTAGGGCGCCTCGCCACCCAGCACGGACCCCACCGTCAGAGGCGTCGGCAACGACGCGAGACCCAGCGGGACGGCTATCGGGTCAGCCGACGGCGTGAACACCAGGTCGGCCGACCCGGTGCCGCTCGCAGCGATCGTGTGGGAGCCGCCCAGGGCGTTGTGCGTGAGTGTGATCGTCGCGTTCTCCAGATCCAATGTAGGCGGCGTGAACGTCACATTGACTACTGCAGACAAGCCGCCAGCGACCGAGAGACTGGCTGGCGATACGACGAACTGGGCGCTGTCCGAGGAGGCGTTCACCTCGAGAGTGTCGGCGCCGTCGTTGGTCACCGTGATCTGCTTGGCGGCAGGAGCGCCGGACGCCACGAGGCCGAAGTCGAGGGTGGCTGGTGACGCCGCGAACCGCTGCTTTACGGTGGATAGGCCCCAGTCAGCGTCCGATTCACTGGTAGGGAAGTCCGTGACCTGTGCGAGGTCCCCGTGTCGATATTCACCGACCACAGATTCCACGGGAGTTCGGCGTCTTGGTCCAAGGAACTGAACAGAATATCCGTGCCGTCTGGGGACCATGAAGGCGTTGCGTCGTGCCGCTGGTTGCCTGTCAGATTGGTGTGGAGCCCAGTGGAAGGATCGACGATGAAGATCGCACCGTTGCCGCCCTCCTGTTGCTGCCAGGCGACTTTCTCGCCATCGGGAGACCACGCCGGGTGGGTGCCGTCGTACTCTCGATCCATATGCACATCTGTCTCCATGTCCAACGTCCATACGCTGTACGGGCTCCCGGCGACGTACGCGATCACATTGCCGCTCGACCAGGCTGGCTCTATCTCGTTTTCAGTATCCTCCGTCAGCCGGTCCATCTGAAGCGTATTCACGTCCACGGTCCAGAGACTCTTTGGGTAAGAGCCGCCCTCGACCCTCCGGCTAAACGCGAGCTTAGCTCCATCCGGCGACCACGTTGGATAGCGATCTTCCGCGAGACCGTCCGTCAACTGCGTAAGGGCTCCGGTACCCACGTCAACCATGAAAATGCTGATCAGTGGGGCGCCTTCCCGGCCTACCGACACGAAGGCGATCTTCTCGCCATCCGGCGACCAGACAGGCTCGACATCAAGCCCTAGATCGTCAGTGATCTGGATGAGATCACCAGAAACTGGCTCAAACGTCCAGATGCTGGCAGATACCAGGGTGTCCCCGCTGCGGCTCATGGCGATCATCGGTATCGCCTGGCCGTGGGCGAATCCGGGCGTGAGGATGACGCCCGCGATTAGCGCGATTAGAGTGCCAATCGCCATCCAACCGATAGTTAGGCGTCGGTCGCGAATCGGTGTTGACGCCGTAGTCGGCGCGGAGGCTACGTAACTCATTATGTTCTCCCGCTCCCCGCCCAGATGCCTGTCCGGATCCGGCCAGATACAGTCGCCACACGAACGCCTCGGCCGTCTACTCCCCGCCGCGCGCCTTCGACCAAGCGCGAAGATCCTCTACGTGTAGACTAACATTACATGAGGCGCGCCGCTAGCGCCAGCTTGGGTGTGAGGCGGAGCTGCCGCCGAGGACGTGCAGATTGATGCGGGGGGACCACGTCGGCGTGGTAGACTCCGCCCAGTCTGTCCGCGATGAGAGGATGGCGTTGATGTTAGCTCCCGCGATCATGGTCCAGGGCACGGCGTCAGATGCGGGGAAGAGCCTCTTCGTTACTGGGCTGTGTCGCCTGTTCCGCGACGAGGGGTTGAGCGTTGCGCCGTTCAAGTCGCAGAACATGTCCCTGAATTCCGCCGTCACGCCTGATGGACTCGAGATCGGCCGCGCGCAGGCGGTGCAAGCTGCGGCTGCCGGGATCGCTCCCACCGTCGAGATGAACCCAGTGCTCCTGAAACCCGAGGGCAATGCCAGATCCCAAGTCGTCGTGATGGGCAAGCCCATTGGAAGCGAGAGCGCGTGGGACTACGACGGTCGCAGAGCGTACTTCCAGCAGGTAGTAGCGGACTGCCTGTCGTCGCTACGCGAGCAGCACGATCTGGTGATTATCGAGGGCGCCGGTAGCCCCGCCGAGGTGAACCTCAAGGACCGCGATGTCGCGAACATGTACGTGGCGAAGCTGGCGGACGCTCCCGTGCTCCTCGTCGGAGACATCGACAAGGGCGGCGTTTTCGCGTCCTTCGTGGGCACGATGGCGCTCCTCGACCCTGACGAGAGAGACCGAGTCGCCGCCTTCGTCGTGAACAAGTTCCGCGGCGACGTGGCGCTGCTGCAACCGGGACTCGACTTCCTCACCAGATATACGGGCAAGCCGACACTTGGAGTGCTGCCATATGTGCGCGGGCTGAAGATCGCCGACGAGGACTCCGTGTCTCTCGAGGATCGGCGCGGGAGATATCGTCCTGGATACGACCAGATCGACATCGCCGTCGTCCGTGTGCCGCGCATCTCGAACTACGACGATGTGTTGGCGCTAGAACACGAGCCAAAGGTCGTCGTCCGGTTCGTCGAGACGGCGGAGGACGCTGAGGGCGCAGACCTCGTCATCCTGCCGGGCTCCAAGAACACCGTCCTGGACCTGGAGTGGTTGCGGCACGTGGGGGTCGCCGACGTCGTGACACGACGGGCCAAGAACGGTGAGCCGGTCCTCGGCATCTGCGGGGGCTGCCAGATGCTAGGTGAGATCATCGAGGATCCGCACGGCGTCGAGTCAACCGAACCGAGCGTGCGGGGTTTGGGGCTGCTGCCGCTGCGAACGCGGTTCGCGCGCGAGAAGACCACCGCGAAGGTTGAGGTCCGACGCGCGACATCTGGCCCGCTGCTGGGCGACGCCTCCTCCAATGAGACCCTGAGCGGCTACGAGATACACATGGGGGTCGTGGAGCATGTAGCGTCGTCCGCGGGGGCGTACGAGATCGTGTCCCGAAGCGGCGCGTCCACGTCCGTGTCCGACGGGGCAACCGACGAGACGGGCGCGGTTGTCGGGACGATGGTACACGGGTTGCTGGACAACCCCTCCGTCCGGGCGGATCTGCTAACCGCGCTCGCGCGTCGAAAGGGGTTGGCCTACGAACATGGGACGGGTGGCCTGGCGTCGGCGGACGACGAATACGACCGCCTGGCGGACGCCGTCCGCGAGTCGATGGACCTCGATATGCTGTGGCGGATAGCTGGTATCACGCGCTGATAGGCAACGCTGGTAGCCCTGACTACTTCTCGACCCGGTAAAGGCGACTCGTTGATCGGAGGATCAGCGAGTTCCCGGCGACGGCGGGCGAGGCGCGGAAGCTGCCGTCAAGCTGGTTCTCCGCGAGCAACTCGAAGTCCCTCGACGCGGAGATGACGGACACCTTCCCCTCGCTGCTGGCGAAGTAGATATTGCCGCCGCCATACACGGGCGAGGCCCAGGGTTCTCCGCCGACCCGCTCTCGCCACACTTCCTGCCCGGTCTTCGCCTCCAGGCACGAGACGACGCCACTCTCACTGATGTAGAAGATCAGCTCCCCAACAAGCAGGGGCGATGGCATGCCGGGGCTACCGCGGCGCGCGCTCCACTCAATGTGCGTGTCCGTGACGTCCCCGACGCCCGTGGGTCGCACCGCCAGCAAGCGGCTGTCGAGTCCGGTGATGAAGTACACGAGGTCGTGGTCGTACATGGGCCGGCACGCGACGTTGAACCCGCCGACGTGCCGCACGCGCCAGAGTTCCTCACCGCTCGCGGGATCGTACGAGATGGTCGCCTCGGCCGCAGGGCTGACGAGTTGTCGTCGGCCTCGATGGTCGATGAGCGTCGCCGTGGCGTACGACTTCCGGCTGTCGTTCGGCTTCTCCTTCGCGGTCTCCTCCACCTCCGCTGGAGTGGCGCTGAACCCTAGCGCCTCCATCGCGGAGGCCAAGTCGGAATCGACATTGCGGTCCTCCCTCCAGCGCGTGTCGCCCGTGCGCTTGTCGAGGGCAACTGCGAACTGATTCCAATAGCGCCCAGAATCGTCCGACGATGGACCGTCGTCCGCGTGCGCCATGTTCCAGGTGACGAGCGCGGCGACGAAGGCGAGCGCTAGAAAGGGCAGCCCGTTGCGCCCCATGGGATGGCGTCCTTTCGGCGGCTATCGGCTAGCGTCAGGGACCAGACCGCCTGTGCTCAAGGTCGGCCGCCACGCTGTAGACGGCGTGGCGTTTGCGTCAGGCTGGCCATGGCGGTAGGTTGTGCGTGGGTTCGCGCGCGCCGCGCGTGAGTACAGAAGAGGGACATCATGCTGGCCAAAGGCGCTGCGAGGTCGTCCGCAATCATCATCGCCGCCCTCGGCGCCCTCAGGATGCTGCTGGCGGCGCGAGAACAGATGAAGAGCGGCAGCCAGGACGCCCTGATAGCGATCTTCACGTCGGGACTGATCCTGGCGGGAGCCTACGGCGTCTACCGCATGAACCGGATCGCCGCGTCCGCGCTCCTCGTGTTTTCCGCTCTGCTCGTCGTGATGGCGATCATGGACGCCTCCGTAGGCGCGCTTGGCGTCGCGGGCGTGGCGCTGTTCACGCTGATTGTCGGTTGTGGGACTGCCGCTGCCTGGGCCGGAGGAGGCAGGGCGAGGCGGCAGGTCCATCGTGATGTCCCGCACGAGCACGTGCACTAGGCGCCAACCTACGCTCGGGCAAGCCGCGGCTGCAACGGACAGTGGCGAGCCCAATACTTCTCAGTGACCCCAGCCGCCATGCCGCCGCCCCACGCCATCCGATCCGCTCTCTCGTCGCTGGGAGAAGGACTTCTCCACTGGGCGTTCCCGGACGCCTGCCGTAGCTGCGAGGCTCCGCTTGGATTCTCGCCAACGCTGTGCCCTACCTGCTGGCGTGGTATCCAGACGTGGGGGAGGCTACAGGACAGCGCCCTCGACCCCGCGAGCCCGATGGCGACCCGCGCTGCCACACGGTACATGGGCGCCGCGCGCGAGGCGATCCTCGCTATGAAGCTGGACGCGCGACCAGGACTGTCACGCCGGCTGGCCCACCTGATTGCCGACATCACGCCCACTCTCTACGACTGGCGCGAGTACAGCGCGCTCATCCCCATCCCCAGCCATCGGGTGCGGCGCGCCGAGCGTGGATTCAGCCAGACGCAGTTGCTCGCGAAGTGGCTGGGTAGACGCGTCGGTCTGCCCGTACAGTCGAGCTGGTTGCGCCGCGTGAAGGCGACGACGCCCCTCAGCCGCCTCGAAGGCCCAGACGCCCGCCGCCTGGAGGTGGAAGGCGCGTTCCGGTGCGCGAGGATTCCCGAGGCATGGGAGGACAAGCCGGCGCTGCTGCTGGACGACATCGTCACCACGGGCGCCACGACAGCCGAAGCCGCGCGCGTTCTCCGCGAGGCCGGGCTGACGTACGTCGACGTGGTCTGCGTCGCCCGCACCATACCGGACCCGCCCGACGTGGACGACGACCTAGCCGACACCGGAGACGCTGACGACGCCTCCCCGCACGTGATACCCTAGAGCTATGGGTGAAACCGTGACGATCACTGGCGTGCATCACATCCCGCGCAAGTCGAGCCGTAGACGCATCGACCTGGAAGACGGGACATCCTTCAGCATGGACCTCGGTCTGCTGACGCGGCACGGCGTGCGCGTGGGTCTCGCTCTGGACGAGGAAACGCGTGAGGCGATGCTCGCGGAGGACGCCAAGGCGCGCGCCAAGTCCACCGCCATGGACCTCATCCGCGTACGACCACGCACGCGCCGGGAGATGCTCAACCGGCTGGGGAAGAAGGGCTTCGACGAGGAGGCCGCCGAGCACGCGGTGCAGGCGCTCGAGGATCTCGGGTACATCTCCGACGAAGAATACGCCAGCGCCCACATCGACAGCAGGATGCGCGGCAAACCCAAAGGCCGCTACGCCATGCGCCGCGAGCTGCGCGAGAAGGGCATCGACCGGACGACAATCGACCGCGCACTGACCGCTGTGAGCGACGAAGACGAACGCGACGCCGCCATCCGCGTGGCGCAGGGACAACTCCCACAGTACCGGGCGCTCCCTCGCGAGGTCGCCCAGCGTCGCATGTACCAGTTCTTGCTTCGGCGCGGCTTCGCATATGAACATGTCTCGACCGCCATGCGCGAGGTGATGGACGCCTCCCCGGAGTGACTCCCGACCCCACCGGAACACGCCATGAACTCCATAGCGGAATTCCTGACGATGCTCGTCGCCTGCGGCGCCGGCATCTCGGTGTTCGCCATCTACATGCACTACCGATCCAAGGGCATTGGAGTGCTGTTCGGCGGCCGCAGGAGAGTGGGTAAACGCGACATTGAGAACATGCAACGGGAGCTGAAGGCCCTGCGCGAACACGTCGAGGGCATGAGCGTGGACTCCCAGAAGTCGCAGGAGATGATGGCGGACATCCTCCTCAGCATTGAGGACCAAAGGCGCGCGTTGCACGCTGCCGACCCCGTAGACGTGGACTAGGTCCCTCTCCCGCGACCACATTCCAGATCGGGCCGCCGTGACTACCCAGCAGCACTTGGCTGTCTGCATCCAGCATGCGGGGAACGACATCGTCGCAGTTGAGTGCGCCAACCTGACAGGTGGCGTCCCTGACGAGCATGGCATTGCCGTGTGCGACAGCGTTGCCCTCGTAGCCCGGTCCGCGTATGTGCGCACGGGCGCGAACATCATCGCGCGCGGCGGTACGCTGGACGCCCTCCTCGCGGAGGTGGCTACGGCCAACTTCGACGCCACCGCCTTCCGTATTGAGGCGGTGCGCACGACCGAGCGATATGGCAGCAGCAGCCGGGACGCGATCATCGCCGTGGCCGACCGCCTGCGCGGCTTCTACCCAGACCTGGATGACCCGAAACACCGCTTTCTACTCGTCATGCGGGACGACGGTCTGTGGTTCGGGGAGATCGTCACGGAGTACGCGCACGCGTATCGCCGTCACCACGACAAGCCGTACCAGACATCCAACGCGCTGCCACCGCGACTCGCCCGCGCGCTGGTGAACATCGTGTCGCCACCCGCGCGGGTGATTCTCGACCCGTGCTGTGGCAGCGCCTCCATACCCATGGAAGCCGCGGAGATGGGGCTGATGGTCCTCGCGTCCGACAGCAGCTCCATCGCGGTCGAGAAGGCGCGTGGGAATCTCGATCACTTCGGGTATGCCGCCCACGTCCATCAGGCGGACGCGCGAGAGTCGCTGCCCAAGGCAGACGCCGTGGTGACGGACCTACCCTATGGCATTCAGCTCGACTACGCGGCAGACGAGGCGCGGGACATCCTCGCGAGTTGCGCGCGCGCCGCGGCGGTCGGCGTCTTCGTCACGAAGGACGACATCACGCCCATGCTCGTAGACGCTGGGTGGCAAGACGTCGAGGCGCTCCGCCACCGGAAGCTGACGCGGTATACGAAGGGATTCGAGCGTACCGTGCATCGGGCGCGTAGCGCCGTGTTCGTGGGTTGATCCGGTCGCTGCGGCGCACGGCGGCGGGTACAGGGCTAGCCGGCCTTCCAGACCCCTGAAACGGCGGCCTCCGGGTCTGACGGCTTCCCGAACATCTGGTGGCGCTCGGCCGTTTAGCCATGGGCCGCCTGATATGGCGCCGACGCCCTTTCGTCGGCGCGCTAAACAAGCGTAGAATAGTGGGTAACGTGAATCGGGGCTACATTCCGTCTACGGGGAGTGGTGGGGCAGTGCCGCAGCGAACGACCCGCCCCGACCAGCATGGCGAGCACGCCGATGGACGCGCGTGGCATGGCGCGTCTCGCCGGCCGGACAGGAGCGCAACTGGGTGAAGCGCCGTATCTACGGGCTCGAAAACGAATACGGGATCATCTGCTCGGCGGATCGCCGGGGTGGGAAGGCGCTTTCCATCCAGAACGCGGTTATGTACCTGTTCCGCGAGATCATCTCCGGCCGCATGTACCCCGATGTCTTCCTCGAAAACGGCGCCAGGTTCTATCAGGACATTGGCTGCCACCCGGAATACGCCACGCCCGAGTGTGACGACGTGCGCGAGCTGGTCATGCACGACCGCGCGGGCGAACGCATCATCGAGTACCTCGCCAGCAGCGCCGAGGACAAGATGCGCCAGGACGGCTTCATGGGCCGCATATCCGTGTTCAAGAACAACACCGACACCCCCGGCAACACGTACGGATGCCACGAGAACTACCTGATGGACCGCAGCATCGGGTTCCGTCAGATGGCGACGCAACTGATCCCGTTCTTCGTGACGCGCCAGGTGTTCATCGGCGCGGGCAAGGTCCAAAAGGCGAACCGTGGCAGGTTCTCGATCTCCCAGCGCGCGCAGCACATCCGAGAAGACATCTCGATTGCCACCACAACGGCCCGGGGTATCATTAACACGCGCGACGAGCCGCACGCGGATCGCGAGAAGTACCGCAGGCTCCACGTGATCGTCGGCGACTCCAACATGTCGGAGTTCGTGACGTATCTGAAAGTGGGGACGACGGCTCTCATCCTCCAGATGATCGAGGAAGGCGCGCTGGACAAGCGCTTGGAACTGCGCGAGTCCGTGCGAGCCATCATGCAGATCTCCGAGGATCTGTCGTGCAAACGGGAAATAGAGCTGCAAAGCGGCAAGCGCATGTCCGCGGTCGCCGTGCAGCGTGAGTATTGGAACCGGTCGGAGCAGTACTTCGCCCGCGAGACGGACCCGTTCATACGGGACGTCCTGGCGAAGTGGGATCTCGTGCTGACGGGGCTCGAGACGAACCCGGATAGCCTCCACCGGCAGTTGGATTGGGTAGCTAAACGTCAGATTTTGGAACGCTACGTCGCGTCGCGCGGGCTGGATTGGGACAGCCACGCCGTCCTACGGCTCGACCTCGAATACCACAATATCGACACGAGCAAGGGCATCTTCTACCGCATGGAGCGGGACGACATGGTCGACCGTGTCGTGACCGACGACGAGATCGACGAGGCGATGCGGCAACCCCCCAAGACTACCCGGGCCGCTTTCCGCGGCCGCTTCGTGAAGCTACAGAACGAGGGGAAGATACTGTGCGGCGTGAACTGGAGCTACATCCAGCTCTACGAGCCGTATCAGAAGCTATATCTATCCACGGACCCTCTGCAGCCGGAATACGACGAAGCCAACCGGATGATTTACTCGATGTGACGCCCGTGACACCGCGGCGTCGCTACCTTCATGCGCGAGCCCGCGCTAGCTACATGCACTAGCCCACCCATAACAGACGGAGCCATCACTGTGCCAGAGAGCGGCAAGCACGTTTACTACTTTAGCCCCGAGCGGACGGAAGGTGACGCCACCTACCGCGAGCTACTGGGCGGCAAGGGCGCGAACCTCGCCGAGATGAGCCGTATCGGTCTGCCCGTTCCCGCAGGCTTCACGATCACGACCGACGTGTGCGTGGAGTATGTGGCCAACAACCACACCTACCCGGATGGCGTGGACACGCAGGTCGCCGAAGCGGTGAAGCTCGTCGAGGAGAGCACCGGATCCCTGTTCGGCGATGTCGACAACCCGCTCCTCCTCTCGGTGCGCTCGGGCGCGCGCGAGTCGATGCCGGGCATGATGGACACTATCCTCAACCTCGGTCTGAACGACACGACTGTGGAAGGCCTCGCGAAGCTCACGAGCAACGACCGCTTCGCGTGGGACAGCTACCGACGTTTCGTCCAAATGTACGGCGATGTCGTCATGGGCGTGCAGCCGCAGACGGAAGACGAACACGAGCCGTTCGACTCCGTGATGGACGCGCTCAAGGAGGAGCTTGGCGTCGAGGAGGATACGGACCTCACCGCCGACAACCTGCGAGAGCTGGTGTCCCGCTATAAGGCGCTCATTCGCGACCGCGTCGGCGAGGACTTCCCGCAGGATCCCACCGACCAACTGTGGGGAGCCATCAACGCCGTCTTCGGATCGTGGGAGAACGACCGCGCGGTTCTATACCGACGGCAGTACAACATCCCCCATAGCTGGGGCACCGCCGTCAACGTCCAGACGATGGTGTTCGGCAACATGGGTTCGGACTCCGGCACGGGCGTCGCCTTCACCCGCGACCCTGCGACCGGCGAGAAGGTGTTCTACGGTGAATACCTCGTCGACGCGCAGGGCGAGGATGTCGTCGCGGGCGTGCGGACGCCGAAGCCCGTCGCCGAACTCCCGGGTGACTTCCCGGAAGCCTTCAAGGAACTCGAGGAGGTCCGCGAGACGCTGGAGACGCACTTCGGCGACATGCAGGACTTCGAGTTCACCATCGAGCGCGGCAAGCTGTTCATGCTGCAGACGCGCAACGGCAAGCGCACGGGGCTAGCCGCCGTCCGCATCGCCGTCGAGATGGAAGCCGAAGGCCTCATGGACTGGCAGACCGGGCTGGCTAAAGTCCCGGCGGACTCCCTCGACCACGTCCTGGCTCCGGTGTTCAACGCGGAGGAGATGGAGCGCGCTGAGAGCGAGAACCGTCTGCTGGCGACTGGACTTCCGGCCGGACCGGGAGCAGCCTCCGGCAAGGTGGCGTTCAGCGCCGCGCGCGCCGAGGAGATCGCTGCCGCAGGCGGCTCCGCGCTTCTCGTACGCGTCGAGACCAGCCCCGAAGACCTGCGCGGGATGATCGCCGCCGACGGTATTCTCACCGCGCGCGGCGGCGTCAGCAGCCACGCAGCGCTCGTCGCTCGTCAGATGGGTAAGGTCTGCGTCTGCGGATGCAGCGAACTCGTCATCGACTACGAGAGCCGCACGATGAGAGCGGGCGACACCGTCATCAACGAGGGTGACGACCTGTCCATCGACGGCACGGCAGGCACGGTCTATGCTGGCCACATCGCCGCTGCTCCGAGCGAGGCGGTTCAGGTGCTCGTCGACAAGTCGTTGGACGCCAACGACAGCTACATCTACCAGATGTTCGCCAAGGTCATGGAGTGGGCGGATCGAGCGCGACACCTGCGCGTCCGCACGAACGCCGACCAGCCGGACCAGGCAGCGAACGCCATCGCCTTCGGCGCAGAAGGCATTGGCCTCTGCCGCACGGAGCACATGTTCTTCGAGGGCGACCGCATCGTGGCGGTGCGCGAGATGATCCTCGCGGATTCGCTCGAAGGGCGTGAGCAGGCGCTGGCCAAGCTGTTGCCGATCCAGCGCGAGGACTTCGCGGGCATCTTCAAGGCGATGGACGGGCGACCGGTGACGATCCGCGCGCTCGACCCGCCGCTCCACGAGTTCCTCCCGCACGAGGATCACGAGATCGAAGCGGTCGCCGCGCAGTTGGGCGCGTCGGTGGACGAGGTGAAGGCGAAGATCGAAAGCCTCCACGAATCGAACCCGATGCTCGGGCACCGCGGCTGCCGTCTCGGTATCGCGTACCCCGAGATCACCGCGATGCAGGCGCGCGCCATCATCGAAGCTGCGGTAGATGTCGCCGCGTCTGGCACGGCGGTCGACCCGGAGATCATGATCCCGCTCGTCGGGACCGAGAAGGAACTCGCTTTGCAGAAGGCCATTGTCGACGAGACGGCGGAAGCCGTCTTCGCCGAGAAGGGCAGCAAGGTCGATTACATGGTCGGCACGATGATCGAGGTGCCTCGCGCCGCGCTCGTCGCCGACAAGATCGCCGAGGAAGCTGAGTTCTTCAGCTTCGGCACGAACGACCTGACGCAGACGACGTTCGGCATCTCCCGGGACGACGCGGCAAAGTTCCTCCCCATCTACCTGGAGGAGGACATCTACCCGCAGGATCCGTTCGTCGCGGTCGACCAGAGCGGCGTGGGTCAGCTCATGGAGATCGGCGTCGAGAAGGGTCGCGGCACCCGCGCGGACCTTAAGGTCG
Source organism: uncultured bacterium (assembly GCA_964473525.1). Classification (GTDB taxonomy): domain Bacteria; phylum Poribacteria; class WGA-4E. Next base: position 209,906 of record CAYYPK010000004.1, read on the forward strand.
GCATCTGCGGCGAGCACGGCGGAGAACCTAGCTCCGTCGAGTTCTGCCACCGCATTGGTTTGGACTACGTGAGCTGCTCGCCCTTCCGCGTGCCGATAGCGCGCCTTGCGGCGGCGCAGGCGGCCCTGAAGGACGCGTAGTCACGGCACGAAGCACGTTTGGCGCATGGCGGGGAGCCACGGGGCTCCCCGCTTGCCATCTCTAGTCAGAACCGCGGCGCCCTCGCATGACCATGATTCCACTGCGCTACGCGTTCCAACCAGTCGCTGCCTGCCACCGCATGGCAAAGCCTCCAGCGCTGGACGGATCGTTCAATGCATGGTCTCGGAAATACCTGCTCCCAGACTGGCTCGCGGAGGAAGCGAACCCACCGTTTGCCACGGCGTACGCCGCGTGGGACGAGGCGTGTCTCTACTTTGGCTTCCAGGCGAATCTGCGTAGGCCTCCCCGCGCCATGCCGCGCCGGTTCTGGGCGGGCGACTGCGTCGAGGTGTTCCTCGATCTGCGCGGAACGCTGAAGCACAACGAATACACCGAACACTGCCATCACTTCTTCCTGTTGCCGCAAGGCGGGGGCAACAAGACGGCGCGCGCGGGTCGCTGCGAGCCGGGCGTCGAGCATCAGGTGGCAATAGCTCACGACGAGACGGTGACGGTGGCGTCGGAGGCATTCCCACAAGGGTATCGTATGGAGGCCGCGTTCCCTCGCGCCGCCATTCCCACCTACGATCCCGCTGGGTTCCCGAACATCGGCTTCAACTACATCATTAGGGAAGCGAGCGGCCGGACGCAGTTCTGGTCCGTCGGTCCAGAACTACAGGCTTTTCGTGACCCCAGCACCTGGGGTTCACTGGAGCTAGGCGACTAGGGTGGCGGGCTCCGTATTCCCTGTGTCCATGCGCCTCACGCGGGTTCCTGCGTCCGATAGTCGTTGCACGCCGGCCGTTGTCGATATAGGATACATAGTGTAGGATGCGTGTGCGACCGATGCAGGAATCTGCGGCTTGTCATGTACCCCGCCGCCCTGACAAGTAAGCTCGGATGGAGTGCTGAATGGTAAGTTCCGACGACCAACAGGCTGAAGACGCATTGTCCCCAGAAGAGGGATCGGCCACTCCCGACGCTCTGGAGACCGGTCATTCCTTGACCCACGAAGAGGAAGAGGCCCTCGACGACGAAGTACTCGCCGAGATGGAGGGCGTCGAGCAGGACGAGACCCGAGGCGGTCAGCGCACGATCAGCGTCATCTTCGCTTCGATCCATGGGTTCGACACCGAGTCGGACATGCACCATGATGAGATCGAAGAAGTCGCCATGAAGAAGGCGGGATTCGACGGCGCGCTCACGGCCGCCATCGAGGAGTGCGGCGGAACGATCGACAAGATCATCCGCGGGTTCTTCATGGCTACGTTCGGCACGACGAACGCGACAAAGGACGACCCGGTCCTCGCCGTCCTCGGCGGCATGAGGATGTGCAAGATCGCTGACGAATACGACGCCGAGGTGCACGTCGGAGTCAACACTGGGCACGCGTGGGTCGGACAGATCAAGACCGAGCGCACCATCGACACGACGGTGATCGGTGACGCGGTGAACCTATCGGCGCGACTCAAGACCCAAGCGGCCAAGAACCAGGTCGTCTGTAGCCCGGACGCGTACGAGCAGACCAAAGACTTCTTCGAGTACGAGGTCTTGCGCGAACTGCCGCCCGGCACCCTGAAGGGTATAGAGCGGTCGATGACCGTGTACGAGCCCATCGCGAGCACCGAGAAAGCGGAGTCGCTCGCGAACCTGCGCGGTGGCGATGACGACCGCTTGGCCGAACTCGAAGAGCACATCCCTGAGTATCTGAAGGCGAAGATCGCCGAGGGCGCTAGCCGGCTCCAGGGCGAGCGCAAGATGGTGACGCTCCTGTACTCGGACGTTAGTGGCTTCACAGCGCTCAGCGAGAAATACGCCACGGAGCCGGAGCTCATCGCCGAGGTGATGAACCGCTGCCACAAGCGCCTCGGTGACATCGTCTACAAACACGAGGGCGTTGTAGACAAGCTGGTCGGCGACGAGATAATGGCGATCTTCGGCGCGCCGATCATGCACGAGGACGACCCGGAACGCGCCATTCTCTGCGCACTCGAGATGCAGGAGGAAATGGGACGTGTGAGCGAGGAGGTGCAGGAGGAACTTAAGGTTCCGCCGCTAAGCGTGCACATCGGTATCAATACGGGCCGCGTGTCCATCGGGAACCTGATTCCCGGCTCGACGCGGATGGACTACACAGTCATCGGCGAGCCGACGGAACTCGCGGAGGAACTTGAGGACATCTCGGTGGGCGGCGAGACCATCGTCGGTCAGCGTACCTACCGGATGACGCGCGCGCTCTACGACTTCGAGGAACGTGGTCCCATCCACATCGGTGGCAAGGATGTCCCGGTATATCTCGTCGCTGGCAAGAAGGAAGAGAGCGACTCGAAGCGGGGACTGACCGAGATGGGCGACGTGCCCATGATCGGTCGCCAGAAGCAGTACGACCAGGCCATGGCGTGCCTGGATGCCATCTTCGACGGGCAGAGCCCCATCTCGACGACTATCGGTGAGGCTGGCTACGGTAAGTCGCGGCTCATGCGCGAGACGCGGGATGCGCTACTGGAACGTGGCGGGCTCTGGTTCTTCGGCGCCTGCTTCCCCAACACCGAGCAGCAGGGCTACTCTCTGTTCTTGCGCATCTTCGAGTCGTACTTCGACGTCAAGGACGCGGACTCCGAGAGCGTGCGCCGCACGAAGCTGACGGAGAAGCTCAACGAGGTGTACGACGGCGACACCGAGGCCGTCGAGGACATCCTGCCGTACATCGGTAACATGATGTCCATCACGTTCGAGGGAGCTCTCGGAGACAAGGTAGGCTTCCTCGACCCTGAGCAGCTGCAGCGTCGAACGTTCGTGGCGATACGCGACCTGTTCGTACACGAGTCGAACCGGCAGCCGATCATCGTGGCCCTGGATGACCTTCACTGGCTCGACAACGTCTCGAACGACCTCATCTACTTCCTCCTCGAGAACGTCTACGACGCGCCCGTCTGGTTCATGAACATCTACCGCCCTGAGCGTCGCGACCTGTGCTGGGCTATCGCCGAGACGGCAGCGGAGCGGTACGCGGAACGCTACACGGCGATCGCCATTGAGCCGCTGAGCCCAGAGGCACAGGTGGAACTGTGCGACGCGCTCCTGCCGATGGGCGACGACGGCACGGACATCAAGGCGACCATCGTCGAGAAGTCAGGCGGGAACCCCTTCTACATGGAGGAGTTCATTCGCGTACTCCTCGACGACGAGTTCATCGAGAAGCAGGGAGAGGTCTGGGTTCTCATCCGCGACGTGTCGGAATTCGCCGTCCCGGACACGCTGGACCAGATGCTCAGCGCGCGCATCGACAAGCTGCCCGACGCCTCCAAGGAGGTGCTGCAGTCGGCGTCCGTGGTCGGGCGGAAGTTCGAGCACGACACGCTCATGGACGCCGTTGAGGACGCGAGCGACCTCGACGACTGTCTCTCCTACCTGAGCGACCTGGACTTCGTCGAGGAGGCGACGGTCGACCCGCTGGAGTACATCTTCGGCCACATCGTCACGTTCGAGATCTCGTACAGCGCGATCGTGGTTGGGCGCAGGCGTCAGATCCACCAGAAGGTGGGCGACAGCTTCGAGGACAGGCACGGCGACAACCTGAATCCGTTCATCGAGTTGCTCGCTTACCACTACGCGGAGAGCACCGAGCGACCGAAGGCGATCCACTACCTCGGCGCCGCAGGCTCCAAAGCCCGCGACATGTTCAATAACAAGGACGCCGTCACGTTCTACGAGCGTGGGTTGGAGTTCGTCGGGCGGGTTGACGACCCAGATCGTGACGACCATCTCGAGATCCTTGACGGTCTTGGCGACGTGTATGCCGTGCTGGGGCAGTACGAAGACGGTATCGAGGCCATCAACAGCGCGATGGGGCTTGCGGACGAGCCGATGCAGACTGCGGTGTTCCAGCGTAAGCTTGGGAACATCTACCGTCAGTCGGGCGACTGGGATGCAGCTGATCAACGGTATGACGAAGCGTTGACGACCCTCGGCGGCCTGAACGGCGCGGACGAAACCAGGGTCGAGACGGCGCGAGTCCACGACAGCAAGGGCTTCATCTCGTACAGCCGTGGTGACTTCGCCGACGGTGACGAGAAATGCCGTGCCGCCCTCGAACTGGTAGACGACCTCCAGGCGCTGGACGTCAAGTGCAGCATCTTCAAGAACCTGGGCAACATCAACTTGCGCCTGGGACAGGCGGACGACGCCCTCACCTTCTACACACAGGGCATCGAGTTTGCCGGTCTCATCGGCGACAAGATGCTGGAGTCGCAGCTCTACAACAACCTGTTCGTCTTGCACCGCATCCAGGCGCGCACGGACGATGCCCTGGAGGCGATTCGCAAAGCGATCGACCTCGGCGAGCAGATGGCGTTCGCGGACGGGTTGACCGCCCGCTACGCGTCGCTGGGTATGTTCCTGCGCCAGACAGGCGACAACGAGGGCGCGCTCGAGAACCTCAACCACTCCCTCGAAATCGCAACGCGCATTCAGTCGCCGCAGCGGATCGCCGGGGCGGAGACCTCGCTGGGCACGTACTACTTCTACGTCGAAGACTACGAGCAGTACATCGAGCACAACCGACGCGCGCTCGAGCCCTGCCGACAGATCGGCGACCGCCAGCGCGAGACGCAGTGTCTCGCGAACATCAGCGACGGTTACCTGTATCTGGGCAAGGAACACGTTGACGAGGCGGAGCAGTACGCCACCGAGGCCGTGGCGCTCGCCGAGGAAATCAGCATGTCCCAGACCGTCATCGCCGCGAGGAAGAACCTCGGCGTGGTGTCGTACCTCCGCGAAGAGTACACGGAGGCGCTCAGTCGCTTCCAGAGGGCGCTCGACATGGCGGTGGAAGACAAGACGGTGGACGCGCAAGCGGAAATCCACCGACTCATGGGCGACACGTACCTCGACATGGGTGACAACGCCAACGCAAGAGACCAACTGACGCAGTCGGCGGACCTCTACGACCAGTTGGGGTCAGACGCGCGCGCGACGGAGATTCGCGAGCGTATGCCCGACGCGTAAGCACGTGGATCCACTGGTGGGCGGCGCTACGGCGCCGCCCTTTCCGTGCCCGTGGACTTCTAGGTGACTAGCGCCGCTGGAAGCGGGACTTGATCTCCATGCGCGGCATGGAGATGATGACGGGCCGCCCATGCGGGCAGTTGAACGGCAGGCGCGCTTTCGACAGGTCGCTCAGCAGCGCGCGGACCTCGTCCGTCGTGAGCGGATCCCCGGCGCGCACGGACGAGTGACACGCGATCGTCGCCGCCACGCGCTCCTGGATGACCTCCCAACTCCGCTCTGGATTCAGCTCAGCCTCGACGCGGTCCAGCAGGTCTCGGAACATCTGCTCGCCTTCGCCGGAGCCCAGCGTCGCCGGGATGCCGCGGATTAGCGCCGTGGACCCGCCGAACGGCTCCGCCTCAATGCCAAAACGTGTCAGCCACGAACGGTGCGCATCGAACCGGACCTTCTGGTCGGGCGAAAGCTCGACGGAGATCGGCGTCAGCAGTCCCTGCGACGCTACCGAGCCGGCGCTCATGCGTTGCATGACGCGTTCGTAGTTGACCCGCTCTGCGGCGACGTGCTGGTCCACGTAATACAGGTTCTCCGTGTCCGCGACGAGGATGTACGTGTTGTACAGGACGCCCACAAGCTCCAGGCGCTCGAAATCCAGCAACTCGATCTCCACGGCGCCTGATGCCGTCGCCGTCGTGACGACGGGCGTCCCAAGGCGGCCACGGGCGCCCGCCGTGGATGTCCAGGTCGCGGGACGCGCGCCTGGTCTGCGGTCAGTCGCTGGTACATGTCTCCCTGCGAGCTCCGCAGCCGGGGAAGGCGTAAGGCCTCCGGCGCTGTACTGCGAGCGGGCCGGAGGGATGATGCTGTGCGATCTGGGCGTTGGGTAGACGGTGGCGGAGCCGCCGTTCTCGACTTGTGTTGGCGCCGCTGGCTGATCCGCCGGCATCTCGGATGTCTGGACAGACGGAATGTACCGGTGCTCCGCGATCCCTTGGGCAACCGCCTGGACGATGTTGCGAAACAGCCCACGCTCGTCCTGGAAGCGGACCTCGGATTTCGCCGGGTGGACGTTCACATCGACTTTGGACGGGTCCATCGTGATGAACAGGAACGCCACCGGATAGCGCCCCTTCGGCACCACTTCGCGTAACGCCTCCGACACCGCCGCGCCGATGGTGCGGTCCCGTATGACGCGGTCGTTCAGAAAGAAGAACTGGTGCGACCGGTTCGGCTTCGAGAGATCGGCGTTGCCGATGTGGCACTCGATCTCCATGCTCTCGAACGTCTTCGTGAACTCGATAAGCGAGTCGGCGAACTCCTTGCCGTACAGCAGACGGATGCGCTCGGCGCGCGTCTCCGATGCCGCCACGTCGATGAGCGTGCGGTCGTTGTGGACCAGCGTGAAGCGGACGTCCGGGTGCGCCAGCGCCGCCCACTGCACGTGGTTGACGGTGTGGTTGAGCTCCGTCGTGTCCTTCTTGAGGAATTTCAGACGTGCGGGAACGTTGCGAAACAGTCCCTCGACGGTGACGCGAGTGCCGACCGGACAGCCTACCGGGGCGACCTCGGCTGGGCTGCCACCATCGACTGTCACACGCGTGCCTTCGATGGCGTCCGCCGTGCGCGTGAGCATCTCGAAGCGCGCCACGGAGGCGATGGACGGTATTGCTTCGCCGCGGAATCCCAGAGTGTCGATAGCAGCCAGGTCGTCCGCTACCTCGAGCTTACTTGTGGCGTGTCGTCGCAAGCTGAGTCGCGCGTCCTCGCGTGTCATGCCGTGGCCGTCGTCCTGCACGCGCACCAGGCGCTTTCCACCCTCTCGCACCTCGACGCGAATCTCGCGCGCGCTAGCGTCGAGCGAGTTGTCGAGGAGTTCCTTGACGACCGACGCAGGTCGCTCGACGACCTCCCCAGCCGCGATCTTGTTCGCGACATCGTCGGGCAGAACGCGTATGGGCATGGGCATCCTCACGCGGGCAGTGGCGTTCGGCGGGAGCTCTCACATGGGTATCGCGGCCGGCCAGGCGTCTGGGATAGACAACGCGGAGCCAACTGCTTCGGTTGAGCGTCGGCGGGATGGCGCGTCTAGAGCTGCCCTTGGACAATCGTCGTGATGTTCTCGCTCTTGGCGTTCCAGAGTTCGTCACGAACGCGAGTCAGGTCCACGGGCGGCAGCTCGAGGTCACGCACGAAGTTCGGCGTGGACTCAGGCGCCTCGCCCAAGCCACGTTGCCCGCCAACGAGCCGCACTTTATCGTCCGTGCTAAGCACGTGATCGTAGATCGTTTGGAGCGTCCGGTGGTAGCCGGGCGTCTGCCGTAGACGCGCCCACTCGGCGTTCCCCACCCTCGCTGGGAGGCCGGCGGCATCCTCAACAAGCGCCCGCACGAATTCCCGATCCGCAGTCGCTAGAGCCGCCTCCAGGCTACGGCGACGCGTAGCCGACAGCTCTATGACGGTAACAGGTTCCGCGGACGCGCTGACGGACGGCTCGCCCGACGCAGCGCCACGGAGCAACGCCAACTGCTCCACTGCGGTCAGCGGCCGCTCACGCGGCGGCTCAGGGGCGAAGACGACATCCTGCGGCGCGCCGCCATTGTCGTCGGCATCCGCTGGCGGCTCGGCCACTGGCGCCGGTTGGGGGGTCACGACGACTGGAGGCTCAGGGTCGGGATCGGGCGCCGGCTCTGGATCGGGCTCCACGTCCACGAGGGGTTCCGTCTCCCTCGCGTCGGCCGTGTCAGGCGCGGCCGTCACCTGCGTATCCTCTGGAGGGTCGACTACTGGTGGCTCGCCAGGCGCGCCAACGTCGTTCTCGCCGACGGCGGCCACACCCGCGGGCACCTCGGTCGCCGCAGTCATCTGTAGCGGCCCCTGGTCTGCGGGTAGCTGCAGCAGTTCAGGAGGCGCTGGAGGCCGCTCGCGGAGCTTGAGGAAGGAAACTGACACAGTGCACAGTCCGGCGACCGCCAGCACGAGCGCCACCATGCGTGCGATTTCGTTGTTTCGGCTTCCGGCTGGCTCGGGTCTCCGCGGAGCGGTGACTACCACCTCCTTCGGCGCAGGCGCTCGCGCTTCACTTCTGGCGCTCGCCAGGGAGGCCGCCGCCCGGGCCTTTTCCTCCTCGGCGCGCGCGCGCGCTGCCGCGTTGTCCGCCTCGACTGCCTCGTCCGTATCGACGGGCTCAGATGTTGACGTCTCGTCAGCGGTCTCTCGCGGTGGCGTGTCGTCGCCCGGAGCATCATCTAGCTCGTCGAGAATGACCTCGGGCGCCGGCGCTGTCTCACCTTCCGCCGGAGCAGCGGCCCCAGCCGCTTCGTCGTCAGCGGACGCCTCGGCCGTCGACGAGGCTTCCTCGCTGTCGGGGTCCGAGACGTCATCATCTTCCTCGGGCACAACAACGCCCTCGGCCGCTTGCTCGGACGCGGCCGCCATCAGGGCCTCGAACTCCTCTTCCTCGGAGGGATCGTCGTCGCCCACGGGTTCTTCGTCGGTAAGCTCTTCGTCGTCGCGGGGCGTATCCACGCTCAGTGTCCACTCCCAGACTGGCTACGAGCGCCCCGGCCGGCGCCGCGCCTACTTGGCATCAGATCGCGCAGGCACATTGTAGGGCGCCCTGCGGCGGCGTTCAACGGCCCGGCCGCACGAGTAGGACTAGGCGCCGTCGAACGTAAGCTCGGCGAGGGAGGTGATCCCCAACGTGTCCGTGCGCAAGCTGCGGTCGATTGGGGTCCACGCCTGCGTCGGCGCGCCGATCTTGGGCTCGTACGGCGTGTCGGCGTGCGGAGCAACAACCCCGTTAAGTCCCACGCGTGGATGCGGCGACCTGTTGTGCGACGACCCGTGCGCCAGCAGGTAGTGCATGAAGATGACATCACCGGCGGAGCCCGGCAAAGGGATGGGGTCAGCGTAGTCCAGATCCGGCACGCTCGTCGCGCCGTTTGGGGTCGCGCCGGCGCCCAGCCAGTGTTCCAACAACACGCGGTGGCTCCCGGGCCTAACGGCTGTCGCGCCGCCGTGTTCGCATGTGTCCGTCAGATAAGCGAGCAGCACCATGTAGCGGTGGCCTGGCCACAGCGTCGTGACGTCGATGCCGTCGATGTGGAAACCCATCGGCTCGAACTCAATGGCGCCAGCGCGGGGGAAGTTGATGACAGGACTGTAGCCGCCTCCCCGGCGGATGCCCGGACCAGCCAGACCCTCCGCGATGATGTCCGTGTCGGGCGTGCGACACGGCTTCATGAGCGGGCTGATTTCGTGGGGCACGATGATCGTGTCGTCCGACCACGTCGCCCCGTCGTCCGGGTCGATGCCCAGTTCCCGCCAGATGGTCGCCAGCGCGGCTTCGACGGTTTCAGGGGGAATAAGCCCGCGCGCGACCACATATCCATCGCGGACGAACCGTGCGATATCGGTACCCGTTAGCATGCGTTCCTCATCGGGGCAGGCTACGTCGGCTCCGCGACGATGCGCATCGTACCAGTGAACGTGTCCTCGGGCGCCAACTCGATAAGACCCACGTTCAGACCGCGCGCGGTGAGGTTAGGCGCGTCCGTTGGACAGGTGTACGGCTCGAAGCAGATGGCCCGGCGCCCTGGTGGCGTGTACACGACGAGCTCGCGGAACACCGCGTCACTCTCGACGACGGTGCGTAGCCCGATGCCCCGGTCGTCGACAATGCAGCGCGAGAGACCGTCCGCGTCGGTGACTACCCGCGTGAACACGTCGTCGAATCGCATGCCCTCCGCGGAGCGGCCCTCCCGCAGGTCGTACTCGCCGCTCACGCCATGGATATCACCGGTGGGGAGGAACTCGTCTAGCTCCCAGTAGCCAGCCGCTGGGACGGTGACGATGCAGTCGCCTGGCTCGGTCTCGCTGGCGATGGGAGCGGAGAAGTACGGGTGGAACCCGACGCCCATGGGCATGGGCGCCTGACCCGTGTTTGTCGCGGAGAAGCGCAGGGACAGCGAGCTGTCCCGAAGGGTGTACGTGGCGACGAGCTGAAACGGGAACGGATACTGCTCGCCGATCTCGTCGTGATCCAGCGAGTCGAAGCTCATCGAGCACACCGCGCCGTCGGGAGTCGCGGCGACTTGCTCGGCCTGCCACGGGCGGTTAAACACTAAGCCGTGGATGTGGTTCCTGCCGGGGCCTGAGTTGGCGAACTGGTACGTCTCGCCTTCGTACGTCCACCGGCCGTCGCGTATGCGGTTCGGAAACGGGAAGAGGATCGGTATGCCACGTCCGGCCAGGCCCTCCGCAAGCAGGGCGAGCGCGGGCGGCTCCTCGAGGATGTGTCGAGGCGTGCCCTCGTGACTGACGCGGTACTCGAAGCACGTGGCTCCGAGGGCGGGCGCGATGCGGGCCCGCTGTTCGCGCGCGACGTCACACAGTTCGACGACCGCGTAGCCGTCCTGCTCCGATTCGCGTGCCGTGTAGCTAAGGGGCATCGGTGTGCCGTCTCCGTGTTGAGCCGCGGGGTTGGGACACGGGCGGGCGATCCCGTGTCCGCCGCGCCAGTCTAGCAGAACGTGGCGACCGTACGGAACCCACCGTGGCACGGCTTATGCAACCGCTCAGCTTGCCGTCGTGTATTCATTCGGTGTGACGACGGCGCGCGTGACGGCGTCAGACCAACAGAGGGAGCCGGTCCATGCAGTGCGTCGTGTTTCCGAAGTTCTTCCAGGAGCTGTCTGCCGCGGATCTAGCCAGTACCCTGAGCGACATTGGCTTCGATGGCGTCGACGTCATGCTACGAGACGGCTACTGGGTAGAGGCTGGCTCCGTCGCGGCCCAGCTACCCCAATTCGTCGGCGTGATGCACGATTTCGGGCTTACCGCGGAGAACGCGACGACCCCCTACCTCGACCCCAACGACCCCTACGTCGAACGGGAAGTGGCGTGCCTCGCCGAGAACGGAGTGCGACAGTTCCGCTTGGAACACATGCGCTACGAGGGCGCAGGCACGTATCAGAAGGCGTTGGACGCGGCGCGCCGCAAGCTAGACGTGTTCGCCGCGATGGGAGAGCGCCATGGCATACGGGCGTTCATCCAGACGCACGGCGGGTCCATACACCCCAGCGCATCGGCTTCGCGAAGGCTCGTTGACGGATTCGATCCCCGCTACATCGGCGTACACCATGATCCTGGGAACATGATCTGCCAGGAGGGCTACGAGAACTGGGCCATGGGCGTCGATATCCTGGGCGAGTACCTGTGTATGGTCGGAGTCAAGAACGCGGGCGTCTTCCAGCGGCCGGCTGGGACGACGTTCGAGATGCGATGGGGCCGTGAGTGGACCACGCTGGCGGAGGGAGTCGTTGATTACGGGACGGTCCTCGCCGCACTCAACGACGCCGGCTTCGACGGGCCGCTCTGCATGCACAACTTCTACGACCGAGGCATGGACGCGCTCATCGCGCAGACGACCCGCGACCTGCAACACCTGCGACGCCTGAGCGACCAAACGGCGACATGATCGCGGGCTCGCGTGTATAGTTCACTCCACCCAGCCCATGGAGAGAACTGCATGTGGAGCGCAGCGCGGGACGTCATCGCCGCATCGGTGCATAAGGCTTTGGAACAAGCCGTCGCTGACGGCGCGCTTGCGCTGGACGAGATCCCGGAGATCCCCGTGGACACGCCCAAGGAGGGCGCGCACGGGGATCTGGCGTGCCCGGTCGCGCTTGGTCTGGCGCGGGCCGCGCGCATGGCTCCCCGCAAGATCGCCGAAGCCATCGTCGAGCGCCTCCCCCAGCACGACGACATTGAGAAGGTCGAAATCGCCGGGCCCGGCTTCATCAACTTCTTCCTCTCCGATTCCTGGGTGAGGGCCGCGCTGCAAGGCATCGTCGACGGGGGCGACGCGTTCGGCACGACGGATAAGCACGCTGGAACCACCGCTCTTGTGGAGTTCGTCAGCGCCAACCCAACCGGCCCGCTTACGCTCGGCCACGGTCGCCAGGGCGTCATCGGCGACACGGTGGCGCGGATGATGGAAGCGGTCGGCTACACCGTCACGCGCGAGTACTACTTCAACGACGCCGGCCGGCAGATGGTGATGCTCGGGGAGTCCGTCCGGGCTCGGTATCTCGAAGAGTTGGGTCTGCCCGCTGAGTTTCCCGAGGACGGCTACCAGGGCGAATATATCCGCGACATCGCGCGAGAGATGGTGGCGGAGCACGACCGCGCGCTCGTCGATGCGGAGGACGTCACTCCGTTCAAAGACAAGGCGGTCCAGGTCATCTTCGCGTTCATCGAAGCGACGCTGGAGCGGATCGACATTCGCTTCGACGAGTATTACAACGAGCACTCGCTGTACGACCGAGGACTCATCGACGATGTCGTGCAGGTTCTCCGCGACGCTGGGTACGCCTACGACAAGGACGGGGCCGTGTGGTTCAAGTCCACGGCGTTCGGACTGCCGCAGGATAGGCCGATCATCCGCAGCACCGCTGGCCGCGAGCCGACGTATCGACTGCCCGATATGGCGTACCACCGTGAGAAGCTGCGGCGCGGATTCGACCGTATCATCGACATCTTCGGAGCGGACCACGTAGACGAGTACCCGGACGTGCTCGCGGGCGTGCGCGCCCTCGGCTACGACACCGACTCCGTCTCGGTGCTGATACACCAGTTCGTGACCCTGGAGCAGGACGGCGAAGCGGTGAAGATGTCGACCCGCCGCGCCAACTACCTTACGGTGGACGAACTCCTGGACGAGGTCGGCGAGGACGCGGTGCGGTTCTTCTTCATCATGCGCAACATGAACTCGCACCTGAAGTTCGACGTGGACCTCGCCAAGACGGCATCTAACGAGAACCCGGTGTATTACCTGCAATACGCGCACGCTCGCATATGCAGCATCTATCGGCAGGCCGAGGAACGCGGCATCTCCGTGAGCAACGCCGAGACGCCGGACCTGTCGCTGCTGACGGCGCCCGAGGAAGTGGCGCTCATCAAGAAGTGCGCCGAACTGCCTCGCGTCGTCGAGGAAGCGACAGACGCGTTCGAGCCGCACACGATCCCCCACTACCTCGGCGATGTCGCCACCGCGTTCCACCAGTTCTACGACCGCTGCCGCGTCCTCGACGCGGACAACCTGCCGTTGACGGAGGCGCGCCTCCTGTTGTCCAGCGCCACCCGCACGGTCCTGGCAAACGGCTTGGGTCTCCTCGGCGTCCGCGCGCCGGAGAGCATGTAGGTCACGCGCTCGGCTTGGGTTGGCGTTGGCCGGGCCGGCCGTACCTGCCGTGTCGGCTATTCCTCTCCTCTGCCACGCCCTGGCGATACGCGGGTCGAAACCCTACAATGGCCCGCAGAGCGCACAGGAGCCCGCCGACGTGCCGATAGTGACGCCACGCCTCATCATTGAGCTGTACGAGGGCTGGGGATTCAGCGGCAAATGCTGCGTGCTCACGGACTCCGCTACCGACCTAAACGAGTTCGGGATGTTCGACCGCGTCTTCTCCGCGCGCATCTTCGCGGGTCCGGGTCACGCCCGGTCACGCGACCACAAAGCTGTCTTCTTCGACCAGACGGGCTTCCGCGGCAACCGGCTCGCGCTGGCTCCCGGCTTCTACCCAAACCTGCAAGATGTCGTCCGCCGTTTCCGCACGGTGCGCTCGGTGAAGATGGAAGCCGCGCTGGATGTTGCCGGGCCAGAATGGGGCGACATCCCTCTCGTCATCGAGGCGTACAACCAGGAGGACTACGAGGGACGCCACACGACGATCATCCGTGATGTCGCCGACCTGCGAGACTCCGGTCAGCGCAACACGATTTCGTCCCTCCGCATCCGCAAGGGGCCGAACTTCCCAAAGCGCGGCTGCCGCGTCCTGCTCTATTCCGATCCAGGCTTCGAGGGCGCGGTTCTACCCATCGAAATGCACCCGTCGGACCATCGGAAGGACTTCCCCGACCTGGCGTTGCTGCCGCAGTCGTTTGGCGACCGCATCTCGTCTGTGAGTATCGTCGGCTGGTCCGACAAGTCGCGTTTCGACACGGTCGTCTTCGAGGACGAATTCGCGGGTGCGAACGCCGAGGAAGGCTGGGAGTGGCGCGACCCCATGGGTGGCGGAGATTGGCGGGCGCATCAGGGCTATCTAGGCATGAACGTGGAGCCTGGCCAGGATCTGTGGCATGGCGCGAACTTCGAAGCTCCGCGCCTGCTGCGGCGAGTGGAAGGCGATTTCGCGATAGAGACGCACTTGCCACTCGAGCCCAGTGGTCTGGAACACGGGGGCCTGCTGGTGTGGCGTAACGAGCACAGGTTTCTGCGGCTGGAGAGAACCTGCATCGCGCACTCGTTCGCGGGAGACGTGCGATGCGAGCGACACCAGTGGCAGAGCTATCAGCTCATAGGTCGCGGAGTGGACATGCGCGACGCCCGGCAGGTCTTTCTGCGGCTGGAAAGAACGGGCGACGTCATCGTAGGTCACGCCAGCGAGGACGGCCACACATGGCAGCAGTGCGGCGCGACGGTCATGGGCATGTCGGACCCGGTGTACGTCGGCCTTCACGCGCTCGCGCCGGGCTCCGTGCCTGCAACCACAACGCGATTCTCGTACTTCCGCGTAATGCGAAAACGAGCGGATGTACGCCGCGAAGCGCAGATCCTCGCGCGCCAGGAACGCGCCGCGAACACGGCGGCCACAGCGTATTCCATACGCAACCTTCGCTAGGCTCGAAGGTTCGTCAGATTTTCAGCATTCGGCTGTAACGACCCCACTGCCCCTAGCGTAACTAGAAGCGTGGCATTGGAATCATCGCACTCGTAGAGGCCGGGTATTTTAACCCGGCTCTTTTTATGCCTTGTCGCCGGTGGGCACACCCGCTCCAGTAGAGATGCCGTTCAGATCCTCTACGACATCGGTCGGGTCCATCGGCGTACCGTACGTCCGCATAGATAAACGGCGCCGCGTAAGTGACGGATACAGATACTCCCGACCCATCGGGTGGGTTTACCCCGAACGCCAGTGACGGTGGGCATGCCGGCCAACAGGACGCTGGGAACCCCCACCGGCCCGCGTGGGAACCGCCGCGACAGGTAGGCGTCGTACGAGCCCACGCGCTGACGCTCTTCCAAGTTCTTCTGCGCCCGAACGACACGTTTCAGAGCCTCCCTGCCGCAGGCTCGGTCGCCCTGGCCATGGGCTTCTGCGGGGTGACACTCGCCGGAGCATCAGCGGCGGCGTGGCTGATGGACATGGCGACACGGGGGTCGCCCGTGAGTGTCGTAGGACTCGCCGCGCGTGTCATCCCCTGGATGCTGATCCCAGTCGTCGCGGCTGGAGTTCTCCACGGTCTGCTGAGGGTGGCGCGCCTCGGTCCCAAGGGCTGGGTGCTGACGTTGCGAGTCATGTGCTACGTGGTGGGAGCGTGGGCTCCGCTCATGTGGATTCCCTACGTGGGCGCCATCGTCGGCCTAACGTGGACTGCCTACGTGACGAGCGTCGCCCTGCGACATACACACGGTATCGACGGATTGCGCACGTCCGTGGTCACGGCCATGGCTCTTCCGCTCATCGCGGCGACCGTACTCACTCTGGAGTACGTGGTGATCCTATGCCTGCGACGTCTGGCGTAGCGGGCGGCGCCTCTGTCATCCGCGTGATCTCTACGAGAATGGCAGACCCGTCGCCGGGGAGGGACTCGATGGACACTTCGCCCTGGAGCAGACGCGCGCGTTCCTGCATGGACAGCAGCCCGAAACGGCCCTCGACAGGTCCTGCCAGCACCGCCTCGGCGTCGAATCCCACGCCGTCGTCTTGCACCAGTAGCGACAGTGTGTAGCCGTCTTCGAATGAACGCACGTCCATGACGACATCGACGTTGCTTGCCTTGGCGTGGCGCGCGACGTTCGTGAGCGCCGTGTGCGCCAACCTGTACAATCCGACTTCCAGATCGGAGGGCAGCTCGATGCCTTCGGCGTTGTGTACACGGAAGCTGGTGGCAAATCCCGCGTTCTGCCCGAGCACCTCGAGATCGCGCGCAAGCGCTGTCTCAACTCCGAGGTCGTCCAGAGAACTGGGCCGCATGTCGAACGCGATCTGCCGCACGTCCTCGAGCGTGTTCGATGTGACCTCACGCAACGTCGTCGCCTGCGTGACCGCGTCGTCCATGTTGTCCGCGGACTCAATGACTCTCAGTCCGACGAGCACGGACGTCAGTTCTTGCCCGACCTGGTCGTGCAACTCACGTGCGATGCGCGCGCGCTCCTCCTCCTGGACCGCGAGCATCTGCTCAATGAGCTTCGTTCGCTGCGTTTCGCTGTCCCGAAGCGCTTCCTGAGCGGCCATGACTTGGGTCACGTCCCGATTCACCCCCACAAGCCCGAACACCTGCCCATCCTCGTCCTTGAGCGGGATCTTCGTGGTGGACACCCATCTGCCGTCGGCTGTCCGCTCGACAAGGCCCAGCATGGGTTCCTCGTCCAGCATGACGCTAAGCTCGTCGGCGCGGTATTGAGCAGCCAATGCCTCGCCGTCGGGAACAGAATCGAACAACTCCGCGTCCGTCTTGCCGACGGCTTCGTCAGCGGTCTCCAGGCCAAGCTCCTCTACCGTGGGCTGGTTGAGGCGCACGAACCTCGACTCGGTGTCCTTGAAATAGATCAGGTCCGGCATATTGTTCATCAGCCCGGCGAACAATCGTTGCTCCTGCTCCAACGCGTCCTGAGCAGCCATGATGTCCGAGATTTCACGGTTCACGCCGACAATTCCTACGACCTCGCCGCTGTCATCGGTGATCGGAACTTTCGTTGTGGACATCCACAGCGTGCCGCCGTCGCCTCCGAGCTGCCCGACGATAGGCTCGCGGGTGCGCATGATCTCTTCTTCCTCCGCGCGCAGCCTTGCGGCGTCCTCCTCCGATAGGAAGTCAGCGTCAGTGAGACCCACCACGTCCTCAGAGCGCTCCATGCCAAGCGCCTGCGCTCCGAACTCGTTTATGCGGACGAAGCGAGACTCCCGGTCTTTGACGTAGATCGTGTCGGGAACCGAGGCCATGATGCTCTGGAAGAGCCGTTGCTCACGGCGCAACGCCTTGTGCGTCTCCCGGCGGTCGATAGCGATGGCGACTTGCTGTGCGACGTATCCTATGACGTCGACCTCTTGCGACGTGTATGGATCCGCGCGCCCGTGATTCATCACCCGCATGACGCCCAGCAGGCGGCCGTCGACAATCAGCGGCGTCCCGAGCCATGCTGCCGGATGCGCTCCGTGCAGGTCGATGTCTCCGGCATCGGCCCGCTCCTGGCTCTGTTCTGCGTTGATGTACAGAGTGTGTCTTGCCCGCGCGACCACGGCGGTCCGTGAGCGCGGTATCGTGACAGGCCCCTCGTCCGCCAGCGACCCGCTTTCATCCGCCCAATACGGGAAGACGAACGTGTCCGGCTTGTCCTGCACAGCAAGAGCCACCGCGAATCCGCTCATGTCCAGAAGGCCCGCCAACGCCTTGTGGATGCGCTCGTACATCTCGTGGTCCGTCGACGCGTCGTGCGCGGCTTTGAGGACCTCGCTGAGGACGCTCTCGGTTTGAGCGACGCGTTCCCGGTCGGTGATGTCCGTCGTTACGCTGACGATGTCCCACGCGTCCTCACCTGTCGGCTCAATGGCGACGTCATCCCGGTACCACCGAGTCTCGCCGTCCACGCCCGTGCACCTGTATTCTGCGTGGTATGATCGGCTGCCTTCGCGCATCGCCGTCAGCCAACTCTCATCGACACGCTTGCGGTCGCTTGGCAGCATGCTGCGTCGCCACGCGTCGTAGTAGTGCTCCCCTTCGCCTCGGTCCAGAGCGAGGAACGCGTCGTGATGCGCGTCCTCGCCCCGGTCCGGGATCCAGACGAATCCATTGTCGCGACGCTCCGCTCTGCCACGCCACAGGATGCACCGCGCCTGCCGCACGAACTGCTCGAGTTCAGCCGCTTGACTGGCTGCGAGTTCTGCCGTTGCCCTGTGCTCCGCCGCTTCGTCCGCGAGGGCTTGCGTGCGCTCGGTGACGCGCTCTTCGAGTTCCTCGTTGATGCTCGCCGCCCACTCCTGCGCGGCCTTGCGGTCACTGATGTCCCGCACGATCCAAGTGAATAGCGTTGCCCCCGCGACGGAGGCCTCTCCGACCGACAGATCCATGGGAAAGACCGTGCCGTCCTTCCTGAGTCCCTCAACCTCGCGCCCCACGCCGATGATGGCTGCGCGACCTGTCCGGGAATACTCAGCCAGATACCCATCGTGCGCGGCGCGGTGAGGTTCCGGCATGAGCGTGCTGACGTTGCGGCCGGTCATCTCGTCGACGCTGTACCCAAACAGCTCTGCGGCGGCGGCGTTCGCCGATTGCACGATGCCGTTCCCTCCGATCGTGATGATGCCATCGACGGCGGCCTCCATCACCGACCTGAGCCTTCCGGCGTCGTCACGCTGGGCTTGTCGCGCCTCTTCGAGCTCGGTCACGTCCTGCCAGGAGCCAACCACCTCGACCGGTTTACCGTCCTGGTCGCGCATCACCCGTAGGCGGTCTCTCATCCTGCGATAGGACCCATCGCTGTGACGGAACCGGTACTCGTGCGCGTGTTCGTCTCGGTCGAGCAGATCCTGTACGTCCGCGAGGACGCGGTCTTTTTCGTCAGGATGGAGGCGCGACCGCCAGAACCACGGCTCTGCACAGAACTGTGCGGGGGTGTAGCCCAGATGCTCCTGGATGTTGGTTGAGACGTACTCCGCCACCCATGGCGTCCTACCCAGCGTCTCGGGAACCCGGTAGCGATAGGTCATGCACGGGTTGTCGGCAAGCAGGGAGCGAAGACGACGGTTCTCGTCGCGTTCCGATGCGCTTTTGTCCGTCGCCGACATCAGGTCCGTGATGTCGACCCTCGTCCCGGTCAGCGCCATCGCGCGGTCGGCGCCCGCAGGCGTCAGCCGCATCACGTCACGGAGCCACACGACCTCGCCGTTCGCGTGGTGAAACCGATAGTCTACCGAGGCAGCGCCGTCGGCAACTGCCTTGCGACGCGCCGCCTCGAAGCGGGCGCGATCTCCCCCCGTGAACGCACGCAGGCCAGAGGGACGGATCATTGAGGAAGGCAGTGGCTTCGTAGCCAGTGAGGCCGAACACGGTCTCGTCAGCATGAAGCAGGGAGAAACCGGCGAGGGCGTCGCAGGTGTAGGCATGGGCGACAGGCGGACGTGACCCCGTCGCGTCGCTGACCCTAGTGTCTGTCGGAGGCATTGAGGTCGTGTTTTCCCGCCAAGATCAGGCCGAATTCTGTAGCGGGCAACGTGGACCCAATGGCGCGCCGCCGGGCTCCCAGCCCATGCGACAAGCGCGACTACCAGAGTTGTCCCACACAACGCCAGCGCCCCGTTCCGCCGTCAACGCTTCCCATGCTCGTAGGGTATCCCTTACAGACCGGTTCGGTCAAACCACTAAGCCGAATAGTCCGGGTCCAGCAACAGAGGGGCTGCACACGGCTTCAGGCCGCGCGAATAGCTCCGGCAAGGACAGGCGATGCCTGCGGAAACATGGCGGGTTGGCGCGTCATCCTCGTGGTAGGACGCCGAGGTCCGCAGCCGTCAGAGGGCCGACCCGGAGCACCGCCGGGGCCTCCAAGGAGCAGTCAACGACCGTGGAGGCAAGCCCTCCAGGCGTGGTTCCGCCGTCCAGAAGCAGGTCGACGCAGTCGGTGAACCGCGCGGGCAACTCTGACACGCTGGTGGCAGCCGGCTCGCCAGAGACATTCGCGCTCGTGACGGCCAACGACCCGCCGCACGCGCGAATGAGGGCACGCGCGCCTTCGTGGTCCGGCACGCGAACACCGACCGTGCCGCGACCGGCGGTCAGTACGGGAGGCAGGACGGCGGAGAGAGGGACGACCAAGGTCAGCGGCCCCGGCAGGAATCTGTCGGCGAGGCGAGTGGCGAACTCAGACGGCGCGTCGCAGATGTCGGCGAGGTGTTCGACATCGGACAGGAGGATGGGGATCGGCCTCGCGCCTTCCCGCTGTTTGATATCGAATAGGCGCTGAATGGCGTCGGCGTTTGCCGGATCGACGCCGAGGCCATAGACGGTGTCCGTCGGCAGGGCGACCACGCCGCCCTCACGGATTACGCGGGCAGCGTCGGGTACACCGGACTCGATGGGAACGACGTTAGAAGACATCGCAGCCTCAGACGAGGGGCGCGCTGGCCGCCGCGCTGAGCGACCAGTCGGCGACCACGCCCTTGTTCCACACGTGGTGAGCCACGCCGGCGATCATCGCGGCGTTGTCCGTGCACAGGTCGAACGGCGGATAGAACGTATCCACACCCAGTTCCACGCCCATATCGGCGATGCTCTGACGCAACCGTCGGTTCGCTGCGACGCCGCCTGTCAGCGTGACGGCTCGGACCCCCTTCGCCCTCGCCGCCCGGGATGTCTTCCGTACGAGCGAAGTGACCGCCGCATGCTGAAAGCCCGCCGCGATGCGTCCCACCGGAGGATCTCCCTCGCACTTCTCGATGTAGTAGCGCACGGCGGTCTTCAGACCGCTGAAGCTGAAGTCGTAGGAGTCCGACCGCGACATGGGGACCGTGAACTCAACCGGCGCCTCGACGTTGTCGTGCGCCAACTTGTCGATGATGGGCCCGCCTGGGAACCCAAGCCCGAGCAGCTTCGCCACCTTGTCGTAGGCCTCGCCAACGGCGTCGTCCAGAGTGCTTCCGAGCAGCTCGTATTCCCAGCCTTCGCGCACGTAGACCAGCAGCGTATGGCCGCCGGACACGGTGAGGCACAGGTGTGGGAACGGCACGTCGTGCACCATTGAGTTGGCGTAGACGTGGCCCTCAATGTGATGCACGGGGACGACGGGGATGCGCTGGGTGAAAGCGAGCGCCTTCGCGGCCTCGACGCCTACGAGCAAGGCGCCGATGAGCCCGGGGCGGTTCGTCACGGCGACAGCGTCTAGCTGTCCGAGGGTCACGCCAGCGTCCGAGATCGCCCTGTCGATAATCCGCGTGATGACTTCCGTGTGCTTCCGCGAGGCGAGCTCGGGGACGATCCCACCGAAGCGCTCGTGCACGTCCATCTGGGACGAGACGACGTTGGACAGGATCTCGCTCCCGTCCGCGACGACGGCGGCGGACGTCTCATCGCATGACGTGTCGATCCCAAGAATCAGGCGCCGGTCGCTCATCGGTAGACAATCACGCGCAGCAGTTCCGTGTTCGTGACGAAGCGGTCAGCGAGGTTGTGCGTGCCATCGGTCGTGAACACGGGCGTCGCCTCGATGGCCCGCAGTTCGTCCTCAATACGCGTCATGCGGAACCCGACGACCGCCTTCGTTCCTGCCGGGAAGCGGAACTCAGCCGCCTCTTCGGCGGAGAACAGCTCGTACATCTCCGCGCTGACAGGCGTGCCGGCGCCTTGCGCGTTCCCGCTGTTCGTAGTGTCCTCGCCGCATTGCAGGAACAGGATGAGGAGCAGTGCGATGCTGAGGGCTTTCCAACGCATATCACGGGGCCTCCGCGCGCCAAATGTGTCAGAGTCGTGGGCGGCAGTAGTCGATGGGGCGTGGCATTCCAACATTACTCCAACGGCCGCCGGGAAGGAAACGTGCCGATGGGCGCCGACGCCGTTATACTATGCGTGCGACTTCGTCGCCTTCGGTCTTACGTTCGTGGTTAGGAAGATACATGCATCGACGGGCGTTCGCCGCGGCTGCCCTGGCGTCCCTCAGCCTGGCGGCGTGGACGACTCACGGTCAGGAGTCCGAGCGGGCGATCGGCTTCGCAATCCAGCAGTACACGCCTCGCCTAAGCGGCACGCAGAACCTATATGGGAACGCTCTCTCCGGCTCTTTCTCTTACGAGTATCTGTCGGAGAGGAACTCGTTCATCCGCGTCGGCATAGGGTTTCTCAAGCACTCTGGAAACGGGTACGGTCGCCACTTTGTCGACGGCCCCGCCGCGACTGAATCTCTCCTGCCGTTCGAACTGTCCATAGGCTATCGGGTGCCACTCGTCGACTCAGCGCGACACGCCATCATCGTCGGCGGGGGCGCGCAATACCTGTCGTATTGGGAGCGGTACCCCGGACAGGATCGGCTGGCGGCGCAGGGCATCGGCGGCATCCTCTACATTGGACCGGAGTTCGCGCTCACGAAACGGCTTCGCCTCGGTCTGGAATACCGTGTTCTCGGCGGCGAGGTGCAGGCCCGTCGCCCGGAAGGACTCCTTGATATTGATGTCGGTGGCTCGTTCCTCCAAGTGGCGCTCCGCCGTGTGCTGTAATAGCTTCCGCGCCAGATTGCGCGCGCGCGTCATGGCGGTCGTAGCCTTCGCGACGGCGGCTACCGCATGGGCTCCGTGCGTCGTGTTCGCTCCAGATTGGCCGGGCGGCGCTGGCAGCGTTGGCCAGCATGCTATCTACGTCATACGCGATGGGACAGACGCGCGGTACCGCGTCACGCTTATCCCGCGCGTGAAGGTGCGCGGTAACCCCAACGACGTGGGCATCCTCATCCCGACACCGTCTCCACCAGAGTTCCAGACCGTCTCGTCGAACGTGTTCGACGAAGCCAGCGTACTGACGCAGCCGCTGTTGCGCCGGCGATCGAGACGCTCCTTCAGCAGTGGCTGCGGCGCCGACGACGACAGTGACGCATTCGACGTGGCCGGTCCCGTCGACGACGGCGCCACGGTCGTTAGCCGTCAGACGGTCGGGGACTTCGATGTCGTCGTCCTGTCGGCCCAGACGTCCGCGGCGATCATCGAGTGGCTCGACGCGCACAACTATGTGCACGGGGTAGACGACCAGTCCGCGCTGGAAAGCTACGTGGCGGCAGGCTGGTTCTTCACGGCGATGCGGCGGCTCAACGCGGATCCCAACGCAAAGGACCGCGTCGTCGTGTGGCAGACGGATCCCGTCGCGATGTCGTACGACGCCGATGAGGTCGTCTACCCCATGGGTCTCACGGCGATCAGCGCCAGCGGCACGGACCAAACGCGCGTGCTCATCTACGCCATCGCGGGCGAACGGCTAAGGTTCGACGGCGCCGAGACGGGCTATGCCAACCGCATCTCGGGTGTTGAGCTACGCCGTATCCGCGACGACGTGCCGAGCTTCGGCGGTCTGCTGACCGAGGGGTCGTTCCTGACGAGGCTCCAGCGCGACTACGCCGTCTTCGAGGACAAACCCGACTTCACACTCGACGAGACCGTCTCGACGGAGTTCCGCGAGGTGCGCTTCGCGTCGCTGCTGTGGCCTGGCGTCGGCGACTGGTTCTGGGTTGCGCCCCTCGCCGTCTGGATGCTCGTGGGGCGCCTCGCGCGCCGTCGCCGCGCGTCTCGCGCCTAGCCGAGTAGCGGCACGGTGCGCTTCTCCGCCGCGCTGAGCGCCGCCGTGTCTACAATCTGCTGGCCGATGCGGCATATCGCTGGCGACAGCGGGCCGTCGATCTCCTTGCCCGTCTCCAGGCAGTCGATGACGTACTGCACGGGATCCTGGTTGGGAGAGGCGAGCTGATCCACCGGCAGTTCCTGTCCTTGGGGGTGGTCGTGCGTCTGCACGCGGATCGTCTGCTCGAAGTCGTAGCTACTGATCGTGCCTTCCGTGCCCTTGATGACGAACCCGCACTTCGGCTGGGGCTGCAACGTCCACGGGTCGGTGAAGGTGCCCCAACGCGTCTCGTACTTCGACAGCCCCACATCGTACTTGGCGACGGTGATGCTGTGCTCGTCCACTTCGAGTCCCGTGGGGTCGTCCGTTACCGCAGTCACCTCACTGGGCGCCTTGCCGCCGTGGTACCACGTGCCCAAGGTGACGCCATAGCCCAGGTAGTCGAGGAGTGAGCCCCCGCCAGCGTCCTTCTGGTAGAACCAACTCTCGTTCTTGGCGGCGCGGAACTCATCGTCCGTCTCGACCTTGTCCGCCATGTGGTAGAGCGGTCCGCGGTTGCCATCGTAGTAGTGCACTTCGATGACTTCGCCGATGGCGCCTTCATCCACGAGGTGCTTGCTCGTGACGTGCGGCGGATACCAACGCAACGGCCAGTTGATGGCGAGTTCCTTGCCCGTGCCCTCCATGGCGTCGATCATGCGATCCGCCTCCGCCAGCGAGCCGGCGAACGGCTTCTCCATGATGACGTGGACGCCGTATGGCGCAATGTTCTCCGTCCACTCGCCGTGATGCGCCGTGGCGGGGCACAGCAGCGCGATGTCCGGCTTCGCCTTCTCCATACACTCGCGGTAGTCCGTGAACACACGGTCTGCGGGGATACCGAAGTTCTCGACCGCTGATTGCATGCGCGCGGGGTCTTCGTCGGCGATGCCGACGATCTCCACCCGCGGATGCTCGTGCGCCATGCGCAGGTTGTCGCCCATGTGCATGTGGTCGAAGTTGATGCCCGCGACTCGCCACGTCTTAGCTGCCATGCGCTATCCCTGCCGTGCGTTGTTCTTCGCTAGAATCGGGGTCGGAGGTCAGTCCCGCGCGCGATATCTGCGAATTGGTAGAGCGTCTCGCGGGGAGATCGTCGTGGCCTCCGCGAACGGCATATACCTTCTCACGGACGCGCGATGCCGTCCAGATACCGGCGCGGCATCTGCCGCGGTAGCCACACACGCGGTTCGCCGTCGCGGCGGTAACACGACAGGTCAGCCCCACCACGACGGATAGATGGTGGGCTCGCCAGCGGGCCGGTGAAGCTGGCTCGCGCATGCTGCTTGCCATGCGCCGCAGCCGTGCCTTAGGGACGGATGCGCAGATGCGTTCTCGG
This sequence comes from uncultured bacterium, assembly GCA_964473525.1. Taxonomy (GTDB): domain Bacteria; phylum Poribacteria; class WGA-4E. Next base: position 234,804 of record CAYYPK010000004.1, read on the forward strand.
GGTGAGCTCATTGAACTCGTAGATCCGTTCCTGGCGCAGATCTTCATCGCCGCGGAGATCATACACGCGTTGGTGCACGCGGGAGGCCGTCCAAATGCCGGCTTCTGGATGCTGACTCAGCTCGATATCCGTTTCCGTCCGCGTCCCCGCGCGCTCATCGTGTTCGACGATCCGTTGAGGACGGTATCCACGGCTGAGATTCAGGACGATCTCGCGGCGAAAGGCTGGCGTCGCTACGCGCCCGTCGCTGTCGCGCCTATCCGTCACAATGCGCACGAGAACGCCGTCGGCGGCCCCTTCCTCCGTGCACGACGTAACGCGGACGCCGTCGAGCATGTCAGCGAGGCTCTTGGTGCGCCTGTTCTTGCGGCCTCCCCATGAAAGGATCCGGTACGCCCACCAGAACGGGTCGCGTCTGTACGGATTGTAGTATCCGTCGCCACTGCTGATGTGGCTCCCGACGCCGTGCGGCGGCTCGGGGAAGGCACGCGTCAGATTCTGACTCACGCTGTGCGCGCCCGTCACGACGTTCGCCTGCACGAACCCCTCGAACTCCACGACCCGTAGGCCACCCTCGACCCGCTCCCACTCGAAGCCGTAGTCGAGGACATGCCCCGTGTAGTGGACGGTGTATTGCTGCAGCCACTGGGCTTCGTCCTGCCGTCTGACTTCCGCGATGAAGGTGTCAGAGAGTCTGCCGTCGTCGTCGAGAGTCGGGGGCACGCTGCTAGCTACCGCCGTCACTGCCGTCCACACGACCACCGTCGCGACGAGAGCAACACGCCCTGATGTCCGCGCAAGGGATGCCATGGGTTAGCCCCTCTCTGCGCGTAGGATGCCTCCACGACGGGGCGGTTGGCAAACGACACTCGACATAATCGGTTTAGAGCTTCATCCTCTCACCGGCTTTCAGGACGCGACACGCCTGGCCTGCCCTCTCCGCGACAGCGATGAACTCGGCAGGCGGCACGGTGTTGAATTCGAACATCTCGTAGTGACACGGCACGACGATCTTCGCGCCGATGTCCCGGGCGAGTTCGACTGCCTCCGGTCCAGACAAGTTCCCCGCCACGCCACGCCTCAAGTCACGCCCGTTGATGGGGAGTACCGCGATGTCGATGTTCCACGCGCGCAATAGCTCCGCCATGCCGTCGTAGCGTACCGTGTCGCCGCTGTGATAGATGGTCACGCCGCCTGCCTCGATAACGTGTCCGAGGTAGTAGTGGCGTCCCTCGTCGTCGGTGTCGAGCGTTTCGTGCGCCGCCGGGACGCCGTGGAACGTGAAGCCTGCGACCTCAAGACTTTCGCCGGCGTCGATCGCCGTCACTAGGTCTGGATCCATCTCGAATCGATTGGCCGCGAATACCGCGTTCGCGGCCGGCGCGATGACCGTAAGGTCGGGGTTCGCGCGCAGTAGCGGGATGACTGTCTCGGCGTCAAGGTGGTCGGTGTGGTTGTGGCTGGATGTTACGACGTCGATGAAGTCGAGACGCTCCGGCGCAATGACACGCTCCGTCATGCGTACATGCGGCTTTGCCGTGCCGTGGTACTTCGCGGTCAGGGAATCCGATAGATAGGGGTCGGTCAGCAGGTATCTGCCCTGCGAGTGCACCAGGTACCCGCTCTGGCCGAGCCACCACAGATGCAACCGCGAGTCCTCGCTCGCAGCGGCTCTGACGTCGGCCAGGAATGCGTCGTCTTGCAGGAGCGGTCGTATCACGGAGGTGTCCTTTGTCGGGTGGCCTAGCGCCACGGAATCTCGTGCCAGGCATCGCGACGCGCGCGCCGCGCGTAGCCGCTTGATGTCTTCAGCCATCGGTTGGGACAGAGGCCGCGAGGGAACGGCCAGCGCCCACCAGTCGTATTCTAACAACAACCGCGCCTGGCAGGGCAACCACGCGGATCGGTGACGTCCGCACGCGTGGGGCATCGCGCGGACACAGAAGAGGGAGGCGAGGGATGGCGGATCTCAGCAGACAGATCGTGCGCGCGGCTGGAGCTGGGGATGTCGGCGCGGTGAGCGAGCTTCTGGCGCAGGACGCGGAGCTCGCCAACGCGCGCGGTCTGGGGGCGTCGACGCCGCTACACATGGCAGCGTGGAAGGGGAAGGCGGCGGTCGTGCAACTCCTCCTCGACGCTGGCGCCGACGTGAACGCCCACAACGAAAACACGCACTGGGGCACGACGGCGCTCCACGCGGCCGCGCACAGTAACCGCAAAGGCATCTGCGCGCTGCTCATTGCCGCGGGCGCCGACGTGAACGCCAAGAACCCCGACGGTGTCACGCCGCTCGCGACGACGAACGCGCACAACGCCACGTCCGCGGCGGGTCTCCTGCGCGAGCACGGGGCAACGGAATGAGACCCGTGGCCGGGGAAGCCAACATGGGGCCGTGCGCGAGCCCTCCCGAGTCGCGGGCAGCTACCATGTAGCCACGCAGCCGGGACAGCTTGAGGTCTCCGTCCCGGGCGTCGAGTTCACCGCACAGCGCCCGGAACAGCATGCCCGAAGACGGAACACAGACCGGATGGAACGGGCGCGTCTGGCGCCTCGCCGGGCCGCTCATTCTGTCGAACATGTCCATCCCCCTCCTTGGGGCTGTGGACACCGCGGTCGTCGGCCGCATGCCCGACGCGTCGTACATCGGCGCGGTGGCGCTTGGTAGTCTGATATTCAGCTACCTCTACTGGGGCAGCGGCTTCCTGCGGATGGGGACCACGGGTCTTACCGCGCAGGCGTTGGGATCCGGCGACGCAGATGAAGCGCGAGCCGTGTTCCTCCGCGCTGTGTTCGTCGGCGTGTGTCTATCAGCAGCGTTCTTGCTGCTCCAGGGAGCCATCGGGCGTGGCGCCTTCGCCCTGTTGAGCGCCAGCGCCAACGTGGAGCTACAGGCGGACGTGTACTTCCGCGCCCGCATCTGGGGAGCCCCGGCGGCGTTGGCGAACTTCGCCGTCATTGGCTGGCTATTCGGAGTCGAGCGGACGCGCGCCGTTCTCGTCGTGCAGCTTGTGCAGAACGCGCTGAACATGGCGCTCGACATCCTGTTCGTGATGGGCTTCGGGTGGGGCATTCGGGGCGTCGCCGTCGCCACGGTCATCTCGGAATACACGGGCCTGGCGCTCGGGGTCGTGTTCATCCTGAATGCGGCCAACGGCATCGGTGGCGCCTGGCGAAGGGACCTGATCGCCGACCGCAAGAGACTCGTTCACCTGTTGCGCGTCAACGGCGACATCTTCATCCGCACGCTGTCGCTCATCACGGGGTTCGCCTACTTCACGCAGCAGGGCGCGCGTATGGGCGACGTCACGCTCGCCGCGAACGCGATTCTCATGCACTTCCAGGGCATACAGGCGTACGGACTGGACGCCTTCGCGCACGCTGCGGAGATTCTCATCGGGAACGCCGTGGGCGCGCGTAGCGTGACTGCCTTCCGCAAGGCGGTGCGCGTATCGACGCTGTGGGCGGCGGCGACCGCGCTCGTGTGCTGCGCGCTCTACGCCGTTGGTGGGAACGCCCTCATCCGCGCGATGACGAACATTGAGACCGTGCGGGAAGCGGCGCTCGGCATCCTCCCGTGGGCGATCGCGTCGCCCATCATCTCGGTGTGGAGCTTCCAGCTAGACGGCATCTTCCTCGGCGCCACGCGGACGCGCGAGATGCGCAACGGGATGCTCGTCGCTCTCGGCATCTTCCTCGTCGCGGTGCACACGCTCGTGCCGGTGTGGGGCAACCACGGTCTGTGGCTGGCGCTCATGGTGTACATGGCGTCGCGCGCTGGCGTGCTGGCGGCGTTCTATCCGAGGATCGCTCGGCAGGTAGCGCGATAGGGCGGCCACGCCAAGGGGCCGCCCACAGCGTGCTATTCCTCGTGCTGGCTGGCGTACAGCCGGTTGCCGGTTTCACCGAGTGGTGGCCTCTCCGCATGCGGGGGCCAGACACCCGACTCTCCGTAGAGTATCTGGTTGCGAATGGACGCCTTGTTCTCAGAAATCCACGTGCGCGAGTCAGGCCCTATACGGAACGGGAACCTGACCGAAGAAAGCAGCACATCGACGATCTGCTCATACATTGGCGCGAGCTCTATGAGCTCGGGGATGATGTCCCTGCGGGCGGGAATCAGATACTGCGCGTTCGTTCCCGACCCCAGCGGTCTGATGCTGTTGAGGAGCACCTCGTTGCTCGCCATCAGGTTCGCTAGCTCAATGGCGAGGGGTCGCTTGCGCGGGTCCATGTTGCGCTTGATGCCGATGGCGTCTACGTAGTAGGCGTATTCGTTGCGCGGCTCCTTCGCCAGTGGCAGTGGTCTGAATCGGACGCTGTCCACGCGGTCTGGAGGAAGGGAACAAAGGGTTTCTGTGGGGCCGACCAGCGCCCGCCCGTCCCCCGCAACGAACCAACTCACGCGGTTGCCCGCCACATCAACGTAACTTGCCTGCGCCACGCCAGCCATCTTCGTCAGTAGCTGTAGATTCGCTAGCGCCTGCGGATCAAGGTCGTCAGAGGGCAGCAACGGAGGATCCATCGTGAATTCATCGTACACCGCCATCTGGGCGAGTAGGTATAGGCAGGCGTCGGTTGTGCCTCCTGTCAGGTCGATGAGAAGCCCCTTGCCTGGAGGCGGTTGCGCTACGTCTGGAGTCGAGCTGTCCCCAAGGATGTTATGCAGCTGGCTGAGATCTACCACCTGGCCCAACTCCTCGTCGCCCTCGCGGTAGAACAGGACGTTGATGCAGCCGAGGTAGGGGATCGCGTAGGGGACACCGTCAGTCTTACAGGCGTCCCAGGTGAAGTCCATGAACGACTCCCAGTCGTCGATGTCCTGCTCGGACAGCTCGTACAGAAAGCCCATATCCCGGAATTCACTCAGGTAGATTGCGTCGAAGACGAAGACATCCAGGATGTCGGATGGCTCGCCCTTGTAGCAGTCGTAATCATAGAAGACGAGGGAGACGTCGGGATGGCGCTGATTCCATGCTTCCTGGAGGGCAACCTTGAATTGGTCCGGTCTGGGCAGAAATGGGTAGAGGGACACGTTCAGGAACTGCGCCGCCTCGCACGTCCAGGCGATGGAGAAGACGAGCATGGCGTGCAGCACAGCACAACGTAGACGGGGGCGTGTCGGTACTGGTCGTAGCATTGGGGATGCACCCTCTCTGTCCGTGGCGAAATCCGCAGCGCCAGCGCGGCCCGGCACTTAACTAATTAGGTACAACGTATCTACACGCTGTGTCAACTGTGGGGAAGCTACATAGGTCTGTAGGAGTCTGGGTGATGCGTTTCTGTGGAAACGGCGCATGGGCCACTCACGCGTCGCGGCTAGTTAGAACAGCGACTCCTGCTCTTCAGCAGGCGGCGGCGTGAGGCCGATGTGCTGGTACGCCTTCGCGGTTAGGGATCTCCCGCGCGACGTGCGGCTCAGGAAGCCAATCTGGATGAGATACGGCTCGTACGTCTCTTCGATGGTGCGTTCGTCCTCGCTCACGGCGGCGGCGATGGTGTTCAACCCCGCGAACCCGCCTCGGTCGACGATGGCTTGCATGATGCGCCGGTCCATCTCGTCGAGTCCGAGGGGGTCGACCCCGAGCATGTCGAGCGTCTGGGCAGCGATGTCGCGGGTTACGACGCCGCCTCCCCTGACCATGGCGTAGTCGCGGATGCGTCGCAGGTAGCGTTTCGCGATGCGCGGGGTGCCTCTAGCGCGCCCCGAGATCTCCTCGCGCCCTTCCGGCTCGATCTCCACCTTCAGCAGACCTGCGTCGCGGTCGACGATCTTCCCCAGATCCTCGGGCGAGTAGAAGTTCAGCCGGACGTGGACGCCAAACCGGTCGCGCAGCGGGCCGGAGATGAGCCCCTCTTTCGTCGTCGCGCCGATAAGCGTGAACTTCGGGAGCGGCACGTGCACGGCGCGCGCTCCTGGCCCGCCCTGCCCGATGACCAAGTCAATAGTAAAATCCTCCATCGCCGGGTAGAGGATCTCCTGCACGCGAATGTTCACACGGTGTATCTCGTCGATGAACAGCACGTCGCCAGGTTCGAGCGAGGTGAGTATCTGCGACAGCTCCAGCCGCTCGAGCACCTGTCCACCGGTGCGCTTGAAGCCCACGCCGAGCTCGTTGGCAATGATCGTGGCGAGCGTCGTCTTGCCGAGTCCTTTGGGCCCGACGAGGAGGGCGTGCTCCAAGCTCTCGCCGCGGTTCCTCGCCGCCTCAATGAACACGGCGAGTTGGTCGCGCACGTCTTCCTGCCCGACCATCTCGTCGAGGCGTTCGGGTCGGAACGTGAAGTGCTGGTCTTCGTCTTCCGGCTGCGCGCTCGGGTCGACGATGCGTTCGATCATGCGCCCCCAAACTGTTGACGCCACGCGTGCATCGTGCGCAACGCGGCCGCGATGAGTTGCTCAATGGCGGCGTCTTCGCCAATCTCCTGCTGCGCGGCGCGGACGGCTTGCTCGGCGCGCACTTCCGTCTCGCCGAGCGCGATGAGCGCCTGCATGGCATCGCCAGCCGCCGAGCCAGCCGCTGGGCCGCCCAACGACATGGGCTGCATCGCTCCGACCTTATTCTGTAGGTCGAGGATGACGCGTTGCGCCGTCTTCTTTCCCACCCCCTGCGCGCGAGAGATGGCGACAACATCGCCCTCCTGCACCGCGCGGATGAAGTCGTCGTGACCCAGAATGGACAGAAGGCTAAGACCTGTGCGCGCGCCAACGCCGCTCACCGCGATAAGCATGCGGAACAGGGCGCGCTCCTCGCGCGTCGAGAAGCCGTACAGCGTGTGGTCGTCCTCGCGGACGTTGTCGTGGGTGTAGAGCTTCAGGGGGCTGCCGACTGGAGGCAGGTCGTTTAGCACGCGCTGCGGCACGAACAGCTCATAGCCGACGCCCTGCGCGTCGATGACGACGGCGTCCTCCTCGACCTCTTCGAGCGTGCCGTTTACGTACGCGATCACGCGGGCGCCTCCGGTGGTCGTTCACTTGGCTCTTACGCCGTGGCGCGTGGGTGCGCCAACCCCCATCCTAGCCTTCCCCCTTGTAAGGGGGAAGGGACGGCGTGCGGGCGCTTGGGGCGCCATGAGGTTATTGGGCCGAGAGGGCGCTGAGTAAACGGCTTTCCGCAGGACCACGGTGGACGTGGCATATCGCGACTGCGAGGCCGTCGGCGGCGTCGTCGGGCTTCGGGACGTCGGCAAGACCCAGCAGCGTCTTCGTCATGAACTGCACCTGCTGCTTAGTCGCCCTCCCCACCCCAACGACGGCCTGCTTCACCTGGGCGGGCTTGTACGACGCGACGGGCAGATCCGCATGGGCGGCGGCCAGCAGCATGACACCGCGCGCTTGCGCGACGCCAATGCCAGTCGTGATGTTGTTCTTGAAGAACAGCTCTTCCAGCGCCACGACATCCGGCTTGGTCTCGCGAATGAGGGCGCTAAGTTCCTCGTAGATGGTAGCGAGGCGTCGGTGCGGCTCCTCGCTCGCGGGCGTTGTGATAACACCGTGGCCGTGGTGCGCCAACACGCCGCTACGCGCGTTCGCAACGATGCCGTAGCCGGTAGTCGCCGTACCGGGGTCGATGCCCAATACCAACATGCGTTGGGGCCGTTCAGGTCGGAGATTGGGGAGACGCTACGCCGCTGTTCCCTCGAAGCTCTGCATGACGGATTCGTCCATGTCGAAGTTGGCGTAGACGTTGGAGACGTCGTCGAGGTCCTCCAGCACGTCCAGCACCTTCAGCACAGCGGGCGCCGCGTCGGCTTCGAGCGCGACGGTCGTCGTGGGGAGCATCTGCAGGTTGGCGCTGATGATCCCAAAGCCGTTCTCTTCAATGGACGCGCGAACCGCGTCGAAGGTTTCCGGCGTGGTCATCACCTCCAACACCTCGTCGTCCTCGTCGAGGATGTCCTCGGCGCCCGCATCAAGCGCGACCATCATAAGCTCGTCGGCGTCGGCGCCTTCACGCGTGACGAGGACGGCCCCCTTGCGCTCGAACAACCATGCGACGGCGTTCCGCTCGGCGAGGCTGCCGCCGTGCTTGGTGAGCGCATGCCGAATCTCTGCCGTGGAGCGATTGCGGTTGTCCGTCATCGCTTCGATGTAGAGCGCGACGCCGTTGGGGGCGTACCCCTCGTAGACGCACTCTTCGTACGACACGCCTTCGAGCCCGCCGCTGCCGCGCAGGATGGCGCGCTCAATCGTCTCGTTCGTGATGTTCTCAGCCCGCGAATTCGACACGGCGGTACGCAGGCGTGGGTTCGTGTCCGGGTCGCCCCCGCCCTCGCGCGCGGCGACGGTGAGTTCCCGGATCATCTTGGACATCATCTTGCTGCGCTTGCCGTCGTTTGCGGCCTTCTTGCGCTTGATCTTCGACCACTTCGAATGCCCTGACATGCCACTCCTTCTGTTCAGGACGCGTCCGGCATCTCGTTCCGCGGCGCGGCCGGAGGTCGCTACGAGTCCTGTGACGATGGTATCATGCGGCGGATTCAACTGCCAAACGCTGGCCCGGCGACTGGCGACCATAGGCTTGGAGAGGCGATTTCGGATGACGCACCCCGCCCCGCGTGGCTTTCGGCACATGGCTGCCGCTTTGACGGCCTTCGCATCGGTCCTCCTGTCGGCGTGTGGCGGAGGCGCCGGGACGGAGGGCGCCACGGTAGCTGCCCCACAGCCGCCGTCGCTGCACGACGACATCGAGACGTGTAGCGTCTGCCACGAGACGATCTTCGCGGCATGGCAGAAGTCGCGCCACGCGCAGTCGTGGAAGAGCGAGACTTTCCGCGTGGCCTCCGACAACTATCGCAAGGAGGAATGCCTTCCCTGCCACGCGCCGGACATGATCCACCGAACAGGCATCGCCAACGAGCCGGTCGTACGTGACGGCTACCGGTCGGACGGCGTGACGTGCATAGCGTGCCATCAGGATGCCACGTCCGAAGAGTGGAAGATGCACGGGCCATACGCCGCCGATTCGCCCGCCCACGAGACCGTGGAGGACGAGGCGTACTTCACAGCGGACGTGTGCGCGTCCTGTCACGGTCACGACGCGGAGTTCAACCAGTACCACTCGTGGAAGGAAGGCAGCTACGGACAGATGGAGTTCCCCTGCCAGGCGTGCCATATGACGCAGACGGAGGCGCTGCTCGCCGACACGGAGACGGACAAGCCACTGCGATGGGTCGGCGACCACTCGTTCCCGGGCAGCCACGACGAGGAGTTTCTCAAGACCGCCGGGACCGTCAAGCTGAAGGTCGAGCAGGGAGCTCTCGTTGTAGAAGTCGAGAACCAGGCTGGGCACTTCTTCCCCGGTGGCGCGTTCCGCACGGCTGTGGTTGACATAGTCGTGGACGGCGTTGAGGTCGGCAGGCTGGAGTACAGCTACGAGAATGAGAACCAGCTGGAGTCCGGCGAGACCGTGACGCTTCGGCACGAACTGGCGGATGGCGCGAAACAGGCGAGCGCGCGGTTGACGTACTATAAGTACGTCGTCAACGAGGCGGGCACGGGCTTGGTACAGAGCGAGGACGGTATCGTGATTGACGAGGCCGATGTGACGCTGTAAACGCGAGCAGCCCTACCTGCTGAGCATGGGCGCGCCTCACGACGTGGCTACGGTACCAGGAACCCGGCCACCGCCCAGGGCCGTGAGCACGGACACACGCGGGAGATCGACAGATGAGACGACTGACAGCGTGGACATGCGTCACCACTATCATGGCAGCCGCCGCGCTGCTCCCGGCGCAGGCGATCGACCCGGTCTCGGAGCCTTCCGTCGTCCTCTACTTCGCCTTCGACGAAGGCAAGGGCGCAACGGCGGAGGATCTTTCTGGCAACGGCAACAACGGCGCTATCGCGGGAGCAACCTGGGCCGAAGGCAGGCACGGGATGTCCCTGGAGTTCAACGGCGAAGACACGTCGGTCGAGGTGCTCGCAGACCCATCGCTGGACCTAACGGTGGGCATGACGACGGCGGCCTGGTTCTACAAGACTGAGAACCTGATCGCCAACCTGGGCGAAACGCTCATATCGAAGAAGCAGGGCGGCGCTTACTGCCTGGAAGTCTCCGGCTGGGAGAACCGGAGTCCCAACAAGCTCAGCACCGAGAACCGCATCAGCGGCACGTACCACCCCGTGTTCAGCGAGGAGGACGTGCCGCTGGACGAGTGGGTACACGCCGCAGCGACCTATGACGAGACGATGGTACGCCTCTACATGAACGGCGTGTTGGTAGGCGAGGGGGAGTGGCCGGGCCTGATTGATGTCAACACGGCCAAGCTGTTCGTTGGGGCCGAATCGGACGGTCAGCAGCCCGACGCGACGCACGGACGCTTTTTCGGTCGGATAGACGAGGTCGTCGTCGCCGATCGCGCCTTCTCGGAAGTGGAGATCGGCGAGCTGATGGAGGCAGGGCTGGCCGTCGAGGCCAGAGGGAAGCTGCCTGTTCTATGGGGTCGCCTGCGCGGCCAGTAGCCACCGTAGTCGGGGGATTCGCGGGGCTCGGTAGTGGGGCGCCCGGGTCGACGGGCGCGCGCCGATAAGGAGGACGACTATGTGGACGAAGCGCCACGCGCTTGCAGCGGCAGCCCTGGCCGTCATTGCTTCTGTGTCTGTCGCAGCGACGGAGGACGGCCTCGTCGCCTACTGGGATTTCGACGAGAACGGCGGCGGCACGGCGAACGACCGCAGCGGCAACGGTCACGAGGGGGAACTCGTGGGAGACGTGGAGTGGGTCGAGGGCAAGTTCGGGTCTGCGCTGCGCTTCGACGAGGCGGAGGAGTACGTCCTGGTGCCGCACGACGACGCGCTCAACTTCACTGACGCTGTCACGTTCGCTCTCTTCTTCAATCCCGACGGCGATCTCACCAGCCGACGTCTCATCGTCAAGAACAACTCCATCTTCGTCATCTTCGACTTCGGCGTCACAACGTCCATCGACTTCCTCGTGAAGCCCGACAACGACTTCGCCGAGTCGACGACGACGGAGTGGGAAGTCGGCACGTGGTACCACTTCGCCGGCACGTTCGATGGCGACGCGTTGCGGGTGTACGTTGACGGCGTCCTCGAAGGCGAGAAGGATATCGGCGTCGACATCGCGCCGTCGGACCTCGACCTGTGGATCGGCGCGGACGACTTCGGGCGCGCGACGGACGCGTTCCCAGGGCTCATCGACGAAGTTCGCCTCTACGACCGACCGCTTAGCGAGGGCGAGATAGGCGATCTTATCGAAGGGCCGAAGGCGGTCGACCCTCGCGGGAAGGCGCCTGCGGCCTGGGGCGTCCTCAAGCGCGCGAGCCTCCGCTAGGCGTATTCGCGACACACGCCTTGACGAACTCGCTGACCCGCCCCACATTGCCGAAGCACGCTGCCACCACCACGGCTGGCTGAAGCGGCGTGCGCTGGCTCCCACATCCGCGAGGATCACGGAGATTGGAGAACCGATGCCGCGCCTCCGTGCGCTATGCATAGGGGTCGCCATCCTGGCGGCTCATGCGCACCTTCACGCGAGTACCCACATGGGCGCCCAGATCGACGGCATCCCACCTATCGCCTCCGACCAGGCGTGGGCGGGCAAGACATTGGCGTTCCTGCGCGCCGCGCTACAGCCTCTGGGATGCGACGCCACCGAGGCGTTCCTCGCCGGGGCCTCCGGTGACGCGTTCATCTTCACATACCTGGACGCCCCGGTCGACGAACAGCAGAGGGACCACTGGCCGCTCGATGTCTTCGCGGCGGCCGCTGAACCGATAGGGTACGAAGTCGACTGGTTCACGAACCAGCCGATGGACCAGGTCAGGGAGCGGGTACGACGCGAGATAGACGCTGGCGCCCCTCTGCTCACGCATTCGCTAGACCCGCGCACGCACTTCTTCCAGATCATCGTCGGGTACGACTACGACAGTGACGTGTTCCTGGTCCAGGGCGTGGACCGCCTGTACGCCGAGGGCGGATACGCCGAGATCGACATCCCCGACGGTTGGTCGGGAGCAGTACCGGGTGAGGTGTTCTGGGCGAGGAACCCCATCGGCGTAGTCCGGCGTCGTGACGGCAAGCGGGCGTCGGACCCCGGCCAAACGGCCCGCTCCGCCCTGCATCGCGCCATCGGCCTGTGGGAGCAAGAGAGCTTCGGTTTCAGCGACTACACGGAGGAAGGCGATTGGGCATCGTGGGCAAGCGGCCTGCCACTGCACGAGATGCAGCAGCCTCTCGGCGCCGCCGCGTACGACGCGCTCATCCGGGACGTGCTGAACGCCAAGGAGATCACCGGAGGCATGATCTGGCGTCTTGACGAGCAGTTCGTCGTCCGTCGTTACCGCCACGTCGATGCTGCCAACTACCTTCGCGAGGTAGCACCGCTCTTCGCGACGGCGGACGGAGACACGCTGCGCGCCGTAGCGGAGCGTTTCGAGAAGACCGCCGAGGATGGCGCCACGTTCTACAGCATGTACTGGGGTAGCGCGTTGACGGACGATCCTCCCCAGAGCCCGACCGAGCTACGTCAGCGGATGGACGCCGCTCCTAATCTCGTTCTGGGCATCCCCGACAGCATTGAGGACGCAGCGTTTGAGCAGTGGGACGACTGCCGCGTCATGCGCCACCCGTGGGGGCGCATCGTTATCATCGACACACCTGAGAGACGAGCCCACGCAGCAGGCCTCGCGCGCGCGCTGAAGGCCCATGGCGCCGAGTCCGTTGAGATGCTCCGCAGCGTTGTCGGCGACCGACGACGAGCGATAGGTCTACGGTCGGCGTTCCGGCGCGATCGGCTGGACGATCCGCCGCCGCTCCGGCGTGAGTCCCGCTAGGAACTCCGGCTCCTGCCGATAGTCGAATCGCTCTCGAACGTACCGAGGCGAGTAGCGGAAGATAACCGTGCGCCGTTCGCCTGGGTTCGTGCGTTCAGACGAGCCGTGCGTGATAGCGTCCGTGAAGAAGAGGGCGTCGCCCTTCTCGATGTACATCTCCTGTACGCCGAACGCCGTGCCCGCCGCTTCGCCCGTAAGACCGTCGTAGACCTGCCCCTTGCCGTCGCGTTCCAGGCGCGGGTGGATCTCCGTGCACTTGTGACTGCCCGGGACTAGCGCTGTAGCCCCGTCTCCAGGACCTATATCGGTGAGCGCGATGAGCACGTTGATCTGCCCGACCATCCATTCGCCGGTGTTCACCTGTCGGAAGGTGAGGTAGCTGAGCGGCACGTGTCCGCCACAGTGGATGTGGATGAAGCCGCCTTTCCCGCGAACCGTCATGAAGTTCTCGTGGATCGACAGCCCGTTCACGTCCGAGTTGATGTACCGCTTCGCGAGACCGACCCACGACGGGTGGTCGATGAGCTTCTCGAAGACCGGGCCGGCGGTGATGATGTTCTGGAAGTTGACACCGTTCTCGACGTTGTACGTGTGGGTCTGGACGTTCCCGATCCATCGCCCCTGGCGATTTGCCTCGACGCCGTCCCCCCAGGGCTGCTCGACGTACTCCGCGTGGGCGTCGGCCCAGCGGTTCATCTCGCCGATATCGGCTGGATCGACCGCCTGCTTGAGATGCAGGTAACCGTGTAGGTCGAACAGATAGTCGCGCACGTCTCCGCTCATGGAAGGTTCCCCGGGGTGCATCACGGCTCGTGGGCATCACGCCGTGCGTCCGAGGATACCAAGGTCCGCTACGCCCGTCGTCATAGCCGGGGTGGCGATGGCACGCGCGGCGTGGATCAGGCCTGCAAAGCCGCCAGGCAGTCCCAATCCTCGAACGCGGAGAACGCGCGCGCGATGCCGTCGGGATTCTGGTGCAGGAACAGCTGCCGGGCGAGGAAGCGTATCAAGGCGCTACGGTAGTCTTCATGCAGTTGCGCGCGTGAGTAGTCCGTCACGCCGTGACCGCGTAACGCCTCGAGGTAGCTGTCGAGCACCTCACGCTCGATCTGCTGACGGTGGCTCTCCGCCAGCGGATGCACCAGAATCAGTGGCAGATCTGACGTTGGGTTGCCGATCTCGTACAGTTGCCAGTCCAGAAGAACCGTGGTGTCCTCGGACTCGTCGCGCGGGAACAGGTAGTTGCCACAACTGGCGTCGCCGTGGGTCAGCGTCTCCCGGGCCGTTGGGGCGAAGTGGCGCATGAGCTTGTCCCACACTCCGTCCTCCACGATCCGCCTGACGACTTGCTTCCGCTCAGGAGTCAGGGCAGAAGCCGCCTCGCGGTAGACGTAGTCCATCCGACCGTGGGACCGGTCAAGCGCTCGCACCTCTGGCGGCTCAGCGATGTCGCGTAGCCTTGGGTGGTCCCACCACGCGGCGTGCAGTCGAGCCACGGCGCCGGCCATCTGCTTGAAGGTGTTCGTTGGCGTGGGCTGTGCGATGTCCCACCAACGCATGTGTGTTGGTTCGAGGTCGTCCAAGAGAAAGTGCGCGGCGCCGGAACTGTCGTCGAACTGCGCGTCGTAGCATGCGATCACCGGCAGTCGAGGCGGACGCTCATCCCGGGCGCTTCTCGCCTCAGTGTACGAGACGACGGGAAGATCCGTCGCGGCAGCTACCGTGCGATAGAACGCGACCTCCCTGCGCTCCATCGCCATCAGACGCGGGCTAGTCTCGCCGTGGATGCTGGCCCGGCAGCACTTCAGGAACAGTCGACGAGACAGCGCGGGTCGCGCGTCCGGTGTGTACCTGACCGCCAGCCGAGCGGCGCTTGTTCGCTCCTCAATCGTCCGCGCGTCCCCATGCGGCTGCGCCGCCACCTCCGCGACGCCGCCAGCGCGTAGGTGACCAGCGCCTCTGAGGATTGTCGTCAGGCGATCGGCGGTAACGTCGCTTGCGGATGTCACGAGGCGCTGGTTCATGGGTCGCCCTTCTGGGTTGCGATGTGCCCAGCAGACCACAGCGGACGCCACAACACGCGTCCCCTCGAACCAGATCCCGGATGCACGGATGCAGTGGCGCGCGCTGCCGGGCTAACTGACCCACGGCAGGTACGCCGCCTGAGCTTCCGTGAGCTCGTCCGCCAGCGCGGTGGCTGTCGCGACGGAGTCCACCGCGCCATCGAGCATCAGCGCCTGAATGAACTTGTCCCGACTGCCCTCCAACGCCGCTTCGACGACGGTCTCGACCCACAGGAACCGCGTCGCGAGTGTCCCGGCGACGCCCGCTGACAGCGGCTTCAGCATCAACGGGCGGAGACCTCCGCCGTCAACCACGGCGGGCGACTCAATGACGGCGTCCGCAGGCAGGTTGGCCACCTGACCCGTGTTCGGCAGGTTCGCGGAGAACACGCGCGGTATGCCATTGCGCAGGCAGTGGATGATTTCGAGGACGCGCTCGTGCTCGCCGCTGAACCGGGCGAAGTGGTCGTCGCCGAGCGGGTCTGGAGAGTGCGCCTGCTCCGTCATGCGGGCGTACGTCCGGTCGCCGCCTGAGATGGTGCCCTCGAAGCTGTACACGTCCGTCCCGAGCGTCTTTCCGTAGTAGGCGCCCTCGCCAAGCGTGCGGGGGAAGAACTCCGTGACGTGCCTGTCCAACACCGCCGGGAACGCCCCGAAGAGGCGCGTGAGCTCCCACGTGAACGGGTCGCTAAGGTCGTCTAGCGGCGCGCCCTTTAGCCTCTCCTCAGCCACTTCCACGAGCCGTGGCATGAGATCGCGCCCCTCTGCGCGCGCCTCGACGAACCACGTCAGATGGTTGATGCCGATCGCCGTGTAGTCGAGGTCGTCGCGCGTGACTCCCAACGCCTCGGCAACGTAATGCGCGACGTGGAAGACGCCGTGGCACAGCCCAACCACCTCGGCGCCGGTCGCTTTGCGGATGGCGCGGCAGACGGCCGCCATCGGGTTGCCGTAGTTGAAGAAGAGAGCGTCCGGCGCGAGATCCAGGACGTCCTCGGCGACCCCCACCATCGCGGGTATCATCCGCATCGCCCGCGACGTGCCGCCCGGCCCCACCGTGTCACCCACGGGCTGGAAGATGCCGTGCTTGCGCGGGATGAGCACGTCTTGTTCCCAGGCTCGGCGGCCGCCAACGCCGACGGTGCAGACGACCGCTGTTGCGCCGGGCAGCACGTCTCGCCTGTCAACGGAGGCGGAAAGCCCGATGTCGGGTCGCCGCGCGGTGATCATCTTTCGTGTCAGCCGCTCAGCGACCTCAAGCGCCGCGGGGTCAACGTCGACCAGGGCGACATCGGCTTCCATATCGCGCTGCAACAGGTCCGCGACGAGTCCCTGAGCGAACGACGCGCTGCCCGCGCCGACAAGGACGATCTTCTCTCGCATGTCGCTGCCTTCCGTTCTGTGCAGTTAGGCGCGGCCGTCTACAGGCCACCTTCGCTCTCGATGATATAGGGGCAGTACAGGAACGCGTCGCAGTCGACGCCGCGCAGGCGCGCGAGGCGCTCCGCCGCCAATTGCGCGGGCATGATATCTACGAGGAACTGCCACCCGTCCGGCATGTCTGGAACGTCCGCCACGAGATCCGCAGTCTCGTCCGACGCGTCGGCGCCCATGAGCAGCACCTTTACGCCGAGGCTTCGCAGATCGCGAACCAGGGCTATATCCTCATTGCGCAGCGTCGTCGGGTCGAGCCACAGTCCTACGCGCAGAGCGTCCGTGACGACCTCTTGCGGGCCGTGCCGGAACGACCCCGTGCCGAGGGCAGTCGCTGGCGCCTTCGCCGCCTCCTCCCACATGAGCCGCGCTTCGTACGCGCTGGACCGGCTTCCGCCGCGCGCGAGGAAATAGGTCGGAGCGTCCGCATCGAACCACGCGCTGTCCTCGATTCGCGAGCGCCACTCCGGGAGCATGCCTCGGGCCGCTTCGAGCCCGGCGGCGATTCCGTCCGTCACGTCAGCGCCGTGTCCCGCGACCAATCCGCCCACGAGCGTCAGGGCCGAGTACATCGTCACGGAGACCTGGTGATCGTACGCGGCTTCGAGTCGGAGAGTGACATCGGCCTCCTCTGCGAGGGGGCTGTCCGGTGTGTTCGTGACGGCGATGATCCTCGTGCCAGCGGCGCGCGCCTTGGGCAGCGCATCCACAATCTCCACGCTCCTGCCGCTGCGTGACAGAGCGATAAGCGTCGCGTTCGGTGGAAACGGCGCGTAGTGCACGAGTTCCGACGCGTCTACGAGCCGGCAGGGAATAACAGCGGCGTCGAAGCGCCCCTGCACGGCCATCCCCGCATGCCAACTGCTCCCGATGCCGGTCACGAACACGTGGTCGCTCTCACGCGCTATTCGAGCCGCGTCGCGCAACGCTGCGGCGCCGTCGCCTAGCGTGTGCGCCAGGGATCCGAGCAGTTCGTCCGGCTGCCGCAGGATGTCTCCTAGGAGCTTCGTCATCTAGTTCTCCTCAGCCGTCGTCTCGGCAGATGGATCAGCTAACGTCCTCAACCAACTGTCCGCGAAATCCGCCCGCTTCCGCCAAGCTTGCCCGCCCGCACCGATGGGCGAGGCGTAGGCAGTCCATGGTGTCCCATCCCAACATCCATCCGCGTAGGAAGCCAGCGTCGAAGCAATCGCCAGCGCCGATGGAATCCACGACCTCGTCCGAGGGAGCGGGGATCACACCGCCCAGCTCTGTGACGGTTTCGACATGGAATGCGGTGGCGCCGTCGGCTCCCTGCTTCACGACGACGAGGCATCCGTGCGCCGCCAGCTGACGCCCTGCGGCAGCGACATCCGATACGCCAGCGATGGCGCACGCCTCGGCGGCGTTCGGCAGGAACACGTCGACAAGCGGCAGGATGTCTGCCACGCCGTCCCAACGCTCCGCCGGATCCCAGTTCGTGTCGAGAGATGTCGTGACGCCAGCTTCTCGACAGCGCGTCAGCCACAACGGCCACGAATCCCGCAACGAGGGCAGTAGGAAATAGCTCGCGATGTGCCAGTGACGCGCGCTCGCCAGCAGGTCGTCGGTCAGGTGCTCGGGCCGGGTCGCGTCGATGGTTCCCGGCACGGTGAGGATACCCCGGTCCCCGTCCTGCTTCACGAGCGCGACGCCCAGACCCGTCGGGGTGTCGTCGGTTCGCACAACGCGTTCCGCGCAGACGCCGACCTCAGCTAGCCGCGTCGCCGCGAAGTCTCCGAACGTGTCGTTCCCCAGGGCGCCGATGACGCCCGCGCGGGCGCCAAGATTCGCCAATTGCGCGGCGCATATCGTCGCGGAACCACCGAGCTCCATCAGGTAGTCGTCGACCAGTTGCTCCGCCTGCCCAAACCGTGGGGTCACATCCCCCGTCAGGACGAGGTCGACACAGAGATCGGCCACACTGAGGACGTCCAGCCGCCTGTCGTGTCCTTGGCGCATCTGGTGACGAGTCTCCTAGACGGCGCGGGACACGCCGTTCGCGCACCCACGATAGCCAGGACGGCATGCGCGAACAAGCGTGGTAGGTACCCAGCGCATCGCCTGCTATCAATGCAACAACGGTCGACCCCAGAACACACGGCAAGCAGGAGCATCGCGATGGACGCCATCACCTGCCTCACGACGCGACGGAGCGTGCGGCAATACGAGGACAGAGCCATACCGCGCGAGACGCTGATCGAGATAGTCGACGCCGCCCGGCTGGCTCCCAGCGCGACGAACCGGCAACCGTGGGAGTTCGTCATCGTGACGGAGCAGCGCGCTCTACAGGCGCTGGCGGATATGACGGACTACGGTAAGCACATTGCGACCGCTACGGCGTGCATTGTCGTGCTCTGCAAGGATGTCATGTTCTACGTCGAAGACGGCAGCGCCGCCACGACCAACATACTGCACGCCGCGTGGGCGCATGGTCTTGGCACTTGCTGGGTCTCCGGCGACAAGCGTCCGTACGCGGACGAAGTGCGTGCGTACCTCGGCGCCCCGGAAGGGCAACGCCTCGTCAGCCTCGTTCCCCTTGGCTACCCAGCCGAAGACGGAGGCCCAGATCGCGGCAAAGACAAGCGGACAGCCGACGACGTGATCCACTGGGAGCGGTTCTGAGGCCGCAGGTCACGCCCGCAGGAGAGCCTCGCCGTATTCGCGGATAGGTGGCGGCCCGTGCATCCGATCGTAGTCGGCGTCGAGGAACACGCCGAAGCTCGTCGCGGAGTCGAAGCCCAGCGAGGCGTAGAAGCGGGCGTCCTGCTGGATGACGTCCGCGTCAAACGGGATCTTCACGCTCGGGCGCTTCCAGTCCGAGAAACGCGACGCGTCCACCCAGTACTCGAGGATGTGCGCGTCCGTCATGTCGAACACGTCCACCAGTCGTCGCAGATTGTCGGCGTGTTCGACGTTCTTAGGGTCCGACGGGTCGTCCAGAGGGACGACGGAGTTCCGCATGATGGGCGCGTATTCGAGGAGCAAGCCGTCGACGGGCGCCACGCGCGTGGGCGGCTCGATGGCGTTGTAGTACGCCAGATAGCCCATCCTGGCCTCTGGTCGCGCCGCTGTGAGCGCGTCGGCGAGGGCGTTTGTGACGAGCAGGTTCTGGTCGCTCGCGGTGTAATCACGGCACGCTTCGCAGGCGCACCACGGCTTCGCGTCGTCCGCCCAGTAGTAGTGGCGACCCGTTGTCGAGGGCAGCATACGGGACAGTTCGACCGCTCTGCCGCCAGCGTAACGAAGCGCGTCCACGGACGATGGACACATATTCGCGTCAGGTGTCCGCTCGCCATTCTCGTCCATGCGAAACCACTCTGGCTGCGTGTCGAACATATCGCGAGGCAGCAACCACCACAGCGTGTGCATCTCGTATTCGATCTCGACGCCCGCCGCCTTCGCCGCGTCAAGACACGCCGTACCCTCGTCGCTGTTGATGAACTGCACGCACTCGTCCACGCCGCCGCTGATACCGAGGACGTTCAGAGAGCCCTCCGCCATTCGGTCGATCCACTGGACGGCGATGCCGTTGAGGTCGGTCGGTGTGAGGACGATACCGCGGCGTTTGAGGCTCACTGGTAGGCTCCGCGTCGATGACTGTGCTTGCTTGCGGCGTGGCTCTTCACTCAGGGGGCAGTAGGTCGCCGACCAGCAGGACTTCGATGCTGGGAAGCGACGGGAGACGCCTGTCGTTCGTCAGGAAATGCGAGGCGCTGCCGCAAATTGCTGTCGCGAGTTGTATTGCGTCAGGGGTCCTCAGGCTGTGTTCCGCGCGCAACTGGGCCGCCGTCTCCGCAACAGCCTCGGATACTGGATGCACGTGGATCCCGCGCGTGTCCAGCAGCATCTGCCGGTAGCGACGCACGAGGCGCTCGTTGGCGTCCCGACTCGGGGCCACGAGAACCTCCAGAAGCGTCACCGTCGACGTGATGATACGGACGCTTCCCGCCGTCACGGCCGCGAAGAAGGGATCGAGCAGGGGAAGGTACGTCCGATGTTCCTCGAGGTAGTAGATGAACGGAGCGGTGTCCACGGCGACGGTCTGCGCGTCTAGCCCCTCTACCCATCCCAATCATCACGCTCCCGTCGCAGGTACTCCTCCGTGTCGATGGCGCGCCACATGTCTTTGCCGCATCCACGGAACTCCTGGATCGTGTGCGTCTTCGCAGAGCCATCCTCCGGCAAGACGGCGGACATGTCCTCGACCAGCCTTGCTCGCTCGCTCGTGGACAGCTCCTTAGCGAGGCGTAGAACTTCGTCGTATGTAGCTGTTGACATGGGTCGCCTCCGATGGCCGGATGGTAGCACATGGAAGGGCGCCGCACGGCCTGTTACTTGCCTGACTTTCCGTCGCCGCCTATTCTAGCCGCGCGACGAAGACAGGCATGCCCGCTCCCGCAAGGAGAACTCCCGTGGACGTAGTACGCATAGGCTTTATCGGCGTCGGTGGCGTAGCCGGCGGACACCTGAACTACCTCAAAGACTTCGAAGACGTAGAGCTTACCGCGCTGTGCGACATCAACGCGGACCTGCTCGCGCAACGCGCCGAGAACTTCGGCGTGGAAGACACCTATTCCGACTACAAGCAGATGCTCGACAAGGCGGAACTAGACGCCGTCTACGTGTGCGTCCCGCCATTTGCGCACGGGTCCATTGAAGAGGATGTCGTCGCCACAGGCACGCCCATCTTCATCGAGAAGCCGGTGCACCTCGACATGGAACCGGCGATCAAGAAGTACGAGACTATCCGCGACTCCGGCGTCATCAACGCCGTCGGATACTGCGTGCGGTACCTCGACACGGTAGCGACGCTCAAGGACCGCCTCGCTGACCACAAGGTCGAGATGGCGCTCGGTTACTACATGGGCGGCGCCCCCGGTGGCTGGTGGCAGCAGCGCGACAAGTCGGGAGGACAACTCGTCGAGCAGACGACGCACATTGTGGACACCGCGCTCTACGTCGTCGGCGACGTGAAGGCGGTCGGCGGCGGGTTCGTCACGCGGACGCCCATCAACGACACGTCCACCGTGGACAACATGAGCCAGGCGCACCTCTACTTCGAGAACGGAGCCATCGGGACGATCACGTCCGCATGCTCGTTGTCGCAGGGCTTCAAGACCGGTCTCGACATCTTCGCCCGCGACCTCGTCGTCGAGTTCAACTACGGCGCCATGAAGATACGCGGGACCGACGACACGTTCGAGCAGGAAACCGGCAACAACATGTACGCCAGCGAAGGGCGCGCCTTCGTGGACGCCGTGAAGTCCGGCGACCCGTCGAGCATCCTGTGTGACTACGGCGAGGGTCTGAAGACGCTCGAGGTCACGCTGCTCGCGTACGAGGCGTTCCAGCAGCAGACGGTCCTCGAAACCACGTTCAAGCCCAGCGAATAGGCTGAGTGATGAGCGGGCGTCGCATCACGAGACGACAGTTCCTGACGACGGCGTCCGCCGCCACGGCGTACGGAATCGCCGCGCGTCAGGGCCTCGCCGCGGCTGGCGACGAACCCTCTGCGCCGCGCCCAAACGTCCTGTTCATCGCGATAGACGACCTGAACGACTGGGTTGGGTGTCTCGGCGGGCATCCTGACGTCAAGACGCCCAACCTGGACCGACTTGCCTCCCGCGGCGTGCTCTTCACGAACGCGCACTGCCCCGCGCCCCTCTGCAACGCGTCCCGAGCGGCGCTCATGACGGGCATCCGCCCGTCGACGTCCGGCGTCTACAAAAACGCGCAGCCGTGGCGTGACAGCCCCGTCCTGCGCGACGCGGTCACGCTGCCGCAGCATCTCATGACGAACGGCTACCGCGCCCTCGGCGCGGGGAAGATATTCCACGGGCGCTTCCCCGACCCAGCTTCGTGGGACGAATACTGGCCGTCGCAGACGCGGAACCGACCTCGCGACCCGATGCCGCCGGACGCTGCACGACCCCTTAACGGCATTCCCAAGACGGCGCACTTCGACTGGGGACCCGTGGACGCGGCCAAAGAGGACATGTCCGACTGGCAGGTCGTCGACCAGACAATCCAACAGCTCGGGCGGCCACACGCGAAACCGTTCTTCCTGGCGTGCGGTATCTTCCGTCCTCACCTGCCCTGGTATGTGCCGCAGGAGTATTTCGACCGCTACCCGCTGGAGTCCGTGACGCTTCCTGAAGTGCGCAAGGACGACCTCCGCGATGTCCCCGCGCTGGCGAGACGCATGGCCCACCCTAGTGGAGACCACGCGAAGGTTCTGGAACACGGGCAGTGGCGTCGGGCGGTGCAAGCCTATCTCGCGAGCGTGTCGTTCGCGGACGACTGCGTGGGACGCCTCATTGACGCGTTGGATGCGAGCCCTTACGCGGAGAACACGGTCGTCGTGCTGTGGTCCGACCACGGCTGGCACCTCGGCGAGAAGCTGCACTGGCGCAAGTTCGCGCTCTGGGAAGAGGCGACGCGGAACGTCCTCATGTGCGTTGCTCCCGGTGTCACGCGGCCCGGCGGCCGATGCGACGCTCCCGTGAACCTGTTGGACATCTACCCGACGCTAACGGACATCTGTGAGACCACTACGCCCGACGCCGTGGAGGGCGATAGCCTTGTCCCGCTCCTGCGCGATCCGTCCGCCGCGTGGGACAGGCCGACGCTGACGACCCATGGACGCAACAACCACTCCGTACGCTCGCGCCGATGGCGGTACACCCGCTACTCCGACGGCGCGGAAGAACTCTACGACCACGACGCCGACCCCATGGAATGGGACAACCTGGCGACCTCGGACGCGTATGCCTCTGTTCGCGAGGAACACGCGCGGTGGCTGCCAACGACGAACGCCGAAGCCTTCTGACCCAGGCGCGACCCCTAGCGAAGGAATGCCGACCATGGCGCTACGACTTTCCATCCGCGAACCGATGGCTCCCGGAGATACGCTCACGGAACAGTGGAAGAACCTGCGCGCGCTAGGCTTCGAAGGCGTCGAACTGACGCGTAGCAGCAGCTTTGACGAACTGGACAACATCAAGGCGGCGATGAAGGCGTCGGGCATTCAGCCGAACATCACGTCCGCAGGCGCGGGCTGCCTCATCGACGCGCGCAAGGAAGAGCGCGACCTCGCCGTTAAGACGCACAAGGAAGCCATCGACCTCGCCGCCGAGATTGGCGCAGTCGGCGTCCTTACAGCGCCCGGCATCAAGATGAAGATGCAGAACGACGGGGAGCGACCTCGCATCCCGAACCTACGTCCGTTCAAGTCCACCGAGGAACTCGAATTCCTCATGATGGCGGAGCTGTTCGGCGAGATTAGCGCGCATGCCGAGAGCCGCGGCGTGTTCGTCGTCATCGAACCCCTGAACCGCTACGAGCAGTTCTTCCCGAAGTCCCTGGCGGACGGTGTCCGGCTATGTGAAGCCGCGGGCAACGCGCACTGCAAGATCATGGCGGACCTGTTCCACATGAACATCGAGGACGCGGACATGCCGGCGAGCATCCGCGAGGCAGGCGACTACATCGTCAACGTGCACCTCGCCGACAGCCACCGCCAGACGCCGGGGCGCGGACACACCGACTTCGCCGCGAACTTCGCCGCCCTGAAGGACATCGGATACGACTACTACTGCGGCTTGGAGTGCGGCATCCCCGGCGATCGCACCGAGGAACTGGCTCGCACGGTCGCGTTCCTGCGCGACGCCTACGACGCCTAACCGCGACGACGCACGTATCGGACAGGAGGACGCGCGCGATGAGAGTATCCGTGTGGGACCGAGGACTCGACGACAGCTATCTACGTCTCGTCACGCAGTTGGGGGCGGACGCGGTGGACTTCGGGAGCGACACGTCGTTCCCTGGAGTCAAGGAGCAGGGGTATCCCGACCTCGACGAGCTCCTGAAGATGAAGAAGAAGGTGCAGTCCTACGGGCTGTCTATCAACCGCGTCACGCTGCCGAACATCACGCAGGAGTTCATGGAGGGCGCGCCGGGGAGCGACAAGAACCTGGAGAACTCGGTCGAAGCTCTGCGCGTCTTCGGGGAGGCGGGCATGCCGCTCGCGCGGCAGCGGTTCGCTGGCGACGTGTTCAACCAGTTGATGTTCCGATATCGAGCGGTGCATCGTGGCGGCTACCGGTCTCGCGGTGAGACGATGGCGCCGGGCGATCCAGACGTGCCGGGCCGCGAGGAGTTGGAGAAGTGGTGGTCGCGGCTCCACGACGTCTACTCGGAGCTCGTGCCGGTGGCGGAGGAGACAGGCGTGAAGCTCGCGCTCCATCCGTCGGACACGCCGAACCCGGACACGCCGTTGGGTAGCCTCGGCTATCACCGCGTCATCGACGCGTTCCCCAGCCGACAGGTGGGATACCTCTACTGCTGCGGCACGCGCGCCGAAGCCGGCGGCTCTTCACTCGTGCTCGACGAGCTGAACAACTACGGTCGCAAGGGTCGGCTGTTCATGATCCACCTGCGCAATGTGCGCGGCAGCCTCGCTACTGCGGGCGCGTTCGAGGAGACGCTCCTCGATGACGGCGACATGAACCCGTTTAAGATACTGCTCGAACTGCGGAACGTCGGGTTCGACGGGTGCATCAATGCGGACCACATCCCCGAGCTTGAGGGCGACCAGGGCGTGTTGAAGTACGGGTTGGCGTATTCGGTGGGGTACATCAAGGCGATGTTCGCGGCGCTGGTTGCCTTGCCGTAGGTCAGGGGACGCGGTTCAGCTACCCCAACAGGAGGGGCGAGCCACGCCCATGCTAAGCCGCCGCTCCCTCGTAACATGCATTGGCGCGGCTCTTCTCGTGTGGGGATGTCGACGGGACACGGGCGTGGAGATTGCCTTTGTCTCCAACCGCACAGGAGACGCTGATATCTTCGTCGCGAGCGTGGATGGGTCCGTTCTGCGGAACATTACAACCAATGCCGCCGAGGACGACGACCCATCCTGGGCGCCCGACGGCAGCCGCGTTGCGTTCGCGTCCAACCGAGGCAATCGTCGCGAAATCTGGGTCGTCGACGTACGCACAGAAGCAGTGACCCAGGTGACTCAGGGCGACGGCCGCAAAGCCCAGCCTGCGTGGTCACCGGACGGACGACGCATCGCGTTTGCGCTATGGCATCCTCGTAGCATGCCAGTGCTCGCCACGGTCGCGCCGGACGGCTCAGACCAACGCGAGCTAACCGAGCGAACGTCAGAGCATCCGAGTAAGTGGCGGCGGCCTCAGTCGTTCGTGGAGCCCCAATGGCCATCATGGTCGCCCGACGGGCAGCGGATCGCGTTTCAGGCCTGGTCCGACGGCAACCTCGATATCTACGTATTGGAGATCGATAGCGGCGACGTCAGGCAACTCACGGACCATCCTGAGCCTGATTGGCGCCCGGCGTGGTCGCCACGCGGCGACGCCATCGCCTTCACGTCGCGCCGAGCGGGCAGCGACGACATATACGTGATGGCCCCAGATGGAGAAGACGTCCGCAATCTCACGCGATCAGCATGTTGCGACTACGAGCCAGCATGGTCCCCTGACGGGAGCAAGATAGCGTTCAAGTCTGCTCGACATGGCGACTTCGAAGTCTACGTTATCGACGTTGACGGCTCTAACCGACGCAACATCACGAAGAGCCCTTACACGGAATGGCGTCCGGTTTGGCGCCCAAATTCGGATGTCAGGAAGGGGTCCCCGTGACAATGGGCCGTTCTGGCGTCTAGCGGTCTCTCTATTGCGTCGCGACCCAACGCCCATGGGGTGTTGCACGAGGCCTGGTAGCGTGTTGGAGTGAGAGGCAGAAGGAAGGCGCTTATTTGGCGGTCATGGTGGACTCGGTCTCGCGGCGAAGGGGCGGCTTCTGGGAGCGGCTGTCGTCAGCTGTAAATACTGTCCCGGTTGTCCACGCCCACAGCGTAGACTACATCGTTGGGGCCGTGAACGAAGACAACACGCCACTTGCCCATACGAAGCCGTGAGTCCGCGCCCTCGCCGACAAGCGGGGCCCAGTCACCCGCTCCGGTGGCCGCCCACCTGGCGACCTTCTCGCGCAGTCTTCTAGCTATCTGGCGATCTATTGACGCGAGAGCCTGTTCCCCACTCTTGGCCCACTCAACCGTTGCTGGATGGTTCATTCAGTCAGTGGCGATCTATTGACGCGAGAGCCTGTTCCCCACTCTTGGTCCACTCAACCGTTGCTGGATGGTTCATTCAGTCAGACTCGATGCGGCGCGCCATTTCGTCGTCTGAGATGGTTTCCGCGGCTCCTGCGGCCAGCGACGCCCGGAACGCTGCGATGGTGTCGATCTCCGACGATGTCGCGTCCACAGGCGCGCGCTCTGGCACAGCCGCGCCGGATGGAATGTCCCAATCAAGGATGAAGCGCCAGTTGAGAGCGTGGTCCCGTAGTGCCGCACAGTCATCACTCGACATACCAAGCGTCTCGGCAGCCTCCGCCAAATCCTCCGCTTGAGGGATCACCAGCCGGGCAAGCGCTTCCATCTGCTCGTCCAACTGGGAGTATTCCTCAGCCGACAGATCTGGTGCGCCGCCGTGTAGATGTCGCCTCGTCCTGCTCAGCGCCTCGAACGCATGCATGGCGTTTGCTATGAAGGCCTTCACAAGCGCCTTACGCTGCGCGTCCGTGGTCGCCTGGAGAATGGGATTGAGCGTCACGCAAGGGTTCGGTATGACGTGACCCAGGATCGCGATGCCGCCTGTCTGTTCCGCCGTAGGTTGCTCTGGAGCCATATCGTCTCGCCTCCGTCTCGGTGCGTAAATATACCATAGACGAACAGCACGGCGAGCTGCGCACAGCTTGACACGCGTACGGCGAACCCCGGCAGGCAGGTCGGACACGTCCTGTCTAGACAGTCGCGACACAGTCAAGCCGCTTCGCAAGCTCCTCCTGCTCGCGGCGCGACAGGTCGACGAAGCGCGCATTGAACCCCGCGACTCGCACGACAAGATCCCCGTGGCGGTCTGGGTGTCGCATGGCGTCGCGCAGCAGGTCGGCGTCCCAGCATGCGATCTGGAGTTCCTGCCCGCCCGCGCCGAAGAACCCGTCGATGAGGCCGGACATCGCATCCGGCGTGGTGTTCGCGCGAAGCATGGTCAGGTTCAGGTTGTAGCCACCACGATAGTGCTTCCGCGCGTCGAGCTTCAGGACGCTCAGGAGCGTGGACGGCGCGCCGTCGGTCGCCGTGCCGACCTCGGCGCCAATGCTGTCGGCGACGGGAGCCCACGCGTGCCGGCCATCGGGGGAGGCGGCTATCCGCAGACCGTCTGTGTGGTGGAGACTGCGCACGACGTGGCAAACGACATGCCGCGGCATGCCCAGGCGCGCCTCGACATGCCGTAGAGCCGCCTCACGCATGTCGACCAACGCCAGCGCCCACTTATCGGCGCTCGCGTCGTCGGCTCCCCACTTCGGCGCCTCGCGAAGCAGTTGCAGAACCGACTCGTCGGCGAAATCGCGCCTCATGTGCTCGACGATGTCCGCCATGGTGAGGACACCACGCGTGAACACGGTGTCCTCGATAGCTGCGAGAGCGTTCGCGGCGTTTGTCAGGCTGCGTTCGTAGACGCCCGGCAGGTTGTAGTAGTTGTGGACCGTCAGATCGCGGCCAGCGCGCAGACAGCCCCACATGAGCGACGACGTGAACGGAGTAGGCGCCACTTCAGCCACGCGACGCAGGCGCGCGTTGCACGCTTCGGTAGACCGCAGCAGGTGCTCGGTGACGCGACGCCGGTACGGCTCCATCAGGTCGGCCATATTCGTCGCCGACATCGCGCTGGGATCGTCGAGGAGCATGCGGTTGAGGTGTTCGAGGTAGATGATGCTGCCACCGGATGTCGCGGAGCGCGCCATGCGTCCCGGGATTCCCAGTTCGTTGCACCCAATGACGCAGTAGTCCCATGCGTCCTCTGGCGCGACACCCGCGTCCTCAAATCCCCGCGCGGTCACGGCATCGTTGATGAGAAGAGGCATTCCCGCCCCACTGCGGAGCATCTCGACCGCGCGCGCCTTCACGTGCGGGTCCAGTCGCTCATGCCATCGGACGAAGACGTGTGGGTCGCCGATGCGCATGCGGTCGAAGGCGTGTAGAAAGCTCAGCGTCAGCGGGCTGCATCGGTCGGCGCCCGTGTGGTCGGCGCCGCCGACAGTGATCGCCTGCGTCTTCGACGCGCTGCCGTAGGTCGAGTTGGCCGCAATCTTCAGCAGGAAGCCGCAGAGCAGGTCCGTCGTCTCATCTGAGTCCTCGCCGTCCGTGGCCTCAACGAACGGCTCCAGGACGCGGTCAGGCAGGCCGATCGATATGGACATTCCGTGCCCCTCGATCGCCGTGGCGAGGTGGACCAGGATGATGCTTTGCAGCGCCTCGAACAGGTTGCGCGCCGGCTTCGCGGGCACGCGCGCACACGCTTCGGCCACTCGGAGATGCAACGCGCGAAGCTGCTCGTCGTCGGTCTGCCCCGCCGCTGCAGCGGCAGCCTCGGAGTAGCGGCCCGCCCACCCGACGACAGAGCGACAGCACTGCCGGGCAGCCAGGCGATAGCTGGCGTCGTGGCCGATCTTCGCGAGTTCTTCGTCGCTCGGGGTGGCCTCATCAATGACGGATTCGAGACCTTCGCGCACGACCCGTCCGAAGTCCACGGCGAGATGCCCGATGGCGTACGATCCGCCAACGGCGCGACCCTCCCAATACTCCACCATGTCCTCCGGCACGGCGTGTTTGGGGAAGCCCTTCAGCCGCTCGTTCTCAATGACGATCTGCCCGTCGCCCTGGAAGCCGTATTCGGGAGCCAGCATCCACGCTCTCGGCGCCGTGGATGTGTTCCCGGCGAAGACGGGGTTCGACGTCACATCCAGCGTCATGTTCGCCAGTACGTGCTTGAACGCCTCCGTCCGCTTCGTCAGGTTGGACTTGCCGTCGTGTTCCTGATACGCGCGGGTGACGAGCCTGGCGCGTTCCAGGCAGACGGTGTCCGGCGTTGCGAGCAGGTCGTCGCGGATGGCTTGCAGCAGGTCTCGCATGTCGGGCTCACGAGGGAACGGTGCCACCAGTGCGGGTCACAGCACGTCAAGGATAGCCAACAGCCGGAAGGCGTCGCCTCTCCCGAACGACGGCGCGCGTTCACCCGAGCGACCTGATGTCGCCACCGGCGCTCGGTTCCCCTCCATTGGCGACTTCGCGAAGCGCGCCGAGAACGCCCATCTACTTACCACGCACGCGCGGCAGGGCGCGAAGAGGACCAGGTTCACTCTGAGCTTCGTAGAGGTCCCGTCGGCGGCGCCGAACGTGGCGGCTCGCCTGGCGGCGACGCGGCTGCGCTGCCAGCCGCGTTAGGCACGGTTTCGACGAGCCGGGACATAGTGGGTCACGGCCCGGATGTATAGCCGGGACATCAAAGCCGCGCCCACGACCCACGCCGCGTGACCGTAGACGCTTGGCGGCTCGGTGTGCAGCGTAGCCATCAGCGCCGATGGCGCGTACAGCCCGATTCCGCCGCCCGCGATCCACCATGCGAAGGCAGCGAGCGCGCATACATGGCTTCCGCGATACACTCCGATCGCGACCGCCAACAGCGCCAACCACAGCAGCGCACCGAGGACGATACCCAGCGCGCCCGCGTCGAGTTTAAACCACAGGGCGGCATGCATCGGCGGCAGGAGATGCCCCGTCGTTAGGACGAGCGTTGCCGCGCCTGCCCTCGTGAGCGCGACGGCCCGGTCCTTGGGCATGCGGCGAATGCTTGGAATCGCCACGGACAGGACCATGCCCGCCAAGGCGGACAGCATCGACGCGCTGATGAACATCAGGGTGGCCGCAAGCAGCCTTCCCGGCCCGGTCGTCGGTCTGCGGTCCGCATACCCTACGGACGACACCGACGCAGCCGCCCAGCGGAGCGCGTCCGGCAGTCCTGAGAACGTCTCGTGTGAGACTACGCGCACGTTGACATGTCTGGTATTGCGGAGCTGCTCTACGTGGCTCGTGTCCGCGTCGGGTCTGTCGGCCGCCGCGAGGAACCGGTCTCCCTTCGCGATGATCGTGATCCCCTCCGCGTCCCGGTACGTCGCTCCCGACACGATGGCGTCCGATCCAGTCCAGGCCTCGTCCGGGGCGGTCTGCACGCGCGTATCGAGCCAGTACTGTAGACAGCCTCCCATCAGGATCACGATGCCGATGTTGGCGCAGATGCGCAGAAATGGGAGCCCGGTGGCTTCTCGCGGCGGCAGTTCTGTTGGTTCCCCGGCGGCAAGGTCGCCGGAGCGTAATTCGTCACTCATTGTCGGTGTCTCCGGGCATCGGACCCCACGGGAAGAGCGCGTCGCACCGATGTGCGGAAGCCTACTGCCGACGAGGGCTCGCGATGCGACCGCGTGTGTACCACACGATGAATTGGTGGTCTACGCGGTCTCTCTTGCCGCGGGCCGCCACCCTTCACACTGCCGCTGCAACCCACGCGCCAGTCGTATGCATTACGCCGCGGAGGCCATCCCCTGCCCCGGGTCGTCTCTCTGGGCTGGGTGCTGCAGTCCTGCATTCGCCCGACCTTCGCGCAGTGATCAATGCAGTATACCGTCATTCGCGTGCCACTGCGTGTGTACGCAGCGCGCTTCGAGGGATACCCAGTCACGTGTGGCGTCAGTGGCGTGGGAGCTGAGTCGCTGGCCGGATGCGCTGACTCAACGACCTCGTAGCCGCCTCGCCGACCCCCCGGCCGGCGGATGCTGCACGAGGGCGCCTTGACCGCTACAATGCGCGCACGGCTCGTCGACGAATGGTGGCCGCCGCTCAGGAGGAAGACAATGGACAGACGCTTGATGACATGCATGTTCGCACTGGCGGTCGCGTGGGGCGTCTGCGCTCCGAACGGGGCGCACGCAGACATGCGCGCTCTGTTCTACGAATACGAGGCGAGCGAGCAGTGGTATTGGCAGCTCGTGACCGACGCGGTGAAGAAGGCGAACGGCGAGACGATCCAATACGAGCTCACAACGGACGCCCAGGCAGACCTGACGCCCGCGAACCTACGATCGTACGACATGCTGCTGTTCGGGACGCACGGTATCGGAGGCTGGGGCGTATACCACCTAGACGGCGTCGAGCAGGACCTCATCGACTACGTGGCTGACGGCGGCTTCATCCTTGTGCAGACCAGCGACGACGCGTTCTATCAGGGAGGCATGTTCCCCGAGGAACTCACCATGCGTGAGTCCGGCGACCACGACTTCGAGGTGACGCCTGACGGAGAAGCGACCGGTATCTTCGACACGCCCAACGCGATCGACGACGTCATCGAAGACGACAGCTACATGGATGTCGAGGATCCGTGGATCGTGCTCGCGACGAGCGCGGACACGGGCGGGCCGCATACGCTCTTGCTGCCCCACGGCGACGGGGAATACGTCGTGACGTCGAGTCGTGGCGAAGCGGAGGACCAGGCTGCCCCGAACGTGCCGTTCGTGGAGAACATCATCACCTACCTCGTCGCGCGCATCCGCGAGACGCGACCCGTATCGCCCCGGAATGCCCTGGTGATGACGTGGGGCGCGCTGCGTTCCGGGAACGCGCTGATCCACTAGGCCCTCGTCGCGGCTGTGGTGGGCGGCGACGACGCGTAGTCCATGGCTCATCCGTCGTGGTGTTCGCCAGCCCCGTGTGTCTGCGGCTGTGGCCGGCTTATCACCCACACAACCACCGCAGCCACGATGGAGCTGAGCACCACGTCGGCCGCGTCACCGTCGAGATCCCGGAAAGCGTGGACGGCGCTACCGATAGCGCCGCCGAACAGGAGTCGCCCCGCGTTTCGCCATCGTTCGAGTCGGCGTGTGTCGTCGTCGCGTTTCACAGACTATCCTCCGCGTCGGCTTCGTGGAGTGGCTCCGGTCGGCGGGTAGGCGCCGTCACCGGCCACATCGGCTCTGTAGAGGCCGCGGTCGCAAGCGTCTGTCGGCGATGGCCCCGCGCTAGTGTATGACGCCCGTGAGGATGCGGCCGCCGCTGTCGGAGACGGCGACTCGATCCGCCGTTAGCCCTTCCACGGCGTTCGCGACCAGCGCCACGACCGCATCAATGTCCGCGTCGCCTTCGCCGTATCCCTCGCCGAACGTCACGACCACGGAAGCGGCTGGCTCGGATGTCGCGTCCGTAGCCTGCGCCTCCGGTCGCGGAAAAGTCAGAATCACGCGAGAGGCACTGATAGCGTCCTGACTGGCTATCACGCGACCGAGCTCATCTGAAACGGCTCGCACGTAGGCAGCCTGGCGTTCGCGTACCGCGATCTCTGGGGCAAGTTGAGGGTACCGCCGCTCGAGCGCCTAGGGCGACTGCCACACGATGGCGGCCGCAGCCACCGCAGGAACGACCAGGAGTAACGTCTGCTGGAGGCGACTCAGCGTCCGCCATCGCAAGCGGGCTCGCCCGTCGCGGCGTCGGAATCGATCCTGCATATCAGACATCCTCACGTGTAGGCTGCGGAGTGGGCACGCCCGCTTCCGGCGCCGCATCCCAGATGCGCGCCAATATGTAATACATCCAAGCGTAACTCTGATCGGCCGCACGCACAACGAACGTGTCGACGCCTGCCGGGAGCATCACCTCTCCCGCGGCCCCATCTCGTCCTGGAAGTAGATCTCCTTCACCACCATCCCCGCCCAGTTGCTGTGGACGTTCGAGTCGTTCTTGGAGTTCGCCAATACCACCACGGTCGCATCTATGTCGGGATAGAAGCCGAGCCACGTATCGAACCCGTCGCAGGCGCCGGCGTGGTGCACGACCTCTAGCCCCCGCGTCTTCATCAGGAACCAGCCGAAACCGTGACGTGTCTCGGAACCGTCAGCCAGCACCGCGCGAGTGGTTGCGCGTCCCATCGCCTCAGCGCTGAGGAGTCGCCCGTGCATGATGGCGCGGTTCCAGGTGTGCAGATCCCCGACAGTCGAATACAACCCGCCTCCCGAAAACATCGTCGATATGTGCTCGAAACGCGCGTTCTGGTAGGCGCCGTCGAAGCGGTCGTACCCGGACGCCCGCCGCTTCAGTATCCTGCTGGCCCGATCGTACCCCGTGTCGCGCATTCCGAGCGGCGAGAACACGCGGGTCTGCATGAACTCCTCATACGCCATCCCGCTGGTGTGTTCGATCACCATGCCCAGGAGGTGGTATCCGGAATTGCTGTAGCGCCACGCCGCGCCGGGCTCGAAGTCCAGCGGCTTGTCGCGGAAGCGCGCCGTGAACTCCTGGTGCGTCTGCTCCCGCGATATATTCTGCCAGAACTCTGGAACCCTCGCGAATTCGAAGACCCCCGACGTGTGCGACAGGAGATGCCGTAACGTGATTTCGTCTCCACGGGGGTATTCCGGCATGAACCTGGAGAGGGGATCCTCGACCTTCAACAGGCCATCTTGCTCCAGCAGGAGGATGCCGACGGCCGTGAACTGCTTGGTTATGGAGCCGATACGGAATATCGTGCCCGCCGTCACTGGGATCCCATGCTCCAGGTTGGCCATCCCGTACGCCGCCTCGAGCAGGACTTCATCGCCTCGGGCGACAAGCACGGCAGCGCCCGGCGTGTCCTCGCCGACGTCATAGGAGAAGAGGGCATCTACCTGTTCACGCTTCGGGCCCGGCGCGCGCGTCTCGTCGGCGCCGCCCTCGATGAGGAGGCGCGCCACATCCTCGTAGCCGGACCGACGACTAACATGCAGAGGCGTTAGGTCGGCGAGCGCCAACGCGTCGACGGCGGCGCCGTGGCTGAGAAGCATGGACACGATCTCGCCATGGCCCCAAGCTGCCGCTTCGTGCAGCGGCGTGAACCCGCGCGGCCCGGCGGCGTCAACCGAAGCGCCCAAAGCGAGCAACGCCAATACGGCATCCGTCTCACCGCGGTGACAGGCGCGGTTCAGTGGGGTGTGCCCGTCGGCGTTCGTTGCGTTGAGATCGGCCCCCGCCGCCATCAACGCCCTGAAGGTGGCGTCGTCGTTGGCGCGGAACATCGCCGAGGTCGCGCCGGCAGAGCCCAGGAACCGCGCCACAAACCCCCAGCCTTCGTCCGCGCTGCTTACCTTCAGCAGGAGCGCATTCGTGCCAGGCCGAAGGCGAACGCCCACAACATCCTCGTCGACAGTGACGGGACGGGGTACCCAGTGGTCGTGGACTAGTTCGCCGTTGAGCCAGACCTGGACCCCGCATTCGCTCCCAAGCGCCAGCACGGCGCCCGTCTCGGCATCGGCTTCTATCCGCGCCCACGCGTACATCGTGACGTCTTCCGAAGGCTCGTACAGCTGGGTCAGATCGACTGCGCCCGTCGTCGACGTGGTCGAGCGCCACGTGTACGTCTCGCCCATCCACTCGTGTGTGTCCCCTTCCGACCGCGGGCGTATGCCGACGTCGGAATGAACGCCTACGTAGTCGGTTTCGCGGGCGCTTTCGAACGCCTCATCCCTCTCCGTGGTCGTGCCGTTGGGGAAAGGCCCGATCATCAGCCAATCCGTGAGGAAGGCGTCGGGCGTATAGCCGTACAGCGGAGGAACCGCAGTCGCGGCGCCAGCCGCCATGGCCGCAGCGGCCGAAAGGAAATGCATGCCCGCTCCCTATCCTGTTCATCTAGGAGGCGCGAATCGGCGGGCGATCCGCCGCGCGCCGGTACATAGACTAAGCTAGCCGCCATTTGCGTATCAATAGCGCCGCGCACGGCCTGACCAGCGAACCGTGCCGCGCACCGACAGCCGTCGTCGGTGAGGAACGCAGGCGCATGTGGCTTACAATAGGGAGGCCGACGCTCGTGGAGCCGGCGTGGAACCTCGTGGCGGTCAGCAACCGGCTTGTCGCCGTCGTCGGTCGGGCTCGATAGTAGCGACGGTGGACAGTAGGAGACCCACGGCAGTGAAGACCGCGCTCATCCTGATAGACCACGGCAGCGTGCGGCAGGCGGCGAACGAGATGCTGGAGCGCGTCGCTGACGGCGTCCGCGCTCGCGGCGAATACGACATCGTCCGCGCCGCGCACATGGAGCTCGCCCCGCCAACGCTAGAGGACACGTTCGATGCGTGCGTCGCGGACGGCGCCGAGCGCGTCGTGGTGCACCCTTACTTTCTGTCGCCCGGTCGCCACTCCCAGAGCGACATACCCCGCATGACGCGCGAGGCGGCGTCCAAGCATCCCGGCGTCGAGTGCTACATGACCGACCCCCTCGGCATCGACGAGCGCATCGTAGACCTCGTCCTCGCGCGGTCGGAGCAGGCGGTGGACGCCGGACCCATCAGCCCAGCGGAAGCGGAAACAACGACCACATGAGCTACTGGCTACTCAAGAGCGAACCCCTGACCGACTACTCGTACGCCGAGCTCGTCGAGGACGAACGCACGGACTGGGACGGTGTCAGGAACCACCAGGCGAAGAACTTCCTGAAAGACATGAGCGTCGGCGACCTATGCCTCATGTATCACAGCGGCAAGGAACGCCAGGTAGTTGGGGTGTCGCGCGTCACGCGCGCGGCCTACCAGGATCCGACGACGGACGACGACCGGTGGGTGGCCGTCGAGGTGGAGGCCGTCCGCGCCGTCGAAACACCCGTCACGCTGGCGGCAATCAAGGCGACTTCCGCCCTCCAAGAGATGAAGATGGTGAAGCAGTCGCGGCTGTCCGTAAGCCCCGTGACGCCAGAGGAGTTCCGCACGATCGTCGGCATGGCGGGGATCAGCGAAGTCGAGACGGGAGCATGACTAAGTACGATCGGCGCGTGGCGCGTCTATATAGCGAGTACCCTTGTCCACCACCCGTGGGGGAAGGAGCGCCATGTCGTCGCACCAACCAGCCGCCACCGACACCCGAGAGGATCTTGGTCATCGCCCGTACCGCCGTAACTACCAGAATCTCGCCCTGGGCGTCATCGACCACGCCCTACGCGACGCGACCGGCACCCGCGCCATCGAGCCCGACGCGCAGAGCGCAGCGCGGCAGTTCATCTACTCGTCGGAAGCTGAGTTCTGGGCGGACGCCGCCGGAGTCAACATCTGGCGACTGCGACACGCGTACACGTCCCGCTCCGACGATGGCGACTGCGATGAGTGACCGTCAGCCCCCCGCCATCTGGCTGGCCGCGTTGGCTGGCGTTCTGTGTGCGTTGATTCTGGTCTCTCCCGCCAACGCCAAGGCGCTGCCGTTCCCCGGCAATATCGAGGACGGCCTGGACGAGGACCACCGCCTGACCGAACCGTCGGGAATTGTGTACCACGGCGGCCGGGGCACGCTCTTCGTCGCGGGCGATGAGGGCGACCTGAGCGAAGTGTCCCTGGACGGGGTCGTGCTGCATCAGCGCAGGCTCATCCTCGACAACCCCTCGGACTTCGAGGGCATCACATGGGCGCCGACGACGGGAATGCTCTACGTGCTCGTCGAGATGACAGACGCCATCCTGGAGGTTAACCCCGACGACCTGCTCGTACGCCGCGCGTTCTCTGTGAGTAGGACGTGGATGGGTGAGACGGTCATCGCCGAGGGCGGCCAGGGTCTCGAAGGCATCACGTTCGTGGAGGACGCAGACGACGCGCACGGCGGTACGTTCTACATCGTGAATCAGGGCTTCGAAGACAGCGCGTCGGACGACGCCTCAGCGATCCTCCAAGTGCGCGTGCCACTGCGTGACGACGTAGACGACGTGGAAGTCCCAATCGTTCGGCACATGCGACTGGATGTCTTCAACGCGTCGGCAATCCACTACGACGCCAATTCCGCGGCGCTGTACCTGCTCAGCCAGGGCACTCTGTGCCGCGCCAGCATGGACGGCGAGATAGACGCCACGTACAAGACCCCGGGCGACGAGCCCGAAGGTCTGACATTCGACGGCGCTGGCGACATGTACTTCGTTCGCGACGCTGGCGGGCTGGTGAGGGCGAGCGTCGATGGGCTCTTCCGCGCTCCATAGCATGGGCGGGAAGCTGCGCGGCGAACGCGCGCATCTTCATCCCACGCTACGCCCCGGCAGTCGCGATGCCTGCTAGCGCACGCCCCTGAGGTCGGCCCATGTCGTCGCGAGTTTCGCGGCAGCGTCCACTGCCTGCGGCCCCGCGGACGGCTCAATCCCCTCGACGTGTTCGCCAGCGTAGACGTTGAGGAAGTCCAGCCAGTGGACCACCTCGTTGCCGGCGGAGCAGAAGAACTCGACCTTCATCTCGTCACTCTGGGTCTCACCCGTAGCGTGGTACTCCTCCCAGACGTCTGTGATGATGAAGTCCACCGAATCCCAACTGACGGTGTTGTCCGTCGCCTTGAAGTTCAGCGTCAAAGGTCGAGTCTTCTCGCCCTTGGCCCAGAAACTCGCCGTGTAGTCGTCGCCCTGGTCCACCGGGATCGGGAGATTCAGGACGATGAAGTGCCAGTTCGTCGTGCCGATCGGCTCGATGCGAAGGCTTCGCGTCCCGTCCACGAACTCGTCCTCGTCGAGGAATATCTCGCTACCGATGCCGTCATCGGCTCCCCACGTGGCCCAGCTTTGCCACGCGGCATCGTCGAGGATGACCTCGTCTTCCTCGAAGCTGGGGTTCAGCGCCAGGTTCTCAACCTGCGCCAGAACGGGCGCAACGACGAAGAGCGCCCCCAAGATGGACGTCGCTAGCCACCGCATGGCGATCCCCTCTTCTGTTGTATACGCCCTGCTTCTAGCGCCTTCTCGTATGCTAGCGTCCTGCTTTCAACTCGCCCCAGAGGATGGGGAGCTTGCCCGTCGGATACACAGCAGCCACAAGCTGGGACGGCAACACGCCCGCCACATAAGCGCCCTCGTAGACGTTCAGGAAGTCGAACCAGAGCGGGACGGCGCTCGCCGCGCAGAACAACTCAACCTTCAGCTCCACGGATTCGGCGGGAGCCGTCAGGGAGTATTCCGCCCATTGGTCCGTTAATGTGAAGTCGGCGTAACCCCAACTTGCGGTGTTGTCCGTCGCCTTGAACTGGGCGCCTAGAGGGCGGCCCTCCTCGGCCTTCGCCCAGAACGAAGCGGTATAGGCCGTGCCGTTCGTGGTCGCCACGGGCAGGTACAGCAGTATGAAGTGCCAGTTCTCGGCGCCCTGCGGGTTCACGCGCAGGCTCTTCAGCCCATCGATGTACTCCGCGCTGTCAACCGCGATCGTCGTGTTGAGCCCGTCGCCATCGCCCCAGGTCGCCCATTGGAGCCATTCGGGATCGTCCAGGATCGCCTCGTCGGCCTCGAAGCTGCCGTTCACGGCGAGATTCGTCACCTGCGCATGGGCGACCACCCCGAGCAGCAGGGCGATACCCACGGTCAGTCTCATTCGCATGCGTCCTCTCCTTCTTTTACCGCGCGAGTAGCAGGGCCTGCTATGCCGCAGCGCCCACTCGTTTGCACTTAGCCTCGGAGCACGGGACACCCCAAATTGGACGCAATCGCGGTTGCTGACCTGCCGCGGGGAAGGGCCGGCGAGGAGTGGTCACAGCAGAACGCACGGGCTTCGCATGACCAGCAGGCTCAGGTCGTCGTGCGCGAGGGCGTCGGCAAACGCTCCGCGGGTGGCGGCGCCGTCCGCCGGGTCGAACACGCGCACCAGGTCGATGTTGAGCGCGTCGGCAAACTTCTCGGGAAGTAGGGGAGCCACGTCGCGTCCGGCGGCCGTCTTGCCGGTCGTTGGGCTGGGCTGGCACCCGGATAGCGCCGTCGTCATGTTGTCCAACACCAGGACGACCATGCGCACGCGGTTGTAGGCGGCGTTGGCGAGCCCCGGGAACGCGGAATGGAAGAACCCAGAGTCTCCAGGGCACGCGATGACTTGGGCGTCTGGATTTGACCGCGCAATGCCGGCGGCGATCCCCACGCATGATCCCATGGCGATCTTCACGTCCAGCATCTCGAGCGGCGGTACCATCAGCCGCACAGCGCATCCCGGATCGGCGACGACGACGCCGTTGACGCCTAGCGCCCCCAATTCTGCCTGCAACGCGCGGAAGGTGGGGTCGTACGGGCAGCCTTCGCAGAGACCGTCGCTGACGGGCGGGACGAGCGACGGCTTCAGCGGCGCGTCAGTGAAGGGAGTCGGCGCCATTTCGGTAGGGGCGTCGACGCCAAAGAACGACGCAATGCCGCTGGCGATCTCCGGGGCCAACAACTCCCCCTCGCGGGGCAGATGACCTGACTGCTTGCCACACACCTCGACCGGCACGCCAGCCTCGTGAGCCAGCGCCTTCACGCGCGTCTCGATGTAGGGCTCAATCTCTTCGACAACAAGTACGCGCTCAACAGACGCGAGGAATGGGACGACGAGGTCACCCGGCATCGGGAGAAGCGTCGCCAGGTCGAGGCGCGCCACGTCGGCTGGCACGTCCATGGTATCGAGCACTGCATCTACCTTGGCGCCGCAGAACCCCGCCGACAGAATGCCCAGCGCCCCGCCCGGAGTCGTCGTGTTGAAGGCGCTAGTAGCGAATTCGCCCTCCACGCCTCCCAGCTTCTCGTGGAGTTGCTTGTGACGAGAGATGACGTTCGACGTGGAAGCGATCCACCTCCGCTGCGCCCGCTCCAACGTGACGTCGGCGGGAGGCGTCGGGGCGGGTCGCTCGGCAGGGGGCAGAGCCGTATCGACCTGGGTGAATGCGAAGCTGCGCACCTCGCGCACGATGACGGGCATCTCGATGCGCTCGGATAGCTCGAAGGCGTACTCCATCGCCGCGCAGCCATCGGACACGCGCGTCGGCTCAATCATAGGGAGCTCAGCGAACTGCCCCAAGAGACGGGAATCTTGCTCGTTCTGCGAGCGATATGCGGAGGGGTCGTCTCCGACGACCAGCACGCAACCCGCGCGCGTCCCAGCCAGATTCACCGCCATGACGGTGTCGAGGGCGACGTTCAGCCCAACGCCCTTGACACACAGCAGCGACCTGAGCCCAGAGATCGCGGAGCCCCACACGACCTCAAACGCGACCTTCTCGTTGACCGACCACTCGACGTAGATGCCGTGTTCATCGGCAACACCCAGCAACCCCGTGAGCACGCCCGTGCTCGGAGAGCCAGGGTACCCGGCGACGACGCGCACGCCCGCCCGAATCGCGCCGCGAGCCAGCGCCTGTTCCCCGTTGACGCGCTCCGTCTCGCTCACTGGGTCTCTCCTCGGTAGATGGCGACGCGCGCCCGGACAAATGCCCTGAACTGTTCGAGTAGCGACATGGCCTCCCGCGCCTCGTCCATCGTTGTCTCGGGTCCGTCCGGGTAGCGCGTCTCAACCGCGTAATCTGACAGGAGCGCCAACCGGTCCGCCCACGCCGAGAACGCCGAATCTGCTTCAGCGCACTGCTCCGCCAACGTGTTGAGTTCGTGCGTGCGCAAGGCGTCGATGTCGACGAGCGTGAGAAACGTCTTGATTTCCTTCTCAATGCACTGCTGCGCGTGGAAACAGGCCCTCCGGACGCGATGTTCGCTCTGCATGGCAAACTCC
Organism: uncultured bacterium; assembly: GCA_964473525.1. Classification (GTDB taxonomy): domain Bacteria; phylum Poribacteria; class WGA-4E. The sequence continues at coordinate 275,519 of CAYYPK010000004.1, forward strand.
GCGAACTCGCGGTCCATGTCCGCCTCGTCGAACCACCGCAGGGCGGCCGCGTAGCGTTCGTCTACCTCATCCGCCATGTACAGGATGACTCCTTCCCGATCCGCAGCGCGCTCAACGCTGTTCGCGAACCGCTTTCGCCACGCGAATTCCGCTGCGGTCGCGTAGTGCATCTCACAAGACGGCGAGGCCGAGCACGCGGCGCGTCGGATCGCCAGGCGCGTCTCCGTATCTGGACGTTCCTCCCATGTGACGACGAGCACATCGTAGTCGCTATCTGGACGCGCGTCGGCGCGAGCTCGGGAGCCGAACAGGTAGATGGCGCGTACGGACACGGACGCGATCACCGCGTCGCGGATGGTCGCCAATGTCGCGTCGTCGTGCCGTCTTAGCGCCTGCATAGGCTTTCCCTCGTGAGATCGCCCAAGTGTAGCACGCCGTCCTACATGCTGCGGAACCGGTGTGGGGTACGGCCTCGAAACGCGCTCGGGGACCGCGTTGGCACGCAAGTCCTACCCATCGCGCAATGCACTTCGCACGTTTCGTATGATATGCTCATATGGGAACCGCCCGCATCAGCGGGCGAGCGATGTCTGCTGCCACGCGCGACATACCGCTGACGGGAATCGACATGGCCGTGACCTTTGCACTCGCGCGCGCGCGCTGCCTTGCGCGCGTGACCCTTCCTCTCTTGCTCATCGCTCTGTGGTCCTGCAGCGGCCCCGCTACGGTGCTTCGCGTGGAGGCTCCAACGCGTGCGCCAAGGCCTCTTGTGCGACACGATGTCGCCCCGATCCCGCTCAGCCCGCCGCAGGACTCCGAAGCCACGCCCATGCCCTCCGCGGACGGCGGCGCGGAAACGTCAGACGCTCTCTACGAATACGCCGAGTTGAACAAGGTGATGGATGTCGACTGGTTCGGGGAGGACATCCGCAACGCGGCGTCGGACATCACGTTTGACACCAACGTCACCGTGCAGGTTGGCCCGCTGGTCGTCGGGTCGGTCAGCCTCGCCGCCAGCCAGATGCCCGTTGGTCTGATCCTGGACCTGATTACGACCGCGGCGGGCGCCACGTACGTGCGGCAGGCGGAGAACGTCTACCTCATCGCAGCGATCAACACGAAGAGCCCGGCGTTCCCAAGTATCGCCGAGACCGAGATGGTTGACCTGCAGTACGTGAAGGTCACGCAGCTCCGCGACCTCCTGCCAGACTACCTACTCGAGTACGTGCGACTGAGCGCCGACGAGCCCCACGCCCTGGTTACGGCTCCGAGCAAGCTGAAGCAGTCCATCATCCGCGTCATCCGCGCGGTCGACCAGCCGCAGACGCAACTCGTCATGCGCGCGCTCGTCGTAGAATTGTCCGAGGAGGCCGCCCGGGAATTGGGCTTCGCGTGGGCGATGGATTCGTCGCGAACGCCCGTGCCAGAGGGTGGGCGTATCCCGTCGAATCGAGTGAACGCGTTCAACGGGGCTCAGGCGCTGCAAGAGGGCGTCTTCGGTCACGATCTCGGCGCGACGTTCGTTGGGGAATTCACGCACAAGCTTCAGGCGTCTCTTCGCAGCCTCCAGGAGAGTGGACAGGCGCAGATTCGCGTCGACACGCGTCTGATGACACAGAACGGCAAGCCTGCGGACCTGAATTTCCGCCTCCAGCAGTTCTTCCGTATAGAGACTGGGACGGTGGCATTCCCGCGGATCGACCTCGAGAAGATCGAGTCCGGCGTGAAGCTCGAGGCGACGCCCCAAATATCGCGGTCTGGGGACATTACTCTTGACCTCAGCACTACCGTGGACGATGTGGTCGCGCTCTCCTCGAACGGACTACCAGTCGTGCAGACGCGGAACGCCAACTCGACCGTCCGCGTGCAGGACGGCGACACGATCGTCATCGCGGGAATGGTGGAGGAACGTGAGAGCGAGATCGCGCACAAAGTCCCGCTCCTCGGTCATATCCCTATCGTCGGACGGTTGTTCAGCAGTACGCGCAAGCTCGTCTCGAAGCGTGAGGTCGCCATCTTCATTACCCCGGAGATCCTGCCGGAGTCGGGCAGCACGTGGGAGTGGGACTTCGCCTTGGCCGAGTAGGCCCTCTCCTCCCGGATCGCGAGAGGACAGAACCGTGGCCAACTACCCCAGCGTCCGTATGCGACGCCTGCGGCGCAACGACGCTACACGCCGTATGGTGCGGGAGACGCGTCTCTCCCCCGATAACCTGATCTATCCTATGTTCGTCACGCACGGGTCTGGCGTCCGCGCCGAGATACCATCCATGCCGGACTGCTACCAGCTCTCCATCGACGGCATCGTCTCCGAGGCGGAGGAGCTCGTCAGGCTCGGTGTCCCTGCGACCATTCTCTTCGGAATCCCCGCCAGCAAGGACGCGGTCGGGTCGGAGGCGTACGCCGACGACGGCATCATCCAGCAGACCGCGCGCGCGTTGAAGGAGACGGTCCCCGACCTGCTCGTCATCACGGACGTGTGCCTGTGCGAGTACACGGACCACGGTCACTGCGGCGTCATTCACGATGGCGATGTCCTGAACGACGCCACGACAGAGCTCCTTGCGAAGGAAGCCGTATCCCACGCGCGCGCGGGCGCGGACATCATCGCGCCGTCTGACATGATGGACGGGCGCATAGCGGTCATCCGCGAGGCGCTCGACGGCGCCGGCTTCGACCAGATACCCATCATGGCATATTCGGCGAAGTACTCGTCCGCCTTCTATGGGCCGTTCCGCGACGCCGCCGAGTCAGCTCCGCAGTTCGGTGACCGGCGCTCGTACCAGATGGATCCGCCGAACGTGAGCGAGGCGCTCCGGGAGGTCGAGCTCGACCTGCAAGAGGGCGCCGACATCGTCATGGTGAAGCCGGCGTTGCCGTACCTGGACGTAATCCGGGCGGTGAAGGACCGCTACGACGTTCCCCTCGCCGCCTATAATGTCAGTGGCGAATACGCTATGCTTAAGGCGGCGGCCCGGCTGGGATGGCTCGACGAGGAGCGTGTGATGGTGGAGTCCGTCACCTCCATCCGCCGCGCCGGAGCCGACATGATCCTCACCTACTTCGCGAAGGCGCTCGCGGCGCTACTCTAGCCCAATGCACATCGGCGTATGCATCATTCGGCTCCAAGCGTCCGAAAGCGGATCGCTCAAGGACAAGCGTAGGGTTGTGCGCAGCATCAAGGACCGCGCAAGGCAGCGCTTCAACGTCGCCATCGCGGAAGTGGACTACCTCGACGACCGCCGCGTGGCGGAGCTCGGCGTCACCTGCGTCTCCAACGAGTCGGGCCACGCGGACAGCATGCTGACGAAGGTAGTGGACTACATTGAGGGGTCGTTTCCCATCGTTGTCACGAACGTAGAACGGGAACTGTGGACGATCTGACTTTCGGCAGGACAGACCGCGTCGCGGAACGCATCAAGCGCGAGCTCAGCGACGTGCTCCAACGCAAGGTGAACGACCCACGACTTAGGGATGTCGTCGTGTCGCGCGTCCGCATGTCCAACGATAACCAGGTGGCCTGGGTGCTTCTGAGCGTGTGGCCCATTGAGATCCGAGAAGACGTGGACAAGGCGCTACAGCGCGCCAGCGGCTTCCTCCGTCGTGAGGTGGGGCGGCGTCTTACGTTGCGGCATAGCCCCGACCTGCGCTTCGAGTTCGACGACGGGGCGAGCCATCTGCTGGACATGGACGCACTCCTGAAGAACGCGGATATGGGACCGGACGAAGAAGAGACTGACGGAGAAGAGGAGTAAGAGTGGCGGAGCGGTCAAACGACGATTTCGACGCCGTCCTGGCGGCGTTTGCACAGTACGACTCGTTTTGGGTCGTGTCGCATATCCACCCGGACCCGGACGCCATCGGCTCGCAACTGGCGCTGGCGCACTATCTGAAGCGCCGGGGCAAGCACGTCGAGGTGCTGTCGCGGGACACGGTGCCGCGCATCACGCGTTACCTGCCAGGGGCTGAGTGGTGCCGCCAGCAGCCGGAGACGCTGGGTCTGGACGCCCTCGTGGTGATGGACGTCAGCAGCAAGATACGCATCGGCAAGGATCTCGCCGAGAAGCTCGAGCCGGCGCACGTGACCATCAACATCGACCACCACGCGACGGGTGTGCCGTTCGCGGACGTAGCCGCCGTGCGTACCGACGCCGCCGCGACGTGCGAGATTCTGTACGACCTCTTCCAGTATGCCGACGAGCCCATCGACCGAGACATCGCGGAGTGCCTCTACGCCGGTCTCATCGGCGACACGGGCAACTTCCGCTTCTCGAATACCAAGAGGAAGGCGCACTACATCGCCGCTGACCTCATCGACCAGGGAGTGGAGCCGCACACGGCGTATGAGCACATCTACGGTTCGATGACCGCTGGGCAGGTGCAACTGCTGGGAATGGTCCTCAGCACGCTGCAGCGGTCCGACGACGATTCGATAGCGTGGCTCAAAGTCACGCAGGCGATGTACGACGCGACTGGCACGACAACCGAAGACGTGGACGGTTTCATCGACTACGCGCGATCCATTGATGGCGTGAAGGCCGTGTCACTCATCGGCGAGTTGCCCGACGGTCGGATCAAGATCAGCTTCCGGTCCCGGCACAAGGACATCACCGTGGACGGTCTCGCCGCGGACTTCGGCGGGGGTGGACACCAATACGCCGCTGGCGCCGTGCAGGAGCCGCCCATTGAGGACGTCGAACGGCGAGTGCTCGCCGGACTCAAGGAACTTGTCAGCGATGTCTCCTGAATCGACGAGAGGCCCCGCCGGGATCCTTGTTGTGAACAAGCCGGCGGGTATGTCGTCTCAGCAGGTGGTCACGCGCGTCAAACGCGCGATGCGGTACAAGAAGGCTGGCCACGCCGGCACTCTCGACCCGGAAGCGACGGGTGTCCTGATCGTGTGTCTGTCGGAGGCAACGCGCCTCTTCGAAGCGTTGCAGGGGCACGAGAAGGAGTACGTCTCCGTCATACGCCTGGGCGTGGAGACGAACACCTACGACATGACGGGCGAGATCGTTGCCGAGAAGGACGTGCCCGAGCTGACATCCGACGACGTCGAGCAAGTGCTGGAGAGCTACCGAGGCGATATCGAGCAAGTACCACCGATGTTCTCCGCGCTCAAGCACCGTGGGCAGCCGCTCTACAAGCTCGCGCGGCAGGGAATCACCGTCGAGCGTCCGCCTCGCGCCGTGACGGTGCGCGAGATGGAGCTCACGGACCTCCACCCGCCGCTGATGACGGTTCGCACGGTCTGCTCGCGAGGGACGTATATCCGCACCCTCGCGCACGACATCGGTCGGGACTTAGGCTGCGGTGGCTGCATCGACACCCTCGCTCGCACCCGTAGCGGGCCCTACTCAGTAGACGCCGCGATGGCGCTGGAGGACATTGAGAAGAACCCAGCGAAGGGCATCGCCAGCGTCATCCCGCTGGAGGACGTGCGGGCGATGCTGGAAGCAGAAGCTGGCGAGGCGTCTGGTTGAGGGTCGTAGACGACTTCTGGGATCCCCCACTCCTCGACCGACCGACCGTCCTGACCTTTGGCAAGTTCGACGCCCTCCACCTGGGACATCGCGCCGTCTTCGATACCGTGCTAGATCGTTCCAAGGCGGACGGAGCGGACGCCGCCGTCCTGTTTCTGGACCCACACCCTCTCAAGCTCATCGACCCTGAGCGGTGTCCGGCATCGCTGACGTCGCTGTCGCAGAAGCTCCGCATGTTCGAAGACATCGGCTTCGATATCGCCGTCGTCGGCCACTTCGACGAGAGGATGCGGGAGTTTCCCGCGACGGACTTCCTCGCGCGCCTCGTCAGCGCGTTCCGTGCGCGGGTCATCGCCGTGGGATACAGCGTGCGGTTCGGTTACGGCGGACGTGGAGACGTTGATCTGCTGCGCGCCCAGGCCCCTGTCTTGGGCTACGACGCCACGGCAGCGGAGGCCCACACGCGAGACGGCGCGGCGATCAGTAGCACGCGAGTCCGCGACGCGATTGCTGGCGCCGAATTCGATGTCGCCGCGTCCATGCTCGGACGCCCATACGCCCTTGCTGGCGAGGTCGTCGTTGGAGCTAAGATGGGTCGACAGCTAGGGTTTCCCACCGCGAACGTGGCGTACGGAGACATGCAGTTGCCGCCCGAGGGCATCTACGCGGGATATACCCATTGCGGTGGCGAGCGGCGCCCATCGGCGATCAGCCTCGGAAAGCGCCCGACGTTCGACGGCACGCAACTGCTGCTCGAGAGCTACCTGCTGGATTTCTCCGACGACCTGTACGGAACGGAAGTCGAGGTGGAATTCGTCGAGCGCCTGCGCGGCCAGGAGAAGTTCGACTCCGTAGACGAGCTAACCGCGCGCATCCACGACGACGTCAGGAGGACGCGCGCCGCCTTGCTCGCCTAGTGTCTGGCTCACGCCGTCGAAGACGATCCCGACGTTCTACCCCACCCAACCGTCTCACCGAGGCCCTGTGGCATGACAGATACAGTTCTGGATGTGCGCTTCGCGCGGCTGGGCGATGCGCCGCATCTCGCGGACACGCTCGTCGCTTGGTACGAGCGCGAGTGGTTCGAGTATTACGGTCCAGGCGGCCCAGGCGACGCCAGCGAGAACGTGCGGGCGTCGATGCGGTCGGACGGTCTGCCCGTGTGCCTCGTGGCGCTAGACGGAGCCGGCGCTCCGATGGGCGCGGTGACACTGCGTGAGCGGTCGTTCTCGCACCTCCATCTGACGCCGTGGGTCGGCGCGCTACTCGTGGAGCCGTCGCACCGGCGGAAGGGCGTCGGAGCTGCTCTCGTGGGAGCCGCCGAGGACGAAGCGCGCCGACTCGGGTTCGAGACACTCCACATGTCCACCGACAGCGCGCATTCCATCGCCGAGCGTCGCGGATGGCGGGCGTTCGACACGGCCGAGTCCGGTCACGGTCTCGTCACGGTGTACGACCTCCAACTGTAGTCGTGCCCCGCATGCGCCCCGCTGACGAGTGTCCCTCGCACCCGACGCGCGCGCATTGCGTGCGTATCTGTTCTACCTGACAATGCCGTAGACGCCCGGCTGGGTCGGGGTCGCGGGCGACATGGATAAGGAGGAAGGCGTGGACAATGCGCATCCTGGCCGGGTCTGTGCTCCTGCCGCTGGCCTATATGTCGAACCCCCTGCTGATGCTGAGTTGGAGCGCGCCCTAGCCAACCACGACGGAGTGGTCCTCGTCCAGGGGTCGCGTCACGCAGGGAAGTCCTCCCTACGCGGGACCCTCGCGGGGACCTCGTCAGCGGATGAACTGACGGGCGTCCTGCGCGGGGAGCTCTGCAACTCGGCGCTCGCGCGCCACGACCCATTGGCACAAGCAGCGCTGTCGGCCGACGCGTCGCACGCTTGCTCGATCCGCAACCCTCGGTACGGCGAGCGCTTCGGGGGGCGGCTGACATGAACGACGACCGCGTCGGCCAGGGAGCGACATCCGATGTCGCGAGGTTCTTCGTCGCCGGCGGCACGCTCTCGCCTGGCGTGCCTTCCTACATATCCAGGCAGGCCGACGAAGACCTGTACAGCGGCCTGATGGCCGGCGAATTCTGCTACGTCCTTACGTCGCGCCAGATGGGCAAGTCGTCGCTCATGGTACGCACGGCCGCGCGCCTGCGGGATGCCGGCTCCACCGTTGCCATGCTCGACGTCACCTCCGTGGGTCAGCAGGTGACGCCCAACCAATGGTACGACGGGCTCGCGATGGGGCTCGGTCAGTCGCTCGACATGGAGGACGAACTCGAGGACTTCTGGCTCGATCATGAACGCCTAAGCCCGGTGCAGCGCTGGATAGAGACGATCCGCGCCGCCGTCCTGCCCAACATCGATGGTCGGCTGGTGATCTTCGTCGACGAGATCGACACCGTGCGCAGCCTACCGTTTCCCACCGATGAGTTCTTCGCCGCGATTCGCGCGTGCTACAACCGTCGCTCACAGACCCCAGAGTTCGAGCGGCTGACCTTCTGCCTTCTCGGCGTTTCGACGCCCACGGACCTCATACGCAACCCGCAGACGACGCCGTTCAACATCGGTCGTCGGATCGACCTAGAGGACTTCACGGCGAGTGACATCGCCACGTTGGCGCCCGGCATGGCGCATCTCGGGGAGTCAGCGACGCGAACGCTGGGTCGGGTGCTGCACTGGACCGGCGGGCACCCTTACCTCACGCAGCGTCTGTGCGAAGCCGTCGCGAAGGACGAAGCCGCGAGTGGTCCCGCCGACGTGGATCGCCTGTGCGACGAACTCTACCTGTCGACCCGTGCGCGGGAGCAAGACACGAACCTGGCCTTCGCACGAGACCGAGTGCTGCGCGGCGGGGACATGGAGGGCTTGGACCGGGCGAGCGTGTTGACGCTCTACGGGCAGGCGCTACGAGGACGCCGCGCGCCAGCAGACGATGCAAACCCCGTGGTCAGCCTCCTGAAGATCGCCGGGTTGGTCCGCGTCGACGGCGGCAATCTGCGCGCGCGCAACCGCATTTACGAGAGTGTGTTCGACAAGGCGTGGATACGCGAGAACATGCCCGACGCGGAGCTGCGCCGCCAGCGGATCGCGTTCGCGAAGGGCGTCGTGCGCACGGCGGTCATCGCCACGGTTGTCGTAGGGGTCGTAGTCGCGTTCCTGGCGTACAGCATCCGCCAGGAGCGCCGTATCCAGCGCCAATTCGCGCGTTCGCAGGTGGAGCGGGGGATGGCGCTCCTCGAAGCGGGTGACAGCTCCGGCCTGCTGCAGCTCGTCAACGCCGTCGATACGGTTGGCGCGCGAGGCGAGGAAGGACAGGCGATCGCCTCGCTCTGGGCAGGCTGGGAGCAGGAACATGCGGGAGGACTCGCGTTCGTCGGCGGGCACGACGCTGGCGTCACTGGGGTGGCATACAGCCCAGACGGACGCCGTCTGGTTACGACGTCCTATGACCGCACCGTGCGGATGTGGGACGTGGCGACAGGCGCTCTTGTCGGCGTGTCGCAGGAGTACGGACTTACAACCCGAGCCGTGGCGTTCCACCCCAACGGGCGTCTGATCGCCGTTGGCCGATCCGACAGACGCGTCGACGTGCTGGCTGCCGAACCGAAGGACGGGAAGCTCTCACACATCGTCACCCTTGAGATCCCCCGTCGCGGCGAATCCACCTCGACTGCTGTCATGGGTGTAGATTTTGGCGCCGGCGGCGCACTCCTGGCCGCAGGATCAGGCATAGGGAGCGTGAAACTCTGGGATGTGACGACGTGGACTCCCTACGGACAGACGCTGGAAGTCCCAGCACAGGTATACGACGTCGCCCTCAGCTCCGACGGCGCCACGGTGGTGGCGGCGTGCAGCGATGACAGCGTACGCGTGTGGGATACCCACACAGGCCTACCTTTGGCGCCACCGATCTCTAGTGACTTCGCGCCGTACCAGGCCTTCGCGCTTGCGCCTGGCTCTCATTTGATTACGACCAAAACAGCCCCGGACTTGGTCCGGCTGTGGGATATCGGCTTGAGCCAAGCCGTTGGGCCGACGTTCGAGACCGCTGCCCCTGTACAGACGACGGCGTTCTCCCCCGACGGCTCGCTGTTGGCCATCGGTTCGGTCGACGGCGTGGTGCGCATCTACGATCGCGCAACGGGCGAGGGCCGCGCTGTTGTACCACGGCACATGGGCGCCGTCTTTGAGGTGACTTTCAGCCCAGACGGCGCCTCTGTTGCGTCAGCGTCGATGGACGGCTCCGTGCGCGTGGCGCGACTGGACCTCGATGAGGATGATCCGCCTCCCCTTTGGGATGCAGACGCCCTGATGGCGCCTCCCTACGCCGCTAGCTTCAGTCGTGGAGGCCACCGACTGCTGACGGCCTTCCGGGATGGCGATGCTCAGGTATGGGATGCTGGCTCCGGCGCCCGGGTTGGCGTGCCGCTGGCGCATGGTGAACCCGCCATGGTAGCGCTGGCGCCTGATGGGCGGGTCGCGGTCACGCTTTCCGAGGGTGAAGGGATGAAGGTCTGGAACGCTGACACCGGACGGCTGCTAGGGGCGGCGCCGATGCCGGAGGATGTGGGCGATTTGGACGGTCTCTGGTTCGCCCCGGGCGGCCGGCGAGTCGATGTGTGGTCGCCTTCCGGCGAGCATGAGGTCTGGGACGTCACGAATGGTCCCAGGCGCGTTGGGTCGTTACGGCCTGGTAGCCGGATCTATTGGACCGACTTCAGCCCGGACGGGACGCGACTCGCGGTTGGTGAGCTGGCCGGCGTAGCGTGGATATGGGACATACGCGCCTCCCGACGGCTGGGGCCTACGTTTCAGCATGACCACACGGTGATGTCCGTTGAGTTCAGCCATGATGGGTCGCTGTTGGCAACCGCGGCGCGCGATCAACGGGTGCGGCTCTGGAACGTCGACGACGGCGCGCAGGTAGGGCCCCCCATGCGCCAGTCCGCCGTCGTACGGTTCATGCGTTTCGGCCCCGACGATGGGATACTGGCGACCGCGGCAGACGACGGCGTGCTACGCCTGTGGGATATGCGGACCCATCAGCAGGTCGGAGCGCCGCGACGGCACGGGACGGAGCAGTTCGCCGTCACCGTCGGGCCGGAGGGACGGTTTATCGCAACGCACGGCGCTTCCCTGCGACTGTGGCACACCGCTACCGGTCGACTACATCCCTTGCCTCTGCGCCAACCGAACGCCGCCCTGGTTGGGGGACCCGAGTTCAGCGACGACGGCCGCAAGCTCCTCGCCACCTTCGACGATGCTCGGGTTCGCCACTGGAGCATGCCCGAACCCCCGCCAACCTTCCGCGAGATGCAGTTGCGCACGTGGGTAGATCTCGTCGCCCGGTTGAACGACCAGGGCGTCCTCGAGCCGATACCGTGGGAGGAATGGCGAAGGCTTCGCGACGAACTCACCGCGCTCGGCTCCCCCTAGCGCTGCTGACGTTCTGCGCCGCGCCGTACGGTAGGATAGCTGCCAAGTATCCGAAGGCACGGCTGACATGAACGAAAACAGCGGCCCAAGGGCGGCTCCCACGGACGTGGGAAGGTTCTTCATCGCTGGCGGCACATTGTCGCCAGGCGTACCGTCCTACATCTCTCGCCAAGCGGACGAAGACCTGTACGAAGGGTTGACCGAGGGCGAGTTCTGTTACGTCCTGACATCGCGTCAGATGGGCAAGTCGTCGCTCATGGTGCGCACGGCTGCGCGCCTGCGGGACGCCGGCTCCACCGTCGCGATGCTTGACGTCACCTCTGTAGGTCAGCAGGTGACGCCAGAGCAGTGGTACGACGGCTTGGCGATGGGACTTGGTCAGGCTCTCGATATGGAGGACGAACTCGAGGACTTCTGGCTCGACCATGAACGCCTAAGCCCGGTGCAGCGGTGGGTCGAGACGATCCGCGCGGCCGTCCTGCCCAACATCGATGGTCGGCTGGTGATCTTCGTCGACGAGGTCGACACGGTGCGCAGCCTGCCGTTCCCCACCGATGAGTTCTTCGCCGCGATACGCGCCTGCCACAACCGACGCGCGCAGGCCCCGGAATTCGAACGGCTGACCTTCTGCCTCCTCGGCGTTTCCACGCCCACGGACCTCATCCGCAACCCGCAGACGACGCCGTTCAACATTGGACGACGGATCGACCTCGCCGACTTCACCGAAGACGACATCGGCGCCCTTGCGCCGGGCATGGCGCATCTGGGCGCGTCGGCGGAGCGTGTGCTGAGTCGGGTACGCTACTGGACGGGCGGGCACCCATACCTGACGCAGCGTCTGTGCGAAGCCGTGGCGAAGGACGAAGCCGCGACGGGCCCTTCTGACGTGGACCGCTTGTGCGACGACCTCTACCTATCGCGCCGCGCACGGGAGCAAGACACGAACCTGACGTTCGCGCGAGACCGCGTCCTGCGCGGCGGAGCCATGGAAGGTCTGGACCGGGCGAGCGTACTAACGCTCTACGGGCATGCCCTCGGCCGAAAGGACGCTCCGGCGGATGACGCCAACCCGGTGGCGAGTCTGCTCAAGATCGCCGGACTCGTGCGCGTGGACGAGGGCGACCTTCGGGTGCGGAATCGCGTGTACGAGCGCGTCTTCGACCGGAGCTGGATCCGCGAGAACATGCCCGACGGGGAACTCCGGCGGCAGCGGGTCGCGTACCTGAAGGGGGTCGCGCGCACCGCGGCGATTGCCGCCGCGGTCGTCGCCGTCGTGACCGCGTTCCTCGTACATAGCGTGAGACAGGAGCGGCGGGTCCAGACGCTCCTGACGCAGTCCCGTGAACTCCTGGCGCAGTCGCGCACAGAGCGCGGCATGCGTCTGCTCGAAGAGGGCGACAGCTCCGGGCTGCTGCACCTCGTCCACGCCGCCGAGACGGTGGATGCTGCTGGCGAGGGAAGCCTGGAGATCGCTTCCCTGTGGGCAGCGTGGGAGGGAGAACACGCGCGCAGACTTCAGTTCGTCGGCGGGCACGACGGCGGCGTCACGGATCTCGCGTACACCCCCGACAGCCGCCATGTCGTTACGACCTCCTACGACGGCGCCGCGCGGATGTGGGATGTACCTACCGGAGCGCTTGTCGGGGAGTCGGAGCGATACGAGGGAGCGACCCGGAGCGTCGCGATCAGCCCAGACGGCCAAATCATCGCGATCGGCCGATCCGACGGGCGGGTAGACCTGCTAAGGGCCGAGCCGAGAGACGGCAAGCTCCCGGTCATAGCCTCCTTGGAACACGCGGCAATGGTGTATGGCGCTGACTTCAGCCCCGATGGCCGATTGCTGGCCGCCTCCACCGCAGGGGGTCGAGTCCGGCTGTGGGACACCGCTACGTGGGAGCCGTTCGGGCAGGCCCTTGTGGTCCCGGCGCGGGGCGACGACGTGGTGTTCCGAGGCGACAGCGCAGCCTTGGCGGCCTCTAACGGGGACAACATGGTACGCGTGTGGGACGTCGCGTCAGGCGGACTGCTGGCCCCGCCGATTGCGAACGCCTGGGACGGATACCAGCGTCTTGCCTTCGCGCCCGGGGAGAACGTCGTTACGGCCCGGCCTGACATGAACACGGTCCAGATGTGGGACATCGACTTGGGCCAGCGGGTCGGGCCTGCGTTCCAGGAGGAGACCTACATCCACGCCACCGCGTTTAGCCCGGACGGGTCGCTGTTCGCGACAGGCACGGTCGGGGGCGTGGTGCGTATCTACGACCGCGCGACGGGCGAGGAGCGCCTCCGACTGCCGCGGCATCTGGGCGCCGTGTTCGCGCTGTCCTTCGCCCCAGACGGAGCCTCCATCGCGTCCGGCTCGATGGACGGCTCCGTCCGCGTCGCCTCTCTCGACGACGAGGCCGAGCAGCCGCCACTGTGGCAGCCGGGCACTCTGACCCACACCACCTTCGATCGTGAGGCCTCCCGGATGGTGACGACATCGGCCGAGGCCCACGCCCAGCTGTGGGATGTCGACGCCAGGGCGCCCATTGGCGGGCCTCTGCAACACGGGAGCCCTTGTTGGGCGGCGCCGACGCCCGACGGCGCCTTGGTTGTGACTATATCCACGGGACACGGGATCAAGGTCTGGCAGGCTGAGTCCGGCCGCCTCCTGAGCGTCGCTGATGCTCCCGCGGGCGTCGGTCAGGTGGGCCGGCCCTGGTTCCTCGCGGACGGGAGGCTCGTGGTCCGGTGGGGAAGGCCCCGAAGAGTCGAGATATGGGATGTTGCCGGCGGCCTGGCGCGTGTGGCGCCGTTCCGCGCAGCGAGTTCGGTCATGTCACTTGCCAGCAGCCCGGACGGATCGCAGATCGCGGTCGGGGAATACGCCAACGTCGCCTCGGTCTGGGACATAGCCTCCTCCAGCCGCCTCGCGCCGTCGTTCCGCCACGGCCGAACCGTTGACGCGGTTGCCTTCAGCTGGGACGGCGCCGTCTTGGCGACCGGCTCGCGGGACCAGTGGGTATCGCTCTGGAACGTCGACGCTGGGACCAGGATCGGCCCGGGCATGCACCATGCAGCAGGCGTCAGCGCCGTCGCCTTCCACCCGAGCGGCGCCATGCTGGCGACAGGCACGACGGACGGTGTGCTACGCCGATGGGACGTCGCGTCGCAGCGGCAGATTGGGGAGCCCAGACGCCACGGCTCAGGGTGGTTCTCTGCCAGCTTCGCCCCTGGTGGCGGGTGGCTCGTGACGCACAGTGCCGCCAGCAGCGTTGCGCTCTGGCACGTCGCCTCCGGCCGCCTCTACCCCTTGCCCATGCGCCACGGGGAAGCAGCGCTGGTGGACGAACCAGCGTTCAGCAGCGACGGCCGTCGTCTAGTCGCCGCGTTCCACGACGGTCAGATCCGGCACTGGGATATGCCTGAGGCGCCGGCTACGGCGCGGGAGATGCAACTGCGCACGTGGGTTGGTCTTGCCGCGCGGATGAGCGACCAGGGCGTCGTAGAGCCCATTCCGTGGGAGGAGTGGCGCCGATTGCGCGCGGAACTCGAGGCGCTCCGTGCGAGCGGCCTGCTGCCATCGTCGTGACGCCGTCTACGCAGGATGCCCTACGCCTCCGCGGAAGGCTTGCCGATCTTGGGCAGGCTGCTCCAGTCACACACAAGACAGAGCTTGTCGTCCCCACCAACGTTGAAGAGCGTCTCGGAGCACTCGGGGCACCGATCCTCGTGGACCGCCGAAGTTGCCACGTCTGTCTTGAAGGCGCTTGCGGCTGCCGTCGGGCGTGGAGCGGGCTCCTCCCGACGCAGCCCCGGTATCTCGGCCGGAGACGCTGGAGCGGGCAGGCTGTGACCGGCGTATGCCGGGGTTGCGCCCGAGGGCGTTGGGGCGGAGGAGGACGTCGCGGCGAGCTGTGGCGGTCGTGGGTTCAGCGCGGTAGGCGGCGCAGGCAGCGCAATGCGTTCCATCGCCCGCAGGTACTTGGCTGCGTCATCAGCGGCAACTTGCGCGATGCTCTGACCGGTGTCCGCGCGCACGACATCGCTCAGGTAGACGCGCAACGTCGCCGATTTGAACTCTGAGCGAGCGTATATGCGGCAGTTCTTCGCCTTCACGCAGTAGCACACGTCCTCCGGCACTCGTCGATCCGTCAGGACGAATATCTGCCGGTCGGGCGTCTCGACGATGCCGCCTTCTCGGCCGATGCGTTCTGCTAGCAGTCCCTGCTGCCGCGTGGAGAACAGGAAGACGTAGGCCCCCTCGGTTCGGTTGAGTACGAACCACTCCATCCCTGCGTTCAGGGCGCTACGCCCGAGGTACTCGACGAACCGATCCCACGCCGCGCCGCGGATAATGCGCTCAATGCGGTCGTGAAACGGCGGCATCGTCTCTTGCCGGGTGGGGTCGAAGTTCGCGGCAACGCGTTCGTCGTGGACAACGCGGTCCACGGGCACGTCGTGGCTCCACTTCATGCCCCCACGCGCGGAACGCACTTCGGCGCTGACAGAGGGTTCGTTCGTCAGTTCGAGATCGTACAGCAGGGAATACATATCGGGGCTCCGCCCCTCGCGCTGGCAGGCGCGTTGGCATGTGGGTTCATCGCGCGTACATCTGGAATAGATACGAACCTGCCAGCGTGACGGTTGCCGGTTTGCTCGCCGACCGGACGGCGACGGAGCGCGCCGCAAGTACGCAAACAGGGGCGGGAACCACACTCCCGCCCCTGCTGCTGGTCTGTCGTCAGTCAGTCGCCGCGGGCATCAGCCGCAGCCGGTGTTCCCGCCGCAGTTCGGGCAGACATAGCACGTGCCGGACCGCAGCATGATCGTGCCGCAGACGTGGCACGCTACGCCGTCCGTATGCTCCGCGTCGTCGCCGTTGACCGCCTCAATCGCGACCGCGGTTGGGGTGGCGGAAGCCTGCGCGAGCGCCTCCGTCATCTCCGACACCTTCGCGCGAACTGGGCCATTGCTCAGCTTGGGAGCCGAGGCGTCTTCCTCGTTGGCGTAGAACGCCGCGGCGGATCCCGCGAGGGCGGGGTCTTCGAGGAACTTGAGCGCCATCCAGCGGAAGATGTAGTCCACGAGGGACTTCGCCATGGGGATCTGCTTGTTGCTCGTGAACCCCTGCGGTTCGAACCGCATGTGGCTGAACTTCTTCACCAGGGCGTCCAGCGGCACGCCGTATTGCAGCGCCAGGGAGGTCATCGTGGCGAAGGCGTCCATGAGGCCCGAGATCGTGGACCCCTCCTTCGACATGGTGAGGAACATCTCGCCCGGATGCCCGTCCTCGTAGAGGCCGACGGTGATGTAGCCCTCGTGCTCGCCCACGCTGAACTTGTGCGTCACGGACTCACGCTCGTCGGGCAGGCGACGGCGCACCGGAGCCTGGGCGGCTGCCGCTGCCTCCTCCTGCTCCTCGGCGCTCGCGCTCAGCGGCTGGGAGATCTTGGAGCCGTCGCGGTAGACCGCGATAGCCTTCAGACCCAGTCGCCACGCCTCGACGTACACCTCGAGGATTTCCTCGACGCTGGATTCGTTGGGCAGGTTCACCGTCTTGGAGATGGCGCCGCTGATGAACGGCTGCGCCGCCGCCATGATGCGCACGTGACCCATCGCGCTGATGAAACGCTCGCCGTACTTGCCGCACTTGTTGGCGCAGTCGAAGACGGCGTAGTGCTCTTCCCTGAGGTCCGGAGCGCCTTCGACCGTCTGCGCGCCGCAAACGGTGCGGTTGGCTTCCTCGACCTGCTCCGCGGTGTAGCCCAACGCTCTCAGCACGTTGAACCGGTCGTCGTTGTACTGCTCTGGGGTGAATCCGAGTCGCTTGAGCGTCTTCTCGCCCAGCGTCCAAACGTTGATGGCGCCGCTGAGGTCCATCGCGCCGGGAAGCGCCTTCTCGACGCGTTCGATGTCCTCCGGTCGGAGTCCGTACTCCTCGAGGCTCACCGTGTTGACGTATGGCGCGTCGAGCAGCCTCGCGGTGCCCTGCGCGTACTCGACGATCCGCTCGACCTCTTCCTCGGTGTACCCAAGAACCTCGAGCGCCCGCGGCACGGACTGGTTGATGATCTTGAAGTAACCGCCGCCGGCGAGCTTCTTGAACTTCACCAGTGCGAAGTCCGGCTCGATGCCGGTCGTGTCGCAGTCCATGAACAGCCCGATGGTGCCGGTCGGCGCGAGGACGGTAGCCTGCGCGTTGCGGTATCCGTGCTGCTCCCCAAGGCGAACCGCGTCGTTCCAGTTCGCTTCGGCAGCCTTCAGCAGCTCGGGCGGGCAGTTGTCCGCGCTGATGCGATAGACAGCGGCGCGGTGCTTGTTCATGACGCGCAGCATCGGCTCGCGATTGCGCTCGTACCCCGCGAAGGGGCCTTTCACACGCGCGAGTTCCGAGGATGTCGCGTACGCCTTGCCCGTCAGGATGGCGGTGAGGCCACCGGTCATCGCGTATGCGGCCTCGCTCTCGTACGGAATCCCCTTCACCATGAGCAGCGACCCGAGGTTGGCGTAGCCCAGTCCAAGCGGACGATAGGCGTGGCTGTTCTCGCAGACCGTCTGCGTGGGATAGGAGGAGAACCCGACGATGATCTCCATCGCGATGGTGAACGTGCGGATGGCTTCCTCATACGCGGGGACATCGTACGTGCCGTCGTCGTTGAGGAACTTCACCAGGTTCAGAGAGGCGAGGTTGCACGCGGAGTCGTTCAGGAACATGTACTCCGAACACGGGTTGCTCGCCTGGATGCGGTCGGTGTTCGAGCACGTGTGCCAGTCGTTGATGGTCGAGTCGAACTGCACGCCAGGGTCGGCGCACTTCCACGCCGCGTTGGCGACCTGTCCCATGAGATCGCGCGCGCGGTACGTGTTGTGGATTTCCCCGGTCGTCCGCATGGAGGTCGTCCACGACCCGTCCTTGAGGTGAGCCTCCATGAATGCGTCCGTGATGCGCACGGAGTTGTTGGAGTTCTGCCCCGAGACGGTCTTGTACGCCTCGCCGTTGAAGTCGGAGGGGAATCCGGCGGCCACGAGCGCGGCGACCTTCTCCTCCTCGCGCACCTTCCAATTGATGAACGACTCGATCTCGGGGTGGTCCATGTCGAGGATCACCATCTTCGCCGCGCGACGCGTGGTGCCGCCGGACTTCGTGGCGCCGGCGCCGCGGTCCAGCACTTCCAGGAATGACATGAGCCCGGAGGATGTTCCGCCAGTGCTCAGGCGTTCCATGTTGCCGCGTAGGACCGAGAAGTTCGTGCCCGTGCCGGAGCCGTACTTAAACAGCCGCGCCTCGTTGCGCGTCAGCTCAAAGATCGATTCAAGGTCATCATCGACGGACTGAATGAAGCATGCGGAGTTCTGCGGGTGCGCGTAACTGTCTGCGGTTTCGACGGCGTGTCCCTGCACCTCGTCGTACCACCAGTTCCCGTCTTTGCCCTTGATGCCGTATTGGTGCGACAGTCCGCAGTTGAACCACACCGGCGAATTGAAAGCGCCCATCTGGTGTACGAGGAGATGGGTCAGCTCCATCTCGAACGTCTCGGCGTCCTTGGACGACGCGAAGTATCCGCCGCGTTCCCCCTCGGTGCGAATCGTGTGAGCGACGCGGTGGATAACCTGATCGGCGCCGCGTTCGCTGCCTGTCTCGGGCACTCCCGCTCGGCGGAAGTATTTGGACACCATGATGTCCGTAGCGAGTTGCGACCACTCCTTGGGGACGCGGACGTTGTCCACCTCGAAGATGGTCTCGCCCTTCTCGCTGTAGATCGCGGAACGGCGTTCGACCCACTCGATGTCGTCGTACGGGTGGGTGTTCGGCTTCGTGAAGTACCGGGAAACGCTGATGCCCTTAGACACAGCCGGGTCGGCGTCCTGTTCCGTCGAGACAGGCGCGCGCGAATCCCCCGTGGTCGGGTGGTCCGCCATTGCGTAAGCTCCTCAGCATGAACGTCGTACGTCGGCCCCTACCCCAACGGCGGGCCTCGTTCACGCTTTGATTCCTGTCTCGTCAATGTGCGCGCCGGCCTGTCCCGTCAACCGCTGACGCCTGAATCAACACGGGGGCGAGGCGCGACCTGGCGTATGCCGCTCACACCTCTGGGCGAATGAACGCCCATCGGCTAGCGCCGGCCAGGTTCTGAGAGAACGCTCAAGAGCTATGAAGCTGTTTCAGCGCTTCCTCGAAGTCTTCCGCGTCATGAAAGTCTCGGTAGACGGATGCGAAGCGGATGTACGCGACCTGATCCAAGTCCTTCAGAGCGTCCATGACCATTTCGCCGATGGCGTGACTTGCGACCTCTTTCGTCGGGCGCGAGATGAGCCGTTGCTCTATCCCAGCCACGAGCGCGTCTAGCGCCTCCGACCCTACGGGCCGTTTCGCGCATGCCACCTGCAAGTTCCGCCGGAGCTTCTGCTTGTCGAAGTTCTGACGGCTGCCGTCCTTCTTTATCACCGCCATGTCCAGAATCGCCGACTGCTCGTACGTCGTGAACCGCTGATCGCACTCGAGGCACTTGCGGCGGCGACGGATGATCGCCCCATCTTGTGCGTCTCGTTTGTCGACCACCCGCGTTCCACGTGAGCGGCAGTAGGGACAGAGCATGTGACTCCCGAATACACAACATATGGGGCTGGTAGGCGACGTGCCACCCAACCACTTAGGCAGTATAGGGCCGGGCATTTGGGCTGTCAACCGGATATTGGAGGTATGATCTGTAACAGAACGCGAGGTCTCTCGCAGCGCGGATCGGCGGGATCTGGCGGCGTGGCGCGGCGGGCCGCTACAGCCTGAGGTGGCGGCCGACTGGAGCGCCAGCTTGCCTTAGGCCGACGGGCGGGCGGGCGGGCGGCTACAGGTACTCCAACGGGTCGACGAGCGGTCGGCCCGGGCGCGCGGGACGGCGCCGGGCGTGGCGTCGCCGACGTAGCTCGCGGTCGTGGTCACGGCGTCTGACCGCGTGCCACGCTACTCTTCGTTCGGCGGAGACGCGGGGTCTTCGAGGATGTCGAAGGACCAGATGCGGCAGACGATGTCGCCGGGTTCGCTGTCTCGCGGCCGTGTGCTGAACGCAAACTGCTTGCTGTCCGGCCGCCACGTGCCCAGGGACAGGTAGCACTCGTCGGGAGAAGGCATGGCGTCACTGCGCACGGGTGTCAGATCCGTGCCGTCGCCCCTCACGAGGAGGAGCTGTCCATCCCGCGTCTGTATCAGTCCCGTTGCCCTGTCTGGCGATACCCGAACTAGACCCAGCCGAGTTTCGTCCATGATCAGCGGTCCTTTGGATCCGTCGCGGTTCCTGACCCACAGGCTGTGCTTGGCTACCGTGAACCGGGTCGCCGGATCACGAGTTTCGCGCGTTTCCACCAGGAACGGATCCCCTGCGCGAGGGGCGTATGGGTCGGGATTCTGAGCTATCCCGGCCGCTTCTGCTTCCCGCCACAGCTCCTCGGCTTGTGCCGGAGACGCAAGCACCTCCTGCGCCGGTTGGTTAGGATCCCACATTGGGCGCTCTTCGTCCTCGCGGTAATGCCCGTGTTCGGTGAGGCCGCTTTGGACACTGACGATGCCGTAACCCGCGACTCCGAATGCCGACGCGCCAGCAAAATCAGCGTCCGAGTACCCACAGATAATGTGCGCGTTGTTGGGGGACCACGAGAACCAGGTCCCCCAGCTGGACTCCCCGTCGTTGGGAGTGATGATGCGCACGGGCCCGCCGCCGGAAGGCATGGCCGCTATGTCCCAACCACGGTAACGCGCGCTGTCACGCATCTCCGACGCCTCGCCCGGGACTGCCGACAGGGGCGCCACGCACAGGGCGAGCATTGAGCCGTCGGGCGAGAACGTCGGTGCGACAACGCACAGCGCGTCCAACTCCCCAATCAGCGTGGGAGGCGAATGTCGGACCCCTGCGACTGCGTAGAGGCACATGGACATGCACACGAGGACAGCGGCGACGCGCCGTAGATGCACGCCACACGGCGCCTGGGGCGGCTGTGTGTCCGCGTCGCTGTGAGCCGATGAAACCCGCGAGTGGAGGGGGTAGCGCATGTGGATTCCCTGCAAGGGGTCGTACGCGGCGCCCACCGAACCGAGTCAGCGTCCATGTGCGACACCGCAGACCAAGAGCTAGTCCTGCTGCGCTGGCGCGTCGAGGTCTTCGAGGATGTCGAAGGACCAGATGCGGCACACGATGTCGCCGGGTTCGCTCTCTCGCGGCCGGGTCCGCACGTAGAGCCGCTTGCTGTCCGGACTCCATGTCTGTAGCGTGACCCAGCCTTCTTCTGGTGAAGGCCACTCCTCGCTGCGAACTGGGGTCAGGTCGCTGCCATCCGCGCGGATGAGGTAGATGCCGCTCTGGACATCGCGGATTGCCGCCAATCCGCGGTCTGGCGAAACCTTGGCGCTCGAGAACCTTCCGACGTCCATCACGAGTGACCCCCTCGTGCCGTCTGGGTTCCTGAGCCACAGACTCTTGTTCGGTACACGAGCGTCGCCCACGTCATGTGTCTCGATGAGAAAGGGGTCGTCGCCGCGAGGGTCCAACGGTGTTGAGGGTCTTCGGATGCCCTTCTGTCGGGCCGCTTCCCACAGCTCATCCTCCTCCTCTGGTGACGCGAGGACGATTTCCGCTCCCTGATTCGGATCCCACATAGGGCGTTCGTCGTCGACTTTGTAGGATCCCCACGAGGTCTCGCCGGAGCGCAGGTTGATGATACCGTACCCCTCTACGCCGAACAGCCACGCCTGGCCGAATTCCTCCGAATCGTAATCACACAGAAGATGCGAGCCGTCCGGCGACCACGCTCTCACGCCACCCCATCTCGCCAAGCCGTCGGTGGGGCTGACAATCGTAAGAGCGTCGCCGTCGGCGGTCATCACAGCTACCCCACGTCCGCTGGTGGTGGCGCCGCTCCCGCTGCCCACCGACAGTGCGGCGCGCGGCGCGCGGAGAGCGACCTGAGTCCCGTCGGGCGACACGTTGAAGCCGAGACTCACCGAGTCGAGCTCCACCACAGCCGCCGGCGCGGCATGGCGAATACCCGCCCGCGAAACGTGGCACGCGCCAGCAGCGGCCAGCAGCAGAACCCATGTCCAGAGGGACAGCCGGCTCCTCGCGCGGACACCCTCTACGATGCGGTGCATGTCGGCTTCCTCCGGATCCGTCGGGAGCTTTCGCACGGCGCCTAGTCGGGTGGAGGAGGAGGCGCAGGCCCGAGGCCCAGCACGTGCATCAGCTTCATGCCATGGTTCTTGGACTCGAGTTGCGTCTCTGCCCAGAGCTCGATATCCTCTGGACTCTCGGGATCGTATTCATTCGGCCCCTCGTTGACTACTATCTCGCCCCAACTCCAGCTCTTGCATAGATAGAACCAGGGGCTTGTGCCCGGCTCCTTGGGGCCTTTGTAGACCTTGATATTTCCGCTGTTGTACATGAACCCAACTTTCCCCACTAGGTCGTTCTGGACGTCGTTTCCAGCGTACCGCGCCTGGCCGAGCGCCATCAGCGCTTGCACGGGGTGCGCCACACCTTCGCACTGCTCGCACGGCGCTGCTACTGAGGTCTACGCGGCAGCTACTCCCCAGTGTCGTCGGGACACACCCGCACAGCCCAGACTCTGTTCGGGCCCGCATCAGTGGCGCCGGACGCTGGCCCGGTCACGATCAGGTACACAGCGCCATCGGGGCGCCACGCCCCAGACACTATCCGGCGCGACCCCGATTCCCGCAGACTGGCGACCGAGATGAGGGCGACAGGGCCACCGTCCGCCTGAACGAGGGATACCGAGCCGTCGAGCGATGTCACTGCGGCGTGCGCGCGGGTTGGTGACAGGACAAGGCCCCCGAACTTGTCCTCGCCCATAACTAGCTTGCCTCTGGCACCATCCGGGCGGCGGACCCATAGGCGCTTATAGCGCATGAGCTGTCGTTTCTCGTTGCGCCTCTCCCACCTCTCAACTATGAATGGGCCTGCGGCTCGATTGCCCTCGGACTCGTCCGCTGCTCGGAGGGATCCTTCAGATGGCTCTCTGGATGCAAGCACGAACCCATGGCCCCTGTCAGACACCCACATGGGCCATTCGGCGTGCCGTTTGTAGCTGCCGGACCGGGCGTTCCCCGTGGCGATGTCGACCACTCCGTAGCCAGCGTAGCCGTGCTCGTCGGCATGCGCGAAGTCCTCGTCGGTATAGCCACACAGGATGTGCGTGCCGTCAGGCGACCAGCGATATGGGCCGAGCCATTGCTGCGTGGGCGCGGCAGTAAGGACTTTCCTCCACCCGGCTCCGTCACCGGTAAAGACCACGATGCCGTCGCCCTGTTTCGCGGCATTCTGTTGACGCATAGCAGGCGACGAACTGGCAGCCGCGACGACCATACTCCCGTCGGGTGAGTACGCGAGGCTGGTGAGATCGTACGGGCACTCGAGCAGGACGGCGACCTCGTGCGGCTGTGCCGCCGTCGCCGTCGCTGCGGCAACGAGCGACAGGACCATTGCTAGCGGTTGGATGCGTGCACGCAGGTATGCTACCGTGCGCGACAGGTTTCTGGGGGCGGCGAAGCTGGAGCGACGGTCGTAATCACTGCCCGATTCCAAGACGTCCCATGAGCAGGCTGCCATAGTCGAGTTGCTCCTGAGCTACCGGTAGGCTGATTTCAAGGCCTGTCCACGGGTCTGGGCCCTTCTTGGTCAGTATCGTCTGCCAACTGTATTCCTCGGCCACCCACCGAAACTCGTACCCGGGTTCTCCGGGAGCCTTGCCGTTGGTCACTATCCGGTTGCCGCCGTTGTATATGAACCCCGCCTTCGCAACGGTCTCGTCCAGCGTGTCGGGAAAGACGATCCACTCATCCCCCGCCTTCATCACCTTTGCGAGGGCACCGTCGTTCATGTACTCACACCCGGCTTGTAGGTTCCCTAAGGGGTGGTACAGAGCGACGGTCTTGCCGATGGAGCCGTGCACATTGTACCGCAAGCTGTTGAATGGCATCATCTGGATGAATCCAAGGGCGCCTATATCCGTGCTGTTCGTGCGCGAGAACCGTATGATCCACGGAATCTCAGGATCGTTGTCGTTCACGCGGCCCCAGTGTGTGTAGCTGCTCTCGATGTCCATGATGGCAACGAGAAACAACTCCCTGTTCGTCGGGTTCAGCGGCACGACCTGGTTGCCCATGAAGGTAGGGCTGAAGACCAGGCCGGTGTGGAGGTGCGTGAGTCCCGGCGCAGCCGTCTCGATCCACGAGCGAATCTGTAGCCGTTGCGCTTCACTCGCCTGCGCGCTGATTCTCGAGTTGGCGGGTTGGGAAGGAGTGTAGTTGTGGTTCCAACCCAGGTCGTTCCTGGCCGTCCGGTAGTCGTAGTGGTGGCGCACATAGTCGCGTGCCGTCAGGCTATCGACCTTGGCGTCCTGAGAGGTCCACGTCCCGTGGTTTTGCTTACGGAACCGGATGACCGCAGCGCCCGTGTCACTGCCCACTTTGCGATCGGGCCGGGGTCTTGAGCCTTGCTTGCTGGCGTACTTCCACCACTCGCCGTCGGGAACAGGGAGCCTGAACCCGAGATAGATGTTGATCTCCTGAAGCATCCTGATGTCATCGGCAACGAAGGGGTGCTGACCGTACAGCTCACGTGCCTTTACGAAGACGACCTTGTCCATGGGCGTGTCTGGATCGTCCGTTTCCGCGGAGAGCATCGTGAAGTCGACCTCTAGCTTCTTCTCGTCAGGGAGGGAAGGCGGCGAGTTCTCGGCCCATTCGGGATCCTGCCAGAACAGGTCCACCCGTCCAGTGCCGTTGAGCTCCGTGGCGCCGAGGTGGTAGGCGTCGAAGAATTTCGCTTCGGCCCCGTCCCACACGACGCTCATCATCTCTATCTGGCTGGGTGTGAAGGCAGGTTCTGACGTCAGCAGCAGGCGCACGCGCGTGCCGGCTAGCACGTCAACCTCGTAAACCCACTCCGGGACGTCGTCGGGTGCTAGCTGCCATTCGCCTGGAGCGTCTGGTTTGCCCTCCTCAATATTCGAGGATACGACGATCTTGGGGCGCATCACGGTCGTCGTCTTGTTGGCTATTGGCCAGTCCTGTGGTTGGCCAGCCTTCACGGTAAGCTTGAACCAGACATCGCCCTGAGCGCAGCTCGTCTCGATGCCCTCGACCCACCACTCCTCGTCGTCGAGCTCGGTGACCGTTCCTTCCCACGGCAAGTCCTTGGTCTGCATCTTCAGCTGATCGGCCCACAGCTGAACTCGGCTCTCACCGGCGACGAATTCCAGCGTCGCCATCGTATTGTCTGGGTCACTCACGTTGCCAGATGCCACAAGCTTGAGCAGATTCTTGGAGTCGGGTCTTGGATTGTTTAGCCGAACGAAGTCGTTGAAGGTGATCTTTGCGGAATATCCAGACATGGGGGCCTCCTTCTGTGTCAAGTCGCGCAGGGCTCGGTTCCAGGGGCATCGGGGGTTGCGCCAGGATCATGTCGGTGGCGTTTCCGACTGGACCCATGTGGCCCCCGTGCCACTGAGCAGCATGGACTTGTAGCGCACCGTGCCGCCGTCGTTGAACTGCACGATCAGCTTGTCTCCGCGCACGTACATGCGCGCCTCGCTGTCCTGCGCTGGGTTGGCTGGGGTCGTGCTCTGTTCGGACAACAGGATACTCTTGGCGAAGTCCACCGTGCCGTCCTGCCGCACGCGCATCCTCTCGGCGGGGTTCGATCCGCCCGCCGACGTGTAGAAGGCTATCTCGCCATCATCCTTGCTCGTCGCGTCGGAACCAGTGACGAACGCGATTTCCGCGACGTCGTTGTTGTTCCAACGGCCGTGCAGACGGCCGAGGTACTCCCCAGAACCGGTCCGATCTGCATCCAGGAAGACCCGTGTTGCCCCGGCGCCGGTGTTCTCGAAATAGGCCCCGGCATCCGTGACGGACTTGTTCATCACCGACCTGCCGATCGGTGTCGAGCCGCCCAGGATGACGTCACCACCGATGTCGACGGCGCCGTCCTGTCGGATGCGCATACGCTCGACAGGGTTGGCGGCGCTGTCGGAGGTGAGGAACGCTATCTCGCCGTCGTCCTTGTTCACGGTATCGGCGCCCGTCATGAAGGCGATCTGGGCGACATTGTTATTCGACCAGCGACCATACAGACGAGAGATGGCCTGCCCCGCCGCGCCTCGGTCCGCGTCGAGATACATGATGACCGCGGAATCCCCGGAGTTCTGGAAGTAGGCCCCGGCATCGCTGGTTGCGCCGATCATCAGGGGCCGGTTCGTCGCCGTGGCCGCGCCAACGATGACATCGCCGCTGACGGTGGAGTCACCGCTAACAGTGGCGTCGCCACCTATCGAGGCGTTTCCAGTGATGGACGCGTCCCCACCGAGGGCGGTGTCGCCTGCGACTGCTACGGCGCCGGTGAAGCCAACCGCGCCATCGCGGCGGATACGGACGCGTTCGAGAGGGTTGCTCCCAGAGGCCGATGTGTAGAACGCGATCTCTCCGTCGTCCTGGTTGGTGGTGTCGTCTCCTGTCAGGAAGCCCATCGACGCGACGTTGTTGCCTGCCCACCGACCGTAGAAGCGCGCCAGCATGGCATCCGACGCGCCGCGATCGGCGTCGAAATAGCACGCGACGGCGGTGTCTCCCGTGTTCTCGAAGTATGCTCCCGCAGTGGTGGTTTCCTTGTTCATCAGCGGTCTGTTGATCGGGGTGGAGGCGCCCAGGACGAGGTCGCCACCGATGTCGACCGTGCCATCGTGTTGGATACGCAGGCGTTCGACAAGATTGCTGCTGCCGGATGTGGTGTAGAAGGCGATCTCGCCTTCATCCTTGTTGGTGGTGTCGGAGCCAGCCACGAAGCCCATCGATGCGACGTTGTTCCCTGCCCACCGACCGTAGAAGCGCGCCAGCATGTTCCCCGACGCGCCGCGATCGGCGTCGAAATAGCACGAGACAGCGGTGTCGCCCGTATTCTCGAAGTACGCCCCCGCCGTAGTCGCTTCCTTGTTCATCAGCGGCCGCGTGACCGCCGTCGTGGCGCCTATTGTGAGGTTGCCGTCGACAGTGAGATCTCCGCTCGCCGACACGTCGCCCGCGAACGTCGCATCCTGGTTGGCGTCGAGTGTGATCCCCGTCGTGTTGGCGCCGGAGGCGAGGATGACCTTGCCGCCTGACTCATTGGAGCCCAGGCGCATCTCCTTGGTTGCCCCGGCGTATTGGACGCGGCCGCGGTCCTCCAGCTGCGTTGACCCGTCCGCGCTGCCGAACAGGAGCCTCCCGGTGGAGGACAGCGGGAACAGGATGGATAGTCCCGCGTTCCCGTTGTCCTCAATCACGACGTTGTCTGCGTTCACGTTGGGGACGACGCCGCTTGCCGACCCACCGTATACGTGCAACTGGCCCGCAGGCGCCGATGCCGTGCCGTAGTTCCCGACGACGACATCGTGGCCGTTCCCGCCCAGGTTGAGGTGGGAAGACGCTGGCGTTGTGATCCTTACCGCCCGAGCATACGTGCCAAGTTGCGTATTTGTGTCGGGAACCAGGTCCGTACCGAGGGCGTGCTCGATCGCCCGTATCTCGTCGTCCCGCATGTTGAGATGTTCCGCGTCAAGGGGTGTGACGTCGTCCACCCATGCCTCGGATGTCGGGAACTCCGCTCCTGGGTAATAGGCAGCCATCGGCGCGATCCTCTCTATTCGGCGCTGGTAGTGTTCGGCTCGGGTGTGTTGGATGCGTTGTGGAAGACACGGCCTGCCGCGTCGACCACGTATCCTCCGGTGGTTGGGAGTCCGCGGTCCTCGCAGATCCCAGTCATTACGCGTAGAAATTCGTTCTCGACCGCGCGCTCGACGAAGCTAGCGTCCGCGAGCGCCGCCTCCGCGCGCTGCCGCAGTTGGCGCTGGTTCTCCACGGCCTTCCTCGCCTGCTCGTACAGCGCGAGCTCTACAGAGCCGAGCACCGCTACCGGCTCGGCGGGTCCAGGTGAGATGCCTATTGTGTCGCTGGTCACGGCGGAATCCTGCGCCATTCTGTTCTCCATCGAAGGGGTGATCTGCGCGGTATGATACGCAGGTAGATATGGCACGGATTACACGCGTGTCAAGTGCAAGTACCTACTTTCGTGTAGTATATGGCGCGAGGCGTAGGCCACCCGAGCAAGCACACGGGGCGGAAGGCATGTTACCGCTGCGGCGTAAGGGAGGCAGGCGTAGCGCCGGCGCCGCGCGTCTCGAGGTCGCCCGCGCGGTGGCGCATCCAATCGAGGAGGGAGTCGGCGGGGGAGTCGGAGAACTCGGGGAATTCGTAGCGCACCCATCGAGCCTGGATGGGGCTGCTCTCAACATGTGTGAGAGCCATGCGCGTAGCGTCCGTGGCGTTGTCGAGGTCGCCGAGTTCCTCGTAAACGCGGCTGAGGTAGAGCCACGCCGCCGCCAGCCTCGGGGACCGCTCCCGGTTGCGCACGAAGTCACGTAGCGTCTCGACGCAATCGAGCCACTCGTCCTGGTCCTCGAACATCACGCGCGCGATGCGGAACGCGGCGAGATCGGCGGTGCTGTCCACCTGACCGTCAAGCGCGACGACCCGGTTGGACACCTGCGCGGCCAGTTGGAAGGCGCGGATCGCCTCCGACGGCGAGTTCTTCGCGCGATATACCTCGCCCATGCGGAAGTACGCGTCCGCGGCGTTCTGGCCGTCCGGCGCATGCTCAACAAGGCTCTCCAGGGCCGCCAGGCCACGCCGTTCGTCTCCCAGCCGAGACAGGTAGAGGACGCCCAGACGCAACAGCGCGCGTCCCGCCCACGGCTCCGGCCGCGGCGTCATCTCCGCGACACGGCGATACAGGACGATGGCGTTCTCGTAGTCCTGGAGCGTCTCGTCCAGCAGGCGAGCGGCGTTCACCCGGGCGCGCGCCTGCGTCGTTGTGTCGGCAGACCTACCCGCCTCGTCCAAATACCACTGGATATGCGCGCGCGTCTCGTATTCGGGCAACAGCGCGACGGCTTCGGCCGCCTCGGGAGCCTCGCCGTGCTTCTCCGTCAGATGTCGCAGCGCGGCGACGGCTGAGCGATAGTCGCCGTCGCTCCCATCGCGCTTCGCTGACGCAAGCAGCGCGGTTGGGGTGTCGGCCTTCAGGGTCGCCATCTTTGCTTGAACCGCGGCGCGCAGGGCAGTCGTGTCGGAGGCGTATCCGATGTCCGTCATGGACACGGACTCCCCCGCTTCGAGGACGCCGCGCAGAAACAGTCCGTAGGCGCCGATGGCGTCGTCCGCTCTGCCCATCTCTTCGAGGCACTGCGCTCGCAGGTAGTACACCTCCGAACGCTTGAAGAACGCGGGTCGCTCGTCGAGGATGCGGTCGAATGCCTTCAACGCTTCCTCGGGACGCTCCTGCGCAAGGTGCAAACGGCCGAGCTTGAACAACGCGATGGAATCGAAGCGGCTGGCGGGATAGGTGTCCACCACCGTCTGCATCGCCTTAACCGCCTCGGCGTTCATGCCCTTGCGAGCGTATGCCTGGCCGATGTGGTATTGCGCTTCTGGCGCCAACTCGTGGTTGGGGTGCTCGCCGATGAACCGCTCGTATTCCGCGACAGCAGCGGCCGTGTCGCTGATTTTCTCGTACAGGTCTGCCGCCTCGAAGATGATGCGCGCGCGGGCCGCTGGATCACCCTCGCTCGCGAGGCGCTCGGCGTACGAGTCGAGCCGGCGGATGAGCGTGATGCGTTCCGCGGCGGTCTTCGCGTACTGCCCGCCAGCGGCGGCTGGACGGCGCGCGATCTGCTCGTATGCGCGTATAGCGTCGGCGTACTTGCCCCACTGACCGTAGACTTCCGCCTGGTAGAACCGCGCCTGCATGGCGTCTACGTCGTCGGGGCTGGGGGTGAGGGCTACGATGGCTTCGTAGGCGTCCAGGGCGTCCTGGAACTGGCCAAGCTTCGTTGCGAGGTCACCCTGTTGGTAGAGCAAGTTGATGCGGCTGTCCCGGTCACGCTCGAAGCGCAACTGGTACTCGACATCGGACAGATCCTGCCGGTAAGAGCTTGCGCGTTGGTAGGGGTATTGCGCGCGAAGAGCGCCTGGACCAGCGGCGGCGAAGACCGCGCCGCAGACCATCGATACGGCGACGAACGCGAGGGTGTACGTAACGAGGAACGCGTCCTGGCGCCGTGGCGGCCGCAGCACGTCACGCGCGCGCAGGCGCGGCCCTGCGGGCCACGCAATCCCAGCGACCACCCCTCGGCTCGAACGCATACCTGTCCCTTCACGTGCAGCTACGGAGCATACCTCGCATGCTCCATGTGCTCAAACGCTCGCCGCACGATGGGGTTGACGTTCTAGGGCTGTACGCTCTGGGCGAACACAGGCTCAGTGGCGTGTTCGTTCATGGGGAGCGCGGCGGTGCGCAGTATCTGCGCGCGGCCGGCGTCGGCGACGGTCCTCGCCCACGGCTCGGGCTCGGAGCGCAGGATGTCGTCGTAAAGGAAGAGCGCGCTAGCTCCATCGCCGCGGCCGTATTGGATCATCTGCGCCTCATCAAGACGTTCGATGATCTGCACCTGCATGAAGTCCTGCCGACGCGCGTCGGCGGTCATGGGCGTGGAGGGTGGCGGAGCTATCTCGGCGACTGGCGAGAAGGCGATTGGCGACGTAACGTAGCGGAACCCGACGACAGAGAAGAACAGGCAGGCAGCGACCGCCCCGGCGGTTGCCCATACCGGCACGATGAGTCGAGAGATCGGAGTGGGGCCGTAGCGCCGCCACGGGGACCGCGCGTCGCGGGCGGCTACCTCGCGGTACAGGTCGTCAAGGACGTTGTCGAGGTCGCTATCGAGGTCGTCTTCCTGGGAGTCCTCACCTTCGAAGTAGGAAAGCGTGGCGCGGAACTCCTCGACGAGCTTCGCGAACTCGGGGTCGGCGTCTATCTCTGTTTCGACGCGTCGGCAATCCGCGTCGTCCAACTCATCGGAGAGGTACGGCAGAATCAGTAACTCGAGTTCACCAGGTTCGTGCATCATCGCTCCTCGCTGACCGTTACGGGGAGACGGGCATCGCTGTTTCAGATGTCGTCTCGCGCTCGCATGGGCCCTAGGATTTCGCGCAGCTTCGCCACGGCTCGGAACAGATGTATCTTAGCCGTTCCCTCAGCGATGTCTAGCGTATCGGCGACTTCCTTCACCTGCAACCCACCGTAGTGGTGTAGCACGAACACCTCGCGCTGCCTGGTGGACAGCGTCTCGACCGCTTCGTGGATGACGCCGGAAAGCTCACCCTCGAGGGTCACGCGAGTCGGATCGCTCGCGAGGTCGCTCGTTACAGGTTCGGGAATGGTGGACTCGGGTTCGTCCAGCGAGTCCGTGCGTCGCCGGTTGCGCGAGCGATGGAAGTCGATGCAGAGGTTCCGCGCGATCTTGTACACCCAGGTGAACCAACTCGCCTTGGGTTGCCACTTGGGTAGCGCCTTGTATGCGCGGATGAAGGCTTCCTGCGTGATGTCGAGGGCGTCCTCGTGGCTCTTCGTCTGGTGGTACGCCAGGAGGTAGACGCGTCCGCGGTACCGCTTCACGAGCACATCAAAAGCGGTTGTGTCGCCCATCTGCGCCATGGAGATGAGCTCAGCGTCTGGACTGTCAGCGGTCGGCGTGAGGGTGGAAGCCCCGGCGGCGGCAACGGCTTGCTCGACCGCGCCCGCAGTGGATGCGGCGGCTGGGCGATCCCAGGCGAATGTCGTAGCAGTGCTAGGCATGCGCTTACCCCCGTTCGGGAACCTTCACGATGTCGCGCGTCCGCACGCTCCGGAACGTGTATGCCACGCGCATTCCTCACAATGTACCGTATAACGCCCCGGGCCGCCAATATGTTTACATCCGGCCGAACAATTGCCACTGTAGCATGTGCAGCCTGGAATCCGCCCGACGCCACGGAGCCATGGCTCCCACGCGCCGCCGCACAGGGAGACGAACATGCCCCGCGCGATCGTGAAGAAGCTCGCGGACACCGCGTCCGTGCCGTGTCCCTGCGGAGAGGCGTCGCGCATCCTCACCGGAGAGGACAACGATGCTCTCTCCGTGCACGTCGTACACATCTCGAAGGACTCCGAGAAGCACTACCACACGCGGCTTACGGAGACGTACTACGTGCTGGAAGGCTCGGGCGCGATGGAACTTGACGACGAGCGCGTCGACATCGCGCCCGGTGACGTCATCCACATACCGCCGGGCGTGCGGCATCGCGCCGTCGGCTCCCTCACCATCCTCAACATCGTGACGCCGCCGTTCGATCCCGACGACGAGCACGTCGTCGCGTCGTGATGGACGGTATCCGCTACCCGACGCGCTTCCCGAGTTGGTGCGTGGTTGTCTCTAGCCGGAAGCCTTCCGCCGCGTAGAGCATGATTGCTCGGTCGTTGTCGGGCATGACGCACAGACTAGCGTCAGTGAACCCGAGGCGCGTTGCCTCCCACAACGCCTTGCGCAGCAGATAGCGCCCGTACCCGCTCCCCTGGAACGTCTCGTCGACCTCCAGGTCGTGGACGAAGAGCGACGCCTGCGCTGACGCCGCTCGGAGGAAGTGGCCACGCGACTCCAGCTCGCAGAAGCCGACTTCCGCCGATCCCTGCATCAGCCGGACGACGAAGTTCGGGCGCTCGCCTCTGCTCTCCGTTGTCTCGACAGTCGCTTCCATCGACGCGTCAGGCAGCGCCGGCTCCATCAGGTCGATGCGATCTAGCGTCATGATGTGCGTTGAGCGTTCGATCTCGTAGCCGTTCAGTCGCGGCAGGCTGACGAGATGAGGTCGCAGCGTCGAGGGTTCTTCCCTGCCCGAGTGCATGAAGCGCACGGCGGCAGACCACCGGGCGATGGTGATACCGGCAATGTCGTGTTCCAGTAGCCGCGCCTCCGACGCTTCCAGGAGCTTCTGGCCTGCAACGCGATCTTCCGCCGCGAACGCAAGCACGCGAATCAACCCGCGATGGCTGGTCTGCCCGTCCTCCGTCGACGACTCCACGGCGATATGCGAGAACGCGACAGGTCTGCCCTTCCGCTCTACGGCGATGAGTCTGAGTCCGCGCAGACCGAACGCCGTCACGGGCTGTTCGTCTCGAAGCCTGCGCGTCAGTCCGATGCAGAACTCATCCTCGGTCACGGGATGGCAACGAGGCGTGAGGCCGTCGGCGAAGTGGTCGTTGTAGACGGACGCGAGGCGGGCGCCGTCCTCAATCTCGTATTCGACGACCTTCATCGGCCCGGCCCCGAATTCGCTGAGTGAAGCGGGCCGGTGACGGATGGGTTCGACACGCTGTTCGATCTGCTCAGTGTGTGCCTCTATTCCGCGCGAGGTAGCGGGTCTGCGTTGGGATCGTACATACGTCGGTCTAGAGGCATGTCCGCTCGCGCGGGAAGCGACGCGCGCCCGTCCTGGGTGAGACGAGTTGGCGCGACTTGGGAAGCGCGTCTAGTCCTCGGTTGGACCCGGGAACGTGTAGCACCACGCTTCGCCCTTGAGGACGACTTCTCCCGACTCGCGACGCACCTCGACGCGCAGCTGAGTAACCGGCTTGCTCTCGTGTACCTTGAGCACCTCGACCTCACCAACGATGGTGTCGCCGATGTACACGGGCGCCACGTATTCGAGCTGCTGGCTCATGAACACGGTGCCTGGCCCGGGCAGGTCCTCCGCGACCAGCGCGTTCAAGATGCCCGCCGTGATCCCGCCGTGGGCGACAAGCCTGCCGAAGGGAGTCGCTGCCGCGAACTCCTCGTCGAAGTGCAGCGGGTTGCGGTCACCCGTTATCTGCGCGTACTTCTCGACGTGGTCGTGCGTTACTGAGAGCGTGCGGGTTGCGCTCTGTCCTACGTGCAGGTCCATGGCTCCTCCAAAGTCGCGTGGCGGTAGCTGTCTGTCCCTGTTCTGATACGGCGGGCGATTCGCCCAACGCAACTTGCGACGCTTCCACCCGCGCGGCGTAGAGCTGCGACCACATATCGTTGGACGTGCGGCCCCGCACCGTCGGCAAACTGGTGATCCTCTGCATCGTGCCGCCGCCATTTGACCCGGCGGACGAGCACGCCGCAAGGTGACGTGAGGCGGCTACGGCGGTCTGTCCCGGCCACCAGCCCCTGCCGCCGCGTCAGGGATGTAGCGTGCCGCAAGCAGCCGTATTACGCAGCCGCCCCGTTGTGCTTACCGGCCGGCGGCCTTGCATTGGTGCTGCGCATGGTGGCCTAGCGCTCGCATTTGTGAGCCGGTTCTGCGCCTAACGCCGCGAACCCTCGGGCCAACGTCAGGTGCGTGTGATTTGCGGAGAAGACGCCGAGGGTGCCGGGCGACAGCCGGCAGGGGCGTGAAGGGAGTCCTACGCGCGATGTGCCACAGCCTCCGGACACTCTATCTGAACGGTGTAGATAAGGTGAGACGGAAAGTGCGCGAGCTTCCCGACGGCTCACATATCAAAGACGCCATGGACGACGAACGCTTGGACGAGATCCGAGCCAGCATCCTCGACACCCCAGGTTCGGAGCTTGAGGGCATACGTTGGCCGCAGATATACGGCTTCATCAAGGGCCGAGGGATGCCCGATATCGAGGAGCTAGATACCGACATCGATCTCGTGCACGCACGGACGCCCTCGAAGCACCAGAAGGGGGTGGTCAGCTTCCTCCGCAGCCGCCAGTGGAGGGAATGGTACGCGGCAACCTTTGAGATATTCGTCAAGTCTAGGTGCTTGCGCGTGTTCCCCGGAGATGTCGAGCTGGACTACGAGCTCGACAACGGCAAGGATGTCGATCTACGGGTCGGCATAGACGGCTCGCCGGTTTGCTTGGAGTGTTCCGCACTCACCGACAGCGACTCAGACCGCAAAGCGTCGGACGCTTATTGGGAGGCGAGGGCGGCGGGCTACAAGGGTAACCATGTACGACCAGGCCCTCACGACCAAAGCGACGGCAGAGGGTTGGATGACGCATACGAGGTCGTTCGCATCTACGCCAAGGTCTACGACAAGATGGCGCCAGGCTTCGATGTCGACAAGGGACAGCTCTCAGCGGAATATCCCAACGTCTATCTCCTGTCTTGGGGAGGGCGCAGCGATGGCTTGCCGGCAGAGCTCCACTTCGACCTCGCCATCCCGTGGGCGTTCGACGAAATGTTCACGCGCGGTCTCCCCCGCCATGACCCGTCTCTGGACGGCCAGTTCGAGACATCGCTGCGCCACTGGTTCCACAAGAGGGCCGAAACACTGGCAGAGGGCGGCCTGTTGGATCTCGATGCGTATAACGCGGATTGGCACGGTTACACTGAACGGCTAAGCCGCGTGCGGAGGAAGCTGGGCGGCGGCGTCCTCTTCGAGAACCTGAAACTGCGCCAGGGCCGAATCCACTACAATGCTGATGCACGATGGGCGGTTTCCCACCGGCAGATGGCTTCACTGCTAGATGCCCTATCTGATCCTCCTCCTTGGGCCCAATAGAGGCAGGTCGGGGCGATCTTGCAGCGGCGCCCGGAACTGAGATGCCTGCAGTGGCGTAATGTTCTTGACGATGTCCGTCGCCAGCCACAGTTAAGGACGAGACCCGCCCATGTCCACCGGAGGCCTCAGAACATTGCGTAGCGGAAGTGAGATCGACACAACTGGGGATATCCAACACTTGGATCGCGTGGTGTGTGGCGACGCGTATGAGCTCATCCAGGGGATCCCGTCCGATAGCGTTGACCTCGTAATCACCTCGCCGCCGTACTTCCAGCAGCGTGATTACGGTGGCGGAATCGGCGACGAGGCCTGCGCAAGCGAATACACCGATGTCCTCATCAGTCTCTTCAGGCAGTGCGTTCGTGTGGTCAAGCCTGAAGGCAACATCGTGTTCAACGTCGGCGACAAGTACCTAAAGGGCAGCCTGCTGCTTGTGCCATACCGTTTTGCGATCGCAGCTTCCGAACTGGGCACGGTATCCCTAGTCAACGAAATCACGTGGGTAAAACACAACCCGACCCCCCGGCAGTTCAAGCGCCGGCTGGTGAGTAGCACTGAGCCATTCTTCCACTTCGTCAAGACCGGCGACTACTACTACGACATAGACGCGTTCCTGAGAGAGCGCAAACAGAAGGCTAGAGCCCGTAACGGGAGCAAGATCGGGCAGGGCTACTTCGACCTGATCGATCAGTCCGAACTCTCGGACGAGCAGAAGCAGCACGCGCGTGCTGCGCTTTCAGAGGCCATACAGGAGGTCCAGGACGGTACCATCGCAAGCCTACGCATGAAGATCCGTGGCATCCACGCGGAGGCCTTCGGGGGACAGGCAGGTGGCCGTCAGATTCAGCTAGAGAAGAACGGCTTTACGATCATCCGCCTTCACGGAGAACGTCTCAAACGCGACGTTATCGAAGCACCTGTGGAGACGGTGAAGGGGTCGATACACCCGGCGATCTACCCCGTTCAGGTCATCACGGAACTGCTTCAGCTGCTCGCCCCGGAAGGCGGTACAGTGCTGGATCCGTTCATGGGCTCGGGGTCTACTGCTGTTGCTTGCAAGGTGACCGGCAGGCGTTTCATAGGCTTCGAGCTCAACCCGGATTATTGCCACGAGGCGGAACGCCGCATCGCTGACGCCGTGCCCTCAACAAGCCTGTTCTAGGCAGCTCAATGTCCCCAATGTCGATTCTACGCGAAGCGCACAGCCTCGCTCTGAGCGATCCATCCTCCCTCGGGATGCTCACGCCGGAGGAGCGCAGGCATTTGGACATCCTCGTCGACAACGCACAAGGGCATCGCGGTGTTCTTGCGGTCCTCATCACCTCCCTCGTGAAGAAAGTGGACGATCCTGGCCAGGACGTGAGGCGCCACCAAGCGGGTATGGAGGATGGGTACGCAGGCAGGACGTACGACGCTAATCACATCACGCCATTCATGAAGGCGGTGTTCCCGCGCTTGGCGATGTCCGAAAGTGGCTGGCTTACGCGATCGTTGGAGCAGCCGTTGCCCTATACGCTGGACTATCCGGCGAAGATGAAGAACTCCGATGTGCGCGATGCACTCCTGCAGACGCTACATACCGTTGAGGAGAGAGAAGGGAACGCGCGGACGCTTCTGAGAGCGCTATTCGTCCTGATCGTCCGAAGGTTCACAGAACTGCAGCGGAAGGTAGTGCCGCTCTCATCTCGAGACGCTGTCGCAGTTCAGGAGGTAGTAGCGGCCGTCGACGCGCACTTCAGCTCCTCCAAGGCCTCTCGCCTACCTGTGATCGCAATGTACTCCGCATACGAGTTGCTGATCCAACATGTCGGCAGATACGCTGGCAAAGCGCTGGCGCCCCTTCTAAGCCATACCACGGCCGACCGGAGAACGGACAACGTAGGCGATATTCAGGTGTTGGGAGTGGACGGAGCCTTCTGGGAGGCAGTAGAGGTCAAGCACCTCATTCCCATCACTGCGGATCTGGTGCTAGATGCCTACCTCAAGATCCAGGACACGCCTGTGGGGCGGTACTACCTGCTAACCACGGCCCAGCCAGCTACTCCCCACCAGACGGAGGTAGACGAAGCCGTTGCTCTGTGTCGCTCGGAGCATGAGGGTGTACATAGATCGGTGTAAACGACCATGGCTGATATAGCATGGGGGTC